>LADP01000014.1 GCA_000961575.1 Peptococcaceae bacterium BRH_c8a
GCCAGACAAGGGGACAGGGACCTGTCTGGTCTTGACCAGACAGGTCCCTGTCCCCTTGTCTGGCCCATTACATTATTTCCCAGCAACTTGCAACAAACTCAACTTGCAACACCTGGCACCAGACATCTGCCGGGCGACTAACTGGTTGTTGTAGAAAAAGTTTTCTACTTGCAGTAAAGACTGCAGGTCACCGGTAAAACGGTTTTCATAATGCCAGGCGCCGTTGCTGTATTCGTAATCGGTTAGCAGATTGCCCTGGCATTGTCCCAGGTGCGCTCCCCGGGATTCTTTTAGAAATTGGTACACTTCACCCGGGATTACTTCCGGTAAATCGGCCACGTAACCAACGTAGTCGCAGTACCATATAGGCGTCGCTGAATCCGCCGCCCCCTGGTAATAGACGTACTCTACACCACTGTAAGGGTTAAAGCCCCGGTAAGCATCGGTAAACAAATAGTCTCCCTGTTGCAGCGTAAATTCCCAGTCATAAAGGGTGGATTTAACGTATGGGTTGTAAACCGAGCTTTTTTTGATGTAACAATTGCTGCGGCCTGCGATGATAACCGCTATTAATTCTATTTCATTAATCATTGCTAAACACCTGTAATTTTTTATTAAGCACCGTTTTCTTAAGGCCAGACAAGGGGACAGGGACCTGTCTGGTCTTGACCAGACAGGTCCCTGTCCCCTTGTCTGGCCTTGTCTGGCCCATTACATTATTTTCCAGCAACTTGCAACAAATCCAACTTGCAACACCTGGCACCAAAGGGGTTAGATCAAAACCGCCATCTCGTCGCGGTCGATGGTGGTGCGGATGTCGTTCATGGCTTGGCGTAGTTCACGGTCTTCGCCGGCGGCGCGTTCGATTTGGCGCAGGATGTCGATTTCGCGGCGGATACTGGAAAAGATGTCGCCCTCTTGGAGGTTGCACATTTTCTGTAATTCCTCGAAGGTGGCGCCTTTGTACCAGGCTTCGGCCAGCGGGCCGGGTACCGGGGTCCAGGCGCACAGATGCTCGGGTACGCCGTAATTCATGAGCTGGGTGCGCAGTTCGGTGACCTGTTCCATCGGGTATTCCCCGCCTAGCACTACTTCGTCCCGGCCGGGCTGGTAGTCGATGCCGGCCAGGATGGAGGCGGCCTCGGCGGGCGGGCCGTCGCGCAGGATGCCGGAAAAGACCAGTTCGGTGACCAGGATTTCTTGCACGTGAATGTTCAGCGCGAACAGGCCCCGGGGCAGCAGGGTTTTGCCTTGGATGAAGCCCAGTTTTTCCAGCAGCGCGCACATCTGGTCGAAATCGCGGTGGTAGTCGGCCTCGTGTTGTTTGAGGTACCGGTTGCGCCGAACCAGTTCTTTTTTGCGCTCCACCAGCGCGGTGATTTCGTCGTGGGCGTCCCGGCAGGCGTCGTGCAGACAGCCTTTGCCGGGCCGGGCCAGGATGGATTTAATTTGGGCGACGCGGCCCTGCTGGTCGGCCTTTTTGCGGTTGCGCCGGTTGCGCAGGCGTTTTAGTTCTTTTTTTAGCTTTTCGCGCAGCATGGGGCAGGTGGGCCCGTCCTTCTCCTCGCAAAAAGCCTGGCGCAGCGAGTAAATGGCCTGGTCTACCGTCTCCAGTTCCTCGTTTACATTACGGGCTTCGCGGCTGTTTTGGTACACCGCCAGGTTCTGGGACAGGAACCGCTCGATTTCTTCGTCGGTTTTATAGTGCAGCAGGCTGAGTACGGTATTGGGCGATATAATTAGCCGGCCCCGCACCGGCTCGACCTGGCTTTCGTCAAAAAAGCCGGTTTGCTCCGGATATTTTTCGTCGATGCGCACGTAAACGTGGCCCTCTTTGTCGAAGCCGCGCCGACCGGCCCGGCCGGCCATCTGGAAGAATTCCCGGTTCAGCAAAATTCGGTGGTTGCGCCCGTCCCATTTGCGGGTGGCGTCGAACACCGTGCTAGCAGCGGGAAAGTTGATGCCCACCGCGAATGTTTCAGTGCAGAAGTTCACAAAAATCAGCCGGGCTTCGTATAGGTTTTCCACCAGTTCCTTAAGCGCCGGGGACAGCCCGGCATGGTGGTACCCGATGCCCTGCAGCAGTTGGCGGCGCAGGTGTTTGCGCCGGCCCCCGAATAAGCCGGGGTTTTGCGCTTCGGCTTTTTCGATTACCTCGGTAACCCGCTCTCTTTCTTTGGGCAGCAGAAAATCCCACTCCCGGCTTAGTTCCTCGGCCAGCATTTCGGTGCGTCCCCGGCTGAATACAAAGTATAGCGCCGGCAGGTGATCCTGGATGGACTCCACAACACCTACGCAGGCAGCTTGTTTTTCATTTAATGCCACGATGATCCTCCTCTTTGACTTCAGCCCATATACTGGCGCCTGCTGCCTGCCTGGCGCAGCGCCTCGATTTCGTCCCGGGCCTCTTCTTCGTCCAGTACTTCGTGATCCGGAGTGAGCCAGTTAATCACCAGCGGCACTGCCCGGCGGTACTCTTCCACCACCACTACTTTTTCGCCCCGCACTTCCTCCATCCAGGAGGCCAGGTCGTGAATGTTGGGCACGGTGGCCGATAGGCCCAGGATGCGGATGTGGGGTGGCGCAAAGATAATACTTTCTTCCCAGGCGGTGCCCCGCTCCGGGTCGTCTAAGTAGTGTACTTCGTCGAAAATCACATGAGAAATGTTATCCATCCAGTCCGGGTTGGAAAAACACCAATTACGGAATATCTCGGTGGTCATTACCAACAGTGAGGCCCGCTCATTAATGGAGATGTCACCGGTAATCAGGCCGACTTGCTGGTGGCCGTACATTTTGGTGAAGTCCCGGAATTTTTGGTTGGACAGGGCCTTTAGCGGCGAGGTGTAAATCACTTCGCGTCCCTCGGCCAGGATGCGATCCACCAGTCTTTCGGCGACCAGGGTTTTACCGGTGCCGGTGGGGGCGGCCACCAATACGGAATGGCCGGCCAACAGGGCAGCGATGGATTTTTCCTGGTAATCGTCCAACACGATGGGGGCCGGTGTTTTGACCGCCTCCTGTTCCGGGCGCCTGGGCCGGCGTTTGCGGCGGCGTACGGGCCGCTCGGCATTCGCCCCCGGGGCTGCTTCCCAGGCCGCTTTAATATCGGGCAAGGTTTTGAGCAGGTCTTCCACGTCGCCCCGGCGCAGTTGGCCGGCTTCCGGGCCGGTGCGGCCGGCGTTGCGCAGGTAACCTTCTTTAACCAGGCGCCGCACCTGTTCCGGGGTTACACCCAGAATGCGGCCGGCGTCGGATAGTTTAACTCTTTCGGCGCGTTTGAGCAGCCGTTCGGTGTTGGGGGAATTACGCAGCGCATCCACCGCAGAACGCCAGTAGCGCCCGGCGCCTTCCATGCGGAATCCCTGCAAAAAACCCTGGTCGTATAGATTGCTTATTTCGCCGGGGCGCACCCCTAAAAGGCGCGCGGCTTCCCGGGCGCTGAGCGAGTTATCTATTAAATAGGCCGCCGGCACTGTGGGGCCGCCCCGGGACGGCAGATCCAGCCCGGTGACTTCTTTTAATTCGCTGGCGATCCGGTCCGGGGTGGTCTTGATGGGAGCGGCAAACATATCGCGCCGGTTCATTTTAAGTTCCACGCACCCGGCCTGAAGCGCCTCCTGCTTGGCCAGGGCCCGCTCCCGGGGCGCGAAGTCCTCCAGGGTGAAAAAGGAGCGCCCGCCCATCCGTTCTTTTAACGTGAAATGCACATAGGCCAGGATCTCTCGCCGGCGCAGTTCCTCGCGGCCTTCGTGGCGTGTCTCCACGGTGATGCGCCCGTCGGGCAAGATGACAAAGGGCGGCTCTTCCCGGCCCATTTTGATATGGGACACCAGTTCGCGGTGCCGCTTGAACATGCGCATGAAATCCTTGCGCTGCACCGGCTCGCTTCGGGACAGGTAGCGCCCCACTTCATCCCAGGCGGCGTCGCTGTCGGGGTGGGTATACCGGCCGTCGGGCAGGCGCATTAGATGCGCGGCAGCCTCGGGCAGAAGCTTGGTGCCCAGGTGCTGTTCAATTTCTTCATTAGATATTGTTTCGTGTTCGGCCAGCATCTCGTCAAGCTGGCGGCGATGCCGCTGTACTTCCTCGGTGCGGGCGCGGGATTCGCCGGCCCGCCGGGCCAGTTCGGCTATTCCGGCCGAAGTGTCACGCAGGGTATAGGCGCCGTCGGGCAGGCGCAGCACGTCTGGCAGGCCGCCCGGCCAGCCCGCCGGCAGTTCCATGATGGAGCCTATTTGTTCTGCTGTGCGCGGGATGCCGTCTTGCAAAATTTCTCTGGCCATCCGGCCGGCCCGTTCCATGTTGGACGCTCGAAGCTGCGGGATGCCCGCGGCGATGAGTCTGGCGGCTTCTGACTTTTCCCGGTTTGAGGTGGCTGTTTCGGTTTCTGCACCCGGGCCTCGGGTCAGTAAAATTTGCTCGGGGTCACCGCCCCGGGGCCCGGAGGCCGTGATATCGCCCCGGGAGGCCAGGGACTGCAGGGCGCCGAAAAAGGCATCCATGTTGCCGCCGGCTTGATCCCACAATTCCTGCAGCGTGATGCTTGCGTCTTCCGGTATGTGTTCCAGTACGATGCGCTTGGTTTCTTCAGTTCTGGCTTTGGCCAATGTAACAACTCCCCTACAACTACTGCTACTACCTTGTCTAATAATTTATAATTCAGAAATCAGGAGTCAGGAGAAAAGCATTTTTTTATAAAACCCGCCACGATAAACGAATATAACTTTCTGGTTGGGCTTTGGTGCCAGGTGTTGCAAGTTGAAAGCTGCCAAATACGCAACTTTCAACTTGCAACACCTGGCACCTGACGCTATACCACTTACTAAGTTAACGGCATAAATAATTTGAGACGGTATAAGAGCTTTCATTCTGACTACTATCCTTTGCCTTTTGCTTTTGACTTTTGCTTTTGCATTTTGCCTTTTGCATTTTGCCTTTTGCATTTTGCATTTTGCCTTTTGCCTTTTGCCTTTTGCCTTTTGCCTTTTGCCTTTGTCTTTTAAATTCTGACTACTGAATACTGACTCCTGACTACTGTGTCTTTACAATTTCGGCGTCAACGCCCCTCGTCTTTGCAGTTCATTCCACAACAGATCCATTGTTTCGCCCGCCCGGTGGTTGATAATAAGCCCGGCCCGGTCGTCCACCGCGGTGGGGCCCAGGTTTACTATGGCTACTTTTTCAGCCAGCAGGGGCAGGTAGTTTACCGGGGCCACCTCCAGACTGGAGCCTACTACCAGTATTAGTTCGCTGGTGGATGCCTCTCTGGTGGCGTCTTTGAAGTCGGGAGACATTTCGTCGCCGAAAAACACGCAGTCGGGCTTGTAGATGCCCCGGCAGTCTCCGCACCGGGGCGGCACTTGCCCTGCAAAGACCTTTTCCAGCAGGTGATCCCAGGTGATGGAACCGCTGCAGTCCATGCAGGTGGCACTGCGCAGGTGCCCGTGCACTTCCAGTATCCGCTCGGAACCGGCCAGCTGGTGCAGGCTGTCTACGTTCTGGGTGATTATACATTCCAGAAGGTTGGCTTGCTCCAGACCGGCCAGCACCTGGTGACACCGGTTGGGCCGGGCCGAGGTGATGAATCCCAGATGGGGCAGGCCGACTTGGTAAAAAACATCGGGCCGGTGGGTAAATGTTTCCGCAGCAAAGGCGTAAAGTGGATCTACTTTGGTCCACAGCCCGCCGGGGCTGCGAAAATCGGGAATGCCGCTTTCAGTGGATACGCCGGCACCGGTGAGCACCACTGTTTTTCTGCTGGCCAGCAGCATGTCGGCCAGCGCAGCCACCTGCTCCTGCAATAACATACCATCCCTCCCCGCTATGTTCCCACATATCTAATTACATTATTTTTATGCGCGGGATGTGTTACATCACTACGGCAATTTTTTCCCCGCATGCCGGGCAGCTGCCGCCGGGTATTTCTGCGGCCCGTACTACGTAGCCCTGCCGCTCGATGAGCATCCTGTCGCACCCCGGGCAACTGGTGCTGGAGGCGCCCAGTTCCGGGGCGTTGCCTATGTACACGTAGCGCAGTTTTTTCTGGGCGGTTTCCCGGGCCCGGGACAGGGACTGCAGCGGCGTGGGAGGCAGGTTCATCTTGTAGTTGGGAAAGTAGCGGGAAAAGTGCAGCGGTATCTCCGGGTCCAGGGCGGCCAGCCAATCGGTGAGCCGGTCCACTTCTTCCGGGCTGTCGTTGAGCCCGGTCACCAGCAGGGTGGTAATTTCGATATGGCAATGCTTGCTAGCTATTTCCACGGTGCGCAGCACCGGATCCAGCCGGCCGGCGCAGTTGGTTTTATAAAACTCGTCGGTAAACGCTTTAACGTCGATATTCATGGCGTCGATATAAGGCAGCAGTGCCACCAGCGGCTCTTCGCTGATGTAGCCGTTGGTCACCAGCACATTTTTCAGGCCGGCCTGATGGGCCAATTTGGCGGTATCGTAAACATACTCGTACCACATGAAGGGCTCGGAGTAGGTGTAAGCCAGGCCAACGCAGTCGTAGCCCTTTTCTTTTTGCTGCCGGGCCAGTTCCACCGCCCGCTCGGGGGGCAGGTAGGTGGTGGGCGGGCTTTCGTGGGCGATATTCCAGTTCTGGCAAAAACCGCAGCGCAGATTGCACCCCACCGTGCCCAGAGACAGAATCAGGCTGCCGGGGTGGAAATGGTACAGCGGTTTTTTTTCGATTGGATCTAAAGCCTGGGCCGCACACTCGCCGTAGTTGGTGGCGTAAAGGGTGCCGGCCTTGTTTTCCCGCACCCGGCAAAAGCCCCGCTTACCCGGCGATATGTTGCACAACCGGGGGCAGACTTTGCAGTCGGTACGTTTGTCGGGACCAGGTTCGTAAAACATGACTTCGCGCTCCACTGATCTAACCACCTTTGGTGCCAGGTGTTGCAAGATTGATTTGTTGCAAGTTGCTGGTAATTTATCCCAATATACACCGTATTCAGGAGTCAGAATTTAGGATTCAGGATCATTAAAGACTAACAACCACGTAACCTCTACTCTTTTATCTTTTATCATTTATCATTTATCATTTGTCATTTGTCATTTGTCTTTTGTCATTTGTCTTTTGTCTTTTGTCTTTTATTCCTTTCTACTGACTACTGACTCCTGACTCCTGACTACTGCCCTTTCTAGCGGTAGCGGATTACTTCAAAACGCTCCAACTGCACGGGTTCGCCGGGGTTGATGCCGGCTTTTTGCCTGGCGATGTTCACTTGTTCGGAGGCGGTGTCGATGCCTTCCAAGTCGGGGAGCAGCAGGCCCCGCCGACCTCCGGATGATACGATTACGCCGTATTTTTGGGGATCCAAGTCAGCCAGGCCCTTAATTGGTTCGGGCGCGGTTAGTATATCCACCGATATATCCAGTTCGGCCAACTCTTCCTCTTCTACGGGATAAAAACGCGGGTCGCGGGACGCCGCGCTGACGGCGTTTTCGGCTATCTCTTCTATTATAGTGTCCTGCACCGGCTCAATGGTGCCGATACAGCCCCTAAGTTCGCCGTTTTTTTTCAGGGACACAAATACACCCGCCCGGCGGGCGGCGAATTCTTCCGGCACCGCTTTAGGGTCGATGGTCATGTCACTTGGGCCGTCGAAGTAGCGTTCTAAAACCTCCCGGGCCAGCTTGACGGGGAAACTTTCACCCGCCCGCTTTTGGGTGAATTTTTCATCGCTGCGTTCATACAGTTTATTTTCTAGTTGGCGGCTGCTTTCGGGCTCACCAGGCAGCAGAGCGGCCACCAGGTAGCCTACGCCAAACGGCCCCTCGTAGGACAGCACCCGGCTTTGCACCGCCAGGCCGTCCAGCGTACCCAGCATCATGGCAATGGGCCGCAGGCCGCACTCGCCCGCCCGTTCCACCAGGCCGGGATCCAGCTCGTGCATTCCTTCCACGTTCATGCTGCGCACCAGTTCTACCAACCGTTGGTCAAACTCTTGCCCGGCCGGGTCATATCCCGACGGGGCGTCCCGGGTCAGCCGGTGCGACAGATCCCCGCTGGCCAGCACGGCCACCTTGCGGTTCAGCTTGTCGGCAGCGTCCCGTAATGATTTGCCGAATGAATAAAGTTTGGGAAACGGATCCATGCCCATTGATATGTGCACCAGGGGCAGGTTCACCCCGGCGGCGCGGATAAAGTATAGCGGGGCGGTAATCCCGTGATCCAGGTCGGTGGACAGTTCGTGCCGGGCAGCCAGTTCTTTATCTACGGCCACGGTCATAAGGCCCGCCCGGGTGGCGTCAGTATTGATTTCCTTGACCAGTTCCAGGTCATTGGACAGTTTAAAGCTGACCCCGGGAGCACCAAACCGCCCCAGGTCTCCTTTCAATTCCGGCAAGGCGCTGATGGCAATGGCGTCCGCGAACACTGTTGCGTGCGGGGTAATCATCACCAGGGTGTCTGCGCCGCTTGCTTTGACCAGACGCCCCAGTTCCAGCATGGCTTCCTTGGTCTTGGAAACTTCGCTGTCCCGGCCCTGGCCCACTTCGGGCACCATGACGGGCGGGTGGGGGCAGATTCCACACAATACTACCGGCATAACGAACCCATCTACGGCAGCGGCCGCGACGGGCAATCAGCTCCTTTCAACAAATGGTGCACTCATAATAAGATATTTCGGCATTTGACATTTAAGTCTTTATTACAATAGTCTCACCCGCATTAAAAGTCTTCATGCAATGCCCCGGATGATGAAAAAATATGCTCCCAAGCCGACCAGGAAAACACCGCACACGGCAATAATACCCCGGTACACCTGCTGGTTCATGAAGCGGCGCCCGCCGGCCACCGCGCCGGATACCAGGCTGTACCAGATTAAATCCGCCAGCAGGTGTCCGGTGGTAAAAGCCGCCAGACCGGCAGTCCCAAAGGCAATGGAAGTAGTGATAAAGGCCAGCCCTACGGTGGCCCACCAAAAAGTGAAATAGGGGTTGGACAGGCTGACCAGGATACCGGCAGCCACCGGGTGCATTCCCGGCCGGGGGGTGCTTACGCGCGCGGTGTCCGGTACCGCAGATGCGCCCGTAGATTGGCCCAGCGATGATGCGCTGCCCCCCGGGGAGCCCAGATCCAGCGATACGCGGCCCCGCCAGGCGTCCCGGGTCATGGACCAGCCCATGTAGACCAGGAAGGCGCCCCCCACCAGGGCTATTACTGTGTTTACCCGCTCCGATGCCAGGAACTGAGCCAACCCCAGCACCAGCAGCACCACCAGCAGTATCTCCAGGATGGCGTGGCCCAGCACAATAAGCGGCCCGGCCACGAAACCCCGACGCATCGATTCTCCGATTGTCACCGTCAACAGCGGCCCCGGCATCATAGCGCCGGAAAAACCCACCACCAGGGCAGTCCAAAAGATAGTCCATAGTTCCATGTTAAGTACCTTCTGCTAAAATTACCTATATTTTACCTCTTCATGAAAGCTTCTGACCTGTACGAAAAAAATCCTTCTCCAGCCCCAAAAAATTTACCATTCCAGTCGTCAAGTCGGGGACGGCTCTTGACTTGAATGAAAATTAAATGAGGAGATTTGAATAAATATGCGCCTGGTTACTAAGATTAATGTAAAAAGAAGGGAGGGTATAAAAATGCCTGAAGTAAATGAGGATAAAACCAAACCTGGGAAGTTCCCCGGAGTTAAACCCAAGCCGGATGAGTTGGAACCCGAGGCTGTGCCGATGTTCGGCGAGGATCCGGGGTCGGTAAGAGAAGGCTAATTTATGGGGTCAGGCCCGGCATAACTGCATAACTGCATAACTGCATAACTGCATATATTTTGTTATGCAGTTATGCAGTTATGCAGTTATGCCGGGCCTGACCCCTACGTTTAGTCGCGGCGGAGGGCTTCGATGGGGTCCAGGCGGGAGGCTTTGCTGGCGGGCAGTACGCCGAAAACTACGCCGACCGCGGCTGAGAATAGGAACGCAATCAGGGCCGTCCACCAGGAAACCAGGGGTGGCCAACCGGCTACTTTGGCGATGGCGTAAGCGCCGCCGGCACCCAGGAGGATGCCGATAACCCCGCCGATGCAGCACAGTACTACGGCCTCGATGAGAAACTGCACCAGAATGTCCCGGCGCTTGGCCCCCAGGGCTTTGCGGATACCGATTTCCCTGGTGCGCTCGGTCACCGACACCAGCATGATGTTCATCACGCCGATACCGCCCACGAACAGGGAGATGCCGGCAATGGCCGCGATAATTGCGGTCATTACCCCGGTGATTTGGTTGGCGATGTCCATTTGCTGTTCCATGCTTTCGCTGGCGTAACGCCCGGCGGTATTATGCCTGCGCTCCAGCACTTTCACCGTCTGGCCCATCGCGATGTCCACCTGTTCTTTGGTGACGGCGCTGCCTTCCAGGGAGGAGATGCTGCTCCAAGGGAAAATGGACTGATAAACCGGAAAGGGCAGGTAAACCTTTTGGCTGCCGCCCATTTCCAGCATGGAACCGCCCTTACTAATCACCCCCACCACCACCAGGGAAGTGCCCCGTACCACTACCTTCTGCCCCACGGGGCTGGTATTGTTGAAGAATTCCCGGGCCAGTTCCTCGTCTATTACTGCTACTTTGCGCCGGCCCACGGAATCGGCGTCGCTGAAGAAACGGCCTTCTTGCATCTCCAGATTCCTGATGTGACTGTAGTCGGTCGAAGTGCCCATTACCTGGACGGACTTGTTCACCCGTCCCCCGCGCACCTGCATATACATCGAACTGCTGGGCGCCAGGTACTCCACCTCGGGCACCAGTTCCTTAATTACCTCAATGTCCTGCAGCAGAAACTCCCGGCCGGTGCGGGGGTCGTCGCTGCGCCAGTCTATGTAAACCGCAAATATGTTGGTGCCTATTTTCTCCATTTCGCTCATTAACAAGGCCCGGCCGCCCTGGCCCACCGCCACTACGGCAATAACCGCGGCAATGCCGATGACAATACCCAGGGTGGTGAGAAAAGAGCGCAGCTTATTGGCCCGGACACCTTCCAGGGCCACCCGGATGCTTTCCCACAGGTTCACGCGGGAGCCACCTCCCCCGCGTCCATTTCGGCCAGCAATAGCCGGGCGTCCAGCATCTGAGCCATGCTTTCGTCCCGCACCAGCAGGCCGTCGCGGAAGTGCAGCACCCGGCCGGTATGCTGGGCGATGTCTGGCTCGTGGGTCACCAGCACAATGGTGGTGCCCTCCCGGTTCAGTTCCTGAAAGATGGCCATAATTTCCTCGCCCGAGCGGGTGTCCAGGTTGCCAGTGGGTTCGTCGGCCAGTAATACTGCCGGCCGGTTGACCAGGGCCCGGGCAATGGCGACCCGCTGGTTTTGGCCGCCGGAAAGTTCATTGGGCCGGTGGTTTACCCGATCGGCCAGGCCCACTCGCTCCAACGCGGCCAGCGCCCGCTCCCGCCTCGTGCCGGGGTCGACACCGGCGTACAGCATGGGCAGTTCCACGTTGCGCAGGGCGGACGCGCGAGGCAGCAGGTTAAAGGTTTGAAACACAAAACCGATCTTGCGGTTGCGGATACCGGCCAGTTCATCGTCAACCAGACCGCTTATTTCCACCCCGTCCAGCCGGTAGGTTCCGCTGTCGGGTGTATCCAGGCAGCCTAAGAGATTCATCAAGGTAGATTTGCCGGAGCCGGATGGCCCCATGACAGCTACAAATTCACCTGCCGGCACGTCCAGGTTGACGTCCCGCAGGGCGTGTACGGGAACCGCCCCGGCGTTGTATGTTTTGTTCAGGCCGGCGATGCGGATCACAGGCGCACCCTCCCCGACCCGCCGGGCTGCTCAATGGCCCTGACTTTAACGTCTTGTTCGGCATCCGTGATTTCGGGACCGGGGCTGAGAATTACCACGTCGCCTTCCTGAAGACCTTCCATCACCTCAACAAACAGATCCCCAGTCAGCCCGGTGGTCACAGGGCGGGCTTGGGCCAGGCCGTCTTGCACCACGAATACCTGCTTGCCTTGCTCCCCGTCCAGGATGGCCTCGTAAGGCAGGGTCAGGACGGTACGCTCGGGGACGGTGATAATCTTTAGATCCACGGTGTAACCCGGCCTAATCCCCTCGGCGCCGGGGTTGACAGTGACTTTTAGCGGTACTTCCACCTGCTGGCCGTTGCTGGTTTCTTTCACCACCGCTGCTCCGGCGACCTCGGCCACCGTACCTTCGAATTCACGCTCGGGCAGTGCCGCGGATACTATAATCACCTGCTGGCCCGGCTTGAGCCGGCCGGAATCGGATTCGCCCACCCCGGCGGTCACTTCCAGCTTGGTAACATCACCCACGGTAATTAGCCGTGCGCCTGCGGAAACAAGATCTCCCGCCGCTGCTTCCACCGTCAAAACAGTGCCGTCACGGTCGGCGGTTAATATGCATTTGGCTAGACTTTGCCTGGCTATCTCCACCCCGGCCCGGCTCTGTTCAACCCGGGCTGTCAGCGCGCCCCGGTCGGGGCCGGAAAGGCCGTTGACCAGTTTATCCAGTTCCAGCCGGGCCTGGGCATGCTGTGCCCCGGCGGCGGCATACTCTTCCCGGGCGCTTTCCAGTTCCAGAGCGGTGACCGCTCCCTGTTCATACAGGTATTCGGTACGCTCCAGCATTTTAGCGGCGTTCTCATAGACTACCTGAAACCTGTTATACTGGGCTTGTTGGGCCTCTATATCCCCGGATTGGGGGCGCATAGCCTTGTCGTATTCGGCCTGCTGCAACGCCAGGCCGGCCTCGGCTTCTTTGAGCCGGATTTCTTCCTCGCCGGACTCCAGGTAACCAAGCACCTGGCCTTTTTTAACCGTATCGCCGGGCTTGACCTTTATTTCGCGCACCAGTTTGCTGCTGTATGCGTATAGTTCCTGTTTATCGGCCAGTTGCACCCGCCCGGTGGTAAACACGCTTTCGCCCAGGGGTATTTTTTCCACCGCTGCGGTGGTTACCGGTATGCCGTCCCGGGACTGGCCCCGGGATATGCTGACCCCGACAGCTACCACCACCAGCACCAGGATTACGGCGCCGATGATAATATTGCGGCGGGTCAAGAGTTTTTTCTTCTTCCGGGCAGTTTCCATATGTATAGCCTCCGTGAGTACTTTAAAACTTGATATTAAAAACTCGTCCACTAATATAGACGTAGCCGGAGGCAATTTTCTTACACCAATTAACCAGATAATTAAAAAAAAGTGTGTCAAGGGGACGGTTCCTTTGACACACTTTTGATATTCAAGCTGGCACATACCCAATATTTTGCGCCATTATTTGTTCTTGCCATTAAACCACTGTCAATTAATAATCTTCTAATAATAAAGTAATCACCAAAAGTATGCCATTGATTTATTATATGATTTACATCCTTTTCCGAGTAAATGATACCTGTTTCAAATTTGGTAATTAAGTATTCCAATATCGCCATCACTTTTTTGTTTTTAGTTGGTATATGCATAACTTGGCCATCTGTATTTAAAAATGGCGAAATATTAACATTTTTTTTACCCATTGCTTAATATCCCATTTCTTTTAAAATTATTGAAAGCGTTCTAAGCCGTTCACCAATGATTTCACTATCATTACTAAGAACCTGAGCAAATAATTTGATATCATCA
>LADP01000025.1 GCA_000961575.1 Peptococcaceae bacterium BRH_c8a
TTTGGAGAGAAACAGAAAAAATTCTAGTAACTGTCTCAATAATACATGTACATTTAACTGGTAGAGATGTTAAGGGGGCAAAGTAATGAAAGTTTTAGGCATTTCATTATTGATAATAGGTATAAGTATGATTATTGGATACTTTGGCTACCTTTTAAAAATAAATTCTAAAGAAAAGAAACTCACTAATGCTATTATTTTTGTTAGTGAATTGGTATCATTTTCACCTTTTACAATAGGTTTTGTGTTAATGGGTATAGGATTATTGCTAATTTTAAAATGAATTTCTAAGCTGAATACTATCTTAATGATTATAAGCAATAAACTGATGCCTAGCAAAATAATTTTTATATAAGGTGGTGATAATAATTAAGTTTTCTAATGGAAAATACAAGCAGGAGATGTTAACTACTCTGTCAATATTAACTTTAATGTTTATATCATTTAATACGCTAACTATCCTTGAAGAAAAAGCGGAATTGTTTAACCTAAGTTACGCTTTATTCATTGTAATTAAAAACTTAGTCCCAATCTTCTTTGGGTTACTCTTGGGGTTACCCTATTACTGTAAAACAAGGGCTTATAAATTGGGCTATAATTGGGCAAAACTTATAATTCAGGGCTTGCCGGCATTAATAATAATGCTACCTTCCTTGTTAATGGCGACCTTGGTGGTGTTGACTGTAACCTTGGACATTACTTCTTTGCCAATAAACTGGAAATACTTTCCTTGGTTTTCCAATCCTGCTGATGCTGAAATATTAAATACCATAGCCGGGGTTTGGTTTGGAAAAACTATAATTGGCTGTTCGAAAAGCAATCACATTGAAGGTGAACCAATTTGCTAGGAGATATGCCGGGTTTGTTTTTTTATTGAAATATCAACTGAAATATAATTTTGGTCGAAAGGAATTTTTAATATATGAAAATGGCTCATAATAAAACATAAAGAGCAGGAAAGTTTAAAAATTGTGTTCCCGCGCAATGAATAATGAACACAAATAAAATAACTGTATATTTAAAAGTCTCAAAAATGACCCATATGGCCAAAATCAAGGGCTTCCAAGCCACCAAAGTTAATGAGCAACAAAAATTATGCTAAGTGTAATACATCTTAAAGTCTTGGGACACAAGGCATGAGGAGCATAATAAATCGCCTTTGTAATACACATTAGTAGGTAGTGAAGGATAACCGTAAAAAGGTAATACAAAATGCCTATAATAAACATCCTTAGGCTAGATAAAACAAGGCCTGGTGAATGTCACACAAGGTGCTGTTACCCGGGGTAAAAAAATCTACCTATGTGATGAAGCCGTTTATTATTATCGCGTAAAAGGGGTACCGCCAGCAAAACGCGGATTTCGTACGCTAAGCCATAACAATAAGAAAAAAGTTATAATTCCTATACGCTAAGGAATTCTGGCTTTTACTTGTAGGATTGTGCGAGCGTAGCTGACACCAGGGTTAAACTTACAATATGTCCTCGAAAAACAAGACATATTACTTTATAGGGGTACTACCGAGGTGCCATAGTAAAATCCATTTATGAGATAATAAGAGAGAATATGCTTATAAATTAATTTAATATGAATTTACCGCTTTGGTGGCGTTAGGCTGGCAGATCCTGAATTATTCTTTGTACCGATTTTAACATTTAACGCCCTGGCAATCACCGATTGCACCGCCGGTTTGCATCAAGTACCGGCGGGGTTTTGGGTTAGGCAACTCTTGCCCATACCAGCCCCCGTGTGTGCTTGGATGTCTTGAATATTTTGGCAGCATCCTTTGATAACAATGTGCTCAAATATATCTTTGGCAGTCACGTTTCGGCAATAACAAACCGTTGCTACAGACTCTGATTCTTTAAACCATACCTTGACTTTTACATCGTCTTTAAAAAAGTTATGTTCACCGAAATAGATAACGTCGCATTTTGGGGATAAACACAGGCTGTAACCATGCGGATCGGCCGGGAGCCGGTCGCTTTTTACCAAGCTGTTTAGAGTTTCCTGCCTTATTTTTTTCCCAGGAGTATTGCAAACAGGACACCATGAGTTAGTATTATCCGACGCATTAAAACCACATAATGAAATTGACATTTTACATCACCACCCCTGAATACCAAATTACATTACCTGGGAGTCCAGATAATAATTGCCGCGCCGATAAGAGCCACGCATGAGCCGATCCAATCATATTTATCCGGTTTCTTTTTGTCTATAAACCATCCCCATAATAGTGATAAAACTATAAACACTCCGCCGTAAGCCGCATATACTCTGCCGAAATTAGGGTAATCCTGAAGCGTTGGTATTACGCCATATAAAACCAAAATTATAGCCCCGGCAACTCCTAATACGGCACTCTTTTTTTCACGCAGCCAAAGCCAAACAAAATAGCCGCCGCCGATTTCGGCCAATCCGGCTAAAACAAAAAGTAAAGCTGATTTTATCATTATTCTGAAACCTCTCGTTCCTGTTCTTTGCGGGGTGTCCATATAATAATCGCAGTTCCCACCAGAGCTATTATAGTGCCGAGCCAGTCAAATATATCAGGTGTAATTCCGGCAATCCACCAGCCCCATAAAATGGACATGATAATAAAAACACCTCCGTATGCCGCATAAATCCTACCGAAGTCCGGGAAATTTTGCAGTGTGGGGATCACCCCGTATATAATCAGAATAACCCCACCCAAAACACCCCACAGCAACGCGGCATCCTCACGCAGCCAAATCCATATAGAATATCCTCCTGCAATTTCCGCCAGTCCAGCTAAGAAAAAAAGAATAACTGATCGTAAAAGCATATTTTCCCCTCCAGGGAAGGCCTAAGCCAAGTCCTTAGTTTTATATTAGCTCGTAATCATATTAGCAGCCGTTTTATTCAGGCTACGCTCAGGTTAAAATTGAATCTAAAACCGGCCACGCAGATACAACCAACCCTGGGTCCAAAGTTATTCTACCCCTAAAAAGTTGATTTAAGAATTATGATAAAGCGCATCTCCAACGATGTTTTGTCGGGGTTTCGCTAATTCGTTGCCACCGCTTAACCTCATCAAGCGCATACCGTTGGCGATGACCAGTAATGCCGCCCCGGTATCAGCAAACACGGCCATCCAGAGATTGGTCACCCCCCAGAGTGTACCGGCAATAAAAACGGCTTTAACCAGCAGGGCAAAGATAATATTTTGCTTAATAATTTTTAAAGCCCGGCGGCTGAGGTCGATGGCGTAGGGCAATTTAGACAAGTCGTCGGCCATCAGCGCGATATCGGCAGTTTCCAGGGCCGTATCCGTACCCGCGCCGCCCATTGCAATGCCGATATTGGCGGTGGCCAGTGCCGGCGCGTCGTTGACCCCGTCACCGACCATACCCACCTTGCCGTACTGCTGCTGCAGTTCTTTAATTGCTTTGAGCTTATCCTCCGGCAAAAGTTCTGCTCTAAAATCTTCAATATTTAATTTAGCGGCGATGGCCCGGGCGGTCTCCGGGTTATCACCGGTCAACATGACCAGCTTTTGGATGCCGGCAGCACGCAGACCCTGTATGGTATCAGCACTGTTTGGCCGCACCCGGTCCGCCACCGCAATAATGCCCATGACGACATCACCCGTGCCCACCAGCATAGCCGTTTTGCCTTCCCTCTGCAGCCCGGCCAGGGTCTGGCGAACATGCACGGTATCCACTTTTAAGTCTTCAAACAACCTGGCGTTACCAATGTAATAAGGCAGGCCGTCAATTATAGCGCCAGCTCCTTTGCCGGTAATGGATTGAAATGACGCACTCTCGGGCGGCGTTATCACCAATACCCCGGCGTGGCGCAGGATGGCCCGGGCCAGGGGGTGCTGGGACCGGTTTTCTACCGCGGCGGCAATGGCTACAATGTCTTTTTCAGCATAACCACCCACGGTGATAACATCGGTTACCGCGGGGCGCCCCTCGGTGAGGGTGCCTGTTTTGTCAAATGCCACCACTTTGAGCGCGCCGGCTTCCTCCAGGTAAGCGCCCCCCTTGATCAACACGCCCCGCCGGGCGGCGCTACCGATGGCCGCAACGATGGAGACCGGCGTGGAAATAACCAGCGCGCAGGGGCAGGCAATGACCAGCAGAATCAGCGCCTTTTCCAGCCAGGGTTTAAAGGGCAGCCCCAGGGCAAGGGGCGGAATGGCTGCAATGGCTATGGCCGCAGCAATCACTGCCGGTGTATAATACCGGGCGAATACATCGACGAACTGCTGGGAGGGCGCTCTTTGGGCCTGGGCTTCTTCCACCATGTTGACAATTTTGGCCAGCGTGGTGTCCTGCACCAACCTGGTAACCTCTATTTCCAGCGCGCCTGCTTCATTGATGGTGCCGGCATATACTTCGGTGCCCGGGACCTTCTCCACCGGCATGGATTCGCCGGTGATGGGCGCCTGGTTCACCGTTGAAGTGCCCTGCAGCACCCGGCCATCCATTGCTATACTTGCACCCGGCTTAACGATAACAATATCACCAATTGTTATTTCCTCCACCGGCAGCATTACTTCCCGGTCGCCGCGGCGAACCAGGGCCTGTTTCGGTGTAAGCTCCATCAGCGCCCGGATGGAATTTCTGGTTTTATCCATCGTATAGGCCTGCAAGGTGTTACCGAAGGCGAAAAGAAAAACCACTGTGGCCCCTTCGGCCCATTCGCCGATGGCGGCAGCGCCAATCACGGCTACGGACATAAGTACATTCATGTCCATACTCAACGATTTGATTGAATAGAAAGCGTTTTTAGCTGTAATAATACCGCCCGAAAGCATGGCGGCAATAAATAATGCCACCACCGCTGTATCCGACGCATTAAACAGCGATGCCGAAAACCCCGATACCAGGAACAGCCCGGAAACTGCGGTTAACAAAATCTTGACGTCTTTCCAAAATGGTTTCGGTTTGCTTTCTACCGTTACCCCGACCGGTTCAGCACTATAACCTGCTTCTTCCACCGCCCGGATGATTTCCCTTACACTGGCGGTGTGCCTGGTAGTCAACTTGGAGGCACCGAAGTTCACTGTTACACTTTCCACGCCGGCTGTTTGGGCTAATCTTTTTTCCAGTTTGGCCGCGCAGTCCGCGCAATCCAGCCCGGTGAGGCGAAAAGAAGTGGTGCGGGAAACGGTATCGTTTAGGAGTGCTGCGCTATACCCGGCATTGCTGACCCGTTTGATAATTTCATTTATATCAACGGTGTGTTCCACTGTCATTTTGGCTGCTCCAAAATTAACTTTGGCATCTTGTACGCCGGCTATTTTATTGATGTCTTTCTCAAGTTTGGCCGCACAATCAGCACAGTCAAGACCCTCAAGGCGAAAGGTATCCATTTTACTACGGGCATCCTCATTTGACTGCACCTGTTCGGCCTGCTGCCCGGTTTTTAGGTTCTCCAGGCGGTCTGAATTGCCGGTCCCGGCACAGCCACAGCTGCAGTTAAGTCCTGTACATTCTGCCATTGTGTCATCCTCCAATATCTGCTGTTATTTTGTTGGGTTATGCTCCCCTTGATGGTGATGCAGAGCAGCTTCAATAATGGTTCTAACGCAATCATCGTTTAAAGAATAAAAAACCATCTTACCTTGTTTCCTGCTTCTGGCCAGGCCCATGTTTTTGAGCAGCCGCAGGTGATGTGAGGCCGCCGCCACGGTGGCATCAATTATCTGGGCCACATCACAAACGCACAGTTCCTCCCTGTATAGGGCGTAAATTATCTTTAGCCTGGTATCATCGCCCAGGGCTTTAAAAATTTGCCCCAGACCTTCAGTAACTACAACTTCGCGCTTTATACGATTAACTTTTTCTTCATCGAAGCAAAAAATTTCACAGGTATCATTTTTGGACTCCATGTTTCCACCTCTTATTAAAATACTTACTTGAATGTTACAATAAAATAAATGTAGATCTTTGTCAAGCAGAAATCTTAATGGCTCTGCTTAATTCCCTTTGCTAAGTTTTGTTACAAAAAGTTCACTTGGCTGTAACAAAAACGTTAACTGTGCAACACGGTGATGTAACATTAATGTAATAGCATTATTATCAAATTAACAAGGAGGTTTCCATTATGAAAAGGATCGTATTACTGGGACTGGTGAGTATTCTGGTTATGGCTTTATTCGCACCCGTTGCTATGGGAGCTGTAAAAGATAACCCCACAGCTCAGAATGCTCAAAACCAGGCTTATTTTGAGCAAATGATGCAGCAGCACCAAAACTGGCTGGACCAAGCGCAAAAGGATGGAAGAATCACTCCGGAGCAGGCAAAGGCATGGCAAAAACATTTTAATAACATGCGTGATTTTTACAGTCAAAATGGATACTACCCATACGGAATGATGGGTGGCGAAATGATGATGGGCAACGGATACGGCATGATGGGACCGGGCTATATGATGGGCAATGCATATGGCAATAATGGCTATAGAGGAATGATGGGTAATGGTTATGGCATGATGGGTGGATGGTGCTGGTAAAGTTAAAACAACTAAACCCTTCACCGGGATTTTTTAACCGGTGAAGGGTTTTTGTATTTGGGGTTGCTTGCTGCTCCCAATTTCCAGGGCAGAAACTAATTGTAGCTCAGGCTATGATGCTTCATGCGATTGCTTCACCTACAGATTTGTAATTAATGACCCGCATGGCGTTCAGGATGGCCAACAAGGCAACGCCCACATCGGCAAAAACCGCCTCCCACATACTGGCTATACCGCCCGTTCCCAGGGCCAGGAAGACCACCTTTACCGCTAGAGCCAGGGTAATGTTCTGCCAGACTATTTGCCGGGTGCGCTTGGCAACCTTGATTGCGGTCACCAACTTGGAGGGCTCGTCCGTCATCAACACCACGTCCGCGGCCTCGATGGCGGCGTCCGAGCCCAGGCCGCCCATAGCCACCCCCACGTCGGCCCGGGCCAGCACCGGGGCGTCGTTGATGCCGTCCCCCACAAAGACCAGCTTTTCCCCGGGGCCTTTGGAGCGGTTTAGCCGTTCTACCTGCTCCACCTTTTGGTCGGGCAGCAGCTGGGCGTGCACTTCATCCAGACCGAGGCGCCGGCCCACTTCTTCGCCCACCGCCCGGTTGTCCCCTGTCAGCATGACCAGTTGCTTAACCCCGGCCGCTTTTAGGCCGCGCATGGCCCGGGCGGAATCTTCCTTGATCTCATCGGCAATGGCCAGGTAGCCGGCATATTTGCCGTTTACCGCCAGGTGTACCACCGTGCCGGCGATATCGGGCCCGGCATGGCTGATACCTTCCCTGGCCATCAGTTTGGCATTGCCGGCCAGAATTGTCTTTCCATCCACCTGGACTTTTATACCGTGGCCGGTGATTTCTTCATACTCGGTGATTTTTTGGGTGTCTATTTCTCTATTGTAGGCTTCATGGTAGGCTTCCTGCACCGACCGGGCAATGGGGTGGTTGGAGTGGGCTTCGGCATAGGCGGAGTATTCCAACAATGCTTCTCTATTAAAGCCTTCCCCGGGACTTACGTCAGTAACTTTAAATACTCCTTTGGTCAAAGTGCCTGTTTTATCAAAAACAACTATTTTAACATTGTTTAGCGCTTCCAGGTAATTTCCGCCCTTGACCAGCACCCCGTTTCTGGAGGCCCCGCCGATGCCGCCGAAAAAACCCAGCGGAATGGATACCACCAGTGCGCAGGGACAGGAGATGACCAACACCACCAGGGCCCGGTAAATCCACTGGCTAAAGGTGGCCCCTTCGATAAAAAGGGGCGGCAGCACGGCGATGGCCAGCGCCCCGAACACTACCACCGGTGTATAATACCTGGCAAACCTGGTGATGAAGTTTTCCGTGGGCGCTTTTTTACCGGCGGCGTTTTCCACCAGGTCCAAAATTTTGGCCACCGTGGATTCACCAAACTCTTTGGTTACTTCCACGGTTAAAAGACCGCTTTTATTTATAAACCCAGCCAGCACGTCGGCCCCGGCAACTGCTTCTCTGGGGACCGATTCACCGGTCAGCGCCGAAGTATCCACCATTGAATTGCCTTCCACGACTTTGCCGTCCAGAGGTACCTTCTCGCCGGGCTTGACCAAGATTACGTCACCGATACTCACACTTTCCGGGCTAACCTGCTTAATTTCAGCACCGGATTTAAGGTTGGCATAATCCGGCCTGATATCCATCAGGGCAGCGATGGACTTGCGCGAGCGGTTCACCGCAGTGTCCTGGAACAGTTCCCCCACCTGGTAAAACAACATCACCGCCACCGCTTCGGGGAACTGCCGGATGGCAAAAGCGCCCAGCGTGGCGACACTCATCAAGAAGTTTTCGTCAAAAACCTGCCCCCGGGAAATGTTGCGGGCGCTTTTGAGCAGTATTTCCCCACCCACCAGCAGGTAGCTGATGCCGTATAACAACGCTTCCGCTGCTAAAGGAAACTTAAAAATCAAGGCCGCGGCAAAAAGGGCCGCCCCTATGGCCAGCCGTAATGTTTCTTTCTTTTCCCCCGCCTTTTCTTCGGCAGGCGAAATCCCTTTGTCTTGTACAGCCACTTCTTTTAGTTCGACATCAGGCTCTATGTTTTGGACCGTTTGTTTAACGCTATCAAAAAACTGTTCATGATTAGCTCCCTTGCCCACTTCCACCGTCAATTTTTTAGCCGGGAAGTTAAGAGTGGCACTTTTCACGCCACCGATCCGGCGCACCCGGTCTTCAATTTTTGAGGCGCAGCGGGCACAGTCCAGGCCCATCAGCAGGAAAGCTTTCCGGGTGGTAAAATCAATCTTTTTCTCCTGTACAATGACATCCGGCTCCAGCTTTTTAACCACGGCCTTAACCTCGTCAATTACCCGATCCATATCCAGGCCCCGGTCTGTCTCCAGGTACAGCTTCTTGGTGGCAAAGCTAACCGAAACCCCGGTGACCCCGGCAATATTACCCAATTGGTCCTCCATTTTAGCCGCGCAGGCGGCGCAGGAGAGGCCCTCCAGGGTTAATTCTTTTTTGGTGGTAACCAGAGCGAAACACCTCCATCTGATTAGCTGGAACTTTAGCCGGAATTCCCAACCACTCATCTCTCTTTAATACGCTAAACCGTATCCAACAGTCATTACTCCCAAGTCTTATTTTATGCAATAGTTTAATCTCTCCCTGACAGTATACATTTATCACGGCCTTACAATTAGTGTTTTAACCGGAATTGTATTGGCCACATAAAAAGACAAAGAAACAGCCTGCTCCTTCATTCTGGAAAGCGCAGGCTGTTTTTGTTATGCTATCCGCCATACCTTCATCATCACCAGATATCCCGTTTCATTTATTACTACCTGGTCGCCCAGGCGCAATTCATCTATAAGGATTTGGTTTCCATCAGCATCGAACAGGGATGAGGGCATGACGTTGTAATTTGTAATGGTACCCAAAGCGTCGCTTACTCCAATCAAGCCATTTTCAGTGTCCAAGTTGACTATTGAACCGGAAGATACGCTAATCCGTTTGTTATTTCTCATGATTCACCTCCAAAAAAAAGGAATAGGGGGGAGTTGTCCCCCCTAAAATACAGGGAGTTGGGATTAGGGGATGTCCTTATGGTTATAGTATAACTGACGAATGTATTACTGCTGTTACAGCAACTTAAATTATTTGTAACATACCAGCTACCTTTTAATTGATTTAAAAATCAATATGTAATCATTGATTTGTGAGCTATGGTCATAAAATATGAAAATCTAACTGATCTTTTTCAAGGTTAGCTTATTAATTTCAGACATCCCACGTTTAAGAAAAATCAATTTAATGTTTCGCTTCTTCGCTTCTGCCTTTACGTAATACATAAATTTGTGGGTTGATAAATGAGGTTAAAATTATTACCAACTCAACCGAAGGAAAACTAGGTATTTTCTTGCGCCGTCCATCCCAGTGGATTATTTTGGTGACGCCGATTTTGTGATTCAAGTAATTCTTAGTTGTGCCAAGATTATCCGCACCGACAATTAAACATCGCATTAAATACTACTCCTCAGCCATAAAGAATTTGTCTTTTGGTTAATTTCTAAAAAAATCTTTAATCCAGTTTTGAGCTTTCGAAAGCCAACTCTTACCTTGCTTTTCGTTAGTTCCCAACAGGTCTTCATAACAAAAACCATGCTCTTCCAATACATTTTTATGTTTTTCCCAAAGGTCAAGTATTTTTTCCCTCCTGTCTCCAACTTTAGGTTTTTCTATGAGCGGAGTAATACTTTTGAATGCAGTGTTTTTCATATCCAAACTACTCAGCTTACCTGTTCTTTCAAAATGCTCATACATCCGAAGTTCAATAACTTTACGTGCAAACCTTAAAAAATGTCCTTCCTTAGTTTTGGGAAATATATCAATGGCTTCATTAAAAGCACTAAATGCAATTTCCAGTATTTCATTGTTATTTGTTTGTCTAAGGCGGTTGCAAATATTGACAGCAGTTTTTTTCACAAAACCTTCATTTCGTATAAGCAAATAATTGCGGGCATACGGATCACTTTGAGCCAATGATACCGTATTCATAATTTGGTCATTTAACAAAGAGTCACCTCCTGCCAAAGGCCTGCTACTTATAAATTAAAGACTTAGTAATCGATTAGAAAAGAAGTTATAAAATCAGGGAAGCAAAAAGGATGACCGGGATATGGCCCAGTGCGGCCTACAACGGTCCAGGTATTCGAAGGAGGAATCAAATATATCGGGGAACAGTTTTTTAAAGTGGATAAATCCGGAGCCGGTAATAAATATTACCTACCTAAACCCCCAAGACCCTGCGGGGCACAATAGCAAATGAAAATGGGCTATTTTCTCATCAAAATGCTGTTCTTAAGATGTGTTTCAATAAATTCCCTATCTCTTGCCCTTTTTAGCCAGGATAAATTCCTTGCCAGATTATCATTCTGGTCAAATAAGCAATATACCAGCCTGTCCATAGATAGTTTGGACAGTATCACCGCATCCGGCGTATTGAAGCTCGTTCTCCTTTTATAAAAGTATTCGCCCGGTTTAATCGGGAAACCAAATACATCCATGTGTTTTTTCCCGGCCCGGGCTTTTTTCCATTCATTCCAGGCGTGTGCATCGCTTATTCCGTTCAGCATTTCCACATGCTTTTGCAGCCTTTCTTCGGGGTAAACGCCGGTTTCTCGCAAACCCTGCTTAGCCGCCAATTGGGAACCGATTTCTTTCACTTCTCTCTTTAATGCTTTGATATCGCAATTAACCTTTGCTTTGATAAATGGACAATCACCGGCGGCCCTGATAAATGTAACCCCGCCAGGGCATTCGTTATGAGATTGTAACACCGCACAATAATTAGTTAGTGTTCCACTAACGTGATTGACCCTTTCTTTTAATGACATCTTGTCTTTTCCTTTATCCACAGGCATTGCTGAACACACCTTCCTGGTAGTATACGAATCCGAAACCCAATTATTCCATGTAAAGCAACAGGGGTACCATCGCCATACATTGCATGGCTTACGCTATTCTTGGCCATATACGATGAAAATAAGTTTTATCTGTCGTTGGAACTAATATAACTTATTAGTGTGACACCCAAGTGGCAGGAAGTTAACATTTTTGTGATTTTAAAGGAATAAACTCCGCCGGCATCAAGGTAAACCGGGCAATAATACACGTCCCAAAGGGTATGATGATATAAATAAAACACCTACACCACCTGGCATACTAACCCGGGTGGTGTATTATCTTAAAAAAACTGTTCAAGTTTCCACACTCTCGTCCATCCAGCGCAGCGTGGCCGCCACCACCAAGCCGAAAACCGAAGCAGCGATGACGTTTGATATCGCGGTTTGCCAGGGCAGCTTTTCCAGCGTACCAAAAAGCCGTCCCACGGTATAAATGGCAAACCATATCGTAACTCCGTAAAGCCAGCCTTTAAACAAATAGTTTTTACTCTTTATGTTAATAATGATATAGCTGAATAATACCCCCAGAACACCGGCAAATAATAACTGCGCTCCCTGACCGATTACGGCTTCAACCAGGGACGCCGCCCGGTGATCAAAAATTATTTCCGCAGCAAAGTCCAATAGCCGTTCCTTGCCGAAGTTCAAGTAAAAAGAAATATAGTCCAATAAACTCATGACAATGCCACCGGCCAGCCCGGCAAAAAAACCTCTTGTCAGCCTATCTTCCATCATAAAATAGGTCACCTCGAATATTTTTACTTATCTTGTCCGGTAAATCGGATAGTATTCTTTTGCCAATCGGAAAAACAAAGCCGGGAGGTTATCCCGGCTTTGCAACTTGAGAGAGGGGAAAGAGCTTTTTACCAACAATATCCGCATCCGCAATTCCAGCCATAATATTGCCTGTTGCCGTTATTGTATTGCGGGGCCCGAGTAGGAGGGTTACTAGGTGCGGGTGCACTTTGCTGAACTTGCTTGACCTGCTGAACTTGCTTGGCCGGCTGGTAATTGGCCATATAGTTTTGCATCCAGGTCTGGTGCATTTTTAACGCATCCTGGGTGTTCAGGCTGGGGTTTTGCTGCATTACGCCCTGCATCCAGGCCTGCTCCATCTTGAGTAGATCATCTTTACTTAAACCGGTGGCTTTGACCCACTGGTCAACCATAGCCTGGTCAAACTGCCAGCAAGCCTGGATCATTTGTTGCACTTGCTCTGGTGTTACGGTCTGCGCCGCCGCCGGTGCCTGTGCCGGCGCAGACCGGCTGGCATTGTAGGTAGCCGCGTTGGCCACCCCCACAATGGCGATCCCCAGAGCTATAACCACTAAAATTAAATACCATTTACTGTTTTTAATTTTCTGCACCTCCTTTCTTAGAATTTTGTAAACATTTTGCACCTGCAATACTGTTCGTAACTAATGTTTTCTTTACGTGGGTTTTTTTAAAAATACACAGGCTTCCAACGCAATTTTAACTTTTGATTTGGCAAAGCGGTCGGCATTCTTTTTTCGGTTATATAGAGGAATCTCGATCGAAAACAATTGGTTTAACCCAGTAAAACAAAATTTGAAAACTTTTTGGAGTGATCTTAAAATGTAGGATATTCACAGTTACACATCGCGCCTACTACCTCTAAAGGCAAAAAAACAGCCCGCCCCTTCATTATAGAAAGCGCAGGCTGTTTTAGTTATGCTATCTTCCACACCTTCATCATCACCAGATATCCCGTTTCGTTAATCATTACCTGGTCGCCCGGGCGTAATTCATCTAAGTGGATATGGTTTCCATCAGTATCGAACAGGTATGAGGGCATAACGGCATATTTTGTTATGGTACCCAATGCGTCACTTACTTCAATCAAGCCTTTTTCAAAATCTATATTAACTATTGTTCCCGTAGATACGCTAATCCGTTTATTATTTCTCATGGTCACCTCCAGTTGTATGCTTAAGTAAGGCACGGTTCAACCGGTAGCTGTTTTGTACAGCGCATCCAAAAGAGGGAGGTTTGGGCGGATTTAACCGCCTTATCAGCAAAAAAGGTCGCTGACGAACTAATTAAACTTTATTATTAATAGCTAGTTCCAGCGATCCCAGCTATGGGATTCTGATCTTTCATTATCCTGATAGTTATTTTGATGATCTTTTTCATTGCTGTCATGTTCCTCAGCGGGTTTGGTGTAATTTGGTGCTGAAGACTGCCAGGATGAATTTTGCCCGTCCATCCGCCAGGATCCTGCTGCATGCTGTTCCGATGAAGTGCAGCCGTCATCATCATAAAACTTTGTTCCATCATTACCCGTGCTGGTATTCACTTGAGCGGGCTGTTGACTTGTGGGGCGCCACGATTTATCGTCATGCCCCTCATTGCCATCATGCTCACCGGCAGGCTGGTTGTTGTTTGTTGTAGTGGGCTGACCGGCTGAATTACGGCCCTGCCAGGTTACCTCACAACTATTTTTTCCAAACCACTGGGGAATGGCCGCTTGGTATTCTTCCGTCACCTGTGTGAGGCCCTGGTCTTTTACTTCTTGCGGATCTATGCTGACACCGTGTTCCCTGGCCTTTTCCGACATAATAACCTGGTTCACCGAGTAACCTGATTGTTTGGCGTTTTGCCACTGTTCCCTATCAGCCACGTTTACCACCACATAACCGGGGTAATGTTTGGCGCTTAGTTCATCATGAATAATTGTGCGGAGCTTAGCTTCGTCAATTTGATAACTGGATGAATCCCCGGCCTTGGTGATGCCGGCCATGACAACATTGTTTTTCTGGCCGTCGAAATAGCCTGCTTTACCTGCTTTTTGCACGATCTCCCTTACAGCCAGATAGATGTCCATATTTTTTAAATCCAGTTGTTCCAACAGTGCCTTACCCGCCTCGTTAAGCGCGGTAACCTCCGTTATTTTCCCCCGGTCATCTACAGATAACTGCAAGCTGGGTTTCATGTCCAGGGTAACATAGGCGGACACGGGCGTTACCCCCATAGTGCCCAGCATGCCGGTGGCCAGCATCAGCAACAGCACGGCGGCGGCCGCAAGCCATTTGGTTTTTAGCAGGCTGCTAATGAAGCTTTTTTCTGCGGGGAGAGACACTTCAATTGTTGCCCCCAGGGGCGGCACAACATCGGGCAAGGGCAGGCGCCTGAATTGCCTATCTTCCGTAAGAACCACCATTACTTTATTTGGTTGATCTATTTTAGCCACCTTGGCTTTTACCTGCATAGACCACTACCTCTTTTCCGATCACTCATCCAGCCCGGCAAAATGTTTCAACGTCGCAAATCTTTCCTCGGTTATAATTACCACCAGGGCAATTATGTATTTGCGCCCGTTCTCCAGTATCCTTTTGCTTACTCTGGCTTCCCGGGACAGTTCTTTGGCCGGCAGTCTTTTATTTTTACGCAATATCTCCAACAAATTTTTATTACTACATAAAACCTCTGCCACACGCACCAATTTTTCACGGGCATCCCGGTGTTTGGGGCAAATATCGGCCAACTCGTTTAATGAGGTGCCATATTCCCCCAGCCGCTGCTCCAATTCAAGCATGGTTTGGGCCAGTTCCTCCTGTTCGGATTGCAACTGGTGGTTTTCCCTGGCTTGAGCACACTCCGCGAGACTGATCTCAGTTTCCTCATCGGCGTTAAAACTGGATAAAGGCTGGTGTTTATGCCTTGCCTCGCTTCTAAAATAATCAATTAACCTTTGACTGATCAGCCTGCGGGAAAATGTAAGAAAGCTAGCCCCCCTGGCGGGATTATAGAAGTTTATCGCATCATTAAAGGCAATTATCGCAATACTTAACTCGTCATCATTTTCCCAACTCAAGCGTCTGCGACAGACATTAAAGCTGGTTTTTAGGATAAATGGCTTGTATTGTTTTATTAGTTCTTCCCGGGCCTGGCGGTCGCCTTTTTGAGCTAAATTAACCAGATTTAACGCTATGCTGTCGTTCAAGGCCATCACTCCGCTTTGCAAAATGTTCGAAGCTAAACTCATATTTAGGTGGGTAAATTTAAAAGAAGTTAAAGTTAATTCTTTGGTATGCTGCACATAATTGTAACTTGAACAAAATGATTCACAAGATTTGGCCAAACATAAAAATCTCCCCGAAAATTTAAGGAGAGATTTTGTAATTACCAGCACCCGTCCCGGTCCCAACAACCGTAAAGGGATGGTGGGGGAGCATTGTAAACGGCTGGTTGCTGTTGGGGGTTGCCGGCACCGGTATTGTCGGGTTTTCCGTCCGTTGTCCCGGGACCGGCAGTGTATGAAGGATACAAAGGTACAGGGAAGTTAAGGTTTACATTGCTTGTTTCCTGCCCCCGGTTAGTTTTTAAATCGCCCTGCTCTTTTAAGTCGCCCTGCTCATTTAAGTTATGCTGTTCGGCTGCGGTTACAGCTGTTCGAGCAGGCATTATATCAGCATTTCGGTACACATTGGTATTTGTGTTGATTGGCTTTGCTGAAACCATATTCATGCCGTAAAGGGCAATCCCCACAATCAAAATACCAATCAATAAAATACACCCGGTTGCTTTGTTCATATAGGGTGCCTCCTTTATTTGTTTTTTTAGTATAATGGATCAACTTGTCAGGCACGTAATCTGAACTTAACATTTTTGTAACATTGGAAGTTCATTTATAATAAAAATGTTAAACTACTAAAAAGAGCTTGTAACAATACTGGTCTATAATAATCTATCTATCTGCAGGTAATATTTTGAGGTGGTGAGGATCTTTGTCCAATATAGTGATGATAGCCGATGACGACCCACGCATTAGAAGCGTAGTGAGGCTATACCTGGAAGCCGAGGATTTTCAGGTTATTGAGGTGGAAAACGGCGCGGCGGCGATAAAACAGCTAAACGAAACCCAAATAGATTTAATTATTCTGGATTTGATGATGCCGGTTATGGACGGCTGGACGGCCTGCAAATACATACGCAAAAATGCCGAAGTACCGGTAATCATGCTTACAGCTAAAGGCGAAGAAAACGACCGTATCCTGGGGCTGGAGCTGGGTGCTGATGATTATATCGTCAAACCGTTCAGCCCGCGTGAACTGGTGGCCAGGGTCAAAGCGGTGCTGCGCCGGTCGGAAAACAAGCAATCCGATACTTATACTTACAAGTACCCGGGGCTGACGATAAACGCGGTGACGCGACAGGTGAAGGTCAATGACCGAGAAATCAAACTTACTTTAAAAGAATTTGATTTACTGCATTTACTTGTCCAAGCCCCAGGCCGGGTTTACACCCGGGATGAGCTGTTGGAACAAGTTTGGGGTTTTGATTATTGCGGGGACACCCGTACTGTTGACACACACATAAATCGGTTAAGATATAAAATTGAGGAGCAGGGTGGCAACAGCAGCTTTATCCAAACCGTCCGGGGGGTGGGTTATAAATTTCTACCGGAAGATGGTCAATAAAAAATAGTATTGTTGGCAAGTTCTGGGTGCTTATTGTTACCCTCATATTAATCGTCCTGGCTGTTTCGATTCTCATCCAGTCCAATCAGATCAAGTCTTTAATATACAACCAGCAGGCCCAGTTTTTTATTTATGAGGCCAATGAAGTGTCCACCATCATTAAAAACGAATCATCATCGGAGGTAGTTAATGAACGGGTGCGCATTTTGGCCCAGTTTTTAAACGCTACCATATTAATCTATGACCGGGACGGTGATTTGACTACCGCCCAGAAGACGCAACATGAGGGGCATAATCACGTCATTTTGAAAAAAGAGTTTTTGACCAGGGTATGGCAGGGGGGAAATATCATTCATGCCGGCAAGGTGAATAACTACCCCATTGACATTTTCCTGGTTGCTGTGCCAGTCATAGAGAATGATAAAATCACCAAGGCTGTGGTCATCTATAGCCCCCTGGCACCACTGAAGCAGCAAATAAATAGCATCAGGCAAATTTCTTTTTGGGGCGCCCTGCTGGGTATGGGGCTGGCCACAATTCTTAGCGTGTTTATACTAAAAACCATGACCAGGCCGCTTCTAAAAATGGAAGCAGTGGCCCATGCCATTGCCAATGGTGAGTTCGGCAAACAGGTGCCCGTGGTTACCAATGACGAAGTGGGGAAATTGGCTTCTTCGCTTAATAATATGTCTTTACAGCTAAAGGAAAAAATTGAAGCCATTGAGCGGCTGGATAAAACCAGGCAGGAGTTTGTCTCTAATGTCTCTCATGAACTGCGCACGCCGCTGACCGTAATCCAGAGCTTTTCGGAGGCGATTTTGGACGGACTGGTTAAAGAGGAAAAGGTAAGGGATTTTTACCTTAAAAACATTTTGGAGGAATCCAAACGGCTAAAACGCCTGGTGGACGACCTATTGGACTTAAAAGCTTTGGAAGCCGGGCAAACCCTGGCCGACATGGAGTATGTATTGATTTCCAAACTGGTTATGGTTACGTCCGGGAACTTTATGAGCCTGGCTAAGGAGAAGAATATAGATTTAAACGTAACCATTAAAGACAAAGAGGTAACTGTTTACGGCAATATCGACCGGCTCAAACAAGTGATGACCAACTTGATCGGCAACGCCATTGCTCACACTCAGCCGGGTGGCCGGGTGGAAATCATGGAAGAACAAAAAGATGACCGGGTATTGATCAGTGTGGCCGACAATGGCCCGGGTATCCCGCCGGAGGAAATTGAGCATATCTGGGAGCGGTTCTATAAAGTGGACAAGTCCAGATCCAGGGGTGCTGGGGGCACGGGTTTGGGCCTGGCCATTGCCAGGCGGATTGTCGAGCTGCACGGCGGATCCATTACCGTCGAAAGTGCTCCGGGCCAGGGGGCTGTTTTCATCGTAAACCTTCCCATTATCAACAATGTTTAAAGCCGGCGGGCACTCAAGCATGAAGGTAGGTTTCATCACCTACCTTTTTTATTACCGAAAGGTAAGTGGTGGTTTCGGAAAATCCGCAGTTTATTGGATTGGAGTACTGGGAGCGGCGCTGGCCGGGATTTAGACATTATTTTTATAGAACTTAATCCTCACTGATAAAAACAAAATGCTTTTTCGTGCCATAATAAAACGCCTATAGTATTCAGGAGGTATATTTATCAAACCAATGTTTTATCCGTGTTTTTATTTTTAACCCACTTAAAGTTCGGCCCGAATACGAATAACCATTAAAGGAGCGCTCCCATACCAATTCAGGAGGTTAATAGACAAATGAATTTAAAAAAGAAAATTCTACCCATCACACTAACACTACTTTTAAGCGTTGGTTCGCTGGGCGTAGCTTACGCCGCTGCCCCCACTGATTACCAACAAAAAATGGCCAATTGGATACAAAACGATCCCAACCCCATGCCGATGAATATGAATATGGATATGAACATGAATATGAATAGCACTAACCCTAATTCCGGGGCAGGCAAATCCAGTAACCCATCTAACAGCGCAAATCAGACCACTGTTAATAAACAAGGGACTGCACAACAGCAATCTAACGGCACAAACCAGGGCTACAATATGATGCCGAACATGACACCTGAGCAAATGCTGGAATTGGATAAGGCCTGGATGGAAAAAACGGCCCAAAAACAGCAGGCCCCCGCGGGTTACAATATGATGCCGAATATGACACCTGAGCAAATGCTGGAATTGGATAAAGCCTGGATGGAAAAAACGGCCCCAAAACAGCAAGCTCCCACAGGAAGCAAGAATTACCAAAAATCTTGGAGCGGCAACACACACCAGCAAAACTGGAACTCCCAATATTGCAGATGGTAAAATAAATACCAATACTTCTTACTACAGAGAGGCTGCCGGATTTATCGGCAGTCTTTACTTATCAATGGGTTAATAATAACAACATTTTAAACGGTTCTGTTAATAACTAAAAAGCAAATAAGCAGAAGGGAAGCTCCTATCGAGCCCCCCTTCTGCTTAACATTTAACTTTAGTTTGCTGTCACCACCATATCGGGGCAGGAAGAAGATTTCATCATTTCAACACAAGCTTTAGCCTGTTCCTTGGTGATCATGTCAGCATCAACAGAATCATTCATCATATCACGGCAAACCTTGATAACCTGGGCCTGGACAGCTCTGGGGTTTGCGTTTTCCGCGGGAGCGGCGAAAGCGGGTACGGCAGCAAATAGTGCTGAAACAGTGACTGCTAATAGAATTAGTTTTTTCACGACAATTCCTCCGACTAAGATTATTTTGAGGACACAGTATCCAACCGTGCGTGTCTAATTATAAATAGGAATTGTCACAAACATGTGTCATAAGGGTAACATTTTTGTTTGGATCACAAAACTGCTGCTTTTTTTGTGGTGATAAAAGAACTCATTATCAAAGCTTTATGGGTGCCCGGCTGTTTACTTACAGATAATTCCTGGGGTTGACGGGGTTACCGTTTTCTCGCACTTCAAAGTGCAGGTGCGGTCCCGTGGACATCCCGGTACTGCCTACCCGGGCGATAGTCTGTCCTTTGGTGACCGTCTGCCCTACCTTGACCAGTTGGGTTGATAGGTGGGGGTACAGGGTAGTAATACCCCCGCCGTGATCCAGCATCACTATATTGCCGTAACCGCCCATGTAGCTGACATCGATTACACGACCGCTCTGGGCGGCCACCACGGGGGTACCCGAAGGCGCGGGAATGTCCATGCCCGTATGTAACTTCCTGGTTTTTAAAATAGGGTGCATACGATAACCAAATGGCGAGGATACGTTTGCATAACCCGGTAAGGGCCAGATAAAAGCGCCCGTGGCTGCAGGCTGCTGCCCGGCTTTCTGGCGGGCCATCTGGCTGATTATGGCTTCCTCTTGTTCTTCCAAACGCTGCACTTCAGCCTGGTACTTGCTTAAATCCCGGTTGGCCCCGGCCAGAAGTTCCCTTTTTACCGCACCCCGCGAGGCCAGTTCCATCTGCGCCGTCCGCTGGCGGTCTAGCAAAGCAGTAATCTTTTCTTTTTGCTGTTGCAGCTCCTTGTTCTTTGCCCCCAGTTCTTGTTTAAGTCTTTTCATTTCCTCCACTGCCCCTGCGTCCCTGTCCACCACTCGCTTGAGCAGTTCATAGCGGTTTAGAAAATCGCCAAAGTCCCTTGAAGCCAGCAATACTTCCAGGTAACTTACCGTGCCGTTCATGTACATTCCCCGCACCCGCCGCTGTAAATCCCGGTTGTTTTGCTGTAATTGCTCCTCGGTCTGTTTTATTTCCCGTTCATTCCGCGCAAGATTGGCCAGCGCCATATCCAGCCGGGTGCTAAGGCTGTTAACCTCACGGTTTTGTAGATCAATTTCCCGGTCAATGGCCTTAACTTCATCCGCATATGATTTGGCCTCGCTTTTCTTTTTGTTTTCCTGTTGCTTAACCTGGTAGAGCTTTTGTTTGGTCTGTTGCAATAAATCTTCCAGATTCGCACCGTAAGCCGGGCCATAACCTGAAACCAGCCCAGTGACCAGGATTATAATCATGGCTTTTTTACCCCAACCCGAACGCATTTAAACATCCCCTGTCAAATTTACTTTATTGTCGTTAAGTTACAATTAGGTGTACTAGTATTTTGTTTTTAATCAACCCATTAAACTTTTGTTTTCTTTTTTATAGTTGCCACTCAGTTGATATGTATTGATTAACAGATCAATTTGCATGCTTAGACCAAGCACTTCTCCATGTCTGAAATTGTAATTATGTATTTGGGCTGTTTCTACCAGCAAACGCCTTAAATGCTCAAGATGCACCATGCCCCGATCCTGGTTTTTCATGATGGCGGTCTCCTTTTCCAGCAGAGGTTAAATATAGTCACTTCTAATCAGCATAACCTATGAATTTGTCCAGCTTGTTACATAAACTTAAAATTTTTGTGATAATTGTCGTGTAATGTCACACTAGAACCTGTTACCAGCAATGAAAAGAGCTGCCCCTGAAGAGCAGCTCATTCTTTTGGTTTTTATTGGTGTTTCCCTACCTGCCAAAGTTATGCCAAGTGCCGTTGTGTTGCATGCGCTATTGCTAAACGATTTGACGTTTCAGGCTGCCGCCTCCTTGTCCAACCAGTATAACTTCTCGGCAACACAGGCCGAAAACTAGATACCAACATGATGCCATACAAAACTAGAACCCTGTCTAAGCCTAGCGGATGAGTATTAATGTCTTTTTAATCTTTTTATTTATAAACCATACATAAAAACTATGTAGAATAAAAAGATATAATAAAATGCTCTTTCTAAAAGGGGTTATAACATGGCATTAACACGTTTCCGAACAAAAACTGCCCCCAGGCATAAAAAGACCAACATAAATGAATCATTTTACTTATGGGAGCTGCTAAAAAGTTATTTCGTTACATATGAAAGTATTAAAACATGGGAAGATTATGCTGAGGATACCCAGCTAAACGACTTTTTAAAAAGATATAGTGGAAGCTTGGAAGATAACATTACCAGACTGGAAACGGCAATGGATAAACAGGGACTGGGTGAACCCGACAGACAGACAATCGGGGTAACTTATACCCTGGGTGCGAACAAATTGAATGATAGGTACATCGCCAATGAAACATTAACACTGGCGCAAAAAAATGTCGACTTATTAACAAGAGCAATAGGGGCACCGGCTATCAATGATGATATACACTCTTTACTGGTTAAATTCGTGCCCGGAGCAATGGAGTACAGAGATGAAATGGCCAAGTATGTTGAAATGAACGGCTGGCTGGAAAGTTCGTCTTATGTTCCACAAGTAACTGTGGGTACGAAACGCAAGCCGGCTAAAGGTCCTTCGTCGAAGTCCGATGTGCATGGCGATAGTTCGGCAAGCTTAGTAGATAGGGTGAAGCAGGATACTTTAACTATCGGCACCATCGCAGGCCTAATCGGCGTATCGTCAATGCACATTGTAGGTATGTTATGGATGTGGCTGGGATGGGCAAAAGTAAGCACCCTTCAGGTTTCAGGTGCAATTTTTATTGATGAAAGTGACGTTAATACAACATTGGGATTAATGATCAGCGCAATTGCTCATCTAATAGTGGGCTCAGCAGGAGGAGTGTTGCTGTCTCATTATATGAAATACGTCGGGAAGGATTTTTTCTGGTTGAAAGGACTGGCTTTGTCGGGCCTATTATTGCTTGGGGGCATGGGGCTCATAGTCCACATGTTGAACATATATCCCAAGGCGGAAAAAGACGCCCTCACACAGTTTTTACATATGATAAACTATTTTATATACGGCATTGTAGTTTCTTATATACTCGCTAGATATGCTGTTTACAAAAAACGCACATAAGCTTGCCTTTGTTATAACACTTTTTGAAGTTGGAATACTGGCAATAAGATGGGCTGCATACAATAAGCCCCACTTAACAACTGTACCATACTAAAACGTTTTTTAATGTTACAAAAAGTTTAAATACATGTAGCATTGCTGACAAATTGATAAGGTAAAATCAATAACTATGAGGGTAAAATTAGCAAAGCAGGCAGAAAATAAGCAGCCCCATAAATATAAATTACTAATAACAGCCCTTGTTCTTGGAATATTGGCTGTTATTATAGGGGCAAGCTTCACAGGCGTATGCGCTATCAGTGTGGGCGGAGAGATAATAGCCTACGGAGAAAACAAGAAGCAAGTCGATAAAATTATTAACCGCTTGACTTCGGAAAAATCACAGGTATTGGGCCAGGAGGTCACTGTTGGCAAAGACCTGGAGCTTAAGACAACCAAAAGCTCCAAGGAACCGTTGAATGAACAAGAGCTATATGCAGTTTTAGCTGGAAAGGTTGATTTTGTAACCAGGGGCGTATTAGTTAAGATTAAAGGCAGCCCGGAATTGCAATTCAAGAACCGGGCCACTGCAGATTCGTTTTTTCAAAAGCTAAAAGAAAGGTATAGAACCGGTGCCAATTGTGAAGTGAGCATTGCTGAAAAGACTGAAATAATAGAGCAGGAAATAAATATTAATGAATTGGATACAATTGAACGCGCCCTGCAGTTGGCGCAGCAGGGAAAAGATAAACCAATAAGACACATTGTTCAAGAAAATGATACCCTGTGGGATCTCGCCGTAACTTACGATACCAGTGTAGAAGAGTTGATGCGATTAAATCCGGAAACAAGCGAGAATCTGCAGCTGGGGCAGGAAATTATAACTTCCGGGTATGCACCGCTACTTACAGTAATAAGTGAGTTTGAACTAACCCAGGAAGAAAAAATACCGTTTGAAACTGAATACATAAACGACTCTTCCCTACCCCGGGGAACCAGTAAAACCATCCGGCAAGGGGAACCCGGGATTAAAAAAGTGACGTACCGGGTTACCGCCCAAAACGGGAAAATAACAGAGAAAAAGATAGTAACCGAAGATGTTATTAAAGAACCCCAAGCCGGGATAGTTAATAGGGGGACAAAGTTTGTGCTGTCGTTCAGAGGCGGGGGTGCCCTGGTCTGGCCTGCTTCAGGAAGCGTCACATCCCGTCTCGGGCCGCGCTGGGGTAGAAGTCATACCGGCATAGATATCGATGCAGGGTACGGGAGCCAGGTTTGGGCGGCCGGACCGGGCCGGGTGGTCAGCGCCGGGTGGAACGGCGGGTACGGCCAAATGGTGGCCATATCCCACGGTAATAATGTGGTAACCCGATACGCACATTTGTCGTCCATTAATGTAAAAGCAGGGCAGACCGTCGACAGCCGTCAGTTTATCGGCCGGGTAGGCACATCCGGCAATACCACCGGACCAAATCTGCATTTTGAAGTACTGATCAACGGAGCCCAAAAAAATCCCTTGAATTACCTATAAAAAGCATGTTTATAACCCGCCAGGATTACTTTGCTGAATTCTGGCGGGTTATTGTTTATTGTAACTTTGCCATTCTCCCGCTATGTTAATATTGCTTGCATGGCAATAAAAAGAACCGTAGCCAGGCCGATTACTACTGCCGCGTACGGTAATGTTGTTTGTACGTGGTCTAAAATGGGAATATCTGTGATGGCCGAAGTTAATACCGGCGTTTCGCCCAGGGGGGATACGTTATCGCCGATGGAGCCCCCGGCTAAAACCGCACCCACAGTCAGAGGCAGGCCGGCACCCGTGCTTACCGCCAGCGGCAGGCCCAAGGGCATCATCAGCGCCCAGGTGGCCCACGAGGAACCGATAAAGTAGGAGGTAAAGCCGGCGATTAAAAATACCGCCGCCGGTATAAATAATTTGGGGATGGTCGCGCCCACGGTTTCCGATACAAACTCGATAAACCCCAGGTCCTGGGTGGCACTGGACAATGACCAGCTTAAAATCAAAACCACGATGGGGGGCAGCAGTTCGGTGCCGCCGCTTAAAAAATGGCTCTCCATTTCGGCCATCGGTATTTTTTGCAAAGCATAATACAAGGCGGTAATTACTAATGTGGCAAAGGTGGCAATAAATATGGCCTTCTCAAATTCGGCGTTTAAATAAGCCTGCATAAAAGTACGCCCTTCTCCCTGACCGGTGTACCAAAATAAAAAGAAGATCAAGCCAATTAATAAAGCCAGGGGCAGCAGCAGGTTTGATACCCTGGGCTGGGCCTTTTCTTCAAATTGGCACTGTTCGTGGGCTTCATGCTCACCATGCACGCCGCCTTCCGCGCTGCCGCCTTTACCAAAGCGCCATTTGCCAAAACCCAGGCCGAAATAAATGACCAGGACACTCATCAGAACCATGCCGATGGAGTAAAAATTGTACGGGATACTCTGCACATACAAGGCATAAGGTGAACCTTCAATCCCCGCTTTACGCATGGACGAGGCTGTAACCCCGATGATATATCCAACATAAGTAGTGGCCACGGGTATTAAGACTATCAGCTGGCTTGATGTGACGTTAACCACCATAGCCAGCTTTTCCTTGGAGCCCTTAACCTTCTCAATTAAGGGCCCGGCAATAGTGCCTGTGGAAATGACATGAAAGCAGCAATCTAAAAAAGTGGCCGGGGTTGCTGCCCAGACGGACAGCAAAGCTCCCCTTTCACTTTTTACATACCGTTGGGCCAGGATGGAAAAGCCTTTTATCCCGCCGGACATTTTAAAAATCTCGGTCAGCGAGCCAAACAAAAACAGAAATAAAACGATATAGGCGCTGCCGGGGTCGGCCAGCGCATCAACAATATACTCAGTGGCTTTAACCACACCCGTAAAGACATTCCGGGCAACCAGCATGCCACCTACTAATAAACCGAGGGTCAGAGAGGGGATGATACGCTTGGTGATAATAGCCGTGGCTAAGGTGGTTAAGGGGGGAATTAAAGACATCCAGTTGCCGTCCATGTACAAAACCTCCACCCGTAGTTTAGGTAGAGGTATCGTTTTTTATCCTCGCAGGTTGCGTAGTATGGCAGATATACCAGGGCATAAAGATAAAGCCGGGAGGCTATCCCGGCTTTACACTGAAGGGAGGAGAGGAGGTTGTTACCAACAATATCCGTTGTTCCAGCAATGACCGCCATAATACTGCCTGTTACCGTTATTGTACTGCGGGGCCTGAGCTGGAGGGTTACTGGGCGCGGGTGTATTTTGCTGAACTTGTTTGGCTTGCTTGTTTTGCTGAACCTGCTTGGCCGGCTGGTAATCGGCCATATAATTTTGCATCCAGGACTGGTGGATTTTAAAAGCATCCTTGGTGCCCAGGTTGGGGCTTTGCTGCATTACGCCCTGCATCCAGGTCTGCTCCATCTTGAGGAGATCTACTTTACTTAAACCGGTGGCTTTGACCCACTGGTCAACCATAGCCTGGTCAAACCGCCAGCAAGCCTGGATCATCTGTTGCACTTGCTCTGGTGTTACGTTGGACTGCACCGCCGCCTGAGCCTGGGCCGGAGCCGGAGTCGGAGCGGCCTGGCTGGCCTTAAAGGTATTCGCGTTGGCCACCCCCACAATGGCAATCCCCAGAGCTATGACCAATAAAGTCAAGAGCCATTTACTGTTTTTAATTTCACGCACATCCTTTCTAAATTTTTTTGAACACTTGCACCCGCAATATACTGTTCGTAACCAATGTTTTCTTTACGTGGGTTTTTTAAAATGTTTGGTAGCTACTACAGCAGTTCATCGGTGGTTATTGGGATGGCCCGGGGAAAAGTGCTGGAGGTTGGATTAGGCACCAGTCAGGCATTGATTTTAGAGACTTAATATCCAAAAATTAACTGACCTGAGCAATACAAAAATATTAAAGCTAATTGTTGCTTCCCCGTAGGCAATAGAACCAGATGCTAAGGCCATTCATAAAGCACATGGTCTTATTTAGGCATGGCAAAATAAAAAGTGCTTCCCTGCCCCGGCTTGCTGCTGACACCTATTGTTCCACCGTGGGCTTCAATGATTTGCCTGGCTATGGCCAGCCCCAAACCCGTTCCCCCGCCTGTTCTGGCGCGGGATTTATCCACCTTGTAAAACCGCTCCCAGATTAACGGCTGTTCCTCCGGGGATATACCCGGTCCTGTATCGGTTACGGACATTACTCATTGTGGCATGTTCTTTGTATGGTGGGCTGTCTCAGTTTTTATTTTGGCTTGCAATTTTTTAAATTATAAGTACCAATAGGCCTGATAAAGTTGATTTTATATGATGTTGCACATCGACCCAATTTTCGAAGTTCAGTAGACCGCGTTTGTAAGAAGGGCAAGAAGACACGGTAATTATAAACTATCTTTAATTTGCTGCAATATCTTTTTAGCAATAGGAACTGCACTGAAGACAAAATTTAGTTTCTGGCATGCAAAGTCAGAACAATAGCCGCAATTTTCAATTTGCTTTTCTTGTCCACACAGCCTGATTTCACAGACTCTGCAATGGTTAAAAAGCCGCCCGCTGTCTGTCAGGCATCCATCACAGTTTATGTCCTCGGGTTTAATTTCAACTCCAAATTCTTTAGACCAGACTTTAACCGTTTTTGCCCTTTTACTGTTGTCGTTTTCCTGGGTTGCAATATAAGCAGGGCACTCCGTACAAATTAATCCGCAGTAAGCTATCACTTGAGTTCACTCCTTTTCATAAACATTTATTGCTTACTAATGGCTTGTATTTTAATTACCTAATTATTTCACTGGGGCAGAAGGGGCTCGTACATCATAACTGCATGGTTGTCGGTAACAACCTCGTCTGCTATAAATTTATCACCAGGACCAAATACCTTTTTCCTTATCACATTGTGCCTTGCATACCCTCCCCACCACTCATGAGTAATACATTGGTCGGTATCATAGATTTCGTAACGTAATGCGGTCGGCAGGTTGCAGCGCCATTCGCCGTGTAGGCGTTTTTCCCCAACCCAAGTCAACAGCTGAAATGTGCTATTTGTTTCATTGGTAATCTGCAGGTCTATATGGGGTATCGCCAATAAAACGCGTATTTCGTACGCTAAGTATTGTAGCTTAGCTAAAATTAAGAGATGGAAACCGGAATTCCTGTTTGCTAATGAACTACGGTTTTTATTTATTGGCCTATTAGGCCCAGTACCAGCGAAGCTGATGAGGAGCAAATGTAATCCCGCGTAATAAAAGGACGGTGCTATTGGAGCCGTACCGGGCAATCGTTTCCGAGTTTGCCGACGAGCTGGCCGGATCTGACTTGAAAAACTCCTATAAATACGAAGGCCGGGAACATATTAAAGATGGTTGGAACGTATTCTTATCAACTTACAAGAGTTTTGAAATCATGCTTCAGAGGCCGAATGTTTACCTGCTGGAGTCCGTTTTACCCCTGAACGTAGACGAATGCCATATGGTTGAACGGTCGCCCCTGGAAAGTATTATTAATATTTTCCGAGCCATTAACCCCCGGGCGAATATTATTGCTATGTCCGGCACCATAATACCGTGCCAGTGGGAATGGCTAGACCCAATGGTGGTTAATGCCGCCCGTGATCGGGGGATCTCAAGGGTTATGGTTACCTTGCCGGCGAATCCGATAAACTAAATGCCGTCTGCCGTCAGCTGGGCGAGTAGAAAAACCGGCCTTGATATTTCGGTGGCGACCCACATGGCCACGGGGAGAGAAAAACAGCAGGATGTGAGACTGCCGGGCAGCGGCAAACAGAACCAGGTGCTCGTCGATATGCTGGAACGAGGGATTGGGTCCATCATGCCTTGCCCCCGAGATAAGGAAAATGGTCGAGGGTTTATACCGGGAAGACCGACTGGATGTCAGCACCATAACCCTGTTGGCCGGGGTTAATCTGCCGGCAAGGTCGGTTATTATCGCTGACACACATATCTATACCCGGGACGGTTTCCAGTTGGATATCAATAACTGGCTACAATCAGTTTTAAATATATTTCAAGAGATTTGCGACTTTCATGCCCGAATAACGTTGAACGTGAAACAAAATAGATCCATAGACACGTTGCGGCCACTTAGAAAAGAGACAGAAGCCGGTTCTTCTTAGCGTACGGAAAATCCGGCTTCTAGTCCAAAATTTTTGTTTAGCGTACGAAATACGCGTTTGTTGGCGGTACCCCTAGTAGGCAAGAGCTTTAAGGTTAACCGTTAGTAGGTAGGATTACTCACACAAAACTTCGTCTACTCCCTTTACCTGTCCCCTTTAAGTGATTAAAACTATTTTTTAACTGTTACGCTATCACTTGCAAGTAAACCGCTAGCTTTTTCCATACTATTATATGCTTTTTGTTGATACAATTTAAATGTTGCAGTATGGGTGCCAGCACTTATACCTTCCCAAAGATCTTGAATGTGTCTACTGTCATAATCTCCGGCAAAGTTATAAAATGTAGATACCCGATAGCCATCGTGCCAAATTTCTACCATGTAATATTTATCATATTGCCCTTGAACATATACGTCATATTCTGCCCAGTTGTCTGCATTGACTGTCTGTGACCTTGGGGTAACATAAACATCAGGAATAGCTTCAATAGAAGCTGAAGCTAAACCGCTAAATCCAATAAGCAAATATACTAACGCAGCAATAATTAAAATGTTTTTCTTTCTTACCATAACTTAAACCTCCTAACATTTTTTTAAATAGAAATAAACCTTGCCTAGGTATTGGTATAATTTACACCCCCTTCCTTCAATTGTATTTTAATCTATTAGTTATAAAATTTCAAATATAGAATAAACTAGTAAAATCAGGATAAACCTATAAAATTAGGTTGCAATCTCCTTTTAAGAGCTACAAATGCATTTATGTAAAAAGTTAAGACAACTGACCATAATTAAGACAACTGACCATTTATAATTATTCCTTATAACACGGAGAGGATGGAAGAAAAGAAATGAAAAAAGTTCCCTTTTTATTTATTGCGTTGTTTATCCTATTGCTTATTATTTTGTTAACTAATCTAAAAAATCCAACAAATCAATTAGTTAATTTTAAAAATTATTATATTAAAAACTTCTCATTAAAAATAAATTTGCCAGAAACTACATCTACAAATGAAGACTACTTTTCTGGGAGTGAAATTATTTTTAATTGTTACCTGCAAGATAAGTCTCTAAATTTTAATGGCTACATCCAGGTTTGGAATATTAATGATTTAAATAAGTTTTTAGAAGTAAGCAAAAATAATAGCGAATTTGATTTTAAATTATATAATAAGGAAATGATTACAATCAATTCTTATAATGGCTTTAAAGTCGATTGGACTGCCCTATTTGCAAACCATAGCTATACATCAGGGGTAGAATATTTTATCACTAAAAAAAATAGCAATATGGTTTTAAGGGTATCTTTGTTTGTTAACCAAAAAGATTTTCCAAAACAGTTGGAACATACATTAAACACAATTATTAATTCAATCATTTGGGATTAAAATTCTTATTGAAAATATTTTTTAAATGACTATAAAATAAAAAAATGCAACGCCACTTACGGATCGTGGAATACCCAAAATCTTGGATAAGGTATTCCGAGGAAGTAAAGCTCGCTGAAAACTTGTCACCGCACAAACTGCAGCATTTTCTGCTAACCTAGTTAAAAAAGCATCGGTGGACACGCCCCGGGCTTTTTTTATTGCCTGTAATACTCGCGGTAGCGCCGGTCGAACAAGGATGGTTGATATTCACGACAGGCAGGCGGCAGATTAATACAACACAATATAAATTGTGTTGTATTAATCTACCGGTAGAGTTATAATAAGGTCATCTAACGCAACACAATTTACAGATCAAGAGGATATTTTTAATGCAACACAATTTAAATAAGAATTCAACCATAACGAACTCGGTAGGTGAAGCTATGAAACGAAACAGTCAATTTGATGAATATCTAAAGCAATGCGGTAAAAGCATAAACACTATTAGAGGATATTTGTTCGACTTGAACCAGTATCTCAAATGGTTTGAAGACTCATTTGGGCAAGAATGCACCGCTCTTTACCGACAAAATGTGCTTGATTATGTAAGTTACCTAAAAAACATCAAGATGAACAATGCTAAAACCATCAATCACAAGCTCAGCAGCCTGCGCAGTTATAATGAATTTCTTATTCATACTAACGTGCAAGACGAAATGGTCATTTATAAATCAGACATGATTAAAATCCAAACGGAATATGCTTCCCCCACAAAGGTCACGGAAATAGAAGTCAAGCAGTTTTTGCAACGAGTGTTGGAAAGCAAAAACAAACGAAATTATGCAATCGTGTCGCTGCTGGCCTACACAGGAATGAGAATCTCAGAAGCTCTTTCGATCCGGCTGAATGACTTTAACCTCCAGACCGCCGAGTGCATCATCAAAAGTGGCAAGGGTGAAAAACAGCGGACGGTGCTCTTAAACACAAAAATCATCAACGCTATGCGCGAATATCTTAAAGAGCGTGCCAGATACACCAGGGCGGCGGAATCAACCTATTTGTTCGTTAGTAAAAAGAATGAAAGCTTAGACCGGACCGTTGTCAACCGTGTATTTAAAAAATTTAGCCAAAAGATTACTCCCCATCAGTTGCGGCATTTTTTTTGTACTAACGCCATTGAAAAAGGGCTGAGTATTCATGAAGTGGCAAATCAGGCAGGCCATTCTAATATTAATACGACCCTTCTTTATACAAACCCAGATAAAGCCAAGCTAAAACTAAAAATGGAACTTTTGTAGCGGAAGGTGTAAACGTTGAGAGGAAAAGAATTACTGACAGCAGAACAGCGGCAGGAATTCATGCAGATCCCGGCGGATAACGATTGGAATTTAGGTACTTATTACACGTTCTCACATTATGACCTCGGAATTATTAAAAACCACCGACGCGACCATAACCGGTTAGGTTTTGCTGTGCAACTGGCGGTTCTTCGTTACCCGGGGTGGCCCTTATCCGACCAGAAAGCCATTCCTGATACAGTGCTAAACTACATTGCTAAACAAGTTGATGTAGATCCAGGCATATTTCCACTCTATGCTCAGAGGGAGCCTACGAGGCGGGAGCACATGGAGGAAATCCGGCAAGCCTACGGCTTTCAGAACTTTACGATTCGAGAATACCGTTCTCTGTCACACATAATGCTTGAGTATGCACTGGAAAACGGCAATTCAATTTATCTGATCCGAATGGCCCTTGATGAATTACGGAAACAGAAGATCATTTTGCCGGCAATGACCACGATTGAACGAATGGTATGGGAATCCCGGCAACGTGCGGAGGGGGAAATATTTAAGCTACTTGTTTCCTCACTGACTGAAGGACAAACGCAGAAACTTGAATGTATCCTGTCTCATATGCCGCAAAGCAATAAAACGTATCTAGCATGGCTGAGGGAAGTACCGGGTACATGCTCGCCAGACTCATTCCTCAAAGTGATCCAAAGGCTCGAATACATACGGGCTTTACAACTAAAAATTAATACGAAAGGACTTCATCCAAACCGGCTGCGGCAGCTTTCCAAAATCGGTGAAAGATATGAACCTCAATCTTTCCGAAGGTTCAATGACACCAAAAAATATGCGATACTGGTTGCCTATCTGCTCGAACTTATCCAAGACTTAACCGACCAGGCATTTGAAATCCACGACCGACAGATTATGTCCCTTCTGTCTAAAGGGCGGAAAGCCCAGGAAGAAATTCAAAAGCAAAACGGTAAGTCGATTAATGAAAAAGTTGTCCATTTCGCTGATCTAGGAGCCGCACTTATTAAAGCCAGAAACGAAGGTGTTGACCCTTATGTTGCATTAGAGGCCGTCATGCCGTGGGAGCAACTGGTCCAATCCGTGGAAGAAGCAAAAAAGTTAGCACGTCCCATTGATTATGATTATTTGGACTTACTGGAGAAAAAGTTTTATACACTGCGCAAATATACCCCAATATTTCTCAAATTATTTAAATTTAGATCTACAAAGTCAATGGAACCGTTAATGAAAGCCATTGATATTATACGAGACATGAATGAAACTGGTAAACGGAAAGTGCCGAAAGGTGCACCTCTTGATTTTGTTTCGAATCGCTGGCAAAACCATGTCTATGACGATGACGGTACGATTAACCGACATTATTACGAAATGGCTGTTCTCACGGAGTTGCGAAATTATGTGCGTTCCGGGGATGTGTCTATTGATGGCAGCCGCCAGCACAAAGACTTCGACGAATATCTTATCTCGAAAGATGATTGGTCCCAGATCCAACCTAGCTCAATAAGATTGGCGGTTAGCTTGTCTGCTAAAGAATACATAGAAGAAAGAACCGATTCGCTGTTAAAACGGTTGCAATGGGTTTCAAGCAATGTAGAAAAACTAGAAGGTGTTAATCTAGAGAACGGCAAGCTTCACATTGATCGACTTGAGAAGGACGTGCCAGATGAAGCCAGAAATTTCAGTTTATCTCTTTATGAGATGCTCCCACGCATTAAGCTGACCGATTTGCTGATGGATGTTGCCTATTGGACTGGTTTTCATGAACAATTTATACATGCATCAACGAATAGGATTCCTAACGAAGAAGAAGCAGCAATCCTAATGGCTACTCTCATGGCGATGGGAACGAATGTCGGCCTGACTAAGATGGCCGAAGCTACGCCAGGTATTTCGTATCGGCAGATGGCTAACACTGCGCAATGGCGGCTCTATGAAGATGCGATGAATAAGGCTCAGGCGGTGCTAGTGAATTTTCATCACCGACTAGCCTTGCCTTCTTATTGGGGAGACGGTACCACATCCTCATCAGATGGGATGCGTGTACAAATTGGCGTATCTTCACTCCATGCGGATGCCAACCCGCACTATGGTACCGGAAAAGGTGCAACCATTTACCGATTTATTAGTGATCAGTTTTCTAGCTTTTATACCAAAGTTATTAACACCAATGCCCGAGATGCCGTTCACGTCATTGACGGGCTGTTGCACCATGAAACGGACTTAGCTATTGAGGAGCACTACACGGACACCGCTGGTTACACCGATCAAGTCTTTGGCCTAACACACTTACTTGGGTTTCGATTTGCACCCAGACTGCGCGATTTGGCCGACTCCAAACTGTATACCATTGGAAAAGCAAGTGATTTCCCCAAGTTGGAGAAGCTACTGCGCGGTCAGATTAACATAAAAATCATTCAAAAGAATTACGATGACGTGCTGAGGCTTGCTCATTCAATCCGTGAAGGGAGCGTATCAGCTTCGCTCATCATGGGAAAACTGGGTTCCTATGCGCGGCAAAACGGCCTGGCCACGGCACTCCGCGAAATGGGCCGAATCGAAAAGACAATATTTATCTTAGATTATATTTCGAGCGAAGCCCTCCGCCGCAGGATTCATCGAGGATTAAATAAGGGAGAAGCCATGAATGCGCTGGCTAGAGCTATATTCTTCGGGAAGCATGGGGAATTGCGTGAACGTGCGTTACAGGACCAGCTCCAACGGGCCAGTGCACTGAATATCCTTATCAATGCCATTAGCGTGTGGAACACAGTCTATCTGTCCAAAGCAACGGAGTTCAATAAGAAGAAAGGTTCTCTCAGGGATGAACTACTACATCATATTTCACCGCTTGGATGGGAACACATCAATTTCCTGGGCGAATATACATTCAATGTGAAACAAACTACATCTCTAGACTCATTACGGCCACTTAGAAAAGGGCTAGAAGCCGGAGCTTCTTAGCGTACGGAAGATCCGGCTTCTAATTCAAAATTTTTGCTTAGCGTACGAAATCTGCGTTTTGCTGGCGGTACCCCTTTACCAGGCTAGGCAGTCGGTAATCGCAGTGAATAGTGACCTGCCGGAGCAGATGCAGCGGATTATCCTGGCGCATGAAATCGGACATGCCGTACTGCACCGCAAAGCGGCACGGCAGGCGTTGGGTCGCTCCTCAGCGTTGCCCTAAACAAAAAACGGCGGAAGACATCTCCGCCGTTCCAAAAACCCAAATTGTCCTTGACATAGGGTACACATTAGTTCCAGAGCCATTGCGAGGGAAACCGCCGTGCGCTTGCTTGGTATATAGCCCTTGCTTCTCCTGATTTTCGAGAACAGCTTTCTGTCGATGTTGGCGCGCTTGTAGACTTCCACGTCTGTTTTACCCTTGGCATCAATCAGGCGTAGGAGCGTTGCCGAAAACGGCTCGTCGAGGTTGCCGACCAAATCGTCAATCCTTGTGGTTGGTTCTTCGAGTATGCTCTCCGCCATTTTTGGCATCGGAGCATTATATTGAATGAATTCAGCCTCATCGAGGGCTTTACGCTCCCCATCGAGCAACTCACGCCGTATGTCCTTACGTTCCTCGACATAATGCTCGTTAATGTAACTGGCGACTTCACCGAGCAGCTTCTCGCTCACATCAAACGCAGCTTTATTAAACACCACAAGTGACACATCAATGTCGTGGTTGTCGAGAAAATCCTGAATTGCAGCGGTTGCCGCACGTAGAGCTTCAACTTTCGGATAGCCATAAATTCCGCTTGATATCAGCGGAAAAGCTACGCTTTTACAACCATTTTCCAGGGCACGTTTCAGAGAATTGGCATAGCAGGAGCGAAGCAACTCCTCCTCGCCATGCTTACCGTCACTATAGACGGGTCCCGCCGTATGTATAACGTACTTCGCGGGAAGCCTGAACCCCGGCGTAATGACTGCATCGCCCCTCTGAATAGGTGCAAGTTTATTACAGGCGGCTTGAAGTTCAGATGCTCCCGCCGCTATAAATATGGCTCCGCAAACCACGCCGCCCATCTGGAGAGCGGTATTCGCAGCGTTGACTATAGCGTCAACCCGCATTTTTGTTATATCATTTCAGATGATGGAAAAGGGCATCGATACATCTCCTTGCTTTATTCCATATAGTCGAGTGTCTAACCGTTCAGCAATATTGGGCTTGGAAAGGCCCACTGAACCCAAAATATCAACCACTTCATTGGAGGATATGGCCTTGGAAATCAGCTGGTTAAGTTCAATGTCCAGCTGGGAGGTGGTTTTCTTTTTATTGTCATCGCTAATCATTTTCACCAGGCTAGCTTTAACGGCTTTAGCTTAAATAACGTTTTAAAGTGCATATCTATAATTGCCTGATTACAGTTAGGGTATAATACAATAGTTTTCGTTAGCTTATTGTAGTTTAAATGTACTTGCTATTCTTCCACAAAACGCTCACTCAGCATATTTCTTAAAATTCTCTGCCTGCTCCATGACCTTCTCAAAAACTTCCTCATCCCATTCAGGCGGATACCCATTCTTATAAAGAAGCACGGTCAAGTCCATATTAAGCTGGTTTTTTATGTCATCTCGGGTAGCCCAGTCAGCAAATTGTGCTTTGTCGTCAACGAGATTTTTGATTTTTTTCGCAAGTACCAGGCATTTCTCATCAGCATATGGGAAGCCGTGGTCATCGCGCACCTTAACGAGAATATCATAAAATGCCTTCTCCTCATAAGTAATGCCGAGTTTCTCAAAGGATGTTTTGTCGGTCTGCAGATCTTGGAATATTTTCAGGAGTTCTTCGGATAAATCGTTGACAAAATCCGCCACAACTTCACTGGTGAAAACAAGTTTATCTCGGCTATTATAAGCCTCAACCACTTTTTTGAGACGCTCATCAAATTCAAGAGCTTTTACCTTATTTGTGCGTCCGTAACTGGTAATCGCTTTTCTCAGTAGTTTCAACAAAGCGTTGAACTTGGATATTGGCAATTTTATAGTATTCAGCTTTTCTATAAATTCATCGCTAAATAGATCTACTGATTTTTGCTCATCAACAATATTTTCGATACCCGTACAGGTGATAGCGTTCTTCACCATTTCTTCAACGACACGGTTCATTACTTCTGCATCTGGAGCTTCGCCTTTTGTCTGCTTATAGATGATAGAACGGATTGCAAGATAGAACTGGGCTTTGGATGTTTCCTCATCAGTCAGTTCACCCGATGGGAAGCAAATCAAATACGCGCCTTTCAAACGGCGAGACAAGCCCATAAAGCGTGTTTCCATCTCTTTACTGGTCTGCACATATTCCGCAGCTATATTCAGGCACATCAATCTTTCTAATGGCTCGCCACAATAAAACTTTGTTGCATTGAATCCGCTTAAAAGCTCATCTATTAGCGCCAGGTGATTACGAAAAATAGATAAGGAAATGTTGAGCTCATCAATCGGGCTTTCCTGCGGGCCACCGTATTTTTTGACTGCTTCAAGCATATCGTTCTTTATGCCAATGTAGTCAACAACCAGTCCTTTGTCTTTGCCTTCAAATACGCGATTAACACGAGAGATCGTCTGAATGAGGGTATGCCTTTGCAACGGCTTATCGATGTACATCACTGCAAGCGAAGGTACATCAAAGCCGGTAATCCACATATCAACAACAATAGCAATTTTGAAATTGGAATCATTGTTCTTGAACTGCTTATCGAGGGTCTTGCGGTATTCTTTTGTGCCACATAGATCATAGAGTTCCTTCTCATCATTTGCACCCTGTGTGGCGACAAGATTTATTTTCGGTAGCGGTAATAGCTTATCAAGCTGTTCTTCGATAAGCACACTTTCGTTCTCCGCCTTGCATTTTTCACCCCAATCAGGACGAATGAAGAGGATTTCTTTTAGAACCTTAAACGCAAGAGTTCTGTCGGCGCAGACAACCATAGCATTTTGCACGATTTCCGGCTTTTCAGCACAGAGTGAATCATAGTGCATTACGATATCAGCAGCCAGCTTTTTCAATCTGTCCGGGTGGCCGAGTATTGTAGTCATGGTGCTCATAGCACGCTGGCTTTCCTCAATCTGCTCAGGGTTTGAGCCTTCCTCGACGCATTTATCATAATACTTCTGGATTTCTTTTGCCTGCTCTTCCGAGAGGATAACACGGGCAAGGCGGGGTTCATAAGCAATGCGGACAGTGATGCCGTCATCGCTGGATTCCTTCATATTATAACTGTCAACCACATCACCGAACACGGCAATGGTTTCATCAATCGGCGTTCCCGTAAAGCCGCAGTAGGTCGCATTCGGGAAACTATCACGCAGATATTTTGCAAAACCAAAGGTAGTAAAAACTCCTTTGTCGGTCTTTTTCAGCTTTGCACCGACACCGGTTTGCGTTCTGTGCGCCTCATCAGAAATGCAGATGATGTTATTTCGATCGGAAAGCAATCCCGTTTTTTCGCAGAATTTTTGAATCGTGGTAATATACACACCACCGCTTGGTTTACCATTTAACGTATCTGCTAAATCCTTACGACTCTCGATACTGCGAACATCGTTCTCATGCAGATACTTCTTTGCAGTTACAAAAAGTTCGGATGCTTGTGTGTCCAAATCCTCACGGTCGGTAATAATGATAATCGTAGGATTATTGAAAGCCTCCCGGTCCCGAAGCGTGATCAGGCGTGACAGAAACAGCATCGTATATGTCTTGCCGCAGCCGGTCGCTCCGAAATATGTACCACCTTTACCATCACCGCTTGGACGCAGGTGTTCCTTGACATTATCCAGCATTTTCACTGCTCCGAAGAACTGTGGATAGCGGCAGACGATTGCCTCACTTTTCTTACTGTCATCAGGATAGAACACAAAGTCCCTAAGTAGCTGTGTGACACGTCCTTTGGCAAATGCTCCTTCAATCATGGTAAGAAGCGAACTAATGCCGTTGGAAACCTTGTCCACGTCATTTGCCTTATTCCACGAGTAATAATATTCATAGGAAGTGAAGATGCTGCCCATTTTGGTATTGGCACCGTCGCTAATCACTGACAAGAAGCAATACTTCATCAGCTTCGGAATATCACGGCAATAGCGAATTGTAATCTGTTTCCACGCATCATGAATAGTGGTGTCTTCCTCGATGGCAGTCTTAAACTCACAAATAGCAATCGGGATGCCATTAATAAAAACAAGCAAATCCGGGCGGCGCAGGCGCTCTCCCTGCACGGAGTATTGGTTGACCACTTTGAAATAATTATTACTCGGCTCATCAAAATCGATAAAGTCAACGTGCAACGCAATCTTACTCGTATCATCACGTACAAGATCAAAACCCTCATTCACGAGCCAAAAGGTCTCGCGGTTTCCGGAATAAAGTGGAGTGGATGGAATGAGGCTGATGCGATTGATGATTTTCTGGACTTCATTCTCGCTTAGGTTTTCGGATGCATAGCGAGCCGACAGAAAGGTGCGGAGGTCATCAAGGAGTAGAATATCCTCGTACTTTCTGTGGATATTCTCACCGAGGACATATATATAGTCCTGCTGCTCGAAAAGGTTAATAATAGCCCTTTCAAGTTCTTCTTCGGTGAATTTTCCCTTTTCAAAAATAAAATCCACGCGATCGCCTCCTTAGTTTAAGTATTGGATTGCCAAACCAATCAATGATAAGCAGCGATTGAAAAAGTAGTCGTAATGCCTGCTATCCGTTATGTCAATTTTATTAGTTTCATGATGGCGTATCCTAAAGCTGTTACCAATATCGGTTAACGCTTTAAACTCTGCATTAAACAAGGTTATAAATTCAGCCTGTCCGTTGGCCATATCTTTCACGATTTTTGCGGCGGATGCTTTTTTATCAAGCTCGGTATAGTATGTTTTCAATCGCTCCAATGCGTCCCAAATTTTTTCTACAGCGTCTTTTCTTGCAGAGGGATGGGGCTGCTTGAACAGCATAATCGCTTCTTCAAGAAGTTCTTTCGTTCCAACTTCGGAAACCTGTTCCGCAGTGGTTTCTATTTCAGTTGAAAGTGGGCTATCTTTCACAACTCTTTCGACCGTTCTTGCCTCCGTTAATGTGTATAGCAATCCAGTTTTTTTAAAGATGTTATTGATCTCACTTCGGTATTTCGTAAAGACCTCATCGGTTTCAAACAGGTTAATGTGGTGATGTCCGAAATAGCTGTGAAAACTTCCGATAGTAACGTCTCTACAGTTCTGTGCGATAAATTCAATGTAGTCCAACAGAGCGTACTGATCATATTCGTCATCTCGCGAATAATAATTATTCCCTGGTATATCGATGCGCCCGTTTGAATCCCTGTATAGAGTAGGTATCTCAAATTTTAACGCGCCAGTAAATTTAACGTAATCCAAGCCACAGCAAACTTGTCCATCTGGACATTCATCTGGCCAAAGCCAAGCAATGTTATTGTAGTATTTTTCGCAGCACGCAAAAATTAGCGCATACATATCTGTTGTGATGGTGGAGGTGTGCTCAATGGGTACTCTCATACCATGTCGTTCAGTATAATAGCTCATTGCCTTGCCTCCTTTCAGTAGCTTTCTTCTTCAAGCGATCCTTTTATCAATATCGGGCAGATATCTTTTATCTGTGCTTTCAGCTTTTCATTAATTTCTTTACGGGCTTTATATGCGTTATAAATATTCGAAATCGACCGCTGTATCGCTATTTTAGGAACTGGAATTTCTACTTCTATCAAATCGTTCCATGTAAATGTTTCACGCGCCGAACCCCAAGAATGAAAACGGGCATATCTATCAAATTCTGTACGGTTAAAAAACATCGAAAGATATTCTGGTAATAGCTGTGATTCGTCTGTTGAAAATACTTCATTTACGGAGGATACTACAATGTCCTCATTAGTATTATTAAACGCATACGCAAAAACTTTTTCGTTGTGTGTTGTTTGAACGAAGGCGATTTGGCGAGGTTTAACCACTTTATAGTTAGCTAATTCATTTCGATTAACTTTAGATGTAGGAATACGAAACTCTTTATATACACTAATTCCCATAACATTCTGTGTACTATCTTCGCCATTTCTAACATCATAACGATCTATGTACGGTCCAATTTTCTCGCACGGCATTTTTCTACGTAAATCCTCGATATATCCGTCGCAAACGAGCTTCAGATCTTCGAGACCACGTTCATAGCTGCGCTGGTTTTGGAGCATGGCATTGTAGACAGCCACATACTTCTGTTGAATTGGAAACGAAGGGAGGTCAAGTTCCATTTCGCATAAAGCCTCCCATGAGAAAACTTCGGTTGAACTTCCCCATGAACGATAGCAAGCTTCACGATCCCACTCTGAACGGTTAAAATGTAAAAATAGGTATTCTGGCAATACGGTGCTTTTCATATTTTCTTTCACGCGAAAAGAAATGTTGTTCCAGCTAATGATAAATGATTCATCAGTGTCGTTATAGCCAAGTCCAATTCTTTTGCCGTGAGTTCTCGGATTGTATACGAACTCGTCTGGATGGACAACAAGGAACTTATTTAAATTAGTCCCTGTAACATCAGCTTTTGTTGGGATAATCTGTTTTGTTATGGTCATGCCACGCACATCATCTGCGCCGTAGATTAAATCGGCATTTGTTTCCGTAGTCAGTTCAATCAGATCACCGATCGTGCATTTAGTCAATCCCATAGCCAATCCCCCTAAACGCGTCGACCAGCATGGCCTGCGATTGCTTTTCAGCTTTCATAACCTCCCGCATTTCACCTTGAATACGAGCCATTTCTTTTGAATAATCGATTTCCAAATCATGGTCGATAAACTCGATATACTTGCTTGGTGCAAGAGAATAGTTCTTTGCACGAATACTATTCTCACTGTCAAGTGTCACGGACTTGCAAAACTCCGGCACATCGGAATAAAGGCTTGTGTCTACATCCTGCCAATTGTTATAGACTTTTTTGATTTCGGCAATCTGACTGTCGGTCAAGACGGTCTTTTTCTTTTTCTTGCCCTTATCAATAACATATTCCTCAATATTACTGTCCCATCGGCGCAGATCCATAAAAAGGATTTCATTCATACGGTCACGCAGCTGTCTGCCTTTTACAGTCCTTGCGTGTTTATTCATATTCATAATCCAAAGTGTGACGGAAATGTCCGTAGTATAGAACATGTCGCGAGGCAAAACGATAATCGCCTCGATTTTATCGCGTTCTAAGAGTTCCTTGCGGATTTCATATTCAGCACCGCCTGCATTGAGTGCACCATTAGCAAGCAGGAAGCCGGCGATGCCGTTGGTCACATCAAGCTTCGAAAGCATATGTAAAACCCATGCATAGTTGGCATTAGCCACGGGCGGCAGTGCATATCCCTTAAAACGCGGGTCATCCGTCAGTTGATCTTCCCCGCGCCAGCCTTTCAGGTTGAACGGCGGATTTGCCATGATGTAATCCACTTTTTTATCCTGATGCAAATCCTCGGTGAAGGAGGATGCGTTTTTTTCGCCCAGATTATGAGCAATACCACGAATCGCCAGGTTCATTTTGCAAAGACGCCATGTGTCCGGATTACTTTCCTGGCCAATGATGGATACCTTCTGTCGGTTTCCATTATGCCGGTCTACAAATTTTAAGGATTGGACAAACATACCTCCTGATCCACAGCATGGATCGTATACAACTCCACTGTAAGGCTCGATTATTTCAGCAATCAGCTTAACCACGCAAGCGGGAGTATAGAACTCACCGTCTTCCTTTGTACCTGCGGCAGCATAAATCTGAAGGAAGTATTCATATACACGCCCAATGAGATCTTCATCTTGAAAGCGTTTTTCATCTATCTGATTAATATTGTCAATCAGAGACTTAATAGATTCTTTACTTGCACCCAAGGTAGCAAACAGGTTCTGAGGCAAAGCGCCCTTCAGCGGAGGGTTGCTCTCCTCGATGTCTGCCATAGCCTTATCAATAATAACTGCGATGTCATTGGCGCTGGCGTTTTTTACGATGTACGACCAACGAGCAGTTTCTTTGATATAGTACACGTTAACGGCATTATAAAAGGAAACCTTTTCAAGGAACGCCGGAACATCGCCGTACTGTTCTTTGATTTCGGCCCGGCGCTTCTCAAACTTATCCCCTGCAAACTTCAAAAACACCAAACCGATAACGGCATCTCTATTCTTTTCGGTGCTGCCAATTCCGCGCAGGGCGACACGACAGTTCCATAATACAGTTTCGAGGGTAATCTCTTTTGTTTTCGCTGCTTTTGCCATACTATTTCCTCATTTCTGGGACATAAGGTGCTTTAATAGCTACCACTTCCCAATATATTCTATACGCCGATGTGCCCAATAAACAGGACTCTCATTTCTGAGTTTCGGTTTAAGCTTTTTCCGTGTTGCGATCGTCAGCCCCACCAGACCTAATCCAGTCATCTACTTCGGACAGTTTGAACTTACGCAATCTACCGACCTTATATGCGGGCATATTACGTTTCGCAATCCATTGTAAAATGGTTTCTCTGCCACCAAGATACTCTTGTACTTCCTTTAAGGTTGACCATTTTTCAATGTTCGTCTAGCTCACGTCGTAGACCTCCATACTAAACATTCATATTGTTTATCACTGTTATTGTAACGCTAAGTGTTCTCGCCGCATTCGGGAAGCAAGCGTTTCCTTCGCTGTCTTCTATTTGCCATGTGCTTTCAGATGTCCGTTCAGCACCCCGAGCATCAAACTTGGTAGTCAGCTTAACGCTTTGACCGGGTATCGTATTCGGAATATCAATGCAATAAGGGACCGCCCGAACTGGTACTTGTATGAATGTATCCTATAACAAGTTATTTAAGCTTCTAATTGACAAGGGCATGAAGAAAACTGAATTGCGGAAAGCCACTGGAACAAGCCTAAACACCTTGGCAAAATTATCTAATAACAATTTTGTGTCTATGGAAGTACTGGTAAGGATTTGTCGCACTCTAAATTGTGATGTTAGAGATATTGTTGAAGTCATTCAGAGTCATAATAATAGGACAGCCAATAATAAAGAATAGAACAGAACACGGTAACTTTCTTCGGTAACAGTGATTTCTTGTCCATCGATTTCGATGTAACACTGGGTGATTGTCTGGTGATTTTCATTGCTTGTCTTAGATTTGCAAATACACCTCAATTAAATTTGACATAATTTTACAAATTATATTATAGCACAATAATTTTCCCTGTAATAGTAAAAATGTATAACTTGTTGTGAATTCTTCTTAAATTTAAGTTATTTACTCAACTTTCGCACCTTTAAAATAAGCTCAATCCCTTAGTGCGTAAGGGGTTGGGAACCAATTAATATCAAGCAACCGCACTTTTCTGAAGCGAACATTTCAGAAAAGCAGGTAACTGTTCAAAAAACGTATCAAGAATTGTTGAATTTGCTCTTCAGACAAAAGAAATTGTTTGTTTAGTGTTGAGGCAAAAAGCTCCATGATTAGAAGAACAGCTTCAGCGAAGCGAATATCCTCAATCTCATCGCAACATAGATAGAAGAGTTCACCAAGGGTTTTGGGGTCTTTTTCCTCTCTGGCACCCAGCGCCAGCATGATATAATGGCAAAAAAGTATAAAAAGAAAGTCCGGGGCTCCTTCCCAACGCGGGGAAGCGTATCAGAACTACTGGGAAGGCTATTTACAAAAGCGCCTGAAGATATTTCTTTCTTCGGAATTGAATTAAAGGTTGCTAAAATAGATAACTCTCGACCTGCCCCCTTATTTAAATTAGTATCTCAACCTTTGAACAGACTAAATCTTATTTTGAACGGTTTATCAAACAGGCAAAGGTTGGTACATTTTTGCACCAGGCGAACATCCGAAAAGAATCTGGCCTATCTCCATTGTTCCTATTCCAATTTATCTTTTCCCTTGTATTACAAGGGAAGAATCTATATCGAACACTGCAATCAGGGCGATTTTCGTTTAACCAATCTAAGGCTTGTCGGTGTTCCTCTCTAAATAAAGGAGAAATCCAAATAATTATTTTCGCTTCTCTTCCGGCTGCGTAGGTAAAAAGTTGTCCGAGGTATGTATGATCTGTTGATTCCAGTTGGTTTTCAATTATTACAATATTTCCAGAGCTTAAATCCCTTCCCACAAGGTCAACAGCAAAGCTGCCAACGGCACCTTCACTTTCTGTTATTTCTAAGTCAATAAATAGATAACGCTCCTTCCAAAGATGCGGTATACCGATTTCTAAACAGGCCTACGTGCAACTGGCGGAAATTTCAACCGTAGTAAGTCGGTTGAGTTATTGTCTCGGGTACACGATCATTCAACAAATCGATTCCTTAAAGGATTTCGGATGCTGACCTTAGGTTGGTCTGATGGTGGAACCTTTCTACCCCTTGCCTTTTCTCTACTTAGCTCTGATAAAGAGAAAAATCGTTACCAGGGGCTAAATCAAAAGATTGACAAGCGGACAGTTGGATACCGCCGTCGCAAAGAAGCTATGCAAAAATCAACGCAAACTATGTTCTCGCTTCTCGACCAGGTGAACCCTTTTCAGCTTTGTGCGAGTACCCTGCTTTTTGATAGCTGGTTTGCCTTTCCGGCCGTAATTAAACGGGTGATAACGCAATACCATTTACACGTACCGAGTACTTGAGCGAGTTGACCGATATTTTCTTTTAACCAAGGGGTAAAATCTCTAGCTTCGTTGGACCATATTCTACGGGGATCTACTTCTTCTAATATCCCAAGTTCGGGTACCATGGCAATTCCTCCAAAAATTATAGGTGTGCCGCCAACCTCAATCCTTATTATCATTTTAAAAAAAACAGGCGTTTTTATTCCCCTAAACTAATGCTAACATAAATCTTATTTATCAATGTTAACTTAATACTTTAAAGGCCTGGGCGTCAACCTTGTTTTTACTGTTCACGCCGTCTGCTTGACAACTTTAATTATTAATTTTCCGTAATGTTCTATCCAATGCAACCTCGAACCGGAAACTTTTAAACTCATGTTAATATAATTCTATTCCTCCTCTTTTGTGGCTATATTATATTTACAATTATTCTAGTGAGAAAGTGTTTATTCTATATCAATAATATCATCAAATTCTATGTCTATATAATATTTATCTTGTTTGCAAAAATTAACGTCTGCGGTTGGCAGTCCTTTTAGATAATTTTTTAATCGTACTGCTAATGGTTTAAATGTTAAATATGTAAGCCCACCTGAAATAGCACCACCCACTACAGGAACTACCTTACCTACCCCCTTTGCAAAAATTTCTTTTGTCATTTTTACTCCAAGTCTCTCTGCTGTTTTCTTTACTATAGGATAAATTAGTCCTTTAGTTAATGCTTTATTAGCTAACGACTTTTCAACTTTTAAAGCAGCACTATGGGCTAATTTAGCAACAGCTGCATTAGCCGCATTTACTCCAAACATAACACCAATAAATAAAGTGAGTTGACTTTCGGTTTCATCATCAAAATCTCCATTTGAATTATATATTTCTTTCCAGCCATATAAATATATTAATTTCTGAAGTATCCGAACTATATGTGCAAAATACTGTGCCGTATCGGCTGGCACAGTACCTAGCATAGCGAATCCACCTGGAATACCAGTAACTACAGAAATAGCAGTTACTTTATTTGTTTCATATTTAATACAGGAAATTGCTATTTTTTCTATTTGATCAGTCGATATGCCTGCACTTGCAGGATTTTTTTCTATAGCCAAGTCTACGATAGGTTTATCAAAATACTTAGATAATTCTTTTCTTAAAAAATCACTTCTTTTAATTTGTACTCCCGGAACATTCATGGCAGCTTTTAAAACCATATAAAATTTACCATCATATGATACTTCTTCAATACTATTTGCCATTTCGCTCACCTCTATATAGTCTTATTTTATATAGGATCATATGTTTCAAGGATAAATATCTATCTTTTTACAATATACTTATCATCTGTTCTTGGTCGCACCTTCTAGTGCTTATTCATGACAACCTCATCCTGTCCACATCCGATTGCAATCGTTCCTGATTGGGATACCCATATGGGGCCAGAGCGTTAAAGTCCTTGTGGCCGGTCATGTGGATAATGTCCGTTTCCGGTACTTGCTGATCCAACAGGTAACGGACAAAGGTGTGCCGCAGCCGGTGCGGGTGCAAATTAAGCTTCAAGTTGACATCGTGTTTTTTAAGCATGTGCCTTACGCAGTGCGGGGTTATTGGACCGCGCTGGCCGATAAACAGGTAATCTATTTTTTTGGCCCCTTCCTTTTCCCTCTTTTCAATATAACATGCGAGTACCCGCCGGGCCTCCACGTTGATTGGGACGGTGCGTTCTTTATCACCCTTGCCCTTTCTGACCAACATACTACCTTTGCGGTCGGACAGAGTTATGTCCCCCAAAAGTAATTCGCATAATTCGCTCACACGCAGGCCGCTGAAAATAAGAAGGTAAACTATAGCAATATCGCGCAGGATGTACTTCGGTGGTTTCTTAAAGTTAGCATCCTTCTCAATGGCCCGGAACAGGGCCAACTGCTCCTTGCGTTCCAACCATTTTGGGGCCTGCTTTACCTTTTTAACGGTCTTGACACGCTCTGCCGGGTTTGCCCCAAAGTAATCCTGGTCAATCGTCTATTGGCAAAACATGCGGATCAAGGACATGGCCCGGTTGATAGTGTCCGCTTTCCGGTTCTTTACGGTCTGAAGGTGGGCCTTGTAGTCCGCCAGGTCCATACTAGTGATATTCTCAAAAGCGAATTCCTTTGCCCTAGTCTGCTCCATAAGCTCGGCAAACCTTTTGATGTCGGAGATAAGATATAACCGCGCAAAGTATGGGAGCTCGTCCATTGACTAACTAAATGTTGCTCAAATTGTTTTATGTAATCCACTGTTGTAGCTGTTTGCGCTACTTGGCATTAAATAAATTAATGCCAATGTCATTAAGCAACAAAGTAGTGATCACCGTCAACGGCAATGATTAATTAGATTCAGAGCCAATGCCAATGACGGTGGTTTTGTTTTTTCATTCTTCAAAACTAACCGCCATTGGCAATTACGATATTCGCCACCGACTACCCTGCTTCAAAGCTTTTGCTTGTAATCCACCCGGGGGAGATTGGAGAATCATCCCCCCGGGGTGAATTATCTATTTGATTTCGTAGAGTATTTAGCCTGTTCTGTGTTCAACGCATTCATAGCAAAAACCATAATCGATCTACTTTACAGACATCATCCGGCGTGAGCTGGTAAAATTTTTTAGCAAATAATTGACAGAGAGCATAGTTGCCTACAGGCACATATTCCGGGTCTTTCAATTCCTCATCGGATGACAAATCAATGACGACGAGGCTCCCAATCCAGCCTGCTATTACACTGATCACAGACCATCCTCGCCTCGCCCTTGATCAGTCTGGCTCAGGAGATCAGCTCGGCAATTTTGCGAGAGATGCGTTTCGCACTCAACCAGCAAATGGATTCGGTGTCTCTATTTTCACTCATCCTTGTTGGCCAACCGGAGTTGCGTCGGACGCTGCGTAAAAACAAATATGAAACGATAGCTCAGCGAATTCGCCTTCAGTATTATCTTACCGGCCTAACGGTGGATGAGACGGCAGCCTATATCCGCCATTAACTGAAGGGCGCATTGATGACTGCTCCATTGTTTGCTGAAAATGCCATCCATCTAATTCATTCGGAGACGAAAGGGATTCCCCGATTAATGAACTCGTCCACATGATTGGCATGTGCGGCGGGGTTCTCCTTTTTATCCACACTTTCACCATTGATTGACATGTGCTGTTTGTTTTATTCTCAATGATTGGCATATGTCTTTTTTTAACTAACGGCTAACTTCTAGTTATACTGGCGGCTTGTCGTTACACTTGCGCCACCATTGTCGGTGAAGAATACGCCGTCATATAAGATTAGAAGCAACAATCTGGTTGCCCAATTGGCAGAAGCCCAGTCAGAGAAACATCTGTCCCGCATGCTTAAAACGCTTCACCAGTGTCAGCTTCTCGTCGTGGATGGACATGGCACTATTACTGAGGCAGAGTGGTCCCAAAAGTGTTGTCAGTAAGGTGATTTTTCAGGGTACCAGTCTGGTATACTTTTAGCGAATCATTTTCAATAAACTGCGTTAAGACTTTGTGAAGTAAATTCAACACTTATTGTAACCTTAAAACCCCTTGGAATTCCCCCATATGTGCCGGCGGGCTTTGATAGATCAAAAAAACTCGCTTCTATCATTTCAATAATTTTTTTACTAACTTGTTGATCATTCAAGTAATTAGATATAGCTTTCTTTATAACCTCTGGGGTATCAGAATTTGCCCTAAAAAGTGCTTTACCTGAAGCCATATCATAATTACCTAGTTTTTTGTTCCCCTTCCATATCTCCACATGAGGAGTTGGACGTCCATTTGCATGATCTATCTTTCTTAAAGTAATTCGATACTTACCATAAGATTTTTCTAAAGGCCCCACGGTATCCTCTCCTTTGCTAAAAATGAAACATAATCAAATATTTGTCCCACTACACTCCTTCTTAATTCTGAATTTCGTGCCAGTTTAACTTCAACAGCTGTTGGTTTACCATCCGAATCTATTACAATAAATCAAGGTATCCAGCATTACCAAGTGGTACTTCTCGTTGAACCAAATAAACCGGTGGCTCACTGTCGTCCATAAGGAGTTCAGGGCTTTCTGCCAATATCTGTTGTAATTCATTTTCACTATCAAAATCTTGGGGCATTAATTTTGTACTTTTTGCGGTTTGTTTATAAATAATGGGCACTTTTAGATAACCTCCATCAACTGTTTCTATAAATAAAATAAGCATATAGACCTGCCTAAACTACAACCCACCTGTTAACATGCGTAAAATACAATCCCGCCTCTTTGACCGTTCCTATGGCCAAATCCTCCCAGTATTTCTTATACATCTGTACCTGAGGGGTGTAGTAATCTACAAGATCTGCTAACATTTCGTCGTTTTCCACTGTGTCTGTCTTGTAATCTACCAACACCCAACCGTCGCCTTCTTGGAAGACCAGGTCTATGGTACCGGATATGACGGTTTCTCCTTCCAGGCCGTACTCTTTGCCGTCGACACTGGCGGAAAAAGGCACCTCCATGAAGCGATTCTTGCTTTTGAGCATCCTCCGCCAGAGGGGTGACTGTAATATTTTCCCCACCAGGGCCAGTATCTGATCTTTCTCCTCCTGCGCCCTTCCTTCTTCGGCAATGATGTTTTCCACCAACAACCCCAGGTTGTCAGGAGTTTTCTTAGCACAGACCTCCAGCACCCGGTGAATCACCCTGCCCCATGACAGGCCGCGACCCGTGCTGACCCTGACCGGCCTTGCACTGCCTCCCTTAACCAACTCTGTAACCGCTGCCACATGATAACTGGGTTTATTGATGGGGCTATGGGGGCCAAGAAAGCCTTCCCTTGCCCCGACTAGGTCTTCCACCGTCAGCTCGTCACAGGGTTCCGGTTCACCCCATGGTAAATGCCCTTTGCTGTCCTCAAGTTCGGTTGCACTTTCAAAAAAGCCGTTTAGCTTACGCCAGGGGCTGTTTTCAGGCTTTGATGAATAGGTGCTCACCACCAGGAGGTTTTTCGCCCTGGTAGCAGCCACATATAGCAGCCGCAGTTCTTCGGCATCCAGATACTTTTGTTCTTTCTCGGCAAAACCATCCCAGCCCGTGGGCTGGCCCAGTATTTCACTCCGATAATTTTTCTCCTTTTCAATCACGAAGTAGCCGCGGGGAGTATCTCCACCTCGGTCGATATGCATCTTGGGAGGTTTGTCAACTTTTTTCCCGGGGTTGGCCAGGAACACCACCGGTGCTTCCAACCCCTTGGCTTTGTGCAGGTTCATCAGCCTGACGGCGTCGCCTTCCCAGGGGGCGATGTTTATCTCCTCTTCTAACCCTCTCTCCATAAGTATCTCCAGGTATTCCACCAGCGAGGTAAAAGTAGTTATTCCTCTGCGTTCAGCGGCGGCGAGTAACTCCAGGCTTTGCATTAAGTGCCCGGAACGGCTCTTACCCTGTTCTCCTGCTAGGGCGTATGGCACAATACCCAGTTCCCGCATGATGTTTTCCAGGGCGGCGCCGGCCGGTAACCTCTGCGCCCACTTCCGGAAAATCCGTAATTGCCCGAACGCCCACGTGAATATTCCCCCGTCTTTATCGACGTAGCCGGTCGGAACTTCGGTCATGAAGTTAAAACGGCCGCCCGCCTGTTTAAACCGCCAGAGCTGGTTATCGCTTAACCCGAAAAGGCCTCCCCGCAGTGCCGCTGCCAGCTGAACCGGGTTATCCGGATCTATAACTGCTTTCAATACTTTAAGCACTTCAGCCATCTCCACGGACTGAGAAAAACCATTGCCCCCGGCAATCTGGAAAGGGATGCCGTGCTTTTCCAACGCTCTTGCATACTCATCCATGTACGTCTTATACCGCAGTATGATCATAAAATCTCCGGGCGCGGGCTTTTCGGTTAAACCAGCCTCCAGCTCGTCACGGCTTCTGGATAGTAAAATCCCGCCGTCAATGGCCCAGCGAATCCAGCGGGCGATCCGCACCGCGTCAACCTGGACAATGCCAAGTTGTTTGTTCCCGTTCAGCTTGGGTATGTTATTAATTCTTACTCCGTAACACTTGCCGTCCCCATTGGTGCGCACGGTATCGAGACTGGCAAAGGCAGCCTGGAAATCATCAGCCTCCTCGGGGAAAAGGCTCTGGAAGGCAGGATTCACAAATTCTCCAATAGCCTGAACCGAACGGAAATTGGTGGTCAAATGCAGCACTGTACCCCCGCTGGTTGCTAATAGCCTCTTGACCTCGTTGTATGTATCTATGTCGGCGCGGCGGAAGCGGTAGATGGCCTGTTTGGGGTCGCCAACTACGAACAGCGACCCGGGCCCGGGAACGAGCTTTCGCCAGTTTTTTTCGTTAACGTTCCGGCCGGTTAAGTAAAACATAATTTCAGCCTGGATGGGGTCAGTATCTTGAAACTCATCCACCAGCAGGTGGGAATAGCGTTTCTGGAAATACTGCCGCACTTCCGGGTTATCTTGCAATAAAGCAGCCGTGTTCATCAGCAGGTCCTGGAAGTTAAGTTTGGAGCATTCCCTTTTACGCTGGTTATACAAGTCAATCGCCGGCAGGACGAAGTTAATGATGCGGGCGTGCCTGTGTTCTCGCCATGTTCGCAATACGGGTATAATGTGATGCTCCCGAAAATCGGCAAAGGCATCTCGGGCAGCTTTGGCATCATCACCGCTGTTCCATCTTTTTAAAACCACATCTCCTTTTTTATCCAGGGCCGTCAAGAGACGCAGTAGCGTTATATCGTTATCGAGCCCCAAGAACCTGCGCCGTCTTAAAGCCATGCGCAGCATCTGCTGTAGCGTGTCCAATCCCTTTTCAGGCTCGCTGTCGGGCAACACCTTTTCAGCCCAGTCCAGCAGCTCTTTGAGCCGGGTTCGCACCGGTGCCGGGTCGGGAGCCGGCGCATCTTCGCGGGCAATTTCCACGTCCGGGTAAGCCATTAAATTCCTGTAACAATCCTTCAGGTCCCGGGCGTCTATATCTATTTTTGTTAAATCGCCCAGAAGATGCGGTGCAGTGGCTCGTACGCCGTTCAAGTAATCATCCCAAACCCTTTCTTGAAGCAGTGCATCTTCCAGGTCATCCAATTCTTCAAAATCGGGGTCCAATCCAGCCTCGATGGGCCGTTCCCGCAGGAGCAAAGCACAGAAAGAATGGATGGTGCCCAAAAAGCAGCGGTCCAAGTCGCTTAAGGCCCGGTCCAACCGCTCCTTTTTATCCGCATCGGCTTCCCTGGCTAGGGTCTTTTCCAACTCCACCTGGAACCGGCCCTTCAACTCCGCAGCTGCTTTCCTGGTGAAGGTTACCGCAGCCATCCTATCCACGGTGCAACTGTTTTCCCTGACCAGAGCCACCATGCGCTGTACCAGACTGTAGGTTTTTCCCGAACCGGCCCCCGCTTCCACCATGATGCAGCTGTCCAAATCATCGACTATGGCCCTTCGCGCCTCGTTATCTTTGAACACGGCGTCAGTCAATTTCCATCAGCCTCCTCCAGGGTTCCAGGCAAGCGCTGTCACCTTTGACCAGTTCCTTGGCCCGGGCCAGCGCCCCGGGCTGGTCGCAAACCAAATCATAATCGCAAAACATGCACTTATCGCCGTCCTCAGCGGCGACAAAAGTACCGCCGGCCAGCAGGTCGAACAGATAGCTCAACGCTTCCGACAACTTGGCGTGGTCGGCCCGAACCCGGCGCACCCGCTGGCCCTCTCCCTTCTCGGTGGGGAAATAATAGCCTGATATTTTAACCCGATGGGAATCTTCGGGCGCAGCCTGGCTGAGAATTTGTTCCGCCGCTATAGCATACAAGGCGTGCTGGACCTGGCGTCCCCGGTGCAGGTATTGGTTGTCACTATAGCCATAAGTGCCCCCGGTTTTATAATCCCAGACACTGTAAGTACCATCTTTATTCAGGTCAATACGGTCAATTTTACCCCGCAGCCGAAAGACGTTGCCATCAGCCAGCTTAATTTCCACCGGGTCAGCCAGGCCGCACCCAGCTTCGACCACCGCATCCCGCCCCATACCGAAGGGAACTTCAAAATATACTGGGGTGCAGTCTTTTTCTGCTTCCTCTCCGACTAAAAACAGTTCGCAGCAACGGTAAATGTCGTTCACTTCTTGATCAAACACAACTTCACCAGGCGGCGGGATCCGTTTCCTTAAATCCAATACCAACTCGTCGGCCATCTCCATCATCATTTTTTTATGCTTGAGTAGGCTGAGCTTCTCCCCGGCTGACGTAACCCTGCGCATGAAATCGCAGAACAACTGGTGCAATAGCGCCCCCCGTTCAAGTGCATCAAGCCAGTGCCCCGGGTCGTATTCGATATCATCCGGGGGTAAAATGTAAAGGACATGGCGCATAAAGTAAGCAAAGGGGCAACCTGCCAGTTTTTCTATCCTGCTGCAGGACAGCACTAGCTCCTTATTATTGATCGGATCAAGATCGGCACCACAAACATCGATTACTCCGTCGTACTCGGTAGGCTCACCGGATTGCCTTGCTTCCATCGCTGCCAGCCCCAAATCGATATTCTTATAACAATCCCTCACCGCCACCAGACCGTCCCCCTGTACGGCCCCTGTCAGGGCCTTGCCAATCCACCATTCCAACTCGTCCAGGTATGGCTTACCGTCCTGTGGACAGTAACCAGAAGTTCTCCCCAGTGAATTGATTAGGTGCGAATAATCCAGCGAACTGTCTCTATGTAAGAGGCGATGAATCTGTAGCAGTACTGAGGATGGATATACTGCACGGTTTTCTACCACATCAAAGGAAGAAAAACTGGTCACTACTTTACCCCTTCTTGATGCCAGGGCCAGCGCCATATAATATTGATTTTCACCGAGCCTGTTGGTGCCCGGGGGTAAATCTGGATGAATACTTAGACGCTCTTCATCCAGCAGTACTGGATCCTGGCGGCCATTACCCGGGAAAGTGTTGGCGTCTAGACCTACGATAAAGGTGTAAGGTCTGTTGGACCAGACCAGATTAGCGTATCCGGTTAGATGCATGCACCCGGGTTGGGGGCCGGATGCTCCAACCCGGAAGTCTGCCAGCAGTTTTTCCACCCGTTCCAGGGCTTCGTCCAGAGTAATTTCTAATGTGGCCAGCTGGCCGGACTGATTTATATTGATTACCAGACCCTGTAGAGCAGCGGCATCTATTTCTTCTTTAATCCGGGTGATGCGGGCAAGAATATCGGAAAGGCTGCTGGTAAACTCACGGTAAGCGATTTTTCCATCGCTGCCCGGCAGGGGCAGTTGATTCAGCATCTGACTAATAAACTTGAATAGCTGCCTGGCCTGTTCACTCTTTCGGAGAATCTTTTCCCGCCGGCCATCCCCGTCATCTGCGTCTACTTCCAACTCAGCCCGTTCCTTTAAGCTCTCAGCCAGGTTATCCAGTAATGCATAACGCTCACGCCCCCATCCGATGCCACAACCGCGAACTAAACGCGACGCAGCCAGGGGACTAAGAAAAACATCATCCTCTGACGGCAAGCGCACGTCCCCACTAAGCAGCAGGTCCTTTAAAATGCCGGATGAGAAATTGATTTTAATCCAATCGATAAGGCCGTCAAGTACCCTGCCCGGGCTCGTAAGCGTCCCCGGTATGCCTTCTTCCACGGTCAAGTCCAAGCCGGTACGTTTGGCCAGCGAGTAAAACACTGGTATGTAATCACCGCTTGTGTAGCCCACCGTTACATTATCCAGAGGCATCCCTTCCCCTAGAACCCTCCTTAATACCTCTTTAACCTCATTTGTTATACCGTAAGCCTGGAAGTAGCTGAGCGAGTCGTCCCCAACAGGCTCAGGCGAATAATCAACACTATACAACCAGGGCAATCGACCGGTTTCCGAAGCGGGTTTGCTCTGGCTACCGTCGGCATAATCTGGAGACTTCGCCCCAGGCCTATTAAGCCCGTATACAGGGTCTGCTTCTAAAACAAGTAAATTATCCCCGGCCATTGCTTTAACCACTTGCTCCTCCAGTGGATAAAGCTGCAGGAAGGACGGCAGCAGGTAGAGGGCCTCACTTACAGGTGCAAAGTCAGCATCGGATAGTATATTTAGAGCCTGAGTAAGTAAACCAGGTGAGTCAATATAACGGTGCTCATCTAAATAGCGCTCATAGGCTTTAAGCAGGGCGATCATATCACACCCCTTGGCGGTGCTGACAAAGCTATCGGCGTTCAGTTTATCTGACTTGATGCAACAATTCCGCATAGCAAAAATCGATGATGCTATGGCTTTGACCAGACCGGTGGAATTGCCACGCCTGGTAAAGTATGTTAAAGCCCCCTTCTCATCCAGTTCCCCAAAAACTTCTTCTATAACGGTGAAGGCAAGAGGACCGGTTAAAAGAGTTATATTTTTCTCCGCCAGGTACTCACCCGCCACTTGCTGGGCCAAACCGGTGGTTGTTTCGGGGTGCAGATTTATCCACCCGCCATCAGCCCTGGCCAGCCCTGCACAGAGCATACGCCCCGTGCCATAGCTGGGGACGATAAGGACTTTTTCTCGCAGCGGGTTTTTATTACATGCATTTTTAAGCGCAAGGAGCAACTTGTTCAACAAAACCACCCTTTCCAACTTAAAAAAACCACCGTGTTGCATGTTGCTTTATCATGGTGCTGTGAATACTCATTGTGATTACTTATATTAAGAAACTATCTTTCTGGAATTACAACTGCTACAGCCATAAAACGTTTTTGATTAAAAAAATATATTATATTTAGTTTCATCACTGTTTTTAATAGAGAAACTCCCATCATAGTCGAACCAACCCAAATGTATTCTTATATTCAGCCCTATATTGAGTAGACATACCTATATTAAAGGCCTTCTATTAACTTTTTTAGGCTTCAATAATGTGAGAGAGCTTATGGGCAATTACATGTTCTATGACAAATATTGTGCTTTAATTAACAAACCATTGATATATCTAACGTGCTGCAAATTAAATTATTTTGAATGAATAACATATTGATCAAAAACCCAATGGTCAGTAGCCCACCCTATTAAAAGATACCTATCTCCAATACTAGTCCTCGAAAACTTATGAATACCAAGCTTCATATTGCGAATTATATTATAAATATTATCATCAGTACCTGATTGAAAAACCATCACTCTATATTTCGCTCTTGACACTAACAACTTCTCAAAATCTGCTTGAACTGCGTCTCGATTTCCCCATTCGCATTCTGCTACCAAAGGCACATCAGTTATATGTCCTGCTCTATCATACTGGTACCATACAATATCATATAGCCATTCACCATTATTATCGTTATCACACCCATTAGCAGCAGTCTGATAACTATTAGCACGACCAATATCAACAAGTACCTGTTTCACAGCACGGGTCCAAAGAGAATCGTACTTCCAATTCTCTGCTTTTGCTTTTCCTGGAATTGTTTCCAATGCATCTTTAATTTGTAATTCAATTATATCCATCTTAATAACACCTCATCTTATTTATTAATTTACTTAAATGCTAATGTTTTTTACATTTAAATAGCTATGTAGTCGACTAAGTCCTACTGGCTAATGTTATCATAGCGAATTCTTCCGGCCGGTTTTGCTCCATGGAATTGAGCAAACCTTTTGATGCCGTCGGATGAATAACCGCGAAGAGTTCTGGGGACTAGTTCATTGGCTAGCTAAATATTTTGCAAATTGTTTTATGTAAATCTACTCCTAGGGCTTAACCTTGGACCTTGGATGAAAGTTTAATGAGAATAACACACAAAAGACTATAAAAACATCCACATAGCACACCGTTTGAGACGCAACGGTTAACAGGATTATATCTACTTGTTATACTCACTCACTTTGTGCCAAAACTTATTTTGTTCAAGACATAAGTTTTACCTTAGCAGTATTTAACATTTCAATAAAATCATAAGTTTGATCAAGACCGCCTGGCTTTAATATAAAACACCCAAATTTGTGTTTATCACGGTATTCTGAAGTAAAATAAAGTGACTCAGAACCCCCACAATGACCAGGTGTAATAATAAAGGCACCCCATGCTCCGGCCAAAGATTGACCATTTCGTAATGCATCCCGATAAACATGAATATCTCTTAATCCTTCTTGAATTGATTGCCCGTTCGTTCGGTATTTAGCATCCAAGATAATTAACTCGGTTTTATGCCTTGTCTTTACTTGGATTATATAGTCAGGTATTAAGGTCTTTGATATAGAGAAAAACTCATCGCATTGCTCGTCTAAAGAATACGAGTTAAATTTTCTCTGGAAAACAAATTTTACTTCAATATCCTGTCCTTTGCCGACCATCCTTGTGTAATCAGGTATATCATAAACAAAACCTCTCCCGTTAAGTTCCGGAAACGACCATGTTAATTCCGGCCAAGCTTGTTGTACTAATTCCGCTATCCTGAAAAACACCCAATACTCATATACCTGCCAAGTGCACCTTAGATTAAAAAGTGAATTATCGAAGCCCAAACTAGCCCTTGGGTAAAGAATTCGCCTTGTGACTCTTTCAAAACGTGTATAAGCAGGGTGACCAATTATGGCAATCAGAGCAGCAGTATCAGGGGGGGTGGGACTAATATCTTTTAAGAAAAAGGCGTTCTTCATTGTGTTAATAATCAAGGAATAATTATCAAGTTCTTTAAGCCACCTTGTTAATCTTGACCTTGTTATGGGGTTATCAACGTTAACCAGTTTAGCCACGCTTTGTTGGAGCTCTAATATCATCCTCTGAATTCTATATAATACTTCCTTTACATAGCAATTAGCCGGGGTGTTAAAAGTGTGTATCCTTGCTGGTAAATCAAAATAAGGGTTAGGGTCAGTACAGTAGCTCGAATTACTTCTCTGATGGGTAATTGCTGCCACTAAACCCGGTTTTCGAGCTGCGCTAATCAAAGTTTTTTTATCTGAACGTCTAGCTTGGCTTAATCTTTTCGCCTGCCTTTCGGCAATAAGCCTTCGTTGTGGCTCCTCCTTAATCGCATTAAAAGCCTTTTGCAAAGTCCTCATGTAAGTTTTAAGTAAAATAAATTTTGCAATACCAGGTGCATTATTAACACCATGAGCAGAGATGTTGGCACCGGTTCGTCCATGGCCAGCATCAAAAACAAGCCCTTCAATTTTAGTATTAAGCTCCTCAAGTAGTTCAGAGTAAGCGTCCCGGCCAAGTTTACCCTCGTGGGGTGCTATATCAAGCGTCCAGCATTCAACACCAGTTTGACTAATTAATTCAAGAGTAACTTCGCCAGCATGATCTTCAATTGGGATTTCCCATTTTATAAAGGTTTCGGTTTCCCTTATTTCAGTGTATTTAGAGGGAACCTCTCCGCCTGATAGATAAAGCTTCGGCCTTTCCGTTCCCTTATATATAACCTCATATATACCGCGTTCCTTTAAAACACCCGGCGGTATAATGGCGGTTTTACCTTTTTCTAATATATACTGTTCCCTTGTTCCCGTCAGCGGTATCAGACAAAGCAAAGCAATTACCTCCAAAAGCGGGTGGTCCCGTTTAACATCAGCTCTTCTTTCATCTGGATAAGCCTTCCAAGGCACTTCTGTAATTTCTTTTGTTCCATCAGTTTAATAAGGCTATCCATAGCGTTTATTAATGTAGAGTTGTTTTCACCGCGTATTTTTGGCAGTATTTTCATATACAGAGCTTCGTCCAAAGCTGTTTCGGTACTTAATATACCTGCCCCAAGGTCTTTATTAGCCTTTATGTAAAGCAATAATTCTTCTGTTGTTCTATATCCAAAATGCAGCCTGCATTGAATCAATATATCCTGAATTTGTTTTAGTATTGATACAATGTCATTAGCCAATTCTTTGGGATAATCATCTCTGCCCTTTAAGAACTTATTTGTGTAGGCATCTAAATCCACATCCCAAAACTCCATGGTAAAGGCCCGGTCCAGTACTTTGTCACTGAATGTATGAGTCGTTTCATCCATGTTTACAGTTCCAATAATAAATAAGTTACCTGGCCATTCGATATATGGGGGAACCCCATCAATAAGAGATTCCTCTAAATGAATGGTGAGTCTTGAACCTGTTTCCATGGCAGATAGAAAAGGAGCAAAGTAATATTCCACCCGGGCCAGATTCATTTCATCCAGACAGAGAAAGTACGGGTTTACCGGATCGCCGGAGGCTTTCATGAGAAACTCCAGGCATGGTGTTCTAACAAATGACAGTTGCTCGGTGAGAGGATTTATGTAACCTAGAAGGCCGGAGGGATCTGTCCAATCGGGTTGTACCGGAACCGTTAATAAATAAGGATTTTCTCTCTCGATTTCGTAATAAATGTTTGCATATACTTGAGCCAGTAATGTTTTACCGGTACCGGATAACCCAGAAAGAAGAACAAAGTGTTTCTTTTCCCTTGTGTGTAGTGCAATATGAAACTTGGCAATGGTCTCTTCTGAAAATAGGTATTGAGTTTCTTCAAACTTAGCAATAATTTGTTTTAAGGTCGTGTTTGCTGGTTTATATGGGCTCTCTCCCTGGGCATCAAGTTCCTGGCCCCCAATCGATGGGGTTTCCAATATAATATCTGCAGGTTCTTCGTTAATTAAATCTGCCCATTGCTTGCCTTTCTCCGTTAAATAGTAACCTTGATCATCTTTTTTTATCAGGTCAAAAGACATACTCCAGCTTACCATAACACCAGGCATAAAGTTGGAAGTCCAGCCCGGATAATACTGTTGTAGCTTATCCGTTAACTCTTTTCTGGACAAGCTTTTATTATCTCTAAGTTCCCATAAGATTTTTTCAAAACCAATTATTCGGGTTAATAAAGTAGCTTGAAGCACATCGGGATCCATGGTTTCTAAGTATTCCAGTCCCAACTGGGTGGGCTCTAATATATTACCAGCCGATAGTTTGAGTAATCCAAGCTCATGCCTAACAATATTGATATAAGTTGAAATAGTTTGTCGCTTAGATGTGGGAAACTCTTTGGATAGCAAATCTTTGGCCTCATCAATCGTTACCCCATTACGAGTTAAATCAAGAATTTTTAAAATAGCATTGGTATATCCACCTATTGATGTAAGTCCTTTGCGCCTTTGCATCACCGGCGGGTATACTAATCTTTCATCGCCGGGTTTGGGGCCAACTTTTTCTTCAAGGCCGCTAGAAGATGCTTCGGATTTATCCTGGCAATGTACAAATAGAAACCAACTAAAAATAGACCTTTTTACTAACTCCTCAACGTTACCTTCAGTTGGGCCAACAGCTTTATAAAGCTTTTCTAATATAGCTTTATTTAGGTGTACTAGATTATATCGCTTATCATAAACACCAAAATATCGGGCGGTTTTCTTTAAGTAAAGGATATTTGTAATGCATGTAAAATCATGGGGGAAAAGGGCTGCCATTAATCTGAGCAGTTTTAACCTTGGTAGCTTTCTGCATAGGAGTTCAATCTTCTCTAAAGCTTCCAGGTATATACGATATATTTCTTCAACTTTATCATCGCCTGTAGGAAACTGCTTGTCTCGAAGATTGGCAAACCACTTTCTTAAGTCAGCATCTTGAATTACTTTTTCAACGCTAATATTACCCTGGCCAACCGCTGAGATATCATTATCATCCCAAAGTTTGGTCATAAATTCCACGCTGGACAATTCATCTACGGTTGCAGCTTTAACATTTTCTATAAGTTTGATATAACTACTCTTCCAATTTTGGGCCCAGTCCTGTTTTAAGTAGTCAACAAATTCATTTTGCCAAAGTCTTTTTATTTCCTCAGTGGTTAAAACCAAAACAGTACCTCCCGTATTCAGTATTTTAAAACTATCTTTTAGCCCTGTGAAAAAACAAAGAACAGCATAGACAATGCTGCTCAAAAATTTGTGATGTTATCCATTTCGACATATTATAGGAAAATCCTTTATGTTAAATAAAACACGGATTATTACTCAGGCACCCTGTAACATTTGATACCAACGGTAAATATTATTCCCCCACGGTAGTTTTCCAAAAATCAGTTGAATTTTCTATGCTACCTATTGTCCCCTACCCAAAACCGCCGATTCATCCCGATTACCTTTCCTGTCCAGTTTTCATCATCCGGTGTCTGGCTCTTAGCCTTGTTTATTTTCCAGAGTTCTGCATTCAGCATATCGGCGTTATGCAAAAGGATTGCCTCTTTGGTACGGGGTTCAACCGGGCTGCCGTATTCGAGTTTGCCGTGGTGACTTGCAATAAGATGTAATAGTAAATTCAACCGTTCTGTCGTTAGGTCAGGACAGTTAACTGCCTGTCCTGATATAAGCATCATCCCCTGAGTTATGTGCCCGAGGAGTTGGCCAGTGTCAGTCATTGTAATAACGCAGGAGTTCTTCCAGCTGTAATCTAGGCATTTGCCAATATCATGCAATATAGCCCCAGTGATCAAAAGATCGGTATCGATGTCGTCGGTAGCCAGACGCAGGCATTGGTTTACCACGCCGCAGGTATGCTCCAACAAACCCCCTATGTAAGGCTCATGATAATAAAGAGCAGCCGGTGCCTCCATAAAATCATTATAATATAAAGTGAAAATCGAACGGAGCATCTGGACCAGGCCCGGGTCTGTTACCCGTAGCATGTACCCCTTGAGTTCGTCCCTCATCTGGTTAACGTCCCGCGGGGTAACAGGCAGAAAATCAGCGGGGTTGCATTCCCCGTCACCGGCCACCCTCCACTGATTGACGTTAAGTTGATTCTCGCCCCTGTATTGAGTCATCATTGTGTTAACATATATTAAGGTATTCACGGTGGGTGCCGGCCCCGTATGTTCCCAGGCCCGGGCCACCATGTCTGTATGGCCATCAGATAAAGTTAGGTCAAGATAATCTTTTTTGGTTGAAGTTTGTCGGACCTCGCATCTTTTTACCGCTAGGAAACCTTCAAATGACTGGCCAACTGCATAATCTTTTAACATTTTTACGTACCTCATTTTTAGGTTTGTTGACTTCCGCCCCGCGTTAAAACGCGAGAGTTCCCAAGTCTTCCGGCAGGAGCTTGGCAGGCTGTACAATCCTTTAATACATTTGGGTGGTACATGCTGCTTGGGCCAATATGAAAACTATGGTACATTTTCCGACTGCTTACCCTGGTCGCGCCAGTTATAATAATCTTCATCGACGGGGGACAGTGAGTTTTAGACGAGTTTCTTCTATTATATGTGTACGTTTTATTGCCAGGCCTTTTCAAACACAACCTCTACATAATCTATAAATCTTTTTCCTGACCTGCCCTATTATATTAAAATCTAACGCCTGTAATTTCAGTTATAGGCTGAAATCATCAAGCGCACTATCAATAATATCTTGATTAATTCCTATATACCGCATTGTAATACTCGGTGCAGAGTGGTTGAATATCTCCTGCAAAAGGGCAACATCCTTGGTCCGTTGATAAAAATGATAGCCCATTGTTTTTCTTAGTGTGTGGGTTCCAATTTCACTTATGCCTGCAACCCTGGCTGCTTCGTTTAGGATCATGTAAGCTCTTACCCTGGTTATCGGTTTAATCCCCTGTCCATTCCTGGACGGGAAAAGATAATCGCCATCATTCATACCTTTGACGTATTGCGATATTTCATTCTGTAAAGAGTTGTTAATTCTTAGTCTCTTGGCTTTACCGGTCTTTTTTTCTTTAAGTGTTATGTGGCTTTGACCTTTAACATGTTTAACTTTGAGATTAAGAATATCACTTATTCTTAGCCCACAATTAATACCAAATGTAAACAGAAAATAATCCCTGTAATTTTTTCTTTTTAATATATTTTTAATTTCCTCAATTTTGGAAATATCTCTTATTGGTTGGACGTAGTTCACCAAGCCCCCTCCTTCCAGTTGGCAACATCGTTATGTAAAAATTAGCTTAACATTATGGTACAATATGTTAAGCTCTTAGTCAATAAAAAAGACCAATTTTAAACTAAGCTAGCAATATCAATAATTCGGGGTTTTTGCCCAGATTAACACAATACTTATTTTGTTAAGCTGAGAGAATCCTACCTTCTCGTCTGTAGCGTAATACATTCTAACTTTTCTTGACACGCGAAGCCAAAACCACTATTGGTGAAAATGTTTTTGCAATAACCTGATCCATTGCCGCGGTAACCGCGCCTCAGTAAGGGTATCCTTGGGATTATCCAGAGAAATGGTAACCCGGCTGCCCGCCTGGTTTACGAAGCGCATCTGTAAAGTCTGCGTAGTGGCCATATCCCAAAACATCCTTTCACGGGTCGGTTATGCCCGCCTGTTAATTGTCATGTAAGTTAAGCTGCCGAAACATTAGATAACCTCTTCTATTCTGGCGGTGTCAATGCGCAGCACATCCGCGAGGATATATTCCTGCCAGGCCAGTCAAGGCTTGGGCTACCTCAAAGACATCTTGGTCCAGAGCATCGGTTTTGACGTTACTCAGGTTCTTATTACGAAAAAAAGGGTCGCCATTGCCTTCCACCCCGGTTTGAAACTGCAGCCGCAGCGCAGCACCGACGGTTATATATTATTAACTGCCATTATTTCTCATCCTTTCACCGAAGGTTTTAATTACACCGGTTGAATTTGCATTTGGCGGCGGAAGTGGCCGGACTACCGCCGCCAAAAAACAAAAAGGCCGGAATCTCCGGCCAATTCCACATTAACACTGGTTATTGCACTGATCAACTATATTTCATTATTATGTGTATTAGTTTCTTCTACTTTTAACAACGCCTGGCTGGCTTCCGACTTGCGCAACGGAACAGTAAAAGGGACGGTTAAATTCATATTCTTGTCCTCCATTTTATATAACTTTTATTATCTTTAGTTATGAATATCACCAAGATTAAAGAAATTGAATTACAGCTGGCCAAAAGTGAAAAACTTTCCGCCATTGGTGAGATGGCGGCGGGCATGGCCCACGAAATTAGAAACCCCCTTACCACCGTGCGGGGGTTTGTGCAGATGCTCGACCACAAACACCGGCAAATGGGGATTAGCGATTTCGATGACCAAGTGAACCTGATGTTATCGGAAATCGACCGGGTTAATCAGATTATTAAGGATTTTTTAAACCTGGCCAAGCCCAAAGGAACACAAATCCAAGCACTGGATATTAACAGCCTGTTAAACGAAGTGGTGATTCTAATGGAGAACGAAGCCCTGCGCCAGGACATCGAAATTAACAAGGTACTGGCTCACTCACTGCCGCCCGTGGCCGGGGACAAAGACCAGCTAAGCCAGGTTTTTATAAACATGATCAATAATGCATTCCAGTCGATGGGGGAAAAAGGTATTCTAACCATCCATGCGTGGCATCGGAGGACCAATCCCGGGTGATTATTGATTTTATTGATGACGGCTCAGGCATTTCGAAGGACCTGCTAGATAAAATTTTTTTTTGATCCCTTTGTCAGCACCAAAGAAGAAGGTACTGGCCTGGGATTGGCCATTTCCAACCGCATTATCACCGATCATCGCGGAGAGATCAAAGTAACCAGTCAACCCGGGGCGGGGACCACATTTTCAATCATTTTGCCGGCGGACGTAAATTAAATCCACTTAATTTAAGTGCAACTATTTCTTATACGTTAAACAATTCCGGTACTAGTGTCTTGGGAAATGTTAATCTTTTTTTCATTTTTAAGATGATCGTTATATGAAACCACATATAACCAAGCCCAGCTTTAAGGTCAATCTTACGGGTCGCGCCTGGTCATGTGTGGCTTTACCGGGCCCTCCATGCCATCACACCGGGGTCTTTATGCATGTCGGCCAGAGTGCCGGCAAAGCCGCTTTAGGTTAGGGTCACGGCTTACCGGTCAGGCTTTGGCGACACACTGGCCAGCTTTAGGGTTTATTTAACCCCGGCCCCCAATCATGGGGGCCGGGGGCTTTTAACGCTGCGCGGCGGATCCTGCAACCGATCACTTGGTTTGTAGTAATTGCTACCTCGGGCGGGACTGCATCCAGCAGATTGCCGGCTACTGGCAGATACGGGATTATTTTACCCGGGCACACCACGGCCCGGATTTGTAAATACATGGCGGAAGCCATAGACATCAACGCATTATATTGAAGTAGTACCACATTAACAGGTATCCCGATGAAATTAATATAGATAAAATCATTAACGGAAAGGCAACTTTCATGAAATCAATAAAGCTTATATGAATGCCCCTTTTTTCCGCCATACCGATAACCACAACGTTAGCCGACGCACCTATGGCCGTTCCATTACCGCCAAGGCAGGAGCCCAGGGACAGGGACCACCAGAGAAAATCTAGGTCCTGAATTCCCCCAAGGCGGCCCATATCCTGAATTAGGGGGATCATAGCCGCAACAAAGGGTATGTTGTCGACAAAGGCGGATAAAATGGCGGATAGCCACAGGATTATTAGCGCTGTGGGTAAAATATTGCCGCCTGTTATATTAAGGCCAATCCCGGCCATTTTCTCGAATAAGCCGGTTTGTTCCATCGCACCGATTATAATAAATAGGCTGATAAAGAATATAATCACGGACCATTCAACATATTTTAAAGCCCTTATTAAGTTACTTTTTGATATGAAGGTCAGTATACAGGCCCCGAGCGTAGCGATAAAGGCCGGTTCCAGCCTGATTTGCCGGTGTATAACAAAGCCTAGAACGGTTATAAAAATTACACTGCCAGGCATTTGCGGAGTAATGCCCTGTCGTTAAGCTCGTCCACCGCTTTTAGACTCATCAGACGCATTTGAAGTCCCGAAAAAGTTTCTATTTGATGCCTGTAAATTAACTTAATAACCGATATGATAACTATGTAAATAACCAATACGACAGGCAATAAATTACCAACGAAATCTATAAAACCAAGGCCCGTAAAACCGCTAATCATGATATTCGGCGGGTCGCCGACTAGCGTAGCGGTACCGCCGATATTTGATGCAATAATAATGGCCATTAAAAAAGGTACCGGGCTTATCCTTAGCTGTTGAGTGATGGCGAAGGTGACGGGAATAATCAGCATCACCGTGGTTACATTATCCAAAAATGCTGAAAGAACAGCCGTTATCAGGCATAGCGAGGCCAATATTCTAATCGGTTCTCCCTTGACCTTTTGGGCTGCCTTGATGGCCAGAAATTCAAATAATCCTGTTCTTCTGGTAATGCCTACTATGATCATCATGCCGGTCAGCAATCCAACGGTATCAAAGTCAATCGAACTGAACGCCTGGGCCGGCTTTACCACCCCCAGTGCAAGAAATAATACAGCGCCGACGAGAGCGGCCGCAGTCCGGTGCACCAGCCCGAAAATGATTAAAATATATGTACATATAAAAATTGTTATAGCCAGGTGCAATTCTATACTTCCTTCCACGGATATTTTAATTACAACTTATGTTTGGAAGATATAGGATATGTGTTTGTTACGGAACAATATGAAATAAGCCTGCTCAAGATTTACCACCTTGAAGTAGGCTTATTATAAATACAGTACCGCTTTCTTGACCGTTTTTCTGCCTGTGTCTTTAGTTATTCAAATATATGAGTGAAATTATATTTTTTTGTATGCCTTAATTTTTACGATAGCAGATACTCGGCCAGTCCGATATGCGGTATGCAAAAAAGAAAAACGCCAACCCTGTGTGGAATGGCGTATTCATAATAAATTATAAAGGCTTGCTATATTAATCCCTACTTTAACGTTTATGATCAATAATATCCGAAATTAAATAATCGGACCAGGCCGCCGGCTATGCCCGCGGCCCCTCTATGCGATTATGGTATCATCCTGCCCGGTGTATAGGCCCGCAATCTTGTTATCGCCTGGTAAATGCCACTGTCCTGGTGATTCATATGAAATTAATGGCTTTCAATATTTAACAATTTTCTTCTACCCCAAGCGGGTATGAATGCCGGTGTAACTTCTGCGTATTTCACATAATCATCACCAAAACGATCAATGGTTTCTATTTCTTCCTGTTTGGCAAGCCGCCTGTAAACCCAAACCAAGACGGGGAACATCAATATTGTTAATAAAGTGGGCCACTGCAGCAAAAAGGCGACCATGATCAGCATGAACGCTGTATATTGAGGGTGGCGAATGTAGGCATACAATCCGTTGTTTGCCATTACACCTTTTTGCTGTGCGGCATGCAGAACTCTCCAGGCGCTGATGATCATGTACATACCAACAAAAATTAATACGTTGCTCAATAGATGGATTGGCGCTGTATGAGGGTCACCTTCCAAACCAAGAAGAGTGTACCACAGGTGTCCGGCATCATGCGTCAATAAGTTCAAGCCCGGGAAACTTGTCCCCAACCAACCCGAAAGAAAGTAAATAGTCAACGGAAAACCGTACATTTCGGTGAAGAGCGCGATAATAAACGCAGAAAACCCCCCAAATGAACGCCAGTCCCGTGATGTTTTGGGCTTAAAAAAGCTGAAAGTAAAAATGATAAAGATGAAAGAATTGATCAAAACCACTGTCCATAAACCGTATCCGTTGGTTATGCTCTCCATTAAAGCCCTCCTTTCCTGATGCACTACTGGTGATGCGCGTTGTGATCGACAATGTAAGCAGGGTTTGTCATGGCTGCCGGTTCAAACTGGGCAGTCAAATAGTTGTTATAATAAATACCGGCTGCTAATATAACTGCTAAAACCGTAACCATAAAAATTATTGTTTTTTTCATTTTTTGACCTCCGGTTTTTTAGCTACTTTTAGTCAAACTATTGAATAACATATAAGTATTATACAAAGCGAATATAACAATAGTTTCACAAAAAGTTAACAGTTTTGTGTCGTTTGCCCGCTAGGCCCAAAAGGCTTGCTAAATAAACCCACCAGTAAAAAGATGCTGTTAGGCGTTTACCTAACAGCATCTTTTTATAAAAGCTAATATGGGGGGATTGGTGGAACTGCTTTTAGGATGCCATATTACGACACGCCTGAGCGCATTCGCGGCAAATTTTAGCGCAGGCCTGGCAGTGCTCATCTTTAAACATTTCACATTCTTTGGCACAGGCATCGCAAATATCGGCGCACAGATTGCAAATCGGCTTGGCAAAACTGCTGTTTCTGGCCATATACTGTACGGCTTGCAGGCAGATCTCGGCGCAATCGTTCAAGGTTTTGATGCATTTGTCCCGGGCTTTTACATCCGCTTCTTCCAGGCAGGCGGTAAAACATTCTTCACAGGCTCGGGCGCATTCAACGCAAGAATCAATGCAGGCATCCATAGTTTTTGGTGAATTAGGTAATACACCCATTGTTTTATAACCTCCTATTTAAGTTTAAGCCTATTATGCTTGGGTTGAATAAAAAAAATACTTAAAACGCTTAATACTTTACAAGCACGTAACCGAGATGATGAAGTTGTGCCATTATTTAGGTAAATAATATAAGACTGCATAAGGCTCATATCGCTGTAAATTGTTAGAACCGGGGCGAAACCATTGATTATAACGCCTCAATAAAAAGTAGCCGGTTTTAAATTTACAACATATAGTGGTAAAAAATGTTCGCCAATTGTTTTAACTTGGCAAGCGGCCTATCTCTTATTGGTCATGAGGCTTAATTAAGGGGGATTCATATGCACCAGGCATGGGAAAGGATTATTTCGGCACCCGGGTTAAATACAGCCAAGTATACCCATGAAGGTGGTACGCGCCACTTCCGTCTTGTCGCAGAACCAATACAACATAAAATCCTGCAGGACGTCGAACTCAACACCTTTGGCTTCAATGGTACCACTCCCGGGCCGTTAATCATTGTGCACGAGGGGGACTGGGTGAACCTGACCGTGGATAACAGAACAAACGAACCAACTGCTCTTCATGTGCACGGTTTGAGCAAGCCAAATTCCGAGGATGGGGTTCCCGAGATTGAACCTACACCTTTGATTAAACCCGGAGAATCTTACACCTACAGATTTCTAGCTTGGCAAAACGGTACTTTCTTTTATCATTCAACCCAACAGCTGCAAAGTAACTTCGGTCTTGTAGGGCCGTTTATTGTATTACCCAGGACACCCTGGCAAATGCCTGACCGTGATTACGTTTTGCAACTACAGCAGTGGGAAATCCCCCAACCTGAACTGGGCCGGGTGACCCCGGGAACTTATCACCCTTCAAGGTTTCAAAGAAATCCCAATTTCTTTACCATTAACGGCCGGGCATTTCCGTTAACAGTGCCTCTTTATACCGGAATGGGCGAACGGGTACGTTTAAGATTCGTTCAAAGATCAAATAACAGCCACACCATGCATTTACATGGACATGATTTTAAAGTGGTTTCAATCGATGCTTTTGCACAACCGGAAAGTTTTCGAGACACCATTAACATCGCACCCGGCACGAGATGGGATGTAGAACTCAGTGCCAATAACCCCGGGGCATGGCCGCTGGTTGGAACTAAACCGTTTCACACTTCTAACAACGGGGAGACTCCCGGTGGGATGATGACCAGGTTAATTTATCAGCGCAGGACTTTAAATAAAAAGTATAAGCTTGCATAAGGGTTTTTGTTGCTGTTAATAATAAAATCGCACAGCTAACGTTTAATTTTTAGTTCTTTGGAGGTGTAACCCATGTTATCCCAGATGGATGTAGCGCTAATGAAAAGCCATTTAATGGATCATCAGGCCGGCATCAACAAACTAAACGCCTACCTTGGCCAGGTCCGTGACCCGCAGCTTGCCCAGGCGATTCAACTGCAGCAGCAAACCATGCAAAGGCACTATCAAATTATGGTCAATTTATTGCAAAACAGCGGCGGAACCCAGTATGCCATGAACCAACCCATCACCCAAAGGAGTGAATTTTATGCTTGATGAACACACCATTGCCGTGGATGCTCTGGCTATGGCCAAATATACCGCTGTTCTGAATCTGGAATCGGCCTTGAACATGAGTAACCCGCAAGCAAGACAGGCACATCAAAGGATGAGCCAGGATGATGCCCAAATTGCAGACCAGTTGCATCAGATCCTGGTACAGCGGGGCTGGGATCAGCCTCTCCCGGCAATTCCTCAACAAACCTGGCAAGTTGCCCAACAGTTTGCGGCCATGCCGCCTATGCTAAACCAATAAGACCTTATTGCCAGTTTAATGGTTGCCAGTGGTCGGAAATATGCAAATACGCGCCATTTTGTGGTGCGTTTTTGTATTTCCCCGGTTGTTCAGGATACAATGAATATTATCTAGAATATAACAAAAACTAGCAAACGACATGACTGACTACAAACAAGTTAGTTAGGGGCTAACAACATGGAAAAAATCCTGCACAGCATATCCGACTCTTTACATATCCTGGCGGCAGTAACCTGGATCGGCGGCATGATTTACAATATGTTTGCCGTGGCCCCAGCCTTAAAGCACCTGGGCACTCCCCGGGCGCACGCCATCAACATGATTGCAGCCGGGTGCTTTTCGCCCCTCACCTGGGGTAGTCTGGCGGTGTTAATCGTTACCGGCATCTACGCCGTTTCCGGTAACGTGAATAAGTTATCTCCGCTATTTGGACAACCGGCGGGTGTCGTACTGTTTGTTAAATTGCTGCTGGTGGCAGTCCTGATTGTAATCCTGCTGTTTCAAATATATACTCTAAGTCCTCAAATGAAAAAAATAATCAGTCCGACCACGCCCAAAGACCAGGAAAATGCGCTGGAAATGGCCCGGGCGGGTAAAACGGCCAGTTTCTGGTCCTGGACCCACCTGATTGTAGGAATAACGATTATTATTCTGGCGGTAATTCTTGCCGAGCTTTTAGAGAAATAAGGAATGGGGACACACCTGCTGAAGCTTGGGTATTCCTTTGGGGGCAGGAATGTCCCCGATTAACTGGGGTCGACCCCAATTGGTGGGGGTTAAAACATGGAATGGCAGGCGGTTTTCAACGGGGCAAAGGAAATACCCCTTTGGGGCTTTGCGGTGCGGGCCACCCTGCTTTATTTTGCCCTGATTATTGGCGTCCGGTGGATGGGTCATCGTGAGGTGGGTATCCTGGCCGGTTATAACTACCTGACGGCGGCGGGAATTATGAGCGTGGCCGCCGTGCGCATGGTCAGTCCTGAGGCGTCCCTGACCTCGGCCCTGGTTATAGTATTTACCTATGCCCTCGTAAATGTATTTTTTTCGTACCTTGATGTCAAGTGGCCCAAGTTAATTGACCGGGCTCCCGTTATTCTAATTGAAAACGGGCAAATACATAAAAAAAATATGTTGGACTCCCATGTCACCATCGATAACTTATTAGGCCAGTTGCGTCTTAAAGGGGCGCACAACCTTTCCGAGGTATCCTATGCCATTCTGGAGCCCACGGGCAAAATCAGTGTGATTAAAAAATCCACCACTTTGCCCGTAACCAGGAAGCAAATGAACTTGCCGCCCAAATTTGCAGCATTACCCACCCTTTTGGTGCATGATGGCCAGGTGGACGACGAAAACTTAACCTCTCTGGGGTTGAACCTGAACTGGCTAAAGGATCGGCTGGCGGAAAAAGGTTTTGGCCGGGTTGAAGACGTATTCCTGGCGGCCCTGCAGCCGGACGGAACGCTTTACGTCAGTTTATAGGATTGGGGACACACCTCAGCTTAAGGGTAAAAGCCTACGGGTCGAGGAATGTCCCTGATTAAATGGGGTAGAGGAATGTCCCCAATTTAAGGTGGTAAGGATAGATGGAACAGCTCGCCTCTATTTTCGGGGCCGTGGAAAAATTAAGCCCGTTCGGTTTTTTTGTGCGGGTGTTGGGGGTAGCGGTGCTGCTCTACCTGGCCAGCCGCTTTTTACCCCGGCGCTCGGGCGGCCAGTTCTCGGCCTACGATTTCGCTTTTTTCTGGATGATGGGCGGTTTGATTGCCGCTCCCCTGTTTGACTCCAAAAACAGTTTTGCCTTTGTCATCATTTCTGTAACCACCATATATATTTTGCATTACTCTATTTCCTACCTCATGGTTAAAAGCCGCACAGTGGCCCGCATCTTTGGAGGAACGGCCATCCCCCTGATACAGGGCGGGGTGGTCTTAAAACAAAACATGAAAAAGGCTTTGTTTCCGCTAGAACTGTTATTATCCGGGCTGCGCCAGGCCGATGCTCCCAACCTGGCCGAGGTTGAGGCCGCGGTGCTGGAAACCAGCGGCCATGTTAGCGTCTTAAAGAAGCCTGATTTCCAGCCCGTAACACCTAAAGACATGAACATACCCGCCCTGGAAGCGGGGCTACCGGTTTTACTGGTCACTGACGGCCATATAGTAAAAGAAAACCTGCGCAAAATAAACCGGGATGAATCATGGCTGCGCGGCCAACTGGAGAAATACGGCGCAATGGACCTGAAAGATGTTTACCTGGCCGGCATTGATGGTTCTGGTCAGATGTTCTATTCTTTGGCAATCACCACGTAAGGAGGGAAGATAATGCTTACAGACCAAGAAAAAATGAACAACGCGCTGAAAGAAATGTTATTTCATGAAGAAAGCATGGGTAAAAAATATGCCGACCTGGCCCAGCATATCACTGACCCCAAACTGCAGCAAATGTTGCGGGGGATGGAGATGGGGGCCCGCAACCACTACGGCACCCTGTCCCAAAAAATGACGAGCCTGGGCATAGTGTAATGAGGCTGGACACTAATGCTGCTGACACAGGCGCTAGCTAAAGGATGAAAGACTGTGCCTAGAAACAAGCTTTGAAAGGAGAGCATAGATTTGAATACGCTTGACAAATTGCAGGACGCCCTGCAGGATGAAATGATGCTGCAGTCCATGTATAACAAGCATATGGTGGATATTACCAACCCGGAAGTGCGCCAGTTGTTTACGCAAATGCGAGATGCCAAAATGCAGAATATCACTAGGCTGCAGCAAGAAATTCAACAGATGATGCAAGCCGGTAAGACAGGTTAAGTGCCTAACATTAAATTACATATCTCCTCTCTCCCCCGAAGACGGACCCTGTAGGTGCCATTTTCGTATTTAATTGAATACGTATATACTTCTGGCAGATATATAAGGTCAGGGTACACCACGCTAACTAAGATAAAGTGGACACGCCTCCGGTGGAGGAATGTTCCCAATTTAAGAGGGATGTATGTTGTTTGGATTCATAAGATTTGTGCTGAGAAAAATTAACCAGGCTTGCCACCCCCAAAAAAAGCCCGGATTAACAAACCAAATCAAGATTCGGCAGCCTTCCCGTTTGGAAAAGGAAAAATCTTCCCCAGCCTATCACATCCTTTTGAACGGTGGATTGGCTCTATTGCTGTTAGGAATGTTTTATGGCGGTATCTATGGTGCATTTTTTCTTGATAACCTTGCGCAGGATCAAAGCGAGCAACTCAGATTTGCGATTATTTACGCGACCAGGGGGCAAGAAGAGGAAGCTGAACAATCATTTGAAGAAATGGCAGAGATGGATGAAATTATGGAGGTGTTTGGCAGTGGTCACGCCCACCTTAATCTATTCGGCCTTATTGCTCTGGCCTTAGCCAGTAATGTTCATAAAATACGCTTAAAAGATAAGTGGCAAATAAGCGCAGCCATTGTATTATTAGTTGGCGGTTTATTATTCCCTGTGGGTTTGATTCTTCAACCCCTGGTTAATAAAACTTTGGGAAAAGTTATTAACATAATCTCTGGAACTGGCATCATGGCCAGTATTGCTATTTATTTATGGGGCGCCGTTAAGTATTCCTTATGGGAGCGGAAAAAATATTTTAAGTAAAGTGAAAACCGATTCTAATTCTTAGTAAAAACCCCAAGTAAAAGATAACGTTAAGAAAATTAACCCACCATTGAAAAAAATAATAAGGGGAACGACATGAGCCAAAAAATATCCTTTAAAGTGCAGGGCATGGAATGTGCATCCTGCGCGGCTAAAATAGAGCGGCAGCTTAAAAGAACGGACGGGGTGTTGGATGCGGCGGTTAATCTTGCGGTAGCCAAGGTCACTGTGGAATATGACCCTGACCGGGTGGGAGTGGACAAGCTGATCGGTGTGGTAGCCGACCTGGGTTACAAGGTTCCCACCCGGCGGGTGGATTTAAAAGTCAGCGGTATGACTTGCGCCGCCTGCGCCGCCAGGGTGGAAAAAACCCTGACCGGCCGGGAGGGCGTACTCCGCGCCAACGTCAACTTTGCCCTGGAACGGGCCACTGTGGAATATGACCCCAGCCGGGTGGAGGTGGCGGACCTAACCAAGGCGGTGGCCGATGCCGGTTACCGGGCCGAAGCGGGGGAAAAGCGTTTTGACGCTGATGGGGAAAAATTGGAGCGCGAGCGGGAAACCAGGCGGCAGACCAACCTGCTCATTTTATCCGCCGCGTTATCCATCCCACTTTTGGCCATGATGTTTGCGGAACTATTTAATATCCATCTACCCGCCCTGGTACACAACAAGGTATTTCAATTCGCCCTGGCCACCCCGGTGCAGTTTATCGCGGGCTTCCAGTTTTACCGCGGGGCGTATAAATCTTTACGTCACGGCAGCGCCAATATGGACGTGCTTATTGCTATGGGCACCTCCGCCGCTTATTTTTATAGCGTGGCCACCACCTTTTTTGTCCCGGGCCACGTTTATTTTGAAACAGGCGCCATCATCATCACCCTCATTATCCTGGGCCGGTTGTTGGAGTCCATCGCCAAAGGGCGCACCTCCGAAGCGATCAAAAAACTGATGGGTCTGCAGGCCAGGACAGCCCGGGTGTTTAGAGACGGGCGGGAGATGGATATCCCCGTGGAAGAAGTACTAGTGGACGACTTGGTCCTGGTGCGCCCGGGCGAAAAAGTGCCCGTGGACGGCATCATTGAAGATGGCTTTTCCACCATTGACGAATCCATGCTTACCGGGGAGAGCATTCCGGTTGATAAACGCGCAGGTGACGAAGTAATCGGCGGCACCATCAACAAACATGGCGCGTTTAAGTTTAAAGCCACCAAAGTGGGGGCCGATACCGCGCTGTCACAGATTATTAAAATAGTGGAGGAAGCCCAGGGATCCAAGGCACCTATTCAACGCCTGGCCGACGTGATTTCAGCTTATTTCGTGCCCGCTGTAGTGGGTATTGCCATGACTACTTTTTTGGCCTGGTATTTTATCGCCGACACCGGCAACTTCAGCCGGGCGCTTATCAATTTTACAGCAGTGCTGGTAATCGCTTGTCCTTGCGCCCTGGGTTTGGCCACCCCCACTTCGATTATGGTGGGCACCGGGCGGGGCGCGGAAAATGGTATCCTCATAAAGGGCGGCGAGCACCTGGAAAAGGCCTACGCTTTAAATACCATTGTCCTTGATAAAACCGGCACCATCACCCGGGGGGAGCCTTCTTTAACCGACGTGTTTATTACCGCGCCCGGTATGGACGAGCGCGAACTGCTCGGTCTGGTGGCGGCTCTGGAAAAGGGCTCGGAGCACCCGCTGGGCGAAGCTATTGTCAAGGGCGCGCGGGAAAAGGATATCGAACTGGTGGACCCGCAGGGCTTTGAGGCCATCCCCGGTCACGGCGTGTCCGGCCAAGTTGGGGACAAAGAGCTGCTGGTGGGCAATCGCCGATTATTAGCTTCCCGCAACGTAGATATTGCGCCCATTGTGAATACGGTGGAAAAACTTGAAGGTGAAGGGAAAACCGCCATGCTGGTGGCTGTAAACGGTCATGCCGCCGGCGTCTTGGCCGTGGCCGACACTGTAAAAGAAACTTCCGCAGCGGCTATTAAGGCACTACGGGAGATGGGTATTGAAACAATCATGATTACCGGCGATAACCGGCGCACCGCCGAAGCCATCGCCCGGGAGGTGGGGATTGCCTCTGAAAACGTGCTGGCGGAGGTACTGCCCCAGGACAAGGCACGAGAAGTAGGCGAATTAAAAGAACATGGCCGGGTAGTGGGTATGGTCGGTGACGGTATCAACGATGCGCCGGCGCTGGCCACCGCCGATGTGGGTTTTGCCATTGGCACCGGTACCGACGTGGCAATGGAGGCGGCAGACATAACCTTAATGCGTGGGGACCTGCGGGGTGTAGCGGCCAGCATCAAGTTAAGCCGCGCTACCATGCGCAATATCAAACAAAACCTGTTCTGGGCCTTTGTCTACAACAGTTTGGGTATTCCCGTGGCGGCCCTGGGTTTTCTCTCACCGGTGTTGGCCGGCGCGGCAATGGCGTTTTCTTCAGTTTCCGTGGTGGCCAATTCCCTAAGGTTAAAGCGCTTTGACCCCTACCGGGACTTTAGAGAAAAGGAACGGACGGATTATCGTTTGCTACCCGCACCGGCCCGGCGGCCTAAATAAATTAAACTGAACCGGGGGTAAAGTAAAATGGAATTTTTAGAAGACTCGCTGCTGGCGATAGCTCTGGTGGCTGGGGTGGCCATAGCCTGGTGGGTTGTTGTTTACCGGAAAAAAGTGAAGAAAAAATAAACATAAGGGGTTAGATAATCATTTTTACACACGGGGCGTCATCTTTGTACAGCATGGGTTTGTCGCGGTACATGATTTTATTCTGCCCTCACAATACCCCATCTACTATCCAGCTATCTTCCACCCTTCTTCTGTTTTCAATAGAAATACTGTTACCAAAGCAGGCCAGATTGGCATTCACGCAAATAAATACTTATTTCTCTTATACAAACTAATGGTCGGGATAAAGTGGTTTAGCCGGGGGATACTCTAAAAAGGAATGGGGACACACCTCAGCTTTGGGGTCGGGTCTTATCGGTCGAGAAATGTGAAACCAATTAAATTGGGTCGAGGTATGTCCCCAATTGAACATGATCTTTTATTATGAGGAGTGAACCAGATGCAAGGTGGTGGTATTCTATCCACTCAATATATTGTGATGATTGTCACGGCTGTTGTAGTGGGCACCCTGGCCCGCGCCCTGACCATCAAAGAGGATTTCCGGCAGTATCCCAGCTACCCTAATGGTTATCTGATCCACCTGTTAACCGGATTCGTAGCTGCCGCCTTGGGGGCGGTGGCCATCCCGGCCTTAATGACCAAGAACTTTGTGGCGGTAACTTTCCTGGCGCTGGCCATCCAGCAGTTTCGAGATGTGCGCAAGATGGAAAGGGATAGCCTGCAAGACCTGGAAAATACCGAGTATACCCCCCGGGGCGATGCCTATATCGACGGCATTGCCAAAACATTCGAGGCGCGCAATTATTTTGCCCTGATAGTTTCCTTTGCCGCCGCTTTGACTATCCAGGTGGTAAACAGTAAATATATTTGGCTTAATGTAGTCGGCGGTTTGATTGTGGGGCTGGTTGTCCTTTGGATCCTAAAACGGTTCTCTAAAGGGAAAACGGTGGGCGATATCGCCGATGTGCGGCCCGGCAAGGTGGAAGTGAAAGGGTCTGAACTGTATGTGGACGGTGTTTATGTAACTAATACCCTGGGTACGGAAAACGCCCGCAAGCTGTTTGACAAAGAAGGGCTCGCCGCGGTTATTTATCCCCGGGAAGCTAACTTTCGCATTGCCCTGGATAACTTCGGCCAGCGGCAGGCCATCATCTTTGAAGCCACCCGGGCGCTGGGGCTGAAACGCTACCACTTTACCCGCAAGGATTATGAGCAAGGGCGGATTATTATCAGTCTAGTGCCCATTACCGGCAACGTGGGGAATTTAATCCAATCGGTTAAGAACACGCCGCTGCTGGAAAGCATCAAAAAAAGCCATGCCGTATTAAAAACAAACCTGGTGGGGAGGGAATAGCGTGGGGCAGGAATCATCCGGGCGGCCCGGCCCGCAAATTCTGGCCGTGGTCACTTTGGACAAAGAACGGGTGCTGGGCGGCAACCAGCTAACCCTACTGGCGCAAAACGAGGAAGAGCAGAAGAACATGACCCTGGACCTGGCCAAAGCCATAAAGGCCGAAGTGATGCAGATGAAATCTGGGGATTACGTATTGTTTCGGGGATGAACATAACAGCAGCCAAACCAAAAGAAGCCCAACTTTAAACTGCTGTTGAGCCGGGCTTCCCGGTTAATCATAAGATTTTTATCACTACGATGTTAATTCAAATTTTTTCAACATCCTTTTACTAACCTCTGCCAAGATAACACCATATATTGACGCGCCGACAAAATCAGATACTGATGTTTTTAAAGGTAAGGGAGTTGTTCCAGTTACCTCATATAACATGCTAATTCCATATAAAATAAACCAAACCATACCGCCGTAAAACCATCCCTTAAATAACAGGTTCTTACTGGTCACTTGAGGTACCAGGTAAATAAAGACAATACCTAAACCCCCTGCAAAAAATATTTGCGCTATAAAAGCCCATATCATCTCTGCGAATATAAATGGCGGGACATTACCATATATCACAATCCCTGCCCACTCCACAAAATTTAATGTAGTGAGGTCAAAGTACGAAAAAGCAAAACTAATTATATTCATTACAATACCGGCTATAACCCCTGCAATGAAGCCTCTTGTCAGCCTGTCCTTTAAGAACAAAAATGCCTCCACCTTTCATAAGCCATAGACTCAATTCTCGTAATAATTCCTTAGTAATTGCTATATTCAGAGTTAATGTCTTATAATGACTGGCTTAATATATTTATCACGGATCATAGCTATAGATTTTCCTTAAAAGTAGAAAATATTTTAATAGAGATCATTTGTTCATTTGTTTATTAGTTACTATATATTACCAGCGAACGGTCAACTTCTGAAATTGATCTTCTACCCGAATTGCCCATTGTTATATCAGTCTCGGCAATTAAATTGCGCATGACACGTTTAACACCTTTATCACCGGCAACTGCCAAACCGTAAGCATATGGCCGTCCAACCAGAACCGCAGATGCTCCCAGTGCAATAGCTTTTATGACATCAGCGCCACGGCGGATGCCGCTATCCATAAGGACAGGTACACGTCCCTGGACTGCTGCATATACTTTTGGTAAGGCATTTAGCGATGCAACTGCACCGTCCAAATGCCTGCCTCCGTGATTGGATACGATGATACCATTTGCCCCATAATTTATAGCCATAAGTGCATCTTCAGGATGTAGAATCCCTTTAATCAGGATGGGCAATCTCGTGTTCTTGCGTATAAAAGCAAGGTCATCCCACGAGAAATTGGGATTACGAGATATTTCAGCAACCAGTTCGGATGCCGCCTCCATATCCTGTTGCGGTGGTTTTGGCAGCATGGCAACAAAAACTGGGTCAGTAATAAAATTGGCAACTGCCCTTCTTAATATGAGCGGCGGGTAAAGGTTATGCAAGTCCTCCGGACGCCAACCCAGTAACGGGTTATCAACTGTAATGACAACCGCAGAGTAACCATTTTTTCTGGCCCGTTCTATCAAACTCAAATTTAAATTATAATTTTTTCCCCAGTATAGCTGGAACCATCTGGGGGCATCACCCATTACCGCAGCAACCTCTTCAATTGACTGAGAAGAAAACGTGCTTAGAATAAAAACCGTGCCTATATCAGCGGCAGCCTTTGCGGTAGCAAGCTCTCCTCGCGGGTGAAACAGCTCTTGCCGACCAATTGGGGCGAGAAAAACCGGGAATGGAAACTTATACCCCAATAGACTAATAGACAAATCTCTCTCGGAAACTCCAACCATCACCCTGGGTAATATACGCCAGCGGTAAAAGGCTTCTCTGTTGGCAAGCATAGTGTAACCTGCGCCTGCACTGCTTTCAATGTAATCGAATGCTCCTTCGTTAAGTACCCTTTTAGCTGCTGACTTCCACCCGCCAAATGATATAGGAAGTCGAGCATCCTTGGGGATGTTTATCTCCTCGTATATTTCAGCGCGCACCTTGGGACCGTAATTTGACATGGCAATAACCCTTTCTTACTAAATTTGTATCATCGTATGCATGTAAATTTATATTTGATATATTTTTTAAGAAAATGGTTTGCACACTAACATACGGGTATTGCCTTTTTTAAAAAGATTAACCCCCGCTTTTAACGGGGGTTGTCGAATTATAACTTAGATGCAGTAACCGCCTTAACGCTGTTTGGATTTAAAAGTATTGCAGCAGGTTCCGTCTGTCGTATTCACTTTGTTGTCGCCGCTGGAACGAACCTCTATACCGTCGGCATGGCATTCATGGGCATCATTATAATGGCATTCCTCACACATACATTTCATTACTTTGGACATGCCTGAACCTCCTTGAAATTTGGTTACATAATTTATTATCTCTTTTTTTGTTGCAAATTATTAATATCACTGAGTTGCATTTGAGGTTTTTTAAAGGTTAATATAGCTGCCTTTTGTTTAACCGGTTCTTATACTGTTGATCGGCCAATAAATATTTAATGTTGATACTTTTGCAAGGAGGGTGAATAATGGTCGCACGCAACAAAAATTTAGAAATACTGAAAAAATATCAAAAAGAAGTGCTGGAAACGCTGGGCAAAGATTTCTGGACGGACATGTCCGAGGTAATGTCTAGTTCCCACCCCCCCGCCGACATTTATGAAACAGATGAAAAAGTGGTGGTGGTACTGGAGCTGCCGGGTTTAAAAGGCACCTCGGATGTGCAGCTTGCAGTCGATAACAACACGCTTTTGGTCAAAGGGCGAGTGGATCGGGATTACCAGCAAACTTATAATTTATTGCAGGATGAGCGGCCCACCGGCACCTTTGAGCGCAAAATAATACTGCCTGTGACAGTGGATCCCTCGGGCACCAAGGCAGCTTATAAACACGGGTTGCTGGAAATCACATTACATAAATCCAGTTTTCGCACCGAGCGGCAAATTAAAGTACAATTCGTGGAATAGCTGCTGCCGGCTCCTAAGAAGTTAAAAATTTACTTTAACTTCCCGGGGTTTTACTTGACCGTCCTTGACCAGCCGAACTTCCAAGAACCCATTTTGGTAAGTTGCAGACTTCTCCTTATACATATTACTGGCCGGTAAAAGCACCTGGCGCTGAAAAGGAACCGGTTTACCGTTCCGCTGCATAACACCGCGCAAGTGCAGTATATGACCCCCTAAAGTTACACTAACTTCCCGGTTTTTATCCAATTCCGGTATTTCAACCAGTAATGTCAGTTCGTCATTTAGCTCGTGCAAAGAAACTTTAGGTTTAAAGATACCCGGGCGCTTGCCGGGGTTAAAAATGCCCTGGCTCAGCATTTCCTGATAAATATCGAGCATTGCACTCATATAGGCCCGGGCTGTTTGTATATCCAGGTTATTAAAATCGCGGTTCATCCGGCGTTTCTTTCCTTTCTTACGATAGTTATAAAGGTGTGCATGCTGTGAAAAAACATGCGTCAACTGGTGACGTCCGGTTAAGCCTGATACAGAAATTAACCCGTATCTTTAACAGGCCCGACCAGCCTAAAAATAACACGGTTTCAAGGCCTGGTTGCGATTATTCATGCCAACCTTTGTTAAATTTGCTGGCGTCCTTAACCAGGCTGGAAGCTGAAGTGCATGCCGTCAAAGAACAAGTTCAAAGGATGCAATCAATTCTGGATGCGCCCAAAGACGGCATCGAAAATTTTACGGTGGAAAAAATGTACGTGGATAAATTTGAACTCAATGTAGAATCCATTGACGTGGAAACAGTCAGCGGTGCCCTGAATGTCGGCATAACCCATAACAGCGTGGTGGGTATGGGTCAACCTGGAGGTATGGGTGCGCCGGGTGTCGGTCACCGAGTAAAAACCGGCAATCTAAAAAAAGTTATTAACGAGCATATGAGTAATGGGCAGCAGTCCGCCGGGGCAAAAGCTCGGGATCGGGGTGAAAAAAAATATACCCGCACCTTTTACCCCAACCAGGAAAGGCCCAAAATCACGGTCAACAAGGTTGGCTAGATCAATGCATTCATGGGCATATCTACCGCATCGGGATCAAATTGCGTGTTGCCGTTGATATTTAGCTGGTTATTGATGATCTGAAAATCACCCATATTAAAAGAGCCCGCCGCTGCCTGCATTTTCATGGCGCTCCTGGTATTGGTTAGATTCGCATCAGCCTGGAGCACCTGGCCCCCTGATTGCACCGCCGTTATTTTTACCGGACCCATTATAATCAAACGCCTGCACCTCCAGTTAAACCGTCCCCGGGAAAAAATTGTGGATGTTGTTGACTAAATCTCACTTAAATCATGACTAGATTGGTGGGAAATATTATTGGGATTGCTGATCTGGTCGGCGTCACCGTTATTCATGGAACCGGGACCGGCCTGCATTAACATCTCACTGCTGGGTACATTGATAATCCGTTCGCCGATGATAAACGAGGCACCCGATTGGATACTATTTATTTTAATGTTACCGATCTTGATAATGGTATAGCTCATGCTCACTCACACAACCTAATCATTAATCAGGGACATGCCTCGTCCCCTTTTGGTGCTGATAAAACAGCCTATGCAAATAACCAGGCAATAGTTACTGCTCCCATGCTAATACATGTCATTTTGATTAGTTCTTGGTTTATTAAAATCTTGTGTTTGATTCATACTTGAAGAGTTAATATTCTGTTTCATACTAGTTGGTTGTTGAGATTTCTGCATGCGGGTTTCATCGCTTTGTTCCATTTGGTGCTGCATGGTGTAGGGTTGCTCTTGAATATTATCTTCTTGGTCATATTCATGTTTACCATCCATCACGGACGTGTCATTTGTAAGTGAATTGCCTGAGTTTCCAGTAGTATGCATCATGCCTCGCTGAGTCTCGGTATTCATATCCGGGTGCACTTGGACCAAGCCCAAAAGCTCCTCCGGTGTAGTGCCAGCCTCTTCTAACGCCAATCTGATTGATGTATTCTTCAGCTGCTCGGCAGTAAGGGATAAACCATTGGACTTGCTTTGTTCCAGCACATAATACTGGCTGGCCGAAAGACCCAATTCACCGGCCTTCGCTATAAAACCCTTGTCATGGCGCGACATGACCATGAAAGGGGTTTTTTCACCGCTGTTCATACTGCTCAAAATAGCCTCTTTAAGTTTCTCCTCATCAATGTAGTGACTGCCGTCCTTTGTCATATCGGCAAAACTCATAATTATAATGCCATTGCCGTAATCATCCAGAACACTTGCTTTGGATGCAATTACCGAAACCGCCTGGTATATATTCTTGCCTTTAATGTCCGGTGCTGTCAGTTGACTGGTTCCTTTATATTTCATATCAGTGACTCTGTTATCTCTGTCCAGCCAGAACTCTGCGCTGCTCTTATCCAGGTCTAAACTGAAATAGGCTTCCGCTGGTTGGGAAATAAGCGGGTTGGCCAATCCGAAAACTAAAAGCACAATTGCTGCGGCCGCAATCATCGTTTTCCACCCGGAAATGTTCCAGTGACGGGCTGATGATTGGTTTTTGAGAAATAATACCTGGCCGACCTGATGACTTTTTCTGCGGGGTATGTAAATAAATTGCCCGTCTTCCGCATAAGTTACAGAACTGCGGCCATTAAACGACACGATAATTACTCTGGTCTTCTCCATAATCCTTCTCTCCTTGATAACCATCAAAATTGGTAAAACGTTTAAGCGGTGACAATATAGGGTCTGATAAGATGAGGGTAATGGCAATAATGTATTTTCTGCCGCGCTCTATTATTTTTCGACTTAAACCTGTGGATACACATAATAATTTAACCGGGACTTGACCATATTTTTGTAAATAATCCAACATATCTGGGTTTCGGGACAATACAATCGCCGCTTGAAGCAGATTTTCCCGGGTGTCCCGGTGTTTGGGGGATACTTCCGGCAGTTGGCCAATATCTATTCCATATCCAACCAATAAACCTTGGTAGTAGGTTATTATGCCGGCCAGGTTTTCCTTGGTCTGGTCATCATTATAGAGGCTTAGTGATTTGGCATTGATTCCTGTTTTAAGCTCATTTTTTTCTTCAAAAGTTGAGGACAAGACTTCTTTTTCGAACTTGGCTTGTTGCCTGAAGTAATCAATTAACCTTCTTTTTATTACAACCCCCGCAAAAGTGCTGAATTTAACATCCCCCGCAGTATCAAAGGCATCTATGGCTTCATTAAACGCAAGTAATCCAATGCTTAATTCATCATCGTTTTCCCAAATTAGATACCTTTTACAAACCTTTGAGCATATCTTGGCTATAAAGTGATAATGCTTTTTAATCAGCTTCTCACGACATAGAGGGTCCCCTTTCTGCGCGCTGGTTATTAGAGTATTTAAATTAAATAAAAACAACTTAATCAACCCCATTATATTTATCGAGAGCAAAACGGATTTTTGGGTAGGCACTTCCCAAAAAGTTAAAAACCCTCGTTATTGAAGGAGGGTTTCTTTACTTTAGCAGTTTAATTTAACAATTTTGTCTCGTTTATGTGTCATTTTTGTAAACATTTAAGCAAAGTTTAACTTTTGCAAAGATCATTCACCGCCCGCTTTTTTACCCGAGGTCAGTCGGGATTTTAAAAGGGGTGATCAGCTCACCCCTTTTGGACTACCCGTTATATTTAACTTCTCATCATGCCACCTTTTTCGGATTTCATTTTTGCGCCGGCCTGATGCATATCATCCGTCGCATTGGACATCGATTCATGCTGCCCAACCATCTTGTTATTCCTTGACATATCCTGATAAATCTCTTTCATTTTCTCCTGGTTTTGTTTATGCATTTCTGCCATTTGCTCGGATGTCTTGTCACCCATCAGTTGGGGCCCCGTTTTTGAGGCTTGGCTGCCTTTTACACCGGCATCGCTGTGCTTACCCTTTTCTTTGGCGGTGTCTTGCCCGGCTTTCCGGCCGTCGGAATTCTGTAACTTATGCCGATTGCTGTCCATTGCCTTAGTCATCGCATCCGAATCTTGCTGGTTCATATAAACCTGATGTTGGACTGATTTCGTGGGTGCAGTTTGACGTGTGCTGTCAAAAGTACCGGCGCTGGCAACACCAACCATTGCAGCACTCAGAGCTACAGTGCTTAGAGCAAGGAAAAACTTATTCTTCTTCATTAATGTGCCTCCTTAATTGCAACCCATATTTTTGGAAGGTCATTTTCCGGGCCCGGAAACTTACTTCCTCTTGGCATCTATCCTTTCGAAGTCGCGCTGCGATTTTGGAGGGTGTTAACTGATTATTTTATTAAGCATAGTGTTAATGACCGCAGCCATCCCAAACCGTAAAAGAAAAAAACAAGCCGGTCATCGAAATCCAGAGAAAAAGTGGATAATGTTGGTGCAGCGGTTAGGGTAATCTTTGGCCAAAGTAATAAGGCTGTGACGTGGAGGTCAACAGCCTTACTAATTTTAATGTTTGATTTTATTGATGTTCGCACGTCTTTAAACAAAGCCACTTAATTTTTAGTGTTAATCGCCTCTTTCATAGCCGGGCGTAACCGGTTATCACCGGCCATATCCCTGATTACCGGCTGCATTTCAGGGAGAGCCATCATCTCGATAAAATTCTTGCGCGCCTCGGGGGTGGACATAATCTGTGACATGGCTTGCCTCATCCTGGCGTCTTGCATCATGTCGATCATGGACTGCCTCATTTCAGGCTGCTGCATCGCGTCTATCATGGCCTGACGCATTTGCGGGGAACTCATAATATTCACCATAGCGCGTCGGTTTTCCTGTGAGCCCATCATATTAGCCATATCGTCCCAATTGGTGGAATCGTGCATATAGTCCATCATGTAACCTTGCCCCTGCCCGTAACCCGGGCCTGCGCCCGGTACCGGTGCGGGTTTGGCGTAACCGCCCCCCATCCAATACCGGGGACCGGCCATAGAACCGATCACTAAGCCTAACACAAGTGTGCCCAGTGCCGCTGCCCACCACCACTTTCTCATATCAAACCTCCATTCGTTCTTGTAGGGCGTTCTCAGGCTATTTTTTCACCCGCGCTGGTTATCTATGTATAGCTTGTTTAGTTTTGTTGCGGTACATGGTTTCATCAGCCCGGCACAATAACACATTCGCTGTTTGCCCATCTTCCGGGTACACCGAAATGCCTGCCGAGATGCCTAATGGATATTTGTTGACCTGCTGCGCAACTGTTTTTTTAATTCTCTGTACCAGGCCGGCGCTTTGTGCTCTTGTTAAACCCGGACATAAAATCACAAACTCGTCCCCGCCAATACGGCCGACTACATCGGTGGAGCGGACATTGGATGCAATTGTGTTGGAAATAATCTGCAAGGCGTAGTCCCCTTGCTCATGCCCGTACCGGTCATTGATTTGCTTGAACTTATCCACGTCAATAAATATTATAGATAGCATTGCACCGCTTTTATCAGCATGCGCAAGGTGCCTGTGCAGCATCTGAATCAGCATTCTGCGGTTGACCGCACCGGTTAGCGTATCAAAACTGGCCAGGTGGTTGATACGGTCATAAGTATAACCAATCCAAAGTCCAATGGGAATATAAAGCAAAGACAACACATAAATTGGCCACATTGACGGCAACAGGTAGCAGAAAGTGATGCAAACAACTGCCGCTGCCAATCCGGTTAATGCACCATATATCTTGCCTTTGTTCCTTTGATTTATTTTCATAACCAAGCCCCCGAAAAAATAATTTTAAGAAATTAATCAGATTGTTTTTCAGTTGGTAGTAAAGATTTACTCCCAATGCATGTTCTTCATAATTCGACAATTTCCTGCAACCACCAGCTGTCATAGTGGATGGGTTAGAAAAAGTAAAAAGCCGGGAATATTCCCGGCAAAAAAATGGCTGACAATGATAAATCGATTAAGAGAAAAGCAATTAATTCTTACGTTTAAGGTCAACCTCTAAGCAAATCCTCTTTCATACTGCTGAAATCTTCTTTGGATATCTCGCCGTTGGCGTATCTTTTTTTCAAAATCACCAGCGGTTCCGGTGTATCATTTTCACCAACGGACACTTTTTTTCTCCGTTCAAACAGGCACAGCACCAAATAAACCACACCTACTATAATGAGCACCGGCAGGAGCATCGATAACAGCATAGAGAAACTCCACAGCAGTGAACTGATGCCGTCACCAAATCCAAATCCCATCATAATTAGTTACCCCCTTTTGTGGTATTAATATGTTTATTCGTAGGTTAATCTTATTAAAAAATCTTCACAAATCGTTCTCAGAACTTTAACAAATTTGTCACAACCGATTACGGAAATACCAGTTTAAAAATATTAAGGAGGGGCAACATAAATTAACAATTATTTATAAAGGGGAATTTATATGGTTTTTCGGTTACGACACAAAAGTGCACGGAAAAAAGATAAAAAGGACATAGTTGAGAATAAATCCATACCGGAGCGCCAGGATTTAGAGCAAATTTTAGACAATGAAAATGCCAATATTGAAAGTATCCGGGTACGCTATGATTATGAACCAGCGGCTGAGCTTGCCCCGGCCATAAATAAAACATTACAAACAGACTCAACAAAAAGTTTGGTAAAAAAAGCAACTAATGATACTTTTTTGACCGGTGCGGTGGCGGGAATAGTGGGCACGTTAGTTCTGCATATTCTTTCTTTAATCTGGATGAACCTGGGGTTTATTAATACTACAACCATGCAGGTTTCGGGGGAAATCTTCCTTACCCCGAGCCAAATAAATACAATGACGGGATTTGTGGTAAGTATCTTTGTTCACTTTGTGGTCGGCTCCGCGGGAGGTGTGCTGCTGGCTTATTTCATGAAATATGCGGGTTATGATTTCTACTGGTTTAAGGGGTTGGCCCTGGCGGGGTTTATGCTGATGATGGGCATGGGGCTGGTTGTGGATATGATGGGCATCGCGCCCCAAATGCGCCACAATGCCGTAGGGGTGTTGTTCCATATCATAAGCTATATCGCTTATGGTTTGGCAGTTGCTTATATTCTTTATTTATTTGCCGGCATTAGAAATAAGTTCAGCTAAAGGTTTAAAAAAACCATCCTACAACCTTCCACTCTACAACGTTGATACGTTCGGTTCTGCTTAAAATTGACATATATTTTATATAGCCCGGGTTATCCGGGCTATAATTTTATTCCTTGCGCATTGATTGCTGCGCCGCCTGCTGCTGTTCAAAGGCCGCCTGAGTCATGTTTTCCATTTTAAATTGCGGTTCCTGGCTCTCGACATAATTAACTCTATTGGTCAGGTCCTGCACCATCTGGTCCAACTTTTTAGTAAAACCCATGTACATTTGTTTGGCCATTGGGTCCTGGGTGCGATTGGCGAATGTTTGAAATTGCCCGCTGGACATTTTTAACATGCCTAAAGCTTGGTGTAGTTCTTTTCCGACAGTCATGTGAACCCTCCTTTGTTTTTAGTAGTGTTACATAATATTACTGTTTTTATTATAAGGGGTGGGGTGTCCAAGCATAGTGTTCGTGTAGCAGGGCATTATAAAAATGGTGATATTATGAAACGTTTCGGTCTTTATTTATCTCTGGCCTTAATCTTGTTTTTAATCCTTGCCCCACTTGTGGCGGTAAAAGAAGCTTTTAGCACGGGGAAAATACCCTGGGTTATCGAAAGGCTGCACCTTAATACCGGCAACACAACCAGGTTGGCCGAACAGGACTGGCATTCCATGCAGCGCTTTGTATTAAAGCAACGGTATGACGGTGTTAAGCCGGATGCGGTGGTAGTGGTGGATGCGGATGCCTGGCCGCTGGCTTTGGCCTGCCAGAGTTTCAGCGGTGAGCCGTTAAATCTGCCGGTCATTTTATTTGACCCTACCGAGACCTCGATTAATGAAGTTGTTACCGGCATTAATACATGGTCGCCAAGCGGTTTGAACGAATTTGACGGCGCTGATGTGCTGCTGGTTGGCGAAAACACTTTATCATTGGAAAACGAACTGCAGCAGGAAGGACACAGCACTTTAGTTCTGTCCAGCCCGGATATTTTCGCAGCTGTTGCAGTTGTAAGGGATACGCTGTTAAAAGCAGGCGCTAGTAAAAGCCGGGATTTACTTGTTGTTGGGGATGACAACGTAAAATATGCACTACCTGCGGCTGCCTGGATGGCCCGCCGCGGCACCCCGGTGCTGTTGGTTGAACGAGATAAGATATCGGATGCGACACGCAAGGCCCTTGACGAAATTACCTCCAACAACATATATGTTTTAGCTCCCCCCAGCCAGGTAAGCAACAGTGTGGTAAATGAGCTGCAGAAATGGGGACAAGTTACCAGGATTGGTGAGGAAGACCCGGCAGCCCATGCAGTATTCTTCGCCCGGTTTTATGATGCAACAAACCGCTTTGGCTGGCAGGCCACTCAGGATACAGCCGAGGCGGCCCGCCACTTCCTGCTGGGTTCAACGAATGAAGATTGGCGTATGTTTTTAGCCGGAGTTCAGCTATTTTCCGGTCCCAATTTCGGCCCTTTGTTATATACGTCTGCGGATAGGCTCTCGGCACAAACGGAAAAATTTTTATGGTCCACCACGCCGGACTGGTGGGTTACGCCGGCCGAGGGGCCGTTTAATCATACCTGGATTTTGGGCGAGCCATCGCATGTCTCCTATGCCGTTCAAGGCCGGGTGGATTTTATTCAAGAATTGCGAGACTACCTGGACCAGGGTGACCAGGGTATCAGCGGCATTGATGCGCTGGCTCTGGTGTGGTTTGCCCTTGCCCTGGCTTGTGCCGCCTGGACCTGGTTTCATTTGTCCACCAGGTTAACCCAGGCAGGCCCCTTTATGAAACTGTCCTGGATGCTGGTCATGCTGGTATTAGGCCCGATTGGATTGTGGTCATATTATGTATGTTACCGCGGCTATAACCACCAGGTGGCGATGGGCGAATTTCCCCGCCCGCTTTGGGTGCAAGTATTGTCAGCTACACTGGGAACCGTTGGGTTTGGTATGTCCACAATGGTTACCGTGGCATTTTTGCTGGCCTATTTTGGCCTCCCGTTATTTATACTGGAAGGCCCGTTATTTTGGCTGGGCAGCCCCATGACCCAGTCTATTTTATGGTCGTATCTGGCGGCGCTGGCGGTTAATATTTTTATTTTTGTGCCTTTAATGCTCAGGTCAAAAGAGCCGTCCGCCTACCGGGACACTGTACGTGACAACGCCCTGACAGTTTTTTTTAGCATGACTGCCATCAGCATAGGCATGATGGGAGCTATGTGGCTGATGCAAATGCGCGGTTTAACCGTGATGCCGGAGGAAGAAAACTTAACTTGGTGGGCTACCGTATGGGGCGCCAATATTATCGGGCTTATTACCGGATACATCGGCAATTGGCCGCTGGTGGTCAGGGGCCGCAAGATCGGCACCATGTAGGGGAGGTGGCGTTTTGAATTTTAACAGGCGTATGAACCATGTTCGCTGGGGTCTTGGCGCTGTTACCGCTTTGGCGGTTTTATTGCTGCTGGCGGTATTGTTCTACCGTCCCGATTACTACACAGCCGAAAATGTAACCAATCCGGCACCGGTGCAAATAACCCAAAACACGACCCGGGTGCCCGGTAAAGATGTTTTTCAGGTATCCGCGTCCATTGCACAAATCGTTTACCCGGCCACATTTGCGGATAATAAACCGAACGCAGTTATTCTGGTCCCGCAGGGCGACTGGCGGCGTGCTCTGGTCGCAGCTAATGTAATCCATTTCCCTGTTGACGCTCCAATCTTATTCATTAAAGAAAATGAGATACCTGAAATAATAAAACAAGAAATCAAGCGGCTTGATCCGGAAGGGCTTTTTGTTGATGGGAATACCAAGGCTTATATAGTAGGTCCCGTTGAGCAAAAGGTTAAAGACGAACTTCGGGGGATGAAAATAAAATTCAGGCAGTTTGACGCCGCTAATGTATATGAGTTGGCCGCTTTGATTGACCAGTTCCGGGCAACCATCAATTCCGATCATACAGATATGGTGATGATAGCTAATGACAACACTCCGGAGTTTTCCATATTCAGTGCCTCCTGGACTGCCCATGCGGGCAGCCCGACGTTTTTTGTTTCTAATAATGAGGTACCTGAAGCCACCAAAAGAGCACTAAAGCGCCGGGCTCAAGATGCTTTTATTTACCTGCTGGGCAGTGAAGATGTGATTTCAGCTGCAATTGCCGATGAACTGGCCCGGTATGGACATGTGCAGCGTATTCCGGGTACGGATGCTTTTGGCATGTCCACCGGTTTTGCTGGCTATGCCGACTTCGGGCCCAATTTCGGCTACTGGGTGGCCAAAACCATTCGCATGTTCGGTTGGGGCATCGCCGAAGCGGGCCATAATTTTATCTTGGTCAATCCCGCCCAGCCGGAAATGGCCGTGCCGGCAGGCATTCTTAGTCACCGGGGAAAACACGGGCCGATGCTTTTGGTGCAGGAAAATGCTATTCCAGAACCGGTGGTGCGCTACCTGAAAATAGTGCAACCTACTTACCTGAGCAGCCAGGAACAACTTTTTAACTTTGGCTGGATTATTGGCAGCCCGTTTGTAATTGGTGAACAAGTGCAGATCCAAGCAGATAAACTATTGCAAGTTAAAATGCCTGACAGCAAAAATAAGGAGTAAATCGACAATGGCCAAAATAGTTGCTTTACTGCCGGAAGATGTTGATGTAAGTGCTGTTGACCGGCAATTACAGGCCCGGGACATTTCCAACTACAGGGTTGTTGATGTTGCTGACGATTATGAACAGCAGATCAGACAAGAAGTCTTTTTAACCAGGCATGAAAAACGAGTAACTATTATCGGAACGCTAGCAGGTGCCTTAGCGGGGGCTTTGCTTGTGGCGTGGCTGCTGCAAAATCATCCCTATGGTCTGGTAGCCGGCCCCCTGCTGGCCAACACAATTTATTCATCTTTGTTTGCCGGTACCGGGATAGGGCTTGCCTTTGGTGCCTTATGGGCCGGGGCTTATGCTATTTCAAGACCGCTGCCCGAGGGACTTTTAGGTCAACAAATGCTGATTATATTTTGCGACCCGGCGCAGCTGCGAGAGGCAAGAAATATAATCAGCCGGTATAACGCAATAAACCTTTTATGAACATCCATAAGCTGCCGACTGCAGTTTATATGTAAAAAAATAGATTGTGATAAAATCTTTAACCTTTTGTGATAGATTCGTGACATTTTTTTTATAATCTTAAGCCAGGCAAACCAAATCAAATTAAAAGGAGGCTATTTATCAATGAGGAAAAACAAGATTTGGCTACTGGCGGCAGCAGGTCTTCTGGTTTTAGCCCTGGCGGCTCCCACCGCTTTCGGAGCAGTTGCAGGTGATGGCCAGAACGCACAGAATCAGCAGTTTGTTGACCAAATGTTTGGATGGCATCAAAACTGGCTTGACCAGGCTGAAAAAGACGGCAGTGTAACGCCGGAACAGGCCAAAGCATGGCAGGAACACTTCAATTACATGCGTGATTTCCACGCTAAAAACGGTTTCGGCCCGATGATGGGCGGCGGCGGCATGATGGGCCCCGGCATGATGGACAATTATGAAAGCGGTAACGGATTTGGCGGCATGATGGGCAATTATGACGGTGGCAACGGATATGGCGGCATGATGGGCGGGTTCAACAACCAGTCCCAAACTAATTAACACTGGCGGGGCGGGGGACACCCCGCCCTTACTAACAGCGGTTAAGGAAAGGTGATTAATGTGGAGAAATGGTACTTGTTACTCTTTCTGTTATGTCCCATCATGCACTTGCTGATGATGCGCGGTCATAAACACGGCAGCCATGCCGGTTGCCATAAAACTACGGATAAAGGGTCAAGCAGCTCATCCGAGGAGAACTAAAGGATTATTTTGGCATATCCCCCGCAGCACCCTTACCCCTGCGCAGCGCAGGGGTTATTTATATCTTTTAGCCTTTCCGCCTATGTAAGCAATCCTACACATGCCGGCATTTACTTAGGAAAAAATAAAACTCAAAGGGAGTAACATGATCAAGGTTTTAGTATCAGAAAACTATTTAGAAGCGGCTGAACGAGATATTAAATACATAATAATCAAGGATTAAAAAAAATATTTGTCGAAAAAGTATGCGTCATGAAATTTTCATAACTCGTGACAGGAGGTAAACTGGTGGAGAACACAAAAATTCTAGTCGTCGACGATGAGCGCAAGATCCGTGATCTAGTGCGGCTTTATTTGGAAAAAGAGGGTTTTACGGTGGGAGAAGCCGAAGACGGTCGGAAAGCCCTGGATTTATACCAAGACGGGCAATGGAATTTAATTGTCCTGGACCTGATGATGCCGGGCATTGACGGTTGGGAAGTTTGTAAAGATATTAGGAAAATATCCAACATTCCCATCATTATGCTCACCGCCCGGGATGATGAAATGGACCGCGTTCTGGGCCTGGAACTGGGTGCCGACGACTATGTGGCCAAGCCTTTTAGCCCGCGGGAACTGGTGGCCAGGGTAAAAGCGGTGCTGCGCCGCACTCAAGTCGCGCCTTCTGCGGAACAGACCGCCGGTGTGTCCATACTACAATTTCCGGGCCTGTCCATCAACCCCGAACTGCGCCTGGTACTAATTGACGGCCGGTCCGTAACCCTTACCCCCAAGGAATACGAACTGCTTTACCAGCTGGCCCGTTCACCCCGGCGCACTTTCACCCGGGATGAGCTGTTGGAAACTATCTGGGGATATGATTACATGGGTGATACCCGCACGGTGGACACCCATATAAACCGTTTAAGGGATAAATTGCTCAAAGCGTCCGGCAATAAATCATCATACATCGCGACGGTATGGGGAGTTGGTTATAGACTTGAGGTGAACTAAATGAACATGCTGCGCAAAAGCGTGGTGTTAAAACTATGGCTGCTGATGGTGGCGCTGGTGCTACTCATTTTATACTTTACAGGCGTTCTCCAGACCGCCAAGTTGAAACAATTATACTACGACCAGCAGTTGGAGCTGCTGCTCAGCGAGGCCAAACACTTATCCGGCAGTGAAGACATCACCGGGCAAAATGCGAATATGCACCTTTTATATACCCTGGCCGGGGCGCTGAAAGGCAACATTATGATTACCGACCGGCAGGGTAATATCGTGCATTGCATCGGCATGGGCATGGAGATGCAGAACGTAACCGGTGCGAAGATTAATGTAGTGGGCCATCATGACCTGCCTTGGAGCAAATCCGATTTACAGTCCATCATGCAGGGTGAAACCGTCTCCTATCGGGGGGCTTATCATTTTTTAGACACTGATGTATTAACTGTGGCGGTGCCCTTTTATAAAGATGGCCAAGCAGCAGGCACGGTGATGCTCAGTTCCCCTCTTGCCCCCATTGAAGAGCGCATCAGCGCGCTGCAGAAAATTACCCTCTCTGCCGGTTTAATTGGCATTGCGCTGGCCACTATTTTAAGCCTTTTATTATCCCGCACTTTATCGCGCCCCTTGCTGAAAATGTACCAATCGGCACGGTCAATGGCCAAGGGCGATTACTCCCGCCGGGTGGAAGTGAAATCACAGGATGAAATCGGTTTACTGGCCCATTCCTTAAACACCCTGGCCGCCGAGCTGCAGGAAAAAATCACTGCCCTGGAGCGGCTGGATCAAACAAGGCGCGAGTTTGTGGCCAATGTGTCACACGAACTGCGTACACCCCTTTCCATTATCCAAGGCTATACCGAAGCGCTGATGGACGGCATGGCGGCCACCGAAGCAGAGCGCAATAAATACCTAGCCGAAACACACGAAGAAATTCTTCGGCTGCGCAGGCTGGTAACAGAGATTCTGGATTTACGCAAAATAGAAGCTGGCGGGGTGGAATTGAAAAGGCAGCCCATTGACATTGAACAGCTGGCCGGTCAGGTATACGGGCAATTTAAAGCACTGGCTGAAGATAAAGAAGTTACAGCGTCCCTGGATTTTGCACCCGGTTCATATACCGTTAATGCCGATGCGGATCGCATCAGGCAGGTACTGATCAACTTATTGGACAACGCGGTGCGGGCAACCCCTGCGGGAGGCCGGGTTAAAGTAGAACTGCTGGAATATAAGGATACAGTGCAGGTGTCAGTAACCGATACAGGGCCGGGTATATCCGCGGAAGAACAGCCGTTAATTTGGGAGCGGTTTTACAAGGTGGATAAATCCCGCGCCAGAACAGGCGGGGGAACGGGTTTGGGACTGGCCATAGCCAGGCAAATTATTGAAGCCCACGGCGGAACAATAGGTGTCAGCAGCAAGCCGGGACAGGGCAGCTCTTTTTACTTTACCCTGCCCAAATAAGACCATGTGCTTTTAATGAAAGACCTTTGCCTACGGTTTTATTCCCTCCGGAGAAGCAACTATTAGCTTTAATATTTTTGTATTGCTCAGGTCAGTTACTTTATGGATATTAAGTCCTGCGTTTTTAGCATTATCAACTGTGCGACGGTTAATATTTGAGCCTACCATGTACAAACTAACAGGATTTAAAATGTCCATAATTTTACCCCATAAAGGGTGCTCACTGCGGACATGCTCAAATAATATTATTTGGCCTTCAGGTTTGCAAACTCGTTTGATTTCTGTAAATCCTTTGACGGCATCTGGAACAGAACAAAAAACACAAGTCGCGACCACCGTATCGAAAGTATTATCGGTAAAACTAAGGTTTTGGGCGTCCATTTCCAACAGAGTGATATTAGGTGTAAGTGATTTAGCTTTTTTTTGGCCCGTTCAAGCATCCCCGGACTAAAGTCAATACCTGTAACTTGACATTCCGGCGGGTAGAAAGGAAGATTTTTTCCGGTGCCTACTCCCACCTCCAACACTCTTCCCCGGACCATCCCAATAACCTGCCGCCGCATTGTGTCACTGATCATGAAGTCCATCCAATCATAGACCAGCGCAGTGCGGTTATATCTTCTTTTAATGGTTTCGGTTATTTTGTCCAAGTTATCAATTCCACTTCGATTATTATTATAATTAATGTTACCCTTAAAATAGGTAGGTTATATCATCTCAGCATTATAATACTGCCCGGCCCTTGCGTCTTACTGGTGTGAGGGCATTTTTATTTATGTCGGGGTTGGCTACTGTGCTTTTGCTCTTGTCGGGGGCTGGTATTTTGCTTCATGTGTGACGTTTTTGTCATAAAAACGCAATAGTTTTGTGACAACTGTTTGCTAAAATTGGTCACGATTGTATTTAAAGGAGGTGCATGAAATTCTTTCATTGTGTTTTTGCTTTTTGAAAACATTAAAAGGGGGAAAGTTTTGTGGGTAAAAGCAGTTTCCGGTCAGACATCAAGCCCGGGTCTATTTTTATGGCGTTAGTTTTTTTCTTTAATATTGTATTTTTTACTAGTGTTCAAACTTCCCTAGCCGTGTCAAACGATATTTCTGACCTGTCGGTAAAGGAAACAGTCTATACGCAACAATCGGTCAATGATGCTGTTTATGAGGGTGAGCCGCAAACTTTTACTCTAAGCGGTACAATCTTGGGGACCACAAAAAGTGATACCGTAGAAATTATACTTTCCGCGGTTAACGGCGAAGCAATGGTTACACAAACTCTCCCAAAGGAACAAAGTGAGTACAGTATTTCCGGTGTCCCAGCGGGTGGATACAACCTTTGCGTCCACGTAAACGGTGCCACATCCGTAATTGAATTTGTTCAAGTGGACGGCCATATGACCGTTCCAAATATTGAATTGGTAACGGTTAGGGGAATAATTGGCGGCTTGCCTGAGGGAGTTTCGGCTTCTGTTTACTTTGTGCCGGAGAATAAAAACCATATGGTTTTGCCCTTGACGGTAGTATCCGACGAAAATGAAACAGAGTTTGTTCACAAGTTATTACCCGGGAACTACCACATTATTGTAAAAGCAGAGGGTTATGAGGATTATGTCTTCCCGGATACCATTACGGTCGAGGAGGATGAAACGGTTCTTGACCCGGTTGAAATGGTGTTAGAATTAAAAGTATTAACAACATCTTTGCCTTCCGGCACTGAAAATAGGGTATATTCCGCCGAACTGCAGGCTACAGGGGGAAAGGAACCATTAGCCTGGAGCATAACGGGCGGTACCTTGCCGGATGGCTTAGCACTGGATAACAGCAGCGGAGTTATTTCCGGAACCATATTTGTTCGCGGCGATTATGCTTTTGAGGTGACAGTCACCGATTATTATGGTCACACCGATAGCAAGAACTTGAATATCAGCGTCGCCAGACGTTCCTCAAGCGGAAGTTCCAGCAGTAACAGCAGTTCATCCGGTTCAATTAGCAAAGGAACGAATACTACTTTTTCAGATCGAGAACTACAAGAGGTCGTCGATAATGCCAAGGAAACATTGACCCTGGTCGTACCGGCGGGTAATGCCAGCTTTACAATCACCGCGGAACAGTATAATCTCTTGATGGAATCCGGAAAAAATATCGGCATCTTGATACAAGGTGTAAAGATAGTCTTGGACCCGACTGACATAGACCTTCCCGATGATGCCCTATTAATTTTTCAAATTCAGGAAATGGATAAGGATACTACTGCAGAGCTGATTAACACTACTAATTATCAGCTAATAGGCAAGGTTTTTGATATAACTGTTGAAATCAGTAATTCCGACCTGCAGGGTGAATTTCCTTTAAGTCAGTCAGTTCGCTTATCTTTCCCGGTGGATTCTATATTCTGGTCGGATAATTCCCATTACCGGTTTGATGTTTTTTGTTACAATGAAGAACTTTTACAATGGGAGCCCATGCGGGCTGTTCATGACCTGAACGATCAGTTGTTAACTTTCAGAACACCGCACTTAAGTAAATATGCTGTGCTTCAAAGGCCGGTCAAGGAATTTCTAGATATCAACGGACACTGGGGTCGGGAAGACATTGAAAAAATGGCCACCCGGGGTATCGTTGGCGGGTATGATGACCAAAGTTTCAGACCAAACAAGAATATCACAAGGGCCGAATTTACAACCTTTTTGTCAAGGTTGATGGGACTCGATGAGAAGGTGAGTATTGAGTTCACCGATGTAGCGGAAGAAGACTGGTATTACAACAGCATAGGCAATGCTTACAAAGCTCAAATTGTCGGGGGTTATAAAGATGGTTCCTTCAAACCCAACCAATATATTACCCGGGAACAGATGGCGGCCATGATTTCCAACGCCCTGGAATACGCTAATATCAGTCTGGAAGAAAAAATTATGAAATGGGAAGTATTCTCAGATGCCCGTTCGATTTCTCTTTGGGCAAGACACAGTGTTGCCATGTCCAGCAATATGGGAATAGTCAGAGGAGTGCTATCTGATGGAAAGGTCATATTTGCTCCGGCTAAATATGCCACCAGGGCTGAAGCCGCGGCAATGCTTACAAGGTTAATAGACATCACTGAAAACGCTAAACTTAATTTTTAAATTAATAAAACAAGAGACTGGATTTGGAGGCCACTGAAAAACATTTAGTTTTTGACTAAAACAATGCCATAAAAAAACCAGAAGATAAGGTATATTGCCTCAGTCTTCTGGTTTTTCTATTTTTCATGTAATGGCCTTGTTGCTCTATTTTTTACTCATTAAAGTTATAATCCTTTTTAAATTAACAGCAAATATTGCGGTTGCAGCTTGTAGTTGCATACCAAATAGACCTGAGGCTGATGCAACATCATACCCATGTCTATGCTTTAGTTCACTGTTTTTAGCTTCAATCTTGTAGCGTTCCTTAGATTTTTCTTTGAAATATTCGCTTTCCTGAAATGCAGCTTGCTGGTGGTTTGCCGTCGTGCTTTTCTCCAGAAGTAACAACAGCCGCGGTAATGATCCTTTCTTCGGTCATTATGAGTTTTATATCCAAAGAAGGAAGTGTCTGCAATCTTATATGCCCAACTTTAGCATCAGTATCCTGTGACATTGGCCTCACTTATTTAGCAACAATGGGCATTATGCTTGGCTATCTTGTGTTTATCGTAGTTTTGGCATGACGTTTTATGCGTGCCCATGAAAAAATAGCGCAATACTTGGTGATATAGCTGAGAATATAAAATCAGTACGGGAATAGTTAGGAAAGATGGTATTATTGCGCCACTTAAAAGAGCACCACGTTGTATATTAGTGATCAATTTGTTGCCTTCTTGTACCCAATTCTCTGTCCCCAGAATTTTTTCCCTTATTCCCCCCGTAGGTATTGATAAACCGTCTCGCGGCTGATACCGTACTCACGGGCCAGCTTTGTTTTCTTCTCTCCCGCATTAGCGCGTTGGCGTAGTTGCAACACTTGCTGTGGAAGTAATGATTTCTTCCGACCCCGGTATGCACCGCGTTGTTTAGCCAATGTAATGCCCTCCCGCTGGCGTTCGCGAATCAAGGCACGCTCAAACTCGGCAAATGCTCCCATCACGGATAGCATAAGGTTGGCCATGGGCGAATCATCACCCGTAAAAACTAAATGTTCCTTAACAAACTCAATCTGTACACCCCGTTCGGTTAGGTTTTGCACAATTTTCCGAAGGTCGTCCAAGTTACGAGCGAGACGATCCATGCTATGTACCACTACGGTATCCCCATCACGCACGAATGTGAGCAAAGCCTCCAATTGCGGTCGTTGCGTATCTTTACCGGACGCTTTATCCGTAAAAATACGATCCACTTGAACCTGTTCTAGTTGTCGTTCCGGATTCTGGTCGAAGCTGCTTACCCGGACATAACCAATGCGTTGACCCTTCATAAAAAAATGTCCTCCATTTTCCATTATGTCAGGTATAAGTCTATAACTCTTCATTGAATGTGTCAATTAATAGATTTTTTAACTCTATTCTGACATGGTTTTAAATACTTCTCTGACGTCAGATTAAGGTATAATCTATCTTGACAAAATAATCCACAATTTTTTAAAAAAAGCCTCCTAACCATGAATGCAAAGTTTGGAGGTCTTTCAAAATTGGTTTGGGTGTAATTGCGTAAATTGAAGAGAAAACAAGATTGTTGAATCTCTCCCTAGTTTAATATGTATACATCTCCCCCCTTGTTAAACATGACGTTTACATGTTTACTTAAAACAGACAGCAACATTCTGTATACTTTTAAAGCCAACGGAAAAATTAGAAAGTTCACAATAAACTGTGGTAGAATATTCTATAGCAGTAATAACCTTGCCCGGGAAGTTAGGAATACCGCGTAAGCAATACCGAAGCCGTAAGGGCGATAAACAAGCGGACGAAGGCGTAAGGCCGACGCCTCACCCATTAAGGGTGAGAATACAGATGGTGAAACACACAAATCACCTTTTATTGTGTAAGACAGTTCCGGCTCTTTTCCCAAGGAGTGACAGTAAACAAACTGGAAGGCATAACGCCGATTGGTTAAGGCCGCCCCCAGGGCGGTCTGACTTTATTTCCGCAAGAAATGAAGCAGAAGGTTAAATCCCAACCTCTGCTCATTTTTTTAGACCAACCCAGCAGCCGCTTTTCTAAGATAATTGGTTAACCAGGACTTGCCGTGTTTTTTGCGGTTGGCCTGGTTACTTTTTTCTTTTTTGGGACGTTTGGTAAAGGCCATCTCATTTATTGTGTTACGGAAATGGTTGTCCAACCAGCCGCCAATAAGACGCTTCATTTAACATTGGGGTCATAATAGCTATTCAGCCGCGGCTGCGTCGAAAAGGTAGTCCAACATCTTAACCTGTTCCTTTGGGAGCGAGAAACACATGGTTTTTCGACAAAGCCCCACGCCTATTCTCCTTCATCATGGAAAATAAACATGAATAAATATATCATAGCGTCTTATTTTGTTACCATAAAACGGTAATAACTTATGATAAGATACTACAGGGGGTATTTATATTATGAAAAGCAGTGCAATAGATAGAATGCTTTACGAGTTCTTGGAAGCGAAACGGGAGTCCCCTTATTATCACTATAACGCTAACATCAAAGATATTAACCGCGTTGCCAGGGCAATGATAAAAATGTTGTAAAGTAAAATCGTAACAATAATAATACTCAGGAGTTATGCAGTTGATGTAAATTAGTACCAAATACACAACTCCAAAAAATATTTTAAACTAGGCACCATATTTAACCAAAATAACTTGACATTTAAGAAACAGCCCCATAATCGCAGTGGATGGCATTTTTTGTCATCACTCTGGCGATATGGGTGATACAATGAAAAAACTGTGCAAACCAACCTTCGAGAAAAAGGATCACGGTCGAGGAGCCGGGATACCGGCACTCAAAACAATCTGGGATTTGTTCGACTTATCCCTCTTGTTCTCCCAAACTGGAATCCGTAAACACTCTGGTATTCCAGCATGGCTTCTGGCTTTTGCCTACGTATGCGGGCTGGTGGATAATGCAGGTTCTGCAAATAAGAATGCCAAGTTTTCAGCGGATGCTCCTTTTTTACAGCAGTTGCTTTCAGGCCGGATGATTTCACAAAGCGCCTTCAGCAGGTTTCTGTCCAAACCTTTTCAGTGGCTTCAGTTCTCTTTAGGCAGGCTTGCCAGGCTGCAGGAGTGCCCAGAAAGCCGATTGACCGATGGGGACGTAATTGCCTTAGACGATACTAAAGTTGAGCATCCCCACGGGAAAAAGCTCCCATTTCTATGCTGGCTCTTTGACAGCTCTGATAAACGCCATGTATGGTGCATGAATCTGGTGTCGACTATGGCTGTTCTTAAGAACGGCCTCGAATATCCGATGCTATGGCGCTTTTGGGTTAAAATCGGTCAGGAGAATGGAAAGCAAACCAAGCTTGATCTTGCCAAACAGATGCTTTCAGAGTTTCGTCAAATTAATAACGCCAAGCTTTGGGTTGCCATGGATCGCTGGTTTCTGTGCAAGAAGTTCCTCGTTTGGCTTGCTGATCAGGACTTTGACTGGGTTACTAAGGCCAAGAGGAACACTGTCCTGTTCCGGAAAATTTACGACCCCGGGCAACGTAAGGAAATTTACGTAAAGCTAAACCCGAAACAGCTGCTTCGAGAGGTATACCCCAGGCTTCAGATACTGGGTAACGGTTCCGTATTAAGCATCCCGGATATTTACATCAAGCTTCCTTTTGAAACGTTTACCCGTAAGGGCAAACCTATCACCCGGCAACGTCTCGTACCTATTGCGGCCATTGCAGCAACCTATGCTAAGCAGGTACCGGAAACGAGTATCCTGCTCCCGGAAGAGGAACTTCCGGCAACCTTCAAGGATGTGTACCTTCTCATCAGTAATCGCGTTGATGCACCAGAAGATGCAGCAAAAACCTATACCAAACGGTGGAGAATTGGCGTGTCCAGCTAAGGACACAGAATCTAGTCGGTGCAAGTCCGACCGGGAGAAGAGACTTCCCTCCCGTAGCCTGAGAGGCACCGTGGAGTGAAAGCGAGACGGTGAAGCCCTCTGACAACACGCTCTAGGAGCGTGGGCAAAATTCCAGGTTGTAACGCACAGTGAACGCAGACGTAGCCTCGTTACACGCAAATCCGGTGGCTGAGACGGTCGATAACGCGCGAAAGCAACAAGTACTGATCGAAAGAGTCTGAAACGGCAGTACTCACCGGCGGGGTATCAGCGGCGACATGGAGTGAAAGATGTTGTGGAAACTGGAGAAGCCCTCGACACCCGGTGAAGAAATCTCATCGAGGAGGCCGTCCCTATAACCGTGATCGGGAAATGGGAAAGGCAGGTGTCAGGGTGGCGGAACGGATCGTAGTACCGTAGATCCGCGTGCAGCAAAACGCGCGGGGAGGAAAGGGTCCGAACCTGTAAACACTTCGTACGACCGAGGGAGGCAAGGGTGCTTTGACAACAACACCCATAAGTTTGCAGGAACTTAGGCGGCGAATATATCAAAAGGCGAAGTCTGAACCTACACATCGGTTTTGGGGATTATTTACCCACATTACCAAGATGATAACCCTTCATGAAGCATATCAACGAGCGAAGAAAAACGGCGGTGCCCCGGGCATTGACGGACAAAGCTTCGCCGATGTGGAAAAAGAGGGAGTCATCCCGTTTCTAAAAAGCATCCAGGCAGAACTGCATGCTGGGACATACCGACCACAAGCCAACCGTAAAGTTGATATCCCGAAAGCAAACGGTAAAATGCGAACCTTACAAATACCGAGCATCCGGGACCGAGTGGTGCAAGGGGCCCTGAAAATCATACTGGAAGCCATCTTTGAGGCTGACTTCTGTTCAAACTCATATGGATTCCGCCCGAAGCGCTCCCCGCATCAAGCACTGGCAGGAGTACGACGCAGTGTATTGCGACGTATGACAACAGTGATAGATGTTGATTTGTCCCGCTACTTTGATACGATACGGCACAGCGTACTACTGGAGAAAATAGCCAAACGTGTGACTGACCCGCAAGTCATGCACCTCGTAAAACAGGTAATCAAGGCAACAGGAAGAATCGGTGTTCCGCAAGGGGGCCCGTTTTCACCACTGGCTGCCAATATTTACCTAAATGAGGTTGACTGGACATTCGATGCCATCCGGTGCAAAACAGCGGAAGGCAACTACGAGGCGGTGAACTATCATCGGTTTGCCGATGATATGGTGATTACAATAAGCGGACACTCCAGCAAACGCGGATGGGCTAAACGGGCACTGCAGCGACTGCAGGAACAACTGGAACCCTTGGGAGTTGAACTCAATCTAGATAAAACCCGAATGGTCAACGTCCTAAAGGGCGAATCATTCTCCTTTCTGGGGTTTGATTTGAGGCGAGTACAGAACCGAAGCAAAACCGGATACTTCATCCTTATGACACCGAAAAAGAAAGCCCGTACTGCTGTCAAAGAGCGAATCCGCGAATTAATTAAAAGTGGAGGCGCAAAACCAGCAAAGGACATTGTTAAACAAGTCAATGCCATATTATCTGGATGGGTTAATTACTTTCGGGTCGGGAACTCAAGCCGTGCATTCAGCGAAGTGCGCGACTATACGGAGATGAAAATCCGAACTCTGCTGACAAGACGGAAACGGAGACAAAAGCGTAGTATCGGATGGCGGAGATGGAGTAATGAGTATATCTATAACGTTTTGGGTCTTTACTGGGACTGGAAAGTCCATCCGCTTAAAAACGCAGAGAAATACCAATGAAAGTGTCCACCATTCGATAGGTCTCATAACCCTTTTGATGAAGTTTACGGGGTGAGCTGCTTGAGGGAAAACCTCACGAGTAGTTCTTATGGGGAGGGGTTGGAAACGGGTCGTAAACCGATACCGCGCCAGTCCTTTACCCGACAGGTTTTTTACCGAACAGTCAAGCAGAATCTTGGTTTAACATCCTGCTATGCCCGGTCTGAAACAGCTCATTTCGCACATGTGGAGCTCTTGTTTACAGCGGAAACACTTCTTTGTTATGCCACCTGGGTGTGCAATAAAGAAGGCGCTGAACAAGCCCTCTCCCTCTGCGAAGTGATCGGGTACTTTTTCAACGCCGGTTGTCGGATCCGCTGTTGCAACCAGCTGATCCAAGTTTATTTTGACACGACGACCGAGCGTTTTGCAAGTCTGATTGATAAATTGTGGCCAAAAAATTCGGACTTTAGGTTATGGAGTTGGGATTATTATCCTGAAACTGCATAACTACTGTAATACTGAAGAATTCGGAGGGTTGAAACAATGTTTGATACTTTTTTAAAAAAATTGCAAAAGAGAATTTGGAGCGTCAAAAAAATCCTCCAGATTTTTCGTATTATAAAAAAATAACCATAGAAGAAATTGAGGAGTTAGGAAAATTGGCCGTTAGGTTTGTCCAAAAGGCAAAAACCAACCAGCGGTGGTAGGGATCAGGTTGTTCAAGACTCCAGGGTTTACAACAGATTATTTATGGGGTGTTGTAACACCATTGTTTCTTGAGGTTGATTATGTTAAAGTTGTTATATTATGGCATTTAATATTCGTCTGTGGTATAGTTGGGTAAATTAGCTAATTAGTTGAGGTGTGAGTGCAGATGGACAAGCAGTGGTATACCTGCCAGGAAGTAGCCAAACTGGAGAATATCCCACTTAGAACTGTGCAAAGCCGCTGTGCAAAAGGCCGCTACTCCTGCATTAAGGATGGCCGAGATTGGAAAATCCATAAAGTTAAATACGATAAACTTAAATACGATAAACTTAATCGAATAGATAAATCGCATATAGTCCTAAACAACTCGACCAACAACATCTTAGTATTTACTAACAGTAAGGGCGGGGTTGGTAAAACAACACTTTCTGTGCTATTTGCAGATATATGCGCAAGCCTTGGTTATAAAGTGCTACTCGTAGATAATAACGGCCAGGGGAACTCCACCACTATATCAGATTTAATGCCATTCGTTGGCAATGGTAAGCCAGCCAAAAATCAATATACCTACGGGATGCACGACGTATACCTCTCACAAATATATAAGCAGATTGGGCATAAACCACCTATAGAAACCAATCAAGTAATCTTTAAGGCCCCAAAAAGAGAATATTTTGTGCTACCAAGTGACTATAGATTGTACCAGGTTAAATTTTGGTTATTGGATAACGCTCATGCCTTCCCTTCTACTAAACAACTTCAGACACTGTGGAAGATGCACTTCCCATACCTTCTTAAATACGCCTTAGAAGAAATCAGGGATCAGTTCGACTTTATTATTATTGACACCCCATCATCTTTGGACTTTGAAACTAAAAACGCCTTAATGGCCGGAACAGATGTAATCATTCCAATCGAGCTTGGGCTGTTTGAGATCTTGGGTCTTAGGAAAGTTATGATGTTTATTGAAGAATGTGCAAAAGATAATTCAGCATTAGGGGTTCTAGGTGTGGTTATATCTCGCTATGGCCCCACGGCAGCAAACCTGGACAAAGACCTTGAGACAGCCATAAGGGCAGACCCTGAAATTAAGAACTTAGTTTTCGAGACAGTAATTATGAAGTCTTTACATATTAGGGAGGCAACTATCGAGAAACAACCTTTTGATAAATATTGGCGTAGTGGTTTGCCAAAGAAGGTGCTAGATATTTATCATGATTTCACAGAAGAATTACTGCTACGGGTCCTAAGAAAAAGAAGGCTAAAGAAGTAGCGAATGGGAGTGAGCACAATGAGCAGTAAAAAAATGAAGCAGTTTAGCATGCCCGAGCAAACTGTTAATTTTATTGGCCAGGAATTCCCCTACAGCGTATTTCAACTTCGCAAGGAATTTCCGACTCCCCTGTCGTTTAATGGATGCTAACATAACCATGCCCGCAAGGTAAAGAAAAAGTTATCGTGCACGCAGTTCCAAAATGCAGTGAATAAAGGCATGTCATTTCTTTTCTGTCCTGCCGAGGTTCCTTGCCGCCAGGAGGTATCTTAACTTCGCTATCGAGGTAACGGCTTGTATATCCCATGATACTGCTGAATTATAATTATCGTTAGTAAAAACTTTAGCAATCCAGTAAAAACGAGGTTTTTATATCGCCGCGGAAGAGACAATGGCCAAGTTAATGTCACTGTCCTCGTCGCCGTTGGCAGCCAGAGAACCGTATGGAATGGTTTTTAAACCCGGATATTTTTTTCTTTTAAGGCCTTAAGTATTTTTTATGCTTGCTTCAACTTTAAATCGGTTCTTAGCCATTATAAAATCAACCCCCGTTTGTTCAAGAGCGTTTCTCGTGATCGCCCCAGCACAGTTTTTAACCAGGGCTTCCCTGTCCTCTCATCCTCCTAAAAATAAAAAAAGGCCTTCTTGTGCCTTATTTGCCGAACTAACATGCTGTTTCTGGTTGGTGCTGGTATGGAACTACAATTTCTAAATCCGGATGCGGTACGTACTTAAAATCACCGGGATTGCACGTGTATAAAGTCAATTTGCTGTCGCTGCTATATAACAGTCCTCTACGTGATGGTCATGATATTCGGAGGACTGGCGGGATAATAAGCCAGCAATATAGGCAACTTCCTTATTGGTTTCAAGAATTTCACACATTAAGGGGAGATTTTCCAGTATCCGTCTTTCTTCTTGTGCCGAAATATTCTTATACTGAAGCAATTCCTTGAATGTGTGACATGAAACTAACAATTCCACACCTTGTTCGATCGACTGGTCAATGAATTGAACCGCTTGTTGGTAACAATACTCTTGCCGTTTATTTTTGGGGCGGGAACTCCTTTGTGAACGAAAATAGTCAACTAGAATATTGGTATCTATCAAGATTCGCATGAGTTACCGCTCCGTGAAAAAGGAATCATCCTTATCTGCCCAAATTCCCTTCAATGCATCGGCAGCCGCTTTCCTTCGGGCAATTTGCCTTCGCTTCAAAGGATTTACAATGTTATACACCGATTTTTTAGAGACGGTTTGGGATTGTTTTTGCTTTTTTATCGTCAACATAACAAGCACCCCTGAAGATTGTCTTTGTTTAAATTATAACCCATCCATATTTGTATTACTATAACCTTTTACCAGACATGACCAGAATTTTGACGAGATCCATAGACTCGTCTATCTGGTTTTTATACTTTACAAAAGGGTTCTCGTATATAAAACGAGCCACAGTGGCTCGAAAGGAAACTTCATGATAGACACCCAGTGCCGGTATACCATCCTCAAGGCCCGTGTCCAGGGCAAACCAAAGCGGTCTCATTTCTTTGTCGGCAATTTTTTTAGCAACTCGTAAATAAATTATCTATAACGATAATATATTGATATAGATAATACTCCCATAAGGTAACTTATAGTCGATATCATTGTTACAACATAGGAATCTTTAGGGGTTAACCCTAGATCAATGAAGTAATGTCTAACAGATATATTAACAATTAAGGTTAACAATAAAAATATTATTATTGGTAGTGCATTTATGAATTTAATCATAGCGACCCCCTGCAAACAAAATGATGGCCAATAAAGGCTACAGTAATAGTAAACCCTGCTGATTAAGCATTTAAAACGATTAAAATAGGTTTATTAATTTTAAATTGTGGTATTTACTATTGAGGTACCTTTTGCAGTAACTTCTACCGATTCTATTAGGGTTTTACCTTAATTGAAGGCGTCCCAACTCAGCGTTTTCCACTTAGTCGTAGTCGTCTACAATACTGATGGCTACTTTGGCCACCGAATTCGGTATTGGCTGTAGCTTTACATCGGACGATGGTACGCACATGCGACTGACTGATGCTGACAATACGGTTTTTTATCTTGCTGGGAAAAAAACTTACATATCGTTCCCGATGCTGTTCCATGGGATTATATTCATCATTTTTTTGTCTGGGATAGATATCAATTTTTGTGGGGAATTTGAGGATGTTACGCTACATCCTGCTAAGACTAAAGTAAAATAATAAATATAATTATACTTTTACTCATAACGAAACATCCTTTAAAGCAAGTTTCTCTTTAAATATTGACGTTAAATAATAATTAAAAGTTCCAACATAAGCAAATCATGGCATAAAATAGACGCCATTAGAAAAGCCCGCATTGCCTCGTAGTAAAGGGTAAACTGGCTTAAAACTGATGAACAGTATGTTTATGATGTGAATTAGCTAAAAAATGCGTCAAGGAGTATAAGAGAAAAATTGTAATAGGTTACTGCTAGTAAATTCTGTAAACAGGTGGATTGCTAACAAACTTTTAAACTTACCATATTCCCAGCGGAGCTTTATCTGTTTTTATTTATATTGTTATACAGCAATATTTTTCATTGCCATAAGCTGGATGTCGTGATTAATACTTTCATTAACCTTGCGTAATGAATCCATTGTAATTGATAACAGTTTTGCATAGTTGTCCGGCCTAACAAAACTTGCTTTAGCCGCCAAAAACTCAGCATCTGTTAAAACATATTGAGGTTCAATATCATTTAAAGTCATTGCAAGCGCCCTGGCCTTACATATTTCACACTTACAGTACCCATAATCCTCAATTAGCTTTTCCATTATTTCTTTAACTGCTATTTCTACATAATTAACGACCATAATAGAGCCCTCTTTTCTGATTAATTGTTTGTTATTAAAAAAAAGAAAACGGCCATGTAACCATAGGCCGCTTAATAATCCATTAGTTCATTATATAAGCAACCTGGCAGCCATAGCTTAAAAGCTTTAGGCCCATAGCTTTGCGTCCCGGTCTTTCGACCGGTTTGCCCGATTTTTTTACTTAAGCAGTTCATATTAATCTGTTAAGAAGGAGCTATCATATTTCGGCTTCCAAGAATTATCTTTCTTCATCGAATAAAGATTTTAATTTTATTCGACATTTTCCTACAATATTCCTCCTAAAAGATTTGCATTAGGTTACTAAATTAGTTTAAGCAATTTCACCAGTTCCGGTCTACCTTTAACGGTCAAGGATAAAAATATATATTTAACCTTATAATTTATCCAGAGTTGAATAAATTTTTTGCTGTACAGTACAAAGATTAGATACAACATCCAAAACTACAATTAAGGGAATTTGAAAACTATGATAAAATAATTACTAAGTTTAACTCATGAATTATTGAAAGGACTGAGCTTGTGTATTCTTTCGGGAGAAAAATATTTTTTGTTGGGCCAACCTTTATTGCAGTTATGGTTTTACTCTTCTTTGTTTTCTCTGATCCTAACAATGATACTCAAGAAATACAAAAAGCAATTCAGGAATCAATTATGGAATCAAATACACACGTGGAAAAAGTAGTTCACATAGAGAAAGTGGAAAATGTAACATTGGCGTTTTACGCGACCCCGAAAGGCTTGGCAGTTGGGAGACTTGAACAGACATTTAGGGGTTGGGAATTGATTGAAGGTACTGGGTATATAGAATTTAACTCCGGAAGTGAATTGCCATGGATTTGGTGTAATATGGGGGAATCAGCAAAATCGCTTCCTGTTTATTACGGTATTGTTTCGAATCCAAATATACAACGTGTGGAAGTTGACGAGAAACACGAAGCAGAAATTATTGCTACATACAAAGACAATAAAATTTGGACCCTAATCGGACAGGGAACTTCGGGGACAGAAGAAATCCAAGGGATGACGAACCAAGGAGAAGTTATTTATAGTCGTTTAAATTATAGTAAATCCTTGAGGTAAAGGGTAAGCGAGCTTAACAACTTGTTAAACAGTTTATTTATTATGTGCCATAAAGGAATTTCGTAGATTAATTAATTAAGTTTGGGCCACCAAATAGTAAACTAGCTAAAATTAGAAGTCTCAAAGCTTGCCAATAGGTTACGGGCTTTAAGTTAAATAGCTCTGGTATTGTAGTATTCCAAAGGTACCGCAGTAAGAGGGCTCCCAAAAATAGTAAGCCAGCAACTAAAAATATAAATCCCAAGAAATATGAAAAGATATTCCAATAGTATGAAATTACTAGGTATAAATCAGTTATGACAGATCAACTCCCTTACTCGCTTTTAACAATTAGTTCTTTTAGTTTTAACTAAAAACCACCTTTTTAGGGCAAAAACGTTAATTTTATAATGAAATAAAATATGCAATACCCTAACAATAGGTAGAGCTTTCCGTTTAAATTAGTCTTTAGGAATCTGTATTGTGAAACTACCCATTTTGTCCCGGTATTCCCAGTAACCCGTATTGATGAGTGCTACCGCTTTACTGCCGCGCGGAAGCTCCCAGCTCAATTTTAATTCATACTCTTTATCGGTTGAATCGTCAGTGGCTTCAGGTTGTTTACTACCAACTGCCATACTTACTGAACTTTCTATTTCAGGTCTTGTGCGATGCATTTTACCTTGCTCATCTAAAACCTGCCACTCCGGTATTGAAAAGGGCCAGGGGTTTTTTTCGTCGGTGACATAACTGATTGTGGCCCCACCAATACGCCCATTTTGCTGTAAATCCATAATTTGCACTTCGCGCCCATCCGGCGCAAAGGATGATTGTTTACCGCTCAAAGGTATTCGTGTTTCACCTTTTTGATAAACCAGGCCTGCCAGTTCAAGCGTTACTTCCGATGGTACGGGATCCAGACGCTGGAATTCAAGGTCATAGGTCTGTTCCCAGGAGTCAGACACCCTAGTGCCATGAGCGCCTCCATCCCGAGGCTTCACCAAGCCACCAGGCGTTATTAGCTTAACTTCTCGGGTAAGATCTGGAGCGTGTTCTTCGCCTTTGTAGCGTAATTTAACCACCGTCTGTGTAGGAACCAGAACAAGTTCCTCAATAGACAGAATGCCATTGGGTAGTGCCATGTTTTGATTGTCGGGTACAATACGGGTCAGTTCGGTTAAAGCAACCCTGTTGACGGGAAAGGATACATCCCAGTTTCCCTTTACATTACCAATCTGACGTACGGGAAGTTTTAATGTACCGCTTTTCTCCGGCAAACCATCACTGAGCTCTATGCTGCCCACAAATACCCCATCTATGATATCCCCCCTAGCACCCATGCCGGATGCAAAGGAGCTGCCGTTAAAAAGAATATCGTGTCCTCCGAGTTCCCGCGTAATACTGGCGGGGTTATTACCTTCCACGGTATAGATTATTGTTGTCTGAGTCGGGTCGGCCAGTATACGGTGCACCCGGAAGGTGTATCCTTGATCTGTTTTTGCCGCTAGTATTTCCTGAAACATTTCGTGTTCCTCAGCCCACTGCCATCCCTTTTCAAGGCTTGACCAATTTGCGATATACCGTCCTACTACCGGTAAATTTTCAACCGCCCAGCTGCGCATTCCTGGCCAAGTAGTAACAAACATTATCAAGATTACTGCGACTGCAGCTAAACTGCCCACTATTTTTAAGCGTTGATTCTTTTTTTCCCGTATAGCAAGGTCTTTCACCATCTGTTTCAACCGCAGCGATTTTTCCGCGGGTAGTTTACTCTTTTCAGCCCAGTTGTTTAGTTTTTCCCGGATATTTTTTTCCTGTTCCGGGGATATATCATCGAAGTTCATGGAGTTCCCTCCTTTGCCCTTCATCTTCTTCCAACTTTTCCTTCAAACGTTTTAGAGCCCTGTTAAGCCGAGATTTGACAGTGCCGAGGGGTATTTGAAGTTCTGTAGCTATATCCTTTAATGCCAGATCCCCAAGGAAGCGCATGAATACCACCCGCCGGTGTTCTTGATCAAGTAACGCTACAACTTCCCAGATAGCACGTTCTTCCGGTACACCTTCCCCAGAAGTCATTTCAACCAAATGCAAAGGTTCAACTGGTATAGTCCTTTTGTTAATTCGCAATGTATCTAAGCTTTGATTGACCAGGATGCGACGAATCCAGGCCGGGAAAGCGGAACTACCACCTTTTAGCTTATTGCGATTGCGCCATGCTTCTCCACCGTTTGCTGTAATACGTCCCAAGCATCGCTTTCCTGGCCCATAATTCCCCAGGCAATGTAAAAAAGTTTTCCCTCTTCTTGGTGTAACAGTTCTAAGAAATGCTGTTCATGCAAACCTCCCGGACCGGTCCTCTATTAAAAAGACTGTATTAACCAGGGAAAAGGTTCCAAATGTAAAAGTTTTTCTTAAGAAACTATTTTGCAAGTAACCCGGGCAAACAAAATCCTAAAAATAAAATATAAAAATGGGATAAATAAAAAAACCACACTAGAAGTGGGCTTTCAAACTTGGTGGTCAGTATGTGTTAGATATGCTATTTCTTTAAAGTGAGCAAGAATCCTTGGTGCAATCATAAACCGCTAAAACTCAATTTTGTCTTCATGAAAGTCTTGCTAGAAAATTTATGGATAAAAAAAAGACACTAACTACCAATACAACTCTGCCGATAACCAAGTTATATTTCTTATATAAGATATACCCAATAAGCATCAGGGTTAAAGTGCTAATAAAAATTGATATTTGTTGGGGTATATTACTTATGGTTAGGATTTTTGAAATTAATTCATATGATAAATATGCAATAAAAATCCCTGCCAAATTAATTAGAATGCTATATAACCTTTCTTTCAATTTACTTAATCTCCTTTCTTTACTAATTCATAATAAAAATAGGTTAATAGATAATTTATCTTTATTAATTTATATTCCTTTTTGTTTATCGTACATTTCAAGAAAATGCGCAAAAAAAGACCGGATTTCCCGGCCTGAACTCTAAATAATTGATTAACTGCTTACCTCAGTCGTTGTGTACTAGTCGATCAAATTTTAAACGATTAGGTTAAGGACTTGCAGCCCATCTTTAGCTTATCATTATTTCAGCTTTGGACTTTTCTCCTTTAACGCAAGCCCTTCTTTTTAATTTTTGAGAACATAGCCCTTCTTTTTTCTGCTTTTTCCCTATCTTCAATTGTCGGTTTACTATATATTTGCTTTAGGAGTTCCTCTGCATCTTTCCCATATAAAGTTGGCGTTGGTTGCAGCTGAGTAGTCAATTTCTTTTCCCAATTATACATTGTATCCTCCTGCTGTACTTAACCATATTTTACTACTGTTTAATTTCTACACCTTCCAATTTTTCGTATAAAAACATATCCATTATGTTTTGCCATACTCAAAATCAGGCCCAATTTTCATCGTAAAATTCAGGTAAGGTTGTAATTCCTTCTAGTCCAGATAAATGGTTTACTTAACAACACCACTGCTCTTTGTACCTCTATTTAGTTTTTGGTTTTGCTTCCTTGGTTTAGCCTCATAAAGAATAGTATTAGCATCGACTTACTCATTTCTCATAGCCGTATTTTGGCTCCCCCATTTTCCTGAGGTTATATTAGCGTTGAAAAACTTTTAAGTTTAAGTGTTTTCCCCATTTGCAATATCCCTGCAGCTTTTTGGACAAAGATCATTACTTTTAGGTGCATCTTGCTTAGCTGACTTTTCAGCAATTAGCAAATCACCGCAATGTTGGCATTTATTATTAATCAAATATTTAAATGGCGAAGCCGATGCATACCTATTACCACATTTTTTGCAATAACTAAAGTACATAATATCACTTATCCCCCTTAGAACTAAAGTAGTTATTAAATTTATTGTTAAAGAGTCTATAGTGTCTGCCAGACTAATAACACTAATTTTGTGTTTTAAATTAAGATAACGTTTTGACATAAAAAACCTACTAAAGTAGTAGGCTTGGATTGGGATTGGCTAATTAACGTGTTCTATGGTTTTTCGTCTTGCGTTTTCTTTCTCTTAATTTTTCTGCAAGGTACTCCGCCTGTGCCTTTGTGGCATCTCCTATCAATTGTTCTTCGGTCAAGCCAGCAGCCTTGCTCTTGGCGTGTATTATCCTTGCTAACTCGTCTAGCTCAGTTAGTCGTTCTTCTTTATTATTTTTTCTTTTTAAAAACAGTTTAATTAAGTCTTGACGATATTTCTTCAGATGTTTTTTAACAAAAGCCTCATCGTTTGGGAGTTTATTTCGCATTCGGGCGCCAGCTTCTAATACCATCCGATAGATCTTTTCCAGTGTATTGTATTTTCTATTTTCCTTGTTAATCATATTCTTTACCTCGCAATTCATCCAAGGCCTTAATTCATCTTTTTTAAAGCCTGTCATCCCCTGGTTTTAGCGTGTGCGGAGGGAACAATTCAGGATCTCAATTAAACGTTTTTGGCAATTAAAACCTTGGTTTCTATTTTTAATAAAAACAACTTCTTCCCATGTATTCCGCCTGACTCTCATTGCAGCCCGTACTGTTATAGATTTGCCCGGAGTTAAGCCTAATTTACTCCGGGCAAATGGCATTATGTTTTACTGAAATGAATATGTCCCAAGGCTTTTTATTGTTGCAATGTTTTTCTTTTGGCGCTGATAAAGATAGACTTGCCTGGCCAACAAGAATGGGCCGAGCACAAGACCAAGCAGAACCGAAAAAAAGATTAGTAGAAAACCGGTCATGGTAGCGTTTATCCCCCAGATGAATCCGCCAACCACGGTGGCGAAAAGCAAAGGTTTTACCAGGGTCCAGCCCCAGTAAACACCCAATAGCGTCCAAGTAAGTTGAAGTGAAAATACGACATCGCCAGACATTATATTACCTATGACGAGGCCAACTGCTGCTATCAGCAGCGTTCGAACTATTGATTTTTTAAGCGCTTCTAAATGCTGCTTATTGTTCAGTTCGGCACAGGTTTGACAGACAGGGTACTGGCCTGCGCATTCGGCGCAGAGCCCGTTACCACAAGTGCATGTTACCACTGCTTCGTCGTTATGGGTATAACACTTCATCGTTATTCCTCCTTTTAACGAAAATTTAAGGCATTGTAACTTGTTAAGTATTCCGGCAAGATATTACGATTCTAACTGCAAAATCAACCGAAGAGTAAAAAAACCGCCACACAGTTGCGACGATATTCATCATACGGTTGTAGCCCAGGAAATTTTACAAAAAACGGATAGCGTTTTTGCCGGAACATTCTCATTCAGTAAACTGGTTTCAATAAATAAAATTAACATGCTTATTGTTGATAATCTTTAAATACTCGTTTTCCTGCCATTTGTCTCTCAAAAGAACGAATGCAGTGGATGGCAGGTTACACCTTTGTGCTGCAGTGCCGTCAAAAAAGCGAAGCGCCTTGATAATACGCATGTTTTCAGTCAGGAGCTCAGAAATGAAAAATGAGCCGCGATTGCTGTTGCCGATGTAAGCGCCCGGGGGTATAAAATCAATGCCTAGGATTGCATTTGGGGTTTGTTCAATGTTTATATGAACATGCGGATACCGTTCCTTAATCAGATTTATCATCCGCATGTGCTGGTCATTTCGTATTAGCTCACTAATAACATCTACAGCGTTGTCGTAGTTTAAAAACCTTATATTGGTGAAATCTGAGTCTTGTAGGAAGATGGACCGCAGTTTTTCGGATTGTTTTGCTTTGGGGCAAATAACTATATGCCCGTCCACTAACCGATTAATTGATTTTGTCTGAGCTGTTACGATTTTGGCCACATTTTCCGGCCGGGCACCGTTAAAATTGTAAACTGCATACCGGAAACCGTTTACCTTCAATAAAGCATGGATACGAATCTTGTCGCTTAGATTAAGTTGCTGTTTAACTAGTTTGCCCGGAACCCATTCGTTATCGTCACGAAAAAGGGGAGCCAGTTCAGCACGTATACGGCCCAAATAGTATTGGTAATACATCCATGTACCTGCTGGCTTCTCAATCCGCACTTTCCGGTCCAGGTCTACCTGAAGATGTTTTCTAGCCCCGTGAACGCCCTTAGTTAACAGGTAATACATAGTCCCCACTTTCCTTCGTTTTCTTTTATAGCCTTCAATAGGTACGTACAGGTTTGTCTGATCCATGTAACCGTATTCCTTCAGCAGCCTTAAGCGCCGATAAATATAGAATTCGGATTTTAAATCTATAACAGCTTTTAAATGAGTAGGGAACATTGGCCCATATTGATAGAGTTCCGATAATATCCTTAAGTCATTCTGTGTTAACACATGCCTAGAAATTTTAATTACCTCCTTATTTTTGGTCTTTTGTTCTGTAAACAAGCATCATGCGCATGTTTTTTTACTTAAATTCATTAAACTTTCTAACACGCTTACTATGCGCCAACTATTATTCTAGTTTTGTTAAACCTATCTACACATTTATAATGATCACCACATCGTTTGTTCTTAAGCCTTTTAGACAGCCAGTGACCGTTGTGTAAAATGCATACTTGTCCCTTTATCCGGCTCACTATTAGAGAACTAACGTAACCCTGAAAGCCCCATTATAAAAATGTTTTTGCTGCTTTTACGTGTCAATCGATTGTAACGGCATTTATGCGTGTCAGTTTATGGGTGTTCTCCAATAGATTGACACGTGTTTCTGCCGTTAATAGATTGACACTTATTAACTAAAACAAGATAACAGATTTTGGTGTATAGATAACATGTGGTTGCGTTTCTCTGTGATCATGACTTCCGTTCTGGGGTTATTTTGATCATAGTCGCCGCGCACCACCATCATCATATTTCGGAAGTGATCATCAGTGTAAATATTAGAGTAAACTATAGCGTCGTTTATGAATTTGAGATTAAAGTTATCTATGTTTATGGTGGCATTTCTGGGGAACCAAAAAGATATCCATATTAGCACGTTTTCCATCGGTAGATGAAATTCATGGGGTAACATTTGAAGCGCGTTCATAATGAGGTTATACCAGCGCTCCCTGACCACCTGGTAGCTTGTTTTATGTTTGCGGTTTGGCAGGTTCATGTTGTCCGGGTGAACTTTCAATTTTGGCGGATATTCAAATGCTGTTACTTTGATAAGCCGTTCCTGCACGTTCCATTGAACTTTGTATTCCGGGCTGTTTTCTGGATCCCGGTTCATCCCCGGTTCCATGTCTTTAATGAGTTTGCTTAGCTCGCACTGGCATTTAACCATCATCTCAGCAATGCTGTGTGCGGTGAGAAGCTGTTGTTGTGTGCGAATGTCCATATTAAATAGCTACCTCCTTTTTTGCGGCAAACGGATTTGATTTCTAAGAAAGCGCCTGTGGTTAATTTCTTGCCAGTCGCCGTACCGTGCTGTCAGATATCAATGTAACTTAATGAGATTTGCTGTTTAACAAGTTGTTCCCCGGTAGTGGTCGTAAAGGCCACGCCGGGGAACAGCATCAGGAGTGTTGCAAGCACTGCGATTAACATTTTCCTCATTTAGAACCACTTTAGCATTTGGAACTTTAGGGCGGGGGATTTACCCAGCCTTAAAGTCTTAGTTGCGAACTGTAATGGCATTAGCGTCAGGGTCATAAGTAACCTCAGCCCCGATCTTCCCCGCGTTCTCCCGCAGAGAGATCCAAACCGTGCCGTCTGTGGCCCAAAAAAACGGCTTTGTTTCGCCAGGGTGCTGGACAGTAACAAATACTATGATAATAGACGGAGAACCATTATCGTACCACCGCTGGATTAATGCCACCGGTTGACCATCCACCTGATTGTACGCAAGAGTGTTTTTGAAGCTCGCGAATAGTTCAACAGGTACGTAAGTAACGCCATCCTTGGTGATCACATATTTCTCAGAGACGTCATTGTCGTTGATGGTGAGGCTTGGGGTCGTTGCATACTGTGTCACATCCATTTGAGGCATAGGTTGATACTCTGCTGCTAACGCTTGGCCGCAGAATAGCAGGCTAAAAACCAAAATAATAAAAAATAATGTTTTTTTCATTTTTAAAACCTCCTAAGTTTAGTTGGCCAGAGGCCGCTTGGATGTTCCGTTTACCAACAATTCAGCTGATGCGCTACCGCTGGTGGTACCGCTGCCGGTCCGGATTTCGTACCAGGTGTGGCAGCTACGATTCTCCCCTGAGCCACTACAACTGCGGCGTTTAACTTCATATTCGTAGGTGTAGCTAATGCTATAAGTGGCTGAGATGTTATATTTGGTCGGGCCAGGGATGAGATGTTTGGTAACCATGTCATAAATGTTGGTCCCGTAATTAGACCAGTCCTCGCGCAACTGGACATTGGCAGTGCGACCGCCGGTGCTCATGTTAATTGTGGTGGTACCCACCGGGTCCAGCGGGTGGCCGAAAGCCCAATCTGGGTGTTTCTTTGGGTATGTCAATTTGGCCGAGGTTATGCTCCAGCTTTTAAGCGCACCTTTAGGCGGCATGGGTGCCGGCGGCTTGAGAGTAGCCGTGACAATATCCCACCATTTTGCTGTGCCTGGCTGCCGGATTTGCGGAGGAATATATATGCCTTGGGCATCAGTGCCGCCCTCGCTCCGCGCGGTCAGGATCAATTGCCCATTGTTCTCTGGTTCGGCAGTGGATATTTTAATCGTCGCGGTGTCTTTGTTATCTTCCCAGGTCAGCTCATTGGCCGGTTGGTTACAGTACGGGTTTACCTCCACTAGAACGGTGGTATCGGTGGCCGATATGGTTAGCGGCAGGTTAAGTTGCCGTACTTTGTCCACCGTGACGGGACCCTCATACACATTCTGGCCGTTTACGCTCCACCGGACAACGGTTGTGACCGGTGGTGTTTCACTGTCTGTTGTAAGCTCCCCTTTAACTGTTATGGATTCGCCCTTTGCGGCTTCTTCCGGTGATTCAGTAATCACTACCGCCAAATTATCCTGTGGGGCCAGCGGAATGCCGTACCATTTGATATGCGCGGGCAAAAACCACAGCCAGCCTTCTACTGCGTTGGCATATTGACTAGAGTCGAAGCCCACCAGGTAACGGTTTTCGTCGTCTTTGAGGTCTAGAGCTGCCCGTCGATCAACAGGAGGCCAGGTGGGAAGCAGGTTAAAGGACCATTTGGCTGTAACCGTGCCGGCAACCAGATCTTGGTCGTTGTTGATGCAAGTTAGGTCATCCGGTGTATGAGATAAGTAAATTCTTTCGTAATCAGTATATGACAAGCCGTTCCATCCCCCGACCTGCTGGTAAGCAACCGGGTCGAAACCGTAGCCCGTGGTCACTTCGATACGGGTTATGGCATATTTTTTCAGCTTGTTCTGGGGCAGACTGTATTCGTAAGTGTGTACCTTATTATCCCCTGGCTTACCCGTGTTTTGCCAGGTGCCGTTGCTATGTTTCCAGATTGACCAGTAGGCTGTGCTGAACTGCTGGTGTACCAGTTGTTCCTGTCCTTGGGACGCCAAAGCCGTCCCTATGAAGGGAACGGCTAGCAGAATTGCCAGTATTAATACTGTCAGCTTTAAGCGCATTTAGGCTTTACCCCCTTGGTACAGGGGATTTTCAATTGCTATAAATGTATCAACACCCTCTAAAAAAATATAACTGATCTTGGTGATGTCGGCGGTGGGCCAGTTTGCATATTGATCTCGGCGGTCATTTACCACGTTGTAGCCGTATTCGTACTTAGCTTTGGTGGGGCCAGAGGATTCCCGTAACCGGAGCACGTCGCCTCCTTCATAAAGCCAAGCTCTTCCGCAACCGCCTTCCAGGGTGAAATATACCTTGTCCTTAGTTACCCGCACCCCGTAAGTTTTCATGTCATCTAGCTGATACACATTTGAATTAAACTCTTGGTCGGTTAACCAGATGATTTTATCATCTGATCTCATATATTTGGCCCAGGGCTCCCCGGTAATGGGTTCTCCCTTGCCGGTGAGGTCGGTCACCTCTTTTATTGACGACTGCACCGGTGCTTGGCCGGTGATATGCTCAATTACCGCACTCAAGTCTGGCTTTTCCGCACCTTTAGGGTAGCATAGTACAATATTGTTTTCCGGCAGCCAGTCCACCTGGTAGCCTAGGGCTTCGGCCACCCAACGGGCGGGCAGATAGGTGCGACCTTGCCTTGCCAACGGAGCTACATCCATGGCTGTGGTATTGATATTAGACTTGAGTTGCTTGCTGCCGATTACCAGCTCCACTGCGGGTAAGCCGGGTTGTTTTAAGGTAACCAGCTTTTCATTTTCGTCCCAACCTATGTGTTCATCGGTTACGCCCAGAGCGTTGGACAGGTAGCGCACCGGTACGAAGGTGCGGCCCTTTTCCACGAAAGGCTTGGCATCCATCTTTACGCCCGGCGTCTTGTTATTGACAAAATATTGGTCAAGGCCAATCAAGAACGCTACGCTACTGACCAGCTGCTTTTGGTCATATACGCCAACCTGGCTCTTATCAGCGGCCATGGCCGGCATTGGCATTACAAGAATCATAGTCATTAAAACAAATAAAGCTATAAGCCTTCTCACTAAAAAACCTCCTTTTCCATATTTATTTCCTTAGGTTAAAACTGCGACCATGTCTAAAGCCGCGCAAATAAAGAGCCCGGTGGATCGTGAAATCTGTTGAGTTGACAGCATCTTCTAGTTCGTACAACAGGCGATTAAGATTGCGAATCGTCGCAAATAGCTGCTTAGTGAGCTCGGCTACCCGATGTTCTTTACTGCCTTCTAGGCGTGTATACTGATGTTCAACCTCTATTATTTCGTTGTCTACATCTAGCGTATGAAGCATAATGACTAACCCTCTCTCATTTGAAATTATTAAAGCCAAAGGGGCAAGGGTATACTTATCCTTTTGGCCCGGGAGCTAAACACCTACCACGCCAAGTTAGCGGGTTTTCGCTCCAAATTTCTTATTTTACTTCACATCACCCCCTTGGCTAACCTCACCGTGATAAACCATAATCACTTTTTCGCGCCATCGCGCGCAGGGCGGGGCCAAGGAATACCGGATCAGCCCTGATCTCGCTCCCTCCATTACTTTGGGGTGGTGGGTTAGGAGCAAAAAATCGCAAGGTTTTCGGTGCGGAATCAGCTTAAATAAAGAGATCTTATCATATCCTTTTTCTTTTCCTTGATATCTTTATCAGGTTGTGCCTCCTTAGGCTTGGGCATTTTTGCATGTGTTTTTGTTTGGGGAGAAGCCCTAGGTATTAGTTGTTTTGAACAACCTTTTCCGGGAATGCGAACATAATTCTTTATCAGTGAGTTAACCAACAGGCCAGGGGCATTTTCTTTCGCACTCACGAGATATTGTATTTTTTCTTTCACTTTTTCCTGGCCGTGTTCTCTTACCAACTTTTGTAGCAGCTCCAATTCTATCTTAACCCCGCAGACCTCTTCCGCTTTTTGTTGAAGTCTTGCGATCAGGTTTGGTTCAGCCGCGGTAGAAACTTCTGGCGTACTTTTTTTTCGGTAATTTTCGACGGCGGAAGCGTCCTCAACAACAACATTTTTTAAACTGAGTCTTTTTATGTCGGAAAGTTTTTTCCGGTTTTGACCGGAAGATCCTTTCCGTTCCGGACCGGAAAGCTCTTTCCGATCCTTGTGTCCCAATGGTTTGAACCGTTCGATTTCGCCTAAATTGTGAAGATAGTAGACATTGGTCTGATTCAATCCGCGCTGGACCCAGGAAATAAGCCCATATTGCCGTAGCTCATCAAGGTACTTCCTTATGGTTCGGTCGGAACAGTTGGCAACTTCAGCAAGCCTTTCTTGCCCCGGGAAACATTCATCATTTTGCCAGGCAAACATAAGAAGAATGGAGTATATGGTTTTTGCCGGCAGGCTCAGCTCCGAGGCTGTTAACACGACGTTAGGGGTTGCGGTAAACCCTTTCTTTAAAGTGGGATCTAGAATAACCAGTGTTTTTTCAATCATGATCTTACCTCACTAACTGAGGCAGGAATAGGGAAATAACCTTTTTGTTCAAGTTCCCTAACAAGCATGTCAATTGTCTTTTTTGAACACTCCGTTAACTCAGTCAATCTCTGCCGGCCCGGGAAAAACCCATTTTTTTGAGCAGACATTAACAGAGTTATATACAGCCCTTTTGCTTCCAACGATAATCCCGGTGCTGCAAGTACCACATTAGGTACGTTAGTGTACCCGCCTCTTAGGGTCAGGTCTAGAATAACTAGAGTTTTTTCCATGTAGATAAACCTCCCATTAAAAGAAAGACAACAAAGCTTAGAGCTTTGTTGTCTTTCTTATGCTAATTAATGGTAATAGATTGATAAATAGGTTAAAGAGAAGTAAGCTATGTAAAATCAAAATAAACAGTTAAGCCTTGCCATTACTGGCATTGTAAGGCATATAAAATCATAAGTCTGGCCCGCCGTACTGGGTGATTACGTATTTGGCCATCCGGGGGTCGGGTGCCGTAACCCGGACGGGGATTTGTAATTTTTTTTCGTAAAGCCACATTTTCAAAATCCTTTCTTAGGAAATTTTTAGTACCGGTTTAATACTTAATCTCCCAGGGCCAGGGGCTATCCACCCAGCTCCAGTAATTTTGCATATTCGGCGAATAACCGTAGCTCAACAGCGGGCCGTATACCTGTTCGTATTGGCGCACCGCCTGAATCAATTCGGTATGGTTGGCGTTGAACAAGGCCAGCGCCTGCTGGTCTTCAGGATGGGTATCAAGGTATAATTGCAGCTCAACCGCTACAAATGACAGTTGCTGTATTTGGCGGAGCATTAGAGCTTGGTTGCGGGCATCCATAATAACTCACCTCCGTTTTAATATGGATAGGGACGGTATAGTTCGGGGAAAAGAGTGCCTGTTTCCAGGGCCTGGGCCGGAGTATACAACTGACCTAACCTTTGAATGGGGACGTAAGCCCTGGCCAGTTCCATGCCCGGGGCAGGCATGCCGGGATAATAACCACCGGGCCCTGGTTTCATATTGGGAATAGACTTGGATTTCTTTTGATCTAAGCTTTTATCAGCTTCTCTGCGCAATTTCACCAGCTCCAATAGTTTATTTCCACTATATGTATGTGCATTGTAGTGCGTTACCTAATTTATGTAAAATATAAATATTATGACTAACAACCGAAAAAATGGCTATTTAACCTTAATTAACTCGGGCATAAAATATAAACCCTTTAAACTTTGCTTGTGCAAAAAAAGTTTAAAGGGTTTATAAATAAATATTTTAAAAGCTGCCTTGAAGATAGATTTTTATTGTCCTTTATTATTTACATCGCCAGCTAGGCGCTCAAGATGTTTGCCGTATTTGCCCATTACCCATACATGCAAAAGGGCCTGGGTGGCGTTGTAAAAAAACCACGGTATGGTGGGCACGTAGTCGTGAATGGCTACCAGCACATACCGGTTATTTAGAACTTCGCGAAATTCCAGCCGTCCGCGGTGCGGCAGCTGGTTTAGCCTGGCTAGCAATCCGCCTGTAATATAGTACAGGGGGCGGTCTTTGGAACTGCGGGCGTGTGAAAATGTCAAATCTAGCAGCGATTGACTCAGGAAACGGACATAAAAATAGCAGCCATTTTGGTCCAGCTTTACTCTTATCATTGTGCCCAGGAAAAGCCCGGGGATCCACCGGGAGTAATAAATGGCCACCCAGTCGGCGTCCCTGCCCGGTGGCAAGGTCAGACGCTGTACTGAACGCACGCTGATTACATTATTAGCACTTTTTGCCGCTGGTTTAGGCGGTTCTATTTTACCCTGGGGCTCTTTGGGCGACACCGCCAATTTAACCGCATCAGCAAAGCGCAGGCCAGGCAATTTCATTTCTTGCTGCAGGCGCAGATTTGTAGCCACCATAGGATGTTTGAGACTTTCCACCAGCGGTTTGACCAAGGCCAGGGGAGAACCGGTAAAACTACCCAGCAGTATACTGGCCAACCAGGGTGGAAAATACGGGATGACCGTTATGTAACACTTGCGGTTTAGTACCCGCGCGACGTTGATAATTAACTCCTTATAAGTCATCACGTCGGGACCGCCTATGTCATAGCTTTCGTTATATGTTTTGGGATTACCCATACAGTAATGCAAAATACTGAGCACGTCCGGCAGGGCAATGGGATGGGTCAGGGACATCATCCAACGCGGGAAAATCATGAACCTGTACCCTTGGGCCAGGCGGATTAGGATGCGAAAGGTGGAACCGCCGGCGCCGATAATTAAACCGGCGCGCAGCGCGGTGACCGGTACCCCGTGGGAACCAAGGGTTTCTTCCACCTCCAAACGGCTGCGCAGGTGCAGTGAAAGGTTTTCGGTATCAGGCACCAGCCCACCAAGGTAAATGATCTGCTTGACACCTGCCTTGGCGGCGGCCCGGGCAAAATTATCCGCCAGAATTAAATCCATGTCTTGGAATTTGCCTTGGGTCAGCCGGGCAGACGGCATCATTGAGTGTACTAAATAGAAAGCATAATTAACACCTTCCAGGGCTTTTTCCGCATCTATTAACGAGAAAAGGTCACACTCTCGCCATTCGATGCCGGTATCATCGGTCCACGACCGGTTTTGGGGTTCCTTAACCGGCAGCCGGGTTAGGGCGATAACCCTGTACCAGGACTGCAGTTCATGCATCAGGGCCCGGCCCACAAATCCCGTGGCCCCGGCAATGGCCACAACCGGCCTGGCTATTCCTCGGTGTTCCACCTGTATCCGACCCTTTCTGTTTAACAATAAACCCTATTATGCTTTATTTTTTGCAGGGAACTAATTTAAGCTATTTCAATTGTACCACAGGGTTTTAGGTTAGTTTTGTTTTCATTTGATTTCATTAAAAGGATAATTAACCGGCCCCGGCCAATAGAAAGTTAAATACGACCATTTATATATTAAGGAAGGCTGGTGACCATGCGCTTTTTACATACTTCAGACTGGCACCTGGGCAGGATTTTTCACGGTGTTCATCTTACCGATGACCAGGCTCATGTACTGGATCAGTTTATCGAACTGGTTAAGGACATCAAACCCGACGCTGTTTTAATCGCCGGCGACGTGTATGATCGCTCAGTCCCTCCCATCGAGGCTGTTAGGCTGTTGGACGAAACTATAACCCGGATTTTGCTGGATTGCCGGGTGCCGGTAATCATGATCGCCGGCAATCATGACAGCCCCGAACGCCTGGGGTTTGGCACCCGCCTGCTGGCGCGTCAGGGTTTGCACGTGGTAAGTCGGATTAACGGCAACCCCGCCCCGGTCATACTTGGTGATGCGTACGGTCCGGTGTATTTTTGTCCGGTTCCTTATGCCGAGCCGCCAGATGTGCGGCAAATATTATCCGTTACGGATGCGTTAGATCACGACCGGGCTTTGCGCCTGTTAACCGGGCAACTGCTGGCGCAGATTCCCGCCGGTGCACGGTCGGTGGCCCTGGCCCATGCTTTTGTGGCGGGAGGCGAAGCGAGCGATTCAGAACGCCCACTGTCCGTGGGTGGCACTGGTGCTGTAGATTGCTCATGTTTTCATAACTTCCATTATACCGCCCTGGGTCATCTGCACAGCCCACAGCGTGCCGGGAGTACCGCTATCCGGTATGCCGGCTCTCTGTTAAAATACTCATTCGCCGAATCGGCCAACCGTAAATCAGTAACCCTGGTCGAAATGGACGGTGCCGGCGAGGTGCAAATTGAGGAAATGGCCCTTACGCCACGGCGGGACGTATGCTGCCTGTCAGGTTACCTGGACGAGCTAATCACCATGACATTGACCGGGGACAGTCCAAACCGGGACGATTACCTGATGGTCACCTTAAAGGACACTGGAGCAATACTTGATGCTATTGGCAAACTGCGTGCGGTATACCCCAACGTGCTGCACATCGAGCGCCCCTGCTTGACTGGTACCAGTGAACTGCGCGGCCCCGGGGGGGATCATCGCCGGGTGAACGAAGCCGACCTGTTCGCCTCTTTTTTTGAACAGGTTACCGGTGAGCATTTGCAGGACGATTTACAGCAGACATTTGCCGAAACACTGGAGAGCCTTTACCGGCAGGAACGGGAGGCGCAGGTATGAGGCCGCTGAAATTAGGGATGACCGCCTTTGGCCCTTACGCCGGCACCCAGGTGCTGGACTTTACCGAATTGGGGCAGCGTAATTTCTTTCTCATCCACGGACCAACCGGGTCAGGAAAAACAGCTATTCTAGACGCCATGTGTTTTGCCCTTTACGGGGACGCCAGCGGCGCCCAGCGGGACGGCAAGCAAATGCGCAGCGATCATGCTGATTTGTCGTTGGCTACCGAGGTGGAGTTTGATTTTTCTGTGGGTAGAGAGTGTTACCGGATCCGGCGTAACCCAGAGCAGGAACGGCCCAAAAAAAGAGGTGCGGGAACCACTGTCATGCAGGGTAATGCCACCCTGTGGAAACGCACCGGGGTGGTAGAACCAGGCGAAGAAGGTGCGGTACTAGCTACCGGGACAAGCAAGGTAACCGAGGCGGTGGAGAGCCTGTTGGGGTTTAGAAGCGAACAGTTTCGCCAGGTAGTTATGCTGCCCCAGGGCGAATTCCGCCGGTTGTTAACCGCAAATTCATTTGAGCGACAGCAAATACTGGAAACGCTTTTTCATACTGAACTCTACCATCGTATTGAGCTGTTTTTAAAGGATGCGGCTAAGGCTCTAAAAGATCAGATCGAGGACTTGGCCAGGCGTAAAAACTGGTTACTGCAGGAATCAAAAGTGCCGGCTCATTTTGAGCTTGAGGAACGGAATGAACAACACAAAAAGCGGTTGGATGAACTGTCCGACCAGATTATTACTGCCACCGGCGCGGTAAAAGAGGCCAGGGATCGCTATGCTGAAGGGAATCGGATCCAGACAGTAATAATTGAGCAACAGAGTGCGGCCAAAGTGTTATTGGATATGGAAACAAAAGCCGCCGGTATTGAGGGCCAAAGGCTGGAATTGGCCGGTGCGCGACTGGCTTTAAATATTGTACCGGCTGAAAACGCGCTGACCGCCCGTTACAACGATGTTAAACGAGCGGAAAAGTATTATCTGCTAAAAAACCAGGCCCTGGAACAGGCGGTTGCCACCAAGGAAAGCCGGGAACAGGTTTGGGAAGCTGAAAAGAAAAGAGATCCGGAGCGGGAAGCTGTACGACTGGAATTAACCAGGTTGGATGAGCTTAATCACAAGGTGGTCGCTATGGAGCAGGCCCGCCTAGCTGTCGGCGAGGCCGAAAAAAATGTTTTGGTTCTTAAAGTCCAGCACAATAAACTAGATCAGTCTCTAGCTAAGGTCAATAATTCCAGTGAGGAAAAAAGAAAGGCCCGTGAAACAGCGGCGGAACTGGCCCACCGAGTGGAAGCGCTGGAGGTATCCTGTAAAGAGGCCGAACGGGCCAGCGAAAAAAGACAGGCCTTGGAATCGCTGCGGTTAGAATTGATGCAGGTGGAAAAAAAATACCAGCAGTACCAGACCACTTATCAAAAAGCTGAACAGCAGTACCAGCAGGCCAAAGGTGAAATAACGCTGCTGCAGGATGCCTGGCACAGGGGCCAGGCAGCTATTTTGGCCGGCGGGCTCACTGCGGGCGTGCCCTGCCCGGTGTGCGGTTCGGCGGCGCACCCTGCTCCCGCGCGCAGCGACGTCCAACTTCCTTCTGAAGAGCAGATTAAAAACAGACAAAGATCTTTAAATGATCTTGAGGCCACTCGCGATCAGGTACTTAAACAGTTAAATCAAGTAGAGAACCAAAGGATACAACTAAACGGAAAAATAGCCGACCTGGAAAATGAATTAAGCGACAAGTCCAGGACTGCCGGAGAAGTTTTGCAATCTGCAGCGCAAAAGGCTCGGGTCTTATGGGAGCTGGCCATCCAAGCAACGGAACACCTGGCCGGACTCGACCGAGAGTTGGAAAGACTTAAGGCTGAAGAAAAAGCGGCTGTGGAACAGTTGGAAAAGGCGAACCTTGCTCTGCAACAAGCCCAGGTGACACTTGGCTCTGCCGGGGCAACTCTTGCCGAGCGAGAAGCAGCGGTTCCCCGGGAACTCAGAGACCCCGGGGCGTTACGAGAAGCCCAGCAGGCTGCCCGAAGCCGCAGGGAACAACTGGAAAAAGCGTTGTCAAAGGCCTGTCAAGAAGCCGAAGAGGCAGCCCGATTGGCGGCGGCAGCCCAGGCTGAAACCCGGGCGGCATTGGAAAGAAAGCAGGATGCCATTAAATATTTTGAGCAGGAAAAAGAATCTTTTGGCACTCTTCTAAGTGAAGCCGGCTTCAACAGCCTGCAGGATTACCAAGCCGCCAGGAAAAAGCCCGATGAAATTAAACTGCTGGAAAGTGTTATTAAAAAGTACGATGAAGGCCTGAGCGCTGCCAGGGATCGCCTGCAAAGGGCGACCCTGGCAGCAGCAGGACTGACCGCCCCGGATATGGAAGAGCTGTCGGTAACCTTGGCCGCTGCCGAATCAGCACGAGATCAGGTTTTGCGGGAACAAGAAGGACTATTAAAACAGGTTAAGCAAGAAGAGGCCTGGCTGCTGGAATTGCGCAAACTGGCCAGGTTGCTGGCCGAAACGGAAAAACGTTATACCTCACTGGGCCGTCTGGCTGAAGTGGCGATGGGAAAAAACAAATATGGGCTGACGTTTCAGCGTTTTGTGCTGGGGGCTCTGCTAGACGATGTTACGGTTGCCGCCACCGGGCGGTTGAAGCTGATGAGTCGCGGCCGTTACCACCTGCAGCGAACCATGGATCGGGCCCGCAGCAACGCCGCTGGGGGACTGGAACTGGAAGTTTTCGATACCTATACTGGTGTCGCCCGTGGTGTTGCCACCCTGTCAGGAGGTGAAACCTTCCTGGCTTCCCTATCCCTAGCCCTTGGGTTGGCCGACGTAGTACAATCATACGCCGGAGGTATTCACCTGGATACCATATTTGTTGACGAAGGGTTTGGTACCCTGGACCCGGAAGCGTTGGATTTCGCTCTGCGTGCGCTCATAGACCTGCAAAAAGGCGGCCGCCTGGTAGGGATTATTTCGCATGTGCCTGAGCTAAAGGAACGCATCGATGCCCGGTTAGAGGTGCACCCGGCCGAAAAAGGCAGCACCGCCTGTTTTAGGTTGTTATAAGTGTATTATCCCTTAGCCGGGTTGTCTTTAACAGCGATTAGCCGCATGCCGTTGGCAATTACCAGCAGCGAGGCGCCGGTGTCGGCGAATACGGCCAGCCACAGGTTAGTAATCCCCCAGAAGGTACCCAGGATAAACACTAGTTTAATCAGCAGGGAAAAAGCGATATTTTGCTTAATTATTTGCACGGCCTGACGACTTAGTTTAATAGCGTAGGGCAGCTTGGACAGGTCATCGGACATCAGGGCTATGTCGGCTGTTTCCAGGGCGGTATCGGTGCCCGCCTTACCCATCGCGATGCCGATATCGGCAGCCGCCAAGGCTGGGGCGTCGTTGATTCCGTCGCCCACCATCGCTACTTTACCGTATTTAGCCTGCAGTTCCTTAATCATGCTCATTTTGTCCCCGGGCAGCAAGCCGGCTTTAAATTCATCTATACCCACACGACCGGCAATGGCCCGAGCAGTATTTATATTATCACCGGTTAACATGATGGTGTTTCTAATGCCCGCACTCTTCAAGCCCTGCAGTGTATTTTTGCTGCCGGGGCGTACCCGGTCCGCTACCGCAATCACACCCATAATCCTTTCTGCCGAGCCCACCAACATGGTGGTTTTTCCTTCTTGCTGCAAACGGGACACCGTGTCCTCGGTATCGGCAACCGACAGTCCCTGGTTAGTGAAGAAACCGGCGTTACCGATGAAATAAATTTGCCCTTCTATTTCGGCCCTGGCCCCTTCGCCGGGGCTAGCCTGCAGGTTGATGCCGGGTGGTAGCTGATGCCCCATTTTTTCGGCGTGTCGGACTACGGCCCGGCCCAAAGGATGCTGGGAACGGCTTTCCACTGCCGCAGCAATTTGAAGCACCTCTGGGCCGGTAAAACCGGCAGCAGGAACAATATCCGTTACCTCAGGCCGGCCTTCGGTCAGGGTGCCGGTTTTATCAAAGGCTATCGCTTGCACGGCACCCGCTTGTTCCAGAAACAAACCGCCCTTAATTAGCACTCCCCGCCGCGCCGCGCTGCCGATAGCCGAAACAATGGCCACCGGGGTGGAAATAACCAGGGCGCAGGGGCAGGCAATGACCAGCAGTATTAAAGCCCGTTCAAACCACTCGGTAAAGGGCAGACCCCAGAAGAGCGATGGTAGCGTTGCCACAGCCACAGCCGCAGCAATTACCGCGGGTGTATAATAACGGGCAAAGTTGTCTACGAACTGTTGTGATGGGGCGCGTTGCGCCTGGGCCTCCTCCACCATTTCCACGATCCTGGCCAGGGTAGTGTCCCGAACCAATCGGGTGACCTCAATTTCCAGTGCCCCGTCTTCGTTCAGGGTGCCGGCAAAAACCTCGGTGCCCGGATTTTTAAATACCGGCATAGACTCCCCGGTAATTGGTGCTTGGTTAACCCTGGATGTGCCATGTAATACTTTACCGTCCATGGCGATGCGCTCACCCGGTTTTACTATCATCAGGTCTCCCGCCCGGATTTCCTCTACCGGCAGCATCATCTCGGCCGCCCCTCTTTTAACCAGGGCTTGGGGTGGTGATAGTTCCATTAGTTCCCGGATCGAGTTTCTGCTTCTTTCCATACTATAAGCCTGCAGAGTGTTGCCCAGTGAGAAAAGAAACATTGCCGTTGCACCTTCGGTAAACTCACCAATAGCAATAGCGCCGACGATGGCGGTGCTCATCAGCACGTTCATGTCCAAACTGCGCACCTTGGCGGAATTATAAGCATTTCGAACCACGTAAAAACCACCGGTTAAGATAGCTAGCATAAACAACCCATTGGCTATGGTTTCATCACGGCCGGCCAGCCAAATTATAAAACCGGTCAGCAGGAATAACCCTGATAATACCGTGGACATTATTTTCCCGTTTTGCCAGGCTGGTTTATCTTCCAGCGGGGCTTTGCGGCCGGCTAACCGGGCCCCATAGCCTGCTTCTTTGACCGCGTTTATAATTTTGTCTACCCCGGTGGTATGCACGACGTTCATTTTAGCGGCGCCAAAATTAATATTGATGCTCTTTACACCTGGCAAATTAGCCAGTCTTGCTTCCAGTTTGGCGGCGCAGTCGGCGCAATCCAAATCCTCAAGCCTAAAAACATCCAACCGCCCTTGGGTCTGCTCCCCAACGGCAGGTTTTTTAAACTCGGTTTGATTGCCCGAGCTGTTGCAGGTGCATTCACAATTCTGTCCTGTGCATTCTGTCATTTTAAAGACCTCCGCTGTTATTTAGAAAGGGTATAGCCGTCGTGCTCGCTGTTTTGGTGCTTAAGGGCAGTATTAATAATAATTTTAATGCACGGATCTGCTAAAGAATAAAAAACCATTTTGCCTTGTTTTCTGCTTTTAGCCAGGCCCATGTTTTTTAGTAGCCGCAGGTGGTGGGAAACCGCCGCTACACTAATCCCAATAATTTGAGCCATGTCGCAAACGCAAAGCTCTTCCTGGGAGAGCGAATAGATAATTTTAATCCTGGTTTCGTCGCCTAAAGCCTTAAAAAACCTGGCCATTCCTTCGGTGGCTGTTACATCTTTTTTAATGCGATTAACTTTCTCAACGTCGAAACAGAAACACTCGCATGTGAGGTCGTTGTTTTCCGTAACCATAGTATGCCCTCCTGATTAGACCAGCCCGTAATATCCACATTAAAACATTCATTTGAATATAATAATATGCTTTGAATTAATAAAAGTAAAGTTGTATTTTTAAGCATTTAGTTATTAAAAAAAAAGAGACGGCAACGCTTTCAATAAAACGAAAGCTGAAGCCTATCTCCTTTTTTAGTATAATGTTCTTTCAATCATAAGGCAGTTAAAATATTTAATACTGTTGGAATGATGAGCCCTTGGCATTACATATGGGGCAACGTTCCGGAGCCTCGTTAACAGCAACGTAGCCGCAAACCGGGCACAGGTGAAACGATTCAGCCTGCATGTCGTTCCCTGCTTCCAGATCTTTTAACGCCCTTTTATATAGATCAGCGTGGGCTTTTTCAGCTTCGTTGGCCAGCTCGAAACTGCGTGCGGCTGATTTGTTTCCTTCTTCTTTGGCCTCGGCGATAAAGCCGGGGTACATTTCGCTGAATTCATAAGTTTCGCCTGCAATGGCCGCTTTGATGTTCTCATTGGTTGAGGCCACTTTACCTGCTGTTTCCAAGTGTTTTAAGGCGTGGATTGTTTCGGCCTCCGCTATCGCGCGGAAGAGCCGGGCAACCTGTGTTTTACCTTCTTTTTCGGCCTTCTTGGCAAAGGCCAGGTACTTGCGGTTGGCCTGAGATTCACCCGCAAAAGAGGCCATTAAGTTGTCTTTAGTTTTTTCACTCATTTTAGATTCTCCTTCTTGTTTGTAATCTAGCATCTCCAAAAATAAGCATGATTTTACAAACTAATATTAACCTTTGGTAAATCATGGTGTCAACAATACGGCTTATTTTTGTTACTGCCCGGCAGGAATTTATTAATTAGTGTATAAATTAGTTTTATAGAATAAGTCAAGGAGGTGTAAATGTCGGGTTGTAATTATCAAATAATTTTGAAAATTGGGCCTGGCAGAACAAATGGACTATCAATATCTTTTATATCATCAGGAGGAAAAAGTCGGGTTTGTCAGCCTGAACCGCCCGGAAAAACGCAATGCCCTTTCGCGTGATTTGCTCCAGGAACTTACCGGGCTACTGAATCAGATTGCAGTTGAGAATAAAGTAAATGTGGTAGTAATTAAGGGTATCGGAAAGATCTTTTCTTCCGGTCATGATTTAAAAGAAGTTTATGGCTGCGAACCCCCGGAGCTGTCCAAGCTTTTTAAAACCTGCTTCCTAACCATGCGTGCGATCCGGGAAATGCCTCAAGCCGTAATAGCCCAAGTACATGGGATAGCCACCGCGGCAGGCTGCCAATTGGTAGCGGCATGCGACCTGGCAGTGGCATCAGAGGAAACGTTGTTCGGTACCCCGGGAGTAAAAATCGGACTATTTTGTAGTACGCCGGCGGTATTTTTAAGTAGAAACGTAGGGCGGAAAAAAGCCATGGAAATGCTGCTGACCGGAGAGTTTATGCCTGCCGGTGATGCCCTGGTACACGGGCTGGTTAACAAAGTAGTTCCGGCTGAACAGTTGGAAGCGGCCGCCAAGGAAATGGCTACGACTATATCCGGTTACAGCGCTTCAGCCATTGCGACTGGCAAACGGGGTTTTTATCAGCAAATTAATATGGAAGATTTCCAGGCCCTTAGTTACGCCAGTGAAGTTATTACACTGAACAGCACCACCAAAGACGCCAAGGAGGGGATCAACGCTTTTCTCGAAAAGCGGAAACCTACCTGGGTAGATTAATTATATAATATGCCTGTAATTTAAATACTTAATAAATCGATGCGCCAAATCCGGGTCAAACTGGGTACCGGCGCATTTTTTTATTTCAGTTATCGCTTCACCCGGGGATATAATCTGCCGGTAGGGCCGTTTACTGGTCATAGCGTCATATGCTTCGGCTATGGCTAATACCCGGCACTCCGTTGGAATTTCATCGCCCTTGATACCAAGCGGATAACCTTTGCCGTTCCACCATTCATGGTGTTTAAGGATCCAGTCGGCGATAGGGGCAAGTTCGGGTGAGGACAATGCAATGCGGTAACCTATTTCGCTGTGCCTTTGCATTTCTTTTCGTTCCTGTTCGGTGAGCGGCCCGGGTTTGAATAGGATTAGATCCGGTATGCCCATTTTACCAATATCGTGAAAATAGGCTAGCAGGTTCAGATTGGCCCGGTTATGTACAGTGGATTCTATGGTCTTCAGGAACCCCATCATCAGGTTCTGAAGGCGTTCGGCATGGCCGTCAGCTATAAAATCTCTGGTTTCCAGGGTTGTTCTAAAGGTTTGAACCAGTGCATTCCGATTGCTTTGGATATGCAGCAGTTTTTCCCGGTACATGTTATTATCCGCTTCTTTATAAAGCTCGCCCATAGTTTTACTGTTGTCGGCCTTATATGCAAAGCCCATGGATAGGTTAAAAAAAAGCCTGGGGTTGGCGGTATTGTGCTTGGTCAAGGCACGCTTGGCCCTGGCGCAGGCTTGGTAAAGCTCTTCTTCCCCCCCGCGGGGCATCAGAATTCCGAATTCGTCTCCGCCGATACGCGCTACAATGCCTTCGGGTTGAAAGGATTCTTTTAATATCCGGGCCGCCACCATTAGTAATGCGTCACCCATGTTATGGCCCATAGTATTATTCACCAGCTTAAGACCGTCAACATCGCACACTACAAGGGCTACCTTACTGTTTCTTTCACCTAAAATATAACTTTGCATCACCTGTTCGAAATAATTACGGTTAAAAACTCCGGTCAGGGAATCATGAAAACTAAGGTCGCGCAGCTTTTTTTCCACGTGCTTGCGCTCGGTTATGTCATGCAGGGTAGCCACATGGTTACTTGTTCCGGGCAATAAGCCGATGGTAATAATAACGTCCTTGATGGTACCCTGCCTGTCTTTTATCTGGGCTTCATAATGCCAGGGCTCGGCCTGTTTTAACCTCATGGCCGGTAGAATGTCTTTAGACTGTTCCAGCCATTTAGGTGGAAACAGATCCAGCCACTTTTTTCTTTGCTCAACTTCTGCTTTACGGTACCCGGTTAATATTTCAAATTTAGCGTTAACCATAGAGATAAGCAAATCGTCCTCTATAATCACCATTGCGGTTCCCGTGCATTCAAAAATAGCCCGGTACCTAGACTCTGATTCCCGCAATTCATCTTCAATTATTTGCCGTTCCAGGGCGCCGCCGATAATTTCCACCGAAACTTTTAACAGTGATAAAGTATCTTCACTCCAGGCTTTGGTTTTTTCCACCCGGTCGAAGCCAATAAAACCGGCGAGCTTACCTTTTAAAATCATTGGTAGTACCAGTATTGATTTAATATGCTGTTCTTCCAGGATTGCTTTTTCACTTGACGCTGCAATGGGCATTTGGGATACATCTTCTATATTGATTACTTTACCGTTATTAAGCTGCTCCATCCACCAGGGAAATTTATCCACCGCTAGTCCCTGTAGATTCTGTATTTGAGCTGAGATACCGTGGTTGCACCACTCGTGAGTATTATCCATTAACGTATTGTTACTGCGCAGAAGAAACAAATAGGCACGACTGGCTTGACAAAGTAACCCCATATCGGCAAGGGATACGTTGATAGCCCAGTCCAGGTTATCGACGCGGACAAAACGGGAAGAAATCCGACTTACTGTCGACTCAAACTGCAGCCTTTTTTTTAATTCTATTGCTACCTGTATTTTTTTCAAATGTAGCTCCTTTGTAAAAGCACATGGTTTATAAGCATTAACCGGTGCCGGTATATTCTGAAAATTAATATCTAAAAAAACCATTCATTATAGAAGAACGTACCTAGGTTTAAGCATGTATGTCAATTTAGTAATAAAAAACTACCTTGCCGTGAAGGTAGTTTGATTGAATAAAAATATCACGGCAACCCGGCTGCCATAGCGTTTCCGCTTTAGACCCGTGGTTTTGCGCCCCCACCTTTCGGAATGGGTTTGCCTTTTTCTTTGCCTGTATAGTAAACCTTATTGGTCCTATAAGTAAATAGGACTAAAGTACTATATACATTGTGTGAGTACTATGCACATTGATGTTTGTGATTGACATCACAAACTCCTTACTTTATAATCTAATCAATCATAACCAACAAAGGAGTTGATTTCATGTACAAAAAAATCCTGGTTCCCATTGATGGCTCGGAGAATTCACTAAAAACTCTGGATCATGCGGCTGAATTGGCCTCAGTATTGGGCTCCAAAATTGCGCTTTTCCATGTAATTGCCCCGCTGCCGTCCACCGTGCAAAGGTACGTTCAAGTTAATAATTTAGTCCAGGAGGTTCAGGGATTTGGACAAGAAGTGCTTGAAGACGCAAAAAAAGCAATCGCTAAAAAATATAACCTGGAAATTGAAACAGATTTAATATACGGTGACCCGGCCAACGAAATTTGCGATAAAGCCAAAAAAGATCAATTTGACCTTATTGTTATTGGCAGTCGTGGTCTGAGCGAGATTACCAGCATTATAATGGGTAGTGTCAGCAGACGGGTTGCCCGCCATGCTGTGTGTCCAGTATTGATAGTCCGTTAACTGATAAGTTATTCAGATAAAGTGCATAGCAAGTTTGCTTTTACGTAAACCCCGGCCCTCGGTATAGCACCGCCAGGCTCGGGGTTTTTGTTTTGGAAACTGTCATCCTGAGCGAAGCGAAGGATCTTAAGGATTCTTCACTTCGTTTAGAATGACAAATATCCTGGCATTAGAACACATTGCTGTTAGAGACGACAGTATTTAAGCCTAATACCTTTTAGAGATCCCTGCTTTGATAAGCTTTTAAAGATAGCGCAAAGGATACAGTCAGTATAATCATTGTTAAAAGAACAAGAAAGGCAAATATCTGTATATCTGATAGTCGTTGAAAAAAGCTGCTTAAATTTTTAACCCAGGCAACGTCCCTGTTCATATAAAAAAAACTAATGCTGCTCGTTAAACCAAAGTATAAGGTAAAAAACAAGATTAAGTTCAAGAATTTGGACTTGATGTAGCCAAACTTAAAGTAAAAGGGAAAATAGATGCCGGTAGTTAAACTAACTGCAAATAGACCCCCGGCCAAACCTGCCAATGAAACCGGGTATACTTTTACGGGTAAACCAGTCAATGAAATAAGAATTGTTATGACCATGTAGATAACTGTGCATATTACTAAATAAATAAAAACAGAAAGATATTTGGCCAGAACAATATGCAACCTTTTCAGAGGCAAGCTGTTTAGCATCACATCTGCTTTATTTTTTTCATCGTAGGCACAGGCGGTTATAACCAGCATATAGGTGACAGCGGTTATAGCCATGGGCAAAATAATTAATCCTGCCCCTTGCATGACCACGTAAAAGAAAACAATATATACAAAACTTAACATGATCATTATCTTTTGCACCAATATATCTTTCAAGATCAAGTGATACATCCTTAGAGCCCCCTTGTATAGTAAAGCATGATATCTTCCAAAGTCGGTTTTTCAATCAGCGCCTGGCCGGCTAAAAGAGATTTGGCCTGTTGCCGGTTCTTGACCAATCCTTCAAAACCAAACTCATTTTCTTTAAGATACACAAATGATTTTCTTATATCTTGATCCAGTAAATCTTTGCCCCCTTTGACAAGTCCGTGCTGATCCAGCAGTACATCTTTAGAGGTACTGAAAATTATTTGACCATCATTGATGAACGTTATATAATCTGCTATTTTTTCCAAATCCGAAGTTATGTGCGTAGATAGAAAAACACCTTTGTTTTCATCCTGAATAATATCCGTTAAGATTTCCAGGAGTTCACTTCTTACCACGGGATCCAAACCCGAGGTGGGTTCATCCATAATCAGCAGGTCGGCATGATGGGACAGGGCTACGGTCAGGGAGTACTTCATCTTCATTCCTTTGGAAAGATCCTTAATTTTTTTATGGGGCGGCAAGTTAAAATCCGCCATATACCTGGCAAAGGCACGGTCATCCCAGTTTTTATACAGCGGGGCAACTACCTTTTTCATTTCCGCAAGGGTTAGTTCTTCATAATAATGGTTTTCATCAAAAACAAAGCCGATTCTGTTTTTTATTTCTATTTCGTGTTTAACGTTATCCAGCCCAAAAACTTTAATATCGCCACCGTCTTTTCTAAGCAGGTTTAGAATTAGTTTGATGGTTGTACTTTTACCGGAACCATTAGGGCCGATAAAACCCATTATATAACCCTTTTCCATAGTGAAGCTGATGTCTTTTAAGGCAAAACCTTTAAAATTCTTTCTAAGTTTTTTTACTTCCAGAATGGGCTCCATTACTATTCCTCCTCGTAAAACAGGCTCAGCATTTCCTGAAGTTGCTCAAGGGATAATTGAATAAACTTCGCGGCGCTCACTGCTTCGGCCAGTTTTTCCTCAACAATTTTTAGTCTTTTTTCGTGCAGCAGTTCTTTGTTTTGTGTGGCTACATAGGAACCCTTACCCGGGACGGTAACAATAAACCCTTCCCTTTCCAACTCGTCATAGGCCCGCTTAGTGGTAATAACGCTAATCTGTAGTTCTTTGGCCAAATTTCTAATCGATGGCAAAGGGTTGGCGTCCAAAAGTTCACCGTTTAAAATTGATGCTTTAATCTGGGAGACGATCTGCTCATAAATAGGTTGATTGGAAGCGTTTGAAATAATAATCTTCATAGCAAGACTCCCTTAATAGATAAACTGTCATGACTGTATATGTACAATATAAACAGTATTAACGGATTTGTCAACTCCTTAATGGCAAAAATATTGTAACAAGCGTAATTCTTGCATGTAGGACACTATGGGTAGACCACTGAAACCATAAAAAATATTAACTGGGTTAAACTGGGCATAATTAACTTTTTGCCAATTAATTATAAAAAACCCACCTCGGGATTGTTCCCAGGTGGTTAAAATAAAAAACCCGCAAACCCTTTATATTAAAGGTTGCAGGTTTTTTATTTGGTGCGCCTGACAGGAATCGAACCTGTGCAACCGGCTCCGGAGGCCGGCACTCTATCCCCTGAGCTACAGGCGCGTGTGAGCTTGTAAAAATGCCACGTATTAAATTGTATCACAAATTAGTAATAATGCAAGGTATAAAATATTACCAGTAATATGTTGGCCTTAATTAACGCTTTAGTGTAAATAAGGGCTTTCGTTAAATCCTGGTTTAGGTGTAGGCAGTTTAGGTTTGGACGGCTGCATTTCCGGCGGTATAGGCTCGGTAGCACCCAGTTCAAGTTTTTCCTGGATCGAGTGCAGCATCGCAGCGGATCTTAACAGGGCTACTTTTTCATCATCTTCAAGCGGTACCGGTAACACTTGGACAAGCCCCTGTCGGTTGACCAAGCAGGGCATGCTGAGACAAACATCATTTATACCGTGCACACCGTTAATTAGTCCTGAAACGGTGAGGATCGAGTTTTCGTCCCGCAAAATACATTCGCAAATTCTTCTGACAGCTAGGCCGATTGCGAAATAGGTAGCCCCTTTACGGGCAATTATTTCGTAAGCGGCGTTACGTACACTTTTAGTTACTGTTTGGCGGTCGGGGCATGGTGTATTACGCCAGCGGCAAAATTCTTCGGGAGATAAACCGGCTATATTGGCTTTACTCCAAAGCAGTATTTCGCTGTCACCGTGTTCACCGATTACGTAGGCATGGATGTTTCTGGGTTCCACCAGACAGTTTTCACTGATGAGATGCCGAAAACGGGAACTGTCCAGTACCGTGCCCGAACCGATAACCCGGTTCGGGGGTAGGCCGGTTAAACGTAGTGCAGCATAAGTCAGCACATCCACCGGGTTTGAAACCATTAACAAAATGGAGTCCCCGGCCCGGTCAATTACCTGCGGCAGCACGCTGCGCAAAACCGAGGTGTTTTTGTGCACCAGTTCAAGCCTGGTTTCGCCGGGCTTTTGTCCGGCTCCGGCAGTGAAAACAATGATGTCGGCATCCCGGCAATCTTTATATTCGCCCACGGTAATTTTAATTGGCTTGACAAAAGCAGCCCCGTGAGATAAATCCATAGCCTCTCCTTCCGCCCGGTTCTTGTCGATATCTACCAGCACTATTTCACTGACCAGACCGCTCATTAGGAGTGCATAAGCTACAGATGCGCCGACTGAGCCTGCCCCCACTACGGCAATTTTACGAAAATCGCTTGGCATTGCCCGCCCCCCCGGTTTAATTTAATATGATGCTTATTTAGTAGGGTTTACTTTTATATTCTCCCGGGTTGACAGTTTTTAATGCGTTTTCTAATCGTCACAGGGTTTAATTTAGTTGTTGTTTTTTACGACCGGAACTCGGCCGTTTCAGCAGTCCCTTCAGCCCGGCCCCGCTATTAAAAACAAGGCCGCACCACTCAAACCTGTTATAACGGGCCAGTAACCGGGCAAGCCCGCCAGGGCGGCGACCCCGATTAACCCTATGCCGGCCAGACGCATAACTATTTTTTTATTCATTTAAGCACCCCTTTTAAAATGCAACTTAAGGTAATTTATCTTTCCACATGATGATGGCGTTTTCGCGGGTATCGGGATAATAATCTTTTCGAATGCCTCTGTCTTCGAAGCCCAGGTTGGCGTAAAGTTTCCGGGCCGGTTTGTTTGAAGGGCGCACTTCAAGGGTCATCCGGTCAGCTCCCAGCGCCACCGCCCAGACAATCATTTTTTGCATTAATTCCAGACCCAGACCGCGGCGCCGATAATGTTCGTGAACCGCCACATTGGTCAGATGGGCTTCGTCCAGGACTATCCACATGCCCGCATATCCGGCGACATTGCGTTCTGGGGTCAGGGCTGTCAGGTAGTGGGCAAACTCATTATATTTAATCTCGTATAAAAAAGAGTTTTTAGACCAAGGTGTGGTAAAAGAGGCACGCTCAATAGTCACCACCTGATCCAGGTGTTCTGCACGCAGTCGGTCATACGTAAGCAGGCTTAGCAAATCACTGTCAACCATTGGGGAGACACCTTTCCCGCCACTTAATTTCGGCTTCCGACTCTCTAATGTAGTGGGGAAGTAGCGTCATGGGGTCTGTACCTGCCCCCGATTTAATCAGCTGTAGGCCTAGTTCGGCCACTGCAGCACCCCGGGGAAAAACGGCGCATTCCGGAGCGAACCTGGCCTGATCCTTAAGTAATTCAGTTAGTTCGGACTGGTATGCTTCTAACCCATCCCCCAGAAATGTAATATGTTCATCATAGGTTTCCAGGATGGAGGCAAGTGCCTTTACTCCGGCGGCAAATGCCGGCAGCAGAGTAACCAGTTTTTTACCGTTGCTGCGGTATAATGCAACATACAACTCGTTTTTTCTGGCGTTTAACACCGGGCATATCAATCCTGCTTGGCCGGACAACGGATAGGCTAACGATTCGAGTGTTGGTACGCCTGCCACGGGCAGGTTCAGCACCATAGCCAGGGTTTTTGCCGTGCTCATCCCGATGCGCAATCCGGTAAAAGACCCGGGCCCGGTGGTAACCGCAATACCGTCCAATTTATTTTTATCTATTCCGGCATCGGCCAAAACGTCCCGCACCATTGGTAGCAAGTTAACCGAGTGGGTGCGCTTATTATTAACCATCCGTTCGGCCAAAATTTTACCCTCGGTGGCTACGGCCGTTGCCGCCACCGGTGTTGAGGCCTCAATTCCCAGTACGTACATGCGCAATCAACTCCCCGGCCAGTTGCTCGTAGCGGTTACCGTGCGGAACCAGCCTAATATTCCGGGTGTCCTCTTGATGCGGGTCTTTATCTATTACAATTTCCAAGCGCTGTTGGGGCAAAAAGTCTATAATTTTTTGGGCCCATTCCACTAGAACAGCGCCGTTCCCGTAAAAATATTCCTCAAACCCGAGGTCATTAATCTCAGACGGGTTATCCAACCGGTAGACATCCATGTGGTATAGCGGTATTTTGCCCTCGTATTCGTTAATCAGGGCAAAAGTGGGGCTTTTGACCCGGCCTTCAATAAGCAGGCCACGCCCTACTCCACTGGCCAGGCAAGTTTTGCCAGCTCCCAGATCACCGTTTAGGGTAATTAGATCCCCCGGTTGCAGTAATGCACCCAGTGTTTCACCAAGGTTATAAGTTTCGTCGGCCGAACGGGATGCAATTGAGTACAACTGACAACCTCCAATGATTTAAAATTATGTCTTATCAATTATTATATATCCTTCATATATTATAACCCCTGATAAGCCGTCCACATAGTTATTTGCATAAAAAAACGGCTGCTTGTGGCTTTCCGCTGCCGTGTATGGTTATTATGAAATTTAGCCTTTTAAATAGCGTTGGCCTTGTAAAAAATTTCTTGGCGTAAACTTTGCCGGGCGTAATCTTGAATAAAGTCCTTGATATCGTTAATATCAAATGGTTTGTCCATACAGCCCAGGGCACCCAACTTTTTAGCTTCCTCTATTGTTTCATCGGAACCGTAGGCAGTCATGATAATGACTCTGGTTTCCGGAGCTAATGGTTTTATCTTGGCCAGCGCTTCCAATCCACCCATGATGGGCATCCGGACATCCATGAAGATTAAGTCAGGTCGGATGGAACGTGCCATATTTACCGCTTCCAATCCGTTTTGTGCTGTATGAGGTTTGTGGCCGGATTCTTTAATCACGATATCCAGCAAATATCGAACCCCTGGTTGGTCATCTACCACCAGGATATCCAAAGTTTTCTGGGGCATAATTATGCACCTCCAAATATGCACCAATTAACATATTAGCTTATATTTAACATAATAACTAATATTTTTTGTTGTTGCAAGGTCGTCCAAATTACAAAAAGTTGGTTTTTGGGTCTGTTTTAGGTTAATTCTGCGGATTTGCATACGGACAAGCAGTTTCTCTTTTTTTCCGAAAAAAATACAAATTATTTACAGAATAAACCACTATCTACGAAGAAACTATGGAGTTGTTTAAATGGCTACTTCATCATTTACCTGCTACTACTTTCGATAACCCTTCTTTTTTTTCCTGTATCATGGGTGCTGTTTTGTTCGACAGATAACGACTTGAAGCAACGGTAAAGGCTTCAAAAAGCTTGCGGAAAACCGGATGCCGTTGGCACAAGTTTTCCGGGTGAAACTGTACGCCGACACAGAAAAATTCCTCGCCAGGGACTTCAATGCCCTCTATGACACCGTCCCCAGAGTAAGCCGATATTATAAAATCAGGTGCCAGATCGCCTACCATTTGGTGGTGAAAGGAGTTAACACGCAGCGTTTCCACACCAATTATGCTGAACAATGTCGACTTCTTTTTGATTTTGATACTATGCGTGACATGCCAGCGCGGAGCTTGCTGAGTGTGCTTGTAGGGGCGGCCAATTACCTGCGCAATATCCTGGCAGACGGTTCCGCCGGCTGCCACGTTCATAACCTGGATGCCCCTGCATATGCCCAGCAGCGGCATTTTCATTGCTAGGGCCCGGGTGACCAGCGAAATCTCGAAAGCGTCTCGGTGTGGGTCAATGGTTCCGTTTTCCGGCCAGGGTTCTTCCCCGAACATGCCTGGATCAATGTCCCCCCCACCCGAGAGTATCAGGCCGTCCACGACATCTAATAAAGTATTCGTATCAACGCTGCCGTTCGGGGGCAGTATGACAGGGATTCCTCCATTTGTCTGCACTGCCTGCACGTAATCGCGGGCCAGGTGATAACGGTCTAGACCTGGTTCGTAACAACAGCTGATCCCAATTATCGGGGGCATTAAATACCGCCTCCTTAGATCGAAATTGCGGCGGGGAGTAAACCCTTGTCCTGTAGTGTATACATTGGAAAACCGCCACACTAAGGTGACGGCCAGCTGTTTGTTATGTATTTAATATTTAATTACCCTGCCTAGTTATGTATTTATGTGCCGTTGATATATTATATGTCAACCAAACCCAGACTGATTTCAATGGCATGATTTACCTTAAACATAAGTTCTTCTTGCAATAAAGAGACCTTTTCCATCAGCCTGCTTTTATCAATGGTTCTAATTTGCTCTGTTAAAACCACTGAATCTTTGCCCAGTCCGGCTTTGCCGGCGGGCAGTTCCACATGGGTGGGGAGTTTGGCCTTGGCAATCTGGGATGTTATGGCGGCAACTATAGTTGTTGGGCTATACTGGTTGCCGATGTCGTTTTGTAATATTAGAACCGGCCTAGTTCCCCCTTGCTCCGAACCCACCACCGGGCTTAAATCGGCGTAATATATTTCGCCACGGCGTATTTGCATTATCTGTTGCCTCCCACCACCGGCCTGGTGAGTGACAATTCCGCTTCAGTCTCCAGCCTGTACTGTTCTATGGCCATAGCCAGATTAATGTTGGCCATTTCAAGATAACCTTTAATCATTTGTTCTCTCAATTGTCTTCTTTTCCGTTCATTAATGTAAATGATCATAGCCTCGCGCATAAATTCGCTGCGGTTAAGGTTTTCGGCGGCGGCAATGCAGTCTATTTCAGACAGCAAATATTCCGGTAAACTGATCATCACTCGCTTAACCTGGGCCAACTGCAACGCCCCCCGTATAATAAAGTGATATAAAAACTGCTACTACATTATATACTGATGTTATGGCGTTGTGTCAATACCAGCCTTATATCTCATCCTTGGCCGCACGGGGTTGGCGAGAGAGACCGATTTTACCGGTTCGAACCATTTCTACGATTCCTTGCTGTTCCAGGACATGAGTAAAAGCGGTGATTTTCTGCTCATCACCGATGATTTGAATGACCATTGTTTCTTTGCCCACGTCCACCACGTTAGCTCTAAAAATTTCCACGATATCCACAATGTCCCTGCGTTTAGCAGGGTCTGCTTGAACCTTAATCAGGGCCAGTTCCCTTTCAATGGAATCGCGTTCTTCGATTTTAGTAATTTTGATTACATCCACAAGTTTACCCAATTGGTGGATTACTTGTTCCAGAACCCTTTCGTCGCCGTTAACCACGATGGTAATCCGGGTAATGTCCGGTTCTTCGGTGTAGCCCGCGGCGATGCTTTCTATATTGAAAACGCGCCTGCTTAAAAGACCCGCAATACGGGCCAGCACTCCGGGCTTGTTCAAAACCAGTACGGCAAGCGTATGAGTCATATGCTGCAGCCTCCCATGTTTCAAGTAGCCGATTGCCGCAAAACTCAATCGGCAGTATTTATAAAATCAATTTTACCATAAATAATCACGGCATCACAGGAAAAAAAACTGGACTACAACACAAAGCAGGCCTTAAGCAAATACACCGGCCTGCTTTTTATCTTTCCTGTTACAAATTTCCTGGTCAAAAGCGGTGTTTTGAGAAGACTAAAACTTATTTAGATAGTTCTGCAATTCCCAAGAGTGCACCTGCATCCGGTAAGCATCCCATTCAATTTGTTTGGCTTCCATATAACGGGCTAATACATGCGGGCCAAGCGCTTCCTTAATTACTTCGTCTTTGGCCAGGCAACGCATGGCCTGCTGCAGGCTATCCGGCAGCGTGTCGATGCCTAGCTCCAAACGCTCACTCGTGGTTAGTTCGTAAATATTACGGTCACATGACTCAGGCGGCTCAATGCGGTTTTTGATGCCGTCCAGGCCGGCTTTTAAGCACACGGCCAGGGCCAGATAAGGATTGCATGATGGATCCGGGCTGCGCAGTTCGATGCGGGTAGACTGACCCCGTTTGGCCGGAACCCTGATTAGCGGGCTGCGGTTACGATATGACCAGGCAATGTAAACAGGTGCTTCATATCCTGAAACCAGTCGCTTGTAAGAGTTCACGGTAGGATTGATAACTGAAGTAATGGCATGGATATGCTTCATCAGACCGCCAATGTAATACATAGCGTCTTTGCTAAGTTGGTTATCGTTATCGGGGTCGTAAAACGCGTTTTGTCCGTTCTTCATTAGTGACTGGTTTAGGTGCATACCTGAACCGGCGATGCCAAAAATAGGCTTGGGCATGAAAGTGGCGTGCAACCCGTGACGCTGGGCAATGGTACGCACCGCAAACTTGAAGGTAACAATTTTATCGGCGATGTCCAGGGCATCGGAAAATTTAAAATCGATTTCGTGCTGCCCGGGGGCAACTTCATGGTGGGAGGCTTCAATTTCAAAACCCATCTGCTCCAGAGTCAGTACCATATCCCGGCGGGCGTTTTCGCCAAAATCTACCGGAGTCAGGTCAAAGTAACCGGCCTGGTCGTGGGTGATGGTGGTAGGTTTGTTATCGCTGTCCAATTGGAACAAAAAGAACTCGGCTTCCGGGCCAACGTTCATGGTATAACCCATTTCCTCAGCATCGGCAATGGCCCGGCGCAGCACATAGCGCGGGTCGCCGATAAAGGGAGTGCCGTCAGAATTGTAGATGTCGCAAATTAAACGTGCCACCGCCCCGTCCCGTGGTTTCCAGGGGAAAACAACAAAGGTTGAGGGGTCGGGGCGCAGGTACATATCGGATTCCTCAATGCGTACAAAACCTTCAATAGAAGAACCGTCAAACATCAATTCATTATCCAGGGCCTTGTCAAGCTGCTCTACGGTAATTGAAACATTCTTTAATACCCCGAAAATATCAGTGAACTGCAGGCGTACAAATTTTACGCCGTATTCTTTGGCCAGATTGCGCACGTCATCACTGGTTAGTAAGGGCACTGTCAAAGACACCTCTCTTTGTGCTATGCCAGGGCAAATATCTTACGTTTCCATTGCCCCGGGTGTTGAATATTCACCAGTTTACAGTATATCACAAACAGTGCAAAAAAGGCATTAATCATGATTATTTGCTCAGTCATGCTTTTATTTGTCATCCTGAGCGTTAGTTTCGAAGGATTTAGATTCTTCATATAGATATTTTAATTAGATGTTTTACTTTTTTAATTCATAAGACATAATAACCGCCTCTGCTACCACCCGCATGGAAACCCGTTGGTTCATGCTCTGCCGCTGCATGCGGCGGAACGATTCCGGTTCGGTGAGGCCCATGCTTTCCATCAAGATCCCCTTAGCCCTTTCCACCAGTTTTCTGGTTTCCAGCGTTTCCTTTAAATCTTTGATGTTTCGCTCCAGGTTAATTACTTCCTGGTAGTTAACCAGAGCCAGTTCAACGGCCGGCAGTAAAGAAGATTCACTTACCGGTTTAAAAAGCAGGGCGTATACCTTGGCTTCCCTGGCCTTTTCCATAATCCCCTGGTGACTTGATGAAGATGTGACCACTACCGGGGCCAATTTGTCCTCGTGCGCAATCCTGGCTATTTGTAACCCGTCCATACCGGGCAGGGATGCGTCAATGATCAGCAGGTCAGGCTGTCTGCTGCGGATCATTTTCAGCGCGCTTACACCGTCTACGGCCTCACCTACTACCCAATAGCCGCTCTTGTTTAACATGGCCTTGATGTTTTTGCTCCAGGTAGTATCAGCGTCCGCCAGAACGATTCTATATTCATTCATGGAGTTTTCCTCCTGTGTAAGAATCGGAGAATATAAATGCCCTCAGAACAGGATTACTCCTGTTGAGGGCATCGTTGCCGTTTTTTTGATACATCATTGTATCAAATACTTTTTAAACTTATCTTATTATAAACTAGCTATTTTAATAAACGCAATACTTAATTTATGTTAGCCCAGGATTTCTTCCACTTCCGCGGCGTCGCAATCCATCACGTAGCTAATGCCTGTAATATCAGTTGCCTCCCTGGTGAGGGATACCAAATCGTTTCTGGTGATGTGCTCCAGGCCGAATTTGCGTGATCCGCACATGAATTGCCTTAGTCCCTGGGCCAGGCGCCCGAAATAGCTGTACACGCCGATGGCACCCACGGGCAATTCGCTAAATGCATCCGGGCCCAGAATGTTTTTAAGATCCTCGGCAGCGACAAAGACTTGCTCGATTTTATCTCCGTATTTCTTATATTCATTAGGCACCTTGCCGTTTTTAATGGCTTCACCAACGGTTTTGCCCACCATCGCGGCGCTCAACGCGGAACGGGCCATGCCGATGGCTTTGGTATAGGGAGCACCTATGGCCAGACCTTTATACATATGGTCTTCCAGGGTAAATCCGCCGGCTATGGCTACAGGCGGTACGTAGGCACCCCGGGCCGCAAGCCGATCAAGGCACTTAACCAGTAAAGCCTGCAGATACACAGTGGGTACGCCCCATTCGTTCATCATCCGCCAGGGGCTCATACCGGTACCACCACCGGCTCCGTCCACTGTTAACAAGTCCAGTCTGGCGTCTGAGGCGTACTTGACTGCCCGGGCCAGGTCGGCGGGTCGATAAGCGCCCGTCTTGAGCATGACGTATTTGGCACCGGCATTGCGCAGCGTTTCCACCCGGGCCATAAATGTTTCGTACTCCACAAAACCAATGCGGGAATGACGCTCAAATTCTTCGAACGCCCCGGCCTTATAAGCTTCTTGTACCTGCGGGTTTTCGGGATCCGGTAGTACGATGTAACCGCGTCCCTTTAGCTGCAGCGCCCTTTCCAGGGAATTTAGTTTAACTTCACCGCCGATATCTTTAGCGCCCTGGCCCCATTTTAGCTCGACCGCATCTACACCCAGTTTGTCGATCACGTATTCCTGCACACCCAGCGCGGTATCTTCCACGTTGGCCTGCACGGCGATAAACCCGCTGCCGTTTTTCCAGTTTTGGAAATCGCTAATGCGCTTGGCCATGTTGGGTGAGTGAATAATCCGGCCGTTTTTGATTTCTGAATTGGGATCCATAGCGCAAACATTTTCACCAATGACAATGCCGACACCGCAAATACCGGCACCCGCCGCCAGGTGCGGCCAGTTGTTGGCGGCAATATCGGTGGAACCCATACCGGCCACCACTATGGGCAGGTCTAGTTTAATTTCTCCACCGGCACCTACGGAACTTTCCAGGCTGACCGCGGGGAAAATAGCCTTGTCGGAGTCGGCTTCAATCCCAAAGGCGCCGACAGCGGTGCCCATGATATTAAAATGTGAATAATCAACTGGATAGTCTTTTTGGGACGCTGAAGTGGATTTTCCAAAAGGCTGGGGGTAAAGCACTTCTTTACCCCTGATTGAAGATTTGCCTATTTCGCATAAACCAGGGCACCCGTCAAGGCAGGTTACACACATCCCACTAAAAGGACATTTGCTTTCCCCGGTGCGTAAACGAGTTAGGGTTGCCGCGCTAGCGTTGACTCCATTACTAAAGGTCATTTATCCATCCTCCAAATGTACAATAAATTTTTTCTCTCTTTTTTGTTCCGGTCTTTTTTTCTGTAATTTCTATTTTGTAAACCAGTTAAGTACGCAATCACCTGCTATTTATGTACGGTGAACTGCGTTATTTTGCACCTCCTCGTTTTTTTTGCCCCCTTTCGTAAGCTATTGATAATCTAATTTAAAATCTAATAATTGCGCAGATACTCATCCAACTCCCACTGGTGTACATGGTTTTGAAAATTTTCACACTCAATTTCCTTACTGTCCAAATAGCGTCCATGGATGTGTTTACCCAGCGCCTGCATGACTACATCGTCGGTAGCAAGCGTTTTAAGAGCACTTTCCAGGTTGCGGGGCAAGCCCATTTTCCGGATGATATTCTTAATCTCCCAGGACGGTATATCTTCAGACAGCGGTTCGGGTAGGGACAGCTTACGTTTGATGCCATCCAGACCTGATTGCAGTGTTGAAGACATTACCAGATAGGGGTTGCTGGCCGGATCCGGACTGCGTAGTATAACCCTGGTATCAGCGCCACGCCAGGCTGGTACGCGAATCATAGCGCTGCGGTTAATTTGAGACCAACCTGCCAACACCGGGGCCAAATCGTTGGCTGAGATCCGTTTATAGGAGTTAATCAGCGGGTTGGCCACGGCAGTAAGGGCTCCGGCGTGGTCAATAAGGCCGGCTATGAATTGCCTGGCTACTTTACTCAGGCCGTCTTTAGCGGATTGCTGGTAAAAAACGTTTTTATCGTTTTGCCACAGTGATAGTTGCAGATGTAAGCCCGATCCGTTAACTGTGGCTACCGGTTTAGGCATGAAAGTGGCATGTAGGCCGTGCCTCTGGGCAATGGTGCGGACTACGAACTTAAACGTGGTAATACTATCTGCCATAGCCAGAGCGTCGTCGTCTTTAAGAAAAATCTCGTGTTGGCCTGGAGCAATCTCGTGGTGAGATGACGAAACATCAAATCCCATTTCCTGCAGTGTCAGTACCATGTCCCGCCGAGCGTTTTCGCCCATGTCCACGGGAGTAAGGTCACAGTATCCCGCTTGGTCGTGGGTAGTTACGGTGGGCTTGCCGGCTTCTTCGGTTTGGAACAGGAAAAATTCTATTTCTGCTCCTACCTGCAGTTGAAAGCCCATCTGTTCCGCCACGGCCAGGTTTTTTTTCAAGTTGGAACGTGAACACGCGCCAAAAGGTGTGCCGTCCGGGTTTAATACGTCACAGGTTAACCTGGCCACTGCCCCTTCTCGCGGGCGCCACGGAAAGATCACGAAACTTGAAGGATCCGGGCTCAGCAGGATATCGGACTCGAGACGGCCGACAAAGCCTTCGATTACTGAACTATCGAAACTAATCTGCCCTTCCAATGCCCTGGGCAGTTCGTCTACAGTAATAGCGATGTTCTTTAAGGCACCAAACATATTTGTAAATTGCAGACGAATAAACTTGACGTTGTGCTCTTCTGCTTTCTCAATGACCTCTTGTTTGGTAAATGTTCCCACAATATTAACCTCCCTGGGGCGCAAGATTTTTGGGCAAAATAAAAACGCCCCAACAGACCTGCTAATTGCATGCCTGAAGGGACGCCATTGCCCCAAAAATATTACATCCACATTTAATAGTATAGAGCGATCAGAAAAAAAATCAACCTGTAATACAAAAAAATACTGTATACTTGTTGCCTATAGTTAAATATATCATTATTTTTGCAAGGTCACAATAATGTTTTTTGCTATTTTGGTGATGGGTACGCATTTATCCATGCTGCGGCGCTGCAGGTACCGGAAAGCTTCTTTTTCGGTCATGCCGTGGGCTTCCATCAATAATCCCTTGGCCCGTTCCACAATCTTGCGGTTCTCTAAATCCTTTTTAATGTTTTTTATTTCGCCTTCCAGAGCCGCAATATGATTAAAAAAATTTAGGGCAACTTCAATGGCGGGTAGTACTCCGGCTTCCTGCAAAGGTTTGACAATCATCCCGTATACGCCAGCTGACCGGGCTATTTCAGCCATGTCCCGATCGGAATAAGAGGTTACAATCAAGGCCGGCGCCAGGCGGTGGTCTTTTATTTCCCGGGCCAGGGTCAAACTACCACCCGGCAGGTCGTCGTCTATAATAATGGCATCAGGTTCGAGCTTAAGTGATGCCTGCAATGCGCTTCTGGCGTCATTGGATTCGGCTATCACCAGAAAACCAGACCTCTGTAATATGTCTATTAATTGCTGGTGCAAGGCTTTATCTGCATCGGCAATAATTAATCGTGTTCCAAGCATAGCACCACCCCTACCACCCGGAGTCAGTAAACAATTTTAACACGTCCGGTTAAATTAGCACAAGCAGGGGTCAAGCTACGCCGGTAATAAAAATTTTAAATTATTGTAGCAATTCGGCCAGCATAGCAGATTCAGTAATCGGTTCACGGCAGGCCCGGTCACGGCAAACATATGCTGCGGCCCGCCCGTTTACCGGGCGTCGCTCCTTTATGTGGGGGGCCAGGTTTTCGAGCGCCTTTCTTTCTTCGTCACCGGGGTAATAAATAAAAACGGTATCCGGATTGTAACGTTGTTGTGACATATCCAGCATTTCCTGCACGGCCTGGTCGTCGCGATCCCCGGACACGGTAACACCGGTCACGGCACCGGCAGAAAAAAGCAGGGCGGTGACAAAGTAGGTGTAACCTTGCGGGTGCTCTGCTATGGTGCCGGCAAAAGTGTTGATTAGATGCCGGGCGGTATCTTCCATTTCGGTGTCCCCGGTGGTAGCGGCCAGCACGAGCATGTTCAGTGCCATCACCGAGTTACCCGACGGAAGAGCCCCGTCGTACACTTCCTTGGGACGGGCAATAAGTTGTTCGGCATCGCTGCCGTAAAAGAAAAAACCGCCCTTTTGGGCATCCCAGAATAAGTCCCTGGTTTGCCCGACCAATTCAACCGCCCGCACCAGATATTCGGGTTTAAAAGTGGCCCGGTACAGCTCAATCAGCCCCCAGGTCATAAATGCGTAATCATCCAGGTAGGCTTCATAGGCTGCTTCGCCATCTCGGTAACGGGCTAAAAGACGGCGGTCTGCCCTGATTAGTTTGCCGCGGATAAACGCCTCTGCTTTTTGCGCCGCTTCTAATAAGTTGCCCTGGCCCAATACCGCCGCGCCCCGGGCCAGGGCGGCAATCATCAACCCGTTCCAAGCAGTGAGTATCTTGTCATCCTTATGTGGGTGCACCCTCTTTTCCCGGTGCACAAAAAGTTTTTGGCGGGCTTCTTCCAGCATAGTAACCAGCTTTTCCGGCTCCAGGCCCAGTTCCGGGGCCCTCTCGGATGGCAAACCGCTGATTAAGTTGGGTATACTGTGCCCTTCAGAATTACCATTGGGGGTGATTTCGTAAACCCGGTTGTAGATGCGGCCCTTGCCCTCGCCAATCACTTCTTCCACCTCGGTGGGGGTCCAAACGTAAAACTTGCCCTCAACTCCTTCGGAGTCAGCGTCCTCGGCGGAATAAAAACCGCCTTCCGGGTGCGTCATGTCCCGGAGTACATAGGTGAAGATCTCACTGGCTACCCGGGCATAAAAATCGTTATTGGTGGCTTGGTAAGCTTCCAAGAAAGCCAGTGCCAACAACGCATTATCATAAAGCATCTTTTCGAAATGCGGCACCAACCAGTACTGGTCTGTGGAATAACGGGCAAAACCGAAACCCACATGGTCGTAAATGCCGCCCCGAAACATAGATTGCAGCGTCTTTTCAGCCATCGCTAAAGCTTCATCATGGCCTGAGCTTTTCCAGTAGCGCAACAAAAATATGATGTTGTGGGGGGTGGGGAATTTGGGGGCCGCACCAAATCCCCCATGTTGGCGGTCAAATGCGCTACGCAATTCGTTAAAGCATTGCTCCGCAATTTCCCCCGGATCCAGTCCGGTATCAGCACCCTGCGGATTAAATTGTAACTGCTCCACGATCTGATCACCCGCCCGGGTGATCGCATCCCGATCCTTTTGCCACTTGGCGGTCACCTGCTCCAGGATATCCAGCAGACCTGACCGGCCCCACTTGGTACGCTTGGGGAAATAGGTGCCCGCGAAAAAAGGTTTTTTATCCGGGGTTAGTAGTACGGTCAGCGGCCAACCGCCTTGCCCGGTAAGGGCTTGGCAGACGGTCATATAAATATGGTCAATATCGGGGCGCTCCTCTCGATCCACCTTAATCGAAACGAAGTGCCGGTTAAGATAATCAGCTACTTCCTGATCCTCAAAGGATTCCCGCTCCATGACATGGCACCAATGGCAGGTAGAATACCCAATACTTAGAAAAACCGGGCAATTACGCTTTTGAGCCTCCGCAAAGGCCGGATCTCCCCAGGGATACCAGTCCACCGGGTTGTTTTTATGCTGCAGCAGATACGGGCTTTTTTCATTGGCGAGCCTGTTAGCCATAAAAAGTAACCTCCTGAAGAAAACAATATGAGGTTATTATCCCAAATAGAGCTTAAAAAAATATGAACAGTTCTTTGCAAAAATATTACAATAGTGAGGTTTGGTATTTGACAGTAATCCATATAAGATCTTGGGCTTTACTAGGGAATAAATAAAATATATAATGATTTTAATAGGTAAATATTTCAGATGGTCGGCGATTACCTCATTAATGTATTCGCCGTATGTTTTTGTACTTTTTTATTCAGAAACTGGAGTCGAGAAAGGTAGATAAACAATGTCAAGGCAAATATTTATTACCCAGATGGACAAAGAAAGATTACAGAAACTTATTGATGGAGCAAAGGAATTTGAACCAGGTAGCAAAGAATACCTTAGAAACCTTGAACAGGAACTAAATCTGGCTCAAGTAGTGGCTTCTGAAAAGATTCCCCACGATGTAATTACCATGAATTCAAAAGTATTGTTGCGGGATTTAGAAACCGAAGAGGAAATGATTTATACTTTAGTTTACCCCGCTGATGCCGACCTGGCGGAATATAAAATTTCTGTACTGGCCCCTGTGGGGACAGCAATTTTAGGTTACCGTGAGGGAGAAGTCATTGAATGGAAAGTTCCAGATGGTTTGGTTCATCTGAAAGTGGCAAAAATTCTTTACCAACCGGAGGCAGCCGGCGATTTTGACTTGTAGGTCAAGTTTGGTAGTCCTTTAAACATTTGACAATGCTTGATTAAATAACTATAATTTTACTAAATTTAATGTAAAAATGGGTATTTCACTGGCTAGTGAAATACCCATTTGTGTTTTAATATTATTTTACATTTTATGGTTTACTGTTGGAAGGTTAAAAATGGATAAATATATTATCTCAATACAAACATTTGAAAATATTATTAAAAATTTAGTTAAGTTGGAAGAGGAACAAGATATCCTTATTGATCAGTTTTTTTCAAAATCGAGTCATGTTGAACGGACTGAAATAATTTGTTTGCTTGAAGAATATATCAAGCAAATAAACCAACTTTTGCGTATTGTTGACAAAAAGAATACTGAAGATAGAAAACTCCCTTTTATAATTATTGGTTGTGAGATTGAGGTCGAAGATATGTGTAATCAGATTTTTAAGCACTTCAAATTGGTAAGCCCTCTTGAAGAAAGCATAAAATTTGGGGATGTGTCGATTTTCTCACCGTTAGGTAAGGCTTTATTGTTAAAAAAAGTTGGCGACATTGTGGATCTAAATATCTCGTTCAGTAACATTAAATACAAAATTTTAAGTATTAATTTATAAAAACCGTTGAGTGCTGGACATAAAAAATAACCTCTGAGTAATATTGTGAGGTTATTAAAGGGCGCAGATTAGGATTTGAGGCAGGAGTCTGCTGCCATTTAAGGGTTTGCTATAGTCTTTTCCTGCCTAAAGCTATACGATTTTTTTATATTTTTTCTGCAAATATTCGTTTTCGTTGACATAATCGCTGCAGGGCAAGGTAAAAGTGGAAACCAACTTTTGTACACCATGATTATACAGTTCTGCTTCCATGGAAAGTGCAGTTTTCATTAAAGCCAGCGAACTGAAACAATCGATCCCGTTTTTGTGTAAACATGTTTCACAAGGAGCCTTAATCATTTTTGCGTCCTTCATAGTATCACCTTCTATTATTTTGAGGTAAGTATACTAGAAAAAAGTGGTCTAATCAAGTATATTGTATACAAAATACAAATGTTCTAATTATCAGCCTATTCAATTAAATTCTCAGCCTTGTGAACCAAACTATGCATTCGGTCATAGTCTATACTAAGGCTACCGGGATGTTGTGGTATCTTTCCGGTTCCGGCAATGGCGCCCGCCTTTTGATTATTAATGGTGGGCGTCTATTTATTTTGTCAAATAGGCCATGAATACATTAATCACCACTGGCTATCGAGTAATGTGTCTTTTTTACTCTATACGGGGAGGGATAGATTCGATGTGCGGAATTGCAGGCTGGATTGACTGGGGTAGGGATCTTACCGGGCAAAAATCAGTTTTGGAGGCGATGGGCAGAACCCTGGCTAACAGAGGACCTGATGCCGAAGGGTTTTGGTATTCACGGCACGCTGCTTTTGCTCACCGCCGTTTGATTGTAGTGGATCCGAAAGGCGGGGCCCAGCCCATGATCCGCCAATGTGGAGAAAGACAATTTGTGCTGGTATACAACGGAGAGTTGTACAATACACCGGAACTGCGCAGGGATCTGGAGGCATTGGGATATACTTTTAGGGGGCACTCGGATACCGAAGTGCTGCTTGTTGCGTATATCCAGTGGGGCGAAGATTGCGTGGAACGATTAAACGGTATTTTTGCCTTTGCGGTTTGGGAAGAAGCAGAACGTAAATTATTTATGGCCCGGGACCGGTTGGGTGTAAAGCCTCTCTTTTACAACGTACGAAACGACCATTTAATTTTCGGTTCCGAGCTGAAGGCGCTGCTGGTCCACCCGGAAATACACCCTGAAATTAATGCCGAAGGACTGGCTGAAGTACTGATTATGTCTCCGGGCCGTACACCCGGCCACGGCGTATTTCGGGATATTGACGAGGTAAAGCCCGGTTACTGCCTTAGGTTTGACCAAGGTGGTATGCACATGCGCCGCTATTGGAAACTGCAAAGCCTGCCACACGAGGACGATTTAGAAACCACAGTGGGAAAAGTACGAGCTCTTTTTAAAGACACCGTGGAACGGCAGTTGGTGGCGGATGTACCGGTATGCACACTGCTTTCCGGGGGTATAGACTCCAGCGCCATTACAGCCTATGCTGCTTTCGCCTTTAACGACAGCAGGCAAGGGCCTATCCATACCTATTCTATTGATTACGTGGACAATGAACGTTATTTCAAGCCGAGCCTATACCAGCCCAACTCCGATACCCAGTGGGTAAACCGGGTTGCAGAACACCTTGGTACCGTGCACCATTCCTTTTATATTGACACACCGGAACTGGTAGATTCATTGGCAATGGCAGTTAGGGCCCGGGATCTACCGGGTATGGCCGACGTGGATTCATCATTGTACCTATTCTGCCGCGCCATTAAGCAGGATGCTACCGTTGCTTTGTCTGGTGAGTGCGCTGACGAAATTTTTGGCGGTTATCCCTGGTTTCATAAAAAGGAAGCGCTCAACGACGCTTCTTTTCCCTGGGTGCACATGATCGACGAAAGAATGAGTTTATTGGAACCTGAAATAATGAATATGATTCGGCCCAAGGAATACCTAAGCCGACGTTACCAAGAGACATTAGATGATGTGCCTTACTTGCCCGGTGAAACCACCCTGGAAGCCAGGGTACGGGAATTGCTTTACCTAACCATTAACTGGTTCATGGCTACATTACTTGACCGGAAGGACCGCATGAGTATGGCGCTGGGGCTGGAAGTGCGGGTGCCCTTTTGTGACCACCGGTTAATGGAATATGTATGGAATATCCCCTGGGCCATGAAAAATACGGGCGGGATAGAAAAGGGCATTTTTAGGCGGGCTATGGCCGGGGTGGTGCCCGAGGAAGTTCTGTCCAGGCGCAAAAGTCCGTACCCCAAAACCCATAACCCGGCTTACACCGAGGCGGTACGCAGTTGGCTGGAGCAAATTCTAAATGATCCCGCCTCCCCGCTGCTGCGGTTCATTAATGTTGCCCGGGTCAAGGAGTTACTCAGTGCAAGCGGCGCTTCCTTCACCAGACCCTGGTACGGTCAATTAATGACCGGGCCGCAGCTTTTTGCTTATCTGATTCAGCTGGACATCTGGCTGCGGGAGTACAAAGTTTCCGTTTGTTAACTGTCCGTTATTTCACCTAAACGAGGTAGGGGCACCCCTCGCGGGTGCCCCTACGATATTAATAAGCGTAGATGTTCCCGTAGGGCCGCCTGGAAACGGGCAGCAATTTAATGAATTTACCGTTTAAAATTTCAGCCGGTTCTTTACTAAAGTGGCGGCAGTATTCATGGACGTGCGTTTGTAGTACTTGCCAGTCAAGATCATCCAACTCACGAACCCCCACCTCTTTACCCAACTGATGCGGTTCCACATGACCCCGCAGGTAAATAACGCCGCCGTGCATACCGGTGCCGATGTAGTTAGCCCGGTGGTTTTCGTTCTCCTTCAGACCCAGGCCCAACATAATTACCACCCCGCCGGCCAAGTATTCCCCCATGAAGTCCTGGGCCGTGCCGCCTATTACCAGCACCGGCAATTTGTCCCGGTACTCCTTCATGTGGATGGCGGCCCGGTAGCCCACGTTGTCACGAACAAAAATCTTGCCCCCCCGCATCGCCATCGCTACAACATCTCCGGCCCGACCGTGAACGATGATTTCTCCTTCATTCATGGTATTGCCTACCCCATCTTGGGCGTTGCCGTTGACAATAATCCGGTGTCCGTCCAGGAAGATGCCCAGGTCGTTACCCGGGAACTTGTTGATGGTGATAGTGACTTTGTGTTGCCCGTCGGGATTATACAGGCGGGTGCCGATGTACCGCTGCCCGAATACATTATTGATAATTATTTTCGAAACACCGCTTAGCATGGCCTCCCGGCAGAGGTCGTTAACTTCTTTATGTTTTAAATCCCGGGCCTCAATCACAGCCGTGCTGCCGTCAATGTACATACATTCCGAACATAACAGTCCGGTAGGCCGAATTTCGCACAGGAAATTATCGCGATAACCAAATTTAATTTGCATGGTTTATTCCCCCGCTCCTTTTACTCCCAGCACGTTTAGTTCCCAATCCTCCAGCCCAATGCCACGCAAGTGGTCCCGGTTGCCCCGCAGGCTTTCAATGGCGTTGATGCCCATGCCTCCCAGCATCTCTTGGATTTCATGGCTCCAGGCCTGCATCAGGTTAACCAGCCTTTGGGTGGTGAGTTCAGGGTTTAAACGTTTAATCAGGAAAGGATCCTGGGTGGTGATGCCCCAGTTGCATTTACCGGTATAGCATTTCTGGCACAGAGTGCAGCCCATGGCAATCAGGGCGGCAGTACCAACGTATACGCCATCGGCGCCCAGCGCTATGGCTTTAATGGCATCGGCCGAGCACCGGATGCCTCCCGCAACCATTATAGAACACTTATTCCTGATGCCTTCTTCCCGTAGTCTCTTGTCCACCGCCGCCAGGGCTAATTCCAAGGGGATGCCCACGTTGTCCCTGGTGGTCTGTGGTGCCGCCCCGGTGCCGCCCCGGAAACCGTCAATGGCTACAATATCTGCTCCGGCCCGGACAATGCCCGAGGCAATGGCGGCCACGTTGTGCACCGCGGCTATTTTTACCGATACCGGTTTTTCGTAATTGCTGGCCTCTTTTAAAGCGTATATCAGCATCGATAAGTCTTCGATGGAATAAATATCATGCTGGGGCGCCGGTGATAATGCGTCGGTGCCAATGGGAATCATTCTGGTTTCCGAGATATTGGCCAGCACTTTTTCCCCGGGCAGGTGGCCTCCGATACCGGGCTTGGCGCCCTGACCAATTTTAATTTCAATAATTTGTGCGTTATTCAGATAATCAGCGTCCACACCAAAACGACCACTGGCGCACTGCACAATGGCATTGCCGCCGTACTCCCGGCGCATGTGCTCAGGCAGCCCGCCTTCACCGGTGTTAAAAAGGGTGCCGAGTTCTTTGGCGGCCGCGGCCAGGGATAGGTAAGCCGGGTAACTGATAGCCCCGTATGACATCGCCGAAAACACCAGGGGCGTTGGTATGGCCACGTTGGGGAAAGACTCGGTTTCCACCTCGAACCCGTCTGCGCAGCGGGTGATTTTAACGCTGTCCGGTTTGCGGCCCAGGTATGTTTTAAGTTCCATCGGCTCCCGTAGCGGGTCGATGGAGGGGTTGGTTACCTGGGAGGCGTTAAGTACCAAGTGATCCCAGTAAATGCGGTAAGGCTTGTCGTTGCCGCTGCCGGTAAGGATTACACCGCCGGTTTGGGCCTGTTTTTTCAGATTTTGCATTTTGTCCCGGGTCCAGCTGGCGTTGGGCCGGTAATCGGATGTCCGGGGCCTGACGTTTAAGGCCAGGGTCGGACACAGTACCACGCAGCGCTGGCAGCCCACGCAATCTTTTTCCCCGCTAAACATTCGATCCAGCTCGGCGTCATAACTGTGTACCTTGTTAGCACACTGTCTTTCGCAGACCCGGCAGCGAATACACCTGTCTGCTGCCCTGTCGATTATAAACTCGGGTAATTGAAATGAATACATATTTATCACCCTCAAATGGATTTATTGGTACTTAATAAGTGGTCCTTGGAATTTAACCGCACTATTACCGGTTCGCCGCCGGGCGGCGTCCAGACCATGTCTAGATCCGGACAAACCGCCCTGATCGCTCCTTCCTCAGAGGAAAGGAACACCAGGTCACCTTTGGAGCCGGCCGTTATGGGGCGGAGCCGGATCCTATCCGTAAGCCCGATCATTTCATTATGATGGGCCACGATGATGGTAAACGGCCCGTTGAGCAGCAGCGGGGCGTATACCGTACGCAGGGTAGTATAAAGTTTCTTTTCCTTTTCGCTCATTAGTTTGATGGCATCCCATAGGGGAGGGGCGAATATTTTGCTGACCACCTCAATGGGCAGGCCTTGTTTGCGCATTAACAGGTCGACAGCGTACGCCACTACTTCGGTGTCGGTATACAGCGTACAATAATAATCGTGCATGGCCAGAAATCTGCGGTTGGTGCCGTAAGAAGAAATTTCACCGTTGTGTACCACGGTCCAGTCCAGGATACCGAAAGGGTGCGCGCCGCCCCACCACCCCGGCGTGTTGGTTGGAAAACGACTGTGCACAGTCCATAGGTACCCCTGGTACAATTTATCCAGCATGAAGTAGGCGGCTACTTCTTCCGGGAAACCCACGCCTTTAAATACACCCACGTTTTTACCCGATGAAAACACATAGGCGTCTTCTATATTAATGTTTACAGACATTACCTTATTGACCACGTACTCGTCGTCGGTCAGATTTTCTTCGGTTCCCTTTTTTCGAGGCGGTGGGGATACGAAATATCTCCACACCAGGGGTGGTTGAAAAACTTTCACTCCCGGGTCAGTGGGGATCTCTTCGTCATAGACCACATAAAAATTCTGCTTTAGGTATTCTTCCACCAGGCGTTTAGCAGCCTGGTTTTTATCTTGGTACATCACGTGAAAAGCGTAGTATTCTTGGTAATCAGGGTAAATACCGTACACCCCAAATCCACCGCCCAGGCCGTTGCCCCTAACCTTCATGTTTTTAATAGCCTTAATGGCCATGTCGCCGCCAAACCGTTTGCCGGTAGTATCCATCACGCCGAAAAGCCCACAGGCTTGCATTTCTTTGTCTGGTGTAAACCGCTCGCTCTGGTGATCCTGCTGCCTCATAATCTACATCACCCCTAAAATCACTTCGTCTTTTAACAACTGCCACCGCAATTCATCCGGGATGCTGCCGTAACCAAAGTTTTCATCCAGCAAGCGGTCTTGAAAACCCCGTACATCCACTTTCTTGCGCATCAGGTTAAGCAATATTCCGGCCCGTTTTATCTGTCCCACCAGGACAAACCCGTTTATCGCCCCGTGCTTACCCAGGATAAATTTGCGGTATACCTGGTTATCCGGTTCCAGTTTACTAATGATGTGCCACTGGTCGCTGTTCTGGTCTGTGACGTTAACCCCAGCGTTAATCAGGTTTACGTTCAAGAAATGCATGGCATTCATACTGGCACCGGCCACCAACTGGCGTTTGATGCCGGCCATGTTGAAGGCGGCAATCCGGCCGCCCAGATAGGCATTGGGCCATAGCGGCAAGGGCTGGGTTTGACCGGTGACAAAATTGTAAATAGAGGCACAGTCGCCGCAGGAGTACACATCGGGTACTGAAGTTTGCATTTGCCGGTCAACTAGGATACCCCGGTCAACCTTGATGGCGGTTCCCTCGGCCAGTTCGGTCCTGGGGCGGACACCGATACCTACAATTAACAGATCACAAGGGATAACCGTGCCGTCCTTTAAGGTGATGCTTTCCACCAGCTCGCCACCTTGGATTTGCGCGATGGTGTTGTTGGTGCAAAGCTCTACTCCGGCTTTACGTAGGGTGGCCTCGATGATGCCCGAGGTGGTTTCGTCAACTACCGGGGCCAGTACTCGGTCGGCCAGTTCCAGCACCCACACGGCCAGACCTCGTTTTTTCAGCACCTCGGCCGCCATCAGGCCAATGACCCCGCCGCCCAGGACAACTGCGTTTTTGGATTGGGTCAGAAGTTTCTCAATACCCAGCAGGTCATTAAAACTGTGAAAACTAAAAACATTTTTTTTATCTAAGCCGTCCATGGGCGGGTAGATAGGTTTGCCACCGGTGGCCAGGAGTAGTTTGCCATAGCCAATCTTGTCACCGCCGGCCAGTTCAACTTCCTTGCGCTCCAGATCCAGGGCGGTGGCTTTTTGGCCGCCCAGCAGGGTGACCCCGGCGTTTTGGTAAAAGTTAACCGGTCGATAGTACATCTGATCCCGGCCGATGGCGCCGGATAAATAGTAAGGAATCAGGGCTCTTGAGTAAACGTGGTGTTCCTCTTCGGCGATTAGGCCAATAGAACTCTGTTTGCTTATGCTTCTGAGTCCTTCTATACAACCCACGGCCCCGGCCGAGTTCCCGATGATTAGGTAATCAAATTTCTTCATTAAAAAATCTCCTCCATCAAGAGTTTAAAGTTACAGGATTTCAAGCAATCCAAGCCTGTAAATTAATTAACTGCCTAATCTTCAACGTATATAAGTGCCTCGTTGGGGCAGTGGCTGACACAGTACCTTGTTTCCAGGCCGGCGCACAGGTCGCATTTGATAATCTCCCGTTTTTGCTCGTTGATTAAAATACTGCCATAAGGGCAGGTTAGCACGCAGCTGTAGCAGCCCACGCATTTTGAACTATCGTGCTCCACATGCCCGGAGACCGGGTTTTTGGTCAGTGCCCCACTGATGCAGGCGGTCACGCAGTCGGGTTCCTGGCAGTGCCGGCATTGCCAGGCAAAAGTCACCGGCAAATTTTCCTCCACGATTACTCTGGGCAGGGGTTTGGTATCCTCGTAGAGAAAGGCCTTAATAATATTTTTAGATTTGGAATGAGCTACGGCGCACCATACCTCACATAAATGACACCCAATGCAGACTTCCGGTTTTACAACAACTTTTCCCATAGTACCCTTCCTCTCGTGCGTATTAAGTCTGATAAAAAAACAAAGCCCACTAGACATGTATGTATCGCAACACACGCCTGGTGGGCTCCATTGCCCTGTAAACATCCGGATCGTCTTCGCTCCAAATGTTAGGTTAAATTTTACTGTTTGGAGTAAACCCCGTCTTTGGGGTTAAGTCTAGATAAAAATAAAAACGTCCCAGACAAACCTGTGTAAACAGGCCTGAATGGGACGTCATTGCCCCTAATTAAATTCTGTAAAAATATTATACGTATTTAACGGACAAAAATCAATAGTAATCAATTATTTATTTTATCATCTAAAATTACTTTTTAGCCTTTATATTACGTTTTATTTGCATCACGGGTCTTTGACACTTGCTTTAATATAGAAATCTCTGCAAGCCTTGAAAACAGGGCTTTTTTTATTGGAAAACTGTCAAATTTTCTCCAATAGATGTTGCGTAATTTTGCGTAATGTGTTATAATATAAGGGATTGGAGGGGTTTCTTACCGTGCGACTTAGTATATCCAAGTCTAAAAATGCTACTTCACTTTATGTCATACAATCCGTTTACGAAAACGGTAAACGTTCTACCAGAGTTGTTGAAAAGTTGGGAACGGTTGCTGAATTACAGGAAAAACTAAATGGGCAAGAACCCATTAAATGGGCTAAAGCATACATAGATGAGCTAAACAAAAAAGAAAAAGAGCAATCGCGTGAAGTCATCGTTAAGTATTCACCATCCAAATTAATTTCCAAAGACCAACAGCACATCTTCAACGGCGGTTATCTTTTCCTCCAGCAGATCTATCATGAACTCAATCTTCACAAGGTTTCCGCTAAGATAT
>LADP01000005.1 GCA_000961575.1 Peptococcaceae bacterium BRH_c8a
TTGAGCGCAATCCTTGATTTGGCAGATAAAAGTATTGTTTCTTATGTCCTTGGACACTCCAACAACAATGAACTCGTTTTTAGAACCTTTGACCTGGCCCATCTAACTTATCCGGAAGCGAAACCCCTCTTTCATAGTGACCGTGGTTTCCAATATACAAGTAAGCTGTTTAAGAAGAAACTAGACGAGGCAGGTATGACCCAAAGCATGTCTAGGGTAGCCCGTTGCATTGATAATGGGCCGATGGAGTCATTCTGGGGAATGATAAAATCGGAAATGTATTATCTCCATAAATTCGCCACCTATGAAGAGCTGGAAGCAGCCGTCATAGAGTACATAAATTATTACAATTGTCATCGCTATCAGAAGAGATTAAATGGTATGACCCCATTGGAATACAGACAATACCTTAACAGTTCAGCAGCATAAAAAAGACACCAACCATACGAAAATGATTGATGTCTAGGATTTTTATTATTTCCACTGTCTACTTGACAGGGGGCTGTTCACTGTCAACGGGGTTGTACTGTTTGTTTTTATATTATAAACATTATTATAATAACCAAAACTTAGCTCTTATGTTTGTTTAATGGCATAAATCGCTACAAAATAATGACAAATGTGGATTCAGGTTGTCTGGTATGCGGCAGTGTGCGGCGCACCTCCACCAAACAACTGATAGGTAAATATCAAAAACAAAACGAACCTAGATATCTAGGCCCGTTTTATTAAAAGTTAAACTTTGTACGGATATCCTCGCAGTGTGTGGTATACGGTGCGGTGTGGAGGCAAGACTTGAGCCATATGCCTCTCAAAAGCGAGTTTAGTTGTCAAACGTTGGAACCCGCGCCATTACTACTAAGCACACTTTTACTATTCGTAAATAACGACCGGATTTTTTTGTGGTAATAACCCTAAATAACAAATATTAACTTTCTATGCGGGATGTTAACTTACAGTATTTCCGGGGGCTGAGTTCCACGGCTTTGTAACAAATCCGGGTGTCGCCTCCATAATTTTCCAGGAAAGCTGAGGAGCTAGTATCTTCGGCTTTCCTGTTTTTATTGCTTCTATAATTACCGGGCTTGAATAGTCTACTGGCTACCGGAAAATCTCACCACTGTGGTGGGCAGTTTTTTTATTCCTGTCTTTGTTTCGAAGAAAACCATCATACGTAAGGGTTAGCTTATATATGCAGGAAATGTTTATAATTTTCGTAACATATATAACGTTTTTTGAACAGAACTCTAAAACGGTGAACAATTATGGTGATAGAATAAGAAATGGAAATAACCGGGGATATCATATCTATAGGGAGGACTAACTTCATGAATAACTTATTTGAGCCTTTTAGTATAAAAAACATAGAGATAAGAAATCGATTTATTAGGTCAGCTACTTATGACGGTTTTGCTGATAACAGTTATGTTTCTGATGGCCAAATCAAGCTTTTCTCAGATCTTGCTGAAGGTGGCGTAGGTCTAATAATTACGGGTATAGCGTATGTTCATCATACCGGTCAAGTATCACCGTTTCAGAACTCTATTGCGGGGGATGAATTCATTTCAGGCTTTAAAAAACTAATAAATATAGTTCACGAACGTGGTGCCAAAATTGCTATTCAACTTTTTCATGGCGGGAGAGAAGCTAAATATGTAAAAACAAAAAATGCTCTTCCTCTAGCCCCATCATTTATTGAAAAAGACCCATATTATAAAGGTGCATATAGGGACATGACAGATGATGAAATTTGGGAGGTAATTCATGCCTTTGGAGATGGAGCAAAAAGAGCAAAAGAAGCCGGGTTTGATGCTATACAGGTTCATGGTGCCCATGCTTATCTTTTAAGTCAATTTCTTTCACCTTATACAAACCGCAGAAAGGATCAATGGGGCGGGAATCTCCAAAACCGCCTTCGTTTACATTATGAGATATATAAAGACATTAGGAAAAAAGTCGGCGAGAACTATCCTGTATTCATTAAAATCGGAGTTGAAGATGGCTTTCGGGGTGGTCTTGAATTTATCGAGGGAAAACAATCGGCAAAATTACTTGCAAATTTAGGATTTGACTGTTTGGAAATCAGCCAGGGTTTAAGAGGTGAACGATATAAAGGCACTGAATTCAGAGCCAATATCAATTGCCTTGACAAAGAGGCATATTATCTTAATTGGTGCCGGGAAATAAAAAGCCAAATAGATATACCAATCATGATGGTTGGTGGTTTAAGAACTTTATCTCTTATGAAGGAGATTGTTCAAAATGGCGAGGCGGATTTGGTTTCATTATGCCGCCCTTTAATATGTGAACCAGACCTTATTAATAATTGGAAAACTAATGAGCAAAAGAAAGCAAAATGTATCTCATGTAATAAATGTGTTGATTTAATATATAAGGGAAGGCCGATTAATTGTATTCAAACAACTAAAAAATGAATCTCGAAAGACAAATAATAGGTTGCCTTGTGTACCCTTGCACCAAAACAATATGGTAATCGAAAGAAACGGAATCGTTAAACGTTGACAATATGTAAGGGTTCAAAGGTGAACAAGTAGGAGGAACTTTATGAGTGAAGCACAAGTTATAGAGAAAACGCCTAGGCTTAATACAAGAGAAAGCCTTGCAAGAGATTTTTCTATCATTGGAATGGACAAAGGGGTTACTGTTATTGTTCATTCATCTTTGAGTTCACTTGGATGGGTATGCGGTGGACCTGTTGCGGTAATTCAGGCATTAATGGATATAGTAACAAATGAAGGCACTATTGTGATGTCCACCCATTCAGGAGATTATTCTGACCCGAGCTATTGGGGTAATCCACCGATACCAAAGGAATGGTTGCCTATCATTAAAGAGACAATGCCTGCGTATGAGCCTGAGATCGCTCCGTCAAGGGGAATGGGAAAAATTGTAGAAACTTTCCGTTGTTTTCCCGGGGTTATCCGTAGTTCCCATCCATCGTTGTCTTTTGCCGCCTGGGGGAAAAACGCAAAACTAATTGTATCCAACCATTCCCTGGAAAACGCTTTAGGAGAGGATTCGCCACTGGCAAGAATATATGATTTAGATGGCCAGGTTCTGTTATTAGGTGTTGGTTATAATAGCAACACCTCATTTCATTTGGCCGAGTATCGGACACCGGGGACAAAACCTTGCCAAGCTGGGGCACCAATAGTAGAAAATGGACAAAGGACATGGAAAACGTATAATGATATAGAATTCGATGCAGACATCTTTCCACAAATAGGCACTGATTTCGAAGTGGAAAGGCCAGTTAAACAGGAAATAGTTGGTCTTGCCAAATCAAAGTATTTCAAGCAAAGAGAAGCAGTTGATTATGCAAAGAACTGGTTGACTAAGAAGAGGAAAGACTCTGACGAAATAACGTAAGCGTCAAAAAGTCGGTTGCAGAAATCCAGCCCCTCTTTGGAGATCACTGCTGCACCGCGCTGTTCATCCGGCAAGGCTTTTAGCGCTTCATCAAATTTGCGCCGGGCAAACCCCTCCTTATCGGCTCTACTATCGTAAAGAAACCGCCTCCAGGTGGCAATAAAACAGTAGCGGAAGAATCCACTAACCAAGAAGAGGCGCGCCTAAAAGAGACTGCCGAAAGCGTGATTTGTCTCCAGTTCCTGGTAATGAACTTGGAGCACAGTCTCCGCATTTTTTTGTTCTATTTTTGGGGAACGCCATTATGGTGTTTTAATTGAAATAAGGATTGGTTCAGCAAGCCCTACCTAGTTTCATTTGCAGATATTCACCCCCAATGGGTTGATTTATTATCTTACCGATTTTTGGTTTAGAAGAGTTCTTATTGATTGCTTTAAAGGAATGGAGCTGAAGAATAATGAAGAAAAGGGTTCAAACAACACTTTTTATGCTAATGTCAGTTGACGGCAAAATAAGTAGCGGGGCAACCGATGTACTGGATCCGGATAAAGATTGGAAACAAATAGCCGGAGTAAAAACGGTTTACATCAGTATTATGAAATAGAGCAGACAACCGACCTGTTTTCATTAAACACTGGCAGGGTAATGGGTAAAATAGACATTAATAAAAGATTTGATACCCCCCAAAAGTCTCCGGTAAGCTTCATCATTATTGATAACAAACCTCATTTGAACGAAAACGGTATTAAGTATTTATGCAACTGGCTTAAAGAGCTGATTATTGTAACGAGCAATAATCAGCATCCCGCGCATGAAATGCAAAGTAGTTTTAACAACTTGGGTATAATCTATTATGAAAATGAAATTAATTTTGCTGATTTGCTTATTAAATTAAAACAGAAGAATAATATCCATAAAATTACAGTTCAGTCCGGGGGAACACTTAATTCCGCCTTAATTCGGCAGGGGTTAGTAGACTACATCAAAATCGTAATTGCGCCACTCATTGTTGGCGGAAAAGATACTCCTACTCTTGTTGATGGCTACTCAATAATTAATACATCAGAGCTGCACCTCTTAAAACCTCTTAAATTAATAGACTGCCAAATTTTAAATGACTCCTATGTTTTGTTGAAATACCAGGTTTTCCATTAAACAATTGTTGATTAACATCCATAGTGAGGTAATGAAGTTGTTAACACATATTGTCCTATTTAAGCTGGTTAATCGTACCGACGTAGCTAAAGTGAGTACCTAGTGTAGGCGGTCTGGCAGGTTCCTGGATGAAGCATTGGCTTATCTTGCTTCTTATCCTGTTCAAAGCATGACTTAACTCTATCTTTTAACCCGGTAAAATGACACGTAATACATGTTTTAGAAAATACGAAGAGGAAGTACCTGGACAATTTTAACGGGTTCACTTTTGAGGTGCAAAAAAAATCGCATGCAATCCACACTAATTTCCCACTAAGAAACGGGTTTAATTACACGGAATTCTCACCCGTTTAATATTATATTATCATAATTCATATTTTCAAACACTTGATTCTTGGTTCCTTCTGCGTATCATTAATCCTACACCAAGGGCAACAAAGAAACCGATGACAATATCTATAACCATGTGAAAAAGAATCGTTACGCTCGACGGCCCCAAATGTTCAAGGAGCCAAACGGCTCCGGGTATGTCATTCTGAATGGTAGATACCATTATATTACATATTAGAAACCCAAGCGTGATCATAAATAATAAACTCTCTCGTTTGGACTGCTCATTGAGAAGCATTCTAAAAAACATGCCGACCAGTAAACCAGGAAAGAACAATATCGCATAGATAAATTGTTTTAGCAGCAATGCCGGAAACAGGATGCCCAGTGCGAAAGCACTTGTACCTGCCAACCACAATTTGCGGAACGGATAGTGTCTGCGAAGTAAGAAAGCCAAGACAGCCATACCAATGGCAGACTGCACTAGAAAACCAAACCAGATGACTATAAATACGTTATTTTCTGTTCCCAAATACAAATACAATTCCAAAAAGGTTTTAAAAAGACCACCAATCATGAAAGCAAAACCGGTTAAAATCGCAACTACAGGAAGGTTAAATTTCCGTGTGTGCTTTTCCATAAAATTAACTCCTCTTTCATGACCGAATTTGGCTGGTAAAATTACCGGGAAATATTCGCAAACGGGAAGCCAAGCTTAAAGACGATGGCAAGGTTATTGAATTGGCCCATGATCTTTCTTTCAACACCGGCTTTGCCAGGCGCAGCTTTAATTTAACGGTATTTCCCGTCCAGCCAAGGCAAAACGCCATCTCACTGTAAGTTAATCCCTTTTATTCGTGTGCGTTACTAGTTAGATTTATCAACATAAACTCTTAATGCTCCAGCCATTTTAAAAGGAATTTCCTTGTTTCCTTCTTTAACATAACCACTTAACTCAATAATTGGGTTATCAAAATCAAGTAAATCTGTATTGGCAAACACTTCATTAATGGGAGCGAAAATTGCAAATTGTGTAGATTCTCCTGTTTTAAGGTTTACTGGCTTTGCTAAATTATCCGCTCTCCCTTCAATTACAAAAGGATTACTTTTGGTCCCGTTTGCTGTTTTTATGGGATAGCTTAAATTGAATATAAGATGGGTTAACTCAAATCCAGTTTTATTTTCTACTTCTATAGAATAGGATTTATACCCATTTTCTGATTCTGAATTAATAATGCTAAACATAATATTTTTATCATCAAATTGTTCCACTATTGCTGAACATCCTACTGATAAAAAAATCAACAGGGTTAAACAAATTAAAATTAAATATAGTTTTTTAATTTTTTATGCCTCCCGTTATAAATTTATACATATGCTTGTTTCTATGTATTGGTTATTTACAATTAGAAGCCTCTTTAATATGCATTAAGATGTTTTCTATATTACGAACTCTATGTTTAATATCATTGATAGCAGAAAATAAGTATACTAATAATATTATTGGCAGGATTAAAAATACGGCCAGTATTATTAGATTTAATATCTGAGCAAAGAAAGTCATATTCAAGCCTAAAGAGCCTATTAGGTTACTACCCATTGGTTTTCCCCCCCCATATTAGCTTTTTTGAATGAGATTATGTACTTGGCGTTTAACATTTTACCAAAGTTTACTTCGCAACAGTATACTTTTCAGGTAATCTTCTTTGACCCGGGGGCGGGGCCAGGTGTTTTCGTAAAAACCACCGTCCTGTATTCAACAGCCGGGTTACATCCGTTTTTTCCATGCCGGTAAACTCTACTATTTCGGCATAATTTAATCCTAATATCTCTCTCAAAACCAGTATTAACCTTTCAGCAGGCGGTAGTGTTAAAAGGGCTGCTTGGATTTTGTCTGTACTCTTGACTTTTATTGACGAGCTGTTTTTATCTTGTGGTAAGTTTTTGCCCGGGCTGGATGTGGTTTTATTTCTATATATTAAACACAGGTTTTTCAGGGCTGTGTTAAAATTTAGATTACCGTTTAGGGCGTTAAAAACGCCCTTTAACAGTTCTTGGGTTTTCCTGTGACTGCCGGTTAATCTGTAACCGGTGTTGTAGAGTAAGTTTACTATTGGCTCGGAAGAATCACCCTGCTTAGATATTTCTTCCAGTTTGGGCATGGTCCCTTCCCCTTCCCGTTTAGAATGCGGTTAACGTGCAGTATCAAGTTCAAAATCAACTTTGGACAACCTCTCACCCATACTTCTCAATTGCAAAGTAACTCTGTCGTTCTCGGGCATGGGGAAGGAAACCTTGACCTGGTTATCATCAAGCCACTCCATCCGAATATGCTCCTGCCAGAATTCCTGATCTTTAATACGAAATTCAGGGCGGTAATAATGCGGTGCTTTATCCCCAGTCCCATTAAAACTGAAGTAACAGATCAGCTGATTATTCTCTACAGCTGCCTTTTCCAAGATATAAGTAACCGCTTCATAACTAAAAACACCGTTTAATGCTTGTTCCCCCTGGCGGGGACAGTACAACTCCATTATTTGTTCCTGTTCCGGGAAAAGGTATAGGTATAGCGGCGGCGAGGTCAGCTTTAATTCCCTGGCCGACGGGTCTACGGGTTCGAAGTGGAACGTACCTGTAATCCCACCCGTTACCGGGTCAGTTTGGGTGCGGGTTTCATTGAGCTTGATTCTTTTACCGTTGGTTTCGTCAATAAGGTCCGCCCAGTGACCGGGTAAGAAGGCACCATATTCTTTAATCATCGGTGCCGGCGGGGTGCTGCTACCCCGGCTTTCCGCGCTGGTAGGCCCATTGGGTCCCATAACGGTATACATGGGAGGATCGAGCCCAATGCCCACACCGGCTATTGACGGATCCTGCGGCCAGCGCACCCGGAAAAAAACAATGCTTTCGGAAAGGCCCAGCACCGCCCGATCTAGGGCCACTTCTACCGGTGCTATGGTTTTTTTCAGGTTGGGGTAAAACTCCCTGGTATTTTGAGCCACTATAGTAGGGTCAACCGGTATTTCAAACAACGTTTCCCCCGGCATTTGGCCGGTGTTAAAGGAAAGGGTTAATTGCTGTGCATCCAGATTAATCGGTTCCAAGTCATACATAAAATATTTGCCCTGTATACCCCTGCCGCCGCGTGGATCATAATGCACACCTTTATCGTCGACCATGTTGATAAGGATATTGCTATCTCCCTCCAGACGCGGTTCGACATTGTAAAAAACGGTGGTCCGGGCTGAATCCAGCAAAATTTTATCCACTGCAACAGTATAGGGGCCTAATTTTTTGGATTGGTTTACCTCGGTGAAGAGATTCATCTGCTTGGCCTGTTGGAATGACGGGTCTCGCAGAGCCATATTTCGCCCCGCCTGGTATGAGGCGTAGGCGATGGTAGACGCAGTAAAGACTATACAGGCCATAAAAACCGCTACCACCCGGCGCACTCGGCCCCAAGCTTTATCTATACCGGCTCCGGAAGAAGTTTTGCCTTCGTCCGGTATGACCAGAACAGGCTGCTGGCATTCATTGAGCAGGTTCCGGCAAGATGCGCATTCTGCAAGATGATGTTCAACCATCTCCAAAGAAGCATCACTGGCCACACCGTCTGCGTATAGTGGCAAAAGATCTTTAATTATTTCGCATTCATACTTAGTCATGGTCATCACCTGCTAGTTGTTTATATAGTTGTAGAAATTTTTGCTTGGCCCGGAAAAGGGTTACCCGCGCTGTTGCCGGGGATTTATCCAGTATGGCCCCTATTTCATCAAAAGATAACCCTTCCAGTTCCCTTAGAATAATCACCGTCCGATAATCCACAGGCAGCTTATCAAGGGTCAGCCGTACTAGTCGCCAGTTTTCCCTTACCTCCAGATGCCGGGCCGGATCGTTTGTATTGTTCGCGTCAGGAATATCATGTTTAAGCGGCAGATTGCGCTCTACCGGACGGCCCCGCAAGTGTCCGGTATAGACATAATAGGCTATGCCAAATAACCAGGTGGACAGGGTAGATTCACCTCGGAAACCTTTTAGGGATACAAATGCCCGGCAAAAGGTTTCCTGGGTTAACTCATCCGCCAGGTGATAGTCCCCGCCCATGCGGTATAAATATCGGAAAATCGATACTCTATACCGCTGATAAAGTTTTTCTATAGTTGACATGGCCATATTCCAAGACGCTCCTGGTTATTGGTGTCTAATTACAGTAAATTGTTACAGTAGTTTGCATTAGTAATGATTTTTTTTGCACAAAAAAACAGAGATACTTTCTACGTTAAATATCTCTTTTTTGCGTATAACCTATCTTTTGTTTTTGAGGACCCCCAAGGAGTACATATAAAGGCCCCATGAGCTGGTCAGGGTGCCAGCAAAGCTGGACCAGTGAGCATCACCCTAAAACGGTTTTATCGGCATTTTGATCGACTATAAATAGCCTGTTAATTTACTTAATACGCATTAAATTTATGATAGGGCCAGTTTTTGAAAATTATTTAGTTGAATTAAGTATTTCACTGGCTTTATGAACATCTTCTAACCGGACTAAAATGTGATATGTTGTAGCAAAACCATAGCCTCCACCGTGGCCTCCACCAGAGCTAAACATTTCTGTTTTCATCCTTAGGTTATTATTTAATAACCTTCCTTTTACTTTGGCATATTTTTCGATGTTTTGAGTGGAGTAGATAATTTCCCATTTTGTCTGTAATAAGTCTCTAATCAATTTTTTTAAGGGGAAAATGATAACATACCCCCATTTCCCGAAGTTATGTTTTTAGAATTCACTCTCACCACGACATTCCTCACCGCACGCTAGCTGGCCGGCCACAAACAGTACCGGTATGACTATGGAAATAAACATAATAGTATAGTTATAAATCACAGAAAAAGTTGTTCCGAGCCAGGCATTTAATAGGAAAAAGGGGTAGGCCCAGGTTAGGGATAAAAAAATCTCAACCCCAACAGAATTACTATAGCGGTTTATTACCCATTTCGGCCTCCATACCTACCACTACCAAAAGCCATATCATTGGTTAATTTATCTATAGAATAAACCCCGGATAAGAATTTTTTAACCCCATTTCCCCCAAATGCCCTTTTTGCGCCCCAAAATGCATAAAAGAAGAAAGGTTATTTATGTCAAATATAGTACAATAAAGAGGAAGAGGTGTTTAAACTGGGCCTAGGATTGCAAGATGTTATGGCCCTGTCCCAGCGGCAGAAGTCGACCATTGGTTGGCCCCATTTGGCCGTTTGGACTGGTTTAACCATCTATCTCTAGCTCAAGCTTAAACCCAACCAGGTTGCTAACCAGTGAGGTGAATGTTGTTACCATAGAAGGGAACATTTATGTAGGTTGTTAGAAGGTATTTAAAAAAATCTTTAAAGAAGGTGACCTAGATATGATACTCGTGGATAAAACTACAAGGTTAAAAAAATTTCAAATAAGACTACGCCAGTTGGGAATTGACTCGGCCATATTAATTCATTCAAGAGATGTGTTTTACTATTGTGGGACTGCTCAACCTAGTATTCTACTAGTTACACCTAATGATTATTATCTTATAGTCCGAAGGGCACTTGATTTTGTGTTAAATGAAATATGGATAGACCCACACAAAGTTATTGCGTCTGGTAGTTTTAAAGAAGCTTTATCTAAATTGAAAGAATTAGGAGTAGAAAATGGTAAACTGGGTTTAGAAACGGATATAATTCCAGCTGAATTGTTTTTTAAAATCAGTCAAATATTCATTGATTATACACCTGTAAATGTTTCTGAAGAGATATTAATACAAAGGATGACCAAGGACGAAGAGGAAATTGAGTTAATTAAAACTGCCAGTAACATAATGAAAGCTGGTCACCAGAGAGCTCTTGATGTACTATCGGAAGGGATTACCGAATTAGAACTTGCAGCTGAAATAGAATGTGCTCATAGAAAAGCCGGGCATGAGGGGGTCTTATCTATGAGAAATTTTGATTTTTATATTAGTCGTGGCCCACTTTCTTCCGGTGAAAACCTATTTAAGGTTAGCGGGTTTGCCAATACCATTACCGGGATAGGCCTTAGCCCTGCTATACCTGCTGGGCCATCTTTAAGAAAAATTAGAAAAGGCGATACAGTAATAGTAGATATACCTACATGTTACCAGGGATACCATTGTGATGAGACACGTACATATGTTTTAGGGGAACCTGCCGCGGAAGTTAGGTCGTTATTTAAATCCCTTAAGGAAATATCAGATAACGTCCTTTATTCTCTAAAAGAAGGGGTCAAATGTAGTGATTTATTTAATACAGCCTATACCAGTGCTTGTCGCTTAGGGGTAAATGATTACTTTTTAGGGTTAAGCCCCAAAAAGGGCAATTTCATTGGTCACGGAATAGGACTGGATGCAAATGAACCTCCTGTACTATTCGCAAAATCAAACTTTGCATTAAGAAAAAATTTCGTAATTACTATAGAAATTCATTTGACACACCCTAAATACGGTGCGGTTAAATTAGAAGATATGGTTTTGATTAAAGAAAACGGGCATGAGATTATATCAGTTACCGAGAGGGATTTGTTTGTAATTTGATTCTTAATAAGACGTCCAGCAATAGACTTATTAGATGTCCACGAATTGATAGTGACTTAACTGGTTTGCCGGAACTGACATGGCCATATTTAAAAATATCAATCCTATGTAGCATGATGGTAGATAGCTCGTTAATTAAGATATGTGTATTTTTTAGTATAAATCCCCCGTCCGGGAAGATTTCTCAGGCGGGCTCTTTTCTTTGAAAACAAATTACTAATTTCAATCAAGCCCCTTAAGTTACAATGCTACTTGTATTTTATTCTTTGCAATACCCGATCTGTTCACCAATATAATTTGCTATGACCATAAAAAGCCTTGTGATAAAAATCATTATTAAGAAAACGTTTATAAATCTTAAAATATAATGTACTGTTTAGCCATGTATATGTCCTCCCTAACACCCTTTGTCTACCGCCCGATTGTTTCGCCAATAAGCTAGGAGCGCGACCAGGAGGATGGCGGGTATAATTAGGTTTGTGAGCTGTATGAAATAATAAAAATATGTAGGTGGTTGTAAAGCTATCTTTCCGACAAGGTAAAAAGTATAGGACAGAATATTGTTTATAATCATGATGATGTCAAGGGAAGCCTGCAGAACCGAAAAGGCCAAAAGGCTTTTCAGCAATAAATCATCGCCGGCTTTAAGCTCTGCTTCAGAATAACAACTGCGTATATAAAGAGACCGGCGCCAAAACCCAATAGAAGGGTGTGGGTGGAAGGGGGATTTAAGCTTTATGTACCACCGCCAGGCCAAAAGAGCGGCGGCAACATAAAAAACGTCGGGTAATGGTCTTAGCATAAAGGATATATCCCTTATGTAGAATGAAACCCCCTTCACCTGCAAAATTACCGAAATAGCCGCGCTAATTATTACGAAGGGTACAATGCCACTCCACTTTTTTAATCTGTTCATAGCTTTTGCCTACTATCTTGATTTATTTGGCGGTTTCCTGAAGTTCTTTGGTTATTGATTTTGTGATTAATACTCCAGACAAAATGCTTATTGCAATATGACAATCAGATGAAAGCATTATTTTTATGAAGATACTAAAAGGTGTCTTAAACGAACCAAAACCATACCACGTTAACCATTGTATAGGGGGTATTAAACTGATAGCCAGAAGTGCGATGCTAAAAATAAACAAGGGCTTGTTTAAATGAATTTTGCCTGATAAGGCTTTCAGCGCTTGTTTCAATTCTATCAGGATACCAAATAGGAAAAAAAGAATAAAATAAATAATACTTTGGGTTAATAATTTCTCAACGTTTATCCTTTTAGCTGATATTTGTATTTGTTCATGCATCCATGTTGTAGATACGAGCAAGGCCAATCCCAATATTCCAAGAGTAATAATGAAAAATAACTGTTTTCTAATCACTATATTCATAAATTACCCCTCATTTACTTTTAAGTTGCCGGCTCTGCTGAGAGAGACATCTTAAAGCCACTCCTTAACCGTCTCCGCTTGCCACTGGTTCAATCATATTTCACTAGGGCCTTCCTAATGTTTAAAACATAGGAGTTAATGATTATTAAGTTTAATGGTAAAATTCCTTGTCATTCGTTACTAAAAAGGTTGCTAATAGAACTTGAATAACAAGCGTGACAGGAATCCCAAACATTACGACAAGCCAATTATATGGATCACCGCTTAATATTGTGAGTACAGAACTAACCAAAAAGAAAACGAATGACATGGATATTCCATAAATCCAGCTCAAGTATTTGGTACCCCTTTTACCAATTAATCTAAACGCAAAGAAACCAAAAACCAGGTTGAAAATAATAAATACTGCTATATTTACCGGGACTATTGAGTACGAATACCCACCAATTAGATTAGGTAAAATGTGTTCTGGTATAAGTCCCAGTTCTATGCGAATCCTGTCGGTTAACCTGGCTAACCGGTAAAGGACACCGGTTGATAAAGAAACCTCTAAAACAAATACCGTCAACAACATTGCGAACGAGGAAATTACGAAATTTTTTGTTTCGTGTTTAAAGTCAGTATTCATTTGAGCCTCCATTAAAGAAACCTGGGTAATGAATATTAAGTGATAACACCACAAGTCAAGAAATACCCACCCGGCTGCTTAAAAAGCCAAAGAAGATGCCTAAAATTCTATTCCATTACCAACTACCAAAAGCCATATGATTGGTTAATTTATATATATAATAAACCTCGGTAAGCATCTTTTAACCCTATTTCCCCCAAATGCCCTTTTCGCGCCCCAAAATGCATAAAAGGGGAAAGGATATTTATGTCAAATATAGTACAATGAAAAGGAAGAGGTGTATATATGGATAAGGTTCCAATTGTTACACTTATTTTCTATTCCATACCAGAAAGTTTCCTAATTTTATCTTTTGGGCTAACCATTCAAAAGAAGAAACTAAGTTTTTCGCCCATTTTACTGGCCACCCTAATCTCGGTAGCAGCCTCTTATTGCGCAAGGTTACTGCCACTGCCCTACGGGATACATACATTTTTAGGCGTATTGACAGTATTCTTAATGTTTCTTTTTATACTGAGATTGGATCCTAAACAAAGCCTGGTTTCGTCCATTGTTAGCATTGGGGTCTTGGTAGCCCTGGAAAGCGTTATTCTTAGCTATATTCAATTTCAACTGGGCCTGGGACTGCAGGATGTTATGGCCCTGTCCCCGTGGCAAAAGACGATTATTGGCTGGCCCCATTTGGCCGTTTGGGCTGGTTTAACCACCTATCTCTATCACAAGCATAAATTCAACCAGGCTATAAGCCAGTGAGGTGAATGTTGTGTCCGGATCTGTGTTTGAAAGCGGACAGATGCACAGGCTTGCTGTAATTTTCCTGTCGGTAAACCTGCTCATGTTAATCGGAACGAGGGCTTTAAATTATTACAACAACCAGACCAACCTGATGGACCTGCTACTTTCCTCGGCCATAGGCATTAATTTCTTTATGGCTCTGGTTTTTTATAGTTGGTTATTGCGTTTTCAGGGCTTTTACACCGAATCACAGACTCAAATAAACAGCCTCCGTTACATGGAAGAAGCTTTAGACACCATGCGTGGCGAGCGGCATGAATTTATTAATCATCTCCGGGCAATGCAAGGCCTAATAGCAGAAGGAAAGGGCCAAGAGGCCACCGGTTACCTTAAAAACGTAGAATCCAGCACGCTTGCCAATGGTCAGCTTTTGAATGTCAATAATCCTTATCTGCGCTCGCTGTTAAAAAATAAAAAACAAGCCCTGCTGGGGCAGGGGATAGAGCTTACCATCAGCATTAAAAGTAATCTGGACTTTTTTGATCTCCAACCGGTAGCAATCACCACTATCTTTACCAACCTGCTGGATAACGCGGCAGAAGCGGCAAAATTAGCGAATAATGAAGTTAATGAAGTTCGATTTGAGGTTCATGAGTTTGAAAACTACTACTGTTTCTTGGTTATCGATTCAGGGCCACCCATTCCTCAAGAAACAGCCAGCCGAATATTCGAAAGCGGTTTTTCAACCAAGGGAGACGACAGGGGTTACGGGTTGCCCCTTGTCAGGCAAGCCCTGGCGGAGTGCCGGGGTAAAGTTGCCTATGACCCGGATACTAAAACCTTTAACGTAATTATTCCCAAGCAAATGCCAAGGATAGATTAATTATCGCTGAAGTCGGTTGTTGCGATGCATATGACTTCGGCTTATTTATTTGTCTTATCAGGGGGGGCGGTCTATGTGAGGGTGTTTGTAGCAGAGGATAATCTCTCGGAGATGAAACACTTACGGCAACTGCTAGCCGGGGAAGCAGACCTTGATATTGTTGGTGAGGCTTATGACGGGGATAAAGCCCTAAAACTAATTAATGAACTTAAGCCCGAAGTGGCATTCCTGGATATAACAATGCCGGGGATATCCGGAATGGAGCTCGCCGGAATGATTGACCAGAGCGTACAGGTAGTTTTTATTACGGCCCATCATGATTATGCCATCAATGCGTTTGAGTTAGGGTCCGTTGATTACATATTAAAACCTGTTGACCAAGAAAGGCTTAGTAATACCTTGCACCGTATTAGAAGGTCAAAGGCCTGCGCGTTAAATGAAACGCTTACGGTCAGTGTAAAAAACGAAGCCATTATTTTAAATATTAGGGACATAATCTTTATCGAGAAACAGCAGGGCCATAAACAAATTATCATCTATACCTATGATAATCAATTGTTTGTCAACCTACCCTTAAACAACCTGGAAAGCAGGCTGGCCAGATTTGGTTTTGTGCGTACGCACAAAAGTTTCCTGGTCAATATCAATAAGCTGGAAAGGTTACTGCCGTGGGGACACAAATCATACCTGGCTAAACTCAACGGTACACAAAAGGAAGTTATCATAAGTAGGAAATATGCCCCGGCAGTTAAGGCCTTTATCAATGGCATCTAAATGTAATCCCAATTTTAATATTAATTATTGAATTAACTATTAGAATAACTAAAAACCACCATGAAACACTTAGTAGCTAGTGAATGAGGGGGCGTCGTAATTATTAATTAAAGGGGACTCATATGTTAATTTTTTTAGTAGTTTTATTGGCTTCGCTAGCACTATCCTTTGCTATAATCACTTTTTCCTTAAATATATTGAAACAGACTCCTTTAAATTATGGAAATAATAATGTACCAAATATACTTCAGAAGCCGCCATATATTTATCTTATTACCGGAATATTATTTCTCATTTTTTTCAAGTTAATGTTTCGTGTCTTAACGTTCATATTGCTCGGAGGATGATCCCAAACTAGCCCACGAAATTTTGCCTTTTACTCTGCAACCGTTAGTGGGAAATGCCGTAAGACATGGTCGAAAAAACAGGCAAGAGAAGAACAAAATTATTATTTTAGCCCAGTGCGCTCAGGATTCCCTAGCAATTTCTGCGCCCTGCCCCAAAATTGCATAACAAACGAGAACAATTTTGAAGCAATGGGCAATTGCGGTAGGATAATAAGCTTTTGGCCGGGAGTTAGTTGTGATAACACCTAAAACGTACCAGAAAGGTGGTATTGTGGGAACCGGTCTCCACTTCAATACGTGCTTTATGCCTGGCTGCTATGCTGTAACATACCGCAAGACCCAAACCGGTGCCGTTATCCTTGGTGGTGAAAAAGGGGGTTCCTAGCTTCTCCAGCACATCCGGTTCAATCCCTCCACCCTGATCCTGAACGGCCAGAACCACTTCGTCATCTTCAATATAAGTTTTTATTGTAAGCATACCGCCAGCTGACATCGCTTCCAGGCCATTATGAGTAAGGTTAAATATAAGCTGGCGAACCTCTTTGTCATCCAAAAATAAATCCGGTATCTCGTTAAGTTTCAGTATCAAGTTTGTATTTAACTTAAAAGCATCGGCCTGAATTAGAGGCGAAATGGTGTTAATTATAGTATTAAGGTTGTGCATCATCTTCTCAACAGGTTTGTTTTTTGCCAAAGATAAAAACTGAGTAATTATGATGTTAGCCCTATCAAGCTCTTCAATCATTAATTTAAAAAAATTTTGGAAACTATAACACTCTTTTTTGTCTTTAAGTACCTGTAGAAAACCACGCACAGTGGTCATTGGATTCCTTATTTCGTGACCAATACCGGCTGCCATCTGCCCAATCAAGTTTAGTCGTTCATACATCGCCATCTCCAGCTTGCGTTCGGTAATATCGTGGGCGACCTCGACCACGCCCAAAATACTGCCTTCATCTCCCTTGACAGGATAAAACCTTTGCGACCAGGTAGCGCCATGAGGGGTGTTAACTTCAAACTGTTGAAACCTGCCTGTTTCCACTGTTTTTTTAAACGTACACCTTGGACAAGGGCTTTTTCTCTTATGAAAAATATTATAACAATAAGTTCCTACTAATTGCTCCGGTTCGAGTCCGATAAAACTTCCCGCAGCTTTATTAGCCCATTTAATCTGCATATTGATATCAAGATAGATTACAAGTTCGTTTATTGATTCCAAAATAACTTTTTTTTCTCGTTCAGCTCTTTTCAGGGCCTCTTCTATCTGTTTACGCTCACTAATATCACTAAATAAACTAAGTAAACACCTTTCACCCCCAATGTAAATCAGCTCCATAGAGATGAGCCCTGATCTCTTTTCACCTGATTTTTTGCAGAATTTAAAATCTTCATTATGGATAGCCCCCTCTTTAAGAACCTTTTCCAAAAGTCTGGAACGTTCCTCAAAGTCGGCCCAGGCATTTAACTCTATAGCTGTCCTACCGATAAGTTCATCTCGGTTAAAGCCTGTTACAGAAAGTAAGCTTTTGTTGACGTCAATAAATTTGCCTTCGAAAGTAGTTATGGCCATAGCAACGGGATTACCATGAAAGGCTTTGGCAAACCGTTCTTCAGATAAACGTAATTCTTCCATTGCCTGTCTTCGCCGGGTGGTGTCCCGTATGGACTCAATTGCTCCAATTAAATTACCTTGTCTGTCATAAAGAGGTGAGGCCGATGCTCTAAGAAAGGCCCCTTTTCCATTATACGCATAAGGAGTGTATGCTTCGGCGAATAGCCTGTTACCTATCCTTTCCACCTTTTGATACTGATGTTCAATTTTATCATTACTTAAAAAGATTAAATCAATCAAAATAGGCATTGGTTGCCCGTAAAATGGGACGGCATAAGCATAATCACCTCTGCCGATGATTTTTTCCTTGGGTATACCGGTCATTTCCTCTATAGCCTGATTCCAGGCTATAACTCGCCGCTTGCGATCAACCACAAAAGTGGCATCGGGAAGAAACTCGATTATGTCCAGCAGTTGTTGGTGAGTGTTACGCAACTTCTCCTCGGCCCTTTGCTCGTTAGCCTTTTGTAATTCATTGTTATTATTTGCTAAAAATGTGGCGTCAGTTTGTGATTCATTAATATCCTGGAGTTGCCGATTAATTAATTGAAGTTTACCTTTATCTTTTTTGAGATTTATTATGGTTTTTTCCAATTGAGAAATTCGGCGACGCAATTTAGACACTTCACTTAACAGTTGTCCTCTTGTTTTTTCTCCAACTTTCATGACCAAAAAAACCTCATTTCTTTCCTGCAAGTGGTAATTACATATTTATTGTCTAAAAATAACAGATTTCCTGCGAGGAATATGTTAAAATTATCATTAGAAAAGACTTTCCCAGTAAAGGAAAAGTCTTTTTTGTTTAAATATAACTTAACTTGAATCAACTTAATATTTAATAACCCGAGGCTTCTTCGTTCAGGTAATAACCGGCGGGAAAACTCTGATCCTGAAGAATCAGTAATTTTTCAAATGAAACTAATCCCACACCTTCTTTAATCTCGCGCCTCTCGTAATAGTCTGAGTTTTTATCTTTATAAACCACGGTATAAACAGCAACCCCGTCAAGGTTTTTAACATCCTCGATGGTACATTCCAGGTCTGTTTCTATGTTATCCTGGTCAATTACCTTTTGCGTCCACCGAATGCCTTTTCCCAGTGGTGTTTTAATCAGATCCAGGCGATCATAATTCGAATCCAGCATAGCATCTTCCTGTTTCGTTTGGGTTAGCACTCCGTTAGCGATGGTGTACACGATTTGAAGGTTGAAGTCCCTGTCCTTGGCCTCGCCGCCAGACGGGTCGTCAACTTCGCCTTCAATACTATATACTAAATCGGAATTTTGTTTGTCAATGGTCTTTAACGTCATCCGGTGACCATATTCGGCAAATCCATTGTAATACCATCTGTAACCTTCCCTGGAAGGTAGCAGGGCGGCTAGCTGGCTGTTTTGTTCAATGGTTGGATCCTCTGCTGGCGCTGGTTCATCTGGTTGTTGGTTTTGGCCGTCTTGAGCAGGGGGGCGCTGGAAATTGCATCCCGCCAGCGGGGTTCCCAGCGCTAGAAACAGAAGAAGGGTTACAATAATCATTCTACGTGTAGTGTAAAGCATGGCTCACCTCCAGCGTTTATTTACACGGTTTACTGCCCGCGCTGGCGCCGTACGGTTACACTTTCCCCGCCAATGCCCCAGTTGTCGGTGTCTACTTCTTCAATAACCACCACCGTAGTTTGCGGGTTTTTTCCCATTATATTCACCAATAGATTGGTAACCCCGGCTATAAGTTGTTGCTTTTGCTCAACTGTTGCGCCATCCTTTGTAATCTTGATATTTACGAAAGGCATTAATATCACCTCAGATATTGTTTTATTGGGAGAATTTTACCCATTAATCTAAGATTATATCATAACTAATACAAAGTATTTGGTATGATTTTCAACAGAATAGCAAGTTATTAGCTACTAATTATTTTTCTGTATTTGCTGGCGGTTTTGTCACACTTTGGACGTTGTATCTGTTATATAAATGGTGGGAAAAAATAAATTTGGGTTCTGAAAATGCTTTTAAGCAGTCATAACAGCTTATATATTATAAATTGAACTATCAGTCTTAAATATTTTTGCGAGAGTGGGTGATAAATCAAAATACTAACTGGTTAGTAGCTTATTTAATAAAATTGGAGGTATGCAAGTTGAGTAGAAAGGTGTTTATAACTATTGTTTTGGGGTTAATGCTGTCACTGGTGGCTGTTATGCCGGTCATGGCGTCTGAAAAACTTAATCTTAACGTTAACGGTGAAGAGGCCGGCATGTTTGATATTTACGGGGAAAACGGTGTCACCATGATCCCTGTGGATGCTTTTGTGCGCCTGGCCGGGGCAGATTTAGGCTGGGATTCTGAAACCAATTTTAATATCAACGAAAATGGGGAATCCCTGGCACTGGTTGTGGATCAAAAGGAAGCCACACTAAATGGTGACGCAGTAACTATGCCTACCGGGCCGGTTAGTGTATCCGACCAGGTGTATGTACCGCTTCGTTTTGTGGCCGGCACTTTCGGTTTCGATGTAACGTGGGATGAAGTACAGCGACTGATTATAATGGAACGTGAGGAAACCAGAGATGGTTTAACCCCGTTGGAAGTAGTGGTCAAGTCTGGTGCCGCCACTCAGGAAATTAATACCTATAGTATGGATGGAAATATGAACGTAGCAATAAATATCGAAGCAGACGGGGTAAAAGTTACCCCTGAGCCAATGAAAATGGATATGCAGTTAAAGGGACAAATTCAAAGCGACCCCATGCAGGTTTATATGCAGCAAGTAATTACATCTGCTGCCGAAACCGGAATGCCGGAAACGGTAGTTGAAACCTACATGACTGCAGATAAAATGTATATCAAGATGCCGGAACAGGGTTGGGTAGCCCAGGATATGCCCTTTAGCCCTGAGTTTTGGCAACAGCAACAAGACATTCAATCAAACCCAATTCAAGCCGCCGAGCAAATGAAGGAAATGGGCATGTTCATGAACTTTGGCAATGATGTAACTGTAGGGGAACAAGATTATTATGTGGTCAATGCAACATTGGATATGGAAAAATTCCGTGAAGGGATGCCCCAGATGATGCAGCAGGTTGTGCAGGGTATATCTGGGCCGGGTGGTACTCAAAATCCGGAGCAGATGCAAGCAATGCAGCAAATGCTTGAGAGCATGGAGATTGAATATTACTACGCAGTGTTGATCAACAAGGACACCTTGATTACTGATGTTATTAATCTTGATGCCCGAATTAAAATGGATGTAGAAGCCCCCCCGATTGGGGAAACCGGTGAGGTTGGCGACGGCGAACAGCAGGGGCCCAAGGTATTAAAAATGGACATGGACATGAGCGGTGAGATTAAAATCACTGACCCGGGCATGCCTTTTAACGCCCCCGATGTCAGCGATGCCAAAGCTATGACCGATCTTAAATAATTGTTAGTGAGTAATAAAGCAAAGTGCAGTTAATTAAAAATAATCAGGGGCGCCGCTTAGCGGTGCCCCTGATTATTACTTAGAAATACTTGCTAGGCTTCGAGTTTTCCGAAGAACGGGGTCATGCCGAACACGAGTAGAATTAGGATCAGGAACAGAATGAAGCTCCCATCAAAGCCGGTTCCACCAGCGCCGTAAGCCATCAATATACCTCCTTTGGCAAAGTTTACTTTTTAAGTTAAGCTTTAATTCAATCCATAGTATTCATTTGCTATTAAAACGTGACATTATAACGGAGTACCTTTTCATAATCAGTAAGGAAATTATTGAAGGGGCTTTTATTATGTGGTATGCTTGTCCTGATTTGGAAACCGGCTTAGAAGTCAGGCCTTATATAAATTTGCAAGTGTTGGCCCCATGTTTTAAACCAGCTTTACAACAACGGCAAGTATCAAACCGCAAACGGCCAGGATGGTACCCACAGTAAATTTTACAGTCCATTGAAGACTCCGGTCTACTTTCCCGCTCAAACTATCGAGACGCTGGTTTAATGTCATGTATTCATCAAGCCGTTCCTTATTGGCAATGACAAGTCTGGTCATTGAACGATCCAGACTGTCCGTTATTTTGTGCTCAACGCCGTCAATATGGCGGCGTATATCACTGAGGTCCTTTTCCAATTTATCCAGATACTTGTCTTCCCAGTCCATTAGATCACCTTTTAATTGTTTTTTATATAAATATGTTTGAATAAAAGCAAAAGAAACCGGAAGGGTTTGTTAATAAATTGCAAAAAGTGCTATTCTATGGGTTGCTGATTGGACTACTGCTAAACGCAACTGGTTGTTCGCTGCCCCAGTTACAGGGCCGTGACGGACAGGCAGAAATTCAACAGGATCAAACTAACAAAATGGAGACCGAAAAAGAAAGACCCGTACCGGAAAATGTGCAGGTGGCCCAGGCGGTTGCAGGACAAATGGGCAACCCGGTATTGACTCCTGACGAACAGGGCAGGATAACCGCCGGTATCCAGGAAACACTAACTACATTGATTGAGGCTATGCGTGTTAAGGATTTATCCAAGGGCAATACCGTTTTTTACGGGCTTGATGAAGCCGGAAGCGTGATAACTATGGAAGAGCTGCAGCTTGAAGTGGAAACCCTGCATCCGGTGGAATGGCGGGTGGAAAGCAGTCGCTTGGCCGGAAAAGACAGCCGGTTGGTAGAAGTATCTTTTACCATGCCGGACGGTTCCTTACACCAAGGTAAACCGTTTAACATGGTTAATATAGGTGAAGCTTGGATGATTCATTATAATTCTTTTGCCGCATCATTTCACGCGATGGCCGAACATCTGTTGGGAAGGGATAGCGAGGTAAATGGGGATGACCCGGTTGAAATAATATTTTAATCAGGGGATATTATGCGGATCGCCGGGCATAATACTAACACTGCTATTAGCAGTAACCAGCCTCCTAATTCTCTCTCAGCAAGCCCGCCTGTGAAGGCGGGTTTTTTTCGCCTAATTCAAACCCCGCAGTTTATATTTTGCATGCAGGATTTTTTCCTGGCGGGGTAAAAGTAATCAGGTGGGAGGGAGATATAATAATGACCGAAAAAAAAAGTGGCTTGTCTCAACCTGTTCGCATTGGCATGGCTACCGCTATGTGGGCGGTGTTACTATGGTTTCTGTCTTTTGGACACCCCGTATTGGTACCGATAACAAAAGCTATATTTATTGTTTTTGTAATTCCAACCGGGCTGGTGGAGTGGTATAAATACAGAGGCTTGATTAGCGAGAAGAGGGCCCCGGCGATAAAGGTGGCTGGGATGGCCGTTTTTGGGGCGTTGTGGTACTTCTTTATTCAATAAAAAAGTACTGAAATCATTTAAACATTCTATGGGTAAATAAAAAACCGCTCTTTTGGATCAGCGGTTTTTTTGCTTTTATTCTTTTTTCATCTTATTGTTTCTGTTTAAACCGGTGTTTCTATTTGGGGAGCAACGTGTAGGTTGCGGCCGCTGCGGCTAAGGCTGCGGCCAGACCAAAAAGTATCCATGTTAGGTCTCTTTTAACCCGAACGACTAATTTTTCCGGGCTTCTATTTTCGGTTGGAAAGCTTACTCCAGTTTTAGCCACTGTTTATTCACCTCCGTTGTTTCCGCTGTTACGGCCACTGTACAGGCACAGTAACTTTATCTTGTTCACTGCCGTCCTTGGGACTTTCCCAATAAACTTCAAGTGTACCTTTCCCTTCAGAGGGTAAGTTAAATTTTAAGCTGGTTTCAAAATCTCCTCTTCCCGGTGCACCTTCCGATGCTGTAGCGAAACTTTCGGCCAGTACCGTACCGGAATTGTCCGAAAGGCGAATCTGTACTGTTCCTTCATACACCCGGGCGCTACCCTTAATTAACAGCGGTATCCCCACTACTTGGCTTTCGGATGGGTGGGTTACCCAAATGGCAGGTTCGTATACCTTGTAAAGATCCCTGGTGAAAGGCTGGTCGTAAAGCCCAATATGACCCCACCAATCCTTGGCGGGACCTTCTGCACTGCCTTCAACAAGGAAAGCCACTTTTTCAATGTTTGGAAACTCGGTGAGCGTGTTGACCACGCTTTGAATACCCAGAGCTTCACCAGTGGAACCGACGTTTGAGTTATATAATACTTCCTTGCTAAAGTTTATAGTAGCCAAACCTTTTTCTATGCTTATATCGAGTACCTTGGTGTCCGATGGAAAGATGCTTTTTTCATCGTTAATTAGTGTTTCAACTGCGGCCTGGGCCACTTGGTCGGTATGGGGAACCACCCGTTCTTCCCGCACCAGGTATGCGTCATCGGCGGTGAATTTTACGAAATACACGTTCAAGCTAATGTCTGTCTGTTCTTGCACACCGTTATTCTTATTCTCAGAGTCCTTGTTGGAGTCATTGTTATTATCCCGACTTAACGAGCAACCGGCAACAATTACCGCTACTACTAAGACTAACATTAGAAACAAGCACCTGCGCAGCGCTGTTCCAGCACTTAATATGTACAATATGTCCACTTCCTTTGGCTGCATATATGTTAGTATAACATTTATACAGCGGCTTTTCCATAGTTATGGACATTCCCAGTTAGGACATCCCTGTATTCAAATTAACAAGAAAACCCCGGGCATGACGCGACGGGGCTAAGTTTGATCCAATGACTAAATTTTTCTGGGATTAATCAAAGGGGATGTAACTGTGATGAGCTGTTTCCTTGCCGTTAGCATAAAACTCCAGGCTTTTCATTGATTCCTTGATGCGGTTGGTGAAAATGCCGGATAAAATGCCCACTAAGGCCATAATGCCCATCATAATGTAAAAAATGTTCCAGTATTGATCCAACGGTTTTCCTCCTTCCCCTAGCGGACGGGTTTTTATTCAATTTATCATTTGTTGAGCCAATAAGTCAACTTTTTATGTGCTAGAAAAGCATATCTTATCACTATTTGCTTCTAGTTATGGCCAACCACGGTGTTTCGGCTATGGTTGGCCATTTGTGTGGTATAGTTTGCATTTGCGCAAACCCGGCAAATGATTTATAATTCATATTGTATCAATTGAATAGAGCCAGAGTACGGTGAGCAATCGCTGCCGAACGGTATATTGCCGTACGGTAGAGGAAAGTCGAGACACGCACACCGGATGCCTTTGGGCAAACGGTGTAGTACGGCGCCCGGTGTAAGCCGGGGCAGGGCGACCTGACGACGGTAAAATAAACCCACTGGGTTTTAAGTAACCGTAAAGTGCCACAGAAACTAAGTCACCGGGCAATCGGTGAGTGCAAGGGTAAACTCCGCCAGCGTGCAACCCAAATAGGCGGTCTTTGAACCGCGGGTAGGGGCACCCCGTAAGGGGAGGCAGATCGGAAGGTTTGCCTAGATAGATGATTGCTAGACAGAATCTCGCTTATAGCCGTACTCTGGTTTTTTTTATAAATTTATGATGTTTAGAACAATTCAATGGGAACATTAGATTACAAATTTTGTGACAATGCGCTAATTTTATGTTATAATGCAGTTGAAAATATGGCAATTGACCTGCTTGGCCCGTTGCCCCTTTGTTTTTCTAACCTACACATGAGTTTCGGGAGCAATCGGTCCTGTAGTCTATGTCAGGCCGCATCAGGCGGAAGGCAGAAGCCACAGGTCGGGCACCCACCTGGGAGAGGTGGGTTTTAGAAAAACAGTTGGTGACGACCCGGCGGGCATAACAGCAAATAAACCCTTCGCTTTAAATGGCGAAGGGTTTTATTTTTAGCATTTTTTCAAGTAAATTTTTCTTTTGGGACAGGAATATGTCAGTGCGATCGGGTAAGATCATTTTAACGATACAGTAAATGGCCCGGGAGGGAAACGACCTTGCACTTAAATATTGTTACCGGAAGGGCGGGTGCCGGGAAAACAACCAGCTGTTTACGGCAAATCTCCATGGAGATGGTCAAGCAGCCTCTGGGTTCTCCGTTGATTATGCTGGTGCCTGAGCAAGCCTCTTTTCAAACTGAAAAGCAATTAGCCCGAACCACCGGTGTGGGCGGGTACATACGCGCCCAAGTGCTGGGTTTTCGTCGACTGGCTTACCGGGTGCTGCAGGAAACTGGTGGCGGCAGTCGGGTGCCCCTGGGGGAAACCGGCAAGCGAATGGTTTTACGCCGGATGCTGGAAAGCAGGCGGGAAGAGCTGCGCATTTTTCACCGGGCCGCTAATCTGCCGGGGTTTGTTGATCAGTTGGCCGGCGCACTGGGCGAAATGAAAATATATCGGGTTGGCCCGAATGATTTACAGCGGGCGCTGACCGGTTTGCCGGGGGCCGGAGAGGGTGCCAATCTGGAAAAGAAATTACAAGATCTGCTGGTGATATTCAATGATTTTGAGGTATTTACCCGGGAGCGGTTTACCGACCCAGACGACTACCTCACCCTGGCGGCTGAGCAAATACGGTTATCCGGTTGGCTTAATGAAGTTAGGGTGTGGGTGGATGGCTTTACCGGTTTTACACCCCAGGAATATGACCTGCTGGCTGCCTTACTGCGGCGTTCGGCCGGGGTGACGGTGGCTCTGTGCCTGCCCCCGGAAGGGATTGAAGGGAAACTGGCGGAAACCGATCCCTTTTACCCGGTATGGGAAACATATAACACCCTTATTGACCTGGCGGCTCGGGAAAAGGTATCGGTAATGCACGTTCCGGTACCTGGCGGGCGGCAGAATCGTTTTGTATCTCCGGGCCTGGCTCACCTGGAACAATGCTATTTTCGCCAGCAGGTCATCACGGGAGCGGCTGAAGGCATTAAAATCGCGGCGGCGGCTGACCGGCGTGCCGAGGTGGAGGGAATGGCCCGGGAGATTACCCGGTTTTGTCGTGATCTGGGGTACCGCTGGCGGGACGTGGTGATATTACTGCGGGAAGTGGATTTATACGCGGGCCTAATTGAGTCGGTATTTAGTGATTATGGCATCCCCTTCTTTCTGGATCATAAACGCACGGTTTTGCACCACCCGCTGGTGGAACTAATCCGGGCTGCCCTGGAAACAGTGGCCGGTGACTGGCCATACGACCCGGTTTTCCGCTACCTGAAAACAGACCTGGTGCCGGTGTCGAGGGCAGAGGTGGACAAACTGGAAAACTATGTTTTGGCTCACGGCATCCGGGGCACGCGCTGGACTGACGACCGGCCGTGGGACTACCGGCGCCGGCTTACCCTGGAAGAAGATACCGAAACGACAGAAGCAGAAAAAATGGTACTGGATGAAATTAACTCCATCCGGACGAGGGCGGCAACAGCCCTGTCCCGAATGCAGCAACGGCTGGCCGACGGTACAGGCGTGAAGGGATACGCCGGCGCGCTGTATGGTTTGCTTGAGGAACTGCATGTGCCCGCCCGGTTGGAACAATGGAGCCGCGCGGCGGCGGGCGAGGGCAGGTTGGAGGCGGCCGGGGAGCATGCCCAGGTTTGGGAGGACGTGGTGCTGCTCTTGGACGAATTAGTGGAAGCCCTCGGCGACGAGCAGATGAACCTACGGCAGTTTACCCGGGTATTGGAAGCAGGCTTTGCCTCCATTCGGCTGGGGTTAATCCCGCCGGGCCTGGATCAAGTGGTGGTGGGATCCCTGGAACGCTCCAGGAGTCCCGAGGTGAAGGCGGCCTTTGTACCTGGGGTCAATGAGGGGGTACTTCCCGCCCGGGTATTTGAACAGGGTATATTCTCTGAAGCCGAACGGGAGCGGCTGCAGGGGGCAGGCCTGCGTTTGGCACCCGGTGCCCGCCGTAGGGCGTTTGACGAACAGTACATAGTTTACCAGGCCCTGACTCGGTCCGGTGAACAATTGGTTATCTCCTATCCGCTTGCTGACGGCGAGGGCCGGTCGCTAAAACCGTCTCCCATTGTGCATCGGTTACGAGAATTGTTCCCCACATTGGGGGAAGGAATGTGGACCCAGGAGCCAGGCGAACGAGACGCCGACGACATGGAATTTGTCAGCCGGTCCGGTCGTTGTCTAACCTATCTGGCAGGCAGGTTGCGTGACGCATTTGCCGGGCGTGAGATTGACCCCCTGTGGTGGGACGTATATAACTGGTTTGTCCGGGATAACAGCAATCAGTTGTTTAAACGAGTGGTGGAAAGCTTGTTTAACGACAATAGTGAAGGGCGCCTGTCAGGGGACTTAAGCGGGCGTTTGTATGGACGGCCTTTTAAAACCAGCGTTTCGGCCCTGGAGAAATATTATTCCTGCGCCTATGCCCACTATTTGGCTTATGGTCTACGGTTGAAGGAAAGGAACGTTTTCCGGTTGGAAGCGCCGGACATGGGGCAATTTTTCCATGCCGCACTGAAAATGTTTGCCCAACGGCTGCTAGACCGGGGAATTGACTGGGGTGGGCTTAGCACCGAACAATGCCACAGCCTGGCCGGGGATGTGGTGGACGAACTGACCCCCAGGCTGCAAAGCGAGATTTTACTTAGTTCCGCCCGGCACCGTTATTTAAGCGGCAAATTAAAGCGGGTGGTACAGCGTTCGGCAATGGTACTGTCCGAACACGCCAGGCGTGGGGAGTTTCGCCCCGTAGGGCTGGAGCTGGCCTTTGGTATGCAGGGTGGACTGGGAGGGGTAACCTTTGCACTGCCGGACGGAAGCGAAATGATTCTTCGGGGTTGTATAGACCGGGTGGATGCGGCGGACGCCGGCGAAGACGGGGTATATTTGCGGGTAATTGATTACAAGTCCGGCCTTGCCACCATTAAGCTTGACGACGTTTGGCAGGGACTGAAACTGCAGCTGTTGGCTTACCTGGATGTGGCTCTGCGCTATGCCCGGGAAATGACGGGAAAAGACGGTTTGCCCGGGGCAGTGCTGTATTTTAGGGTGGACGACCCGCTGGTCAAAACAGAAGGTGAGCCGGTTGAAGAAGGAGAAATCGGGCAGCGGCTGCTACGCAAACTTAAAATGAACGGGCTAGTGCTGGCAGACCGAACCCTGGTGGATAAACTGGATGCCGAGACAGGCCCGGCTTCCGACCTGGTGCCGGTGGGTATTAAGAAGGACGGCACTTTCACCGCTTACTCATCCGTGGTGGACAGTAGAGATTTTAAATTGCTTTTGGCACTGCTGCAAAACAGATTGGTGGGTGCCGGTGGTGAAATTCTAGCCGGTGTCAAAGATATCAATCCCTACCGTAAGGGCACTCATCGCGCCTGCCGATTCTGTTCTTTTAAGCCGGTTTGCAGGTTTGATCCTTTGCTGCCCGGGAACGCGTACCGGGTGCTGAAAACAGAAAAGAATGCAGACGTACTAGAAAAAACCAGGCGGGAATTGGGGGTGCGAACTGATGGCTGAATGGACCCGGGAACAGCTGGATGCTATTGAAAAACGTGATCGGCAAATGCTGGTGTCGGCAGCGGCTGGTTCGGGCAAAACCAGTGTGCTGGTAGAGCGGATCATTAGGCGCATTACCGACTCTGCAGCCCCAGTAGACGTGGATCGGCTGCTGGTGGTTACCTTTACTAGTGGGGCGGCAGCGGAAATGCGGGAACGCATCGGCCGGGCTATCAACGCGGCCCTAGAGCATAATCCTGGTTCGGCGCACCTGCGCCGTCAGCTGGCGCTGCTGCAGCGATCCGCCATCAGTACCATTCATTCATTTTGCCTGGACGTGATTCGTCAACACTTTTACCGTCTAGAATTGGATCCGCTGTTTAGGGTAATGGATGAAACCGAGGCGGCTTTGCTGCAGTTGGATGTGCTGGATGATGTGTTGGAACAACACTACGCCTCGGGGGATGCCAAATTTTTACGGTTGGCGGACTGTTACGGCGGCTCTAAGGACGATGGTGGGGTGCAGGAACTGGTATTACAAGTATTTAAATTTTCCCGCAGCACTCCCCGGCCGGACGCATGGCTTAAGGATCTACCAGGTGCTTTCGCTATCCCGGAAGATGCGAAGGTGGATCAATTGCCCTGGTTTAACGTGCTCAGGACAAGTGTGCGTAACGAAATTGCCGCCGCCCGGGGCATGGTGGAATTAGCCGTGGGCATGGCCAGCAGACCTGGCGGCCCAGCTCCGTATTTGATTGCCCTGGAGAAAGATCTAGCGCTGTTGGATGAACTGGCCGAATCCTGTGCAGCCGGTTGGGAAACACTATACCGGCAGTTCAGCGGGCTGGCTTTTGCCGGTCTGGCACGCTGCCGCAAGGAGGAGGCCGACGGGGATCTGGTTCAGTCGGTAAAGAAAACACGTGATATGATGAAGAGAAAAATTCAGGGGTTACAAAGGCGATACTTCCACCGCCCACCGGTTGATTTACTGACTGACCTGCGTAGTCTGGCCGAGCCTGCTCAAACCCTGGCGGAACTGGTGCGGTATTTTGCATCCTGCTACCGCCAGGCCAAGTTGGAACGCGGGGTGGTGGACTTTAACGACCTGGAAAACTACACCCTGGATGTGCTAGCGGAAAGGGGACACACCGGCAGCGGAAAGGGGACACACCTCCTGCGGAGGAATGTCCCCATCTTAAGAATGTCCCCAACGTATGAAAGGGGACACACCTCTGTTGGAGCAATGTCCTCAACTGGTAATGACGAGGGAGCGGTGCGGCCGTCGCCGGTGGCATTGGAACTACGGCAGCGCTTTGTTGAGGTGCTGGTGGACGAATATCAGGACATTAACGCTGTACAGGAAATAATTCTAAACCTGCTGACTGGTGTTGGTGAGGACGGGCCGGGCTTGTTCATGGTGGGTGATGTCAAACAAAGTATCTACCGCTTCCGATTGGCTGAGCCTGGCCTTTTTCTGGCCAAGTACAACCGGTTTTCAAACCAGCCTGATTCAGGGCTGCTGGTGAACCTGGCCCGGAATTTCCGCAGCCGGCGTTCGGTGGTCGAAGCCGTGAACCATGTTTTTCGCCAGATAATGACGCCGGCGGTGGGTGAGATGGAATACGACCAGCGGGCGGAACTGGCGTATGGCGCTGAGTATCCCCCATTACCCGAAGCAACCGGTGATGCAGTTGAGTTACTTCTAATTGACAACACGCCGGACGATACTACCGATGGGCAGGAAGCTTTTGCGGATGACGGGGATGAGCAGGGTGAAGAACCGGAACAAGAAGAGGAACTGGACAACTTGCAGGTGGAAGCACGTACCGTGGCCCGCCGGATCATTAAACTAGTGGAAAGCGGACATCCGGTATATGACCGCAGCGACGGTGGATATCGCCCGGTGACCTACCGGGATGTGGTGGTGTTGATGAGGGCAACCAGCGGTCGGGCCAATACTTTTGTGGAAGAGTTCCGCAAATTGGGAGTCCCGGCCTATGCCGAGCTGACCACCGGCTATTTTGAGGCCACCGAGGTGGAGACGATGCTTTCCCTGTTAAAAGTAATCGATAACCCGCGCCAGGATGTACCACTGGCAGCAGTGCTTCGTTCTTCAGCGGCAGGCTTTAATTCCGAAGATTTAGCCCGGATTAGGCTGGCCGGCGGGAGCGGAGAATTTTACGATGCCTTGGAGAAGACAGCCCGAGAAGGGGCCGATGAGTTGGCCCAACGCCTGAACGTATTTTTACGGCAATTGGACAAATGGCGCACCTTGGCCCGCCAAAGTGGTCTGCCGGTTCTAATCTGGGCTTTGTACCGGGAGACCGGTTATTACGATTACGTGGGCGGCTTACCCGGCGGCAGCCAGCGCCAGGCCAACCTGCGGGCACTATACCAACGTGCCGGACAGTTCGAATCCACCGCCTACAGGGGCTTGTTCCGCTTCCTGCGCTTTGTAGAGCGACTGCGCCAAAACGAGGGCGATATGGGTACAGCCCGGGCACTGGGTGAGAATGAAAACGTGGTGCGTATTATGAGCATTCACAAGAGCAAAGGGCTGGAATTTCCGGTGGTTATAGTGTCAGGCCTGGGCAAGAAGTTTAACGTTACCAGTTTGAATAAAAGCGTACTGCTGCACCGTGACATGGGTTTGGGCCCTCAGCTGGTAGACCCGGAAAAACGCATCACTTATCCCACCGTGGCTAAACTGGCAGTACGGGAAAAAATACGTTCCGAAGAACTGGCTGAAGAGATGCGGCTTTTTTACGTAGCCTTGACCAGGGCCAAGGAGAAATTAATCCTGGTGGGCTCAGTCTCTAGATTAAAAGACGCCGCCACCCGGTGGTGTGGCGTAATTGGGACGGACGGAACACACCTGCCGGTTTGGATGACTGCCCAGGCGGTTACCTACTTGGACTGGCTTTGCCCCGCCCTGGCCGGACACCCCGATGGCGCACCGCTACGGAAACTGGCCGGCCTGGCAAAGACCACGTCTTTTTCCGCCGGGGAAAGCGCGTCCCATTGGCTGGTGCGGTTGACCGGTGGCAAGGGTCTGGATACCGAGGTCGCCGCCGGGGCAGCAGCAGAATATCGTAAGGCGGTGTTAAAAATGCAACCGGTACCCCTGACTGGTCCACGAGCTGGGGCAGTTGAAACCAGTCTTAATTGGTTTTATCCCCAGCACCGTTCGCACAACCTGGCTGCCCGGGCAACGGTAACCGCATTAAAGCGGATAGAGGACGCACCATCAGTGGATATCTCCTGCGGAAGAATGTCCCCAACTTATGAAAGGGAACACACTGGTGTTGATGAAGAAATGGAAAACAGGCGGGATATCTTTCGGGCCGATGCTGCAGTAAGGCCGGCCTTCGTGCAGCGGCGAGAGGGGCTTACCGCAGCTGGCCGGGGTGTGGCGCTGCACCTGGTGATGCAACTGTTAAACCTGGATGGCGACTTGTCTGCAGACGGGGTGAGGAACCAAATAGCTCTCCTGGTGGACCAGGAGCAGGTACTGCCGGAACAGGCAGCAGTGGTGGATCCCGAAGCAGTGGCTGAATTTTTCTGCAGCCCGCTAGGCCGCCGGGTGCTGGCCGGATACCGGGTTTACCGGGAGCAGCCCTTCACCGTGGCATTGCCCCTGAAGATCATTTACCCGGACACCGAAGGCACCGATTCCGGTGAAGACACCGTACTGGTACAGGGGATTATCGATTGCCTGGTGGAGGAAGCAAGCGGGCTTTTGGTGGTGGATTACAAGACCGACTATTACACCCCGGAAACCTTGCCAAAATTAGTGGAAAGTTACCAATACCAAGTGGATTTGTACTCCCGGGCGGCGGCAACGCTCACCGGTTTGCCAGTGACAGCCCGGTATCTATACCTGTTTTATCGTGGCGAAGCAGCACAAGTTTAAGAATCAGGGGTCTGACCCCTGATTCTAGTTCCCGCTGAAAAACCTTAAACACTAATTCTTACGGTATTACCACAATTATTGCACCTTAGTTCAAATTGACCTGCCGCCTCACCATCTTCCACGTCTACCCCAAGATCAAAATTTATTAACGAATCGTTTTGATTTCCGGGTTTGATTTGCCCTTCGACAATGCAATTTTCCCCGCAAATGTTGCATATAATTTTAAAACCGCTCATAATTTCTCCTCTCATAGTTTTTAGGAATGTTTTCGGTAACAATAACCAAAACCCCTTCTATGTCCTTTCCTCTTATATTGACAACAATTTTGTCAGTGAATTAAACTCAAAGTAACCAAACGTTTACTTTGCAAAATATCTAGTCGGGGGACATATGATAGTAGGAGTAAAAAACTCCTGATAAAATTCAAAGGGGGATGTTTTAGATGAGTTTAAAAGAGTTGTTTGCAGGGTTGCAGGAAAAAATCAATAGTGACCCGTCCAAGATTGCTGGTATTGCAGCTACTTACCAGTTTTGCCTGTCCGGTGAGGGCGGCGGTGATTATAACGTCGTCTTCGCAGACGGCACCGGTCAGGTTAACGAAGGTTTGGCTGACAACGCCAACATTACTATTAGAATGGAAGCAGTAGATTTTCTTGATCTGACAACTGGTAAGCTGGACGCTATGGGTGCATTTATGACTGGTAAACTAAAAGTTGAAGGCGATATGTCGCTGGCTATGCGTTTGCAGGGGTTGCTGGGTTAATTAAACCGGGTGCCGGAGGGAAACCCCTTCCGGCATATATTCTTTTATCGGGCATACAAATGCCGGTATATTTTAGGAATAGGATACCATGCCTCATGTACAGTGCAGTGTTATGCCATTCTATCGTAGGGGCACCCCTCGCGGGTGCCCGGTTCCACCCATACCCGCATCTTTAGCTCGGGCATCCGCAAGGGGTGCCCCTACGACTCAGGATGCCAGCTTCCCTAGAACCTGTTTTCAGAATAGTTATCTAACAGGAAGGTAAAAGCGACTGCCGTTGTGAATAACTAATTTATAACTAGCAACGGAGGTTTAGCTATGCGAGAAGCGGTTATTGTTGAAGCGGTGCGCACGCCCGTGGGCCGAAGAAAAGGCGGCTTGTCCGGCATCCGGGCCGACGACCTGGCGGCGCTGGCGCTTAGAGAAGTGTTAGACAGGGTTGATTTGAACCCTGCCCTGGTAGAAGACGTGATTATGGGATGTGTTACCCAAGCCGGTGAACAGGCGGCTTGCGTGGGCAGGCACGCTTCACTGATTGCCGGTTATCCCCCGGAAGTGCCGTCGGTGACCATCGACCGGCAGTGCGGCTCAAGCCAGCAGTCGGTTCATTTTGCTGCCCAAGCTATTTTGGCCGGGGATATGGATATTGTAGTAGCGGCCGGAGTGGAACATATGACCCGGGTGCCCATGGGAACGGCCATGATGAATACACCATTTAGTCCTACTGAGATGTCGTTGTACAATATCGTACCCCAGGGATTGTCTGCGGAATATATCGCTGAGAAATGGCAAATACCACGAAATGAACTAGACGAGTTTTCTTTGGCCAGCCACGAGAAGGCTATTGCGGCACAGGATAAGGGCTGGTTCGATAATGAAATCATGCCTGTGGATGTGACCCTGGATGACGGTTCGACCGCCGTGTTAACCAGGGATGAGGGGCCTCGCCGGGGGTCATCACTGGAGAAACTGGCCTCATTGCGGACGGCGTTTAAAGAAAACGGTGTAATAACCGCCGGTAACGCCAGCCAACTTAGCGACGGAGCAGTGGCAGTGCTGGTGATGTCCGCTGAAAAAGCCCGGGAACTTGGTTTAAAGCCCCGGGCTAAGGTACTGGCCCGAGCAGTGGTGGGCAGCGACCCGGTGCTGGCGTTAACCGGAACCATTCCGGCAACCTATGCAGTCTTAAAAAAGGCCGGGTTAAAAATGGAGGATATCGACATCTTCGAGGTCAACGAAGCATTTGCTCCGGTACCCATTGCCTGGCTGCGGGAAACCGGCGCCAACCCCGCCAAACTAAACCCGTGCGGTGGTGCTATTGCCTTGGGCCATCCACTTGGTGCCAGCGGGGGCCGGATTATTTGCACTCTGCTTAACCACATGGAACGTACCGGTGCCCGGTATGGGCTGCACACCATGTGCGAAGCTTTTGGCATGTCCAATGCCACCATATTTGAGAGATTGGATTAAAGTAAATACTAAAAGCAATAGACAACTGCAGTTTCAATTTCATAAAGAGCAGGTGATGATATGCTGACTGGGGTTCGAGTACTAGATCTATCCCGATTGCTGCCGGGTCCGTACGCCACGATGTTGTTGGGGGATATGGGGGCAGAGGTAATCAAGGTGGAAGAGCCCGGCCTAGGGGATTATATGCGACAATTTACCCCTCTGGTAGAGGGAACCGGAGTGTTTTTCTTGGCGGTAAACAGGAACAAAAAAAGTGTCACCTTGAATTTAAAAACAGAACGAGGCCGGGAAATCCTTCGTGCCATGATTAAAAAAGCTGACGTACTGCTGGAAAGCTTCCGTCCGGGGGTGATGGACAGGCTGGGTCTCGGCTATGACACTGTGCGGGAAATCAATCCCGGCCTGGTTTATTGTTCTCTTTCCGGTTACGGACAGGATGGCCCCGACCGCGACCGGGCGGGGCATGACGTAAATTATTTGGCCGCCAGCGGGGTGCTGGGTATAACCGGAGTCAGGGACGGGCAACCGGTGATGCCCGGGGTACAGGTAGCCGACCTTACCGGCGGTATGTTTGCAGTTATCGGCATCCTTTCCGCCCTGTGGCAGCGGCAAAGCAACGGACGAGGCACCTACCTGGACGTCGCTATGGCTGACGGATTATATTCAATGATGTCTATGCACCTGGCTGCCCTGATGAATGCCGGCGTTCCTGCAGCACGGGGGAATATGATGCTTTCCGGCGCGCTGGCCTGTTACAGCATTTACCAAACCAAGGATGGTGGATACGTGGCATTGGGAGCACTGGAGAACAAGTTCTGGAAAAATTTCTGCCAGACTCTTGACCGGTCCGATATGTTGCCCGGGCACCTGGCCATGGCAGTGGATGGAGACCAAGTGTATGAGGAGCTCAAAAACATTTTCCTATCCCGTACCACTGCCCAGTGGCGTGAATTTGCCGACCGGACGGACTGCTGTTTGTCAGTGGTGAATGACGCAGCAGAGGTTGTTCAAAGCGCTTATGCCCGCGAGCGGGGCCTAATTACCGACGTTCCGTTAACAAGCGGTAAAACCATGTCCCAGGTACGCAATCCCATTGTTTTTCCGGGAGCAGAGAGAAAAGCCCCACTCTCACCGCCGGAACTGGGCCAGCATAATAGTGAGATTTACGGCTCACTGGCGGGTTTAAGTGACGCTGAGCTGGACGAACTACGACGGGACGGTGTGATTTAAATTTACCGGTTGGGAATAATTTTACCTGCCGATTCGCAGAATATGAATCGGCAGGTGTGACAAATGGGGTTAATTAAAAAAAATTGTGTGGTAGGCAGGAAATTCTTAATTTGTATCGAATAGACTCTAATTAAGTGTAGCATGGTGGTAAGGCGTTTAGAATTTTTAAGAATAAAGGTAGAACGGTAGTACGGTAGGTATAATGATGCGGTTATTCCGGTTGCCCGGAAACCTGTCCCACTAAGAACAATTCCGCTTACCTATTATTAATTGGTTAATACGCCAAGGTTAAGTGGTATTTGTATTTTATAGGGCATGGTTTATGATTCCCTATTTAAATGGGAAAATCGCTATTTTAAACTCCTACGGGAGTTTTTATTTTTATATACACAATTTAAGAGGGGGAAACGAAATGAAGAGATTATTAGTGTTTTTATTGCTCGTATTGGCACTGGGTATGACAATTACCGGCTGTTCATCTAATTCAACTGACGAGCAGGGTCAAAAGCAAACAGTGGAACTTAAACTGGCTCACTTTTTCCCAGCCACTCATCCGGCTGAAACGGACTTGGTACAGCCGTGGGCCAAGGCCATTGAGGAAGCTACCGATGGCCAGGTAATAATAACTAGTTACCCGGGCTCAACCCTGCTTAAACCTGAAGCCACATATGATGGTGTAGTAAACGGGATAGCTGATATCGGTCTCTCCTGTTATGCGTATACCCGGGGGCGCTTCCCGGTACTGGAGGTTTTTGAATTACCGGGCATTACTTACGAAAATTCCAAGGTGGCCAGTAAAGTAGCCTGGGAAGGAATTAAGCAGCTGAACCCTGAAGAAATACAGGATACTAAACTAATGATGGTATTGACCACCGGCCCTGGGGATTTGTTTACCAAACAACCGGTAAAAAATCTGGCTGATTTAAAGGGTATGACCATCAGGGCTACCGGTTTGAGTGCCCAAACTCTTGAAGTACTTGGGGCTACTCCGGTTGCTATGGCCCAGTCTGAAGCATATGAAGCCCTATCCAAAGGCGTTGTGCGTGGAAATCTGGGGCCCCAGGAAGTATTAAAAGGATGGAAAAATGCTGAAGTAACCGATTATATAACTATAACTCCTTTTTTATACAATACAGTTTTCTTTATTACTATGAATATGGATCAGTGGAACTCCCTGTCGCCTGAGGTACAGCAGGCTATTGAAGAGGTAAATGAGAAGTATTTTGCAGAAGTGGCCATGGGTTTATGGGATATGCAAAATGAAGAGGCGCTGCAGTGGGCGGTGGATGAAACCGGCATTGAAGTGATTAACCTGCCGGAAGAGGAAGCAACACGCTGGATCGAACTTGTTCAGCCCATTCAGGACGAATTTGTAACCAAAATGAACGAGAAGGGGATTAACGGCCAGGAAACCTTAGATTTGGTCAAGACATTGGCAGACCAATATAACAGTCAGTTTTAACCAATTACTTGGAGGTTTATTGACGTGAATGCAATTGCTGGGGAGAAGAAAACCACCGGAGAAACAACATTGATCGCGAGGGCAACAACCGCTGATCAATTGTTTGCCAGCGGCGTAAAATCAATTAGCCAGTGGCTGGATAGAATTGCAGGGTTCTGCCTGGCCGCGATTATGGTGCTGGTGGTAGCCAATATAATTTTGCGAGTGATATTTAACAGCCCGATATTGGGTACCATTGATTACGTAGGTTTTCTTGCTGCCCTGGCTATAGGCCTGGCCCTGGCTTACTGTGCCGTACAGAATGCCCATATTGCGGTTGATTTTGTAATCGAACGGTTTCCGCATAAACTGCAGGCGGTAGTTGATTCATTAATCAACACTATTGCTCTTGGTTTCTGGGGCCTAGTTGCGTGGAAAATGGTGGAATATGCCCAGAGTTTGGCTGCCAGCGGGGTTGTTGCACCGACTACCCAAACACCGTTCCATCCTTTTGTGTACCTGGTTGCCCTGGGTCTGTTCGTACTTTGCCTAATATTGCTGGTTCGGTTAATCGACTCTATAAAAAGGATGACAGTTAATAAATGAGCGACAGTTTAATTGGCTTAATCGGTGTACTAGTTTTCTTTGTCCTATTGGTTTTACGCATGCCCATAGCTTTTGCCATGGCCCTGGTGGGTTTTGCCGGGTTTAGTTACCTGGTATCACCCACCGCGGCTTTTCGCATGGTGTCGGAAGAGATTTATTCAACTTTTACTTCCTATTCCCTAAGCGTTATCGCTATGTTTGTCTGGATGGGCTTTTTGGCCTTTTATTCGGGAATTGGCACCAGGCTGTACGTCTTTGCTTACAAATTAATCGGGCATTATCCCGGCGGGCTGGCCATTGCCACCCAGGCGGCCTGCGCGGTATTTGGAGCCATATGCGGTTCTAACACGGCAACAGCTGCCACCATGGGTGCCATTGCTCTGCCGGAAATGAAAAAATACAATTATGATGCATCTTTGGCCACTGCCAGTATCGCCGCCGGTGGAGTGCTGGGAGTGATGATTCCGCCAAGTGTAATCCTGATTGTGTATGGCATGTCCACTGAACAATCGGTAGGAAAACTGTTTATGGCCGGCATATTGCCGGGTATTATGCTGATGCTGCTTTACATGGTGGCCATCTATATACTGGCTGCCCGTAATCCCGCCTTAGCTCCTGCCGGACCCAAGTCCGAATGGCAGGAAAGGTTTGCTGCCCTGAAGGGGGGACTTGGTGAAGTACTAGTTGTATTTGCGCTGTCCATCGGTGGACTTTTTGCCGGTTGGTTTACTCCTACGGAAGCGGGCGCTGTCGGTGCTGCCGGTGTTTTGACAGTCGCCCTGCTGGGCAGACGGATTAGCTGGGAGGGGTTAAAAAAATCTTTGCTGGATTCAACCCGCACCACGGCTATGATTATGCTCATGGTGGCCGGGGCTATCATTTTTGGCCGGTTTATGGCCGTAAGCAGGGTGCCCTTTGAGTTTGCCGATTGGGCCGGTGCCCTGGCTCTGCCGCCTTTTATGGTGATGGGTATTGTCTTGCTGATTTATCTGGTGCTGGGTTGTTTTATTGACGCCCTGGCTCTGGTGTTGCTTACCATACCTATTTTTTACCCGGTGGTTGTAACTACTCTCGGCTACGACCCCATATGGTTCGGCGTGATTATCGTCATGGTGGTAGCCATGGGTGTGATTACCCCGCCAGTGGGTATGAATGTGTATATCATCAAGGGGGTAGCGCCGGACATCCCCCTGGAGGTTATTTTCAAAGGGATCTGGCCTTTCCTGGCGGCTCTGTTTATAGGCCTGGTTTTACTAATTGCTTTCCCCCAAATAGCTACTTTTTTACCCAATTTACTGGCCAAGTAGCAAATGAAAGTATAGCTAAAACCCCCTTGCCTTTACAGGTTTGGGGGTTTTGTTGTTTAAGTTTCTAACTGTTGTTTGCCGGACAGGCTGGCTTGGGGTTCCTTTTCCAGACTCTTAAAGCATTTGTTCAGGTGAGCACCGGAAAACCGTTTTGTGAAAAACGATACTACGACCAGTACCAAAGCTGAAACGGGCAGGCTGTAAAACAGGGGATCGATTGCTGTCCAGGGATAGGGTAATAAAGCGTCCACGCCGAACAGCGCCCTGCTGATGCCAAAGGGGGTCGACTCTGCTGAATGCAGGAAGACAAACCCGAAGATAGCCACTCCGTATCCCGCAGCTACGCTGGCTATGGCTGCTGTCCTAGTGGCCCGGCGCCAGAATATCGCTGCCAGCAGTATCGGCAGGATGCCGGCGGCACAAATTCCAAACCAAAAGGCGGTGGCCCGGGCAATAATGCCCATGGGTAAAACGTACGCCATGGCAGCCGCCCCAATCGCCCCCAGGGCCACGCCGATACGTGAATACTTAATTGAATCAGCATTTTTTACTCCCCAGGTGGCCAGCATGTCCCTGGAAAAGGCAATGCTTTGTACGTGGATTAACCCCAGCACGGTTGTTAAACAGGCCGAAATGAGGGTAATCATAAACAGGTAAACATACGAGGTAGGCATGATAGCGTTAATGAAAGCCGGCATAATTAAATCCACATTGCCATTGGCCATGGCAACTGAGATTTTGCCGAAATTTTCGTAAAAATACACGTTGCTCAGGGGGCCCACCATGAAAGCGGTGCCGGTGAACAGGAAAATACAGATACCGCCGGTGACTAGCGCCCGGTTAAGGGCCTGCTTGTTGGGTACGGTCATAAACCGTAAAACCAATTGAGGCTGAGCTAAAACGCCGATGCCCACTCCCATCACGATGGTGCTGACCACCGACCACCAGACCGGTGAATTAAAAGCAGGCATTGATGTCCATCCCAGGTGTCCGCCTTGAGCCAGGTTTTCAGGTACCAGGTGGGACAGGTTGGATAGCGCCTGGTGTCCGCTTGCTACTCCGCCAACTACGGTATATGTTTTAAAGAGCAGCAAACCCATGCCTAGGATCATCATGATGGCCATGAATGCGTCGGCATACATTACCCCGCGCATACCCCCCCAACTGACATAAAATGCTACCAGTAAAACCAGGAATAATAAGGCCAGGTTATAATCTACCTGCAGCGCTTCCTGGATAAAGCGGGCGCCACCGATTAACACTGCGCCGGTGTAGGCGGGCATTAGCAAAAAGACCATTAATCCAATAAACCAGGTAATAAATTTGGACTGGAAACGATCGCCCAGGAAACTGGCAATGCTGTTGGAGCCTAGATTGAAGCTCATTTGCCGAATGGGGCCGCCAAAGAAAACAAAGGCTATAAATATACCCATAAATATATTTAGGAATGAAAGCCAAAGCAGGTCAAAGCCAAACAGCCCGGCCGCACCACCAAAGCCAACGATGGCCGAGGTGCTAATAAAAGTGGCGGCGTAGGAGAGGGCCATAACCCAGCCTTTAATTTGCCGGCCGGCCACCATGTAATCCATCTGGTTTTTAGTTTCTTTGGCGCCCAGGTAAGTAAGGTAAGTAATGATGAATATAAAGACCAGTAAACACCCGGTTAATAAGGGGATATTAATTTGTGATGCTACTTGTACTGTTTCTGCCTCGCCCATTTATTCCTCACCGCCTTTGTTCCAGTGCAGTACTCCGTACACTACACACAGTACCATAGCACTGACATTGAGCAACCAGGCTGCTGTAATCCAAGGGTCCGTCATACCAAGCATTTAAGATAACCTCCTTGTATTCATAAGTCAAATTGTTGGTTTCTCTTGCTGTTACTGGAGTCTAGCATGACATGCAGGATATGCTCACCTCCTCAGACAAAATAAAAGAGTCCTCTCGTCCGGTAAGGGACGAGAGGACTCGCGGTACCACCCTAATTGGCATAATCAATATGCCCGCTCAGTAAGGGGTACGGGAACAATACCACTGTAAAAATAAAATAAACCTTTCGTCCAGGGACGAAAAGTTTTCGCGGTACCACCCTAATTGGCATGTAAACATGCCCACTTGGTTAAGTACGGGAATTCGTTCTCAGCAGAATTAACTCCGATACCCCCTTCCTTTTAACGGCGGAAGATCCCGTCACAGCCTACTCTATCAAACCCTTTCAGCCGTGCAACTCCGGAGAGAACTTCAACAGACCATACTTTAGGAGTGCTCTCAGTCTATGACACTCCATCCCTGAAAAGCTGGAACCTACCTACTTTTCTCCATCACTGTTTTTTATGTGTTTAATTAGTAAATACATATTTATATTACCATGGACATGTTAAACAGTCAATTATAAATATTCAAACTTTTTTACTATACTTTTGCTTTAGCTAGCAGCAGCTTTGCTCTGATTTGGTCAACCCTGTCCTGGAGTTTCTTTATTACGGTACTCTTATTACGTCTGGATGCGGGAACATGCTCTACCAGGGTGTCGAAATACTCTTCAAAGGCATTGGCAATGTTATCTTGATTAGCAATAATGGCAATGGGTTTATGCCCAAGGTCGTCGCAGGTGGAAAGTACTACCGAAGAATCTTCTTTTACAGTCAGGTACATTCTTTGGGCATTGTCAATTTCATGTAGTTTAAAAAGAATAACTTCATAGTTTTCATACTTTCTCAGTAGGTCAATGATATGCGAAATATGTTCAATATAATCAGCTGCGCTGCATCTTACCGCCCGGTCGTTAAATAATTCAAGCCCGTTATATGTATGTTCGCTATCGGTAAGGTTGGTTTCGAAGGCCTCGATATTTATAAACTCCCTGTACCGGTGCGATAAAAGGTTACGGTTAAAGTTAGCGGTACGTTTTTGGTGCAATTCCAGCCTTTCTTTTTTTTCGCTAGCGGACAATCCCAAACCGTCAAGCAACTTTTTGTAAAGCCTCACCGGCATGGTTAACGAGGTTGGAGCGTTTTTCAGGACGTACAGGAAACCGGGTCTTTCTTCCAATGCACAAATTTCTCGGTAATAATCACCCATGCTACCGCTTTTATATATATGCACCAACCGGCGGCAGGTTAATAAAAAGGCGAGATAGTTTTCTTCTGCCAGTCTAATTACTAGGGGGTCTCGGTGGAAGAACGTATAATTTGTATCATGTCCATTTTCCGGTGTCACAGCAATAATCGCTGCCGTACCCCGGGCGATGAACAGAGTGCACTTAATTACCTTCTCTGTGTATTTGGGATAATAGTATGATTCCAGTCTTCCGGTGAGATGCAGGGGCACCCATTGGTCAATTACCGACATTATCCGGGCTGGATCCCTGTTTACATGATGGATGATTGTAACCTTATGTCCCGATAAAAGTACCTGCCGTAATACCCGGCCCCAGTTCATAAAGAACTCGGGATCGCCCACCAGCCATGCAAGGTCTTCTTCACTGAACAAAAGAAGTTCCAAGGGGCGGGGTGACGACATAACCAGGCTCAGAAAGTTCATCACAGCCTGGCGCTTGCCTTCAAGGCCCTTAAAAACCTCATAGCTGCCCTGCTCGCCAGGCTTGATTGTTATATCAGATTTAGCCTGAGGTGTCATAACGTCAACGGTATCTGAGATATTGCTCAGTATACTCATTTTGGCGAACATATTATTGATACTGATACTGTGTACCCCGACGGGCGGGGGTACATGACTACTACCGGCAGTGTCTTCCGTCATAAAGAGCCAATCGGCAACGGCTTTGTGTGCTTGAACAGAACCAAAATCTTTTATCGCTGGATAAGCTGACCGTAGAACGTCCATTAAGGCATCTTTTTGATGTTGGAGTGCATTTATATTTAAAAAATAACTGATTATCAAAGGAACATGCGGGGAATCCGGGGCAGGAGTGCGGTTCCCCCTTCTCCATTTGCTGACCAGAGAAGGGTCTACCCTGATGGCCCTGGCCAGTTTGCTATTACTGCTGTTAAATGTCTTAATCAAAAAATCCAGTTTTTGACCAAATACCATAAAAATTAGCCCCTTATCTCCATATAACTCCATTATAGCATAAACCAAGACAAGCATGACAAAATTGTGACAATTTATTTGTCCATGACAAAGGACGAAGGGTTATAGAAGTACAGGACTGGTCTATCTATAATAAAGTTGGGTGGTTTACGGGCATTTTGCGTGGATGGGGGCTAAGTAGCAATGAATATCATCGCAAGCGCAAAAAAAGTCTTGTTTGCCATAACCTCTATTTTGTTGGTTTTTGCTATCTGCTTGGCAGTAATAGAATTTACCGATACAAACACCAAATTTTCATCCCTTTCGCCCCGGAATGGAACCTTGGATCTATCGGAGTGGAATTCTGAAAAGGATGGGCTTTTAAACCTAAGTGGGGAATGGGATTTTTATTGGCATATTTTTTTAAGTTACGATAATCTAAGGGATTTAGACCCGGGAGCAGATGTCAAGGCCAAGGTACCCTCAGTTTGGAATAAATACCAAATCGATGATCATAGTCTCCCTGGTTTTGGCTATGCCACCTATCGGCTAAAGATAACAAACGCCCAAACTGATACCCCTATAACCTTCCGTATCCCCACCATGTCCACCGCTTACAGCATGTATGTTAATGAAAAACTGGTCGCATCCAATGGAGTGGCGGCAACAAATAAAGAGCATTTCCGACCGGAATACAAACCAAGGAACGTTTCGATATTACCACCCGCATCACAATTCGACATAATCGTTCAGGTATCCAATTTCATTTATGCCCGCGGGGGTATGTGGTACCCCATAAACATGGGTACCCCGGAGCAAATGCAAGAGTTTAATAAGCACATTGTTTACAGGGATATATTTTTATTTAGCAGTTGTTTTATCCTGGGGCTGTATTATTTAAGTATTTTCATGTTACGGCGTGAAGACAAAAGCAGCCTGTATTTTGTCTTTATGTGCCTTATCGTTATGGGGAGGACTGTTATTCACGGGGATTACGCCGTTTACACGTTGATTCCTTTCGTAAGTTTTGGCGCTATTGTCTTGATCAACTACATAACTTTAGCTTGGTTTCCCACAACCTTTGCACTGCTATTAAATGAATTGTTTCCAAAAGAGATGCCTAAAAAGATGGTTCGGGTCACAGTTATTTACTCATTGGCGATGACACTGATTACATTACTTGCACCTCTCCACTTCTACACAAATTATACATATATATTCCTGGCTTTGGCCATACTGATAGCTTTATATACATTGGTGGTTACCGGCATTGCTTTTATTAAAAGGAGGCAGAATTCGTCTATTGTATTGCTGGGCGCCCTAGCCATGATAGCGGGTGCTGTCTACGATATATTGTGTTATTACCGGGTGATTGCCCACAACGTAGGGGAGTTATCCAGTTTCGGTTTCGTTGTATTTCTATTTTTACAATCCTTCGTACTGGCCAGGCGGTTTGCCCAGGCCTTTACAAGTATAAATGACTTGTCCCGGCGGTTACTGGAAATGGACAAGACTAAAGACGAGTTTTTGGCCAACACATCACATGAACTGCGCACACCCCTAAACGGCATACTGGGCATAACCGAGGCGATGCTGCGTGGCAGTGAGGGTAACCTTAATGAAGGGCAGCGGCAGAGCCTTTCCATGATTGCACTTAGCAGCAGGAGGTTGGCCAACCTGGTCAATGACATTCTTGATCATTCCAGACTAAAGCACAGTGACCTAAAGCTTAATCTTAAGCCTCTTAGTATAAAGGGTATTGTTGAAACTACAAGCCATGTATTTCGCCAGCTGAATGACCCGACAAAGATAAAAATAAACTGTGTTATATCTAATGATCTCCCACCTGTCTTAGCTGATGAAAACCGGCTGGCTCAAATTATGTATAACCTAATCGGCAATGCGGTCAAATTTACAACTCAGGGAGATATTAAGGTTACAGCAAGGGAAGCCGGAGAAATGCTGGAGGTCTGTGTGGAGGATACGGGCCAGGGTATCCCCAAAGAAAAGCTTACGGACATATTCAAGTCCTTTGAACAGGTGGATGCCTCAATTACCCGCAAGCACGGCGGTACGGGGCTGGGGCTTTCCATAACCAAACAACTGGTGGAATCTCATGGAGGCAGGATTTGGGTCAAATCTACCCCGGGAAAAGGAGCAAAATTTTATTTTACCTTGCCTATCACCAGGTCGCAGTCTGATGAAAATGATACTAACCTGCCGGTGCTGTATGAGCTAGCCGCCGGCCTGGATAAAAGAACCGGAAGTTTCAGGTCAACTAGCACGGGTGCTCATATTTTAATTGTTGATGATGAGATTTTAAACATGCAATCTGCCGCTGCCATCCTTAAAACGGGTGGATACTCTACCACGGCGGTGGCCAGCGGACCGGCCGCCCTGGATGAAATACGCAACAATAAGGACATTTCCCTGGTCATATTGGATGTGATGATGCCGGAAATGTCAGGTTATGAGGTATGCCGTCGCATAAGGCAAGACAAGACCCATTACGACTTACCAGTGCTGATGCTGACCGCTAAAACAAGAACTGAGGATATTGTGATGGGCTTTGAAGCCGGGGCTAATGATTATCTGCCCAAACCGGTTGAGGTAGCAGAACTCCTGGCCCGGGTTAAGACCTTGGTAAACCTGAAGACTGCGGTGGATAAGGCCAGGGCGGCGGAAGTGGCTTTTTTGCAGGCGCAGATTAAACCGCACTTCTTGTTCAATGTCTTAAACACAATATCCTACTTCTGCGATACCGACCCTGAAAAGGCCGGAGCGCTTATTAACGAGCTGGCTAATTATCTGAGACAGAGCTTTGATTTCAAAAATTTGGATATGTTTGTCCCCCTTGATAAAGAGATCAATCTGGTTAAGTCGTATTTGGAGATAGAAAAGGCCCGGTTTGGCGAGGAAATGACGGTAGCATTTAATATTGCTCAGAACATACATACAGACATTCCGCCACTGTCCATTCAGCCTCTGGTGGAGAACGCCATTCGGCACGGTCTGAGAAAAAAAAGCGGCCGGGGCACCGTTAGCATATCCGTCCAGCTGGCTCCGGAAGGAGCAACGGTAACTGTAAGCGACAACGGGCGGGGTATCCCCGCCGACCGCTTGGACAAGCTTTTGGGGCCGAATAACTCAAGCGGTGTGGGGCTGCGCAATATCCATGCCCGGCTAAACAGGTTATATGGGAAGGGCCTGTCCATAAGCAGCGAGGCAGAGAAAGGAACGGTTATTTCATTTACCATACCCCTGGGAGGTGTTTTACTTGATCCGGGCCATAATAGTTGATGATGAGCGTCCTTCGGTGGATAAAATGGGTAAATTGCTCGGAGACAGCGGGGTAGTGGATATTAAGGGCAAGTTCTTAAATCCGTTGGATGCATTGGAATTTGTTAAAAAAGTGAAAATAGACACAGCTTTTATTGATATTGAAATGCCGGAGATGGATGGATTCCAGCTGGCAAACCGTGTTTTTGCTCTCCAGGAGTGGACGGCGGTTGTGTTTGTGACGGCTTATAATGAATATGCCGTCGAGGCATTTCGGATTAATGCCCTGGACTATCTTTTAAAACCGGTGGATAAAAAACGTTTAAATGAGACCTTGGAGCGGATCAGACAGGAAAAAAATATTAACATTAACCAGTCCCGGATGCAGGTGCGCTGTTTTGGTAAATTCAAGGTCATTGCCGGATCCGGCGAAGTTAAATTCCGCACCAGCAAGGCCGAGGAACTGCTGGCCTATCTTATTGACGGCCGGGGTGCGGAGATCAGCCGCGACGAAATAATTGACCGCCTGTGGCCGGATTATGAAGGAGATAGGGCCGTGGCCCATTTTAACACCACGCTGTACAATGTGCGGAAGGCGTTACAGCAAAACGGCATTCAGGCATCCATCAAACACTCCAGGGGTTGTTACTGTCTTGAAGCCGCCTCCATCGACTGTGACTACCACCGGTTTTTATCTTTAACGGCTGCGCCGACGGCGATCAATGTTCTAACTATTTCCGATTATGAAGCGCTAGCCGCTCTTTATACCGGTGATTATCTGGAAAGCAATCAATTCCAGTGGTCACAGAGGAGCAGGATGCAGCTCAAGGAAAAATATGTGCAGCTGGTTTTAGATATGGCGGAATACTACAAAGCCGTCGGTGAACAAGACCGGGCAGCGGAGCTATTAAAAACCGGCCTGAAACATGAGCCGCTGCACACGGATTTAAACTACAGGTTGGTTGAAACATTAATGGTAGCGAAAAAACGTATTGCCGCGGTAAAATACTATAATGCATACAGACGGGAATTAAAAAATGAACTTGGCCTTGAGCCTGATGTGAAATTAAGAAAACTGATGGCGTAAAATGAATACTATAAGGATTTTATAACAATGACCGTTCGGGTAAACCGGGCGGTTTTTTTATATTTCTTATTCAAAGTCCCTTATCCGGCCTCATCTTTAACCATCTTGAAATAACGAACCGTTTAGTCGTGGTTTAGTGAGCCGTTTTACAATACTGGCAAAAGAATGAAAAGGGATGACCTGATGTACAATGTGGCGCTTATAGACAACGACATCAAGTGCCTTGAATATATGTCCCGCCTGCTGGAGGGAAACGAACATATAACTTCGTTGACGTGCTTCCAACAGAGGGATGGTTATTTGGAAGAGCTGCAAAAAGGAAACATCCACATTGCATTTATCCGGTTGGGCAGTCCGGGACTGCACGGTTTTTCCCTGGCTAAGGCAACCCGGAAGGTATCACCGGTCACCAGGATTGTTTTTTTAGCCAGTGCTGATAGCCACGCGGTTATTGCCTTTGAGGAACGGGCCAGCGGTTATTTGGTTCTACCTGTGAAACAAAAGAGACTGGATGAGGTGGTTGAGAACATTATGAAGCGTGATTTATGGAGGCGGGGTGGTTTACCGGAGTAATACCCGAGTCGGAAGTTCGAAACCATGACTTAAGGAACTAAGATATTAATGAAAATTAATTTATAAGGAGCGGAAAAATGCGTAAAATATTGGTTTTGCTATTGACAATTGGGCTCATATTTACCTTTACAACAATTCCTGTACTTGCAAGTGATGATGAACTTATCGAAATTGATCTTACAAGCGTTATTGAAGACGCTTATGGAGATGGGTACAGTTATGTAGATGGATTACTGACGATTACGGGCGAAGGGCCTTTCCTCATCACAACTTCCGCCAGCGTCAGCGGGAGGGGCGTTGTGGTGGATAATACGGCGGGTACAACGGTCGCGATCACCCTTGAAAATGTCAGTATCAGCAACACAAGCAACAATGCTTGCGCCTTTGCACTGGCAGTCGGTGCTCAGGCAGTAATTACCCTCAATGGCTCCAACGCGCTGGCCAGCGGTCAGTCTCGGGCGGGGCTTGAAGTCCCCGACGGTGCGGAAGTTTTAATCACAGGGACAGCTGCCGGTGAACTAACGGCAATTGGCGGACAATATGCAGCGGGCATAGGTGGCGGCAATGGGCAAAACGGTGGTGTGATCAATATTTCCAACGTAGAAATAATTGCGCGCGGCGGGTCAAGGGGCGCCGGTATCGGCAGCGGATACAAAACCGGCACCAGCGGCAGCAGCGGGGGTACTATAACGATCACGGATTGCGTAGTTGACGCCAGTTCGGTCGAATATGGCGCGGGTATCGGCGGCGGCTATATGTCTTCGGGTGGCGTAATCACGATTACCGACAGTACCATCTCAGCAGCCGCGGGCAATTACGGCGCGGGGATCGGCGGTGGATCATCCGGTGCCAGCGGAGCAATTAGTATAACTGACTCCCGGGTGGATGCCACAGGTGGCGCAGGTGGCGGAGCGGGCATCGGCGGCGGTGACGAAGGCCTTGGGTACAGCATAAGTATCTCCGGCGCAAATTCGGTTATTAATGCGCAGGGCGGCAGCTACGCTGCGGGGATTGGCGGCGGTGACGGCGGCAACGGGTCCAGCATTGACGGCAGGATTACCTTAGCAGGCGGCATAGTTACAGCAACGGGCGGCACAAGTGGTGCAGGCATCGGTGGCGGTCAAGCCGGTAACGGCGGCATCATTCACGTTACGGGCGGTAGGGTTTTTGCCACAGGTACAAATGGGGGCGCAGGTATTGGCGGGGGCCGTTATAACGGCACGGGCGGCGTGGGCGGTAGCGTACTGATTACTGAAGCTTCCGTTACAGCCACCGGTACGGCCGGTGCCATGGATATTGGCGCAGGTTTGAACGGTTCCGGCAACGGCACGCTACGGGTAGGTCTAGATAGCGGGTACGTTTACGATTCCTTTAAAACACGCGGATTATTGACCCTTAATGAAGGGGGCGCCGACCAGGCAAGTACCACCATTGGCACATGCACAATTTCCGGTGCCGGAGCGGGCGATATGGCAGGCACTTATATAGAAGGAGTCAAGACAGCGTTAACCTTTATAGACTTGACTACCGTCGGCATGGGCGGTGACGGGTACTCCTTTTCAGGAGGTGTACTGACCATAACCGGCGAGGGCCCCTTTATCATTAATAGCTCTGAATCAACAAACAATCGAGTTCTCGTTGACACGCCGGGGGACATGGTAGCCCAAATCACGATTGAGGATCTTGACATTTCCAACACCGCAACCAGCGCCTGCGCTTTTGCCCTTGCCGGTTCATCCAGGGTTGAGCTGACACTTTCCGGCACCAACACTCTTGTAAGCGGGCAGAATCGCGCGGGTTTAGAGGTGCCTGCCGGTACGGAAATCACCATCATTGGTTCATCTGTTGACGAACTGACTGCCACAGGCGGCAAGTATGCTGCCGGCATCGGCGGCGGATATAGCGTCACGTCGGCCGTTGCCGGCACGATAACAATAAAAGGCGGCACAATTGTTGCCCAAGGCGACGGCACGGTGGACGGCACAGGTGCCGGTGCCGGTATCGGCGGTGGCCGTGGCGGCTCCGGCGGCACAATTAACATAGAAGGCGGCGACATCACGGCAACCGGCGGTTACCGGGCTGCGGGCATCGGCGGCGGTCAGGGCGGCACAAGTGGTATTATTCTGATCAAAGGCGGCGTAATAACCGCATTGGGCACTAACTATAGTGCCGGTATTGGTGGCGGCACCGGCCGGCCTGCGGACAGCATTACCATTGAAGGGGGCACAATCCATGCAACGGGTGTCGGCGGAGGCGCGGGCATCGGCGGTGGACGTGTTGATCAAGATCTTGCTTCCACTCATACAGGGGGCACGATCCATATCTCCGGAGGCAACATAACAGCCGTATCTCAAGGACAGGGTTCAGGTATCGGCAGCGGTTTGGTCATAAACATTAATTGGGAGCTTCCGGCAACAATAACCATTACAGGAGGTTATATTGACGCACAAAGCTACAGCGGTCCGGGCATCGGCAGCCACGAGGGCACTATCAATATTTCAGGGGGAACGGTCAATGCCGAAAGCGATAACTATTCAGCTGGTATTGGCGGGGGGTACAGAAAAGGCGGCGGTACCATCAACATCTCAGGTGGAACTATCACAGCAACGGGCGCAGCCAGTTACGGTGGTGCAGGTATCGGCGGCGGTCATCCCCATGACAATGACGCCCTAAACGGCGGAACAATCAGTATCTCGGGCGGCGAGATTACTGCCATGGGCGGGGAATACAGCGCGGGCATCGGTGGCGGGTATGCGGGCGATGCCGGTACAATCACCATTACGGGCGGCGACATCACGGCTTCCGGCACCAACGGTGGCGCAGGTGTCGGCGGCGGCCTAATGGGCAGTGCCGGTTCGATTACCATTACCGGCGGCAGGATTACGGCTGCCGGCACTGAAACCGGTGCGGGGATCGGTAAAGGTCATGGCGGCGGCGATGGTGCCATCGTTATCTCCCAGTCCCGGGTAATCGCTTCAGCCCAAAATGGGAATGACGTCATCAGCGCGGGCAGCGGCGGAACGATTTACATCGGCTTCACGGGCGGTTCCGTTTCTCCCTCTTATGACCCTGTCGACACGCGTGCGGAGGTCACCCTTGCCAATGGCGGTATTAATGAAGCCAACACAACCTTCGGTACCTGTTTGATCGACGGAGCGGGAGCTGGCGATTTGGCGGGGGAATACATCGAAGGGATTAAGCAAGTTGCTACTTACACCATAGCCGCCGTTGGCGATCGGGTACTTACAGAGTTGAATGAGGGCTACGGAGCAGACGATAGACAGGTACTTTCCATTACCATTGAGAATACCGGTACCGGCGCCCTTACTAATCTGTTTGTGGCCCTTGGCGGAGACGGCGCAGACAGTTTCACCGTCAGCCAGCCCGAATCGGCGGCACTGAACCAAATCGGGGATACGACCACCTTTGCGTTAAGACCGCAAACAGGGCGCACCGCAGGCACTTATACGGCGACGGTGACTATTTCAGCTGATAATATGACTGATGTGAGCTTTACGGTAACCCAAAAAATTAATGTGCCATTGTCCGATGTTTGTACTCTGTCCCAATTGACGGCAACCAATCTCACTTTTACGCCAACCTTTGATAGTGATACAAACAACTATAATGCCAATGTCGCAAACAGCATCAGCAGCACAATAATAACTGCAGTTCCTTCCGCTAATAATGCTGTTGTCACTATTAACGACAGCGAAACCACGAACAAAGAAATAGCACTGCAGACCGGCAGCAATACTATTACCATTGTAGTAACAGCTGAAGACGGGATAAAAAATAAAATTTACACCATGATAATCAATAGGGTCGGCAGCAGTTCGTCGGGTGGAACAGGCGGAGGCGGATCACCGGCTCCTGCACCCAAACCGGAGCCCGAGCTGGAACCGGAGGTCGAAGAGGACGTTAACGTGCCGGCGCTGGAGATCAAGATGAGCATTGGCGAACTGCAGGCCAGCGTGGGCGACACGCCTTACACACTTGATGCACCGGCTTTCATCAAGTCCGATTCGAACCGGACGCTGGTGCCGATCCGCTTCGTCGCCGAGGCCCTGGGTGCCGAGGTGGAGTGGCTGGCGCCAGCCCGGCAGGTCATCATCCGACAAACTATTGACAGCCACCAGATGGAAATCGTGCTGACACTCGGTTCAGACATCGCCCTTATAAACGGCGAGCCGGTTACCCTGGACTGCCCGGCGGAAACACGGCCGCCCGGCCGTACCTTCGTACCGCTGCGGTTCGTGAGCGAAACACTGGGGGCACAGGTGGATTGGGATCCGGACAACCAAGAAATTACCATCACCAGGTAGATGTCACGCGGCTCATCGAACATTTAATCACTGAAAGCATTGCCGCCCGGTTAAAACCGGGCGGTTTATTTGTTGTTAGGTATACTTGGCTTTTCATTTTTGAGAATAAATACCGTGCAAAAAGATTGGTGTTTCAACCTAAAAATCGTTGTTACTTATAAGAGCTTTATCAGGCCGGTTCACAAGTATCTACGGCAACACTTGTTTAGTCGTGGTTTAGTGAGCTGCTATACAATACAAGCAAAAGGATGAAAGGAATGGCCTGAAGTGTTAAGCGTCGCTCAAAGACAATGACAACGAGTAATTTGCTGTCGAAAGCGAGGTGATTTGTCAAAATATCATCTAAAATTTTTGGATTTTATCATCAAAGCAATGAATTTATTGGGACAGCAAATTGAACAAACATAAATGGGAGGGTGATTCATCTTGAAGTTTGGCTTGAGAAATAAAAATTTATCACTGGCTTTAACAATTATTTTTCTTTGCTCCATAGTATTGGGCACACTACCCATCCAACCGGCCTGGGCCCAGTTTGCGGACATCAAGGGCAGCTGGGCGGAAAAGCAGATTAACGACTGGGCGGACAGGGGCCTGGCCGGCGGCTACTCCGACGGCACCTTCCAGCCGGATAACCAAATCACCCGGGCCGAATTTGTGGCTTTAACCAACCGGGCCTTCGGCAAGCAGGACGAAACGGCCCGGGCGGACTTCAAGGATGTCAGGGAGTCCGACTGGTTTTACGCCGAAGCTGCGGTGGCCAAAGCCGAAGGCTACTGCACGGGCTACACCGACGGCACTTTCCGGCCATTGAACCCCGTCACCAGACAGGAAGTGGCCTCTATAGTATCCAGGCTGCTTGACCTTGACGCCGGCACGGCGGTTAAAGCCTTCGCCGACGCCGGGGCCATTGCCCCCTGGGCCCGGGATGCGGTGAACGCGGTGGCCGCCGCCGGCATCATGAGCGGTTATACCGATGGTAATTTTAAGGGTACTAACCACATCACCCGGGCCGAGGCCGTGGTTACCCTGGACCGGTCTATGGGGCACACGGCCCCTGCTCCGGCCCCTTCTCCCGCGTCCGGAATTACGGGCAGCGTTATACTGAACGGTAAGGCGGCTGCGGGCGCCGTTGTGCTGCTCTTTGCTGAAAACGGCACCGAACCCATCGGGGAGACTACCTCGGACAAAGAAGGTAAATACACGTTCCGGGTGGACGCCGGAAACTACGACATCACCGCTGCCAAGGACAAATACGTGGCTTACGTCGCCGGAGTGTCTTTTGCCGGCGATGGTACGATTCAGGATCTGGCCCTGGCCGAAGGTACGCTGATCAATGGGCGGCTGGTGGACGAAAACGGCAGTGCCGTAAAAAACGCCAAACTGTTCTTTACCACCAACCCCACCTTCTTAACCACCACGGGCAGTGCCGGGGATTTCTCGGTTTACGTGCCGGGCGGCAAGAAGTATACGCTGCGCGGTTACAAGAACAACAAGCCGGCCTCCGGACTGGAAATTTTGGCGGACGATATTGAAGCCGGGAATAGGGGCACCCAATCCATCGGCCGAATCAGCACATCTTACGCCCTGAGAACGTCATCCGGAGGTGGCGGTGGTGGTTCCAGTGCCCCCGGGGCTTATACCCTGACACTGTCTGCAAATCCCCCGGCGGGCGGAACTGTAACAGACAATACCAACGCCGGCCCATACACTGCCGGCTCGGTGATCAGCTTAACGGCGGCGGCCAGCGTTGGTTATCAATTTGTGAACTGGACCGCGGGCGACATCAAAGTCAGCTCTGATGCCACCTTTGACTACATCATGCCGGCGGCCGATACGAGCCTGGTGGGCAATTTTGCCCCGGAAACACCAACTGATTTTGCCGGCGGTTCGGGTACGGAAAGTGACCCCTACCAAGTGGCCACTGCCGGCCAGCTGAATAAGGTGCGCAATTATCTTGATCGAAATTTTGTTCAGACAGCCGATATTGAACTGGGTGCGGCACCCTGGCACGAGGGGCAGGGCTGGTTGCCCATCGGGGACAGCGACAATCCCTTCACCGGCGGCTATAATGGCGACGGTTACTCAATAACCGAACTTTTTATCGACCGTAATACGGAACACACCGGTCTTTTCGGATATCTTGAGGAAGGCGCACAAATAGCGGGCGTCAATGTAGAAAACGCGCAGGTTAATGGCGGGGATTACACCGGTATATTGTTTGGCTACGCGGAAAAAGCCGTCATCATAGCATGTAATGTGCAGGGTTCGGTTGCAGGCGGGTATTGGGTGGCCGGCGTACTGGCGGGGGGAATTGAAAACTGCGAGATTAGAGGCTGCGGTTCCCAGGGTGACGTTTCCGCCTACTACTATGCCGGCGGTCTTGTGGGAACCGCTGAAGAGTCTTCAATTATTAAAATGAGTTACTCAACCGCCGACGTCACCGATGGTAGAAGAATCGGCGGCCTGGTAGGTAACTTATCTTATTCGCATGTGGAAGGTTGCCTGGCTTCAGGCAACGTGGCGGGTGTTGAAAGCGGCGGTGGACTGGTGCACTGCCTGGGCGGCAGTAGTTCTGTCAAATCCAGTTATGCATTGGGTAATGTTACGGTTGCCGGAAATCAGGCAGGTGGTCTGGCGGCGGAAATGTGGGGCGACTCCTATGTTACCACGAGTTACGCCATGGGAGACGTTTCCGGACAATCAGGTATCGGTGGTATTGTGGGTAATCCGTCATCTGGAGACATAAGCCACTCCATCGGGCATAACTTTCGAATTGATACCACCAACGGTTCCATGTCCATTAGCAGGGTCGCGGGCAATAAAAGTGATGCCTACAACCTGTTCCAAAACAACCATGGTTATGAAAATATGAAAGTATCCGGCATTCCAGTTAGTAGTAATGATTCAACCTCACGAAACGGTTGTGATTTTTTAGGATTCCATGAAATACAGGCAGCCGAAATTAGAGACCCCGCACCTTTCGAGGCCTGGGATTTTGATGCCCTGGATGCGGATAACAACGGTATTTACTGGCACTGGGATGATGAAATCAGCAGACCTGTTCTCTACGTTGATTCCGAAGGAAACGACAGCTATATCAGACTGGGTAACGATACCAAGTTAATCGAACCTGTAGATGATGATATTCCATCGGATTTTGCTGGTGGTGACGGTTCCGTAGACAACCCCTATCAAATAGCTACTGCGCAGCAGTTGGAGAAGGTAAGAGATTATCTTGACAAGCATTTTATCCAGGTGGCGGATATTGACCTGGGTGTAGCACCCTGGAATGAGGGAGAAGGTTGGGAACCCATTGGGACTTCTGATAACAAATTTAGTGGGTCGTTCGATGGTGACGGTTACAAGATTACGAATTTAACTATGAATTACTTTTCCGGTGAAGGATATGGATTGTTTGGAGCAGCTGGTTCTGGTGCATCATTTGAGAATTGTGCCGTATTCAAGAATATAGCCCTGGAAGACGTTAATATTACAGCTAATTTGCGGGTGGGCAGTTTGCTCGGGATGAGTAGGGCTCCCGCCGTAGTTATCGACAACTGTTATGCCACCGGTAGTATTACTGCCAACATAGCTGATGCCGGTGGCTTGGTGGGTTCCAGTCAGGGCGTTATAAGCAATAGTTACGCCGATGTAACAATCAATGGCAGTGCCATAACATCAGGGGGGCTGGTCGGTCAAAACAGTGGAAATGTTACCAACTGTTATGCCTTGGGAAATGTAACCGGCACAGAGGATCTTGGCGGTTTAATCGGGTTCAATGGCGGAAACATTGCCAACAGCTATAGTACCGGTAATGTAACAGGTACTATTTTTGTTGGGGGAGTGGCCGGTATCGGCCATGGTATTATTAATCAGTGTTTCAGCAGCGGAAGCGTTAATGGTGCCCAGTATATAGGTGGCTTAGTTGGAGGAGGCAGTGCCAACGTCAATGATAGCTATGCAACCGGAAGTGTGACCGGTTCCAGTAATGTGGGTGGTTTGTTCGGCTTACTTGAAAATGGTAGTGTAAACAATAGTTTTGCCACGGGGGAAGTTACCGGCAGTGGTGGTGGTTTAATCGGAAGCGTATCCAGTGCTACGTGCAGCAACAGCTATTACGATACCGAGACCACCGGTAAATGGGATAACTTCGGCAAAGGAATACCGAAAACAACCGCGGAGATGGTGGACCAAAATACTTTTACTGATTGGGACTTCAACACCATCTGGGCCATTGATAACGACCCGGCATCTTACCCGTACCTGAAGTGGCAAAATGAAGAGCATATCACCTACCCGCCTTCTGTTTTCGCCGGCGGGTTTGGCACGGTGGACGACCCCTATGAAGTGGCGACAGCCGAACAGCTGAACAAAGTGAGAGATTATCCCGGCAAACATTTTATTCAAACTGCAAACATCGACTTGACTGGTTATCTCGGGGTGGATGGACCCGAGTACAATGACGGGGCGGGCTGGAGGCAGATTGGGAATAGATATACATCGTTCAATGGGACTTTCAACGGTAATGATTATGTAATTTCAAACCTGTTTATCAATCGTCCCGACGATGATTACCAGGGATTATTCGGCTGTACGGGAAATGATGCTGAATTGACCGGTATGGCCCTGGATAGTTTAGACGTCACGGGTTACAGTTATGTTGGGGGCCTTGTGGGTCAGAACAACGGCCACATTGAAGACTGCTACACAACCGGTACAGTGACAGGGACGTATACACAAATAGGCGGCCTCGTGGGCTACAATTATGCTTATAGTGGTGCTGTGGGAAGCATCATCAACAGTCATAGTTCAGCGGATGTAACCGGTCATGAGGAAGCCGGAGGCCTGGTGGGGTACAACAGCGGAGGACTAATTTCGGGATGTCACGCTTCGGGCGATGTGATGGGTGTTAAATATGACGATGATGAATCCGAACAGGTTGGTGGTCTGGTAGGTGATTCAGGGGGACGGATAGAAGACAGCTACGCATCGGGTAAAGTTTCAGGATATGAAGACGTAGGCGGGCTTGCCGGTTCAAGCGGCAGTGAAATTGATGACTGTTATGCCACCGGAATTGTATCAGGAACTAATGAAGTAGGTGGGTTGGTTGGATATAACAGCAGCGCAATCGACGACTGCCATGCATCGGGAAATGTTTCAGGTGTATATCAAGTAGGTGGTCTGGTTGGTAATAGCTACGGAAATATAACAAATTCTTACGCCATTGGCCACGTTGAAGGCTACGAATACCTGGGTGGACTGATTGGTTATTCAGCCGGTGGAAAAATACAAGCTTCTTTTGCCGCGGGTAATGTAACCATGAAAAGTGGTGTGGAAGATGCTGTTGGTGGACTGGCTGGCTCAATTCAAAACACCTTGGTTGATGACTGTTATGCCACAGGAAATGTTACCGGCCATGCAGAGGTTGGAGGTCTTGTCGGTTATGTTAGTGTAGAAGCTGAAGTTAACAACTGTTATGCAGTAGGAAGCGTTACTAAACTTAACACCACAAGTTATAGTTTGGGAGGATTGATTGGAGCAACAACATCACCCACTCAAATAACAATAACAGACAGTTACTATGATCAGGAAACAACCGGACAAACGGACAATGGTTTGGGATTACCTAAAACCACGGAGGAAATGAAGCAGCTGTCAACTTATACCGGTTGGGATTTTGCCGGCATCTGGGGCATTAACCCCGATGAAAATGACGGTTATCCTTTCCTGCGTTGGCAGGGGTATGAGCACGTTTCTATACCCGTTTTGGATGAAAACTTTGATAGCTATGCCGTCGGGGGATTCCCATCTATTGACGGATGGGTTTTAATGTACAGCGGCGCGGGTGTCGGCGAGCAGTCTGTAACCGATTATGTATATGTAAGCGGGGAACAGTCACTTCACCTGAAGGGGGTCTGGAACGAGATTGCCACTGCGTATAAGACCGTTGATATACCGGCCAAAGGTGTTCTGGAAGGTTGGGTGCGAACCGACGCTGCGGCTGGTTTGCCTGGCGGTGTGGCCCATATCGGACTGGTCAATCCCGACGTTGGAACCGGGGGGACGCGTATAGCTTCGGTTATTTTCGCTGACGGCAAAATATATGCTAATGATTCCTCCTATGAACTTCAAGTTTTCGAGACTGATACTTGGTACCACGTTGGTATTATTTACGACCTGGACGAGCGAACAGTCGATTTTTACGTAGACGGAGACAGGCTGGCAGGTAACGTGCCAATTGGTTTAGTAACACCAACTGCGGTTTTCTTATCTGCCGGTAATGGAGGTACGGCTAACGGCTGGTATGACGACATTATATTGCGTCCAGGAACAGACACGTAGAACAGGTGAATGACTAATGAGCGGGTTAAACACGTGTTTTAGCCCGCTCATTAATACATTTTCATCTCCATCAATAAAACACCGGCACCACCGGCAGCTCATCTTCTTCCCGTTGGCGGGAATCCTCTTCCACCAAATCCCGGATGCGCTGGTCCACCAGCATAATTTGCCAGGCTTGCTGTACAGCGTTGATAAATCCGGGATCCAGCGAATTGTCCGCTGTAATCAGAGGGCACCGGTAAGGCAGTTCCAGTGTCTCATAGATTAACTGCAGCCTGCCGTCCCGGTGCAGGTGGGGTGCCAGGGGGAAGAAGCGGCAGGCCAGGGGACGCATTTCCCGGGGGCAGGCACCGTTGCAGCGCACGAAATAGACCGGCCCTTGCCAGGAGGCCGGAAAATCATAATCACCGGGGTCGTGTTCCTCCCAGACAAGCCATTCTTCCCGGCGGGTAAACATAATTTCCTCACCGGGGAAAAGGTACATGCCCAGGTCACCGTGTTGGCCCGGTCGGCAGCAGGCACTCCCGCACAATTCTCCGCAATTGCTCTTGAGCGGGGTGGGTTCGGCCGTAATGCGATATAAGTATTTATAGTCTTGCGGTTCCAAGTGTTTAAATGTCATGTTACTGCTCCATCCCTAAACAAACAACATAACAATGCCGCTGCAGATTCTCCAGCGGCATGTAAGTTTTTTTCCCAAAACCGGCTTCGGTTATGATGCAGTCCTATTTTCGGCGGCTTCGTCGGGCTTACTTTCAAAAACATGGCGGTATTGCTCCAGGGTCATTAATACCGCTCGGGGCTTGCTGCCCTCGAACCCGCCCACAATACCCCGTCTTTCCATTATGTCCACCAGCCTGGCAGCCCTGGAGTAGCCCACGTGCAGGCGACGCTGCAGCATGGATATGGAAGCTGTACCGCTTTCAATGAATATCCTGGCCGCCTGGGGCAGAAGTTCGTCACTGTCCTCGGTTTCCACTGTTTCATTACCCGGGTGTTCTTGCAGCACCTCATCGTTATAATCTGGCCGGGCTTGGTCTTTCAAAAAGTCTACCAGGTTTTCTACTTCCTTGTCCGAAAGGAAAGCGCCCTGCACCCGGACCGGCTTGGCGGCGCCTACGGGAAAGAACAGCATGTCCCCCTTACCCAGCAGTTTTTCGGCTCCGCCCATATCCAGGATGGTGCGGGAGTCTATCTGGCTGGACACGGCAAAAGATACCCGGGAAGGGATGTTGGCTTTAATCAAGCCCGTAATTACGTCGACCGAGGGCCTTTGAGTGGCCACTACCAAATGAATGCCCGCGGCCCGGGCCATTTGGGCCAGACGGCAGATGGAGTCTTCTACGTCGGCCGGAGCCACCATCATCAGGTCGGCCAACTCATCAATAATTAACACAATATAAGGCATCGGTGTCTGCCCCGGTTCCAGTTCAAATTCCCCGAACAGGGCGTTATACCTGGTAATATCTCGTACCCCGGCAGCGGCAAACCGGTCGTACCGGGATTCCATCTCCCGCACCGCCCAGCGCAGCGCCCCCGCCGCTTTTTTGGCGTCGGTAACCACCGGGCTCACCAGGTGGGGAATGTCGTTGTAGTTGGCCAGTTCCACCATCTTGGGGTCTACCATCAGGAATTTAACTTCGTCCGGGGCCGCTTTGAACAGAATGCTACAAATGAGGGTATTGACGCACACGCTTTTGCCCGAGCCGGTGGCGCCCGCTATGAGCAGGTGCGGCATTTTGGCCAGGTCGGCCAAAATGGGCGTACCGGCAATGTCCTTGCCAAACGCCACCGTAAGACGGGATGCCGATCCGGTGAACTCTCTGGTTTCCAGTAATTCGCGCAGGGTTACCATGTCCACTTCGATATTGGGCACCTCGATGCCTACCGCCGCTTTGCCCGGTATAGGTGCTTCTATGCGCACCCCGGTGGTAGCCATGCCCAGGGCAATATCATCGGAAAGACTTACGATTTTGCTTACCTTGATGCCCGGCGGGGGCTGCAGTTCGTATCTGGTGATGGCGGGGCCCACCGATACGTTGACTACTTTGGCCTTGATGTTAAAACTTTCTAGAATTTGTTCTAGCTTATTGATGCGTCCTGTAATGTCCCGCCCAGCGGTATTTTCACCGCTGCTTTGAGGCAGGTTTAAAAGAGCCAACGGCGGCATGTGGTATTCCTTACCGTTAGGCAGGTTTTCCTTGTGCGTATCGGCAGATTTAATAGCATCCCCTGCCATATCACCTTCCAGTGATGATTCAACACTGCTCTCTGCGGGTTGTACCGCGGTTACAGCGGCGGTTCGCGCTACCTCAATAATTGGCAGCACCGGTTCTTCTGCAGGAAGCAGAGCGGTGCCTGTTAGTCCGGTTTTAGCCTGGCTACCTAACTTGTTTTTTTTGCGGTTCGCTTGATCGTCATCATCTTCTTCCACGAACAAAAAGTTAAAGGTCAGGTTCCACACCCGCAGTGCTGCTGCTTTAATTTTTAACCAACTTTTTACCAGCAAATCTTTCAGGGTGCCGCCGCTGCAAAGGGCTGCGCCTGCCATCACCAGGATGCCCAGTATTATATAGGTGCCCACGGTACCAAAACTGTACATGAATACGTAGCCCAGGGCGGCGCCTGATAATCCTCCGCCGCCACCCTGCAGACCGGTGCTAAAGGATTCGGCCAGGGGAACATTCCGATGCAAAAAAATCTGTAGGCTGCCGAAAAATATCACCAGCCCCCAAAGACGTGAATTGATCTGCCATTTCTCACGGCGCATAAGCTTAATTCCGGCCAGGGCCAGGATTAATAAAAACGCTATGTAACCCTTGCCGGCCAGAATTTGCATGCCCTGCTTAATCAGCATGCCGACAGTACCGACGGAACTGGTAAAAATACCGGCCAGCCCGATAAGTGACAGCGCTATCAGGGCCAGGCCGGCGAGATCCTTTTTATAGTCGTTCTCCGGAGGTTGCGTTGTTTTTCTTTTATAGTGTTTAGCCAATGTGAGCCCTCCCGAAAATTGGGGAAAATAAGCTGTGTGTAACCATTTAAATGGGGTAAAAGATCGAAAAAACACTCAAGGGAAGCTTACCATAAAATGGGCGTAAGGGCAAGCCAATGCCCGCCTGGAGCATGAGACGAAAGTCCAAAGTCGTGATCACCTTCGACCTTTGAATTTAGACCTTAGACAGAATAGCGCATTGTTTAATTTTCTTCCCAATACAAATCTATACGGTCACCTGCACTTATCTTTTGGGTATACCGGGCCGGGGCTCCGTTTAATTTCATTACTAGAGTACCCCTGGGCTGAGTGGTATCGATTTGCATGTAATTGAACACATCCACAAAAATAGTCTCTTGTTTCTGTGGCAGTAATAGTTCTTCTCCGTTCAGTGTAATTTTCATTTCGTCCGGCATCTGATTGGATGTGGCAATCTCAATTACAGCACCGTCCGAAACCACGGCTGATGCTAATGCTCCCCGGCCGTTAACGCGTATTTCCTTTTCGGAACAGTTCATCCCCTGTTTAGCAGCAACCGCCTCCACGGTGGGTATCAACACATCCAGTTTGTCACCAGGCTTTAGCAAGGCGTCTGGTTCTGCCTGCCCCCCGTTTAGTGTAGCCCGTGGCGACCAAGTGGTTTGCTTGCCGTTAAACCGGATAGCGATGGTATCGCTTACGGGCAAAAAATCTGCCACTCTAGCCGAGGCATCACGGCCCTGGGTAGCTTTTATAACGATAATTTCATCGCCGTCCCGGACGGGTGATTGCAGATTAGCGTCCTGGTCATTGACCAGAATCCGGGCGTGCTCGGCCAGGTCACCAAAGACGATGTGTTGCCGGCCGTTTAATATAAACTTTAAATCCCGTCCGTTTTTGCCAATCAGGTTTCGGGGGTCAAAACGGATTAACCCTAAGGCCTGCGACACATTAATGTTTTTAGTGTTAAACAGTTTATATGCGCTGCCGTTTATTTTCACAGTCATAAACTCATAACCCATTCTAGCCAAGGCCACTGTGGCAATACCCACCACTGTAACTCCTTCCGGCCCTGCAAGGGGATCATTTTCAAGGCCGGTCACATGGCGCAAAAAACTTCTGTCCCGTACCACAACCCGGTGGTGATCAATCTGCAGGCGACGCGCCAGCCTTTCCGTCAGGGTGGGGATCCTTGAGCCGCCGCCGACACAGAATACCGATTTGGGCGGCGTCCCGCCGTTGAGTTCCAGTATTTCGGCACTAACGGTGTCGATTAACTTGTCCAGAACATAATCAATGGCTGACAGCACTTCTTCCGGGGCAACGGTGTTGGTCATACCCAGGATGTCGGTATAGGTTATTTCACCCTCTTGCGCCAGCGCTCGCTTGATTTTCTCTGCTTCACTGAATTCTACCAGCAGTTTCTCCATGATGGGCTCGGTTATTTCGTCACCGGCAATGGGCACCATGCCGTATGCCACTATACTTCCGTCCCTGGTGATAGCAATGTCTGAGGTGCCGGCGCCGATGTCCACCATAGCCAGGTTTAGTAGGCGGAAACTGGGCGGGATGGCCACGTCGATGGCAGCGATGGGCTCCAGGGTTAGATTAACCGGTTCCAGGCCGGCCCGCTGCAGTACGGCGTACAGACTGTTGACCACGGATGCGGGGAGGAAGGTGGCTACTATTTCTGCGCCAATAAGCCGGCCTTTGTGGCCTTGCAAATTGGATACCGCCATGTTGTCAACCAGGTATCTGATTACACAATGTCCTACACAATAAAAATCTTCGCCCTCTGCACCTTGCCGGGTACCGTCCAGTTCGTGGTGCGCCTGCCTTAGTGCCGCTAATTCCAGCCCGCGGATGTCCAGGGTTTCTATTTCTCTGTCTGACTCATGTTCCATTTCCACCTGGCAGCGGACAGTCTTAAGCGATCGCCCCGCCGCCGCTACAGCCACTTTTTCCAAGGACAGGCCGTTTTTTTTCTCCAGTTCCGCTTTAATTGAGGCCACCACTTTTGCTACCCTGGGGATGTCGTGTATTTGGCCGTCAAACATAAAGCGGCCCTCGTGTTCCATCATTTCCTGGGCTGCGATATGAAATTCATCACCATCCATGAACCCTGTAATACCAATTACGGTTCTGGTGCCAATATCGAGGGCAAAAATTAAATTTCCTACGTTTGGAGAAGTGGGTAAGGAAATGGACATGGTTGCGCATCCTTTCATGGTATAAATATTTAGAGAATTGCCTAAATTATAACATTGTTTTATTATAGGTACTAAAATTTTTATTAAAAGGTTTTTGATTTTGCAGGATTGAGTAATATTTTGTCGAAATGTATAAGTGAAAATTTCCGCTTTTAATTATTTACTTTCTTGTTCTTCTTCGAAACCCTTTAGGGGTTTCTTTTTTTTGTTGTAAAAAAAGGGTTCATCCTAAAGTTAAAGGTTGGGTTTGGATGTTTAATAGACAACATCCAAACCCAACCTTCGATTAAATATGTGCGTAGACATGGCTTTTTTAGATTTTACGTCTTCGGTTAAAGCTTAAAGTACTGTTTCGGCGCCTCAAAACCACTATACCGATAATACCAATTAGTATCAATAGCAGGCTGACCAGTTGGGCCACCCGAAAGGGCCCCAGCATTAGACTGTCGGTGCGAATGGACTCGATAAAGAAACGTCCTGCTGAATATAAAATCAGGTACAGAAAGGCTACTTCCCCTGCCGCCTTTTTACGGGGCCAGTAAAAGTAAAGAAAAAAGAATACGCCCAGATTCCAAACTGACTCATATAGGAAGGCGGGGTGGTAATACTGGCCGTCTATGTACATCTGATTCTTAATGAAGTCTGGAAAAGAATTAATGAACTGCTCTGTTACAGGTCCGCCGTGCGCTTCCTGGTTGATAAAATTGCCCCACCGGCCGATGGCCTGTCCCAGGATTAGGCTGGGTGCTACAATATCAGCAGTAATCCAGGGTGAGATATGGTACCGGCGCACGTAAAACAGACCTGCCAGCAAGCCGCCCAGAACACCGCCGTGGATGGCCAGCCCACCGTGCCAGATGGCTAGTGCGGAAAGGGGGTCGCCGCGGTATGCATCCCAGGTAAATATAACATAATATAACCGGGCGCCAATTATAGCGGCAGGTATGATTAAAGTCACCATATTAAGGATGTGATTGGGGTCGATATTGTTGCGTTCTGCCCGGCGGTAGGCCAAGGCTATGCCGATGAGAAAGGCAGTGGCCATTATGATGCCGTACCACCTGACCGGCAGCGGCCCGATATTTAGGGCGACAGGATCGATCATTTATATTCCCTCCATAATATTTCCCTGAAAATAACACCTAACCCCTTACCAAATTCGAAGACATTAGGCTTCAATCATGGCTGGGTAAACACAGTATATTCTAACACAGGAAGACATAGCAAATCCAACCAAGGGATTTCTAATGTATAATAATTATTTTTTTAAGCATAATTTTAATGCTTGGGAAAGGAGGGATAAAATGGCCAAGAACAAGGAAAAGAAAAAAGGCAAAAAGAAGGAAGGATTTAATTTTGAATTGGGAGCGCCCCTGGGTGTAGAAACGGATAAAGACAAAGCAAACAAAAATAAATAATCGCGGCGTAAAAGACATAGCAACTTTTTGCCGGTTGTTTAAACCGGCGTTTTTTTATTTGCCGTTTTGGTTATGACTGCAAATATACATAAATGCCAACCTGAGCCAGCAAAATCAGGGGCAGGCCGATAGTAAACCGACGATGCAGTGTCTTGTGTCGGAAAAGATGCACCCCCAGCAACGCACCTGCAGTACCCCCAACCAGAGCCATAAAAAACATTTGTTTTTCCGGAACGCGCCTTTTCCTGAGCCGAGCCCGTCGCTTGTCCAAACCGAAAATGCAAAATGTAATGATATTAATTAGCGCCACATAAACAAGCAGTATTGGTCACTCCTTAGTCGAGAACGTGTAAAAGGTTTTGGGAATATGTTTTTAAGATTACCCTAAAGTTAAGCATATCATTGATTGGTTAAATTGATTAAACAAATTTACCGGTGGTGCGGCATCTTGCGCACCACTTCAATGGCCCTGGTAACCATGCGCAGGGCATCCACCCTGTACTGGGTCATGTTAGACTTGATGCTTTCACCCTCCGCCGTAACCACGTAAGACGGGGGCAGGTTGTTCAGGGCAATAGCTGATACATCCAGGCGGCACCTGGTACAGGCGCACATTTTACCTGCCTGGGCCATGTCAGCAACAATATCGATTACCAGTTCTTCCATTACGTTTACCAGACGCACTTTGCGACCCCCTTTTGCAGATGTGGGAAAAAACAGGATACTATTATATACAAGTTATCGTGAAAACCAGGTCATAAGTTGACAGTCACCAGCAATTATTTTTTATTGACAGGGTGATAATTTATTTATATTATACTTTTAACATTTAAATATTGTACATTAGTTGAGTAGAGTAGAGACGAGTTTTTTTGTTTAGCTTAGGTGAGCCAGCGGTCATTTGTAATGCAGCGGCACTCATTTAGGTGCCGTTTTTTATATTTTACTGGCAGTAATAAGTTAAAAGCGTGACCCTAAAAGGAGATGATTTTATGATTCAGCCGGGAGAACAGGAATACCAATCTCTGGCCAGGCAATATAATCTGGTTCCGGTTTACACCGAGTACCTCACTGATACTGAAACGCCCATTACCCTTTTTCTCAGGCTGGCAGGTGACGGCCCGGCATGCCTGCTGGAAAGCGTTGAAGGGGGACGCCACCTGGGGCGTTATTCATTTATAGCCATGGATCCGTTGGCCACCTTTATTTCAACAAATGGCAGGGGCCGGGTGGTTTACCCCGATGGCAGAGAACAAGATGCCGACGGCCCGCCCCTGGAGGTACTGGAAAAGTTAATGAGTGGATTTAAAGTGCCCCCGGTACAGGAACTACCTCGCTTTTATGCTGGTGCGGTAGGTTTTGTAGCTTACGATGCAGTGCGTTCCCTGGAAAAGCTGCCCGGTAACCCCGCTGATGAGATGAAAATCCCGGACTGTTTGCAGTTCCTGCCCGGGTCAGTGATAATTTTTGATCACGTGCGGCACACCGTCACTTTCGTGGTTAACTACCCCGTGGACGGGGCTGAACCGGAGGTCACTTACAGGCGCTCGTTGGCCAGGTTGGAGCAAATGAAGGCGACCCTAAAAAAACCACTCCCGGAGCCCGACGGTTTTTCTTTGCATAGTGAAATCCAGTCGGATCTGCCCGAGGAAGAATTTGTGCGCCGGGTGCAGAAGGCGCTGGATTATATTAAGGCTGGGGACATAATCCAGGTGGTACTGTCACGCCGCTATTCCATGGGTTTCGCCGGGGATGACTTTGCCGTATACCGGCGGCTGCGCAGCGTGAATCCATCACCATACATGTTCTACTTTAACTTGGGTGATATCAAGGTAATCGGTTCCTCGCCTGAAATGCTGGTGCGAGTAGAAAACGGGATGGTGACTACCTGCCCCATTGCCGGAACCCGACCCAGGGGGAACAGCCCGGCCGAAGATACCGCTCTGGCTGAGGAAATGCTGGCCGATGAGAAGGAACGGGCTGAACACCTGATGCTAGTGGATTTGGGCCGTAATGATTTGGGGCGGGTCTGTGTTCCGGGCACCGTCCGGGTGCCCCGTTTTATGGATGTAGAGTACTTCTCTCACGTGATGCATATAGTGTCCCGGGTGGAGGGAAAACTAGGGTGCGGTACCGGCGCCTTGGGCGCATTGGGGGCCTGTTTCCCGGCGGGAACGGTTAGCGGCGCGCCCAAAGTGCGAGCCATGGAGATAATCGACGAGTTGGAACCCTATCGACGGGGCGTTTATGCCGGGGCCGCCGGGTACGTGGGGTTCAACGGTAACATGGACACCGCCATTTCCATCCGCACCCTGGTCATTAGGGGCGGCACTGCCTATATCCAGGCCGGCGCCGGTATAGTTGCCGATTCGCAGCCTCAACTGGAATGTTTGGAGATCGCCAACAAGGCCGGGGCCATATTCCGTTCTCTGGGGCTGGAATAAAAAAGTCATTGACAAAAACTTTTGGCAGTAGTATAGTCATAGTCAATTAGTAAATAACAGGTAATTTTATAGTTTTTGAGATTAGTTGAGTTTAGCCTAGTTTAGTCCCTAGTAGAGCTGAGATGAGATACGATCGGTTTATTAATGCCGGCGCTCATTTGAGTGTCGGTTTTTTGCGTTTTTTTACCGGGAATGTCCCCAACTGAGGAGGTTTTAATCTTGCTGCTGATGATCGATAATTACGATTCCTTTACCTATAACCTGGTGCAGTACCTTGCTCAACTGGGAGAAAAAGTGTTGGTGCGGCGGAACGACTGCATCACCGTGCCGGAAATCCATTCCTTAAGGCCCGATTACCTGGTATTGTCCCCCGGTCCGGGTATACCGGATAATGCCGGCATTATGGTCAGCGCCATCAGGGATTGTGCCGGCATTATCCCTCTGTTCGGGGTTTGCTTGGGACTACAGGCCATCGGCCGGGCCTTTGGCGGTCGAGTGGTGCGGGCTAACCGGCCCATGCATGGCAAAATATCTCTGGTTTATCATGACGGCGGAACAGTCTTTTCCGGACTTCCGTCACCCTTTAAGACAGTGCGTTATCATTCGCTGGTGGTGGAGCGGGAAAACCTGCCCAAGTGTCTTGAAATCAGCGCCTGGACCGGCGAAGGTGAAATAATGGGACTGCGGCACCGTGAATTGCCGGTTGAAGGGGTGCAGTTTCATCCCGAGTCAATGCTCAGCGAGTACGGCATGGAACTGCTAGGCAACTTTCTTGGCGTAAATACAGCCAGGGTAAAAAGAGTCAGCTAAAAGAATTTCAACCATGCAGCAGCTGGTGACTGACAACCAAGACCGGGTTTGTTGAAATTCTCAGAGATGAGAGGAGGAGAGCTTAGTGTTCAAGGATTTGCTTAACAAAGTGGCGCGGGGAGAGAATTTGTCTGAAGCCGAAGCGTCCGGGGCTATGGAGCTAATCATGGAGGGATGCGCCACGCCGGCCCAGATAGCCGGACTGCTTACGGCGCTAAAGCTAAAAGGGGAAACCATAGATGAAATCACCGGTTTTGCCCGGGTAATGCGCAGCAAGGCCACCCCGGTGACCAGCAGTCACCCGCTGCTGGTGGACACCTGCGGCACTGGCGGGGACGGGGCCAACACATTCAATATTTCCACTGTCACGGCGCTGGTGCTGGCCGGAGCCGGGGTTAAAGTAGCTAAACACGGTAACCGTTCGGTCTCCAGTCGCTGTGGTAGCGCTGATGTGCTGGAGGCACTGGGAGTCAATCTTGCATTGGAACCCGGGGAAGTGGCAGACTGTTTGGACCAGGTGGGCATTGCCTTCCTGTATGCTCCTGTATTGCACGGGGCTATGAAGCATGCCGCCGGTCCGCGCCGGGAACTGGGCTTTCGGACGGTGTTCAATATTCTTGGCCCGCTAACCAACCCGGCAGGTGCCCGGGCGCAGGTGCTGGGCGTATACAGTGCCTCGCTGGTACGGGTGATGGCCGAGGTGCTGCTGCGGTTGGGAGCGGAACGGGCCTTTGTGGTGCACAGTTCCGGCGGGTTGGACGAAATGTCGCCTGTCGGGCCGGCAGCAGTTTGTGAGATCAGAAGCGGCCAAGTCTATGAATACGTTTTTGACCCTGCAGGCTATGGATTTGCTAATGTAGGGGTCGAGGAATTATCCGGCGGTTCTCCCGCGGAGAACGCTGTTATTGCACGAAATATACTGACTGGTGAGCCCGGGCCAAAACGGGACGCGGTACTGATGAACGCCGCTTTAGGAATTATGGCGGCGGGTGCGGCTAAGGACTTTACCACCGGGCTGGCACTGGCTGCCCGGAGCATCGATAACGGGCTGGCCCGGAACAAGTTGGAAGAATTAATCCGGTTTACCACTGGGTGCCGAAAAGCCAGGGCGGCCGGGTTATGAAACACGACATATTACGTAGAATTGTAGCCTTTAAAAAAGAGGAAGTGGCAGCGGCCCGGCGGCAGCGGCCGCTGCAGCAAATAAAAGAGCGCTTGGATGATGCGCCGCCGGCCCGTAGTTTTGCAGACCCGCTGCGGCTACCCGGGGAAGTGGCCCTGATTGCCGAAGTAAAAAGGCGCTCCCCGTCCCGGGGATTAATCCGGGCGGACTTTAACCTGGTCAAAATTGTGACCGCCTACCGGGATGCCGGGGCCGACGCCATTTCAGTGCTTACCGACAGCGAATTTTTTGGCGGTTCCCATGATTACCTGGCTGCAGCCAGGCGGATAACCGGCCAGCCGCTGTTGCGCAAAGATTTTATCATATATGACTACCAGGTATATGAATCCCGGCTGCTGGGGGCCGATGCAGTGCTGTTGATTGCCGGGATCTTGCCCGGTGATACGCTGGGCGAGTTGATTGAGCTTACCCGCAGCCTGGGCATGGAAGCGCTGGTGGAGACCCGCACGGCCGAAGAAATTGAACGGGCCTTGGTGGTTGGGGCAAAGGTAGTGGGCATCAATAATCGCGACCTGCGGACTTTCCAGGTGGACTTAAACACCACGATAGAGTTGATGGGCCACATTAATGACCCTAGTGTTACAGTGGTCAGTGAGAGCGGTATCCGAACCAGCTCAGACATTGAACGGCTGGGTGCCCGGGGAGTTCACGCCGTGTTGGTGGGCGAGACCCTGATGGCAGGTAGTGACCTGCGGGCCGGTGTCCGGTATCTTAAAGGCTTGGCAAGCGAGAGGGCGGCGGTCGAAGCGTGATTACGAACACGCCGGTGCGGGTGAAAATATGCGGCATCAGCGATCCCAAGACAGCGCTGGCGGCGACCGAAGCAGGGGCGGACGCCCTGGGGTTTGTATTCGCTCCCAGTCGCCGGCAGGTGACACCTGAGCAGGCCCGGGCCATTATTGAAACCCTGCCGCCCTTTGTGGCTCGGGTGGGGGTGTTCGTGAACGCCGCGCCAACCAGGGTGACCGAAATTGCTTTACATTGCGGGTTAACTGCGGTGCAGTTAAGCGGTGATGAGCCGCCCGGTTATGACGCCTTGTTGAACATCCCGCTAATTCGGACGCTGCGGGTGGGCAACGGTCGGCCGCTGCCCGACCTCAAAGAATACCGGGCCGGGGCCTTCCTGTTCGATACGTACCGGGAAGGAAGTTACGGCGGCACCGGCACCGCCTTTGACTGGTCTTTGTTAAAGAAAATAAATTGTCCCGGACCGCTAATCCTGGCGGGGGGGCTTGATGCTGTCAACGTACGTGAGGCTGTGCGCCTGGTAAGGCCTTACGCCGTGGATGTCTCCGGCGGAGTGGAAACCGGCGGGCGCAAGGATATCCAAAAAATCAAGGAGTTTATCAACTTGGCCAAGGGGGTTAATTAAGTGAGTACGGTAGCGCATAAGGTAGCAACGGAACACGCACAAAAAACGGTTACCGGTAACTGCGGGGCGGCAAATACGGCTTTACCTGACGACCGTGGTTATTATGGCGGTTTCGGGGGCACATTTGTGCCCGAAACAATTATGCCCGCACTGGAGGAACTAATTGACGCCTACCGCCGTTTTCGGGACGACAGTGATTTCAGGCAGGAACTGCAGTATTATCTGCAGCATTACGTAGGCCGGCCTTCACCGCTGTATTTTGCCCGTGGTCTTACCGAATATTTGGGCGGCGCCCGGATTTACCTCAAACGGGAGGATTTGAACCACACCGGGGCGCACAAAATTAACAACACCGTGGGCCAGGTGCTTTTGGCCAGACGGATGGGCAAACAGCGGATTATCGCCGAGACCGGCGCCGGGCAGCACGGAGTGGCTACCGCCACCGTGGCGGCCATGTTTGACCTGCAGTGCGCTATCTACATGGGCGAGGAAGATATCCGCCGCCAATCCCTGAACGTTTTCCGCATGCGCCTTTTAGGGGCTAAGGTGGTACCGGTAACATCGGGCAGCCGCACCTTAAAGGACGCCATGAACGAGGCGATGCGGGACTGGGTAACCAACATTGACGATACCTACTACTTGATCGGCTCGGTGGCCGGGCCGCATCCTTATCCCTCACTGGTCAGGGATTTCCAAAAGGTCATCGGTGAGGAGGCCCGCCGCCAGATAGTAGAACAGGCGGGGCGCCTGCCGGATTACGTGGTGGCTTGCGTCGGCGGGGGCAGCAACGCCATGGGTATATTTCACCCCTTTATTGAAGATGGCGGAGTAAACCTGATCGGTGTGGAAGCCGCCGGACACGGACTGGATACCGACCTGCACTCCGCCACCCTTTCCAAGGGCCGCCCGGGAGTGCTGCACGGGTCGCTCAGCTATCTGTTGCAGGACGGAGACGGTCAGGTGATACCGGTGCACTCCATCTCAGCGGGCTTGGACTACCCGGGGGTGGGGCCGGAACACAGTTACCTGAAGGATTCTGGACGGGCCGTTTACGTTGCCGCCACCGACCGGGAAGCGCTAGACGCCTTTAAAATTCTGTGCCGTACCGAGGGCATCATCCCGGCCCTGGAAAGCGCCCACGCCCTGGCCGGGGCGGTTCGTCTGGCACCTGAACTGTCCCGGGACGAGATCATCATTGTTAATCTCTCGGGCCGTGGCGACAAGGACGTGCACACAGTGGCCGAAGAAATGGGGGTGTCATTAAATGAATAAAAACACTTTAAACAGCCGCCTGGCCACAGTGTTAAAAGAAGCGCTCCTGCGCGGCGAAAAGGGATTGATACCTTACATCATGGCCGGCGACCCCGACCTGGATACCACGGTTGAGCTAGCCGTCGCCATGGCACAAGCCGGAGCCGATGTACTGGAATTAGGGGTGCCCTTTTCCGACCCGGTGGCCGACGGACCGGCCATCCAGGCTGCGGCCCAGCGTTCCCTGGCGTCCGGGACTATACTCAAGGGTATACTGGAAGCGGTGGGAGAAATCAGGCGGCGCAGCGATATTCCGCTGGTGCTGATGACCTATTACAATCCTGTTTACCAATACGGAGTTAAACAGTTTATTAATGACGCAGCAAGGGTGGGGGTAAATGGTCTAATCGTGCCCGACCTGCCGCCCGAAGAGTGTGCTGAACTGCTGCAGGCCGGAGACGCCAGCGGTGTGGATCTGATCCCCTTGGTGACACCCAACACACCAGCTCGGCGTCTAGAGATGATTGCCCGGCGGGCCCGGGGTTTTGTTTACTGTGTCTCAGTGACCGGAGTTACAGGGGAACGAAATAGCATTGCCACCGGCCTGCCGGCCATGACTTCAGCGGTGCGCAAGTTTACCACGCTGCCGGTGGCAGTGGGGTTTGGCATCTCCACTCCGGAGCAGGCTGCCGAAACAGCCCGGTATTGCGATGCCGTAGTGGTGGGCAGCGCACTGGTGAAAACCATAGCCGAACGGGCAGGTTCCTCGGAATTGGTATTGGCTGTGGCCCGCCAAGTGCGGGAATTGAAAGACGCCCTTACCGGGCGGGAGGTGAAGAAAATTGACACCGCCATATAAACTGGCCAGCCGGGAAAGCAAAAAAGAAAACACTGTGGTGCGGGTGGGTGACTGCCTGATCGGCGGCGGTGAACCAGTGGTGGTAGCCGGGCCGTGCGCCGTAGAAGACGAGGAGATGCTGGTTAAACTGGCCTGCCGGATGAAACGGATGGGCGTGAATGTACTGCGCGGAGGGGCATATAAGCCCCGTACTTCGCCATACTCCTTCCAGGGGCTGGGCGAGGAAGGCCTGCGCATCCTCACCCGGGCGGGCCGGGTGGCCGGCCTGCCGGTAATTACTGAGCTAATCGACGTGCGTCAACTGGCGGAAGTATGCCGTTACGCCGACATCATTCAGATTGGCAGCCGCAATATGCAGAATTTCGGGCTGCTGCGGGAAGTTGGGCGGACTAGTTACCCGGTGCTGCTGAAGCGTGGGCTGTCCGCCACCCTGGAGGAATGGTTGATGGCAGCGGAGTACATTCTGGCCGAAGGCAACAGCCAGGTGATTCTGTGTGAGCGGGGGATTAGGAGTTTTGAAACCTACACCCGCAATACCTTCGACATCAATGCTGTACCGGCGGTGAAATACCTGTCCCACCTGCCACTGCTGGCTGACCCCAGCCACGGTACCGGCCGGCGGGAGCTGGTACTACCGGTGGCCAGGGCCGCCCTGGCCGCCGGAGCCGACGGGTTGATGCTGGAAGTACATCCCTGCCCGGAAAAAGCCCTGTCGGACGGCGACCAGTCGTTGCTTCCCGATGACCTGGCCGGATTTATGAAAGCGCTGCGCGGCGCCCCCGCCGCCTGAGACGAAGATTTCAAAATCGTAGGGGCACCCCTCGCGGGTGCCCGGTTCACGTTATCAATGAATAACCGGATTCTCGGAACCGGAATCAGAATCGTCATCGTCTAGTTCTAATAAATTTTTTTCTTTACGATCCATCTCCGATAAGCGAGCATCCAAACGTTTGCGTTTTTTAGGAGCCGGTTGGCCCGGTGCCATCTCCCCGGGCCGGCCGTATTTTTTTTGCAGTTCTTCAAGTTGCTCTGGTGATAGGTGATAGCTGGTACACTTAGTTTGTAATTCCTTTCTGGGCTTTGCAAAGAGCATCTTAATCACCTCGCATAAATTTGATAAATCATTTTTGACTTAATGAACTTGTTATTTATGACTATGTTTTATAATTTCAACCACTTACATTCATCTCTTTATAGTTTAAATAGTTTACAAGGATATAAACTGTGAGTTGATAACCAATATGGAATAATCAGGTTATTAGTGACCAGCCAAATTTGTTGCTTGCCTTGAAAGCATTGCTGTGTTATCTTAGTCATGACTTCAATATGCTTAAAAAAACATAACGCTGAACAGGAGCGGTTTAATTGTTGGCGGTAAAAGACCTTTTGCTGGTCAGGGGTAAAAAAACAATATTGCAGATTGACGAATTCAAGCTAAACCAGGGTGATAGAGTGGCATTAATTGGCCCCAACGGGGCCGGCAAAAGCACTTTTTTAAAAACCCTGGCTTTGTTGGAAAAACCCACAGCGGGGTCGGTCTTTTTTCGTGGACAGTTGGTTAACAATATAAATACCCTGTCTTTTAGACGCCGTATGGCCGTTGTTTTTCAGGAACCACTGCTTCTAAATACTACAGTTTATAACAACGTAGCCCAAGGTTTGAAGTTTAGGAGTGTGGAGCGGGCCGATATTGACCGCCGGGTGAACTACTGGCTGAAGAAATTGGGTATCACCGATTTGAGCAACCGAACCCCCTTGCACCTTTCCGGCGGGGAAGCCCAGCGGGTGAATTTGGCCCGGGCCTTTGTCCTCGAGCCCGAGGTGGTATTTCTTGACGAACCTTTTTCTGCCCTGGATTTTCCGACCCGGGTGGACTTACTAGAGAAATTGGGAGAGTTACTGACAAATACTGCCACCACTGCGTTGTTCGTGACCCACGACTTTATGGAGATTCCTTATTTAACCGACAATGTGGCTGTTATCGACGGCGGCTCGGTGGTACACCGGGGCGGGGTGCGGGAAATTATGAAAGGCAGCGTGGCAATCCCGGCAGTGCGGCGGTTGCTCCGTCCTTATCAAAAGAGCGCCATGATGCGCGAGTATATGGGTTAACATAAATATTGCCGGATGGTATTGATTACCGGGGATAATGTCATTATAATTAAGTTAATCTAATAAAAACGGGGGAGCTCATGTTTATGGGCTGAGAAAGGGCTGAAGAGCACCTGACCCAGAAACCTGATCGGGGTAATGCCCGCGTAGGGAAGGTAATCTGATCATTAGCGCACCTTGCCCGGGGGTGCGCTTTCTTGATGCCTATTATTGCCTAACGTATTAAGCAGATGGCCCTGGTGAACAAAGAAATGAAGGTGAACAGATGCGCTGCGTGATTATAACTGGCGGAACGATCGAAGATTTACAGTGGCTGAGCGGGGTTATTAAAGAAAGAGACCGGATAATTTGCGTGGACGGCGGGGCCAAGTATGCCGCTGCCCTAAAGCTTATTCCCGACATAATTATTGGGGACATGGACTCTTTGGCACATCAAGAATTGGATCGCCTGGCCAGTCTGGGCGCTGCTGTCAGGGAATACCCGCCGGATAAAGATGATACAGATACCGCACTGGCGGTGGCTGAGGCACTGTCCGGCAGTCCCGAAGAGATTATCATCGTCGGTGCGCTGGGAACCAGGTTTGACCATTCCCTGGCCAACGTGCACCTGCTGCGGGTGGCATTAGACTGGGGAATACAGGCGCGGATTATAAATGAGTACAACGAGATTAGCCTGGTGTCGCCGCACTTGCCTACCGTGGTTAATGGCCGGCCGGGAGAATTGTTTTCTCTGCTGCCCCTGACTGAAGAGGTCACCGGGGTAAATGTAAAGGGCGCCCGTTGGCCGCTGGAAAATGCCACCTTTAGAATTGGCAATCCATACGGAGTGAGCAACCGGCTGGCAGCGGGGAAAGTAGTTATATCTCTAGATTCAGGACTGCTGCTGTTAATAAGAACAAGTGGAGGTTTATGATAAATGGAAAATAGTGTTAATAACTTGCAACAAAACCAACTTGCAACACCAGGCACTAAAGCGATAAACGTTAGTTTTCAGGTGATACCTAATGTGCCTGGTGGTGATGTTTACGCGGTGGTGGATCGGGCCATCGAGGTGGTGCAGCGATCCGGGGTCAAGTACGAGGTGGGGCCTATGGAAACCACTATGGAGGGCGAATTAAATGAGTTGTTGGAGGTGGTTAAAAAGGCTCAGCAGGCCTGTGTTGAAGCCGGGGCTGTCAGGGTAATGACCCTGATTAAAATCGATTATGCGCCCGGTGGTGTCACCATGGAAGAAAAGGTAGGCAAATACAGGTGATTAAAAGGTCGGTAAACAGAATTCCTGTTTCGGCGCTGGCTATTATGGCGGTGTTGCTGGTGTTCTGGGAGGCTGCCGTGCGTGTTACCGGCATGCCGGCCTGGTTTCTGCCTCCCCCTAGTCGGGTTTTTACCGCCTTGATGGAGACGCTGCCGCTGCTTTTGGAGCATTCACGTTACACTTTGCTGGCGGCGCTCACCGGTCTGACAATGGCCGTCCTGGTAGCGCTGGTTTTGGCGGTGGTCATGGCTTTGTCACCCCGGATCCGTCAGGGTGTCTACCCTTTGCTGGTGTTTTCCCAGACCATCCCCATCATTACCATCGCACCTCTTTTGGTCATCTGGTTCGGTTTCGGAATTATGCCCAAGGTGGTTGTGGTGACCCTGGTCTGTTTCTTTCCGGTGGCTGTAAGTATGGTTGAAGGCATGCAGGCGGCTGATGCCGACATGGTTAAACTGTTACAGGTGATGGGAGCTTCCCGCTGGCAAATTATCAGGCTGATGCTGATTCCTGCCGCCTTGCCATCATTTTTTGCCGGGCTAAAAATAGCAGGCACTTATGCAATGATGGGGGCTGTAATTGGCGAGTGGCTGGGGGCCAGCAACGGCCTGGGGGTTTTTATGACCCGTGCTGCGCACGCATACAAAGCTGACAGTGTCTTTGCAGCGATAATTATCATTTCATTAATTAGCCTGTTGCTGTTTGCCTTGATTGAACTGATAGCACGGTTGACTATTCCCTGGTATTACAATGAAAGGAGAAAGTAAAAATGATTAAAAAAGCAATTATTCTTCTACTAGCTGTTGTGTTATTACTGACCGGGTGTTCCGCCGGAGGCGAGAATACCGGAGCGGGCAAGGACGAAACCCAAAACGTTACAGTAATGCTGGACTGGGTACCCAACACTAACCATACCGGCCTGTATGTCGCCCTAGACAAGGGCTGGTTTGCTGATCAAGGGCTACAGGTGGAAATTATTGAACCCAGTCAGGGCGGTGCCACTGCGCCATTGGTAGCTTCAGGTCAAGCCCACTTTGGCGTGGGTTACCAGGAAGATGTTACCCAGGCCAGGGCTAACGAAGTGCCGGTGGTCTCGGTGGCTGCGGTGATTCAGCATAATACTTCTGGTTTTGCGTCCCCCAAAGAAAAAGGCATCACCCGGCCACTTAATATGGAAGGTAAGCGCTATGGCGGTTGGGGCGCCCCCACCGAGGACGCCATGTTGAAGGCGGTTATCGAAGGCGACGGCGGTGATTTTAGCAAGGTAGAAATAATCAATACCGGCGTGGCCGACTTCTTTTCCGCTGTTGAGCGAGATATAGACTTTGCCTGGATTTACTACGGCTGGACCGGAGTGGAATCTGAACTTAGGGGCATGGAATTGGATTTCCTTGAACTACGTGAGTTGGAACCGGCTTTGGATTATTACACACCGGTACTTACAACAGGAGAAAAACTAATTAAAGAAGATCCGGAACTGGTACGCAAATTTTTACGGGCTGTTTCTATGGGTTACGAATTCGCCATTGACAACCCGGAAGAAGCGGCCCAGATATTGCTTAAGTATACACCGGAAACTGATGAAGAGTTGCTGCTGGCCAGCCAAAAGTACCTGAGCCCACGCTACCAGGACGACGCGTCGCGCTGGGGAGAACAAAAAGTTCAGGTGTGGCAACGCTACGCCAGTTGGATGTACGAAAGAGAGTTGCTGCCGGAAATGATTGACCCCGATAAGGCTTTCACTAACGAGTTCCTGCCGGAGTAGTTACAAGTTTGCGTCTGGCAATGGGGTAAAGTAGCGAGGTGTTCCTGTGACAACCCGGGATAGTATAAACAAGTTTAAGTCTGACCCCGTTGTGTTGCTAGAGGGTGTGGCCAAAAGTTTTGTGGTGGGCGGAAGATCGCTGCCCATCCTGGACGAGGTCTCCGTGCGGGTGGGCCAAGGGGAATTTGTCAGCTTAATCGGCCCCAGCGGGTGCGGCAAGAGTACGCTGTTTAATATTATATGCGGGCTTGAGCGCCCCGACAGGGGCCGGGTAATCCTGGCGGGAAATGAAAATTTGCAGGCAGTGGATGCCGTTTCCTACATGCCCCAGAAGGACCTGCTATTGCCCTGGCGCACCGTGCTGGACAATGTCATCCTGGCCCGGGAAGTGGCCGGGGATGGACGCGATAAGGCCCGGCGGGAAGCGAAAGAATTAATGCCCCAGTTCGGCCTGGCCGGGTTTGAGAATAGTTACCCGGCCCAGCTTTCCGGCGGTATGCGCCAACGCGCCGCCCTGATGCGTACCATGTTAGCGCACCGAAATATCCTTCTGTTGGATGAACCTTTCGGGGCCCTGGATGCCATTACTAGAACTAAAATGCAACAATGGCTGTTGGAGGTCTGGAACAGTTTTAGGCGGGCCGTTTTTTTTATTACCCACGATATTGAAGAAGCCATATTTTTGTCGGACAGAATATATGTACTAACGCCCCGGTCTGCCAGGGTAACTTTGCATCTTAATGTTAACTTGCCTAGGCCCCGCCGGTATGAGTGTGTTACTGCCCCGGATTTTTTAGCGCTCAAAAAACAAATCATGCAGGCTTTAACCCCTGTTTAAGTTCAACCTGTTCTCAATTAAACTAAGCAAACCGGCGGCGAAGCGTTCGTCGTCCTCTGCGGTACGCGGGCGTGGGCCACGGGTACGACCGCCGCCGCGCCGGAGCTTGGCTTTGACTTCGCGTTCCTCTAGCAAAAAGTCCATGGTTTCCGGGCGATATATCCGGCCTGCGGGGGAAATGGCTGCGGCCTTTCTGCCCAGCACCAAAGCCGCTAAACCCCAGTCCTGGGTAACCACGATGTCCCCGGCGACTGTCATATTAATGACAGCTAAATCTGCTTCTTGGGAAGCGTCACCCACAGTAACATGGTGATCCGAGATTATATTGTGGTTGAAACTAGCCACGGTATGCAACGGTATTAAATGCCGGGCGGCCATTTTGCGGCACACCTGCATGGCGCCCCTGGGGCAGGCGTCAGCGTCCACGATAATTTTCAACGGTCTCACCGCCCGATTCAAAATTGCCTAAAGACAAGTTAAAAAACCTAAACCTAATGCCTACTTATATGTCATTTTAAACGAAGTGAAGAATCTTAGCTCTTCGCTGTATTCAGGATGAAAAATTCCTAATCCTCATGTCCCTGATGGAGGGCATCATTTAAACTTTAAAAATGATTTTTTTTCATCATAACGGTACTGGCTCCTTAATGCTTTTTTTATTAAGGTGCCAGTACCGTTATGTTTTTAATTTAACATTATAAAAAACTAACAATTAGCGTGAATGATTTAAACAAGCGCTATTTTTGCTATTTCTCAATAGCAGCGGTTATTTCCGGCTTCAGACCGGTATAACGGGCTAGCCATGCTTGGCGTTCTTCCCTTAGTTGCTCCACCATGGCGCGGTATTCCTCTGCTGAGTAATAGCTTGCCGGCTCATAGGCCTGCATATCCATTTCCGGCAGCATTTCCGGTACCAGATAGCCCCAGTCCGGGTCGGTCTTCCAGCTGATTGTCCCTTTGGCAATGTGCTTTAAAATAGTAGTGGAAGCGGCAATACTAATTTTAATTCCCGGACGGTTGCCGCCGACCCCGACGCTGCCGGTGTTTAACAGGTAACACTCGATATCCGGGTTGGCCCGTAGAATTTCCAGCAGGCGGTTTCCTTCTTCCCATTCAAGACCTACGATAAATGGGTTGGTACCTACTTCCCGCTTGGACTGGCCGGCTTTGGTAGGATCCCCGGCTGAGGTTTCTATTGATTCTCCCAGCATAAAAAAGGCTGCAGCCTGGGCTGGATCCAGTTTGGCCACCGGGGGGACAATTTTATCGTGCCGGGTGATGAAAATTAACCGGTGTGCCTTCTCCAGGTCAATCTGTTCATCCACGCCTTCAACGTCCTGACGGCGGATTACCCCCCGGCCGTTTGACGTGAGCTCACTACTGTCAAAATCCACTGCACCGGCATCAGTTACTTTAACATTTTCAAACACAGCTTCCGGGCTCAAAGCAGCGCGGTAAAGCACTTTTTGTGACTCATCTAAACCCTCGGTCTTGATATAGAAACCTTTTTCCGTACCGTAGCAATAACCTGCAGGAGTAATCATTACCACATCGTCCTGCCGGATGATGGCTCGTTCAGGTTCATCCATGTTATGGTTGTGCATAGTCAGGGTGGTTTTGCCGGTGCCGCTAAGTCCGAAAAGCAAGAAGCCTATATCTTTTAACTCTCCAGCAGTATTTTTCACCCGTAACATCTTGCTGCCGGCGTGCAGACCAAGACCACCGGCCTGTTTGGACCGGAACATGGCCATACGCAGGAAAGATTTTTTGGCCTCCCCGAAATAGTCGGTGCCCAGGATGTAAGTAACGCCCGCCAAGGGATGGCAAAAGATAACCCGCTGAGGCCATTCCGGTACATAAATGCTGACCAGATCCGGCTCGGCGTCCGGATTAACAGGTGGAAAAAGCATCTGGTTCCATTTTAAAGGAATACGGGCATATGGAGATGTGATATACATTCTGCAATGCAGACTGAAATCAGGGTGCAGTCCCATCCTCCGGTCTAGCCTGATAACTTCCCGGTCTTTCAGATATTCGTGCACCTCATCCGCTATTTTTTGCGCATCGGCGGCTGATATGCTCTGCTGATCCACGCCCAGAGGCACGCCGTCCTCCACGATAAAAGTTGCTTTGGCGCTGCGGTTACGAACACTGGAGATAAAGCTGGTGCTGCCGTAAACGGTGGTGTTATTGCCTTCCCTGGCCATGGCTTTTAACTCGTCGTGGTCTGGGTTGGTAATTATGCCGCCAGCAACCAGCGGCTGCCGTTTGAAAATCATTTATCGTCACCTCGATGTTTATTAAGAATAAGAATTGAATTCTGCGTTAAAAAGTCTACTCCTGCCTGCTGAGGAAAATTGTATACATGATTCATATCATATTTATTCCACTGCCTTTTTTATGATTAATTTTACTAAAAATCAAATTATAAAAAGGAAATGTAAAATTTAGGTAGAAAATATAAATTGTTAATATTTTACATGTGGAGGGAGCAAACAAATGTTGACGGGAGAATCGATGATTTTAACCTGGATTAGCGTGGGTGCGGCCCTGAGTTTCCTTTTAACTTACCGTTTGGTAGGGGGGTTGTCCCGGAAAGACAAAGATGAGAAGGTTCGGGCTTTCGCGGTGGAAAATGAAGCACTAAAAAGAACTAATAGTATATACCGTGAGCGGATTGATCAGTTGGAAGATACCTTGTTCAGCAATAAAAAATATCATGAGATGGCTAGGGAAATAGAAAAGCTTAGTGCCGGTAATTATGGTCTCCGCAGCAAGCTCAGAGATCTGGAATGCCTGGTGGAAGCGGAAAGAAAAAGAAACACCAGAGAACGGGTAGAATACCTGGAAAAAAAAGTTGAGCATCTTAAAAAGCAATTGAACGCTAAATTTGTGGATGACCGTGAAACTGTTGCGCAAAGTGCTATAATACCGGTGGAAATCATTCCCGCCGGTTCGGAAGTTGCTGTTGCGTTTGAAAACAGTCATTTCCAAAATAATGAACCAAATAAAAAGCGCAAAAGGAAGTGGTCCGCTATTGCACGGGCCAGGAAAATTTAAGAATTTAATCCCTTAGCCGTAAATATTACTTATTTTTTGCAAAATTATTTAGTTTATATCTTGTCGCTGCACTCGTGAATTCCCATTCCGGCAACAGGACAAAATAAACCATATGCAAATACGGATCACGGAGGTCAGCTATGTTTTATTTTCGCACCGTTTCAGTAAATCCGTTGTTACCTGAACGTATCCATCGGCTAAGGGAGTTGTCCCGCAACTTGTGGTTCAGTTGGAACAAACAGGCCCGGGAACTGTTCAAGGACATGGACCCACGGCTTTGGGAACAGGTGGGCCACAACCCGGTAAAACTGCTGCTGCAGGTACGCCGTGAAGACTTGGATCGGGCAGCGTCGGACAAAGCATACCTGAGTAAATATGACGTTGTAATGAATGAATTTGATGATTACATGAGCGGGGAAAAGTGGTTGCAGCGTTTGCACCCCCAGTATAAAAACCGTGTTATAGCTTATTTTTCTGCTGAATTCGGGCTGCACGAGTCCTGCCCGGTATACTCCGGCGGCCTTGGTGTGTTGGCTGGGGATCACGCCAAATCAGCAAGTGATTTAGGCCTACCCTTGGTGGGAGTAGGTTTAATGTACCGGCATGGTTACTTTAACCAGCGTATCAACCGTGACGGCTGGCAGGAAGCAGTTTACCCGGATCTTAATTTCAACGAAATGCCGGTCTTGCCCGTGGTGGGGGAAAGTGGATTGGAAACCACCGTGGCGGTAGAGTATCCCGACCGCACGGTTTTTGCCAGGGTGTGGGAAGTTAAAGTCGGACTGACCCGAATTTTTTTACTGGATAGCGACCTCCCATTAAACTTGAAGGAAGACAGGAAAATAACCGGTCAGCTATATGGCGGTGGCTGCGAAAATCGTATTGCCCAGGAAATCATGCTGGGTGTCGGGGGTGTGCGGGCTCTTAAAGCAATGGGTATTATTCCTTTGGTCTGGCACATTAACGAGGGACACGCTGCTTTTTTAACCCTGGAACGACTGCGAGAAATGGTGAGTGCAGGCATCCCGGCGTCTACGGCCAGGGATGCCGTCAGATCAAACACCGTCTTCACCACCCATACACCAGTGCCGGCCGGCCACGACGTATTCGACCGTCCTCTGGCGGAGAGTTACTTGCGCGAACTGTGCCGGGATACGGGTATGGAGTGTGAAGCTTTTATTGAACAGGGCTGGGACGCTCAGCAGGGTGAGTTCAATATGACCCTGCTGGCCATGCGTATGACCGGTTATTGCAATGGAGTTAGCAAACTGCATGGTGAAGTTTCCCGCCACATGTTTCACCGTTTTTATCCTGGTTTGCCGGTGGAAGAAGTGCCGATTACGTCAGTGACCAACGGAGTGCATGCTGATTCGTGGATTGCCGAGACCTGGAAAAACGTTTTTGACCGTTACCTGGGCCAGGGTTGGAAAGAGCCTGGAAATGCCGGCGACATTGGGTTGAAACTAAACGAGATACCGGATCGGGAAATTTGGGACGCCCATAACCGTTTAAAGGATAGTATGGTGCGGTTTGTACGGGAAAAAATGCGGGAGCAAAAGCATCGGCACCGTGAGAATCCCGAAGCAATGGCCGAAGTGGATAATGTTTTAATTCCCGGTGCCCTGACCATTGGTTTTGCCCGCCGGTTTGCCACCTACAAGCGAGCCACTCTAATTTTTAAGGAACCGGACAGACTGGCGTCTATTCTGAATAACCCCGACCGCCCGGTGCAGATAATTTTTGCCGGCAAGGCCCACCCGGCGGATCGCGCAGGGATGGAGTTAATCCGTAATATTCTTGATTATACACATCAGGAGCATTTTCGTGGTAAAGTAGTTTTTCTTGAGGATTACGATATTAGCGTGGCCAGAAACCTCGTTCATGGTGTGGATATCTGGCTAAACACCCCTGTTTGGCCTATGGAAGCGAGCGGCACCAGCGGCATGAAAGCGGCTATGAACGGAGTGCTGCACTGCAGCGTGCTGGACGGTTGGTGGCCGGAAGGGTATAACGGTAAAAATGGGTTTAGCATTGGCCGCCCCAGTGATATGCAGTTTAACCAGCCTGACCAGGATCGGGATGACACCATCAACCTGTATCGGGTTTTGGAAGAACTGGTGATTCCCCTTTACTACGACCGTCAGGATAATGTTTCTGCCCAGTGGGTGGCTATGATGCGCGAATCCATCCGTACGGCTATTGAACACTTCAGCAGCGCCAGGATGGTTTCCGAATACACGGAACGTTTATACATCCCAGCCATAGATCGGGGCATTGCGTTTATGGAATCGGGCTTGGAAGTGGCCGAGCAAACCGGGCGTTTTAAAAAGTTTATGCAGGAAAACTGGCACCATGTGCGAGTGGATCATGTGGCCACCAATGGTAAGTGGAACATGGAAGTCGGTGAAGAACTGGAATTGGAATCGGTAGTTAAGCTTGGCCCTATTACCCCGGAAAGTGTGACCGTGGAGATAACTTTTGGTGATGACCGCGGAGGTTATTTGGATCATCTTAAAACCCGGCCCATGGATTTGCAGGGACAGGTAGGGGAAGGGGCTTACCGGTTCGTGGGGCGACTGCCCCTGGGGCAGGGAACCTTTGGTTATACCGTACGGGTCAAGCCGGATTACCGGGACAGGGTAGCAATGTTTGATACGCCCCTGGTACGCTGGGCCGACAGTTTTTAGCACTGTATCAAAGATATAAGGGTGCCTGGGTGGCACCCTTTACTTTGGTCTTTTGTGAGTATAAAAATCTGGCACCGAGGCAAAGATAAAAAACGAATGTTTAATCTATAAACCGGGTGAGAGCATGCTGCTGGTAATTATCAGAACTCTGATTCTTTACGTTGCTGTGCTGGTGGTCATGCGCGTTATGGGCAAGCGGGAGATCGGTCAGCTACAGCCTATGGAACTGGTTGTAGCGCTGATGATCGCCGATCTGGCTGCCATCCCCATGCAAAACACGGGCATCCCCCTATTAAGCGGTCTGATACCGATAATTGTTTTGATGGCGGCCCAGGTTACTTTGTCACTGATATCCATGAAAAGCCCCAAAATCCGAGACATTGTAGATGGCCGCCCCAGCGTGGTACTTAAAAATGGCTGGATTATGGAATCCGAATTGCGCAGGCTGCGCTACAGCATTAACGATTTGCTTGAACAACTCAGGGCTAAAAATTTCCCCAACCCTGCCGACGTTGAATTCGCCATCCTGGAGACAAACGGTCAGCTTAGTGTCATTCCCAAGTCTCAGAAACGGCCCGTTCAGCCTTCCGACCTGCACATTGACACCGATTACGAGGGCATGCCCCTAACCCTGGTATCGGACGGCGCGATAAATTTTAAAAACCTACACCAGGTAAACCTGGATGAAAAATGGCTGCGGGATGCATTGCGAAAACAGGGGGTAGATGATTTTAAAAATGTATTTTTTGCCAACCTGGACACCTCCGGCCAACTTATTTACCAATTAAAAGCTAATGCGGGCAGGGGGCAGTTATGAGGGTTTATATTGCTGTGGCCGGTGTGATTGTGTTTTTACTCGGTCTAAGTTATTATACATTGCATGCCTTCAGAGATACGGCTGATCAAATGGGACATGAAATTAAAAATTTGGAGTCGGACATCTCCGGCGGTGACTGGGACGGTGCCGCGAATACCGTCAAATTGATGCAGCAGGATTGGGATCAGCACAAACAGTGGTGGGCCGTGTTTATTGACCACCAGGAAATTGATAATATCGATACGGCCCTGGCCCGGGCCACCATATACATAAAAGCCCGCGAGAAGGCCTTGGCCGGTGGGGAATTGGCTGTTTTAAAACTGATGTTGGAACATATACCTGAAAAAGAACGGATTAATTTAAAAAATATTTTTTAAGGTTAATTAAAAGAATCCCCGGGCTTTTGCCCGGGGATTCACTGCATGGCGAATAGTTAGGTTGACAGGTGCACCTGCTTAAGCAGTTTCGTAACCTCTTCAGAGGGTGGCGGCGTGACCAGCGAGACTACGATGTTTACCAGCGCGTTAAGTGGCGCGGCAACCAGGGCTGAACCCACAGCCGGGATATAGGTGGCCCACCACGCGTTGCCCATGAATATCATGGCCCCCAGGGATATTGCTAATCCGACAGACATGCCGGCGATGGCGCCGTACTTGTTTGAACGGCTCCACCATATCCCCAAGAGCATGGTGGGAAACATAGCGCTACCAGCGATAGCGAAAGCCATGGCTACCAACTGGGCAATCAATGCCGGTGGTTTTAAGGCCACCAGGATGACCAGCATGCCCAAGACAAAGGTACCAATCCGGGCCACCTTCATTTGCTGGCTTTGTGAAGCACCAGGGTTGAAAATCTTGAAGTAAACGTCGTGGGAGATGGCCGCCGCACCGGACATCAGCAGGCCGGACACCGTACTGAAACCGGCAGATACCGCGCCGGCAGCCAGGAAGCCCACAAACCAAACCGGTAGACCCGCTAATTCGGCCGCGCTAACGATGATTACATCAGCTACCGCCTGACCGCCGGCGGGGTTAAGCAATTTGCCGAAAGCCGCGTATGCTGGTGAACTCCAATAAAGCAGACCGATGAAGAACAAGCCCCATACCACTGACCAGCGGGCGCTCTTTTCATCGGGGGTAACATAGAAGCGCATCAACACGTGGGGCAGGCCGCAGGTACCAACCATCAGGGTAAAGGTCAGGGCGACCCACTGGTAAACCCCCTTTACAGCCCAAGGCAATGCAAAGTTGGGATCAGACAGCATGCATTGGTAGGTTGCCGCCCCGTACCCAATCTGTGGAATGGCCCAGAAGAAGCCCAATTTCTGAGCGATGAAGAAAAGTGGGAATAGAAAGGCGCAAATAAGGATGATGTATTGGATTATTTGGTTCTTAGTCACGCCCAACATGCCGGACACTAGTACATAGGCAAGCACACAAAAAGTGCCGACGATTACCGAGGTGCTATATCCCCAACCGAAAATCCAGGCGAAAATCATGCCGATACCCTTATACTGGCCGACGCAATAAACGAAAGAAATAATGGCCGTTACCAGTGCGGACAGCGCCCGGGCGTACTGGGATTCAAACCGGTCACCCACGAAGTCGGACGCAGTGTATTTACCGAAACGGCGGATCTGGCTGGCCATCAGGATTAGCAGGAGCACGTAACCGCCGGTCCAGCCCATAACGTAACCTATACCATAATAACCTTGGATATAAACCAATCCCGCCATACCCATAAAGCTGGCGGCGGACATCCAGTTACTGGCGATGGCCATACCGTTGGAAAAGGCACCAATAGAGCGGCCGGCTGCCCAGTAGCCCTCGGTCTCTTTCACCTTGGAGGTAAAGCCCACCGCGATGAAAGTTACCAGGACTAGCGCAAGGATTATTGCAGGGGCTAATTTAAAGCCCGGAACAATACCAGTAAGTTCCATTAGTTTTCATACCCCCTCATACTCTAATGTTTCTATAAACAGACTGTTTTTAAATAACTACTTATCTGAATACTTGTCGTAAATCTTCTGGATGTGGTAGCTGAAAACGGCGCAAAGAACGATGAACATAATAATGGTAAACTGAGCAGTGTACCAGTAGTGGAACGGAAACCCAATGAACTGGGCCCGGGTCAGGAAGCTTTCACCCTGGGCGTTTTCCTGGGTCAGGATCAACAGAATCTGAAAACCGTAGATGAGCACCGCCCATACAAACACAATCAGTCCGATGAACCTTACTTCATCCCTCATCTTGGCAGTAATGGGCTTAAAGAAGTTGATTTCGTCAGTCTGGCGAATAATTTCATCATGCTTTGAAATGATAATTTTGGGATCCATATTATACCTCCTCACTCAAAAAAATTAATTATTATGAATTTAAAATTATGCCTGCTAAACGTTAAACATAACTACGCTCAAATGCCGAAAATACTGAAAAAGTCAGTTAATATGGCAATTACCCAAGATTGTCATTCTGAGCGTAGCGAAGAATCTGAGCATTTAAAAATAGCTTTAAAGATTCCTCACTTCGCATCACTTCACTTAGAATGTCGCGGACCTGGACTTTTTCAGTGGTTTCCCAATACCCCCTTTCTTAATAGTTTCGCGAATGACTATTATGAAGGATTGTATGAATATTGGTACTTATTAGAACTATTGATAATGATACTATAAAACAGATTGAATATTAAGAAAATTCAGTCTAATAGTCACATTGAATTCCTTTCCTGTTGTATTGCTCACTAAACGGTTTTTAAATAATGGTTATAGTAACCAAACCGCTTCCTTAGCATATATTCCGCTGGGAGTGGTTTGCGAATTATGTTTCATGCCCGCCAAAACCGGACGCTTAATACCACCAGCACAGTGTAGATTTCCAGGCGGCCAACCAGCATGCAGAGGGATAGCAGCAGTTTCCCGGCCACGGGAATAAAGTCATAATTGTAAGCTGGACCCACCGCTCCGAAGGCGGGTCCTACGTTGCCCAGCGTGGCAACCACGGCTGCTATAGCGCTAAACAAATCTACACCCATGGAGGCGATGATAAGAATGGAAACAAGAAGCAGGGCAAAGTAAATAAAAAAGAAAGATTGTACGCTTTCTACCAGTTCCTCGGGAATTACTTCCCGGCCCAGTCGTACAGGAATTACTGCCTTTGGGTGAATTAGTTTGGCAATCTGGCGGGAAGCAGTTTTAAACAGTATTAAGTAGCGAACGTTTTTAATACCGCCGCTGGTGGAACCGGCGCAACCGCCGATGAACATGAGCACAAACAAAATACCCTGACTTAATAATGGCCAATGGTTGAAATCGGTGGTGGTAAAACCTGTAGTGGTTATGATGGAGACCACCTGAAAGGAAGACATGCGAAACGCTTCTTCAAGCCCGTATCCATTGTAAGCTATTAAGTTAGCCCCGACCAGAATACAGGCCAACACAACTAAAGAAAGGTATAGGCGTGTTTCCGGATCCCTCCACATAGGGCGAAAATTTCCTTGCAGGGCGTGGAAATGCAGTGCGAAGTTCATACCGCAAATGAGCATAAAAAAGATGATAATATAGTGTACCGCGGGATTGGCAAATGCGCCTATGCTGGCATTATAGTTAGAATACCCACCGGTGGCCACAGTAGAAAAAGTTTGGATGAAGGAGTCGAACCATGAAAGCCCGGCTATTTTAAGCGCTACTATTTCCAGGACGGTAAATATAATATAAAGCTTGTACAACTCGCGGGCGGTTTGGGTTACCCGGGGCAGTACTTTACTTTTAGCCGGCCCGGGTATCTCGGCCCGAAACAATTTCATGCCGGCTAATTTTAGTGACGGAATTAAGGCTAGGGTGAGGACTATTACCCCCATGCCACCCAACCATTGGGTGAGGCTACGCCAAAATAATATACTTTGGGGTAATTTTTCAATATCACTTAGTATTGTTGCCCCGGTGGTAGTAAACCCCGACATGGTTTCAAAAAAAGCGTTGACAAAGCTGGGGATGGCTCCGGACAGTAGAAAGGGCAGGGAACCGAACATGGCCATGAACAACCAACTGGCAGTGGCAATAACAAAACCTTCTCGGTAACCTACAACGTTGGAGTGCACCTTGATGCGGCCCAGGGCGGCGCCAATTAAGCCGATGACAGATATAGAAATAACAAATGCCCGCATAGCGTCCTCGCGTAGGAAGATGGCGATACCCAGGGAAGGCAGCATGGCAACCGCTTCACATAGTAACACAAGGCCCAGGGTGCGTAAAATTAGTGCTTTATTCAAGCTGTTAGGCCTCCAAGACCACATAGGGTTTCGATGATGTGCACGTTGTGACCCAGGGCAAAAATCACCAGCCGATCGTTATCGTTGATGATATCGTTACCGCGGGGAATGATGGTTTTGTTGCCTCGTTGAATTGCTCCGATGATAGTACCGGCGGGCAGTCCGGACTTGTACAACGGCCTGCCCACAATTTTGCTGCCGGGCTGTACAACCAGTTCAATTACTTCGGCTTTTTCATTAAGCAGCAGGAACAGGGATAGCACCCGACCGCCCTTAATAAAACGAAGTATCTCGCCTGCCGTAATCAGACGCGGGCTGATGGCGGCGTCGACCCCCAACTGTTCGACCAGCGGAGCGTAACCGGGGCGGCTGATTTTGGCAATCACCCGTTTGGCGCCCATTTGCTTGGCCAAAAGTGCCAGCAGCAGGTTTTCTTCGTCCAGGCCGGTGGTAGTGACGAATCCGTCTATATCGGCGACTCCCTCACGCCGAAGCACCTCCAGGTCGGAACCGTCGGTACACAGCACTAAGGCCTCGGGTAGCTTTTCAGCCAGTTCCCGACACCGATCCTTGTTGCGTTCAATTATTTTGACCCGCATACCCTGCACACACAGTTTTTCAGCCAGATAAAAACCGATCCGACCTCCGCCCAGGATCATTACACTGTGTACCTTTTGCCTTTTCTTTTTTACTTTTGAGCAGACTTTGCTAATCGCATCAGAGTGCCCCAGCAGATAAATAACATCACCGGTTATAACCGTATCCTGGCCGCCGGGGATCAACATTTCGCCGTTTCGAGATATGGCCACAATCAGCATCGAGCGGGGCAAATCCATTTCCATTAGTTTTTTATTTACAAATAAAGTCATTGACTCATTAACTGATATATCTGCCAGTTGAACCCTGCCCCGGGCAAAAGGTTCCATGTGTACCGGTAGGGCCATAGTCAGCAGGCGGTTAATTTCAATGGCTGCAGAATAGTCGGGATTAATAATCATGTCAATGCCTAGATCTTCCTTACTAATTACCAGGTTGTTGGAATAATCCGGATCCCGAACCCTGGCGATGGTTCTGGGGATACCGATGCGCTTGGCCGTCATGGAGGCAATCATGTTTACTTCGTCACTGTTGGTGACAGCAATTAAAAGGTCGCTCTCCCGAACCACCGAAGAATTCAGCGTCTTGGCTGCTGAACCGCTCCCTCTGATACACAGGCAGTCAAAGTCCTCTTCTATTTTCTCCAACCGGGCATTGTCTTTATCGATCATTACCAGGTCATGGCCTTCGGCTAACAAACGGGTGGCTATCTCTTTACCCACCTTGCCGGCTCCGATAACGATGACTTTCAATTTAATTCACCTCTTAGGAATACTGCAGGTATTTTTGCCATCAATATTTAATTAGTACAGAGCATGAAAACAGTATAGTGCATGCGTACTCTTTTTTCAATCTGCTTTTAACACCGATCCTGGACGGTACCGGGAGTAAGAGAATGAATTGTAAATAGCTCCGGGGGTGTGTAAAGTGAACGATATTTGGTATCTGGGTGATGGCGTATGGGTGGTTTATACCGAGGATATGCAGACTGCCATGGATTTTGCGTCCATACCGGAGATAAAGCACGTGACTACATATTACAATACCCTGGGAAAAAGAAAGGCGATGCAGTTCAGGTTTTTTCAGGGTTCTGATTTGCTCCCGGGGCGCTGTCTGCTGCACTACGCCTGTCGATCCTTGGGATTGGATTTTAACCGGGCGTTGAATCTTCTTCTGGCTGAACCGGGTGTTCCTTACGGGATAGCCTACGGCGGTTATAGCTACCAGCCTGATATGTTTAATCTTTACGATGATTTTGAACCAAAACGAAAAAAAAGAAAAAAAAAGAAATAACTACTAAGGAGTCAGAAGTTAGAATGAAGAAACGTTTATCGTCTTTAATTATTCTGAATTCTGACTACTAACTACTACATTCCTGAATAATAACTATAAACTCCTAAAAGGTTAGGTGAAGATGTGCTGTTTGGTTTTGTGGGTGAGGAAATCAAGAAAATTAAATATTATTACCGGGAAACCTTAACTTGTCTGGGTATTTTTGTGGTTGCCGCTTACGCCGGTTATATTGCAGCGGTGCTTTTAGGTGCAGGGCAGGCCGAGCATTATTTAGACATGGTTAAAAACATGGTGGTTGGCGAGGAAATGCCAGAGAACATTTTTTTGTTTATTCTGGTCCGCAACTCCGTGGTTAGTTTGCTGGTTCTAATGGTGGGAATTTTTACTTACAGTATCTGGCCGGTAATGGTGCTGCTCTTTAACGGCGCTGTAAGCGGTTTCTTTGTCAAAATGCAGTCCTTTCTTTTTAACCGGTTTAGTTTTGAGATATGGGTTTTCGGGCTTTTGCCTCATGGTATTTTGGAATTGGGGGCCCTGTTTCTGGCCGCCGGTGCATCCTTTTATTTTCGCCGATTGCGAAAAACCGGGCATTTTAACTGGGCGGGTGTTATACGAACCTACCTGGTGGTAGTACTTCCCCTGTTAGTGGTGGCGGCACTGATTGAAACTTTTATAACTCCGATTATAATTTACCGCTTTTTGGCTTGATCGGTAATTTGCATCATTTTAAAGGATTTTCACCACCGGAAAACTAATATATTTATTAGCCGGGAAGAAGGGGATGCCCCGGGTTTGGAGGGGAATGGATGATTCTTGTTACCGGTGGTACCGGCTTGGTGGGACGGCACCTAGTGCGTGCACTACTGGCCAAGGGGCATGATGTACGGTGTCTGGTTCGCTCAACAGACAAGGCCGGGCAGGTGTTACCTCCCGAGGTTGAACTGGTTCGTGGGGACATTAACGACCGCACAGCTGTTGACAAGGCCTGCAGGGGTATTGACAAGGTATTCCACCTGGTGGCTGTAATCAGGGAAAATGGTGCCAATACCTTTGAGCATATTAATGTTGAGGGCACGCTGAACTTGGTTGTTGCTGCTGGTCAGGCAGGCGTGAAACATTTTGTACACCTGAGCGCCCTTGGGGTCAGCGATAATCCGAAGTTCAAATACGCCTACTCCAAGTGGCGTGGTGAAGAAACGGTGCAGCAAAGCGGACTAACCTGGACCATTATTCGTCCATCAGTCATTTACGGGGATGGGTTCGGTTTTTTTGACCGGTTGGCTCAGTCTTTACGTTTCACGCCCCGCCCGTTTATACCTGTACCGGGTAAAGGTAACGCCCTTTTTCAGCCTATTTCAGCGGAGGATGTGGCCCGTTGCCTGATCAAACTAATTGAGAACCCGTCCATGATCGGTAAAATTGTTGAAATCGGCGGCCCGGAACACCTCAGTTATGTGCAGATGCTGGATCTACTGCTGGAACGCCTGGATGAAAAACGTTACAAGATTTATGTACCAATGTTTTTAATGCGTCTGACGGTACCGCTTATGGGCAGCCTGATGAAGGATCCGCCAGTCACTACAGTGGAATTGAAACAAATGGAATTGGATAATATAACCGATCCACAGGCGGTGGAAAAGATGTTTGGTTTTAAGCCCAGGGCGTTGCGTAACGGTCTGCGTTACCTAGAACCACCCGCCAGTTAAGGGGTCAGGCCCTGCATAACTGCATAGAAGCAATTTGCTTCTATGCAGTTATGCAGGGCCTGACCCCACGCAAACCCCTTATTCTTTAATCCATTGATAGCCCTGGCTGTCCCAGGATGAGAAGTTATTGAAATAAACGTTTCCAGTACATACCCCGTAGGTAGGATCCACCGACACGGTTACTCCGCCAATATTCAATTCCACCCAGGTGTGTGGGCCGCTGTCACCCGGGTTAACCCCTTGGCCCTTGATTGTTTGGGCACTTAAGCTGGCTGCTTTGGCCAGGGTGGCGTAATAACGCACCAGCCCTTCGTCGGTACTCTTACCAGTCTGCATTAACCCGGCAATGTCTGCTACCGCGTATTGCTCCAGCCCTTCGCGGGTGTCCCAGTCGTAATTAAAAACATGTATCATCAAGTTGTAAATCATTCTGGCCCGCTGTAGCGGGTCATCGTATTTGTTTTGGTAAAAGACGCCTGCCTGGTTCAGCCTGTCCGCAGCATTGGCAGAAGTTAGCTGTACAGTGCGAGGGCGGTATACTTTCCCGGCCGGTTCAAGCAGGTACTTGTCGGCATCTGAAAAATCGGTATTGAAGACCCGGGTGACTATGGCTACGGTTTCCGCCCTGGTTACTTCACGATCCAGCCCGACGGTGCCGTCGGTATACCCTTTAAGGATACCTGCGCCAGCCAGCAGTGCCACGGGGTTCAGGTCGGTAAGAAAGTAACCGGCATTATTAAAGAAATCTTCCTTGCCCGGGTCTTCGGGTAGGTAAGCGGTGGATTTGCGGTACCGTTCCGGCAGCCCGGTATACTCTTTAAACTTGACGGCTTGTCGCCAGGCATTCTCATCCGGCATAGGAAGCTCAATGAACAGTCTGTTGTTTTCCTGTTTAAAATGGCCGCGTTCCACCAGAGAAGCCGCTAACGCCAGCCAGGCCACCTCGTAACGGGTAGCCGGCGCATCGGGCTTGAAATGCCCGTCAGTATAACCAGGCAGGTAATTTGCTGCAGTGCTTAGGTACTCTTGACCCCAGCCCGAGTGGATGTCCGGATAGTCCGGGACGCCGCTGCCGCTTTCAGACAGTTTGGCACCGGCCGGGAATAGGGACAAGGCTATTTTGGCCAGTTCACGCCGGGAGATGTTTTGGGTGGGATTGAAGTTACCGTCTGGATAGCCGCCAATAACTCCCTTTCCAGCCAAGAAGAGAATATCGGCTTCGGCCCAGTGTCCTTTAATGTCCGGAAATTCCCCGGGCTGGGCGGCCGGAGAGACCGGAGGAAGCAGCGTTAACATGAATAAGATGATTACCACTGTGAAGACCAACCTTTTGCCAACTGTGAACATGATGTCGCTCCTTTTCTGTCATAAGTTGGGGACATTCCTTGACCCAAAGCCTTGACCTATAAGCTGAGGTGTGTCCCCCTTCATAAGTTGGGGACATTCCTTGACCCTAAAGCCTAGGCCTGTAAGCTAAGGTGTGTCCCCCTTCATAAGTTGGGGACATTCCTTGACCCCAAAGCTATGGCCCATAAGCTAAGGTGTGTCCCCTTTCCTTTAAACTGTGATATATCTCTTCAGCCAAGCAAAACAAGCATCCCACACCTGCCTGTGATGCTGCGAAAACTGGTGGTCGGCCCCGGAAATGTACAGAATTTCTTTGGGTTCTTTAGCACCGTTAAAAATTAGCCCGGCGTCAGCGGGATTCACCACATCGTCCTTTTCACCCTGGATAACCAGCAGCGGGCGCGGTGAGATCCTGCCGGCCAGCGCAGGGATATCAAAACGATCCAGATTATCAAAAAAAGCTTTGCGAAGGTAAGCAATACCCTCTTCACCGGCCAGGACGAAAAGATCTCCTTCATCGTCCACCGGACCCTCGGCAAATTCAGTAAACAACTCCATCAATCGGGCTGGTGCTGCCCAGGTGCAAACACCTGCTACCCGGGAATCGACAGCGCCGTGACATATTACCGTAGTGCCGCCAAAACTGCGTCCCATAGTAAACACAGGCCCCATGCCGGTTCCAACGCACCAGTCTACAGCGCTTCTCAGGTCGTCAACCTGGCCAGAGAGAGTTATATTTTCAAACAGGCCCTCGCTGTCACCATTGCCGCTAAAGTCGAACAGCAGGGTGTTATAACCGCGGTCACCCAATTCTTCGCCCATGGTTTTGGCACTGCCCTCGCCTTCCTTGCTGCCCGTGAACCCGTGGCAAACTATTACTACCGGTCCACTATGTCCAACTGGGGAATACAACAGGCCGGCCAGGGTCAGTCCCCGGCTGTTCTTAAACTGCATCTCCTGCCAACCCTTATTTAGGAACACGACATACACCTCCATAAATTGAGGACATTCCTCTACCATAGAACACGACTAAAGCGTAATTTGGCGCCACTGTTTACCAGTTCTAACCTGGTATTCTTTGATGAGAAAAGCAGCGGCATAACCGCCGACTGCGGCAATGTCTTCGGTATGCAGATAACGATTGGCACTTGAATCAAAAAGTATATTGGCAGAACCCGGCAGTTCCTCGTCCGGGATCCATAGTTTTATATGCACAGGAAAGCGGGGTAAAGCTTGGAACACAGCAGATATGTCTGCATCGCCCCGGTCTGTCCCCCCCAACTTTGTAATGGCACTGCCTACAATAGCGGGTGATTTACCGGCAATCCATTTGCCAAGGGGGTAAATGCTTTCCCTTTGAAAAGCGTTAAAGAACACCATCCCGTCTTCAAGCTCTCGATATGATATTTCCTGTCCCAAGAGCGGTGTTCCGTCTGCCCGCCCAAGATAGTTAAGTATTACCAACCGCCAACCCATAATGGGCAGCAGGGTCGTCCCCCGAAAGGTAACGCAACCGTCGGGGTAAGACACTGATATCTCCCGGCCGAAACTGTTAACAGTAAACATTCCGGTTGCGGGATTATAGTCAGAACCGCTTCGGGCGGCCATTTTCAGCGGATCCAGACTGCTAAAAAGTTTTAGCGATTTATCGAAGGCGCTTTTATAGTGGCCAATTTTCGCTTTACCGATCATGTAGGCTTGAGGTTCATTCACCAGTGTAAAACGCCCCTCTCTTGATATCACTTATTATCGACTGGGTATCTAGGTGATCTTCGGGATCCAGTGCAAGAAGTTGTTCCAATAATCGGGCTGTGTCGGAGACATGGCCTCGCCGCAGTTTAACCAGGGCCAGCCCGTGCACAGTCTGCAGGAAGGGTCGGTTGTTGACCCAATTCCAGGGCAACCGATCCTTAAATCCCGGGGGCAGCACCGACTGGCCGGTTTCATAGGCCCGCATGTAAAATTTTTCGGCACCTGTCAGATCGCCCCTGTCAGACTCAATGAGTGCTAAATTATTTAAGGCGTCGATAAAATACGGGCATTTTTTAACGATGCTGCTAAAGAGGCGCCCAGCCTTGTTAAGTTCCCCGGTCTGCATGTAACTGCAAGCCGAGCGTAACTCATCCGTTAAATTAAGCATTTCTCCCGGCCAGGCAAATTCCCACTCGTTGCGCCCTCTTTTTTCTAACCTGATCGGGTAGGGGTGCGGTATCTTTTTTCTACGCGGCCATGTTCTGCGTTTGGGAGAATGGGATAGTGGAGGTTCCTGCAACGAGCGGAACCATTGTTCATACTGCTCCCAGGCTGCACGCAAGCATTCTTCGTACCAGTTCATTTGTCTGGACTGGTATGAGCGCAGCAGCAGTTCATAAAGTTCTCGGGCTTCGCGTTCGCCACGTGCTTGTCCGGTTACCCAAAACATATCGGCTAATACCTGCTTGACCACGTTTTTTTCCATAAGCCCACATCCCCGGTAGACCAATCTCGGTCAATACGGTTCCTGCTTTTGGTTATATGTTACAATCATCCTGGGTGTCGGGATAGCATCATGATCCTCTATTAGGTATATTATTTTCTTTTTTATCCCTGCTTTTTCCTGCCATTCCACTGGTTTAAATACATTCCCCACGTTCTTAAAAGAAGGCTTGCATTTTGCTTAGCGGTTTAGCTGGTGGTTTTATCGCACCTGCAGGTATAACTAGTTTGTTGTCGAATGCTAAGTGTGTTATCTACACTCTGGAACGTATTTAAGTTAGTGTGTAAACACTTTTAACTTTCTGCAAGGAGTTACGACATGTTAACTGTTGCCACTTTTAAAAAAGGATTCCAGCGCGGTCTTACCACCACCTGGAATCTGGCCAAAGTAATTGTTCCGGTGTACTTGATTGTGACCTTTCTTAAGTATACGCCGGTGATGGGAATAGTGGCCGGCTTTTTTGAACCACTGATGCACTTTTTTGGACTGCCCGGTGAAGCATCCTTGGTGCTGGTGCTGGGTAAACTGCTAAACATTTATGCTGCCTTGGGGGCAATTTCAACCCTGGAACTTACCGGACGAGAAATTACCATCATTGCCACCATGTTGCTGCTGTCGCATAGTCTCCCGGTGGAGTCGGCGGTCTCCGGACGCACCGGAGTTAACGCCATGCTAATGACCGGCTTTAGACTGGTAATTTCGGTTATTTCCGGTCTGGTACTAAACTTAGTATTGTAAGTCAGTAGTCAGTAGTTACCTAAATAGTAACAAGAGGTGTAAAAAGTGGACTGGTTGGGTTATTTGAGCGAAGCCCTGCCCGGTGCGGGACAAAACGTATTAATGATGGCTGCCATTGTTATTCCGGTGATGATTGTACTTGAGGTGGCTAGGGATCTTAAAATATTGGATTGGATTGCCCAGCGGATGTCTCCTCTGATGGGTTTTTTTCACCTTTCACCTCAGGCGGCTTTCCCATTGTTGGTGGGTATTATATTCGGTATTGCTTACGGAGCGGGGGTACTGATAGAGGAAGCCCGCAGCGGCCGGCTGAGCTGGAAAGATATTTTTTTAATCAATGTGTTTCTTTCGGTATGCCACGCCGTGGTAGAAGATACCGCCCTTTTCATGGCGGTTGGTGCCAACGGGCTAGTAATATTGCTAGGTCGTATCATCGCCGCCATCCTTATTACATACCTAATCAGCCGCACCGCCTGGCTGCAACGAGAAAACCTGCGCCGCGGTGTGCCGGGTGCGGTCAATGCCGCTGGTGGTTCCGGCAACAAATGCTGCTAAGGGGTCAGGCTCTTAACTTTTAATTTACAAGGATTTCAATAAATTAATAAGTTAAGAACCTGATCCTGTTTTTAAAACTACTACTTTTACAATACGATTAACGCATCCACCGCTAGGCAGCCTTTTGCTGTCACCAACAGCGGGTTGATATCCACCTCGGCAATTTCCGGGTGGTCGTGCAGCAGGGCGCCCAGCCTGATTAGGCAATCTGCCAGGCCTTCAATATCGCCGGGTTCCCGGCCCCGGGCACCGGACAGGATTTTATACGAACGGGTTTCCCGGATCATCTCCAGGGCTTCATGCCTGGCAATCGGGGCCACCCGGAAAGAAACGTCCCGCATCAGTTCGGTAAATATGCCGCCCAGGCCGTACACTAGCACCGGCCCGAACTGGGGATCCCGCCTACCGCCGAGTATTACCTCGGTTCCGTCTGAAACCTGGCTCTGCAGCAGTATCCCGTTAATCCGGGCGTGCGGTATGCGGGTCATTACGTTGTCCATAATTTCGTTATAGGCCCTCACCGCATCGTCTTTGGAATTAATATTCAACTTGATGCCCTCTAAATCCGACTTATGAGGCACGTCCGGCGATGCAATTTTCATCACCACCGGGTAGCCAAGCATTTCGGCCTGGTGGGCTGCTTCTTCCGGATTTTTGACCAGGGAGCGCCGGACTACGGGAATGCCGTAAGCTTCAATGATGTCCAGGGCTTCTTCATTTAAAGTGGGCAGCCCGGCGTTTAGGCTGGATTCCAGCGTGGAACTAACCAGACCATGGTCGATATTTACCGGCGGCAAGTAGACACTAAAATCGGCACCCTTAACTGCGCTGTGATAATGGTAAAGCTGGGCCAGGCAATACATGGCGTTATCTGGCGAACCGTAAGCCACCACCAGGCCGGCTTCAGCAAACCTGTCGGCGTATTTTACTTTATGGGGCCCGAATATCCACATGGCCGTTGGTTTTTGTGGGTGGCGAGCAGCCACGTCATTGATTAACCCGATTATATTCAACGGGTCGGTGTCCGGATCCAGGTAGGCTGGGGTGATACACAACACTGCGTCTACAGCATCGTCAGAGAGTATTTTATCCAGGGCGCCGGCAGTAACTTCCCGGTACCCCCGGGACATTCCGGCGGGCCAGATATCAGCAGGGTTACCAGGGTGCATCCAATCGGGAAAAACACTGTTCAGTGCTGACATGGTATCTGGTGAAAAACTTGCTATTTCCATAGCATGTTTACCAGCGGCATCAACCGCTATAATCCCTGCACCACCACTGATGGTAATAACTCCAACGCGCTTGCCTCGCATCTCCCGGTAGGTTGCCAGTGTCCGGTTGAGGTCAGCCATGTGGTCAGCACTATCAATCCGGATAACGCCGCTCTGGGCAAAGGCGGCCGAAAAAACTGCGTCTTCACCGGCCATGGAACCGCTGTGCGAACTGGCGGCCCGGGCTCCTTCCTCACTGCTGCCGGTTTTTAGCACCAGCACTGGTTTGTGGGGTGTGATTTGGCGGGCGCACTCCAAGAACCGTCGGCCGTCCCGCACCCCTTCCATATGGATATTAATAACTTTTATTTGCGGATGTCCGGCCAGGTATTCCATGCATTCAGTAAAACCAATATCGGCAGTGTTGCCGGTGTCGATGCCAATGCCAAGGCCGCCGCTGAAATCCGCCGAACCGGCCAAGAAGATACCGGACTGGCAGATTACGCCCACGGGTGCCGGGTTGGTATCATAGGTGATGAATGAGGTATTGAAATTGATGAAAGTGTTCACCACGCCCAGGGTATTTGGTCCCACCACCCTGGTTTGGGTACCTTCAATAGCATCCAGGATTTCCTGATGCAGGCGCGGACCGTCCTCGTCTTCGGCATCAGAAAACCCCTGGGTAATAACGACCACGGCTGGAATGCTTTTGGCAACACACTGTCTGACCACGCCAGGAACGACTGTGCGCGGCGTGGCAATCACCGCTAGATCCACCGGTGCTTCAATTTCCAACACCGATTTGTAGGCCGGGATGTTCAGTATGGTACCGCCGCGGGGATTAACGGGATATATTTTCCCCTTGTAACCGATACCCAGCATTTGCTCCATAACGTTGAACGCGCCGGGGCCGGTGCGGGAAGAAACACCAATCAGGGCTACCGATTGCGGGTTAATGAAAGGCTTTAGGTTAATTTGCTGTGCCATTGTTTTACCTCCGGTTATTATGTTTAGTAATGAAAAAATATGACGAATAATCTTACTATTACATTTTAGCATAATTTAAGCATGCTGAATTACCATTCAAATAAAAAACTTGCCAAGGTACATGAACAGATGTTATATTGTTACATATTATTAAACCTGAAATTCAGTGAAGGGGAAAAGTAGGCTGGAAACAGGTCCCCAGGGAGGGAATGTCACCGACTGGAAGCATTCCCGGCCATGACCATCTGAAGTTCTCCCCGGAGAAGCCGGCTGAAATTTATAGGCGTTCCGAACATCCGCTTATATTGATTAGGCTTGGACGTATTCTTCCCACGTTACAGGGAAGAGGATATCGGAATTTATTCCCTTACTCCTACCGAGTGGATCTATATGTAAACAATATGGATCAACCGGGGTGGTAACGCGGTGGCAACGCCTCTCGTCCCTGTACGAGGGGTTTATTTGTTTTCTGCGAGGAATTTTCCCGTATCTTTTTATGAGGGGGCCTGTATTTATCTACGGGTCAACCAGGGTGGTACCGCGGAAGCAACCCGTCGCTTTCGTCCCTGTATGGGGATGAGGTGACGGGTTTATTATATTTACGGAGGGATTCTTGTGGTAATAGTAATGAAACTTAACTCTAGTCCGGAGCAAATTGAAAATGTGAATAACCGACTGCAAAACTGCGGGTTCCAGATTCAAATGATTCAGGGTGTGAAGCGGATCGTCATTGGGGCAGTGGGCGATAGGCAAAGCATAAACACATCCACCTTGGAAACCATGCCCGGTGTGGAAAAGGTGCTGCGGATCATGAAGCCTTATAAAATGGTATGCCGGGAAGTGCGCGGGGAGGACACGGTAGTGCAAGTGGGTGATGCTGAGTTCGGCGGCAACCGACTGGCGATAGTGGCCGGGCCTTGCGCAGTGGAAACCAAGGAACAATTGTATGCTGCCGCCCGGGCAGTGAAAAATGCCGGTGCCACGGTTCTGCGAGGCGGCACATATAAGCCCCGGACTTCACCGTACAGCTTCCAGGGACTGGAGGAAGAAGGTCTGCACTTGTTGGCGGAGGCTGGCGCAGAAACCGGACTGGCTACTGTTACCGAAGTGGTGGACGAGGAAAGCATGCAGGTCGCCGCACGATATGTTGACATTTTGCAAATTGGCGCCCGGAATATGCAAAATTTCCGGCTGCTGAGATTAGCGGGTCAGGTGAAGAAACCGATCCTACTAAAAAGAGGTTTATCAGCCACTGTTGAAGAATGGCTGATGGCTGCTGAATACATTGTATCTGCGGGTAATGAGAACGTAATCCTTTGCGAGCGGGGCATCCGTACTTTTGAGACCAGTACCAGGAATACCTTGGATCTAAGCGCTGTGGCGCTGGTTAAAACTCTGACTCACCTGCCGGTTATCGTGGATCCCAGTCACGCCACCGGCAAGCGTGAATTAGTGGGCGCCATGTCGCGGGCGGCGGTGGCAGCGGGAGCAGACGGGCTGATTATTGAGGTACATCCCGACCCTTCGATGGCACTTTGCGACGGCCCTCAGTCCCTGAACCCCGAAGAATTTGATGAACTTATGCGCAGGTTGCATCCGCTGGCTGTTGCAGTAGGGCGAAAGATATAAAACGGAGGGAAACAAACCATGAAGAAACTCGGCTACCTGGGTCCTCCGGGCACTTTTTCACATACCGCGGCCATGCAGTACGCCGCCGAAAATGACTTCCAGCCAGTTTGCTGTTCTGGGCTAGAAACAGTTTTTCGCCAGATCCAAGCCGGTCTAATGGATGCCGGGGTGGTGCCTGCGGAAAACTCCACTGGCGGCACGGTAGGCGAAACACTGGATCTGCTGTCAGCAGTGGAGGGTATCTATATTACGGGCGAGCTGCTGCTTCCGGTACACCAGCACCTGCTGGTGCGACCGGGCGTCAAGCTGCAGCAAATAAAAAAAGTCTACTCGCATCCCCAGGCTTTATCCCAGTGCAGGCATATGCTGCAGGAACAGCTACCAGGGATACCCGTAACCGAAACAGCCAGCACGGCCGCCGCCGCCCTTTTGGTGTCGGCGGCATCCTGGCCGCTTGCTGCTGCTGTGGGCTCGGTCAGTGCAGCCGAAAATTACGGGTTGGAGGTGCTTTGTTCAGATATCCAGGACAGCGGGGTCAACAACGTAACTAGATTTCTGGTGCTGGGTCGTAAAAAAACGGTAACCTCCAACCCGGCCAGGACTTCCCTGGTGCTGGCTGTTAAGGATCGTCCCGGCGCTCTGTACCATATATTACGGGAGTTTGCCATGCGGAAGATTAATCTTACTCGTATTGAATCCAGACCCGCAGGAAATAAACTGGGCGACTACATTTTCTTTATTGATTTCCTTGGCCTGGATGACGACCCGGCGGTGCAAACTGCCATCACCGAAATCGGCGAATTTGTTCTGTGGAGCAGGTTATTGGGTTCGTATCCTGTATACCGGGAACCGGAGGAAATAGAATCAGACAGCTCTGCCTTGATGGAAGGAGAAGTTAACCTCTCCAATATCCGGGAAAAAATTGACTTGGTCGACAGTGAAATAATGCACCTTTTAACTATCCGGCAGCATTTGGTGGACGAAGTAGCTCGTTTCAAGGTTGGTAAAACTAAAATTGTGGATCGGCAACGAGAGGAGGCAATCGTTAACCGGGTCAGGGAGTTGGCTGCGGAAAACAACCTGGATCCGGCTATAGTGGAAAAAATTTATCGCTTAATCATCCGGGGCTCAGTACTTAGGCAGCGGGAATTAATCTCCCTTTAATCATATTAATCACCGCAGGGGTCAGGTATGTGACCGTTTACAGGCTTTATATTGACGCGTCTCCAGGGCAAAGAGATAATAATATTATGAAAGATTGTCGAAGTCCATCTTGACTTGCGGCTAGATTTTCTTTGCCCCGAACGCGTGATAAAAAGAACGTAAGGGTGATGATTTTGCCTGTCAACCGGCAAAAAGGCCCCGGTGCCGGGTTATCGGACCGGGAACTGCACATGCTGTTGGAAATAACTAGGGTCATTACCTCCAGCCTGCCTTTGCAGCACCTGTTTGAAGTACTCCACGCCTATATGACTAAATTGGTGAAGTATAAAATTGGAGTATTATATATAAAAGAAAAAAGCAGGTTCAACATGAAGGCAGGAGTGGGTGCTGACGAAAAATACCTGGCCTCCCTGGGAAAATGGGCTGGCACTAATTTTTTATTGAAAAAAATAAAAGCCAGCGGCCGACCATGGCGCTCGTCTCAGTTTATGGAACCGGAAATGATCCAAAAGCACCCTTTTTACTTAAAGGTACTGGCTCCGCTGGATGTTATGTACACCATGGGCGCGCCCATCAGGGAAGGTCATCAAATACTAGGCAGTATTCACCTGGGGCGCGGTATTAATGACGGTGATTTTACAGAAAGAGATATGCATATTTTAGAGGCGGTAGCCAATATACTCTCTCCGGCGATACTCAATATCCAAATACGCCGGGAAAGTTGGCAGTCCGACGATATCATTGTTTCAGGTTGTGGGCCGAATCCTACCCGGCAAGACCATGTAAACGGGAACGGGAACGGGAACGGGAACGGGGACGAAGAGCACAGAATGCGAGTCTTAAGTTCGGTATCCTCAGTAATGGCCAGTGAACTGCGCAATCCGTTGGCCAACCTGAAAATGTCCTTTTATTCTCTGGCCAGAAATTCAGCCACCGGGGTTATGGCCCGACAGGATCTGGAGCAGATGGATAGCTCCATCAAGATTATGGACAAAACTGTCAGCTTCCTAAATAATTTATCCAGAACCCTGGATTTGAAACGGGAGTTACTAGATATTAATCACTTGCTTGATGAGGTATTGCAGGCACTGGCACCCATAGTAGATCCCGATGTAGTAATAGTAAAGGATTATTCAAAGGTTTCCAAGTTGTTTATGGATCGGGGCAGGATGCATACTGTTTACGGTAATATCATTGAAAATGCTCTGGATGCCATGCCCTGCGGAGGACGCCTGCACATTACCACATCGGAGAATCAATCCTTTGTTAGTGTAATCCTTGAGGATAATGGTTTTGGGATGGAGAGGGAAATTAGCCGACATATTTTTGAACCATTTGTTAGTGCCAAACCGAACGGTTTAGGGCTGGGGATGACAGTGTGCAGGAGAATCGTGGAGTCTCATGGCGGTACTATCAAGGTCCGCAGCAACCTGGGCAAGGGTACCGCTGTATGCATTGAAATGCCAGTGCACAATGAGGCACAGTTGCCGGGGAACGCGTTGACAAATGCTCAGGAGTCCCTTTTTACCAATTCAAAATGAGTTATCAAACGTAAAAAACCCGCCTGTTAATTGCCAGGCGGGTTTTTTACGTGATGAAAAGTCAAATTTTTTTAATCACTTCGTTGCCTCACTTTTTTAGTGTAACGATTTTTTATAATTATCTAAAAGTTCTTTGGATAACTGTTCCAGTTCTTTCTGGGTATTTTCATCGATTATTTCCTGCATCTCCATCATCTGTTCTTGCATGTCCTGGGAGATGGTGATCGGGATTTCGGCTCTGATAGCTAGGGCAATGGCGTCGCTGGGCCGAATATCAATCAAGTAATTATCACCGCCGGATGCAAGGTATAATTCAGCGAAATAAGTGTTATCCTTGACGCTGGTTATTTCCACACCGGTTACCTGAGCGCCAAGAGTCTGACAGATGGTCAGGGTAATATCATGAGTCATAGGGCGGGGCGGCGGTTCTCCCTCCATGGCCATGGCTATAGAGTGTGCCTCCAGTAAACCGACCCAGATGGGCAATACCTTTTGCTCAGTGTTGTCAGTTAGCAGGATGATGGGAGATCCGGAAATATCGTAAGCAATGCCCTTAACTTTAACGATCATAGGACCATACCTCCCGTGCAGTATAAATTTAACCTGGAGCCGTTGGTCCGTGCGCATATTCCGATTATTCGTTGATTAAGCCTAGATTTTGTTATTTTTAATTTAATAGTTACTATATAATATCAACGATAATACCGGTTGTAAAACGCTAAAGAATGCTTTTAACGCTGACGAAAGATTAAATTTAACAACCAGCCCACAATACCGGTGACTAACGCTCCCCAGAAAGCCCCTCCGAAACCGTAAACGTGGAACCCCGGCACCAGCAAGGAAGCTAAGTAAAAGGTGAGGGCGTTAATAATAAAAATAAACAGCCCCAGAGTAAGCATGGTGAAAGGCATAGTCAGTAATACCAGCACGGGGCGGACAAAGGTGTTTATAATGCCCAGGGCGGCTCCGGCTAGGAACGCCGGTAAAATTCCTACTATATAAACCCCGTCTAGTAGTCTGTCGGCCAGCACCACCGCCAACGCGTTGAGTAAAAATGTTAGTATCCAGTTCATTTTATACTTGAGCCTCTCAAATCCATTTCAATTTCGGCTTTAAAACATTCTATTAGATATTTTACCATGAAAGTACGGTTAAAATTATTTTTATCATTTAAGGAATCAAAAGTTTTTGTGTTATAATGCCCAATGAGCATGTCTTAGGCCTATTTAAATGCATATTTGTTGCAAGGGCTGGAATAATGAAATTCGCTGTTGGTTATCTTAATTAACTTTTTTTACCCTCAATGAATTTGATGCGCTTATTCTGGTACAATATTGTATAATTCTTTGTTCATCAAATCATTCCTGCCAGAAAAATATGAGCACAAGGTGACTGATATGATAGATTCGCACTTGAAATGGGTTAAAGGCAAGGTTAAAAGGGCTATTTTAAATTATGGAATGCTGGAAGACGGCGACAGGGTGGCCGTTGGCCTGTCCGGTGGCAAGGACAGTATGGCACTACTACACTTGCTGTACCTCATTCGTAGGGAAGTACCGGTTAATTACACGCTGCATGCCATTTACATTAACCCTGGTTGGCCCGCCGAGGTTGAAGTAATGGACGAGTTTTGCCGGGCCAGGGATGTACCCTTTACCAATAAATTAACCGACATTGGGGAAGTGGTCTTTGAGCATCACAGTGATAAAAATCCCTGTGCATTGTGCGCCAACCTGCGGCGGGGGGCAATTAACAATACAGCCCGGGACTTGGGACTTAACAAACTTGCCCTAGGCCACCATTTGGACGATGCCATTGAAACATTTTTTATGAGTCTAATCTTTACCGGCCAGTTTAGAACCTTTTCACCGGTTACGTTTATGGATCGCAGCGGCATTACCCTAATCCGTCCGTTGATTTACCTGACCCAGCAAACAGTAAAGACGCTGGTGCAAAAACATGGGATTCCGGTAGTTAAGAGCCGCTGCCCGGTGAATGGACGAACCAAGCGGGAAGATATGAAAGAATTGGTAGGCTCGCTGGTAGAACTCTTCCCAGAATTAAAGACCAGATTTTTATCTGCACTGCAAACTTTGGATCCGCAAAATATGTGGCCGCCAATGGTGTGCCGCAATATGCGTGATCTGCACGCACGAGAAAAAGACGGTAATGAAACACCTGGGGAGGATTCTTAATAATGAAGAAAAAGAGAGATGGGTACACTTTCGGCCTGGCTTTTACCGGTTTGACGATTTTTATGCTGATTTATACTTTTTTTTATACCAGCCAGTTCCGAATCATTCAGGGGCCTTCCGGCGTCTGGTTCCAGGCGATGGCACTGTCCATTACCGCCGTGCTGGCCGGTATGCTGATGGAACTAAGCCGTTTTTGGGGCTTGATAATTGAGTTTAAAACGGATGCCGATTTGTTAATTCTGCAGGGGGTGCCGGCGGCCATTTTGGGTGTTATCCCCGGACCTTTTTGGCTTCAGGCCGGAGGAAATAATTTTCCCTTTATTTTCTTTGCCGACCCGGTGGTCACCGGTATATCGGGAGTCTGGCTAGGTATGGTCTTGTTTCGGGGCCTCTTCAACCACAAAAAAGTTAAGGAAAAAGAAGATGTAAAAGGTGACTTAAAAGGGAGGACACCTAAAAATGTATGATTTATGTAACTACTTAGTAGTCGGTAGGCAGAATGAAAGAACGATTTATTACCTAATGGTATTGTAACTCCTGAACTGTTGAATAACTAAATAACATATTTTTTTTGCCAATAGGCAGGAAAATTATGTAAATTGTATAATGGTAAATAGTGGAGGTGTTGCCCTGTGCTTTTTGACAGGTACGGCGAAGTTTTGGTGCGCCTGGAAGAACTGGGCGCACGGGTAGGAAATTTGAACAACCGTGACAGGCAGGTGATGCAAAACTTGCTGGAAGAGCAGGAGTGGTTAAGCGCCACACTAGTAAAAAGGGCCAAATTTTTATTAGAGGAAATAGACCGAAGTTTTGAAAAATTGTTTGATTGGATGATAACATTTTCGGATCTCATCGACCGGGCTTCCGGTCATGGCGGCACCCCCGCAGAGGTACTGCGGATGGAAAGGATGATGCAGGAGGCAGATGATCTGAGGGAACGCCTAAACCGAATGGTTACGGATCGGAACCAAAGGGAAGATGTTCCCTTCATTATTACTACCGGGACTGAGGAAAAGGGGGCGGGGCTGAAGCAGGACAAGGAACAGCTAAAGCTTTCGGTTGGGCGCTTATCGGGAGCCCGGCGGGAGGCCGCCCCGGCTAAAACGCAAGCGGAGATACTGTTGGAAACTGTACCGCCTTTTATACTGCCTGTCGGTTCTCGCGCCAATACTGATGCACCGGTGAAGGCGCCTGTGGCAGTAGTAAAAAAAATAAAGAAAAAAGACCGTAAAAAGAATAAAAACCGCGACATTCAGCAAAAATATTTGCCGCCAAAGGAATTGCTATCAGTTTTGGAGCAAAGAATGGCCGCTGCCTGTGGGGTTACCAAAGCTAAAAATGATGCCAAAAAATAAAAGTCAGTAGTCAGTAGTCAGAATGAGAGAACGGCGAAAACACTTGAAGATTTATGGTATGTGAAGGCGCATTTGTAGCGCTTGGGTTTTATAAAAATTAAATTTATTTTGCAAGAGGTTGGCAACTGCTGGAAGCATATTCTCAGGAATTTTAGATTCTGACTCCTGAATTCTTAATGCGTTATGCCTTGCATTTGGACACCGTATGGCATAAGATGGTGGGCGAAGGTAAAAATTAACACGAGGTGAACATTTTGCAGGATACAACAGGCAATTATTATGCAGAAGAAGGAACCGCCATTGTAGGCAAGTTCTTGGATGCTATAAAGAATGAGGATACCTTAACTTTCTGGAGTTTAATGGACCGGCGTGGGCAAGGATATTTCATGGGCATGTGGTTTTACGCCCTAGGTAATACTGACTTAAACGCCATTTCAATGCTTGCTGAGGACGAAAATTTCCTAAAAGACGCTCTGGCAGCTATCGTTGGAGAACTGAAAACTAACTTGGGTGAACTGTCGGAAAACCCAACTATTGGTAAAATTCAATTTGCAGGCGATCTGCAGGCACTGGTGCCTGTATCTGCCTGTTGCGGTCCAGAGGGGGCCATGCGTACCGACCATGTCCCGCTGGTGATGGAACTTTCTTCGACCGGAAACGGGGAAGAAGGTCGGTTTGCCGGCAGCACAGTGGGCATGACCTGCTGGAAAATTGACGCCTTAAAGTGCTTCCGCGTGCAGAAAGCTTAAAAGGGGGTCAGGCCCGGCATAACTGCATAACTCAAATTATAAATTTGAGTTATGCAGTTATGCCGGGCCTGACCCAACTTTAATTAAGCTTTCTTTGCTAGGGCGCCTATGGGGCAAGCTTCGGCGCAGTCTCCGCAGCCCTGACACCCGCTATCACCCAGGGGTAGATCACCAAAGGTGGCGACAATACGTTCAAAGCCCCGGCGGGTAAAGCCCAATACACCGTTGCCGCTATGGCGGCAGGCCCTGATGCAGCGGCCGCACAGCACGCACTTATTGGGGTCGTACAATATGCCGGGGGCGCTATCATCCACCGGCAGCCCTTTATCCAAAACCGGCAAGTTTTTTGGCTTCAGCCTTAGTTTACGGGCCTTGGCGATACGCTGTAATTCGCAGTTACCGTTGGCTGGGCAGTTTTTGCAATCTAGCCGATGGTTAGACATCAGCAACTCAAATCCTGCGGCCACAAGGGCATCCACCCGTTCGCTGCGGGTTTTTACCACCAGACCTTCGGATACCGGCAGGGTGCAGGCGGGCATCGGCGCGGGACGCCCATCAACTTCTACGAAACACAGCCGGCATGATGCCGGCCTTTCTTTTTCATTACGCTCGCCGCACAAGTGGGGGATGTAAATATCATTATCCAAGGCTGTCCAGAGCAGCATTTCCCCCTCGGCAGCGTTGATTATTTTACCGTCAACGGTAAAGGTTATTTGATTGCCCATTTATTTAACCCCCTCCCCTTGCTCTCGCGCAGCCACTTCGCTGGGCGGAGAGAGTTTTACAATCGCCTCGTACTGGGGCGGGCAGGCCACCTTACAGCTGTCGCACTTGACGCATTTTTCCTGATCAATAACCTTAATGCGGTCTTCATTGGAGAAAATAGCCTCCACCGGGCAGCTGCCCAAGCAGGCGTCGCAAGAACGTTCGCATTTATCTGGCAGGATATAGTAAGCAATCAGATCCTTGCACATCAGGGAAGGGCAGCGACCTTCGTTGATGTGGGCTTCGTATTCATCCCGGAAATGTTTGATCGTGCTGAGCACCGGATTGGGCGCGGTTTTGCCCAAATTGCAGAGGGAGCCTTCTTTTACCCTGGCAGCCATTTCCATTAACAATTCAATATCTTCCGGCTTACCGTGGCCCTTAGTGATGCGCTCCAATATATCCAGCATATGCTTGGTGCCCAGGCGGCAGAAAGTGCACTTACCGCACGATTCCTTCTGGGTGAAATCCAAAAAATAGCGAGCTATTTCCACCATACAGTCATCCTCGTCCAGCACCACCATGCCGCCGGAGCCCATCATAGCCCCAGCCTCGGTCAGTGAGTCAAAATCAATGGGTGTTTCCAGTGCCGATTCAGGCAGGCAGCCACCGGATGGGCCGCCGATTTGCACAGCCTTAAATTGTTTGCCGCCAGCTATGCCGCTGCCAACCTCAAAAATAAGCTCGTTTAATGTGGTGCTCATGGGTACTTCAACCAAGCCGGTGTTTTCAATTTTACCGGCCAGGGCAAATATAGCGGTGCCTGGATTTTTCTCAGTGCCGATACTTTTAAACCAATCAGCGCCGTTATTTATAATGTGTGGTACGTAGGAAAATGACTTAACGTTGTTAATCACTGTGGGTTTACCCCACAGGCCGGCATCGGCCGGGAAGGGCGGCTTGTGCGTGGGGATGCCGGCCCGGCCTTCCATGGAGGCAATTAGAGCTGTTTCCTCACCGCATACAAACGCACCGGAGCCTTGAAAAATTTCAATATTAAAACTAAAACCCGTGCCCAATATGTTTTCTCCCAACAGGCCTTTTTCGTGGGCTTGCTGCACGGCCTGGTTAACCCGTTCCACCGCCAGGGGGTACTCGGCCCGAATGTAGATATATCCCTTCTCCGAGCCAACCGCCCGGCCGGCTATAATCATCCCTTCCAACAGCGAATGGGGGGTGGACTCCAGAATAGTGCGATCCATAAATGCACCGGGATCCCCTTCGTCAGCATTACAGATTAAATATTTGGGCGTCCCCCCGGCGTTGCTACAGGTTTCCCACTTTAAGCCGGTAGGAAATCCGGCCCCGCCCCGGCCACGTAGCCCCGAAGCTTTTACAGTTTTAATGATCTCTCCGGGGTCGGCCTCAAGCACTTTAACCAGCGCACTGTAACCGCCGGTGGCAATATAATGTTCAATGTTCTGCGGGTCAATAAAGCCACACTGATCCAATACTATCTTGTTTTCGTGAATTCCTCTGGGGAAGTCCGAATAGGTGGGGAAAAAGTCGTTTGGCTCCAGGGCCACCAGGGCAAACTCGTAACCGGGGTCGCCGTCGGTAAGATAGTCTCTTACTATTCTGGCGCCCACACCCTCGTTCACGTTACCGTATGCTATGGGAGGGAAACCCTCGTTGTAAATAACCATAATCGGTTCAGCGTAACAGTGTCCCATGCAGCCCACCTCAACCACATTGGCTTCCAACTGCAGGCGACTCAGCTCGTTATTTATCTCTTCCACCAGTTTCAGTGCCCCTGCCGCCCGGCCGCAGGTGGCGGCCCCAATCAAAATTAACGGCTTCTCAAATAACTTGCCCCTGTTTTGTTCCGCTTCTTCTTTAAGTGTAGCGTAAACTGCGGCTGCCTGATTGTTACTGGCCATTATCTTCACCGCCCTCTGCTGCTGCGTTTTTCTTGTCCAGCTCATAGGAGAACAGTAAACCATCTACCCTGGTGGGAGTTATTTTACCGTTAACTTCTTCGTTATTTACCACCACCGGGGCCATGGTACAGCACCCCACGCAGGCTACCCGTTCCAGGCTGAACTCCCGGTCTTCGGTGGTTTCGCCAACCTTGATCTTCAGCCGTCTTTCCCAGGCTTCCTGAATAATGTTGGCCCCGCGCATATGACAGGCGGTGCCCATGCATATTTTGATTTGGTTTTTGCCCGGGGGGGTAAGACGGAACTGGTTATAAAAGGTGATCACCCCGTATACATCTACAGCTGGGATATTGAAATGGGCGGCTACCTCCTGCATGGCCACCGGGGGAACGTAACCCAGCTTCTTCTGTACCTGCTGCAACACGGGAATCAGGTTGCCCCGGCTATCGTTAGGCCCGGACAGGATATCTCTGGTTGTGTCCACGGCTACTCTGGTTTCCTCCGCGGTTAATTTCAATCTCATCGCTCCTGTATAAAAAAATTACTGGAACGGCAGCGCTGTCTCCAGATTCAAATATAAACATATTAAGCCGTCCAGCCAACTTATCAATTATCTGAATTATAACATAACTAAATTCGCAAATCCATATATACAAAAATTATAATTATGCTAAATAGTGTACTTTTTTACTCTAATGTTCGGGCAAATTACCCATTTAAGAGGTTGTTCTCCACCCAGTTACGCAGTTCTCCGTTAATATTATAGAGAGAGTCCAAGTTCATATTGGCGCCTTGTTCCTCGACAGCCCGAACCATCATTTCTTCCGGTGGTTGTTGCTTGTCCTGTAGAGTCTGGGTTTTACTAAGGCGATCTTTAATCATGTACAGGGCTAGACGGGGTTTTTTGTCGCATACATCTACCACAAAGGCATAGCCGCTATGCCTTTCACCTTTGAACTCGTCCTCCAACCGGAAATCCCAAAGTATGTTGTCTTTTATCTCCTGGTAAAAACTCATATCTCAGCACCATCCTATCCGTTTTTATAATCAAAAAAATTTTAGCACAGTTAATGAAAATAAGCAAAAAATGATAGTTGGTGCTTATTAACGCTGGGGTGTGATATTGTTTTTAACAGCACATCCCGTTCGCAATCATTTAAATATCCGGATTTGGTTTTGGTAATCCATGTTGGGGCGATTGTCTAGCTAGGAAACGGTTACATATTAAAAAGCAGCAGGATTTACTCGGGGAAAATAGAAATCATGTAACTTGTAGAAAAAAGAAAAATAAGAACGGAACCGGGAGGGGAAGAAGTGTTTATTCGCAGAGGAAATTTTATTTCGTTAACAATTTTGGCTTTACTGTTATTTATCCTGGGCGGCTGCGGCGGTGATAAACAACCGGCGGAGCAAGCATTGCCCACCTTGAAAGTGGGAATGATGCCCATTACAGATAACCTGCCCTTCTGGCTGGCGGAGGAAAATGGTTACTTTGCCGAAGAGGGGATAGAGGTAGAGTTAATCGGTTTTCCCAGCGCGCTGGAGAGGGACAGTGCTTTTACCGCAGGGCAGATTGATGCCGGCATCGGGGACATGCTGGCCGTTGCTGCCATGAATAACGCAGGTACCGAAGTGCGGGCTGTTTCGGTGGGCCAGGGTGCCACGCCGGGGGAAAACCGGTTTGCCATCCTTGCAGCGCCTGATTCCGGCATTACCAGCCCGGAGCAGCTTAAAAACGTACCCATTGCCATGTCACTAAACACCATCAATGAATATCTTACAGACCGGCTTTTGCAAACCCAGGGGTTGCAGTCCGGCGAAATTGTCAAAAACAGCATTCCCAAGCTGCCTCTAAGATTGGAAGCGCTTTTGAACGGCAGTGTTAAGGCGGCCACTTTGCCAGATCCCTTTGCCACTCTGGCAGAAATCAAGGGTGCCAACCTAGTGGTGGACAACATGGAAAATACCGTGGCTCAAACCGTGGTTATCGCGCGCAAGGCTACTCTGGATCAAAATCTAGCCGGAATGCAAAAACTAATGCGGGCTTATGCCAGGGCGGTGGAAGATTTGCAAACCGACCCGCTGCAATACGATAAACTAATAGTTGAAAAAGCCCGGGTACCTGGTGAAGTACTGGCCAGCAGTGTGCGCCCGTTAGCGCTTCATTTTACTGCGCCCGTACTGCCGGACGAGGCTGGCGTGAACGAGGTCATCCAGTGGATGAATGAACACCAATTGCTGGACAAGGAGCTTGGATACGGGGATCTGGTTGACGATCGGGTGCTAAAGTAGGTGAATGTTACCGTGCACGACAATATGATGTTAGAAATAGAAGGGCTTTCCGTGGGTTACCGGCAGCCCAAGGGTGAGGTACCCGCGCTGCGTGACGTATCCTTTTCGGTGCCCCGGGGCGGAACCTGCGCCCTAATCGGACCCTCGGGCTGCGGTAAATCCACGCTGCTGTACGTGCTGTCGGGTTTATTGAAACAGTTTGGGGGTCAAGTTATGGTGGAGGGGGCGCCGGTGGCACCCCTGCGCCGGCAGACCGCGCTGATTTTACAGGATTACGGACTTTTGCCCTGGAAAAAAGTATCCGATAACGTGGCGCTGGGCCTGGAAATCAGGGGCGTAGCCAAAGATGAGCAAACGGAACGGATTAGGCGGGTGCTCACCGAGGTGGGGCTGTGGGAGATGCGTGACCGTTTTCCGTCCCAGTTAAGCGGTGGTCAGCGCCAGCGTACCGGTATCGCCCGCGCCCTGGCCCTGGAGCCCGACCTGTTGCTGATGGACGAGCCCTTTTCATCCCTGGACGCTCTGACCAGGGAGCATCTGCAGGGTCTGTTGCTGGATATCTGGAACAGCAAGCGGATCACTGTGTTACTGGTAACCCACAGCATTGAAGAAGCCATTTTCCTGGGTCAAAAAATTGTCGTTTTGTCCGGCCATCCCGGGCAGGTCATCGACGTGGTGGAAAACCCCCGGGTAGGGCAGAAGGGCTATCGTAAAACTACTGAATATCATATTCTGACCTCACAACTACGGGACAAACTGGAGCAAGTCGGGGACGGTTCTTGACTTGCTTGGTTGTAATTGAAAATTTTGACGGATACCGCCGAGTGGAGTTGTTAACAGATGCGTGAGAGGCTTTACGTCAATACCTTTTGGGCCGGGGTTTCCATAGTCCTGCTGCTGGTAGCTTGGCATCTGCTGGCTTTGCTGCTGAACAAGGAAGCCCTTCCCGGGCCGCTGCCCTCTTTTGCTGCATTTTTTAGAGAGTTGCCCGGCGAATTATGGGGTCACTTCTGGATCAGCGGTTACCGGGTGGCGACAAGTTTATTGATTTCGCTGGTATTGGCTGTACCATGCGGTATGATCATGGGCCGGGAGGAAAAGGTGGACCGGCTGGCGGCGCCAATGATATACGTTATTTATCCGGTGCCTAAGATAGTTTTTCTGCCGGTACTGATGGCTCTTTTGGGATTGGGGGACGTTTCCAAAATCGCGCTGATCACCCTGGTGGTGTTTTTTCAAATTTTGGTACCTATTAGGGATGCCTCCCGGAGCATCAACCCGGCAGTGGTTAATTCCATCCGCTCCCTGGGGGCGGGACGCTGGCACCTATACAAACACGTGGTCTGGCCGGCGGTGCTGCCTGAAATGCTTACTGCGCTGCGCATTGCCTCGGGCACTGCTATAGCGATATTATTTATATCCGAAACTATCTCCAGCCAGGAGGGCCTTGGTTATTTCCTGCTGGACGCCTGGTCGCGTTACTCTTATCATGACATGTTTGCTGGTATTATAGCGTTAAGCCTGCTGGGTTTTGTAATTTACATGGCGCTGGATGGCCTGGAACGATATCTGTGCCCGTGGAAGTTTGTTTAAATTAGTAACCTAGGCAGAAAAAAAAGGACAGCTACCCATAATAGGCGGGAGCTGTCCTTTGCTTTTTAATTATTGCCACGGTTTAGAACCCATATGCATGGCCGCCACCCCGCCGGTGTAAGATCGCACCTGCACATCTACCAACCCGGCAGTGCAAAACATTTCCGCCAGTTCGCGGCGGCCCGGGAAGTCGCTGGCTGATTCCTGCAGCCATGAATATTCCTTGTAACTGCGGGCAAGCATTTTACCCAGCACAGGCATAATGTAGCGGAAGTAAGCGTAATAAAACTGTCGGAATACCGGAATGGTGGGCTGGGACGTCTCCAGACATACCACTTTCCCGCCTGGTTTAGCCACCCGCTTCATTTCGCGCAGCACCTGCAAGTAGTCCGGCACGTTGCGCAGGCCAAAACCAATGGTGACATGGTCGAATGTGTCGTCTGCGAAGGGCAGTTCCATGGCGTTGCCGTGCACCAGCTCAACCTGGTCCAAATTAAGTTCTTTGACCTTTGCCGCCGCTATGTTCAGCATGTTCCTGCTAAAGTCCAGTCCGTAAACCCGGCCTTTGGTACCGACAGTTTCTGCCATGGCTATAGCCCAGTCACCTGTGCCACAGCATACATCCAGCGCGGTTTGCCCGGGTTTAACGTCCATACGCCGCATGGTATCCTTGCGCCAGGCAATGTGCTGCCGAAAGCTGATTACGGAGTTCATAAAATCGTATTTGTCGGATATTGATTCAAACACTTCATGAACACGTTTTTCTTTGGATTGGGCCATTACTCTTCTCCTGTTTATAACTTACTTAAAGCTTATTCTATCCACCAGGCTGCCGAACCTTTCCCCGGGTTGGCCAGCGGTAAGAAAAATTTCCACGCAACGACGCAAGGCGCCGGCCACTTCATCTGCGCTGGCCAGAACCAGCATCTCGGTAGCCAGCCGGGGGTGACGTCCAAGTTTGCCGCCGATTAGTACCCGGTAACCGGTTTTTTCAATTTGCATTGATCCAGTTGGGCAGGCGCGTGCACACAGGCCGCAACTTAGGCAGGCATTACGGTCAATTACCGCAACGCCGTCCTGAACGATGACCGCCTTTTCCGGGCAGGTTTGGACGCAAACACCACACCCGTCACAACCGCCCGCAACAATTGGGCGGGCTTGTCCCTGGACGCCAAAGTCCTTAATTTGAGGCTGGCTGCAGGAATTGGGGCACCCGGCCACGGCCATATGAAACTTCTGGTGATGCAGCGGTCGGCCGGTGTCTATCCTGGTCGCGAGACGGGTATTAAATTCGCTGTCGTCCAGCACTTTGCGCAGGGTGCCGGCCAGGTTGTCCAGGTTGGCCAACCGGTTTGGGCAATCAAAACATTTTTTTATCGTGAAAAGATCCATACTTTCTACCTCCCCGTTACTATTATAACTAAATCAATTTTAATGATTGTGGGAGGTCTTGCGCAGTTATCCCGCTTATGCTGGGCGTGTGATTTTGCTCACAACGTTAAAACTTCAACATCTTCAGGCCACTGGTCGGATCAAGCTCTTTACCGGCGCCGGCTCCTTTTATTTCCAACAGAATCACTTCGGCCACCAGGTAAACTTCCGATGTACCCCTGATGCAGCCCATGAGGGCTGTGTCGCCCCTGCCCAGGGCACCGTGTAAATGGAATAATGGTTCTTCGCCATCCCGAAACATAGTGCCAAGTCCGATTATTTCCCGGCCGTCATTGAAGTTGCGAAACATAGGCACCGGAGGCAGCACGCATTTCTCCGGGCCGGTCACCACGGTTGCTTCTTTCAAAGCCCCGATGACGTAGAAAACACCGGCTTCTACATTTTCCACCTGCACCAGCTGTTTTAGTTCGCCCAGCAGGTCGTCGCCGTGTTCCACCCGGGCCACAAAAACCCGGCCCAGTTCACCCTGGGAATATTTCATCAATAACACCCTCCCGGTTACCGAACTGTTTTACCTGTTTAACTTTTACCAGTATATCATGCAGGGACAAAACTTTACAGAACCGGGGCACCCGGCTTTAGTCCGTATTATTTTTATTGACAATATCAGAAAAATTTGATATGTTGTGAGCATGATCGATACAGTTAAAATTTCCAGGGCCTTGGGCGACCCGGTTCGGTACAAGATTATGCTGCTGTTGGCCAACAGCGAAAGTGGTTGCTGCCCACAACCCGGCACCAACGGGGCACTCCCGGGGCTATGTAACTGCGAAATAATGGCCCATACCGGTATGATTCAATCACGGGTTTCCTACCACATGAAGGAACTCACCGAAGCCGGATTGGTGACGGAGGAACAGCGGGGTAAGTGGAAATATTATTACATCAATACTGCTACGCTGAAAGACTACGCCGGGAAAATTAAAGCAGATTTATTGCGTTAAAGACAATCTGTCACAAGTGTTTTTCCATGGGTTGTTATATCAAAAAAATTTGATTTTAAGGGAGTGTTTTTTATGCCGGAAGATATTAGGGAAGAGGTTCGAAAGAGATACGCGCAGGCAATCAAGTTTAAGACAGGCTGCTGCGGCAGTGGCAGTGAGGGCATGTCTTGCTGCGGAGATTCCGCCTCCAAAGTGTCTGAGATGATTACCGGTAACCTTTATAATTACGAGGAGGTCAAGGGGCTTCCCGCCGAGGCGCTGGCTGCTTCTTTTGGCTGCGGCAACCCCACCGCCCTGGCTGAACTGCACGAGGGGGAAACGGTACTGGATCTGGGCAGCGGGGCAGGCCTGGATGTACTGTTATCTGCCCGGCGAGTCGGCCCCACCGGGAAAGCTTACGGATTGGATATGACAGACGAGATGCTGGCCGAAGCCAGGGCCAACCAGGCCAAGGCTGGAGCAAAAAACGTTGAGTTTTTGAAAGGGCACCTGGAAGATATGCCCCTGACGGATAGCACAGTGGACGTGATTATTTCCAACTGCGTGATCAACCTGTCGGCAGACAAAGACCTGGTGCTGCGTGAGGCTTTCCGGGTGCTTAAACACGGCGGGCGGTTTGCGGTTGCGGATATTGTGCTGACCAGGCCCTTGCCACCACAAATTCAGCAGGATCTGGCAGCTTGGACAGGCTGCGTAGCCGGCGCGCTGGTGGACAGTGAATACAAGGAAAAACTGGCCCGGGCAGGTTTTATAAACATAGGCGTGGAGAAAACCAGAGTTTACGAATTTAATGAGACAATGGCCCGGGAACTGCTCCCCGGCCTAACTCCAGAACAAATTCAAGGATTAGAAGGCGCCATAGTGTCGGCATTTATCCGGGCTGTTAAGCCATAAACTTTATCCGCCATTATTTTAGGTAGCTAAAAGCATGCGGTCGTTTTCCAATGCTTTACCGCTGGCTTGCTCAAACATGGCCAACAGGTCGGAAACCCGGGTGTTCTCCCGCTGGGAGCCGGATATGTCGATCAGTACCCGGCCTTCGTGCAGCATCAGTGTCCGGGTGCCGAATGACAGGGCCTGTTCCATGTTGTGAGTTACCATCATGGTGGTGAGTTTATTCTCTTCCACGATGGTTCTGGTTAGTTCCAGCACCTTGGCGGCGGTTTTGGGATCCAGGGCAGCGGTATGCTCATCCAGCAGCAGTAAACGTGGCGCGGCGATGGTGGCCATGAGCAAGGTCAGAGCTTGGCGCTGTCCACCAGAAAGCAGGCCCACCTTGCTGGGCAGCCGGTTTTCCAGCCCCAGGTCAAGCAATTCTAGCCGCTCTTGGAACAGTTGGCGGTCATTCCGAGTCACTCCCCGGCACAACCGGCGGCGCTGGCCGCGGCGCAGGGCCATGGAAAGGTTCTCCTCAATGGTCATCGAAGCCGCCGTGCCCATCATGGGGTCTTGAAACACACGCCCGGCGTATCCGGCCCTGACGTGTTCGGGTTGGCAGTGAATTTCCTGGTTGTCCAGTATTATGCGCCCCCGGTCAATGTCAATTACACCGGCAATAGCGTTTAACAGGGTGGATTTACCTGCCCCGTTGCCACCGATGATGGTGACTACTTCGCCCGGTTCCATTTGCAGGGAGATCTCCTGGATGGCCACTCGCTCGTTCACTCCCCCGGGGTTAAATGTTTTGCCAATGGACTCAACAGCCAGCATGTTTCTCACCTTTCCCTCGGGCGCGACCGTTTTTTAGGTAAGCCTTGAGTACCGGGGAGGCCAGGGCCAGTGCCACCAGCACCGCGGTGAACAGTTTTAAATCCGTGGGGGCCAGTCCGAGCTGCAGCACCATGGCGATTACCAACCGGTAGATTACTGAGCCGATGACCACGGCCACCAGGGCCCGCAACAATGTCATATGACCAATTAAAACTTCACCGATAATCACCGAAGCCAGGCCCACAATAATCATTCCAATACCCATGCCAATATCGGCAAATCCCTGTTTTTGCGCCACCAGGGCACCGGAAAAGGCGATTAAAGCGTTACTCAGCGCCAGTCCGATCACTTTCATGGTATTGGTGTTAACACCAAGGCTGCGGATCATTTGTTCATTGTCCCCGGTGGCCCGCAAAGCCAGTCCCATTTCCGTTTCCAGGAACCGGTAGAGGAACAGCACCACCAGGATCACCGCTACCGCGCCTAGAATAACCACACTTAACTGCTTGGTTACTCCCCAACTGATTATATCGGTATAAATGGTATCCATGCGCAGCAAGGAAATCATAGGTTTACCCATGACGCGCAGGTTAATAGAATATAGGGCGATCATGGTCAGGATCCCTGCCAGCAGCGGGGTTATGCGCAGTTGGGTGTGTAGTAAACCGGTAACCAGGCCGGCACATGCTCCGCAAACCAGCGCCAGCATGGTGCCCAACCAGGGGTCGTTCCCGATGATAATCATATGGGCTGCCACTGCGGCGCCCAAGGTGAAACTGCCGTCGACGGTTAAGTCTGGAAAGTCGAGGATACGGAATGTGAGGTAAACGGCTAGAACCATGATACCCCAGAGCAGGCCCTGTTCCAGCACACCGGTGAATATGCTTACTGACATTATTGCCTCCGCCATATCTCTTTTTTAATACCCATGACAAAAACTTTGCGACCGGGCGCCCCGGAAAAAGCCGAGAACGCCTGTCGCAGCGTTAAAATGGTTTAATTAAGTTTATTCGATAACCTGTGTCGCTTTAGCCTTCATTTCGTCGGAAATAGTAATGCCAAATCTTTCCGCAGCTTGCAGGTTAATCACAATATCGGCGCCTTTTTGTGCTTCTACAGCGATATCGGCGGGATTTTCACCATTTAGCACCCGGAGCGCACTTTCTGCAGTCTGGCAGCCCAGTTTGTAGTAGTCAATGCCCAACGTGGCCAGCGCGCCTTCTTCAACGGAATTGCTCTCGCCGGCAATTACGGGGATTTTATTTTCTTCGGCAATCTGCAGCACCGCTGACAGGGAAGAGATAACCATATTGTCGGTGGGCAGGTAAATAGCGTCTACTTTACCCATCAGTGATTGGGTGGCCTGCATTACTTCGTTGCTGGCGGTCACGGTGGCCTCATGCAGGGTAAACCCCAGATCCGGAGCCGCTTGGCGGGCAATCTTCACCTGCACTTCGGAATTAACTTCGCTGGAGTTGTAGATAATGCCAACGTTCTTAGCCTCCGGTACTAGTTCTTTAATCAGCGCCAGCTGGTCGGCTACCGGGTTCATGTCGGTGGTGCCGGTAACGTTGGTACCGGGTTTTTCCAGGCTGTCCACCAACTTGGCTTCAACCGGGTCGGTTACGGCGGTAATTACAATGGGAATTTCGGTAGTTTCATTGGCCATAGCCATGGCTGACGGGGTGGCGATAGCCAGGATTAGATCTTTTTTGTCCTCGGCAAACTTGTTGGCAATGGACTGCAGGATGGACTGGTCGCCCTGGGCGCTTTGGTAATCCACCACCAGGTTTTCGCCGTCCTTATAGCCGCTTTCCGCCATAACGTCTAAAAAGCCCTGCCGGGAGGCATCCAGGGCCGGGTGTTCCACAATTTGAATAATGCCTAACTGTACTTGCTTAGATTCCTGTTGATCAGCCGGGGGTTGTTCCGCTTTTTCTCCGCCACCACCGCAGCCTGCCAGGGTAATGGCAATAACAAAAACCAGCACCATCATTAATAACTTCTTCAAAACCGCACCTCCTATAATTTAAAAAACTATAGACGGCACGGCACGTAATGCCCTTTTAGCATTATACAAACGTCTTTGGTATGTAATATGGCCTGTCTAGCAACCACGTGCCATGCTGCCGTCCTGCTTCTCTAATGCTACATTAAGGGAAATAGTATGTCAATTACGTGTTTTGCTTATATCCGTATAATTAGCTAGGAATATTTTGGTACCCTGCTGCGGCTTAATTGTTTTTTAACAGCCTTATCCATATACATTATGATAGTTAAAAATTTAGAAAGGCTTACCCCAGTTAACCGGTGGAGGTGACCTTTCTTTTTTTTCTTGCTTCCAAGGTGCGTTGAGAGATAAAAACAAAAAATAACTTAAAAAAACATTTGACATTTAATTAGTTATAACATATAAATATATTGTATTTGATTTAAGTTATAATTATCTGGGGGGAATGAGGAAAATGAAAGTTTTACTAAAATCCATGGGTGTGCTAATCATCTTGTTTATTCTCATCAACGCTTACCTGGTGGCAAGGTTTTACCTGGGTCAACAGGAGGTGGTCCGGCACAACGAGGTGCTGGCCGGACAGAGTTTGGAACTTCCGGCTGTTGAGCGGTTGGAAATCACTCCGGTTATTGAGTTGCTGCCTGGCATGGAAGGGGTAAAAACAGAACCTGGTTTATCACTGTTGGTTAAGACCGAGCAAGACAATATTTTGTTTGATGTTGGTTATAACAAAGACAAAGCAGAAACCTCACCGTTGTTGCACAACCTGGAACTACTCAATGTGCATCTGGACGACATAGACGCCATTGCCATTAGCCATAACCACCCGGATCATGTGGGCGGCATGGGGTTCAGAAACAGTGAAGTGATGCTGTCCGGTAAGCCGCTGGACTTGAAAAACCGAAACGTTTTTACTCCGGTTTCGATGTCCTGTGCCACGGCTAACACGGTTACCGTTGACAAACCCCAATTGGTCGGCGATGCAGTGGCCAGCACCGGACCGCAGGCCGTACAGGTTTTTCTAACCGGTAAGCTGCTGGAGCAGGCACTGCTGATAAATGTGAAAGACAAGGGACTAGTGGTGGTTTCTGGCTGCGGTCATCCTAACATCGTTCGGACAGTTGAAATGGCTCGGGAAATTACAGGGCTGCCGGTATACGCGGTGGTAGGAGGGCTGCACCTTTACTACACTGATATTCCGGCCGGTGTTTGGGGCAACATTATGGGCAGCAGCCGGTTGTTTAGCCGCAGCCCGAACCGCGAAGAAGTGGTTGAGACCGTGCGCCGGTTGAAAGAGCTGGGCATTCAAAAAGCGTTTATTTCTCCGCATGACTCAGATCAACCGACTCTGCAAATTTTTAGCGACCAGTTTGGCGACGATTACAGTCCGCTTAAAGTTGGGCAAAAAGTTACCATATAACGCTCTCAAACGCTTAATGTCAGTTATAATTATTTTGTATCTGCAGAGGAGGAAGGAAATGTATCTTAATTTTAAGAAGAAAGACAGCGTAACCAGCATCCTGTTGTTTATATTTAACGTATTCCTGGTTGAGCGGGACACCCGATCCATACCGTTAAAAAAAGTATTTGCTTTACTGGAACCATTTCAAAAAAGCGAAACCGCCATCAGAATGGGTTTGTCCCGGGGGGTCCAAAGCGGATTACTGGTAAACTATCGCGAGGGTGGAGAGGTATATTACCGATTAACGGACGAAGCGGTGCGCGGTTTTGAATACTGGCAGAACACGCTGGCCCGGTATAGGGAACGAATTAAACTACAGACCTCGGCTTGGGATGGTCAGTGGAGTATAGTGGCCGCTGCAGGCCGGGATAAACGGCTCGGAGATGACCTGGCCGACCGGCTAATGCCGCTTGGTTACGGTTGTCTGGATAAAGATCTGTGGGTGTCGCCCTATGACATGAATCATCAGGTTATCGAATGTAGCCTCGCCAATGGACTGGCAAAATCTCTTTACCTCTTTCGGGGCCGGCTGGAAGGGAACCGCTCTCCGGCGGATATCGTCTCTGCAACCTGGCCCGTAGAGGAACTGGCGCAAAGGTATGACTTACTGGCTAAAAATTTAACCGGGGCACTTAAGGTTTTAAATGCTCAGCAAACTGACGGGAGCGGCTTGCCTTTCTTGCACTTCTACGGCCTGGAGGTATTTGAACTAATCCAGGCAGATCCCCAGCTTCCCTTGGAGTTACTGCCGGGCGGCTGGCCAGGATTACCAGTAACCCGGACGTTTTGGGAGGCCAGAGAGAAAATTATGCCCGCTGCAAACCAGTTTATTAATAGGGTGATAGCATCCTAAACGGTGAGATTAAGTAAGATATTTGGCTTGATGCTATGATTTGCTACAAACGAGGGATAGTAAAAGAAAGAATAAAGTAAAGACAGGCCTTTAATAGCCTGTCTTTATCCCTGGTTATAGCTTATGAGCTTTTGAATATCGTCTTTAAGCAATGAGATGAGCTTTGGTACTGCACTCTTAGCAGTAAATGTTAGTCCTTCGCCAAAATCTAACTTTTCAGGCTCTACACCATAAATGGTTATCGCTTCTGGAAAGCCCGTAGTGCTTCTAGCCAGTTTAACAATACCTGGTAGGGATATGCCGTGGGCGTCCTGCTCAGGGCAATCTACAACATCCTCAATGTCCAGCCGATAAACACAGCCCGGATTACCCCCGGCTTGAAAGGCATCTATGGCAATTACATGCCTGGCTTGACTGATCTCCTGGAGGTAATAGAAGACCGAAGTTCCCACCTCAATAATCAGCAGTTGCGGAGGCCACTCCATTTTTTTTAATTCATCCGCCACAAAGACGCCAATCCCGTCGTCGCTCATAAGAGGATTACCCAACCCCAGGATAATAATTTCATAAGCTGGGTTCCTTTGTTTGTTATCCATAATACATATATATGAAGGATAAGAAAGTTAAGGAGTACATTATGCAAAAAGAAGATTATATTAAGCGCTGTCAGGATTTGGCCGCTGGGCCTCAGTTTCAGCTTTCTAATTATGTGCTTTCCGAAGTAAGGGAATATAAAAAGAGTAAATCCAGGAAACTACCGGTAATTTGGCTTGAAACCAGCGACAGTGGAGATAACAACATCGCTTTTATGAACACCACTTACCCTTACCTGGGGCAAGTTTTTACAGACTTAATAGACCTCCTGTACAGTAATACCTTTATGGCTGCCCAGGGCCAGGATGCCCTTAATATCCTGGAACAAGCTGCTGTCAAGCTCCGGGGCAAGTTTACACTGGTGGTGGAAGGCGCTATCCCTCTAAAGGATAACGGGCTCTACACAATAATAGCCCATACGGAGGATTACAAACTGACTGCCCTGGAGGCAGTCACGTGGCTAGGCCCACTGGCTGAGTACGTTATAGCTTTGGGAACCTGTGCCAGCTTCGGTGGTATTTCCGCAGCCAGGCCCAACATTACCGGCAGTGTAGGTGTTCGTAAAGTCTTAAATAGAGAGGTTATTAATGTCAGCGGGTGTCCCATAAACCCCGACTGGTTCGTGGGAACACTGGCCCACCTTTTAATGTATGGTCAGCCGGAGTTAGACAATTTAGGGCGCCCCACCCTTTTCTATGGCTTTACTGTCCACCGTCACTGTCAGCGGCGATCATATTTTGACCAGGGGCAATTTGCCGAAAAGTTGGGTGATATCGAATGCATGTTTTCCCAGGGGTGTGTAGGTCCTAGAACCGGTGCAGATTGCCCTTATCGGCAATGGATTAACCATGTAAACTGGCCGGTTAAGGCCAATACTCCATGCATCGGTTGTACCAATGAAGATTTTCCGGACGGTTCATCACCCTTTTTTACCCCTCTACCGGAGAAATGAGGAAAAGAACAGTTTAATCCCCTTACACCGGAAGGAGCTAAAGATGAGTAAAAAGAGGATCATGTTTAGTCCAGTCACAAGATTAAGTGGTTTGTTATCGGTAGAGGTAGTGATAGATAGGGGTATAGTATCAACTGCCAACGCCAGTGGAACCATGTACAGGGGCATTGAGCATGTTATGAAAGATAGACACATAACAGATGCCGTGTACATGACCCAGAGAGTTTGCGGCATTTGCTCACTGGCACACGGTGCGGTTGCCAGTTACCTGCTGGATGAACTTTATGACCATGAACTGTCTGAGAATGCCCAGTATTTAAGGAATATAATGTTTGCGGCAGATATATTGCAAAATCATATCCGGCACTTTTACTTTTTTAGTTTACCTGACTATGTTAAAATGCCAAATCAGCCACCCTTTGAGGGACAGAATGCAATAGATATTCGCCTGTCTCCTCAGGATAACGCTCGTCTGGTGGAACACTACTTTCGAGCTGTGGTGGTTTCCCAGGAATGCCACCAGTTACTAACGCTTTTCGGTGGTAAGGCACCAAATCAGCATAGCTTTGTGCACGGGGGAGTAGCGGTTGCGCCTACTGCCGACAAAGTAAACCAGGCCCTGTCTTTAATAGCAAGTGTGCACGCCTTTGTTAAGGAGTGTCTGATACCGGATACTGAGTTGATCTCCCGGGTATACAGGGACTACTTTAAGATTGGGCAAACACCAAGAAGACTGCTGTCTTTTGGTATGTTCCGCTTCGGAACGAAAAACCAGTTGAGCCACTGGCGGGGTGGTATACTCACCGGAAATCAAATCAGTACGCCTGATATCCAATTAATCAGTGAGGATGTTACTAATGCTTGGTATCTTCCGGTAGACGGTCAAGTCTTGCCCGCACCCTATAAACCCGGGGCTTATACTTATATAAAATCTTTTCAATATGCCGGGCAGCCCATTGAAATGGGTCCCCTGGCCAGAATGCTCATCAACGGCTTTTACCGTGGGGGAACCTCAACAATGGATCGCATTAAAGCCCGTTCTCTGGAAACGCTGCTTATTAGCGAGTTGGTCATGGAGTGGCTTAAGAACTTGGTTCCAGGTCCACCACCGATCCAGCAAAAACAGAAACCCGTTAAGGAACAGGCTGTGGTTGCCACAGATGTTATGCGCGGTTCACTGCTGCACAGTGTTCGACTAAAGGGTGAACAGGTAGAGGAATATAAAATTATAACCCCTAGCAACTGGAACTTTTCTCCCAAGGATATAAAAGGTCAACTGGGACCGGTTGAATATGCCCTGACTGGTACAATTATCCCAAACCCTGAATTATTAAATACTATCTTGGGTCGAATCATTCGCTCCTTTGATCCCTGCATTAACTGCGGCACCCATGTGCTAAACGCAAAGGGTGACGTAATAGATAAAATTATTCTTTGAATAAGGGGGTCAGGCCTGTCGTAACTTCCTAACTATAACTATTGTATATATAGATAAGGCAGTTAGGAAGTTACGACAGGCCTGACCCCCTTACCTCCTGGTTACCAATGCATCGTTATATTGTGCGCGTTATTGCCAACTATTAAATTGTCAAAATGAGTTATAATAAAAATCAGTTATTTAAATCCCAGAATATTGGGGGTGTACCGTGGGAAGGGTCAGCATTGTAAAATGCCCCGACTATGCTTACGAAAAAGTTGAGTCGGCCATCAGGCAATGCATTGACCTGCTGGGCGGCATAAACAAATTTGTCCAGCCGGGTCAAAAAGTGCTGTTAAAAATCAACTTGTTAAGTGCTACGGCGCCTGAAAAGGCTGTTACTACGCATCCAAATGTGACCCTGGCGCTTGCCAGGTTGGTTCAAGAAGCCGGCGGGCAACCTATTGTGGCCGATAGTCCAGGACCCGTGCCTTATACTACAACCGGTCTTAAAAAGGCATACCAGGCGGCCGGTTATCTTGGGCCGGCTGAGCGGGGTGAACTGGAACTTAACTGGGACACTGCAGTTCAGGCCTTACCGTGCCCGGATGGCAAGTTGATTAAGCTATTTGAAGTAATTCAACCGGTTGTTGCATGCGACGTGGTAATTGCAGTTCCTAAACTTAAAACCCACATGTTCACCTCGTTGACCGGGGCGACCAAGATACTCTTCGGCGTGATTCCCGGATTAGCTAAGGCCGGATATCATGCCAAACTGCAAAGCGGTGAACAGTTTGCGGACATGCTTTTGGACATTATCCAGGCGGTTAAGCCAACCCTGTACTTGATGGACGGCATCTTGGCTATGGAAGGTGACGGCCCTGGTTTACACGGAAACCCCAGGCCCCTTGGTTTGCTGATGGCCGCCGATAACCCGGTGTCCATGGATTTAGCCGCCTGCAGTATTATCGGCCTGGACCCCATGGAAGTGCCCATGCTGCGTGCCGCGAAGCACAGGGGATGGTGGAGCGGAGGTTGGTCTGATATCCAAGTAGTTGGTGTTCCGCTTAGTGCCGCTGCGGTACCTGATTTCAGAAAGCCGGCCCGGGTAGCCCGGGATGCCCGGGGTTTGGATCGCCTTACCTGGTACCAGCGTATGTGGGCACCGGCGGTGAAGCAAGCACTGACTCCGCGTCCTGTCCCCTCGGCAGGTCGCTGCACTGCCTGTGCTACCTGCCGTAATATCTGTCCGCAGCAGGCCATTACCATTGCCGGGGGTGTTGCTCTGGTAGACGACCGCAACTGTATCAGGTGTTACTGCTGCCACGAGGTCTGCCCTGAAGCCGCCATAGACCAGAAATTTGGGCCTACCGGCAGGTTAATCAGGCGTTTTGGTTTATTCGGCTATCGTTAAACTTTAGCTTAACCAGTCGCCGGAAATTCTTCGCTACGCCCAAATGACAATATGCAATGTATGAGGTAGCAACCTTGTTTATCTGGTCCCGGGCTTATATAATTTTCAAGTAGCCATTTATTTAATTAAGTCTATGTTTTTTAGAAGCGAGGGTAGTTATGTCGCAAAACAAAACATATTTAGGACCGCTGTTGGTATTGTCCGGCGCAGTGTTGTGGGGTACCACCGGAACTACCCAGGCCCTGGCCCCGGAAGGAGCCACACCCCTGGCCATTGGTGCCATGCGTCTACTAGTTGGCGGGCTATGTCTGCTAGCCATAGCCTTATTCCGGCAAGCTTTTAAGCCCGGTGGTTACTGGCCTACACATCTGGTGGCAGTAACGGCGATAAGTATGGCTGCTTACCAGCCGTTCTTTTTTGGTGGCGTTGCTAAAACCGGCGTGGCTGTGGGGACGGTGGTTGGCATTGGCAGTGCGCCTATTATGGCCGGTATTCTGGTGTTTTTATTCAGAGGTGAACGGCCGGGGAAGAAATGGCTGGTGTCCACTCTGCTTGCCATTACAGGGTGTTATCTTTTATTTACCGTTAAAGAAAATGTAACTGTCAATTATGTCGGGGTGTTAATGTCTCTGGGTGCTGGTTTGGCCTATGCTTCATATGTTGTTTTCAGCAAGTCCCTGTTGGATAAAAACCGTCCCGAAGCGGTAATTGCGGTTGTTTTTTGCATCAGCGCTTTGCTTTTACTGCCTATATTGCTCACCCAACCCTTAAATTGGCTGCTTGAATGGCGAGGTGCGGCGGTAGCTTTACACCTTGGTATTGTGGCCACGGCCATAGCTTATTTCCTGTTTTCGAAAGGGCTGTCGCTGGTGCCGGCAGCAACCGCTGTCACTTTAACCCTGGCCGAACCGCTTACCGCCGCTACACTGGGGGTCACTGTGTTGGGCGAGCGACTTACTGCACCTGCATTTGCCGGGATTGGTCTTCTGTTGTTGGGCATACTTATTTTGTCTGTCAGCAGTAAAAAAAGACCAGCTCATTCCAAGGTTAATGAGAAAGTCTAAATCCATGTCATTTTTTGAATGTACAGTGAAATTAGCCGGCAGTCAAAAAGTCAGGTAATAAAGGCCAGATGTCCGGATCTTCCATGCCCAGGCGCCAAAGGGCTATTCCCTTTAAGCCGTACTCATTTACCAGCTCTAATTTCGCGGCGGTGCTGCCGGCGTTTTCAAAGTAAACGCTATGTTTTGAACCTTGGGCATCATGATAATTAAAATAGGGCACCTGAGCGTGGTTGTCCCATTTAATGTCTGGTTTATACTGTCCGGCTGTTTGCATAGCCAGTTGGTATGAAAGGTACCGCGAGGTCTTATGGACAAGATTCCAGTCAAAACCGTAACCCGGTATGCCCATGATGATTTTTTCGGCTGGTATTCTAGTTAGGGCGTATTGGATAGTTTTTTCAACCCAATTGACTGACGCAATGGGCCCGCTGCTGCTAAAAGCATTATGTTCGTCGTAGGTCATAATTACGACCTGGTCAGCGTAACGGCCTACCTTTGCGTAATCAAAATTATCCCCCCAGCCTCCGCCCGGCACGTCCGAGGTTTTGGCAGGCACGCAGACGATAATTGGGTAGCCCGCCGGTTTTAACCGGGATGATAGTTCGACCAGGAATTGCACGTAATGCTCTCGGTCGCTGGGGTAAATATTTTCAATATCGATACAGACACCGTCAAAACCTTTTTCTTGCAGCAGGTTATATATATTATTGACCTGCTGCTTTCTTTTGACAGGATTTGAGAACAGTGTATGAGCCAAATCCTTGCCTACGGAATTGTGACCGTACAGGATGTTATGTATGAGGGCGTAATTTTTGATACCATTTTGCCGGCAAAAATCGAGTGTCCGGGCCATTTCCCGTTGTGTGACGTCGCTGCCGGTTTCTAGTTGCCCCGGATCGTTCCTGTCCAATCTATACCAGAAGGGTGATATAGAAGTTACTATATTTTTCTGTGCTTTTACAGTGGAGTATGATGAGGGGATCCCTGGTTCATCTCCAACATAAAAACCAAGTACTTCTTTTTTTTGCTGGTTGTCTATTTGACTTGCTAAATCTAAAATTACAGTGGCGGTTTGTATTGTCATATTGCCGTCTGGTTTTAGTTTGTGTTCCGATTGCAGTTTTTGTACCGCATTGCGGGTAGCGGCGCAATAATACCCGGAAGGCGCGCTGTCCATAAAACCAAGATCATTTAATTGTCGCTGCAAAATATACAGATTCAATACCTTATGGCCTGACTTTAATGGTGTTACCTCGACCAATGGTGACGGGTTCAAAATAAAAAAGAAAAACAGCAGAGCCGCGAACAATGCCAGTTGTCTTATTTCCTTTAATGTCATACTGCCTCCGGACTATAAAATAAAATTCCATAAACATTATAAAACGGGTAAATGAATTAAACATTGCTCAAATATACCCCGACCTGGCATATTGCACATGGTATGCCAAATGACCCCAACAGTTAATGAGAAGCATCCATTCAACATTTTAAAAGTTAATTTAATTCAGGTGTGAAGGCAAACGAACCGGAGACTGTAGAGTCAAAAGGCTAGCCCGGCTTGTTGGGAGGGTTTTGAGCAATCACGTCTGCATATAAATTCCCCTGGGTATCCAGTTGAGCCATGGACACCTGGTCAAAGGAGTTGATTCCGTATTCAACTTGCAGCTTTTTAAACAGCCAATCTTTGCTAAGGCTAACTTCCTTAAGCCTGTTTTGGATTACTACTCCGTCTTCCACAAGGGTTGTAGGCAGGCCCTCGAATTGAGTGCTTATATTAAGGTCTGCAGGCTTAACCGGACGGAACTGACTTTTTAACTGCACCGTCACCTTACCATTGCGCTCATATATGGCGTTTTCGACTTCACTAATGTTGAAAACGTTTTTTTCCCTCAGCAGCATCATCAGGTCGTCATAATTCAGCCGCTGTCTGCCCATGGCCTCTTCATCCAGTTTGCCGTTTTGGATTACGGTTACCGGTTCACCTTCAATAATTTTTCTCGCCGGCATCCATTTTAAAGTTGCGAAACCAGTTAATATCGGCAGCATGGCCCAAATGAACAGGCCAAACAACCCGGGGAAAAACAGTTCCTGTATATTAGTGGTTATGGTGCCCGCAATAGAACCGATGGTTATACCTACGATATAATCAAAAAAAGTTAACTGGGAAATTTGCTCCCGCCCCATCAAACGAGCCAACGCCAGGAGGAATAAATATGCTGTTAAAGCTCTAATGGCAATTTCGAGGTAAGGATTAATAATCAGCGACTCCTTTTTTAAATTAAGTACATACAAGAATTATTTATCAATTGATAGTGGATGTATGCAGCCATAAAGTGGTATTTACTTCGGGGATACCGTTATGGTAACCGGGTTAAATTAAAAAGCACGGTGAAAAGAACTTGGTGGGAGGTGTCAATAATAGATAAAAAACGTGTGCAAGGTAAAATTAAGGAAAAGGGTCAAAAAGATGGAGAAAACAACATGAAGAATCTATCCCGTACAATTAACGCATCCCGGGCATTTAGAAATCTGCCCCCTGAATTGACCATGGGCAAGGAATATGACGGGGGACTCGGGGCAGATCAAACTTCCATAGTAGGCGGGCCGGGTGAAGATTTATAGTTTTTTGGATGACAGCTTATGCCGCTACGCGACACCATTAAAAAGATGAAATCCGCTTGGATTGTCAATTTGAACGCAGTGAAGAATTTTTGTTTAAGATCCTTCGCTACGCTCAGGATGACACCCCAAATAGTAATTTCAGGGTAGATAAACCGGTATTACTTTAAGCATAAAAAAGACCCGCCACTGTAGAACCAGGACGGGTCTAAAATATTAGGCGCCGGGGGGCGGCCCGCTAATTTATTATTACAATAATTATTTACAATGAAAAAAATTACTTGAATTGCGGTTTTCTTTTCTCCAGGAAAGCTTTAATTCCCTCTTGGAAATCGCTGTCGGACCAGGCCATCAACTGCAGCGAGGCTTCAGACTCCAACTGTGCATCCAGGGTGTTGTATTGACTTAGCTTAAGCATCCGCTTAATGTAGCGCAGTGCCCGCTGCGGGCCGGCGGCCAGTTTTTCTGCCAGTCCCATAGCTTCTGCCATTAAATGCTCTTCTGTAACTACCCGGTTATAAATTCCCATTTCGCACGCTTCCGTTGCGTTTAGCATCCGCCCTGTGAGCATTAATTCGGCTGCTCGTTGATAACCAACAACCCGGGGTAAAAACCACGATGCCCCGCTGTCGGGCACGGCAGCGATGTGCACAAAGTTTGGTGCAAAGGATGATTTTTCAGAGGCAATGACTAAATCACAAGCCATGGCTACCGCGGTACCCGCGCCTGCTGCCACACCGTTGACCGCCGCGATGATGGGCTTTTCAAATTGATTTAGAACTTTGATAATTTTGGCAGCGTTATCAAGAATTTCGCGCTTTTTCAGATTGTCCGCAGCAGCCATTAGCCAGGTCAGGTCTCCGCCGGCGCAGAAAGCTTTGCCGGATCCGGTAACCACCAGCACCCGAACGCTGTCAGCCTGCCCCGCCGCCTGCAGGGCCCGGTGAAAATCGGTGGCCAATTCTAGGTTAATGGCATTAAAACTGGCGGGCCTGTTTAAAGTGACCAGGGCCACCCCGTTTTCTTTAACCTCAAAACTAATAGTCTTAAATTCCAAATAAACACCTTCTCTCTTGCTGAATAAACATTCATTCATATTTATTTAATTAGCCGGATGTGAAAGATTTCCTGCCTGTGTTAATAAATTCGAAGGTTTTAAAGTCTTTATTCAGGTATATTGGGCAGGTTGGTTAGGCATCCTTGATAATTTTTTAAGATATAATTTTCAGGGTTTTTTTCCTGTATATAATAATCAGGCATAAGTGGGATTTTGCCAATGTTGGTAGCTACAACGTACATTGGTTGGGCTAGACCGGTTGTATGACCTCTCAGGGTATCCCGAATTAATTCAGCGCCTTTTTCCACAGGGGTACGAAAGTGGTCGATACCCGGTGCCGGTTCACAGTAAAATACATAATAAGGCCTGATTCGAACTGTTAATAGTTTTTGATGTAAATCTTTAAATGATTTTGGATCGTCATTTATTCCTTTCAACAATACCGCCTGATTACCGACGTTTACCCCACAGGAAAGGAGATCATATACTGCCCTGGCTGTAAATTCAGTAATTTCTTTGGCATGATTACACTGGGTGTTTAGCCAAATGGGAACCCTATGAAATCCCCCGAGAACTTTAAGTAAGCCTTTTGTAATTCTCTGTGGAAGCACAATGGGAACCCGACTACCAAACCGGATCATTTGGATATGTGGGATTTCTCTTAATTTAGCGATTAGGTATTCAATTTTGTCATCCGTAAGCAATAAAGGGTCTCCACCGGTGATTAAAACATCCCTTATTTCAGAATGTTCCCTAATCCAGCCCAGCCCTTCATCAATATCAAAACGTAATTGTAATGATTCGTCCACTACCAGTTCCTTGCGAAAACAATGTCTACAATAATTAGCACAGATATTCATTACAGTAAAAGCAATACGATCTTTATATTGTCTGGCTATTGTATCCGGTCTGTTCTCTTCATTGGAACGGTTTTCCTTGTAGATCAAGTAATTTTTAATCCCATAGCGGTTTTGTTTCTCTTGCAAAGAGGGAATAACCTGTTTCCTGATTGGACAGTTGGGGTTATCCTTATCCATTAATTGAGCAAAGTAAGGGGTTGTGCCCCACTTGGTTTTGGTGTTATTGATGGCTTCTATTTCCTTTGCTGTCAAGTTAATAATTTGCTCCAATTTTTCAATACTGTTGACTTGGTTTTGCATTTGGTATTGCCATTCTTCCACGATTAATCCCCCTTAATTTGGATCATGTTTATAGCCTTTATGACCATGGATATTTCTACAGGCTAATATCCTTATCCTACCCAAGTATGCAAAATAATTCGGAATTTGATTTTAGATAAAGGGTTTTTCTATTAAAAACAGAATATTTATATATTAAATTGCTCAAAAAACGGGAGGAATGTAAATGAAGTTATTTAAAAAACTGTTTTTATTGGTTGTTGTTTTAGCACTGGTCTTTGGGCTTACTGCCTGTGGTTCCACAGCGGAAAAAGATACCGCGAGTGGTGATGCCGACAATAAAGACGTTGCAAAAATTGTCGTGGGCTGTGATACCAGCTTTGTCCCCTTTGAATTTCTTAATGAGTCAACTGGAGAATATGAAGGTTTTGATATAGATATGTGGGATGCTATTGCCCAGGAACTTGGCGTGGAATATGAGTTAAAGCCCATGGACTTTAACGGTTTAATTCCCGCACTGCAATCAGGGTCAATAGATGTAGCTATTGCCGGGATGACCATTAAGGATGAACGCAAGGAAAAAGTTGATTTTGCCAGGGCTTATTACGATGCCGGTCTGATGGTTCTTGTGCGTGCGGATAACGAAGACATCAAGGGTGTAGATGACCTGAACGGAAAAGTTGTAACTACCAAAACTGGTACAACAAGTTACGATTATTCAATTGCAGTTGAAGGCGTTAAAGAAGTAAAACCATTCCCCAATATTGACGGGGCCTACCTGGAACTAATTAATGGTGGTGCCGATGCTGTTATTTTCGATTCACCCAACGTCCTTTATTTTGCTGCCAATAAGGGTAAAGACAGGGTTAAACCCGTTGGCGAGTTACTGGATGGTCAGCAGTATGGTATAGCGTTCCCTAAGGGAAGCGCACTAGTTGAGGATGTAAATACAGTGCTGGAAGAAATGTTTGTTAATGGAAAATACGATGAAATTTACGAAAAATGGTTCGGTCAAAAGCCTTTAAGTATACCAAGCGCATAATACGTTCTGCATTCAAAGTGTGAAAAAGCGTAACACGCGGTTGTTGTTACGCTTTTTTTCTTGACGCTGACATAAATTAATTAGCGAGGTGTTACTGGTGCTTGAGAACCTGAACCTGGATTGGAGTATTCCCATTAACTCGATGCCGCTGCTATTAAGCGGGATCAAATGGACTATAATTATTGCTGCCGTCGGCCTTTTTTTTGGTTTTATAATTGGTGCTGTCGTAGGTTTGGGCCGGACATCAAAGAACAAATTACTATTTTGGTTATCTACTATTTATGTTGAAGCTATTCGGGGGACACCCATACTTGTCCAGGCCCTTTACTTATATTTTGGGGTTAATCAGGTCTTACAGCAAACTGTTGGTTTTAGAATTGGCAGTGAAACGGCGGGGATTATTGCCATTGCCATTAACTCCGGTGCTTATATCGCCGAGATTGTACGAGGTTCGATTCAATCCATAGAAAAAGGTCAGGTGGAAGCGGGTAGATCATTAGGATTAAGTAGTTTTAAAACTTTTTACTACATTGTGTGGCCACAGGCTTTTAAAAGAATGATTCCTCCGTTGGGCAACCAGTTTATCATTAGCTTAAAAGACACATCACTTTTTGCTGTGATCGCAGTAGGTGAATTACTCAGGCAAGGGCAAATGGTTGTAGCCACAACATTTGCTGCTTTTGAAATTTATACTGTGGTCGGACTGCTATACTTGGTTCTTACTCTGACAATCTCGTTAGTCTTGAGAAGAATTGAACGGAGGTTGGAAGTGGATTGATCATCACAGTCGATAATCTGCATAAAAAATTCGGTGACTTAGAGGTTCTCAGGGGTATTGATTGCCAGGTCGAGGAAAGAGAAGTTGTTTGCGTGATCGGCCCTTCCGGCTCCGGCAAAAGTACTTTTTTACGGTGTCTAAACTTACTGGAAAGCGTGACGTCCGGGAAAATTGTCATTGCCGGACACGATTTGACAGATCCAAAAACAAATATCAACCAGGTCAGAACTGAAGTGGGGATGGTATTCCAGCAATTTAACCTTTTTCCACATATGACAGCGTTGCAAAACGTAACCCTGGCGCCAGTAAAAGGTCGCGGTCACTCCAAAGAAAAAGCAGAACAGGAGGCATTGGCTCTTTTAGATAAGGTAGGTTTATCTGATAAAGCCCATGTTCACCCCAGCAGGCTTTCCGGCGGGCAAATGCAAAGGGTTGCCATTGCCCGGGCCCTGGCCATGAATCCTAAGATTATGTTATTCGATGAACCAACGTCGGCCCTTGATCCAGAATTGGTGGGCGAGGTATTGGAAGTCATGAAGGATTTGGCCGTTGAGGGAATGACAATGGTAGTGGTGACTCATGAGATGGGGTTTGCCAGGGAAGTGGCAGACCGGGTAATTTTTATGGATTTCGGTGTTATTGTTGAAGAAAATGCACCTGAGAAAATCTTTAGTAACCCTCAGAACGAACGAACAAAAGCATTTTTAAACAAGATACTTTAACTAACTCCCCATGAATTCGGGGCCATAACGGACTGAGCCTGGAATCATTCAACGTTCAATATGTGTGACCGGCGGGCTAGTTGTTCACGGTTTGGCAGCAGTAATGCCAATAACAGGCCGATTACCGGGAACAGCATCATCACGTGGAATACAGCCGGCAGGCCCCAATGGTCTGCCACCCAACCCAGAACGGTTGCTCCAACTCCTCCCATGCCGATGGCAAATCCAAGCACCAGCCCCGAGGCCAAACCGACGTTGCCCGGTAGTAATTCCTGGGCAAAAACCACAGTTACGGCAAAGGTGGAGATAGCCGCAAAGCCGGCCAGGGCCACCAATGCCACCAGCATAATGCCCTCGGTTTTGGTAAACAGGTACAGTAGGGGTACCAATAGGGACATAGAGGTTACAATAACGGTTTTTAGGCCCCAACGATCCGCCGCCGGCCCACCCGCCAGGGTGCCGAAAACTCCGGCAAAAAGGAATATGGATGTAAGTGTTGCCGCTTGAGCTTCACTATGCTGCAGGTGATGGACGTAATACTGGGGCAGAAAGGTGACCATGCCGAAGTGGGTAAAAGAACGCATGATGACCACCGTAACAAGAAGTGCCACTGGAGCAAACAGGAACCAGGCGCTGACCCCGGGTGTATTTAGGGCTTGGTTTTGCTTGTTGGTCTTCGCGTGTCGTGGGGTTGTAGCTGCAGTAGTGTCTCCGGTGAAACTGGCCAAGTAAAGCCACAAAATGGCGGCCATAGTGCCGTTAATAACAAAAAAACCAGCTGACCCGCCCAGGCCAGCCAGGCCGAAGAAAAAGCTGGCCAGAATCGGGCCGGCTGCAAAACCAAGATTCCCACCTACTGAAAACATGGACATTCCTGACGCTTTTCTGTCGCCGCTGGCCAAACGGGCGAATTTGGAACCCTCCGGGTGAAAAGCAGCCACACCCAAGCCACTTACCAGCGCCGCCAGAAGCAAAGTGGGAAAGTTAGGACTGAAACCGGTAAACGCCATGCCGAGCCCGGCGATTAGACAACCCGCTGGAACCAGCCAGGCAGCCCGAAAACGATCACTTAAGATGCCGAAGATAGGTTGTATAACCGAGGAACTAAGATTGAAGGCCAACATCACCATACCTACCTGTAGCTGAGTCAAAGCAAACACTGGTTGTAGAAACACCAACATAATAGGCAGGGCCCCCTGATTAATATCGGTTATGCTATGACCAGTGCCCAGAAGCGCTAGGGCTTTTTTATTCATTTTCATGACCAGTTAGCCTCTTTTCGACGAAATGTATAAAAGTATATTTTACCTATGTATTTCAATCATCATTGGCAAATCCCTGCTAATTTAAACGGGGTCAGGATTTTAACCTATTAACTTAATAAGTTAAAATCCTGACCCCGTTTTTATGGTTTACTCCTACTTTGGGTTGCAGTACTTATTCATGGCTTCGGTGAATAACTTGAGGTGATGCTCCTCGTCCATGATAATTCTCTCCAGCATCTCTACGATATGGGGATCCCTGATTAAACGCTGGTGTTCACGGTAGTTGGCGATGGCCGCTTTTTCTGCCGCCACGTCGGCGGCCAAACGGTCGCACAGGGCGGTTCCGTAATAAACGTAGTCGGCGCACCAGTATGTCTGCTTGTTAGTAGTAAGAGTGCGCAACTGGGGATCCACCCCCAGCAAACGGATGGTTTCACCCAGCATCTCCAGGTGCCACATTTCGATAATGGATAGACACTCTTCCAATTCCGCAAGGTCCGGGTACCTTTCCTCAAACATGATATGGTGGTGGAAATACTGGTTAATGGCGGTAGTTTCACTGACCTGACCGGCGTAATCCTCTAATAAAAGCTCGGCATAAAAACGGTTGGGCCTTTGCACCTTTACCTCTGGATATGGAACTGGCAAGGCACACCACCTACGGATGTGCTCGTTTTGGGAACCGTTCCTTGTTTTTTGTTCCGCTGCCAATAAGAATCACCCCTTGCAATGTATATTATACAGGTTTATTTGCAAGGGTTATTAATTATGTGCTATGGCCACATTATTTATTGGGCTGGAGCGTTGTCAAACAGCCTTTTAATAAAAGGCAAAAGATCAACGGGCCTTACAATACCAATAACCTCATTTTGATCATCAACCACTGGGACAATAGTAATACGCCGTTTGATGATAATCTCTGCTGCCTTGGCCGGGGGGTCGTTTTCATGGACATGAACTTCCACCAGCGGCCGGATGCATTTCTTTAACGGGGTATCTTTGATTAACTGCACCCCTTCCCAGTAAAATAAGCCGGGTCTGGCATAGTTAAACACCCCCAACCACCCGCCAGCCTTGGGTGCCAGGTTGCTAAATGCCTCAAACACACTGCGCAGGGTTAAAAAACCAGCAATTTTCTTATCATCGTTCATTACCACAATCCAGCGGTAGCCCTTAGTTTTAGCAGTTGAATGCATCATGTTAACGGCCTCTTCCAGGGTTACATTGTGGTTTACTTTGGGGTAGTCGGAAAAAGGGATCATATAATCCCTAATCACTTCCGCCTGCTCTTGCATGAGAGCACCTCCTTTAAGGCACGTTAAGTATTCTTTGATTCAATCTTATGCAAAATGCAATGGAGCTGGCAATGGTTGTAACTTTGATGATTGTTTTTCGTGTTTAAAGGGTTTTAATCCGGTGTCGATTTTTTCACAAGGTTGTTATTTTACGCCTTGTGCTGTTCAATCTTTCTTAGTAACTGTCTAACCGGGACAGCACGCACAAGAAGAAGGGGTTGAAACGATTTTTTTCAACCCCTGTTAGAAAGCTTGCGGCCTGTTCTTAAGCAGTCCAAAGATTTTCCATTAGCTCAACACGGGATTTTTAACCTGCGTATTAAGGTGATAGTATCACCTTAATACAGTTGTCTTTCTTTTCATCAAACAATGCGTATCCCTTTTCACCTTCGTCCAATTTCATCCGGTGGGTGATTATATCAGTGGCGTCTATTTTTCCTTCCCTGACCCATCCCAGCAGGTGATCCACGTATGCGGTGGCCGGGCACTGGCCCATCTTTAGCGTGATGTTGCGGCTGAAGAAGTCGCCCAGCGGGAACTGGTTGTATCGCAGGCCATAGACGCCCACCAAGGCCACCGTACCGGTCTTCCTGACCGCCTGAGCGGCCATAATGATGGCGGACATGGCACCGCCTTGCAATAACAGGGCCGTTTCAATCATCTCTATGACGTTCATTTTGCCGTCCATGCCCACACAGTCAATAACCACGTCAGTGCCGCCGCGGGTAATTTCCTTGATATATCCGCCGGTGTTCTCGTGATCCTGGAAATTTATTGTTTCAACATTGTTATATTTTTTGGCATGCTCCAGCCGGTATCCGATGTAGTCTACGGCAATAACTCGCTCGGCCCCCAACAACCAGGCGAATTTTTGGGCTAAAAGACCCACCGGCCCACAGCCCAACACAGTAACAGTGGAGCCTTGCTGAACACCGCCAATCAGGTTGCCCCAGTAGGCGGTGGGTAGGATGTCAGTCAGGAACAGCACTTGTTCGTCACTTAAGTCTTCGGGCACCTTTACCGGGCCTACGTTGGCGTAGGGAACTCTCAGGTACTCGGCTTGTCCCCCGGCGTAACCGCCGTAAGTTTCACTGTAACCGAAGATGCCCCCGGCTTCGCCATGAGGATTGGAATTACTGCACTGGCTGTAATAATCGTGTTCACAGTACCAACAATGCCCACAAGCGACAGGGAAGGGGATGACTACCCGGTCGCCCTGCTTAATTTCTTTAACGTCGGGGCCAACTTCTTCCACAATGCCCATGGTCTCGTGTCCCATAATGAAATTTGTCGGCATATTGGGCACCAGGCCGTGCACCAGGTGCAGGTCCGAACCGCATATGGCGGTGGAAGTGACCCGGATGATAGCGTCATCGGGCTTTTCTATTTTGGGGTCATGCACTTCTTTGACTTTAACATCTTTAACTCCCTGGTATGTTATAGCTTTCATTGTTACCTCCCGCTTTAATCCCTTTTTCCAAACACAGGCCCCATTGAATCAATGCCCACCAGCCTTTTCAGATAAGGGTGGTAAAAAAGCCCTTCTACAACCACTACCGCCAGAACGGCCAACAAAATAGTGTTTACACCAAGTGGCAGACCGAACAAGCGCATCAGCCAGAGTAACAGCAGTGCCAGTGCCCCGTCGGCCAGGGTTGCCATTAGGTTGCCCGTCTGTGGGAGTACCAGCATGTCTCCCGCGAAATAAGCGATGCCGGTAAGGGCAAGAGTGGCAAAGAGCGCCGGAATCCAGCCGATATTACCAACCAGAGCAAGAATGAGGAATACCGGCAGACCGTTGGCCAAAGTTTTCATGGACAGGGTTTTTGCGTGTCCCAAATAAATCACCCCTTTTAAAGTTTTAGTCTAACCCGGTAACATTGTTTTTAGGATTAGTCTGGTTTTTTATTGGGCTATGCGGTGGCTCTTAATCTGGATTAAGCGTCATAAAGTGGGAGCGGGTAGAGGTAAACCCTCTACCCGCGGCAATATATGTCCAGCAGTTGGGGAGTAATAAATGACGGTCAAGAATCCCGGATCAGGATTAAATTCATCCTCAAGTGGCCTACCGGGTTAAAAATATGGTTTATCACCCCCAAATCTTATTTGCGGGGTGGTTTGTTATAACCCTGATCACCGAAAGGCTGTAGTTTTTCCAGCCAGCATTCTTCCAGGACTTTTAACTCATCGTTGTAATCGCGATAAATATTGTCGTCCTGCTCCAACACTTCCAAAACTTCATAAGTGAAGTTTTCCTGGCCGTGTTCTTGCCATTCTTTTTGTAAATCCTTGTTCTTATGCGAACCGAGGTTTAATTGAAACTTATGCTTGTTATAGGCGACGTCAAGGTTAAAAGTGCCGCCGATAAATAGTTTGCCGTTAACCAGGTTTCTTATTTTAAAAATTCCCATTGGTTTGATCGATTGCTTATAATCAAGTTTTATTTGCTTTTTATCCGTAACCATTACCCGTTTCCTCCTTTAGTGCACAATTAAGTTGTAACCCAGTATTCGCTCCCGTCACGAGCGCGATCCATGAAACCGTAAGCAATCAGGTACCTGCGCAGGGTGACGTAATCGTGGTAAACGTTTTTTAGAATGGCATTTACTTCTTGTTCGGTGTACTTCCTGCTGGTGGCAAATTTTTTAATTAAATGCCTTAACACAGCAATTTTTCTTTTTTCTTTACCGGGAAAAGTACTTAACGGCCCGTCGGGACCATCTTTAAAATACATTTTTATAATATTTTCATATTCTTCCCCGGTAATGGCGTAACGGTCATCAACCATGGTAACCGTGGGTTGAAAATCAATAAACCGCGCTTCTTTTTGGGAACATTTCTCCAGCAGGTGCATAATGGCCAGGAAAACCTTGGCCTGTTTTTCTTTTTCCCTGAAACTAAACCGGTAATTGCGGATCGTGGACGCACTGCCACCCAGCAGGGCAGTGATTTCCTTGTCGCTGTAACCGCTGTAAAAATAAGTCATCAGGTTTTTCTGGTGTTCGGTAAGCCCGGTATACCTCTTGTCCATGTTGGTAAGGTAATCAAACATGGATGAGTGGGCTGTTTCCATATGCTTCTCTGCGGTCTTTTGCGCGTCATAATATAAATTGTCAACGCTGTAGATGCGCCCTTTTTCGAATGTTTCGCCGCAGATCAGGCAAGTATAGATGCCGCCTTCCGATTCATATACATACCCTTTGCACAGTTCGTCCAACGAGGCGTTCCAAAATAAATTAGACAGGTCATGCATTTGTTTACATCTCCTTCAATAAAACAACGATAAGACAACATTAATGCAACATAAATGATTAACGTTTGATTATTACATAGACATTATAGTGTTTTGTCTATAAAATTGTCAATTATATTCTTGCATGGTTTTACCCCTGATTCGAAGAATTCTCCCTAGGGGTGATGTAAATGGTTTCCTGGCTTTGGTTTTTGATGATAATTCTGAGTAATGGCCTGACCCATTATTTTTGAATAATTTTAGATATTGTATACAGTTACTTGACATGTCATATATAACATGTATAATAACTAATTGGTTGAATTCTTAAAGTTTACCTTAACAGGAGGTATGCCATGTCGCTGCCAAATGCCATACTTGGTCTTCTTACTTACCAACCCATGAGCGGTTACGACTTAAAACAGGTTTTTGATACGTCTATTAATTTTTTCTGGACGGCCCAGTTAAGCCAAATTTACCGCGAGTTATCCATGCTGGAGAAAAAAGGTTATGTAACTTCAAGGATAGAGCCGCAGGAGGGGCGCCCTGACAGAAAGGTATACAGCCTAACACAGGAAGGAAACAAATCTTTTTTAGAGTGGCTGAATAGGTTTTCGGAATCACTGCTGCTCCCGGTGCGGGATGAGTTTAATATCCGCATTTTTTTTGGTTCCCGACTGCCGAAGGAAGAGTTGGTATTCCAGCTTAATAAATACATCAGGGAACTACGTCTGGGACTAGAACTATATAACACTCTGGATAATTCGCTGCGTCAGTATGCCGAGGCCCTATTGCGCCCGGAAGAGGAGTTTTACTGGCGTTTAACCGTAAAAAAAGGCATCATCATGGCCGAGGCGGCAATCCGGTGGGCTGAGGAGTGTCTCCAAGAATTAGCCAACAGTAGATAAAAAAATGACCCAAAAAAAAGCTTATTAATAAAGGGGGGAAAACTGCCTTTTTCGTATCCCGGCGGAGCGGGCGGGTGGCGGAAAAAACACCGGCAGTGGCGATGAACAAGAAAACTGTAATTGGCGTTACCATGGCAATCGTAATTGCTATTGTTGTTTTTATTTTATTTGCAAGGGAAAAGCCTGCTGAGGTTGCAGGATCTGATGAACATCAGGCCAAGCTTGTGGAGATAACGGCGGTGGAACCGGGGAAGGTGGAACGGGTATCCGAGCTTTCCGGTGCTCTTGAAGCAGGGGAAGAAACTGCGGTTGCTTTTGAAGTTTCCGGGCGCATTCTAGAAATGCGCTATAAAGAAGGCGATAGGGTTAATGCCGGCACTATACTGGCCAGGGTGGATGCCACAGAGTACAGCCTTCAGCTAACCAGAGCCAGGACCGGGGTGGAGAAGGCGCAGGTAGGGTATCAGCAGGCCCTCGATCACTTTGACCGGATGAAACAGCTTAACGAGGCCGGCGCTATTTCCCAACTTGACTTTGAAAATGCCCAAAACAGGCTGAAAGTGGCCGAAGAGGATTTGGCTGAGGCCAGTCAGGCGCTGGGCCTGCTGGAACAGGACAAAGCAGTGCTAACTGCACCCATCAGCGGCACGGTGCTGGCCAAAATGGCCGACCAGGGGCAGGTGACGGGCGCCGGCACTCCGGTCTATAAAATTGGTCAAATTAGTACCCTGAAAACAATTCTGCCGGTGCCGGATCACGAAATCACCGCTTGGAAACCAGGCCAGACAGTGGTTTTGGAGTTATACAACCAGGAGCGGCAGGCCCAAGTGACGCGGGTTTTCCCCGCCACCAACCGAGGCACCGGCACTATCGGTGTGGAAGTAAGTGTACCCAATCCTGACCATGACTGGTTCCCGGGGCAGATTGTTCTGGCGGGCCGCGCAGAAATAAAGGACGGCATTTACGTGCCGGCGGGCGCGGTAATCAACCGGGGCGAAGAAAAGCCCTATGTATTCCTGGTATTTGAGGGTAAAGCATCCAAAAGGGCCGTGACCATCGGTGAACTATTCGGGGACAAGTTGGAAGTGACCTCCGGCCTTAACCCCGATGAAATGTTGGTGGTTAAGGGGGCCGAAAAGCTTTTTGAAGGCGATGATGTAGAAGTGCCGGGAGGTAACGGCCGGTGATTGAGTACTTACTGCGCAGACGAAAAGTTACGCTGCTTTTCTTTATCATGATTACCATCCTTGGTTTAATTACTGCGCTACAACTGCCGCGACAGGAACAACCCGACGTGGTAATCAGCATAGCAACTGTAACTACGGTCTTTCCCGGTGCAGCGCCGGAAAAAGTGGAACAGACCGTAACCAGGGAAATTGAGCAGCACATTAAAGAAATCCAGGGTATTAAAACCATTAGCTCCAATTCCGGCTATGGTTATTCATCCATCATCATATACCTTACAGACGACGTGGAACCCAAAGAAAAATGGGATGAACTGCGTAAAAAGGTGACCGACGCCGAAGCCAAAATGCCCGAGGGGGTTAACAAACCGGTAGTAAATGATAACCTGGCTGCAGTGGCATTCTTCTCCTTTAATATAACAGCTGAAAATAAGGAACAGCTTCTAAGCTTGCGAGAAACCCTGGACAGCTGGAAAGACCAGCTTAGAACGATTCCCGGCATAGCCAACACCGATTACTGGGGCCTGCCGGGCCGGGAAGTTCGGGTGGAACTTGACAGCTGGAAAATGCTTCATTATGGTGTTACCTGGCCTCAGGTAATGGGAGCGGTAAGAGGGGAAAACGAAAAAATACCCATCGGCAACCTGGATGTCCAGGGCCGGACATTCCAGTTAATCCTGCCAGAGAATTATCACTGGGAAAACCTGAATAACGTCATTGTGTCTATGACCCCGGACGGATTCCCAATTTATTTGAAGGAAGTTGGCAGGGTCACCCTAACCACATTAAAGACTGATGTATACCTCTACCAGGACGGGAAACCATGCGTGGTGATGGGCCTAAGCGTGGAGGAAGGTACCGACGTTCCTTCGCTGCATAAAAAAGTAGAGGAAAAACTGGGAGTTTTTGAGCAGTCCCTGCCTGGTGGTTCAGAAATAATACCGGTATTCTCGCAAAAAGACAATGTTGCCGATATGGCCCATGAACTTTACCGGGAAATGATTATTGCCATCCTGGCTGTTCTTGTGGTGTGTACCCTGGGCCTGAACTTGGCTACAGCAGTACTTGTGGCCATAGCCATCCCCGTTTCCATGGCGGTGGGGCTGATTTTCCTACCGTTTCTGGATATAACCCTCAACATGATGTCCTTTTATGCTTTAATTGTGGTGCTGGGAGTATTGGTTGACGACGCGGTGGTGGTTAACGACAACATCGAGCGCCGCCTGGAGGTATTAAAGGAGTCGCCTTTTGAGGCATCCGTCAGAGGTGCCAGGGAAGTTTCGACCTCCATTTTAACAGCCACCCTGGCCACTATATTTTCTTTTGGTCCGCTAATGTTTCTAGGTGGTATAAGCGGTGACTTTATCAAGCCTATCCCGGTGGTCGTTAGTCTGACCATGCTGGCTTCCATGGCGATGGCTCTGACCATTATCCCCATATTTCGCCAGTGGTACGAAATTAAGTACGGCGGAGGCGACCACAGATCGGCAGGCCTTCTGGGTAAACAGTTTAAGCGCCTTACCCGGTGGTACGCCGGCTGGTTGATGCCGCGGATATTAAAACGGCCGCTGCGTACGGGCATCATCGGAGTTATTATAGGTACACTGGCTTACGGGCTGATTCCCTTTATCCCGGTGGAACTATTCCCCGCCGCCAACCGTGAAGAACTGCCGATAGAAATACGCCTGCCCAAGGGCAGTGATGTTGAGGAAACCCGGGTCGTTGTGGAGGAGATTCAGGCCTGGTTGATGCAGCAGCCCGGTGTAAAAGAGGTATCGGCCTGTGCCGGGGCTAAGGCTAATTTGTGGTTTGGCGGCGGCACCGGCCTGGACGGTGTAGCGAATGAAAACGGGCAACTAGTGGCCATGATGGATTTGGATCAGGTTAATACTACTGAATTGGTTGATCAGTGGAAAGACGAACTTAGTAGTAAATATCCGGGGGTGGATATTTACCCCTGGGAACTAAAATCCGGACCTCCGGTGGGCTCACCTATTGAAGTACACCTATATGGTGAAGATATAACCCAACTGAGGGCGCTGACGCAGCAGCTTAAAGAGAAGATCTCGAAAGTGCCCGGTGCCCGCGATGTGCAGGATAACTTTGGCCTGGACAACAACACCCTGGAGTTCCAGGTTAATAAGGCCATGATGGAACAGAAAATGGTTAATTATACTGACCTGTCCCGCACCCTGAGGCTGGCCGGGGAGGGTATAACCATCGGCCAGTTTGACAACGGAAAAGATTTAATGGATATTAATTTGTACGCGGAAAAGCCGGGTAACGACCCGCTGACAGTGTTCCAGCACCTTACTGTGCCTAATGCCTTGGGGAGCCAGGTGCCCTTGTCCGAAATAGTCAGCATTAAACCATCCTTTGGGATTCAGAGCATCCCGCACCGCAACCTTAGCCGGTCGGTTACTATTACCGGCGACGTGCGCGGGCGGACGGCAACAGAGGTTATGACGGATGTAACGGCAATTCTAAATGAAGTTAAACTGCCGCAAGGTTACCGCTGGGAATCTGGTGGCGAAATGACCGAACAGACCGACATATTTAAGAGCATGGGCAAGCTTTCGATCATAGTAGTATTTCTAATCTTTATCCAAATTGTAATTCAGTTCTATTCTTTGAGCTTGCCACTTTTAATTATGAGCACAGTTTACCTAGCTGCTGCGGGTAGTTTGATTGGCCTTTTTATCACCAGTACGCCCTTGGGCTTCATGTCCATGATGGGCGTAATATCCCTGTCGGGTATCGTGGTGCGCAACGGTATTGTGTTAATAGATTTCATTGAAAAGGCGAGGGCTGAGGGCGTTGAGTTGAAGGAAGCGGTACTGCGCGGTGGTGAAGCGCGGCTGCGGCCAATTTTACTGACATCCATGACGGCGGTGGCCGGCCTGTCGCCGCTAGCTCTTTCCGGCAACCCGCTTTTCGCGCCGCTGGGGATTACCATTATTTCGGGATTGATTTTTTCCACTTTGCTGACACTGATTATCGTACCATCCCTTTATACGGCACTTAGCGAATACAAAGATAAACGCAAGAAAGCGGGGTCAGGAGCCTGACCCCGCGTATTGGGCAGTGCGTGGCATGATGTTAAGAAAATGCGGCACCAGTTTGGGGTCAAACATGGTGCCGGAGCACCTTTTAATCTCCTCTAGGGCCTCATCATTGGACATGGCCTTGCGGTAGGGGCGGTTGGAGGTCATGGCGTCATAGCTGTCTGCTACCCTAATAATCCTGGCCAGCAGCGGAATGTTCTCTCCGCTCAGTCCATGCGGATATCCGGAGCCGTTATAGTTCTCGTGGTGGTGCAGTATGATGCTGGTTGTTTTATCCAACAGGGGCACGGCTTTAACAATTTCACTGCCCCAGCGGCAGTGCTGCTGAATAGTGTTAAACTCCCGATCGTTTAATATATCTGCTTTATTAAGCAAGTTCCGGTCTATTTCTATTTTACCGATATCGTGCAGGAAAGCGGCGTAACGTAGGAGCGTGATATCGCTATCGGGCAAGTTTATTTCACCGGCCAGCTTGACACTGTATTCCATAACCCTTTCGGAATGACCGTAGGTGTAACGGTCTTTGGCGTTAATAACCTGCAGCAGGGTTTGAAAGGAATTAATCAGATTTTTTTCTTCGCCCCGGGCGGTTTTGAGTAGTTCCTCAAAAACCGATGAATAAAGCTCGACCCTATTTTTACTCAGTGATTTAGCTCTGTAAAGGGCCTGGTCGGCGCGCTGGATCAGTTCCTCCGGGGTTTTTGCGTATTCAGGGGCAGTGGCCACTCCGCAGGATACAGTAAGTTTGCCGGCCGGTTGATGTTCCTCACCGTAAAAAATATTGGTGTCAATTTTGTGACGTATATTCTCAGCCAAGTTAACAGTTTTTGTTGAATTCAACCCAGGAAGAACCACAACAAATTCCTCTCCGCCATACCGGGCTGCAAAACCGGACTGGGGCGCGGAATTAGTTATTATCTGGCCTATTTGAACGAGTAAATCATCACCCTTTTGATGCCCGTGGGTATCGTTAAAGAGTTTGAAATCATCGATATCAATCATGATTAAGGACAGCGGGTTTTCATCGTCAGCGCCTTTAAAAAGGACGCGCAGTCGTTCCTGCAAATAACGGTGGTTGAAAAGCTGAGTTAAGTTGTCGGTATTGGCAAGGTTGGTCAATTCTTCCCGACTTTCCTTCTCCAGCTCGGATATGGCGCCGCTGAACCAGCCTATTAAAAACATTAAACTAATGATAATGAGATTAGATTCAATTATTTGCACAATATCAAAAGAACCGATACGGTAAGAATCATAAAATATAATTAGGCCTGTGTTAATTAAAGATAAAAAATAGGATACTTTTTTACCCATGATTGAGCCGGCAATAAGAACTGGGATTAATAAAACAACTTTTACATCATATGCGTTTTCCTTGTTTACAAACAGGACGATTATTGAAGCTGCCAAAGGAAAAGATATAAAAACTATATTCAAAAAAGTTAAATAATGTTTATTGAATTGTAATTCATCTTTTTTTAAAAAATAAACTAGGGCAGATTCAATTAAAAAAAATAATGCAAAAAACAATATGTATTTGACAAAGATATGTGCATCAACTGCGGTTAAATTAAAAGTTTTAAATATTGAAGCAAGCAAAATAAACATGCAGGCCAAGTGGGTAATAAAAATATTAGAATAAATATTATCATGTCTATTTCTTTGAAAAAGACTCAACACTTTCACTCCTGTAAAGAAAAAGAGGTGATAAATCACCTCTTTTCTTTATTTTTGTAAGGATTTAGGCACTTGGGGTTGATAATGCCCCAGGAAGCAAGCGGATGCTGAGGATACGCTGGCCAGGAAAATCAAGCCGGTTACAGCAAAGCCCAAGAAACGGTAAAATATGTTTTTCATAATTTTTACACCTCCCTCCTTACTGGTTTTTTCAAACGGTCAAATGCTTTAAAAAAACTGTGGCCAATGGGAGTTAGGATGAATGAACTCCACAAAACCCCAAACACGATACAAAGCTGCCATTCTATGCTGCTCGGGATAAAGTACCACATCAATACCGCACCAGTGCAAATAATAGTTAATGAGACTAGAGAGAGTTTTTTCAAACTATTACGCCTTGCTGTAGATACTATAGGTGCGTTGTGCGAGTCGACCGGGGCCATTAAAAATAAAACTAATAAGCTGATTAGAAAAGCTAGGGTCATAAAGAGGCCCATAGAAGATGAGTTCATAAACAAAGCTGTTTTATTTGCCAATAATGCTAAAACAGGAAAAATTATTGCAGTAATGAATGCGCAGCGCCAAGCAGAGTCGCTGTGCGCTCCCCCGGCAAATACTCTAATTGCGAACACTGTAAATAAGCATAATATAGTGCCGGGCATCACCCCGAAAATATAACCAATTAACAAAGACATACCAAAGTTCAATAGATTAAGACCTAGCACTTCCACCGCATATGCTAGTACTTCTCCCTTATCACTGGGTATATTGGTTTTTTTGACTAAAAAATTTGCTATTTTGGTACTAAAAAGTAAGTAGCTCATTCAAATCCTTTCTTATCTGGTTTTATAATAATGGAAACAATAATAGCTAAAAAAACCATGATTATAGCTTGTGGCATGCCAAGCATTGCCCAAAATGTTTCGTTTGAGACTGTATCATGGGGGGTATCACCTGATAACCAGAAATATAAAGAGTTGATTGAAAACTCTAACATTCCAAGAACAATTGTCACTATAGATGTTACAAAAAAACTTTTGAATATGGAAATTTGTCCAACTCTGGCTACGAAGAGCATAACCAGAAATAAAATTATGAAAGTATGAAAACCAAAGAAAAAAGAAAGGGATTGAATTGTGTAAGATAATATAGCTGCTCCGACTCCAACTAATAGAGTTTGGATCCACTTGATTTGAACTTTGGCAATTGCAAAACATAAAGCAATAACCCCAGTCATTTCAGGAATGCCTTGCATAAAAAAGAGCAATGTTTCTTTCACGCGTTCTTACCTCGCTGTCATTATTTCCTGGCTGTCCCAAGGAAGCACAGTGATTAGAATAAAATTCTATGACAGTATAAAAAATCCTGCTTATTAGACAAATATCTACAATAAAGTATGGATAATCTTTTGATTCCAGACTCAGGTTCAAAAACCTCGTTCAACACAAATAAACGAACTTATATTTTATTTCGGTATAAATACTTAAGACTTTATGTATTTCTTTTTTTTTAACACCATTATTAATGTAGCAATCTACAAACCAGCAGTCAGGCTTAGCCGGGCAGCAATGCAAATGCGCACTTGCCAATCTTTCAGGCTGAAAAATTAAAGGTAAAAGTCGACGGGCGGCTAATATACAGAATTAATAACATGATGCATGAGGTGATGCAGGTGAAGGTTTCAAACTTCATGACCACCAACCCGGTAACCTTAAAAGAAAATACTACTGTCAGGGAAGCTGCGGACATATTCATCTGCCATTCTATAGACGGGGCGCCGGTACTTGACGCCCAGGGTAGGCTATGTGGTATTTTCACCAAGAAACACCTGTACCGCGCCGTGATTAATGAACTGGGTTCAGACACCCCGGTCAGCCAATTAATGAAAAAAGATGTGAATACCATTAACCAGGAAAGTTCACCTGAAACAGCCTGGCAATTAGCCCAGGAACAGCAGGTGGGCAGGTTCCCGGTGACGGACGGTCAGGGCAACCTGGTGGCAATGATTACCCGCACCAACCTGGTTCAGGCGTTTGAGCGCCGGATGCTGGAACTGGAATCAGTTTCCCGGGAATTAAGCGAAACAACCGCCATGTACGAAGAGTTAAGCGCAGTTATTAATTCTTCTTACGACGGTATAATGGTACTGGGCGCAAAAGGGCAAGTTATTATTGCCAACCAGGCGTATGAGAAAATGGGTATGCATATTGACGCAGATATTATAGACCTGTGTCAAAAAGCAATACAAAGCGCGGATTCCGTCACCCGCTCACTTAAATGTGCCGGCGGCAGGGAGTTGCTGCTTACGGCTAACCCGGTACGCGGTAAAAGCAATGGCGAATTTGACCGGGTGGTGATTAATTACCGGGATATTACCGAACTTAACACCTTGCGGCGGGAAGTTGAAACCAGCAAAGAGCTTTCGGAGATCTATCACCTGGAGTTGGAGACCCTGCGCACCAAATATATGGGACACACTTTAGTGTGCGAAAGCCAGGCTATGCGCAATATCCTGGACACAGCTATTAGAGTGGCCAAGGTGGATACAACCATCCTCATACTGGGTGAATCAGGGGTAGGCAAGGACGTTGTCACCAGGCTGATCCACAAAGCAGGCAGACGCGCCAAACAACCCTTTATTCGAATTAACTGCGGTGCGATCCCGGAGAATTTACTGGAATCTGAGCTTTTTGGCTACGAACCCGGTGCTTTCACGGGGGCAAGACGGGATGGCAAACCCGGTCTGTTTGAACTGGCCCATAGGGGCACCCTGTTTCTGGACGAATTGGCCGAACTACCCCTGGCCCTACAAGTCAAATTACTTAACGTGCTTCAGGAACGCGAGGTAACCAGGGTGGGTGGCGTAAAGCCGGTGGAAGTAGACGTGCGCATTATCGCTGCCACCAATAAACCCCTGCCCGAACTGGTTAAAAAAGGCAAATTCCGCGCCGACCTTTATTACCGGCTGAGCGTAATTCCCATAACTATACCGTCGCTCAGGGAACGGCGCAGTGACATACCGGCCCTGGTGATTCATTTTCTAAGGAAACTAAACGAGCAATATCACTTGAATAAAAACATATCGGTAGACGCCATGGAATGCCTGTCTAATTACAGCTGGCCCGGCAACGTGCGCGAGCTGGAAAACCTGATTGAACGTTTAATGGTGATGAGTTCACACAACACCATTACTGCCCGGGATTTGCCGACCATTTTCCTGCAGCGCGTACAAAATGCAGCATCCGCCGGGGGGAAGGACTTCGTTTCGGAAAAAGAGCTGATTGAAGAGCTGTACCAGCGTATGCAAAGCACCCGTAAAGTGGCTGAGACCTTGGGTGTAAACCAGTCCACCGTGGTAAGAAAAATGAAAAAATATAACATTAAGCCCGCATGATGCGATGCGTGGTGATGCGTGCATGATGCATAAAGTCTAAACTTACAGTTAAGCTATCTCCGAAGCCAGGGTGTACCTGGCTTTTTGGTTTAGGCATTGTCTGGCAATGTTCTTGCTAATTTTTTTATTAAATAGTTTTTATATATCTTATATTTTAAATTTTCCTAATATTATTTCTTGTTTGACAGGCTACGCCTTGCCTGAGTTCTTAAAATTTTCTGATTTGCGTGTGATGCATAGTGATGCGTGTTTAGAAAGTAGAGGTAATTATGTACACAGTGGGCGATCTTATAGAAATCTCAGCGGCAAAATACCCTGCCAGACCGGCCCTGGTATACCCACCCAAAGGCCAGCGCTGGAACTTCAGACAGTGGAATGACCAAGTGAACCGGGTGGCCAACGCGCTTCTAAAACTGGGTATCGGCAGAGGGGACAGGGTTTCCACTTATCTGGGCAACAGCAGCGAGCTGGTTACCGTGCTTTTCGCCGCCGCCAAAATTGGCGCGGTTTATAACCCTATTAACAACAATTTAAGCCCGGTCGAACTGGCCTTTATATTGAATGATGCTGAGTCCAGAGCGCTGGTGTTTGGTGCCGGGGAAAGCGGCCGGGTGACCAGAGCCCGGGGAAAAATAAAGACCGTTGAACACTACCTTTATATTGACGAACAAAAGCCTGGTTTTGCCCATTGTTATTATCAACTGCTGACGAACCAACCCTCAGATAAGCCCGATATTTCGGTATCCGAAAATGATTGGTTTTCGGTTATGTATACCAGCGGCACCACCGGCAGACCCAAGGGCGTAATCCATAGGCACCGGGACATTGTGGATCACAGTATGTGCATGATCCACGCCCATAAGATGACCTATCAGGATCGCGGCCTTTCTGTGGATCCACTGTACCATGCAGCCGAACTGCACGCCATCTTCATACCGCGGGTGCACGCGGGTGCTGCCGGTGTAATTTTACAGGATCCCGATCCACAGGCCCTGCTGCATATGCTAAAAGAAGAAGAAATTACGATTATGTTTATGGACCCGGTATTATGCGGCCTGGTGATGCAGGACGTACCCAAGCAATTTCCCCTGCCCCGTTTTCGTTTGTTAGTTAACGGAGGTGCGCCGATGTCGCCGGAACTGGCAGCCCAATGCCGGGCCGTTTTGCAGACCAACATTATCCACATGTATGGGATGACCGAGATGGGCCCGGTAATAACGGCGCTTTACCCGGAAGAAATGGATGCGAAACATGGCTCGGTTGGTAAGCCTCTGATCAACCACGAGATTCGGGTGGTGCGCATGAACCCGGTTTACCCCTCAGACCCTAATGAAGGTATTGAAGCCGGGGCAATCGGCGAGATAATTGTACGCGGGGTAGGCATGATGCAGGGTTACTACAACCGCCCCGAGGTTACTACAGAGGCCATGTACGGCGGCTGGTTCCATACCGGTGACACTGGCCGCTTTGACGAGGACGGATATCTGTGGCTGACCGGTCGGCGGGATGATGTGATTTTCGCCGGAATTGAAAACGTGTACCCCGGTGAAATTGAAGCAATTTTGCTTGAACACCCCGACATTTTAGATGCGGCAGTTATCGGGGTGGAGAACGGGGAATGGGAAAACCAAATAGTAGCTTTTATAGTCACCAATAACGTAACGCTCACCAGCCTGGATGTGGATCAGTATCTCAGGGATAGCGAGAAATTGGCCGGGTTTAAAATCCCCGGAGCCTATAGGTTTGTGCAAAAACTGCCCCGGGTAACCACAGGCAAAGTGCAAAAGCGCTTATTAATTGAGCAGTTAATTAAAGGGGAGGTTCGGTAAAAATTGAGTTACCAGTTGAATGAAGAACAGGAAATGCTGCACCAAATCGTCAGCCGCATGGTGGAAGACAAGGTAGCGCCCCGAGCGTCGGAGATTGATGAAAAGGACGAATACCCCTGGGATCTTAAAGAAATTATCGCTGAGCAGGGCCTTTTGGGCTCCGGCATTCCGGAAGAGTACGGCGGCACTGGTGCCGGTCTGCCCTCAGTGTGCCTGATCGTAGAAGAAATAGCCAAGGCATCAGCCTCGGTGTCCCTGATTGTGGCGGCTCAGGAACTAGGCATGATGCCCATCCTGGTAGGCGGCTCAGAAGAACAGAAGCAAAAATATCTGCCCGGTATTGCCGACGGAGACCAAATTGCCGCCTTTGCCCTTACCGAGCCCAACGCCGGTTCCGACGCAGGGGCAGTGAAAACCAAAGCCGTTCGAGAAGGGGACAAGTACCTGCTTTCGGGCCAGAAATGTTTTATCACCAACGGCAGCATTGCCGACGTTTTCACGGTGTTTGCTACCATCGACCCCAAGGCAGGCCTTAAAGGCCTCAGCGCCTTTATCGTGGAAAAGGGCTACCCAGGCCTGACGGTGGGTAAAAAAGAGCATAAAATGGGTATCCGGGGTTCCGAGACCACCGAGATTATCCTCGACAACTGCCCAGTGCCGGCTGAAAACCTGATGGGTAAAGAGGGTGGCGGTTTTAAAATTGCCATGATGACCCTGGACTGCACCCGGCCGGTAATTGGGGCCCAGGCTGTGGGCATCGCCCAAGGCGCCCTGGATCATGCCATTAATTATGCTAAACAGCGGATCCAGTTTAACAAGCCCATTGCCGCTTTCCAGGGTATCCAATTCATGCTGGCCGACATGGCTACCCGGATAGAGGCAGCCAGACAACTGGTGTACAAGGCCGCTTTCACCATCGAGAATGCCAAACAAAACAACGTGTCCGCCGCCGAGGTGAGCCGGCTTTCCTCAATGTGTAAACTGTTCGCCTCCGACGTGGCCATGCAGGTTACTGTAGACGCGGTGCAAATCCTGGGCGGATACGGTTATATGAAGGAGTACCCGGTGGAACGCATGATGCGCGACGCTAAGATTACCCAGATTTACGAGGGCACCAACCAGATCCAGCGCGTAGTGATCGCCAAAAACATCTTAGACAACTAATGAGGAGGCATAATAACATGGAAGCAGTATGGTTCAACAACTACCTACCTGACAGCAAGCGTAATTTAACTTACCCCGCGGTGCCTGTATTTCAGTTTCTAATCGATAGCGTCGCCCGGTACCCCCAAAACGATGCCCTAATCTTCTTTAACCAGCACATAACCTTTGCCGAACTGGAAGAGCTGACCAACCGTTTTGCCAATTACCTACAGCAAAAAGGGGTTAAAAAAGGCGACCGGGTAGCCATTATGGCACCCAACTGCCCGCAAAACGTAATTTGTTTCTTCGGGGCGCTAAAAGCCGGGGCCCTGGTGGTACAAACCAACCCCATGTACGTGGAGCGGGAAATTGAACATCAGCTTAATGACTCAGACAGTGAAACATTGATCCTAATGGCTGACTTGTATCCTAAAGTTAAAGGTGTGCGGGCCAACACCGCACTAAAAAATGTGATTACCTTTAACATTGACGGTACCGCTTCATCCGTTGGCGACAACACTGAAGATTTAAAGGGAATCCTCGCAAGCTTTAGCCCCGACTACGAAAAGATTGACGTAACCCCGGACGACCTGGCTCTGCTGCAGTACACCGGCGGCACCACCGGAGTGTCCAAGGGCTGCATGCTCACCCACGGCAACCTGGTGGCCAACGTGCTGCAGACCGTTGAAGTGGTGGGCAAAAACTATCGCCGGGGCAACGACCATGTAATTGGTGTGCTGCCGCTGTTCCACGTTTACGGCCTGACCGCAGTAATGAATGTGTCGATATACATGGGTGTAACTATTATTCTGTTCCCGCGCTTTGAGCCCAAATCGATCATTGAAGCTATCCACAACTATAAGGTGGGCATTTTTTACGCCAGCCCCACCATGCTGATAGCCATCAATAACCATAAGGAAATCGGCAACTACGACTTGAAGTGCCTGCACACCTGCGTCAGCGGTTCGGCGCCCTTGCCTAACGAAGTTAAAGAAGCTTTCTTCCGCCTGACCGGTGTGGAAGCGGTTGAGGCTTATGGTCTGTCTGAAGCCTCCCCCGTGACCCACAGCAACCCGGTAAACGGCTTAGTGAAGACCGGCAGTATCGGCCTGCCCCTCCCGGATACCGACATGAAAGTGGTGGACATCAATACCGGCGACGAGTGCGGATTCAACCAGCCCGGTGAAATGTGGGTCAAGGGGCCGCAGGTAATGAATGGCTATTGGAACCGCCCGGACGAGACTGCCAACGTGCTAGAGGATAGCTGGCTAAAAACCGGCGACGTGGTAGAAGTAGACGAAGAGGGCTACGTGTTTATTGTCAGCCGCAAAAAAGACGTGATTATCGCCGGTGGATTCAATATCTATCCGGTGGAAGTGGAAGACGTGCTGTTTGCCCATCCCAAAGTGCAGGAGACGGTGGTGGTAGGTGTGCCCGACTCATACCGGGGTGAAACGGTCAAGGCTTACATTGTGCTGAAAGAAGGCGAAACCGCCACGGAACAGGAAATTATTGATTACTGCCGCACCAAGCTGGCCGCCTACAAGCTGCCTCGCCAAGTGAAATTTCGCCCGGAGCTGCCCAAGTCCGCAGTAGGCAAAATCCTCCGCCGCGTCCTGCGCGAAGAGTAAGTAAAATAGGGGGGCAGATTCTACAAACTAAGCCTAATCGTTATCTTTTATGATATATCTAGGCAAAATTGAAGAAGAAAGAACGGGCCGGTCTGGGATTAGTTATTCGCGACCGGCCAGTTCCTCGAAAGCCGCGATTCTTTCCACGGTGGGGGGGTGGGTGAAGAAGAGGCCGCGGATAAAAGGGTGGGGCTGAACGTCGGCCAGATTCCTGGTCGCCAGATTGGCACTCATCGCGGCGGCGCCGGCGGCGTCCCCGGTTAGTTCAATGCTAGTGCGGTCCGCCTGCCTCTCGAAGGCGCGGGAAACCGTGTTCTGAACCGGCATTAGCAACAATGAAAACACCGTCATGAACAATAAAAGCAGGGGCACAGTCGCCGGGTGCCCGGCCGGGGCCCCGTAACCGGCCAGTACCAACCGGTACAGCAAGAAAAATAACAGCGCACCGCCCGTGCCCAGCAGCATACCCAGGGTGATGTGGTGGTGCTTCCAGTGGCCGATCTCGTGTGCTACCACCAGTTCGGCCTCCCGCTGGGAAAAGTCCCGCAGCAGGTTGTCGTAGAAGACGATGCGCTTGGTCTGACCCACCCCTGTGAAGTAGGCGTTAACCTTGGTGGTCTGCCGGCTGGCGTCCATCACCAGCACATCACCCACCTCAATGCCCGCACCAGCGGCGAGTTCCACGACTCTATCCTTAAAAGGGCCGGGGGACAGGGGTTCGAACTTGTGGAACAGCGGGTCAATGAACAGCGGCCACAGCCAGGCTTGCAGGGCGAGAAAAAGAACAAAAGCCCCGGCTCCCACCAGCGGCCAGTGCAGAGGCCAGGTGCGCAGTACCAGGTAAAGCCCCGCGAACATTACCACAGTCAAGACTGTATTCACAATAAACCCCTTACCATAATCCACAAACCACGCCCCCAGGCCCTGGGTGGAAAAACCGAACCGGTGCTCCAGCATAAAACCCCGGTAAAACTCAAGGGGCAAAGAGACAGCAGCCAGTAGCACAAACAGCAAGAAAGAGTAAATCATCACCTGCAGGTACGGGCTGGCCCCGGCCAGTGGCACCCAGCCGCGGTGGAACAGCAAAATAACCACTGCAGACAGTACCAGTATAGTAATAGCCTGGCCCACAGCAAAAGAAATGTACCGCACCTGGGCATAGGTCTGCCCTTTTTCCACCTGGGCCCGCTCAAAGTAAGTAAGTGTCTTGGACGAGATTTCTGGAGGTGAAAGGCTGATCAAAATTAGCAGCGCCAGCAACGCCAAGCTAGCCAAAACCCCGCCCCATAACAAAAACAAACCTTTACTCATCTCCCACTCTACTCCATTCATGAAGACAGTTTTTTATACTTTTAAAGAAAGTATACCAACACCAGAAAAATCGGGACATTCCTGTCCACAGAGGAATACCAGAACTTGCAGCAGGTGTACCCTTTAGCCTTAGACGGAGGTAAGCTCCAATACCGGCATTACATTACCGTCGCACCTAATTAACATTATATGGTACAACGGAAGCGGACAGACCTCAAGTTTCTTGCCACCATCAAGTATACCGCAGAGGTTTTAAACAATCTAGCTATCTCTGAACCGCGTATAAAGGAAGGCTATTCACGCATAATAATATTATCCGACAGTTGTTATTAATCGGATAATACTTTAACCGGAAATTAGGTGAGGAATCTATGCCCGTTAAACCACATGAAGCTGAAGAGGAGTATTTTGCCAGGTTAGAGTTCGAAAGAAAGAAAAAGCAGGCCGATGAGCAGATGAAGCTGGTTAGCGAGGAAGAAAAAGAAGCCCTGCAAAAAGCCCACTATATGCATTGTCCCAAATGCGGCTTGGGGCTTATTGAGATTGAGTACAAACAGGTTGAAATTGACGAGTGTCCCAACTGCAAAGGGTTCTGGATTGATGCCGATGCACTTGACAGGTTGCTTGTAGATACAGAAAAAAGCGGTTTCCTGCCCAGCGTCTTAAGAATATTTAAGCAATAATGCCTTTGTCACTCAAATATGGCCATGCCGGCGGCAGGGCCTTTTTAGTTTTAACTTTGCTTCCTTTTTTTGCAAACAAATTAAAAACTACGGGTTAATAGATTAAACAAATCCCAATCATCCTGGTTGACATTCTTCCCACAACGCACCATTAGCGTGTTGGCCGGGTGGGTTAAAATATCAAACATATTGGTATACCTGGGGTTAAAATTGACCTGACCCAACAATTTATCCATCATGCTGCGATATTCCCAAATGCTTAACTTATTCCCCTGTAAATCCCAGTGTCGACAGAACTCAAAACTAACCACTATGAAGTCATCCCAATAGTTACCGCTAAAAATATATTCTAAAAGAGCGGTTGCCACGTGGTAGCACCGCCACTGCCTGGCTATCTCAATACCACCCATTTCAATCAATCGGTCATGGCGTCCCCAATAAAAGTCGTCATCTGGTTTATGAAAAGTAACGTACCCAATTATAGTCTGATCTCGGCGGGCAAGATAAACTTCGCCCCTTGGTAGTTCGGTGATTTTGATCAGGGTTTGCAACTGGGTGTGATGGCTGCGAAAATTGTTCATCTGTGGACACATTTCCATGGTACTTAATCTATTTGCGGTTACAGGCCCTTCAATTAATATTTCACCGCGCAGGGTGGGAATGGCTTGAGCATACACACTTACGTGCACCGTCGTGTTTTCTATCGCTGTTGGGCACCCGGGAATATCCTTAGACATTAGACCATCCTTCTTTCCGGTTTGACTGCCTCTTTTAACAAACCCCGTGATTTTCCACTGAGCCGTCGCGGTACAGACCTTCACCAAGGGATTTATGAAAAGATACCACCATCTCAATCATTTCTTCTCTGGATAATTCCTTTAAGACTACCCATTTATAAACCGCATATTTGATGATGGCCAGGATAGAATGGCAGATTGGTTTAATGTCTAACTCCTTAAAATAATCCTGTGTCATACCGTATTTAATGTTTTGTTCCACAAACCAAAGGTATTTGTCATCAAATTCCTTCAGACACTGGTCGACTGCTGGGCTAATACCCCCTACCCTGACATAAATTTCTGATAGCTCGGGGTTTTTCGCAAACATTTCCATAACCAACCGTTTGCTTTCCACAAACCGCTTATGTACATCTTGTTCCTGGTTAAAATACTGTTTTACTTTGACGATAATTTGATCCAAGAAATCAGTCAACAGGGTTTTTAATAGGTCTTCTTTGTCGGCAAAATAACGATAGAAAGTGCTGGTGCCAAAACCCGAGATATCAATAATATCCCGCACCGGCGTGTTGACGTAACCCTTTTGGGCAAAAAGCTTAACGGCACAATCAAGGATGCGTTTTTTCTTTTCTTCCATCTGAGCCCGAACTTTTTCGGATTGAGTTGGTACCATACAGAGTGCAACCTCCTTGGGTTTAGTACAGAAGGAATGTTCCTTCCGTTTTTATTATTATATCAACGGTTATTAGCTAATGTCAATGAAAAGGATTATCTTTATAAAAAGTTGTTGACATATGACCATAAAAGACCTTATTATAGTTATGGACATATACTCAAAACAAGTAGGAAGTGTAAATAATTAAAAAATTCTAGGGAGGTACCAATTATGAAAGTTGCTGTTGCTGTTGAAAATGGTTCTGTAGCCCAACATTTTGGCAAGTGCCAGGAATATGCTGTTTTTGATTTTATTGATGGGCGTTCTGAAAATTTATCTTATGTTCCGAACCCGGGGCATCAGCCCGGCTTTTTACCTCGTTTTCTAAAAGGTTTGGATGTTGACTGTATAATTGCCGGTGGAATGGGCCAGAAAGCCTTGGTTCTGTTTGCCGAAAATAACATCAAACCCATAGTGGGGGTGTCGGGGCAGGTTAGCCAGGTAATAAAGGATTTCGTTAACGGTAAGCTTGTATCAGGCTCAAGCTTATGCACCCACCCGGACGGTGAACATGATAGTTGTGGCGGCCATTGTTAATAATTAATAATTTCGCCCATTTTAACGAAGGGGGGTGAAATTTATGTCAAGAGGAAATGGATCTGGTGCCGGTATGGGCCGGCAAATGAGGGGAAACGGTTACGGCTGCGGTCTGACAAGTAACACAGGAGTCGTTTGTCGTGCCAACCCGTCGCTGCCCCGCCGCTGGTGGGCAACCAGCAGCTCCGCGGTCCCCGTAGCCTCGGCTTACACCGCGGCGGCGCCGTCGGATAGCGAGTACTTGCAAGAACAGGCCCGGTTCCTAAAAACTCAGCTGGAAGAGATAGAAAAACGCCTTGCCCATCTGGAAAAAAAAGAACCTGAGAAAAAAGAATAACAACAATCGTGGAGAGTTGATATGCGTAATGTTTATAGAGCAAGCCGCCTAGAGCTTAAAGGGCGGCTTATTGTTTTATGAGCAATTATATTTTATTTTGTGGGTTTTAATGTTATTTAGCTTAAATTAATAAAAAAAAGCAAAACAGGGGCAGGGCGTAACTGCCCCTGTTTTGCGGGGTACTATAAATTATAGCTTTATGACTAGGGCTTATCAATATAACCAGTTAGCCAATAAACATCTGAACAAACATTTTACCGTAAGGGCCACCGTTTACCACACCAATACCCACTTTGGTGAAGTTGCCTTTTAGTATATTGGCCCTGTGGCCAGGCGAGTTCATCAGGTTGGTGTGTGCCGAGTTCACTGTGGAAGCGCCAGCCAGATTTTCCCCTGCGTATCGGTAAGAAACGCCGGCCGCTTTCATCATGTCGAAAGGCGAGCCGTATGTGGGAGATGTGTGGGAGAAATAGTTTTTATTAATCATGTCCTGCCCTTTAAGCCGGGCCAGTTTAACCAGGGACAGGTCAGCCTGTAACGGTTTTAAGCCCGCGCTGGCCCTGGATGAATTGACCAGGCTTAGCATTTTTTGCTCGTCTGCATTAAGGCCCTGGACCGGTTGTTCGGGCTGCGGCTGCGGCTGGGGAACCGGCTGCGGCGTGGGATTTGGTGTCGGTGACGGTGATGGTGTCGGCGTCGGCTGAGTTCCGGTGCCAGGCACGGTAACCGGTGTGCTTCCGCCGGCGTATACCAGTACTAATAATGTATTTGAATTGCCTGTGGCCACCCCAATGCCCACACGGCTAAAGTTTTTATCCAGCATGACTTTTTTGTAGAAGCTGATGCTTTTTAATAATTGACAGGCTAAAGAAGCGTCGTCGGCTCTAGCCCAACTTTCTCCGCTAATGGAGTTGCCGGCTGACCTCTTAAAAGATGTACCTGCTATAGGCGCAGTGTCTTTTAAATAACCTCTGGCAGCCAAGGCCTGTGCTTTTTTCATGGCCTGGGCGGAAAGAGCCTGGTCTACAGTTAACGGAGATACCCCGGCATTGGAGCGGGTTTCGTTAATCTGGCCGGTGACAGCCTGCTCTCCCGCTTCACCGGTAGCGGCCGAGGCCGACGGTAACATTGCCACTGTCAGTAGCAATGATAAAACAAGAAGTGTTAAAAGGGTAGCTATTGATTGGTTGATGAGACGTTTATGCATATTATGCCCCTCTCTTTTTGCAGCCTCCGGAGTTAGCTGACGGGTTCGGTAAAAGATAACCCTACCCGGAATTAACGCCAACGGCGTTGCCGGGATTCACCCCACTAAACCAGGTGGTTCCTCCGTACCCAACAATATGGGATTAGGCTATTTATGTCGTGATTAGAATTTAGCTGGAACTGAAACAGTTTCTCTAACCCTCCTTTCAACTAATGCGCTACAGACATGTTCACTACTTGATTAGCTGTCTGAAAAGCACCCTGTGTATGGAAAAAAAACCAGGTTCTTTAAAGTTATTCGTATCTTGCCATGTGTTTTAGTGGGTAGCTTAAGATATTTTTTTAACTGGAAGGTTTGCCCATTGAGTGCAACCATAATTTGCATCCCGCCACACCCACCTAATTATTAGAGTTGTTTCCGTATATCTTGAAGAAATGTAAAAGAGGGTTCTTTTAACGAAGCCGATTCTATTGTTTTTTTTAATGTTGGGATCGGGAAGACAGGGAGGAAATGATGTTTATGCCAAATATGGTTTTGCGGGTATGCTTTATTTTGCTTATATTAGCGTTGTCATTCAATGTTAGCGTTGCGGCTGCCGATCCGCCCGCTAAAGAGACTTATTACGTGGTTGCCGGCGATAATCTTTATAATATTGGAATAAAATACGGTGTGTCTCATGGCGATTTAATGAGCGCTAATGAACTTGATTCCACTACTATCCGACCAGGGCAGACACTAATTATACCCACTGGTCGTACGGGGCCCGGGCAGGCAAGCAGGGGAAATAACAATCGCGGGGAAGCCGATTTACTAGCCCGGTTAATCCAGGCAGAAGCAGCTTCCGAACCGTATCCAGCCAAGGTGGCCGTAGGAGCGGTAGTATTAAATCGTGTTAACAGTTCACTATTCCCCAATTCAATAAGACTAGTTATCAATCAGGTAACCAATGGAACCTACCAATTTACCCCGGTATTAAACGGTAGTATTAACAGGGCCGCCGGAGCCGAAGCTGTTCAGGCGGCACAGGAAGCGTTAAGTGGAGCGGATCCAACCGAGGGGGCGTTATTTTTCTTTTCGACGGGCGTTACCGATAAACACCTGCAATCACGTCCAGTGAGCATGGTGGTGGGTAAACTTACTTTTGCTTTGTGATACAGTCGTACTAACTTATACTACGCTTGCCACTAACGTTAAATAATGTAAATTATGTAATTGTAACACAAACGTGATGCTGATAGTGTATAATATGTATAAGTTCCGTTATAAACATAGTGTTTACCGGGACGAGCCAGTTAAGCTTTTAACTGTTACCAGGGCCATTTCAAATTGTCTCTCGGGTGTTCTTGCCGCGCGGAGAATTTGTAAATGGCTCCTTTGTTTACATACATCAACGATTAATTTTTTTTGTTACCCATTAAAAACGTTGCCCGGTGCGCGTAGATTTATATAAGCGGAGTGATTTTGATGCCGAAAGAGAGGAGCCTTAAACAGGCCCTAGTTGCAGCCCAAAAGGGAGATCCGGCAGCTCGAGATGAATTGATTAAATCGAATTTAGATTTTATAGCCAGAGTTAGTTCCCAAACCTGTAAAAAGTATCTCACCTGGGGCAACGACGATGAACTAAGTATTGCCCAGGTGGCTTTTAATGAAGCTATAGATAAGTACAGACCCGGTGGAGGGGCGTCGTTTCAAGGCTATGCCAGGCGAGTTATTCACAGTCGACTAGTGGACTATATCCGCAAGGAGTCCAGGCATAATCATCTTTCGCTTACTCCAATGAACCCCGGTGACGAAGAACTTAGCCGGCATGATGTAATAGCTTCAACTGAGCACTATCAGGAAGGTCAGCAGCAGGCAGTGTTGGCTGCGGTGGTGGATGAATTCATCAATGTGCTGAAACAGTATTCGGTTACTCTTGACGAATTGGTAAAGATATCACCCAAGCATAGGGACAGCAAGGAAACACTGCAACAGGTGGCTCACTGTCTGGCTAATGAACCTGAGCTTATGGAATACCTGAAAAAATACAAACTGCTGCCGATAAAGAAGCTTGAAACATTGACCGGTGTAAAGCGCAGAGTTTTAGAAAAAGGGCGCAAATACACCATTGCACTGGCATTGATACTCTCTGAGGACAGGTTTTATCCACTGAGAGATTTTACCCAACTGCCGGGTAACAGGAAAAGAGGTGCCTAACGTGATGAACCAAAAAGGCGTAGTCATGAGGGTAACGGGCAAAAAAACTGTTGTTTATACTACCAAAGGGGATTTTATCCAAATAAATACCCCAGCCCCAAATCCACTAGTGGGGCAAACCATTGATTTTTGTATCAAGTCTCGGCCAGTTTTCACAATGAATGCCCTTTTTAAATATGCCACCACTGCGGCGGTATTGTTTCTTGTATTAGCCCTGGGACTTATGTACCCGCTTTTATGGCCGCTGGGCGGGGCCGTGGCCTCGGTTGAGCTGAATATCAACGATGGGATTAGTTTGCAGCTTAATAAAGATGGGAAGGTAACCAACGTACATAATGCGGGGGTGGAATTAGACAGCACCGCTGATGGCTTACCGCTTAAAGGGATGGATGTTTACCAGGCAGTTAAGATGATTGTAGAAGATGCCGGTTTAAAAGGTGATTTTGGCCATGAGCAGAGTATTGTCATGGTCAGCGTAGTACCCGTGGTCAAGAGCGGGGCAGACGCGGTTGACTCCGACAAACTGCGGGGTGTGGTTCATGAAGAACTGCTTAAGCAAAATGCCAACGGTGTGGTTATGGTGGGCGAATTGAGCAGGGAGACCGGCAGCAAGGCCCAGAATTTAGGTATGACAGCAAACAATTATCTTGTATATGAACGCTGCCAGCGAGACGGTCTTGATGTGCAGGCAGATGTTTTTCGCGAGCGTAATGTTCGGGAAGCCATGGTTGAGGTTAATGTTTCACTGCCTAAGCTCTTTCCAGGGGAATATTTGGAAGTAACCCGGCAAGATAGTATTAAAACGGAAGAAAAAGAAGAAGTAATTGTATATACCGGGCAACAGGTGCAGGAACAAATACCCGAACGGGTGGTGACGGAATCAAGGCGTCTCCAGCCGGGTAGCAGGAGTTCAATCCTGCGAGGTAAGGAAGGACAGGTGCGGGTATCTAAGTACGAGGAAGCGGAGAACGGTGTCAGAGCTGTGACCGGCCATAATTGGTCTTTGGGTAGTACCACTACAAACCAGGCGAAAAAATTAACCGGTAGCGTTATTGACCGGAACGGGTTGCCTATCGGGGAGACCGGGGTAAAACACAGGGACACCATAAATATTTACCGGGAGCAAAATAACCGGGAATCAATTATAAAAGCTGAACCGCTCCCAGTGCATAGGGAAAATTTAGTTGAGCACGGTAGCCAGGCTGAACCAGATTATTTGGTTGAACCTGATTACCTGGTTGAGCGTGGCAGTTTAAATGAGCAGAAGGATTATTTATCCCAGTCAGATTCGAGGAACAGGGATTATAATCGCTTTAACCATCTAGAAAATACAAAAGAAAAGAAATTAGATGCTCCCTTACTATAGTCCAATATAATTTAATTCGCTGCTCGTAACTTAAACTTTTAATTGACTACAGATAGCTAACCATGTAGAATTAATTTCAAAGGGGAGTAGTCGCCCGGTTTCCGGGTTGTCAAATCGTCAGTACGGCCATCGGGCCCGGTTTGACATAGCTTATTTAAACAGCTAGGCGAGACCTTCGCGCAATTAGCGTGAAGGTCTCGCTTTTTGTATATATTAAGGTTTGAAAAAGACAAGTCTCAAAGTTCTGTTTAACAAACTTAAAACTGAGAAAGGAATAGACTATGTTTATAACATTGTACCTGGTTGGTGGACTGGCGTTAATCTTGTTTAGCGCTGAACTTTTTACCAATGGGATAGAATGGCTGGGTAAAAAGTTAAAACTATCCGAGGGAGCGGTGGGCAGTGTACTGGCTGCAGTGGGTACAGCTTTGCCCGAGTCGATGATCCCCGTTATGGCTATTTTGTTTGGCACCGGTGAAGCGTCGCACGAGATAGGCATTGGTGCTATTTTAGGAGCGCCTTTTATGCTGGCTACACTAGCTTTATCTATCACCGGTATTGCCGCATTGATATGCAAGGTGAATGGAGAAAAGCGGGAGTGCATGTTGATAGACCAATCCATAATGAGACGGGATCTTGGCTTCTTTATGCTGGTTTACTCGATAGCTATTCTGGCTGCATTTTTACCCCAGGATTTTAAAAGCCCCGTGGCTGTATTACTTGTGTTGGCTTACTTTTTTTATGTTGCCCGTACACTTAAGGCTGGCAGTACCCTTTGCGAAACCGAACTAAAACCCCTGCATTTTGCCAGAAAACAGCAGGAACCGTCAACCAGGGTAATAGTGCTGCAGGTGCTTACCGCCCTGGGGGGCATTATCGTCGGTGCACATTTATTTGTGCAAGGTATTACGCATGTGGCTGAAATACTGCATATATCCCCATTTGTGTTGGCTATTTTTATTGCGCCTATTGCCACAGAACTGCCCGAGAAATTTAATAGCCTGATTTGGGTGCGCCAGTGCAAGGACACTTTGGCCCTGGGTAACATAACCGGTGCCATGGTGTTTCAAAGTTCGATGATTCCCGCACTGGGTATCGCTTTAACACCGTGGGAGTTGTCGGGTTTGGCTCTTATCAGTGCTTTACTGGCACTAGTCGGGGCCAGTGTTGTTTATCTGACCTTGCGGATAAAAAAAGCCATCCGTCCGGCAACACTTGCTTTTAACGGCGTATTTTATATTATATTTATTGTTGCGGCGGTGGTATTGCATTAAACGCTAATTAGCCAAAGGTTGCACTTTTTTAAATATCGGGATATATTCGGAAGGGAAGATAACAAAGCAGTAATTATATAATGTTTGGTGGTATGTCGGGTGGATTATAAAGATTTAGCCATTGAATTAGTTAACCTTCATGGTTATTGGGCCCTGTTTGTAACGATGTTTGTTGATACTATGGGTATACCCATGCCTTCAAAAACCATGCTCGTGCTCTCCGGTTACTTTGTAACCTTGGGGATATTTGATTTGCAGCGGATTTTTATTGTGGCTCTGGTGGGTACATTAGGTGGTTTTGCCAGTGGCTATACCATTGGAAGCAAACTGGGTGTGCCCTTTATTCAAAAATACGGCAAGTATGTATTTATTACCCCCGAAAAAATAACCCGATTGGAAACATGGTTTACCCGGTTTGGGAATTTTGCCATCATAATAGCCTATTTTTTACCGGTTGCCCGCAGTGTTGTGCCATATATAGCAGGGGTATGTAAAATGCCGTTTATTAAGGTAATGACATTCGCAATTATAGGAGCAACCTGTTGGATTATATCACTTATATTATTTGGCTATGTTGTTGGGCAAAATCAAGCCGAGATTCTAAGCTTTTTAGTGGATTATTACCTTTATTTAATTGTCGGTGGGTTAGTATTAACCGTTACACTAATCTTTGTTCAAAAGTATAGAAAAAGTAAGAAACCCAAAAGTAAGCCCCCAGAAGACAGTGATACGAATAATTAAAGTGTAACTTTAATAAATGAAAGTAATTTAAATAAGTAATTACAAAATTATGGTGGGATTTGAAAAATAAACAGGAACGATACTATGTTTTGTCGAAAGTAAATCTACTTATAATTTGACTTATTATATTCAACTGGTCACGGAGGTGCCTGATAAAGTGAGATTATTAACGCGTTCCGATTTTGATGGTCTGGCATGTGCCACCCTTTTGCTTGAACTTAACCTTGTCGATTCTTTTAAGTTTGTCCACCCCAAAGATGTTCAGGATGGTTTAATTGAGGTTAATAAAAATGACATCCTGGCGAATGTTCCATTTGCCAAGGGCTGCGGCCTTTGGTTTGACCACCACAGCTCGGAAGAAGAACGCGGGAGTCTGAAAGAAGAATTTGCCGGTCGGTCTGAACAAGCCCCGTCCTGCGCTCGGGTTATCTATAATTATTACGGTGGTAGTAGTAAATTTGGCGCTAATCTTAATGAGTTGATGGCTGCTGTTGACAAGGCTGATGCTGCTCAGTTTACAGTGCAAGAGATACTTAACCCTGAAGGTTGGGTACTGCTTGCATTTGTAATGGATCCACGAACCGGGTTGGGACGGTTTCGCCAGTTTCGGATTAGCAACTATCAACTAATGGAGAAACTGGCTAACGATATCAGGTATAAATCAATTGACCAGATCCTTAGTGATTATGATGTCAGGGAAAGGGTTGACCTGTATTTCGAACAGACTGAATTATTTAAAAAAATGGTCAGAAAGTATTCCACTGTTCATAATAATGTGTTGGTAACCGACCTGCGTGGAGTTGACCCCATTTATTCAGGGAACCGCTTTATTCCGTATGCGTTGTGTCCCGACGTGAATATAAGCATTTGGGCTATCGAAGGCAAACTGGGCAATTCCGTGTTCACCTGCGGTAAAAGCATTATCAATCGCAACTCTAATAAAAATATCGGCTCGGTTATGTTGCAGTACGGTGGCGGTGGTCATTTCAACGTAGGGACTTGTCAGGTACCGCATGAGCAGGCCGAGCAGATCCTTGAAGTATTAATTCAAAAATTTCAGGATTAGCACTTGGATTTAAGGGTTTTTTCATTTACATACTAAATTCCCCATACGGTATACCAGCGGCGCCCTTACAGGGCGCTATTTTGGTTTATTAATAGGTTTTTCTGTAAAAAAATACCCATTGCCCAATGTTCGACATTTTCCCCAAAGGATATGACAGGCAATTTGTAAAATAAATATAACTTTAACTTTTACAGTAAAGAAATGAGGTTATATTGTTTGAAAGAGGAAGATAAGTCAAAAGAACAACTAATAGAGGAAAATAAACTGTTGCGCGGGCAAATTAAAGCATTGAAACAGGCAAACAAAATGCAAGGTATACTTGCCGACTTGGTTGAGAACCTCCCTAACGGAATTATCGTTACCGATTTGGACAGTCGCATAATTTATGTTAATAAGGCTATCGAAAAATTAACCGGTTACCAGCACCGGGAATTGATTGGGCAGTTTCCAGTCATTTTTAATGCCGAAATAAATGCCGATGAAATTCAGCAACAAATTGTTAATTGCATGCAGCGTAATAAAAACTGGTGTGGAGAGATTTTACAGCAGCGCAAAAAAGGCAGCAAATATAAAGCGGAATTGGAAATGTTCCCCGTACAACAAAAAGATGGTGCAATTATTGCGTGGGCCAGCATTCAGCGTGATATTGAAGCATTGAGGGAGAGCGAGGAACGATATCGCAAGCTGGTTGAACTATCACCGGATGCTATAGCCGTTTATAGTGAAGGTAAAATTATTTTAATTAACAATATGGGGGCAAAACTTTACGGTGTTGCAAGCCCCCAGGAACTAATTGGAAGGCAGGCGATGGATTTTGTTCACCCTGATTTCCACCAACTAGTAAAGAAACGAGTACAGCAAATGTTAATCAGTGGTGAAACTGCCGCTTTAGCTGAAGAAAAATTTATTGTGTCTGACGGAAGTATTATCGATGTGGAGGTTGCAGCGGCTCCGCTTTACTTTAAAGGTAAGCCCGCGGTGCAAGTTGTCGTTCGGGATATCACTTGGCGCAAACAAGCAGAGAAAGCGCTGGAAACTGAACGGCAGAGACTGTTTTCTCTCCTGGATGGACTTCCGGCACTGCTTTACCTCCAAACTCCAAATTATCGTGTCTGCTTTGCCAACCGTTATTTCAGAGAGTTATTTGGTGAACCGGGGGACAAACTATGTTATTCAATTATTGAGGGTAGGTCTGTTCCATGTGAGAACTGCCCGGCATTATATGTGATGGAAAAGCAGAATCCCTGTGTGTGTGAACGCACCGCGTGTAATGGGCGCACTTTCCAGGTAAGCTACAATCCGTATTATGATGTTGACGGCACCCCAATGGTGTTAGTTTCGGGCATTGATATTACCGAGCGCAAAAAGGCAGAAGAAACTTTGCGCGTATCCGAAGAGCGGTTTGCCAAAGCGTTTCATAGTAATCCTGCTGCCATGGCCATTACAACCTTAGATGGCTATTATATCGATGTTAACAAAAGTTTTATTAACGTTACCGGTTTTAACCGGGAAGAACTTTTAGGCAGGTCGTCGGTTAAATTAGGCATCTGGTTTGATGTAGATGAAAGAACCCGGTATGGTAAGGAAATATTAAGTAACGGTGCCATTTACGATGTGGAGTTTAAGTTCCGCAAAAAAGCAGGTGAGGTAAGAACAGGGCTTCTTTCAGTGGAGTTAATTGATATTAGTGGTGAAAGGTGCTTTTTAAGTTTATTTAGTGACATTACAGAGAGCAAGCAGATGCAGGCGGCTTTAAGAAGGGCGCAACGTGATAAGGAAATTATTCTTGAGTCTATATCAGAACTGGTAGTTTATCATGATCCAAACATGATTATTAAGTGGGCCAATAAATCTGCCGGTAAGTCAGGCGGCATGACCGCTGCTCAATTAGTGGGACTTCATTGCTATGAAGTTTGGTATCATCGTGAAGATCCGTGCCCGGGCTGTCCGGTTAAAAAATCCCTTGCATCCGGCAAATTTGAAGAAAGAGAAACAATTGGTCCTGACGGGAGTATTTGGCTGGTTAAGGCTTACCCGGTGATAGAGAAAGATGCAATCGTTGGTATTGTGGAGGTGGCTCGTGATGTAACAGAACGCCGGCAGGTGCAAATAGAGATGGCCAGGTTTGAACGGTTAAATCTAATTGGTCAGATGGCGGCGGGTATCGGTCACGAAGTTAGGAATCCCATGACCACTGTGCATGGCTTTTTGCAACTGTTAAAAGGCAAAGAGAAGTGTAATGATTACATTGGATATTTTGATCTAATGCTTGAAGAACTAGACAGGGCCAATAGCATAATTACACAATTTCTTTCTCTAGCTAAAAAGAAGCCAGAAAAGAAACAGATGCATAACCTAAATTCCATATTGCAAACTATTTCTCCACTTATCCAGGCCGATGCTTACAGTTTAGATAAACAACTAATATTACAGTTAAACAGCATACCAGATTTGATACTAGACGATAAAGAAATCCGCCAACTTATATTTAATCTGGCACGTAATGGTTTGGAAGCAATGCAACCGGGTGGGAGTTTAACAATTAAAACGTATGTTGAGGGTCAAGAAGTGGTTTTAGCTTTTCAAGACCAGGGCACTGGAATTGAACCGGAGGTGTTTTCTAAACTGGGCACCCCATTTTTTACCACCAAAGATAACGGTACGGGTTTAGGACTCGCGGTTTGTTACAGTATTGTTGCCAGGCACAATGCAAGGATGAATGCCGAGTCCGGCCCTTATGGCACTACTTTCTTTGTACAGTTCCAGTTGGGGTTTCCAAGTTAATGAAATAGAAGGCTGTATTTCCCTATAAATCACGTTGGGAATTGCACTTAATTGTTGTAGATGGCTTATGAGCTCATTTGAGAAAAGTTGCGGATTATCCAACATCGAATAATGGCCGCAATTCGGAAGAATACGTAATCGGGAATTTGGTATGGCCTGATGCAATCTCAGGCCCCAGTACGCAGGGAGAAAACGATCATATTGTCCCCATAGGATGGTTGTTGGCGCAGTGATAAACGGCAAGTGGGGAACTAAAACCTGAGTTTCATGATGCTCTAAAGCGCCGGCTGCCAGCTGTAGAGCTTTATAATCTTCAGGAGTCTTAAAAGGCGATGTAAAAGCTTCAATTATATCTGCTGTGAGCATTTTTTGATTATGCATCCCCACCCGCAGCATTTGTTGGATTATTAATGGTGAGGGTTCAAATTCAGGCGCTGTGGGCCAGCGCATTGATACCACCGTAGGTAATGGCCAGTTGCTAAAACAAACGCCGTCGGCAACGGTAATACTTATAACCCGTTCAGGATTATTAACAGCCAGTATTTGCACGATTCCCCCGCCAAGGTCGTGCCCTACAAAATGGGCTTTTTCTATTCCTAATTGATCTAAAATGGAAAGGATATGTTGCGCTTGGCTGTGCAAAGTTAAGTCTTCAATAGGGCCTCTGGAAGATTGGCCATACCCCAAAAGGTCAGGTGCTATTGTAGTATACCGGTCACCTAAAAAAGTCATCACCTGATGCCAGAGAAATGAATGTGTCGGTATTCCATGAATAAAAACCACAGCAGGACCGTTTTGGCCAATATTTCTATAAAAAAACTGATAACGCCCGGACTGGATAAATCCTTCCTTTATTGGATTCACATATCACATCTCCTTTTTATGGTTGGCAGTCCATATTTTTCAAGGGTTTCAAATGCTAATGCTGCTGATCTGGATTTTGAAAGGCGGGAGCTTGCGGATCCTGAACATCGAAGTATTTACCCGGTTTGGATAGGTTAAAATAAAGCCTGGCATCCTTATCTACGCCCCAGTCCCTATTTGAGCCTGTATCCTGGATTTTTGTGAAAGCCTCCCTAAATAGAGTGTTATGTGCCTCTTCACGGTTAAGAAGGAAGTCAATCATCTGCCTCACATGTTTGTCGTTGATTTGCCTGTGGAGGTACTCGTAAACTACTTTTGCCCTTTGTTCCGCAGCAATGTTAGAGAGAAGATCGGCTGGTAAATCACCGGTGACGTTAACATACGCAGCAGTCCAGGGAACACCGGAACCGTTTGTAAGATAGGGAGCAAGGCCAGTTAATACCTGGCTTTCAATAGTTCCCGATTGTACCGCTTGGGCGTTGACATCATGACCGTTTAGAAGGTTTACGGCGGTGGCAACCATTTCCATGTGGCTCAATTCCTCAGCGGCAATATCCATAAAAAGATCTTTAATTTCAGGATCTTTTATTCGGAAACTCTGGGAAATATATTGCATTGCTGCTTTAAGTTCGCCCTGCGGACCGCCAAGCTGCTCTGTTAACATTGCGGCATAGGTTGGGTTAGGCTTCTCCACCCGAACCATTTGTAATAGGTTTTTATCATGTTTAAACATATTATTTCCCCCCTAGAATTTTTTTTAGTTGTATCCATCAGGATGTAAACTTATGTAACCTTGCTGTAAGAATCAGGGGATTCTAAAAAAGATTCATGTTTACTCGTCAAGTGCCTATTACGTTTTATAGACTTTTTGGTTAAAGACTATGGCCACACCACGAAAAATAATTCCCTTTAATAGGGAATTATAAAAACAAATTTGAAATGCTATTTATTTCTTATTATACCCACCATAGCCGCCCCCAAAGCCCCAAAATCCCATACCGAATACCAGCAGGATCAGGACCAAAAAGAGGATAAAGCTTCCATCAAAGTAAGTACCACCGGTATAACCGCCGCCGGTAGTGGCACCTCCGCCATAACCCATAGATTTAGCCTCCTTTTTTATGTTTATTAATTTAGTTGACTTATATTATGAAAACCACAAGGTAAATGTTACCAACACTTAAACTTAACCCATCTCGAGTGAAAAAAGGTGGCATTAAATTTAGTCACAACTATTCTGCAACCTACCTAATGTAACCTATAAAAACAACCTCAACGGGCATCATATAACCTAAACGTAAGGAGGAACTTAATAAATGCCTTTTTGGGAAGCCCAACAAAGCCTTACCGTAGTTCAGTGGTTGGCAAGGGTAGCGGTTATATATTTTTACTTATTATTATTAGCCAAGCTAATGGGGCAGAGGGAAATCGGCAGGTTAACCCTTTTTGACTTCATTATAAGTATTATAATCGGAAGCACCGCGGCCGGTGCGCTCAGCAGCAGTACCAGCGGTCTTGGTGGGGTAATGATAACAGTGGGCGCATTGGCTGTTTTTCAAATAATTTTAAGTATTTTATCACTGAAGTTTTCCAGGTTAAGAAGAGTTGTAGAGGAAGAGCCTATAATTTTAGTGCAAAACGGCAAGCTTCTTGAACAGGCCATGAAAAAAACCAGGATTAATCTTGATGATTTGATGTCACAATTAAGGATTAGAGGTTATTTCTTTTTGGGACAAGTTGAGTTTGCCATCCTTGAACCAGAAGGTAAAATAAGCGTCCTGCCAAAATCCCAGAATAGAGCTGTAACACCTCAGGACTTGGGTTTAGCAACAAAATATGAAGGGTACCCTACCATGCTTATTGAAGACGGCAACATTATTAATGAAAATTTAAAGAGGAACAATTTATCTGAAAAGTGGCTTTATGAACAACTACAAAATTTTAAGATCAGTTCCCCTAAAGATGTTCTTGCTGCAATGCTTGATACGCAGGGGAGATTTTATTATAGCCTTAAAAATTCAGCTTCAGAGAGAACTGCATCCTAGCGGTGGCCTTTAAATCCGGGAGGTGAAAAGATGTATTTTGACCGGGAAAAAATCCGTCTTTGGTTGGCCCTGGTCTGGGTAGTAACAGTCGGGTTTATGTGGTACGGATTTAACGTTGGATTAAACGACCCAAATAAAATTATGCTATCGGCCCTGGATAGACTCGAAAGCAGCGTTATCCAGGAAGACTGGGAACAGGCAGGGGCCGAAATTTCTTTGTTAAATAATACCTTCATGGCCAATGAATTCTTAATCAGAGTCACAAACTCTCCTGAGGATTTAAGCACTTTCCGACGTGAATTAAATGAAGCTGCCGTTTTAGTGAAAAATCAGGCAGACGATGTAATAACTCAAATTGGCGGGTTAAAAGAAGAAGTTATGACTATAACCACGGTATTTTCAGGTATTTAGGAGGTCAACCGAAAGTGGAATTGTTTGCCTACGGGACGAAGGTAATTATAATCTTTCTTATAGCCTACTTTGGGGCCCGCGTATTAACAAAAAAAGCCATTGCGGAAATGACCGCTTATGAAATAGCCGGGATTTTTATATTGTCCAATGTGGCTGCCGAACCGTTGGTAACAAAAGTAACTATGAGGGCCGTCTATGGAACGGGCCTGCTAATTTTTCTTATTTGGATAACCTCACACCTAGCTATTTTCAACAAACTGACCCCAATTATGGAGCATTCACCAACGGTGGTAGTCAAAAACGGCCAGTTGGATATGTCGGCATTAAAAGCAACTTCTTTGAGTTTAAACCAGTTTATGGGTTTGCTGCGGGCAAAAGGATACGATAAGGTAACCGATGTTGAGTTTGCTGTCTTGGAGCCTCAGGGGAGGTTATCGGCCTTTCCCAAGTCCCAAAAAAGACCTGTTAACCCCAGTGACTTGAGTGTTCCAACCCAATACGAGGGACTTACTTTGCCCCTGGTCATGGATGGGTCCATTTTAGAGAATAATCTTCGCCATGCTAACTTGACCAAGGACTGGCTTTTAAGCGCGTTAAGTTACCAGGGCATAAAGGAATTCAGCAAAGAAGTGGCCTTAGCTGAGCTGGATACCCAGGGTAATCTGTTAGTCTCCAGAAAATGAATATTTAATCTATTTTCTTTATTTCTGTGCTTAACATCCAAAGCAACAACTCTGTAATTTTATTTAGTGAATTTATCTTTATGGTACCCGCTGTATCTTCTACCCGGTTTCTGCTTCTTGGTACAAAAACACCCTCACAAAGAGGGTGTTTAAATAAGTTCAAACTAAAATCTAAACTTTGATTTTACTTAGCTTCATATTCTCCATAGCCGCCGAAAAATCCAGTACCGAAGACCAGCAGGATCAGGATTAAAAAGAGTATAAAGCCCCCATTAGAACTTCCGCCTGCACCGTAACCCATTAAAAAATCACTCCCTATTTTTTATGATAGTTTAACTAACGCAACCGCCGCCAAAGCCCCAAAACCCCATACCAAAGACCAACAGGATTAGGACTAGGAAGAGGATAAAGCTGCCATCAAAATAACTACCGCCGGTGTAGCCGCCGCCGGTAGTGGCACCTCCGCCGTAACCCATAGTTTTTTCCTCCCCACTTCATTTACTTCTCGCTTTATGCTATGCAAATACCAAGGAAATTGCTACCATTTAACCGCTCTGCTATTCATGCCAGCGTCAACATACGTGTCAAATTTTAATACTTAGGTGCTATACACATAAAAGTTTATGAAAATATGAACATAACCATAATTTATATTGCAAAACATTCCTTTATTGGTTAATATTAAGTGTGTGTTAAAAAATAAAGAAAGGAGGGGAGAGTTTGAGGAACAATAAAAAATTCTATTTAATGAGTATCCTTTTGGCCATTACGTTGTTTGCCAGCGCAGGTTTGGTATTCGCGTCGGGAACAACCTTTGAAGCCCTTGCAGCCAACTTCAATTTCAACATTAACGGTGAGAAAGCTGAGTTGTCCGAACAACCGGTGGTTATTGACGGTAAAACTTATCTGCCTGTTCGGGCCATGGGCGAAGCAATGGGTAAAAGGATTGGCTGGGATCAGGATACAAAAACTATAATTATTGACGAACTTCTAGCCGACGGAACTTACAAGGCAGAAGAACCGGCGTTCAACGAGCACGGTTGGAAAGCCATGGTGGAAGTAACCGTAATGGATGGCATAATATCCGAAGCTAAATTTGACGAAGTTAACGAACAAGGGGTCTACAAAAGCCAGGACGAGGCTTACCTGGAACAGTACAAACAAGTCGCCGGCCAAGATATGCTGGAAGCAATCAAGGCATTGGAAACCGCACTGGTCAGTGCCCAAAACGTAGACCTGGTGGACGCAGTCTCCGGCGCCACATATGCTTCAGGCAGTTTCAATGCCCTGGTAGCGCAGGCTCTGGCAGCCGGCCCGGTGGAAGCAGGCCAGAATTAAATACTTTAGACAAGGCGAATCAATGTAAGTGGAGCCCATGAGCAGGATTTTCTCATGGGCTTTAACAGTTAACCATTTAGCCATTAATAATTTGGATTAATCAAGCTTTGGCAGGAGGAAAAGACCCCGTGGTAAAAAAATACTTGACTATGCTTGTAATTTTGTTATTCGTACTAACGGGCTGCACAGCTGAAAAAAAAGTCTCCACTGAAGTCTTTACCGCCGAGAAATACCTGTTAGGAACTGACATTACAGTAAGCATTGAAACGGGCGAAGAAGCCAACCTGATTTGTAATGAAGTTTTTAGCCGGGTTAAGGATATCGAAGACAAGATGTCGGCTCATAGCGGAGACAGCGAAATAGCCCTTTTAAATGCGGGAGCCGGCAAAGAAAAAACAGTATTAAGTGCACAGACATATCACGTTTTAAGTCAGGCCACTGAATTTGCTGCTATCACAGGAGGAGCCTTTGACCCCACCATCGGATCCCTAGTACAGCTTTGGGGCATTAACTCCGGAAACGGAAAAGTACCTGTTGAGCAGGATATTCAAAAAAGCATTGCCCTAGTTAATTATAAATCACTGCAACTTGCCCAAGACGGAACCAATTGCACGGCATATCTTCCCCACCAGGGGCAAATAGTTGATCTGGGCGGCATTGCCAAGGGCTATGCCGGTGACGAAGCAAAACAAATATTACTGGCTAACGGAATCAAAAGCGGCATGATTAATTTAGGTGGCAATATTGTGGCCATCGGTAAAAAAAAGGACGGCAGCCATTGGCGTGTCGGGATCCAAAATCCCCTGGCCCCAAGGGGCACCTTCCTGGGCATTGTACAGTTGGATGACAAATCGGTGGTGAGTTCAGGTGCTTACGAACGTTACTTTATAAAAGATGGTAAACGATATCACCATATTATCGACCCAAATACCGGCCATCCTTCTGAGAGTGATTTGATAGGCGTGACCATTATTGCCGACCAGGGCATTGCCGCTGACGCTCTATCCACCGGAGTCTTCGTCTTGGGCCTGGAAAAAGGGATAAAACTTGTGGACAGCCTGCAGGGTGTAGATGCAATATTGATTGCGGCAGATAAAAAGGTGTTTACAACCCGGGGAATTGAGGATTTCAAGCTGACTGACGGCGATTTCAGCTTATGAAAAACATTAACAAACTTATACCGCTGCTACTGGTTCTGGCCATAGTATTAAGTTTCTCCGCCAGGCACTTTTTCGAACAGAACCAAAGTTCCGAACTAAACACAACATCGATATACAAAAACGGAACAATTTATAAGCGGATTAATTTAACAGCCGTTCCGGTTACGGAGTTTATTATCACCGATGATGGCGGTCATTTTAATATAATAGAAATAAAGAACGGTCAGGTGCGGGTTAAAGAATCGAACTGCCCCAACAAAATATGTGTCAACACCGGGTGGCTGTCCAAACCCGGCCAGATGTCCGTGTGCGTACCCAACGGACTAAAAGTTATTATTGAAGGCAAGCCTGCTGATATTGATGATATATCGTATTAGCTCTTTTAGCCCTTAATACTAACCGTGAGAGGTATAGAACAATGCTAACAACCAGGCGCCTAGTTATCATATCTTTGTTCGTTGCCCAGGCAACCGCACTTAATCTAGTAGAAAGATTCTTTGTGCTTCCCATTGCCATTCCCGGTGTAAAACTGGGACTGGCCAATATCATCACCATGCTGGCCATACTTCTGCTGGGGTTTAAGGAAGCTATTTTTATTGTTATCGTGCGTTGCTCCCTGGCAGCCCTACTTGGAGGAGGCCCGTTTAGTTTTTTATTCAGCATTACCGGTGGCCTGCTAAGCGCGCTGGTTATGATATTACTATGGAAGAAATTATCGAGCCATATCAGCATTATCAGCATTAGCCTGGTGGGTGCTGTTGTTCACAATATTGGGCAGCTGTTTGTGGCCAGCATTATTGTTCAGGACTTTCGGATTTACGTATACCTTCCTGTTCTGCTTGTCTCGGCCCTTATAACAGGCTGTATTGTGGGGCTGGTAACTCAACATTCGTATAATACCCTGCAAAAAAACACACAACTTTTCAAGGACTCACACATTACTTAGTTGATATCTAAGAATACCAATAAAACTCATCCAACGTGCTATTTTGGGAAAAATGTGCACCTTGACAAACAGCACCGATAAACTTATAATGATATTTGCACGAAAACGGGTCGGAGTGGCGGAATCGGCAGACGCGTACGTTTGAGGGGCGTATGGGAGACCATGCGGGTTCAAGTCCCGCCTCCGACACCATCTTTATCCGCACTAAGCGGAATCTTAAATATAATGTCAATACAATCATCATTAAAGACCTTTATCGAATGGACATATAAGTCCATTCTTTTTTTGCATTCCACTAGGTTTTCCCGTTTAACCAGTATGTTTTTTATGGCTAATAAATATGTAAGCGAGCGAGGACTGTTTAACCTTGCTTTTGTGTCAGTGAATAAAAAAGATAAACATTAATCCCAATTTCTATTTGTTTCTTTTACATATATTCTTACGCTACCACAATCTTTACATAAATCGGCATAGAACCACTCTACTTGTGGAACAAGAAAATTGACATGCCTTAAGCCTGTTTTAAAATTTCCTGAACCTACGGATATGCCCTTTTCAATATTATTTGAACCACAATAAATGCATTTATCCATTTTGCAACCCCTATTTTAAATACATTATTTTACTGTAGGTACATTATAACAAAATCTTTAGCTGTTGCGCTAAATAAACATTCTGCGTCACAGCAGTAAACTTGACCGATTAGGCCCGAAGCAAAAAAAAATCACCCCATAAGCTGGATCAAAAATGAATCTTTTTGTGGAGGGCGAAGCGTACCCTTTGCACAAAATCCGGGTATATCCGGGCATAAGTAAGACTGGTCACTAATGCGACCAGTCTTACCAAAATATGCGATGAATTAGATTACTACTTGTTAGCCTCCTCGTCCCGTAAAATCCTTCTTAACACCTTGCCTACAATGGTTTTGGGCAGTTCGGTGCGGAACTCCACTTTTCTGGGCGCCTTATATTTGGCCAGGTTTGCCCGGCAGTGGTCTATGATTTCATTTTCGGTGGCACTTTCGCCCGGCTTCAGCACAATAAATGCTTTCACCGCTTCCCCAAGATATTCGTCCGGTACTCCGGCTACAACAGCTTCCATAATTTTGGGGTGCTCAAACAATACTTCCTCGATATCTCGGGGGTAAATGTTATAGCCGCCGGAAATAATCATGTCCTTTTTGCGGTCAACTATAAAACAGTATCCATCATCATCCATTTTGGCAATATCGCCGGTGTGCAGCCAGCCGTTGCGCAGCACCTGCTCGGTCTCTTGCGGCATGTTCCAGTATCCCTTCATTACCTGGGGACCCTTAACACACAGTTCGCCTAATTCATTGGGGGGCATTTCGTTTGCACCGGTTTCCAGGTCTGCTATTTTGCTGTCGGTATCAGGCATGGGCAAGCCGATGGAGCCGGCTTTACGCATACCGGCCAGCGGTTGACAGTGGGTTACCGGGGTGGCCTCGGATAGCCCATACCCTTCCACCAGAAAACCTCCGGTAATAGCCTCAAACTTTTCTGCGACTTCCACCGGCAACGGTGCCGAACCACTGATGCAGTATTTAATTGACTTGATGTTATATGCCTGTACATTGGGGAAGTTGTTAATGGCAATATACATGGTGGGTACGCCGGGAAACAGTGTGGGTTGATACACGTTAATTGCTTCCAGGCATTCTTTGATCTCAAACCGTGGCAAAACAATCATGGTTGAGGAATTTATTATGCTTAGATTCATGCACGTGGTCATGCCGTACGAGTGGAAAAACGGTAGAATACTCAGGATTTTTTCTTTACCGTATTCGATATCCTTCATCCACTCCAACAACTGAAGGACGTTGGCGGAAATGTTGCGGTGGGTCAGCATGGCACCTTTGGACACCCCGGTAGTGCCGCCGGTGTACTGGAACACAGCGACGTCCTCGTCCATACTCACAGGTACCTGGTTAAATACCGGGGGGTATTTTTTTAACAAATCCTCGGCTAGCAGCGCGTTTTCATCGGCGGCTCCGCAAGGTTGGCCTAAAGCAAAAAGGATCACATTCTTTAACGGTGTCTGGTTACGGATGTACTTAATTCGTGGGTAAAACGCATCATAGGCAATAATTGTCTCAGCACCAGAATCATTTAAAATATGATCCAACTCTTTCTCAACATACATGGGGTTTACTTGTACAACTGTTGCACCCATTTTTAGCGTGGCCATGTAACCTAAGACATATTGGGGACAGTTGGGAGCCATTATAGCCACTCGGTCACCTTTTTGCACACCCAAATCGACAAGGGCGCCCGCGCACATATTTACCATGGCGGCAAGCATTTGATAGGGCATTTTTACACCGGCAAATAGAATAGCATCTTGCTGCGGGAATTCACCGGCTGCTTTGTCTAGGTATTGGGGCATGGTCAAATCAGGATAATTAATACTGGGACGGACTCCAGCCTGATAATTCTTAAACCAAACCCTGTTAGGGTCAACCATAAATGCACCTCCTGAAGCATTTTTAATAACTGCAAAAAATCAAGTAATTAATTATACAACGAATAGTTCAAAATATTCAATTAATTATAAAAACATTTCTTGTATGAGCTTATGTTCAACAATAGCGCTAAATGTTATTATAATCCAACATTTTTGGTAGCGGTCAGCAAAGCATGCGCGCAAATCCTATTTGTTAAATGTAACAAAAAATGTCGTCCCGCTTGAGTCAGTTTTTACATGGATAATTGCGTTGTGTCGGGCTGCAACACTGTAGCAGACTGCCAATCCTAGCCCTGTGCCGTTGTCTTTGTCGGTTACGAAGGGTGTACCTAATGTTTCCAACACTTTTGGTTTAATGCCGCAGCCCTCGTCCTGTATTGCAAGTACCATGTTTTCGCCATTCATGAAGGTTTTAATAGTCAGGTTACCACCCGGGGACATTGCTTCTATCCCGTTTCGGGTCAGATTGAGAATAAGCTGGCAAATTTCTTTTTCATCTGCATAAATATTGGCTATTTCATTTAACTCTAGCTTTACCGACATATTAAATTTAAAAGCATCCGCCTGTATCAAAGGGTAAAGTCTCTTTATAATTACATTAAAATCATGCATTCCTTTTTTTATGGGTTTGTTTTTGGCCAGCGATAGAAACTGGGTAATGATTGAATTTGCCCTGTCTAGTTCTTCAATCATCAGTTCAAAATGCGGTTTATTGGCATTGAACTCTTTCTTTTCAGCGAACATTTGCAAAAAACCACGCACTGTGGTCATTGGGTTTCTTACTTCATGGCCAATGCCGGCGGCCATCTGACCAACGAGGTTAAGTCGTTCCAAGCGGGTCATTTCTTCTTGAAATTTTTTTATCTCAGTTATGTCCAGCAGGGACCCCACATGTTTGTGCGTTCCCGGTATTGGGGCAACTGACATCAATACATTCCTGATGTTTTTTAGCTTATCCACAAAACGAAACTCGAACCTGGTTGGTACCATGTCCGGTTCCAATAGCCTGTCAAAATGGCATTTAACCAGTTCATCCAAATCTTCCGGCAGCACAAATTCAATCCAACTTTTTTCCCCTTCTATTTCACCTTTGGCATAGCCGGACAGTTTGGCAAACCCCGTGTTAACTAGTTCTATTGTCGTGTCCTCAAGACTAATTATTGTTGCAGTTCCGGTGTTTTCAAAAATGGTACGGTACAGCGATTCAGATTCTTTAATTCTTTCTTCGGCTATTTTACTTGCTGTTATATCGCGACTGCAGAATACAGTTCCGGTAACGTAGCCTTTTTCGTCCAGTAAAAGGCTACCACTGCATTCTATCCATAAGTAGCTTCCGTTACGATGCCGGTACCGGAAGATTGCCTTCCCCGAAGATTTGGTCATTAGTGCTTCGTTTACAACCGCCATCACACCAGGCAAGTCGTCAGAGTGTGTAAATTCAAAGATCGAACTGCCAACGAGGTCTGTTGGTTTAAAGCCCAGCCATTTTTTATATGAAGGACTGGCATACCTAATAATAAAGTTTTCATCAGTTAAACAAAGCATATCTAACATATTGTCGGTGATAATGCGCAAGCGTTCTTCATTATCGCGTAATGCTTTTTCCGCCCGGTCTCTTTTGTTTTGCATGTCTATTTTTTGGATGGCAATTTCCACCTGACTGGCGGCTGCTTTTAAAAAATTTATTTCATCCTGTTTCCAGGTGCGGCGGTACATGACCTGATTAAAAACCAAGCAATAATAAGCCCGGTCCCGAAAAGAAAAAGGGTACCACAGCCCGCTCTTAATATGCATATAGTTGTGCAGTACTTCCCCGGAACCGTCATTGACGGCCTGGGGGTTGACACAGTCAAAGTGGCTTTCTATCCACTCCCTGTGTTCCAGCATGAATGTACTGCCGCCAATGAAAGTGTCCAGGCTGTATGTATCCAGAGTTGGTGTTATCCCAGGTGATTCGGGGTTTAGCCATTCCGACAGCCCTTTAACATGGTAGTGGCCAAAATCAATATCATAAATTAGGGAACGGTCTACAGCAAGGGTTTTACCGATAATGGCCGCGGTATTGCTTAATATTGTATTAGTTTCGCTATTAATAATTATGTTTTCAGCAATTTGATTTAAAGCGTTGGAATATAACAATTGTTCTTCTAGACGTTTTTTTTGCTCAATTAGTTGTACTTCTAAGTTTTTACGTTCAGTAATGTCATGGGCTACAACAGTGGCTCCTACTGGGCTGCCGTTTTTATACATAAACCGGGCATTAATTATAGACCATATTTCTCGGCCGTCTTTGGTTCTAATTTTAAATTCGGTTACCATGGGAACTTTTGAGCCTAGAAAATGGTTTTTTAAACGATTTCTAAAATGTTTTCTACTTTCCGGGGTCAGTATTTCAAACGGATTTAAAGCGTAAAATTCTTCTTTTGTATACCCCAAGTACTCAAGTATTACATCGTTAGCACTTACAAATTTTTGATTTACAAAGTCTATCTCATAAATACCAGCCGGCGCATATTTAAAAATTTGTCTATATTTTTCCTCGCTGGCGCGCAGCTTTTCTTCCGCTTGCTTGCGCTCGGTAATATCAATGCCCAGCACCAGGGTTAGCATTGTATCATCTATATCATAAAAAGGATAACAGTACATTTGATAGGTGCGTCCTTTGAGACTAGTCCACTCATATTCCAGCGCACACCCGGTCTCAAAAACCTTTAAGGTTTGGCAATGCTTGCACGGTTCATTGTTGCCTTGGGCCACTATCTCATAACAATGGAGGTTTTCCCTGGATACGCCGATATGTTCCCCAAAATAACGGTTGGCAAACCGGATAGTATAGTCAGGTGCCTGCAGATAGACTAGCGCAGGTAGTTCATCCAGCACGGAAAACAACCGCTGCTGCTCTATTTCAGCCATTTTTTGGGCCTGCTTGCTGACAGTTATATTCTGTTGTATGCTGGCGAAAGCATTTGGTACTCCCTGCTCGTCTGGGATGGAAAAAACTTTAACCTCAGCCAGGTAAGTGCTGCCGTCCTTGCGTTTTTGTGACAACTCACCCCGCCAGTTATGGCTGTTTTTTAAACAATTAATTATTTCTTGCTGAATATCATCAGCGTTGGGCTCGTTATTAAATATGATTGGCGATTTTCCAATCAATTCGTGGCGTAAATAGCCAGTACACTGTTCTGCGGCTTTATTTACAAATGTTATAAGTCCATCCAGATCAGTGATGATAATTGCATTAGGCAGGTTTTCACCTAGTAAAGCTAGGGTTTGTTGAGTCAATTTTAAGTCACTCCGGAAAAAGTTATAAAAAAGTACGTACCGTTTTGGTACGTACTTAAAGAAAATTTCAAAAAAACCTTCAGAGATTTTGTCGAATTAAAGAACTTATGTCAAAATAATCTATATTTAAACTCAAATATCCCATGTATAGAGGTAATTATGAAATTTTGTGTCTTAATTCCTTGCCGTATAACCAACTGTACACCTTGTAATTCCACAACACTTTGCTGACAAAATTTCTGGTTTCCGGGAAAGGGATGTTGTCGATGTCCCTGATGTTCCCGGAAATTTTTTCTTCATCCAGCCAGTTGCGTACGTTACCCCGTCCTCCGTTATAGGCAGCCAACACCATAATTTTGTTGCCGCCGAATTCCTGCTGCAAGTCGGCAATGTACCAGGCGCCCATGCTGATGCAGGTGTCAGGATCGAAAAGCAGGTCAGGGTGAAAGGGACCGGTACCACTTTGGCGGGCAATCCACTCTCCGGTTTCGGGCATAATCTGCATTAAACCCCTGGCGCCCTTTGGTGAGACGGCGTTGGGGTTGAAGTTGCTTTCAGTTTTCATAATAGCGGTAAGCAGGTAGGGGTCTATTCCGGCGTTGGCGGAATGCTGGAATATAGCGTTGTAGTAGGGCATGGGGTAAAATTGTTTTATTATGGCGTCATAATTTAAAACCGCTGTTATTAAAAGGATAAGCAGCAGTAATCTGAATATGTTAATTCTGTATCTGCGGGCCAATGTCTATCACTCCGGACTGTTTGTTTTTATCGCTACTTTCCATGTCCGCAACACCTGTAGCCTGGTGGCATTCAGGGTGCCGCTGTTGTCAATAATCCGGTGGGCCAGAGGGATTTTTTCTTCCTGGGGCAGTTGGGCGTTCATACGACGGAGCGCATCTTCCTCGGAACCGTCTCGGGCGGTTACTCGGACCAGTTGAGTTACGGGATCTACAGTAACCAGCCACAATTCGTCCATTAAAAGGTGCATGCCTGTTTCAATCATCAGGGGGGCTTCAATCACCAGCAGCGGTGCATTGCCATTTATTCTGTAATCGGCAATGGTCTGCAGGGTTACAGCTCTTATATCCGGGTGTACTATGCCATTAAGTCGATCCCGAGCTCGGGGGTCTGTAAAAACTAGTTGTGCCATTCGTGCACGATTTAATGTGCCGTCTGGATTAAGTGCCTGCCTGCCGAAAACAGCCATTATTTTCTGCAGTGCCGGGGTGCCGGGCGCTACCACATCCCGGGCCACTTGATCGGTGTCAAGAACCAGAGCGCCAAGTTCATTCAGCATACGGGCCACAGTGCTCTTGCCGCTGCCTATGTTTCCTGTCAGTCCCACTACAGGCATGATTATTCTCCTAGATCAACAATTATTAATATTCGACTGATTTTAGGCCTGTCCTTCCGGGTGGTAAAAATATAGTCCGGCAGCAGCCGAACTGCTTCAGAACACGAAGCATTGCCGGGATTTAATCTTTTACACCAAACCAACCAAAAATTTTTTAAGGAGAGGCTAACTAGTGAATTTTAAAAAGACCTAGAGCAATGAGAATGAATCCCGGCAGGGTGCTTATTTTTTGGCTTAAACCGGTAGCTATGGCGCCCATGCCGGCCTGCAGTCCCAGGTAAGTGAGCGCGAAGTGCCCAATACCAACCATCAGCGCGGTGGGCAGGATACTAAAACCCAGCATGGATACGGCGAATCCCGCTGCAAAGGCGTCCAGCGCCAGGGCTAAACCCAGCAGGACAGCCTCCTTGGATGAAATGGTTCCTGATTTATCCAGGTCGGCCCGGGATGGTTCCCGTAGGATTTGAATCACCAGACCCAGGGAACGAATGTGAATTTTTATTATGGTACTGGGATTATCCTCATCCGGGGTCTCCTTACCACGGTTTTTACGCCTGCTTTCCTGCAGGGACTGAATTAGTACCCAAAGGCCGATGAGCAGTAAAATAACTCCGCCCAGCCTGTGGGCGAAGATTGGGGAAAAATAACCGGCCAGTGCGCTGCCCATCAGCATGGACATGGTTATTGCCCCCATGGACATGATACTGATGATAGCCAGCGAGGTGACAGGCAGCTTGATATTGCGTACCCCGTACGCCACGCCGGCCGCAAAGGAATCCATGTTTAAAGCCAGCGCAAACAAAGCCAGGGCCAGCAACTCCATTCGACTTTCCCTCCCGTAGCGGTATCTTTGCCTCTTTAAATACTATGGCTGGGAAAGTCGAAGTGTGATTGGCAGGCCGGGTCGCTAATTTATGTATCTTTTTGGCAGGCGGTGCAGAAATAGGAACTGCGGCCCCCGACCTTGATGCGGGTGATAGCGGTGCCGCAGTATGCACATGGCTGTCCTTCGCGGTTATACACCCGCAACAGTTCCTGGTAGTTTCCCTCGCGGCCGTCTCCGTCTACGTAGTCGCGCATGGACGTGCCCCGGTTGGCAATACCTTCTTGCAGCACCTCGATAATGGAGCGGTACAGACTGGCAATCTCACGGGTTGACAGGGTGCGAGCAATTCGCTCGGGATGAATGCGGGAGCGGTGCAAAGCTTCGTCGGCGTATATGTTGCCAATGCCGGCAATGAATGTCTGATCTAGTAGCAATGATTTTAGACGCACGCGCTTACGTTTAAGTTCCCGGCGCAGGAATTCACGAGAAAAATCATGGCCTAGCGGCTCAGGACCCAAATCTTTAAGCCCTTTAACCTGATCCAATTGCCGGGTCTGTGCTAGCAGAATACGGCCAAACTGGCGCATGTCGGCGAAACGAAGTTCATTTCCGTCGCTGAGATGAAACACCACGTGGGTATGCCGTGGCGGGGGGGCTTCGGGCCGGGCATAAACAAGCCGTCCGGTCATGCGTAGATGTACTACCAGTACGCCGCCGCCGGATAAGTGGATAAGCAGATATTTGCCCCGGCGGCCCAGTCGGGTAATTTTTTTTCCGGAGACCCCGGCGGTAAATTCCGCGAGGCCGGGTTCCCGAATAATCTTGGGCATCTCTATATTTACGCCGGTTATTGTTAGGCCGGCCAGATTCTTTTCTAAGGTATTCTTAACTGTTTCTACTTCCGGCAGTTCGGGCATTTGACTACACCTTTCTCACGTCGTACCAATTTGGCCCTGTTTTAAGATCTACCACTAGAGGTACGTCAAGCTGCAATGCATTTTGCATATATTCGCGCACCATTTGTTTGGCCTGCTCCAATTCGCCTGCCGGCACGTCGAATATAAGCTCGTCGTGCACCTGCAATATCATCTTGGTTTCCATACCCCGGTTCTTCAATTCTTCATTTATTCTAACCATGGCCAGTTTAATTATGTCTGCGGCACTGCCCTGGATGGGCGTGTTAACTGCGGTACGTTCGCCGAAGGCACGGGTCATGCGGTTGGAACTGAACAGATCCGGCAAGTAACGGCGGCGGTTTAGCATAGTGGTGGCGTAGCCTTGGTCTTTGGCCTCGGCAATTTTGCGGCTAATGAAATCTTTCACCCCGCTGTAACGGGCAAAATAACTCCTAATATAATCGCCGGCCTCAGCCCGGCTAACCCGGATGTCTCGGGCTAGTCCAAAGTCGCTGATGCCGTAAACAATGCCAAAATTTACCGCTTTGGCCCGGCTGCGCAGTTCCGCTGTCACCTGTTCCATGGGCACCCCGAACACCTCCGAAGCAGTACGGGTGTGAATGTCCTGGCTTTTAATAAAAGCGTCCACCAGATTGGTATCCCCGGACATGTGGGCCAAAATGCGCAGTTCAACCTGCGAATAGTCCGCCGCCAGAATCACGTTGCCTTCCCGGCGGGGGATAAAACACCGCCGGATTTTACGGCCCTGTTCCAGTCGAATGGGGATATTTTGCAAATTCGGTTCCGAACTGGATAGCCGGCCGGTGGTGGTGACATTTTGATGGAACGTGGTATGGATGCGCCCTGTAAAAGGATTAATCAGTGCGGCTAGACCGTCGATATAAGTTGACTTTAACTTGGCAAGTTGACGGTATTCTAAAATTTGGCTGACTATTTCGTGGGATGCAGCTAGTTCTTCCAACACCGAGGCATCAGTGGAATAGCCAGTCTTGGTACGTTTAATTACCGGCAAGTTAAGTTTTTCAAAAAGTATGTGACCTAACTGTTTGGTGGAGTTAATATTGAATTTCTCGCCTGCCAGGCGGTAAATTTCCAGTACCAGTTGGTCTATCTGCCGGCCTGTTTCCTCGCCCATATCACGCAGTACGTCCGGGTTTATCGCTACACCGTCAATTTCCATTTCGGCCAGTATGGATACCAGAGGCAATTCCACGTCGTAATAAAGCCTGTCCATGCCCAGTTCGGTCAACTTAGTGTCCAGGATGCCGGTCAGTCTGCTGAGGATCTCTGCGCCGGCAGCTAGGGCGGGCTCGTCTTCTACAGGCAGTATTAGGTTCATATACTGAGCTGCCAGAGTGGATGGTGTGGTCTGGGATGTCCCGGGGTTTAAAAGGTAGGCGGCCAAAGCTGCATCGAAGGACAAACCTTCCAACCGGCGGTTGTGCCGGTGCAGCAACCAAATGGCTTGTTTGCCGTTAAAACACAGTTTGCCCGGGCGGGAGCAGGCGCACAGGTCGCCGACAAGATCTAAAGCGGCGGGCTGTTCTCGCACCGGCAGTAGATAAACCGTGCCGTTTTCAGGCACCAGTACGGCCCGGTTGATGCCGCGTTCCCGGTTGCCTTCCAGCAGCAGTGCAACCTTATCGGCAGCGCCGGCCATTTCTCTTAAGTCATGCAATGCCTGTTCGGTGGCGGGGCTATCGTAATGCACCCGGTAGGTATCTGTTCCGGCGTTGTCGCCGGACGGCTGTTTCGGGGTGCCGGGCAACCCTTCCTGGTTGCCCACCTTGTCAATGATGCTGCGGACCAGGGTTTTAAACTCCAACCGGCTGAATATTTCCAGCAGTGCCTGGTAATTTGGGCCGGGCCAGTGCAGTGTTTGGTGGTCGAACTCCAGTGGTGTTTGGCAGTCAATGGTGCCCAACTGTTTGGATAACAGCGCCTGGTCTTTGTATTCAACTATCTTATTACGCCAGCGGGGCGGCAGCCCGGCCGCGTTTTCTACGACCTTTTCCAAGGATCCGTATTCCTGAATCAACTTCATCGCTGTTTTTTCGCCAATTCCCGGCACGCCAGGGATATTATCCGACGTGTCTCCCATGAGGCCTTTGATATCAATCAGCTGGGACGGGGTGACGCCATAGCGATCCCATACCCGCCCTTCGTCGTATTCTTCAGTCTCAGTAATGCCTTTCTGGGTCAGCATTACTTTCACCCGCGGCGAAACAAGCTGCAGCGCGTCCCGGTCACCGGTAAGAATCACGCTTTCCAGGTTGCTGCTTGCGGCGATGCAGGTCAGTGTGCCGATGATGTCGTCAGCTTCGTAATTATCCAGTTCCAAAAAGGGTATGCGCATACAATTGAGCACTTCCTTGACCACGGGGAACTGGGGTTTCAACTCGGGTGGGGTGGCTGTACGCTTGGCCTTGTATTCGGCGTAGCTCTCATGCCTGAAAGTGGTTCTTCCTTTGTCAAAAGCCACTGCGATATAGTCTGGTTCCACCAACTGAAGCACCTTCAACAGCATGGTGGTGAAACCGTAAACTGCGTTGGTCACTGTGCCGTCGCTGGTAGACAGTGGCGGCAGGGCGTGAAACGCGCGGTGAATCAGGCTGTTGCCGTCGATGATTAAAAAACGATTATGGGACATCGGAGTTACCTTCCTTTTAAATTTATGATTCAGTATTTTCCACAGCTCGGACATAAATACCTGCCTGCAGTTCCTTATTGCCCCAATTAGTCGTTTGGTTACGGCAGGACTTTGGTTTAGGGTGGTCGAAATATATAAGCAATGACTGGAGGTTGCGAAAATGCCCAAACGGTTGGCTTTTCTAATAGTCCTTTTACTGGCGTTTTTTTCTTGGGTGTGGCCGGCCGTTGCGGCGGATGAGAAAAGTGAAGACCCGGCACTGATTATGGAAGTAATGGAATTGGTTCGGGATTATCATTTATATGATCCGGAGCCGGGAGTTTTAACCGACGGAGCTATCCGGGGCATGCTGTACGAGATTGGCGACCCGTATGCCGATTACTTTGACCCTGAAACACTGCAGAGTTTTACCGATTCGCTAAACGGTGATCTTATCGGTGTAGGGGTGGAACTGATAAGCCATGATGGTTACCCTGTTGTGATTGGTGTTTTCCCGGGTACCCCCGCCCAGCGGGGCGGTTTACAGATTGATGACCTGATTATAGCTGTGGATGGCAATAGTACGGTTGACCGGCCTTTAGACGAAGTAGCCGCGGAAATACGCGGCCCCCAAGATACCAGGGTGTTACTGACCATCAGTCGCGGGGACAAAGAGTTTGATGTGACTTTGCAGCGGGCAGAAGTACACGTGCCATCGGTGAATTATGAAATGCTGGCCGGTAAAACCGGTTATATTGCAGTAAATTCTTTTGGTTCACATACTACTGGTGAGTTTGAGTCTGCACTCAGGGAATTGCGCAGGATGGAAATGTCGACCTTAATTATTGACCTGCGGGGCAACGGGGGCGGTTACTTACACGAAGCTGTTGACATGCTGGACAATTTCTTACCCGCTCGTTCGGTGGTAGTATACAGCGTGGATAACAGAGACCTTACAGAGGAAATTCGCACCAATCAGGCTCCTACAGTGACAGATATACCAATGGTAGTGATTACAGATCTGAACAGTGCCAGTTCTTCAGAGATTCTAGCCGGAGCGCTCAGGGATTACGGACTGGCCAGGCTGGTGGGAGGCGTTACTTACGGTAAGGGCGTTGTACAAACAATGATTCCTTTAAGTAACGGTGGTGCCCTGAAAATTACTACAGCCAGATACCTTACTCCTGCGGGTACTGATATAGACCTTACCGGGCTGCGGCCCGATCACCAGGTGCTTACTCAGGCCATGCAAAAAGAGGTGGCCTGGCAGTTGTTAAATCCCCTTGATAATCCGAACCTCAGCTTTATAACCGGTGAAGAAGCTCTGTTAAACGGGCGTAAAACAGGTCTGATACTGGATGTGCTAAACGTGGGGGGGCGGGAGTATTTGCCCATACGGCCGGTACTGGAGTCTATGTTGTACCAGGTGTATGGGGAAGAAGAAAAATTGCGTGTAGTCGACGAGAAAAAAGAAAAAATGGAGTTCCAGATAGATGGTAATGGTTCTGTCAGTGGTTCGGACATCATCATCAAAGAAGGAGTCGAATATATTGCCGTAGATTTATTTCCCCAGCTGAATATAAATGTTAATAGGGATGGAAAAGTTTATAAACTGGAGCGTTGGTTATAACTGGTTTTAAGCTTGATATACCTATGGATTAACCGGTTTAACCGGGAGGAGGTGCTCTTGGATGCCAGATAAACAGTCTCTGTGTGGTGACGGTAAAAAGAAGGGATCAGGCTGCGAAAATAATAGCAATGTAATTGATTTAAGCCAGTACCGCCGGTGGCGCAGGGGGCAGCATCTCCGCAGGAGCTTGGCTGAATTTGCCGACAGCGAAATTTTCACTGAAGAAATAGACATCGCCCGGGAAATTTACTTTAGCGTATTGGATCCAGATTTAGTTGATGAAAAAGACGATTTCCTAATGGAGCGATTTTTTGAATGGTTTATTTTTGATTACCGGATCCGCGGGAAATCGATTTTAGATTATTTCGGCATGACCGGAGGCCTTGCCCGCGATGAAAAGGTTTTGCTGGAAAAGTGGAAGCGGGCTAGGAGTTCAGTTTACCAGGTGTTACAATTAGGGAACGAATATGAAATCACCTTGCGGGACGTAATTCGTAACAAAGATATGAAAGTTAGGGATCGTCAGGCTGCCTGCGAAATTGAACCGGGTCATATGCTGTATATTCGCGTACTGCCCCTGGGCGAAGAAAACGAATTTTCCACCGGCGGACTGATTTTGCCCGGGTATTTTGAAAGTTATCTGCTGAACAGAGTAAAAATAGACTCTGAGGTTTTTTGGAGCAAACGAAACCGGCGGGGTAGTTGGGACATTTATCTGCGGGATCGGGCCCATATGTTAAACGCTATGGTTATGGAGATGGGAACACTATGGGAATTGCCGGAGGAAAGATCTGATCCTAAAATAAAACCAGACTCACAAGAAATAGCTGATGATGTTGAGCCGGGTCGGCAGCCGAACAACGTACTGGATTATTTTTATGACCGCTGGATTAATGAACCCATGGATCTACTGATGGGAAAAACTCCGCTAGAGGCTTATAAAACAAAGCCCGGCCGTGAAAAGTTGCAAAAGCTGCTTTTAAAGCTGGAAAAAGTAGGAGATGTAGGCTCCCAACCGTCCATGGATTTATCCGTATTGTGGAAAAGATTAAGCTCTGAACAGGAGCATTCAGACACTGGTGGCAAAAAAAATATCTCTGACATTAATACCGGTGACGGGGATGTAGCAGCTTTAATTAGCGACGGTTTGCAAAGAATGGGGTACCAATCACAGCAGGTGAACAATGCTGTTGATATGTGGCGGCAATACCAAGACCTGGCCAGCCCTACCTTTAGAAAGCCTGGCGCTTGGGCAGCAGCGGTGATATATGCACTGGCCAGATCTCAGGGGAATGATGGGGTTAACCAAAACCTTTTGGCGCAGATGTTTAACGTATCTGCTACCACTATCTCCAACAACTACAGTAGCATCCGACGCACCCTCCAACTTGACGGTAAATAGCGTATAAACGCAGGATTGGTGTTTTTAAGAGCGGGGTTGTTTTATGAGCGTAATTCTGGGCGCGTTGAACGCGGTTTTAGAATTTATGGTACATGAAGTAACTGCTTTTATTGCCTCCCTGGGGTACTGGGGTATTGCATTGGGGATGGCCATCGAAAGCGCTTGTATACCACTACCAAGTGAAGTTATACTGCCATTTGGCGGCTATCTGGTTTCCACAGGGCAGTTGAATTTTTTTGGGGCTGCTATGGCAGGCACCATGGGCGGCTTGGGTGGTTCAATTGTATCTTACTATATCGGTTACAAAGGTGGTCGGCCATTTCTGAGGAAATACGGCCGGCTTTTCGGCTTTTCTGAAAAACATTTCTTGCAGGCCGAGGAGTGGTTTGGACGTTACGGTGAGGCCACCGTGTTTTTTACCCGCCTGATGCCAGTAGTACGCACGTTTATCTCTTTGCCAGCCGGCATTTCGGGGATGAACTTTTATAAATTTGTTTTATATTCTTTCCTTGGTTCACTGCCCTGGTGTTTTTTTCTTACTTACCTGGGTCTCAAACTTGGCGAAAACTGGTTGGCTCTAAAACCGTGGTTCCACCGGATGGACATTTTAATCGTGGCGGGCATCCTGGCACTGCTGGCATGGTGGCTGATTAAGAGGCACCGGAACAAAAAACTCTGGATCTAAATAGTTTCCCCTGAAAAACTAAGCATAACTGGGGTTTGGTGTTAATCGGAGGGTTACGTAGGAGCTCGCTCAAGCATAACGGCGAGTAGTAACCCGGAGATTAACACCAAACCCCTTACCAAGACTTTTTCAGGAGACACTAAATAGTTACCAATAAAGATAAAATGCGAAGGAGAAATATCTCCTTCGCATTTTTTATTGGCCTTTGCTCCATAATACTTATTGTAAGTGTGACAAAAAGTTCTTTTAGTCAATAACACCCGGACCATGCTTAAGCAATTCAGAAACCGTCACTAATTTGTAGCCCTTTTCCCGCAGGCCGTCTATCACAGCTGGTAGTGCCGCCGGGGTACGATCACAGGTGTCACTGGCATGCATTAAGATGATGGCACCCGGGTGTGCTTTCTCCAGTACCCGGTTTATAATCTGATCCACGGAGCGGTCTTTCATCCAGTCCAGGGAATCGTCACTCCATTGGATCACTTTATAATCCAGCTCCTGAGCCGTGTTCAGAACCATATCGTTCCAGTGTCCGTTAGGCGTACGAATTAAGCGGGGACTCACCCCGGTGACCTCTTTAATGGATTCATGGGCGGTCATCATATCACTTTTGACCCACTCACTGCTTCGGTCGCCGTAGTTTACATGTTCATTGCCATGGCTGGCAATTTCATGCCCCTCGGCGGCCAGTCTTTTAGGAAACTCCGGGTATTTTTTTACCCACGGACCGCTTAAAAAGAAGGTTGATTTCACATCTTTGTCTTTAAGGATATCCATTATCGGCCCCGGCACTTTGGTGCCCCAGCTTATGTCAAAGGTAAGCGCAACTATCTTTTCATCGGTTTGTACCTTGTAGATGGCGTGCGGTTTAGGCTCCACCGTAGCTGGAACGGTGTTTTGCTGCAGCATCACCACGAAAAGGACGGCGGATATAACCAGTAGTGTGCCCATCATCAAATTGCGTCTGAGCTTACGCATGTTCAGCAGGTAAATACGCACATCTTTCACCTCTTTACTCCTTACATAATTATCAAGCTGTTTAATTTTTATTTGCCTGTTATGGGCTGTATGTCCAAAGTTTGGGTTTTTGGAGATGGAAATATTTCCAGGAAGGGTGAACGATCTTGGGCCTTTGTATATTGCGGGCGATGGTTTGTTTTTTTGTGTTTGCGGTGTTGTGTAATATGGGCGGCTCTTTTGCCCGGGCAGATGAATTGCGTGTAAATGCCCGGGCTGCTATACTAATGGATGCAGATACCGGACAAGTTTACTTTGCGCATAACGCAGACAAGAGAAGGTCACCGGCCAGCTTGACCAAGCTAATGACTGCCATCATAGCGGTGGAGAATGCTAAACCCGAAGAAGTAGTGGATGTCAGTAAGAAGGCGGCTAACGTTTCAGTTGGTTCAACTATTCACCTAAACGAAGGTGAGCAAATTACTCTGGGTAACCTGCTGAAAGCGGCCCTAATCGCCTCAGCCAACGATTCTACGGTGGCTATCGCCGAGCATGTGGGAGGCAGCCATGATGCATTTATTTATCAGATGAACCGAAAAGCGTTGTTAATTGGCGCCCGGGATACTGGGTATGCCAATACCAATGGTTACTATGATCCCAAGCATTACTCCACAGCCTATGATATGGGTGTAATTACTCGTTATGCGCTGGAAAAGCCCCAGATTAACGGCCTGGTACGAACCAAAGCAGCAGTAGTCAAGTGGATTAATCCCCAGGAACGGGAAGCGGAAATAACCACTACCAACCGGCTGCTAAAAAATGATCAATTGCCGGGTATTGACGGCGTAAAAACCGGCAGCACCCCACGGGCAGGTAATTGCTTAATAGCATCTGCCACCAGGGGCGAACGCAGATTAATTGCGGTGGTGCTGCACGCCGGTGACCGTTACAAAGAAGCAGCCAAACTGCTGGAGTATGGGTTTAACGAGGTGCATCCGGTGGTGATATTCCCTGCCGGCGGTGAGTTAGCCCGCGTAAACGTTAAAGAGGGTCAAGAATCATTTGTCGGAATGACCGTGGCGGATCCGGTAAGGGTAAACATAGCCCGTGACCAACTCCAAAATATCCAACTAAAGATTAAGCTTGATGAAAAACTGAAAGCGCCGGTACGGGAGGGTCAGTTGGTGGGTCATGCCGAATTTACGGTACATGGGTATCGTTTAATTAAAGCGCCCCTGGTGGCTGTTAAGGAAGTACAACCCGAAAATTCATTTGCCCGGTTAATGTACTGGCTTTCCAAATAACCCAGCGGGAAGGAACGGCAATTTAAAACCGCTCCTTCCTGCAGCCAAATCGGGTTTACCCGCCGGTGTTGGTTATCGTTTAGCAATGTACGTCTTAGAGTCCTGATAGGTATTGCGCGGGCTCGGTGGGATCTGCCACTTGACATTTTACGTGCCATAAGGCATAATAAATGTTGCAACAATTGAAGTAGGCATTTGGGTGCATGGCTCAGGGGGAGAGCACTTCCCTGACGCGGAAGGGGTCGTAGGTTCAAATCCTACTGCACCCACCACAGGCAATATTAAAAAAACTCGCCAAGTCCTAGTTAATATGGGCAGGCGGGTTTTTTAATATTTGATAACGCTTCTCAAGTTAACAGGTCAAATGATAAGCTAATGGGCGCTGTTACTGTATTGAAGTCCGGCAACACCGATTATTATTAGACCAATAGAAATAATTTTCATGGCCGTCAGTGGTTCTTTAAACCACAGTATCCCCAGTGTGACTATTAGGGCGGTGCCAAGACCGGACCACACGGCGTAAGCCACGCTGACGTCTATTTTTTTTAAGGCCATGGTTAAAGATATAATGCTTAACAGATAAAAGACAAACAAAAATACGGAAGGCAACAGTCTTGTAAACCCCTGGGAGAGTTTCATGCACGTGGTGCCTGCTACTTCGAGCACTATAGCAACAGTAAGATAAAACAAAATATACACTCCAATTTAAGACGTAATTTATTTTCAGTGCCTGAGAAGGTAAAAGTGTAATGGGACGATTATCATCTAACTGGGGTCTCAATAGCTTGCATCTATGGATTGCACATGGTCATGATGCCCGCCATCACAAGCATAACAGCAAATACGCCCAGGTAAATAAAGCAACCTTTTTTCATTTTTTGAGAATTTAGTTCTTGCTCAGCTAAGTCCCCGGTATTATTGTCCTTTTTTACTTCCGGACAAGAATCACAATTTTTGTCGTCTATCAAAATAATATCCCCTTTGTGCTTAAGAAAGCAATATTTTTGCGCTTTACGGGTTATTGTATCATGATTGAATACCTTGAAAAAACATTTTTCTCTATCCGCCTATAAGCTAAGTAAAAAGCCCGGCACCGTTGTTGTTAACGACGTCGGGCTTTTTTATGTTGTTACCGGTTAACCCCTCACCGGGTGACCGGACAATTTATTATGTGTTCGCATTCAACACCCATTCGGATTGCTTAAAGGTTTGTGCGATTTGCTCCTCAGGGGAAATGTACGGTTTATACCACCCTTTTTTAATTGACAGGGCAGTCATGCCTTCATGAGCCATGACGCTTTGACTTAGAAACTCACTGCACATGCGCCTTATTTCCGGTGTGGATGATTCAAGGGTGGCGCCAAGGTACGCGGTTGCGGATCCTTTTAGGCCCATTAAGGTATCATTGGCTATAACCTGGTCGTTTATCTTGAAGTCGTCATCATTGCCTAAAATATTTTGTAATAAAGATGCCATCTAATGCACCTCCGTCCTGACGATGTTATTCTCACTTATAAACTGCTGCATGTTTTTGAGTCTGGCCTCGCTGGCCTGAATTCCGGACTTAAAAGCGGTCATCATTTCATCGTCATTGATTAGAACTTGGGTTGCCTTGGCCTTGGCTATGGCATTGGCTTCCATTTGCATCAATTCCCTTAATTGAAGCATTTCTGCAGTGGAAATATCTCTCAATATGCTTGAACCTCCTTTGGTTACGATAAATAAATTCTTTCCCTTATAGCTTCTTTTTATGTGGATACTTTCGAATGGTATTAAAAAAAACGTATTATTATTGAGGTTTAACCGGTTTTCCTGCGGTTGCAGGCCAGCCTAACCTAATAAATTCGATTCCGTTGGTGAAGAAAGATGAGAGTTTCACCCAGCCCAGAATTTCATATTTTTCGATAACTTTTTGAATGCCGAAACGGTTGTTATCGAGTACCTGGAACGTTTCAAAATCAACATACTGACGGTGACATTGCACTTATCTAGCCGCCTCCTTAAAAAACTAAATCCCTTATTACATGTTTTTTAGATTTCTTTTTAGCCACTCCCAACGTATTAACACATGAGTTAATACAAGAATGACGAATATTAAGGATACCCATTTATGGATGTCACTTATTAACCAGGTTAGGCCGTTGTTTCCGGGACCGTGCGGGAATACCAACCAAACTAGAAGACCGGTTAATACACTGATAGAGAAAAGTGCCAGCATGCCCGTTGCCAATATTATTCTTATCGGGTTTTTCATCTTAACCACCTCATAATAGAATATTAAACTCTAAAGCTTTTTTAGTACAGCAGTGAATAAAATTCCTGACGGTCAAGTATAAATGTTACTTATTCTAAATTTAAAAAACAATGACTTCACATTTGATTCAGGGTGTAGTAAGATGATAAATATATAATTTATCATTATCTCCGGGGAGGATTTTAACAATATGCTGGACAATCAACTATTAATTTTTGTTACTGTTGCGGAAAAAAAAACTTCTCCCGGGCAGCGGAAGCGCTAAGCGTATCCCAACCAGCCATCAGCCAGCACATCCACACCCTTGAGGAGTATTACGGAGCCAGACTCTTTGAGCGTTCCAGTAAAAGGGTTGAATTAACTCAAGCCGGTTCCACGCTTTATGTGTACGCTAAAGATATTTTGGAAATGCACCGAGTAGCCAAACGGGCTGTCTCCGATCTTGTGGAAATGGTTACAGGTACTTTGACCATTGGGGCTAGTTTTACCGTGGGAGAGTATGTACTGCCACGTTTAATGGCGGCCTTTTCACGCAAGTTTCCGGACGTAAAATTTGCTGTAACAATTGGCAACACTGAGTTCGTGCACGAGCGCGCACGGGAAAACAGCATCGACATCGGTCTTGTAGAGGGTATTGTTGAAGACCCGCAGCTAAAAATTAGCAAATTTTTGGATGATGAAATGATCTTCATAGTGTCCCGGGAGCATGCCTTGGCCGGTGCCGGTTATCTGGAGCAGGCTCAGGCGGCAGAAAAGCTTGGTAACGCGGTGTTTATAATCCGTGAAGAAGGCTCGGGCACGCGCCTGGCCATGGAAAACATGCTGCGCAGGCTGGATTTTAGACCCTCACACATTATCACTTTAGGTAGCACGCAGGCTATTAAAGAGGCTGTAGAAGCCAACCTCGGCATATCTATGCTGTCCAAGTGGACGCTGCGCAAGGAGCTAAAACTTGGCTCCTTAAAACCGATGCGGATTAAGGATTTTTATACCACCCGTGGCTTCTATCTAATCCAGCACAGGGAAAAGTTTAAATCAAGAGCCACCGAGGAATTTGGACGGTTCGTGCTGGATCAAGACTTGACAGGCGTGCTTCGTTAAATTTTTAAAAAAATATTTAAAATTTTTTCCTTGAATATATCTCTCATAAACACCAGCCTTTTGGTTGGTGTTTATTTATTACCGGGCATTGCAAATTGATTTTTTGTTCATACTGGTAGTGCAATTACATGGCCTGCAGTATACCGTTTTTTTCTTTCACATATAATGTTTACAAGAAAGGAAGTGAACCGCGTGTCCTCATGTATTTCCATCGGCGCCGCCCATCATCAAGAACTGCTTAAAAACCAACTCGACCGTGAACTGCGGGCCCTGGAAAGCCGGGGCTTAAAAATTCGCCTGCAAGAAAAGCCCTTGGGCTGGCTCACCTTCCTCGACTGCAGTATTTCCGGTTCCGGAAACCTGGAAACTATTATCCGGCGCCGGGTGGCGGGCATTATAACTGATTTAATTCTGAACAACTGGGAAGCGACACTGTTAAAACATATAATTAGGGAAAATTACTACTATTTTAATGACGATGAAAAAGGCACCATCTATGATTATGCCCAGAAAAAATTAAATTTCAGTGACCATAGCAGGAAGCATAACAAAGTACTTATTCTACGCCGTCTAACCGAGTACATGGAAGCAAATAACGATATAAATATTGACGGCTTTATCCGTTTTAGGCTTAAGGACTATGTTAACGAACTTTACGACATTGCAGACCAGGCTGCAGACGATTTCATTATGGATCGGGAGTACCAGGAGTTTATCGAATTGCTAAAATACTTCGTTGAAGTTCAGGATCCGAGAGAGGAATTGGTAAATGTGGTCTTGAGACCTAATGGTGCTTTTAAACTTTTTGATGAGCAAGCCCAGATAATTAACAGTGATTATCTGGAAGAGTTTATGCTCAACATCACCGAGAACGAGATTAATTATGAGGATATGCTGATTAGCGCCCTTATAACTGTGGCCCCGAAAAAAATAGTGTTCCATCCCGGTGGTGGCAAGATGCCCCATAACACAGTGGATACCGTAAGCAAGGTGTTTGGCGGTCGCGTATCCGTTTGTGATGGTTGCCCCCTCTGTATCAAAGACAGCAATTGATACAGATTGTTATTTGACAACGGAAAGGCAGGTTAATATAATGTATCGTAAGGATTGAATATAAGTATAAAACGGTAATGATGAGGACGAGTAATCTCCTACCGGAACTCAGAGAGAGGGCATCACTGGCTGAAAGTGTCCTTGTTTTACGGAGAGCATGAAAACCACCCTCTAAACCGCTGCCTGCAAGTTTAAAGTACAGGAAACGAAGCTCGATTTTGAACCGAACCAATCGAACCTCGAACCCCGAACTTCGAACTTCGAAAAATGGCCGGCCCGGCACCGTTAACGCCAACTGAGATAAGCCCGTTAGGGTTAATCAGGGTGGAACCGTGGGATTGCAGTCCTGCCCCTGGCATATATGCCAGGGGCTTTTTGATTTTTAACTCATAATGGGAAGGGGTTTCATAAATGATTAATATTACTTTAAAAGACGGGTCTGTACGCCGGTACGAATCTGGCACATCGTTGCTGGAAATGGCGTTTGATATCAGTCCCAGGCTGGCCAAGGAAACACTGGTAGCCAAGGTAAACGGCAGACTGGTGGACTTGAATACCAAGTTGAACGGTGACGCCGAGGTGGAGTTTCTCACTTTTGACAGCGAGGAAGGACGGGAGGCGTTCAGGCACAGTGCGTCACACGTAATGGCGCAAGCTGTGCAACGACTTTTCCCGGGGACTAAGTTGGCGATTGGTCCTGCTATTGCCGATGGTTTTTATTACGACTTTGATTCACCACATAAGTTTACTCCTGAGGAAATGGAAAAAATCGAAACTGAGATGAATAAAATTATTAAGGAAGACCTGCCTTTCACCCGGGTAGAATTATCCCGCGATGAAGCCCTAAAAAATTTCGGCAATCGGCAGGAACAGTATAAGGTCGAGCTGGTAGAAGACCTACCCGGGGATGTGGTGATTTCCTGCTACCGGCAGGGCGATTTTGAGGATCTCTGTGCCGGACCTCATGTACCTTCAACCGGCCGATTGAAAGCTGTAAAGTTGCTGAACTTGGCCGGGGCGTACTGGCGGGGAGACGAGCGCAATAAAATGCTGCAGCGCATCTATGGTACAGCTTTCCCCAAAAAGGCGCACTTGGAAGAACACCTGCACCGTCTGGAAGAGGCCAAACGCAGGGATCACCGCAAGCTGGGCGTGGAACTGGATCTGTTTAGCATCCAGGAAGAGGGGCCAGGGTTCCCGTTCTTCCACCCCAAGGGTATGATTCTGCGCAACGAACTGCTGAACTTCTGGCGGGAAGAACATAAGAAGCGGGGTTACGACGAGATCAGTACTCCCGTAATCCTGAACCGTGTGCTGTGGGAACGCAGTGGCCATTGGGATCATTATCGGGAAAATATGTACTATACCAAGATTGATGAAACTGATTATGCTGTTAAGCCCATGAATTGCCCCGGTGGCATGCTGGTTTATAAGGGGCGGCTGCATAGTTACCGTGAACTGCCCATACGCATGGCGGAACTGGGTTTGGTGCACCGGCACGAACTATCCGGTACCCTGCACGGTTTGATGCGGGTACGTTGTTTCACCCAGGACGACGCTCATATCTACATGCTGCCATCCCAGATCCGGGATGAAATTATCGGCGTCATAGACTTGGTGGACTATTTTTATAAAAAGTTCGGTTTTGAATACCATGTGGAACTGTCTACCAAACCTGAAAAGGCCATGGGCTCGGACGAAATATGGGAACAGGCCACTAATGCTTTGCAAGAAGCGCTGGAAAGCAAGGGTATGGCCTACAAAATAAATGCAGGTGATGGTGCTTTTTATGGGCCCAAGATTGACTTCCATCTTAAGGATTGTCTGGGCCGGACCTGGCAATGCGGCACCATCCAGCTGGATTTCCAGATGCCTGAGTTGTTCGACCTCACTTACGTTGGTGAGGACAATCAAAAGCACCGGCCGGTAATGATTCACCGGGTGGTGTTCGGTAGCATTGAACGGTTTATCGGCATCCTTACCGAGCACTTCGCCGGTGCATTTCCCGCCTGGCTGGCTCCGGTACAAGTTAAAGTGATGCCCATCACCGACCGGCAGCTTGAATATGCCGAAAAGGTGTTCCGGGAACTGGACGCCCTCGGGATACGGGCGGAATTGGACGCCCGTAATGAAAAGGTTAACTATAAGATCAGGGAAGCCCAGGCGCAAAAGATTCCTTACATGTTGGTAATTGGTGACCGGGAGGCTGCCGCCGGTACGGTCGCGGTACGGCACCGGGGCAGGGGCGACCTGGGCGCGGTGGAACTGGGCCGGTTTACGGATGAAATTGTTAAGGAAATAAAAGATAGGGAAAACAGTTTGGCCTGTGAACATTAACTAATATTTAAAAGTCAAAGGTCATCATCTATAGTATTAAGCGTCTAATTTTAGTGTTTTAAAATGGGAATTATAATAATTTTCGTATACTTTAGACTTTAAACTTTCGACTAATACTTGACGTTGACGGGTTCGGGGAGTTTGTGATATAATAACGCGAGTTAAATATGGTTAAAAGTAGAAGCCGCTCGCTTCTCACCCCGTGACGCTAAAAGTGCAGCAGTCCAAGGGTCAACGGTAAGATATGCTATGGTTGCAATTACAGGCATATTAACGGAAATGCTTAATCGTTAAGCGGGTGGAAAACCCGCTTTTTTATTTTTGCTGGGAGGTGAAATGTTATTTCCAAAGATCATCGGATAAATGACCATATCCGAGCCAGAGAGGTCAGAACGGTAGATGCAGACGGAGGCCAACTGGGAGTGCTACCCCTACGTGAAGCGTTGCGTTTAGCTGAAGAAAAGCAAATGGATTTGGTTGAGGTAGCGCCGCAGGCCAAACCGCCGGTGTGTCGCATAATGGATTACGGTAAATTCAGGTATGAACAAAGTAAGAAAGAAAAAGAAGCTAAGAAAAAACAACGGGTCATTACCGTTAAAGAGGTTAAACTACGCCCTAATATTGACGATCATGACTTTGATGTCAAAGCAAAAAACGCTATTCGTTTTCTAAAGGATGGCGATAAGGTAAAAGCCACCATTATGTTTCGGGGCCGTCAGATAGTGCACCCGGAATTGGGCAGAAAACTTTTAATCAGGCTGGCCGGCGAGGTCGTCGAACTGGCCAATGTGGAAAGAACGCCCAAATTGGAAGGTAAAAACATGATCATGATCCTATCGCCCAAACTGCAGCCGCAGCAACAGCCCGAACAACAAACGCAGCCACAAACACAGCCACAATCTTCGCAGCAGCAGGAGTAGGTAGCCGAAAGAGAAGAACCTAATTTATTGCAGTAACGGAAGGAGTGAACCTGCCTTGCCTAAGATTAAGACGCATCGCGGTGCCGCCAAACGCTTCAAAAAAACCGGAACAGGCAAATTTAAGTCTGAGCATGCATTCCACAGTCATATTCTGGGGAAAAAGAGCCCCAAGCGTAAGCGCAATTTGCGCAAATCTACGGTTGCGAGCCATGCTGACGCGGGAAAACTAAAGCGTCTTCTCCCCTAACCGTTCCAAGTGAGTTTCAGTAAAAGGAGGAATTGACATGCCACGGGCGAAGAGCAGTGTGGTTTCAAGAAACAGACATAAAAAAATTCTAAAACTAGCTAAAGGTTACCGGGGCTCCAAGAGCAAACTGTTCCGGGTTGCCAACCAGCAAGTAATGAAATCCCTTTCTTATGCATACCGGGATCGTAAAAACAAAAAACGTGATTTCAGACGGCTGTGGATAGCTCGTATTAACGCTGCCGCACGGAATAACGGTATGAGTTATAACCGTTTTATGAACGGCCTGAAGAATGCTGGTGTAGATATTAACCGTAAAGTTCTGGCCGATTTAGCTGTCAATGACGGTACTGCCTTTGGCCAACTGGTGAGTTTGGCTAAAGACAACGCCAAGGCATAACAGCCCAATATATGGCCCATCAGCAAATAAGCATGGCATAGTCACCATGCTTATTTTGGTTTTAGTGTATAAACTATTATGTTGGAGGTGCCGCGTTGCTTAGCAGGAGCAACCCCCGCGTTAAGTTTATACGGCGTCTGGCCCGGCGGCGGGTCAGGGAACTAGAGGGTAAATTCCTTGTTGAAGGGGTTCGCTTCCTGGAAGAGGCAATCCGGGAGAAATGGCCGCTGCAGCAGGTTATCTATACACCAGAACTAGCCGAAAACGGCCGGGGTGTCGGACTACTGGAAACCCTGAAGAAGCAGGGCGTGCCAATTTATGTAGTGGACGGGGAACTGTTTGCGGAATTGGCGGAAACCGAGTCTCCCCAGGGGATTATGGCGGTAGCGGAAATGTCCGCCCGACCTGAATTGGATCCACAAATCCTTTTAAGCGGTACTAGCGATTTACTGGTGCTGGTTGACGGAGTACGCGATCCGGGCAACTTGGGCACCATCATTCGTTGTGCTGACGCATACGGAGCCGGTGGGGTGCTGATGCTAAAAGGCACGGTCGATCCATATAACGCTAAAACGCTGCGTGCCACCATGGGAGCTATATTTCGCGTGCCTTTGCTGCCGGTGGAGAATACGAATCGCCTGCCGGCGGTTCTTGATGCAGGTGGTTGGAAACTGGTGGCAGGGGATCCTGCCGCAGGTCGGCTGCTCAACCATTGTGACCTCACTAGCCGGGTGGTTCTGGCGGTGGGGGGAGAGGCCGATGGTTTTTCCAATTCCATCAGCCAGGCGTTTTGGGAGACAGTCCGTATACCAATGCCCGGGCGGGCGGAATCATTGAACGCCGGTGTGGCGGCTGGTATCTTACTTTACGAAGCGACACGGCAGCGGATGGAGCGTTAATTCTAGCAGACCTGAAGTATAACAATGCAGTTTCATTTTTTAGTTAACTTCCTTGTTTTGATTTCGACCGTATGATATAATCAGTAACAGCAAAAGGTCCCCAAAGAATGAGGGAAAGGTTGTGGTTAAATGTTTTTAACCGCCGACTTTTTTTGGAGGCTGTTTGAGGCTACTGGTTCCGTCCGCGCGTATATTCTGTACAGAAGGTTGGCTGTACATTAGAGTAAATCGAGAACAGTGATGATGGGGATAAGTAAGCGGTAATTGCCTTTACAGGGAGTGTAGGCCGTCGACTGGGAGCCTGCTAAAAGCGCAACCCGCCGAAATTCACCCCGGAACTGCAGCTGAACGTTCATTCAGTAGGTGTAGCCGGTTTTCCCGCCGTTATACGGGATCCAAAAACGGTGGTTACCGTTTTTGGGCTGAGCGGTTGTGCACTTATGCCTGAATTAGGGTGGTACCGCGGATTTTATTAATCCGTCCCTGGAGGGCGGTTTTTTTATGTCCAGATATAATGGTAATAATAAGTGCTATAGGTAGTAGCTACTCAGGGGTCATAATAAAACTTATTCAACAAGAGGTTGGTAAATTACGTAAACGCAAATTCTCGGTGCTTTCTGGATTATGAATTATGACTACTTAAATAATAGCAACGTTAAGTTTATATTGAGGAGGATGAACATGGAAGAAAAGCTAAAAAACCTGCTTTTAGATGCCAGCCAGGCGTTATCCAGTGCCACAGACCTTGATCAGTTAAACGATATCAGGGTACGTTATCTGGGTAAAAAAGGCATCCTTACCGGGGTGCTGCGCGGCATGGGCGCTCTTTCCGCCGAGGAGCGGCCGCGCATCGGCCAGCTGGCTAATGAGGTGCGGGAAAAACTCGAAGATGTGCTGAACAGTCGTACATACAAAATAAAAAACAGGGTTAAGGAAGCCAGGCTGGAGCAAGAGAAGATAGACGTAACACTGCCGGGCACTGCTTTTATGACCGGCAGCAGGCACCCTCTGGCCGTAATTCAGGAAGAAATGGAAGACATTTTTTTATGGATGGGTTATGCCATTGAAGTAGGCCCGGAAATTGAACTCGACTATTATAACTTTGAAGCTTTGAACTTTCCGGCCGAACACCCGGCCAGGGATATGCAGGATTCATTTTTTACGGCGCCTGGGGTTCTGCTCAGGACTCACACGTCTCCGGTTCAGGTGCGGACCATGGAACGCACCAACCCTGCCCTGCCGGTGCGGATAATTGCACCAGGCCGTGTTTACCGCCGCGATGATGATGCCACACATTCGCCAATGTTTAACCAGGTAGAAGGGCTAGTCATCGACAAGCGGGTTACTTTTGGCGACCTAAAGGGAACGCTGAGGGTGTTTGCAGAAAAAATGTTTGGCCCGGAAACCAGAACCAGATTCCGGCCTAGTTTTTTTCCCTTTACCGAACCCAGTGCCGAGATGGATATCTCCTGCACCACCTGTGGTGGCAAGGGCTGCCGCGTATGTTCCCATACCGGCTGGCTTGAGATTCTGGGCTGCGGGATGATTCACCCCCGGGTTCTGGAAGCCGGTGGTTATAACCCCGAGGAAGTTACCGGCTTCGCCTTTGGCATGGGCGTAGAACGGATTGCCATGCTCAAGTACAGCCTTGATGACATGCGGTTGCTTTTTGATAATGATCTGCGTTTTTTAGCTCAATTTTAGGTGTTCAAATATGATGATACTTTGGGAAACCGACCGTAGATTTAAAACGTCTAGAATATTTTAAACAAGGATTCAACCGAGGGAGGTTACTTTAGTTGCGCGTTTCATATAACTGGTTACGTGAGTTTGTTGACCTGGGCGGCATTTCACCTTATGAATTGGCCGATCGTCTGACCATGCTGGGTTTAGCCGCCGAGGGCATTGAGGAACCCGGTAAGGGAATTGAGAAGGTATATACCGGCAAAATATTGCAAATCGAAGCCCACCCCAATGCGGACAAGCTGGTTATCTGCCGGGTAGTTACAGTGGGCGGGGAAGAGGTGCAAATTGTTACCGGTGCCACCAATGTTACTGAGGGCGATGTAGTTCCGGTAGCGGTGGTGGGGGCCAAACTGGCCGGCGGTCTGGCGATTAAAAAGGCCAAACTGCGCGGGATAGAATCACGGGGCATGTTATGCTCGGGCCAGGAACTGGGGCTTGATCCATCCACCATGCCTGCAGACCAAGCTCACGGAATTATGATTTTGGCCGCCGACACACCATTGGGCGTAGACGTAAAGCCATTAATCGGCCTTGACGACGTGGTTCTGGAACTGGAGTTGACACCTAACCGGGGTGACTGCCTGAGCATACTTGGGGTGGCCAGGGAAGTGGCAGCTATTTTGGGTAAACCGCTGCAAATGCCGCCTACCGAACCGCTGGAGACAGTCCCGGGCGGGGAAGAGCCCGTGCGGGTAGACATTGAAGAACCGGAACTTTGCCGCCGTTACGTAGCCCGGTTGCTTATAAATGTACAGGCGGGGCCTTCACCGGCCTGGATGCAACACCGACTCCGGGCGGTGGGGGTACGTCCAATTAGTAATGTGGTGGACGTGACTAATTACGTGATGATGGAACTGGGCCAGCCGCTGCATGCCTTTGATTATCATAAGCTGCAGGACGGCCATATTATTGTGCGGCGGGCCGTCGAGGACGAAATTATTATCTCCCTGGATAACGTGGCAAGGAAACTAAACCCAGAAATGCTGGTCATCACCGACCCGTCGGGACCAGTAGCCGTAGCCGGTGTAATGGGTGGATTGGATTCCGAGGTTACCGAAATCACCGGTGCGGTGCTGCTGGAGTCCGCTTACTTTAACCCGGTGAGCATACGGCGCACTGCCAGGGATCTGGCTTTGCATTCTGAATCATCATCACGTTTTGAACACGGTATTGATATCACAGGTTGTCAGCGGGCTGCTGACCGGGCCGCCCGCTTGCTGGCGGAGATGGGCGCCGCCCAAGTTGTGGACCTGGTGGTGGATAATTATGCAGCGCCGGTGGTGGAAAAAACCATTTTATTGCGCCCGGATCGGGTACGCCACGTGCTGGATGTGGATTTGACACCGGCCGAAATAACCGGCCTGCTGGCCAGTCTGCATTTTGAAGTGCAAGAAGACGCCAACGGACTTATGGTCACGGTGCCCGGACACAGACCGGACATTGCCATTGAGGAAGACCTGATTGAAGAAGTGGCCCGACTACACGGATACGGCCGGATCCCCGATACATTGCCCACAGGGGTGATGACCTCAGGTTCCCTGCCCGGTACTCACCTCCTGGCCCGGCAGGTGCGCAGTTTTTTGTCCCGGGGCGGGTTTTACGAAGTGGTCACGTATAGTTTCCACAGTCCCCGGGTATTTGACCGATTGGGGGTACCTGATGATAACCCCCTGCGACAAACAGTGAACCTGCAAAACCCACTGAGTGAAGAACAATCTGTAATGCGCACCCAGCTTTACCCGGGGTTACTGGATGTTTTGCAGCGCAACAGCAACCGCCGTAACCGGGATGCCGCAATTTTTGAAATGGGCCGGGTGTTTTTTCCCACTACCGGTAAATCGCTTCCTAAAGAAGTTACGGTACTGGCCGCCGCTGTGACCGGCCGGACGCCGGGCGGGTGGAATAGCCGCTCTGTGGATATGGATTTCTATTTCCTTAAGGGTGCCCTGGGCGTATTGTTAGCTGATGCCGGGGTCGAGAACGTGACGTACAAACCGGAAGCGAATGTGCCGGGATTCCATCCGGGGCGAGTAGCAACAATTTATTCCGGTGAGCAGAAATTGGGTATCATTGGCGAGCTACACCCTGATGCCCAAGATGCTTACGATCTGAAGCAGCGGGTTACAGTGTTTGAGTTGAATTTTGACCTCTTGGCTGTAGCCGCAGGCAGGCCGATGGTTTATCAACCGTTGCCCAAATTCCCGGGAGTGGAGAGGGATCTGGCTCTGCTGGCTCGTATTGACGTTCCGGCTTCCAGTCTGTTGGAAGTGATTTATCATGAGGGTGGATCTATACTGCGGGACGTACGGTTGTTTGATGTATATCAAGGCGAACAGGTGGCTGAGGGGTATCGAAGCATAGCTTTCTCCCTGCAGTTTCAGTCTGATGACCGGACGCTCACTGATGAGGAGGTTTCCGGGAAGGTAGCTCTCATCACCGTGGCTCTTGAAAAAGAGCTGGGTGCTACGTTGAGGGATTAGACAAAAATAATAAGTAACTACTTAGGAGTCAGGATTCAGAACTCAGCGTTGAGAGAGCTGTTTTTATTCTCAGAGCATTTTTGAATTCTGACTCCTGAATTCTTAATATCTGAATAATAACGTAAATAGCATGAAAAAATGTCCTTTGTAGCAGGAATATGGTATTAGATGTAGAATTAGCAACCAATGTGCCAAATACGCTGGGGAGGGCGGGCCATGTCAGATGATCAAAACCGGGTAGATGTAGAGATATACGGTGTGCGCTATACCCTGAAAGGGGACGCGACGCCTGAGACGATGGTTAATATGTCTCGAGACGTGGACGAAAAAATGAGGCAGGTGTTGCAGCGTAACCCAAGGTTGTCACTTTATAAGGCAGCCGTACTAACAGCCCTGAACATGGCAGAAGAGTTAAACGCCTTAAAAGAAGAATATAACAATTTGGTTAATATGCTGGAACCCGAGCGCAAAAAGAAAAGCAAATAAAACTCATGGAGCGGGCTTCATGAGTTTTTTTATATTTCTTGAGGCAAATTATAAGTAAGCATATGATATTAATAAATATGGGGGAAGTTGCTTCAGTGCGCAATATGGAAATTGCTTGGGTTTTTAGCCAACTTGCGGACATGCTGGAATATAAAGGCGGTGATTTTTTTAAAGTCCGGGCCTACCGCCGGGCGGCGCGGTCTATTGCCGGACTGGAAAACCCGGTAGCTGATCTGTATAAACACAACCAGCTCAAGAACGTGCCGGGGTTGGGTAAAAACATTATTGCCAAAATTGGTGAACTGTTATCCACCGGTGAGCTAAAATTGCTCAAGGAGCTGCAGCATGATGTACCTTCCAGCTTGATGGAACTGATGACCCTGCCTGGACTGGGGCCCAAGCGAGTACAACTGCTTCATGAACAACTTGGTGTTGCCACCCTGGCAGAGTTGGAGACGGCAGCCCGAGCCGGCAAAGTGCGTAAACTTCCGGGCCTTGGCTCCAAAACCGAGCAAGAAATTGTACGCAGTCTTACCCGGCTGAGGAAAAAAACCGGACTTCTTACTCTGGGTGCAGCCCGGGAGCTTGCCCGGGGACTGGAAGATTACCTGCACCAAATGGCGGCAGTGCAAAGAGTTGAAGTGGTCGGCCAGGTCAGGCGGTGGACCAAACTGGTGGACAGTGTAGACTTGCTGGTGGTGGCCCGGGATACCGATGAGGTACTGGATTCCTTGATTATTCACCCGAACATTGGGGAGGTACTTTGGCGGGAAAAAGACCGACTGCAGCTCGTTAGCCGCTGGGGAGTGAACGTGGATTTGACTGTAGTGCCCGAGGAACAGTTCTGGTATGCTCTGCTTTGTAGCACAGGCAGCCAGGAGCATTACCGCCGTCTGCAGTTTATCGCCTGGCAACGGGGCTGGCGTTTAAGCCGGCAGGGCCTTTTCCCGCGCGCCGGGGGGGAAAGGCCCCGGGTGGAAGGAGAGGAAGATATATACCGATTGCTGGGATTGCAGTACATTGTCCCGGAACTACGGGAAAACAGCGGTGAGCTGGGTGCAGCCCAGCGGGATGCACTGCCACAGTTGCTGGAAACCGGAGACATCCGCGGTGACCTGCACGTGCATAGCGATTGGAGCGACGGAACAAGCAGCATTGAGGACATGGTCAAGCAGGCCCACAAAAAAGGGTACTCGTACCTGGCTATCACGGATCACTCCGAATCGTTGAAGATTGCCAGGGGACTGGCCAGTGAAAAACTGCTGGCCCAGCATGCCCGAATCCGTGAATTGAATCGGCAATGGGAAGACTTTGAGGTTTTAACCGGCATCGAGGTGGATATCTTGGCTGACGGCAGTCTGGACTGCCCGGATGAAGTGCTGGCCGATACAGATGTGGTTGTTGCTTCAGTACACAGCGGTTTTAAACAGGGCCGGGAGCAGCTAATGAACCGCATCCAGTCTGCCATCGCTCATGAGTACGTTGACATCATCGGGCACCCTACAGGCCGACTGTTAGGGCACCGGGAACCCTATGACGTGGATGTGGAAGAAATAATTGAAACCGCTGCCCGTTATGGTAAGGTATTGGAGATTAACGCTTCACCCGACAGGTTGGATCTGGACGAGTTTTACGTCCGTCTGGCCCGGGAAAGCGGGGTGCGAGTTGCTATTAATACCGATGCCCATGACCTGTTCAGGCTGGACGATATGGTTTTTGGCGTATCGGTTGCCAGGCGGGCTTGCTTGGAACCGAAACACGTATTAAATACCATGCCGCTGTCGGAATTAATGCAGGTGTTGCGTAAATGAAAGAAGACGGGTTAATCCGATCCCCGCTACCCAGGGATTTTTACGGCCGGGATACTGTTAATGTGGCCAGAGAACTACCCGGGTGTATGCTAGTGCATCATACTCAGGAGGGAACCACCGCCGGTATCATAGTTGAAACAGAGGCTTATTTACAGGGAGACCCGGCCTGCCATGCATCCCGGGGGATAACACCGCGCAATAGTCCCATGTTTGGCCCGCCGGGGTTTACTTATGTTTACTTTACATACGGAATGCATTATTGCTTTAACGTGGTTTCAGCCGCTGAAGGGGTAGGTGAAGCGGTGTTAATCAGGGCGCTTGAGCCGGTTTTGGGAGTCGAACTGATGAAAATCCGCCGCAAGCGGGAAAACACCCATGAACTGTGCTCGGGACCGGCCAAACTTACCCAGGCTCTGGCCATAGGGAAAGAGCAGAACCGCTGCGATCTCACAGGGGAGCAAATTTATATATGTTTGGCCAGACCCGCCGCGCCACTTGTAACCACAACCCGGATTGGCATCCGGGAAGGGGCGGAATTGCCGTTGCGTTTTTATCTGGAAGGCAGTAAATATGTGTCCAGAAAATAACATATTATTAGTACACAGTAGTCAGAACTCAGTAGTCAGAATAAGAAAGCCAGCTAATTCTGACTAACAGAATAGTAACATACAGTATTTTAATGAACCGGTATTTTGAGAGGAGAGTATACAATTGAATATCAGGGAAATTTATGAATACGTAATTGCCAGGGGTATCGAAAAGGACCCGCGGGGTGCAAATGCTGTGGCTGCGCAGTTGGAAAGGGAAAAGAAACGCTATACTGATTTGAAAGAAGAAGACAAAAAGGATTATGACACTGATCGATTGGTCAACCCTTACAGTGACACCAGGGTTTTGTTTGGTGACCCCGAAATCCAGGTGCGTCGAATGCTGGTTGGTGTGGATATCGAAGTAGGAGAGGTGCTGCTGGCGGATCGGTTGGCCGAAAAGGGAAAACCGGTAGACCTGATTATGTCGCACCACCCCGAAGGAAAAGCCCTGGCTGGTCTGCATGATGTGATGCATCTGCAGGAAGACATTTTAGCCCGGTTTGGAGTACCTATAAACGTAGCCGAGGGTATCATGGCCTCCCGCATAGGAGAGGTCAAACGAGGGCTCATGCCCATTAACCACAACCGGGCTGTGGACGCCGCCAAAATACTGGGCATACCTATCATGAGTGCCCATACTGTGGCCGATAACCAGGTAGCCACGTTTCTACAGGAGATAATAGAGCAAGAAGAACCCAAAACCCTGTTGGACATCGTCAAACTGTTAAAGACAATTCCAGAATATGCCGAGGCCGTTAAAAACAACGCCGGCCCCAGTATTGTGGTAGGTAGCAAAGAACGTCGGGCCGGCAAGGTGCTGGTAGATATGACCGGTGGTACCAGTGGTTCGCAGGACGCATACGCCAAGCTGGCCCAGGCCGGAGTGGGCACGCTGCTAGTGATGCACATAAGCGAGAAACACCGTAAAGAAGCCGAAAAGAACCACGTCAATGTGATCATTGCCGGGCACATGGCCAGTGACTCAGTGGGTATGAACCTACTTTTGGACGGTTTAGTACAGCAGGGAGTAGAGATTATCCCCTGCGCCGGTATCATCCGGCATAAACGCAGCTAAAAAACAAGCAGACGATTCAAGTTGGGGACGCAATCGTCTCCCAACTTGAATAAGCGGGAGGTTTTTCTATGAAAAGGCCGGAATTACTGGCCCCGGCCGGCGGAAGAGACGCACTGGTGGCGGCGGTACAGAACGGAGCTGACGCAGTGTACCTGGGCGGTCGGCAGTTTAACGCCCGCCGTGGCGCCAACAATTTTGATCTCAAAGAATTGGCCGAAGTGATTGAATATGCCCACATGCGGGGCGTAAAGATCTATGTTACGGTTAACATTTTGCTGGCAGACACCGAATTGCGAGAAGCGGTTCGTTTTTTACATGCTATATATAATGCCGGTGCCGATGCCGCTATCGTGCAGGATTTGGGTTTAATCAGGCTGGCCCGGTTGGTGGTACCTGAATTGGAGTTGCACGCCAGTACCCAGATGACCGCTCATAACCTGCCCGGGGTGGAGTTTTTACGGGAGGCGGGATTAAAAAGGGTGGTATTGGCCCGGGAAATGGATCTGGATTCAGTGCGGCACATCAGGGAGCGCGCCGGGGTACAGTTGGAAACTTTTGTCCACGGAGCGCTGTGTATTTGTTATTCCGGTCAATGCTTGATGTCCAGCATGATCGGCGGCCGGAGTGGTAACCGGGGGCGCTGCGCCCAGCCCTGCCGCCTGGAGTATCGTCTGGTAGACAAAAGCGGGAAGCCGGTGGCTGATGCCGGCCAATGGGGTGAGTACCTGCTCAGTCCCAAAGACCTTAATCTTAGCGATTATGTACCGCGTCTGATGGCCGCTGGAATTGATTCCTTTAAAATTGAGGGGCGCATGCGCAGGCCTGAATATGTGGCTACGGTGATTAGAATTTACCGGGAACTAATCGACCGGGCCCTGGTCGGCGGGGATTTTGCTGTAACCAACGAAGAGAACGTAGACCTGGCTCAGATATTCAACCGGGGTTTTTCCAGCGGTTACTTCTTTGGCAACCTTGGTCAAGATTTGATGAGTTACAAGCGCCCGAATAACAGAGGCGTGCTGCTTGGCCGCGTCAAGCACTACAACCAGCGGGCCGGGCGGGTGGAAATAGAACTTGAAGCACCGCTGGCGGTCGGTGACGGTATTGAGGTGTGGGTAACCCGGGGCGGCCGGGTGGGCAAAGAGGTGCACGGATTGTGGGTAAACGGTAATAAAGTGGAGTCTGCTGTTGCCGGCACGGTAGTGGAAATTGAAATGGAAGGGCACGTCCGGCCAGGGGATCGTGTTTTTAAAACCCACAATGCTGAATTAATGAACAGAGCCCTGCAGTCTTATGCTTCCAGCCGGGAAAAGCTACGTATACCGTTGGACATGCGGGTAAGGGCACGGGTAGGGGAGCCGTTGACACTGGAGGCCGATGACCGGGATGGGATCAATGTTATCATTCAAACCGGCACGGTGGGTGAACCGGCTCAAAGACGTCCCCTAACGGCCGAATTCCTGGTCGGGCAGTTGGGTCGGCTGGGCAACACTCCCTTTGTACTTGACGGCTTGGAATGTGATATCGAGGGCCAAGTAATGGTACCCGTAAGTGAAATAAACGATGTGCGCCGGCGGGTGGTGGAAATGATTGCCCGGGAAAGAGTAAAGAGGCGTTTGCCGGCTCCACTGGCCATAGATAGAATGGAACGCGGGCTTGCTTTAGCTCTGGCAGACTGGGAGGATGCTGCACCTAGGCGGTTTCCTAAGCTGGCGGTGGCGGTAAGCGGTCCGCGGGCAGTGCGGGCGGCTGTGGAAAATGGAGCTGAAATTATATATTATAACGGTGAAGGTTTCCGCAGCCAGGACAAACCAACCCAAGCAGATGTTTTAGGAGCGCGGAAGGCTTGTCGGGAAGCGGGGGTTACTTTTATACCGGTGACACCTCGCATCTTGCATGATTTGGATCTAGAGCGGTACAGAGAAGAGTTAAAATCAATGCTGGAACTGAACCCTGATGGAATTATGGCCGCTGGTTATGGGTTACTGCCTGTGCTGCGGGAGATAACGGACCTGCCGTTGGCGGCGGATTTTCCATTTAACGTGTTCAACCGTCAAGCGGCTATTTTCCTTAAAGAACAGGGTTTGTTTCGGGTTACCCTGTCACCGGAGCTGACTGGGGAACAGGTGCGGGAACTGGCTGCCGGGATGCCCCTGGAAACTGAATTGATTGTGCACGGTTTTATGCCGCTGATGGTTTCACGTTATTGTGCGGTGGGCAGCTTGTTGGGTGGTAGATGCGAAGACAAAAAATGTACGGTACCCTGTCGTAGTGGTTCTTTTGGCCTGCTGGACCGTAAGGATGTGGTTTTTCCTGTGGAGACCGACAGCAGCTGCCTGATGCATGTGTTCAATTCCCGGGAGCTGTGTCTGCTGGATACGCTACCTTACCTGGCAGGGGCGGGTTTGGCTTCGATCCGCATTGAGGCCCGCCGGGATGACGTGAAATACGTGGCCAAAACGGTGCGGGCTTACCGGAATATACTGGACGGGCTGCGGGATAAACCAAACCGGTTGCCGGACCTGGAAACAGTTGTGCGCGAATTGACTGCCCAAGGGCCAGGTTATACCCGTGGACATTATTACCGCGGTGTAATGGACTAAAGGGAGATTTATCGACATGAACGAGCGACATTTAAAACGACTTGAATTTGAGCGGGTTAAGGAACGGCTGGCGGGATTAGCCGCCTCGGAGCCCGGCCGTGAGCTGGCCTTAAACCTGACCCCCCTGAGGGATATTGATGATATTAACGATGCGCTGGCCCGGGTTACCGAGGGCCGGGAAGTGTTGCGTTTGGAACCCAGCGCCCGACTGGACGGGTGGAACGATGTACGGGAGCAGGCGCGGCGTTGCGCCAGGGGTGGTGTGTTGGAACCTCTGGAATTGTGGCATGTTTTACAAACCTTGACTGCTTCGAGGTTAATCGCTTCTTTTTTTCGCGAGCGGCGGGATAAATATACCCGGTTAAGCGAAATCGCCTTAGGATTGGGCGATTTTCGGGAAGCTGAGAAGAAAATAAGTGGGGCCATACTGCCGGGTGGGGAAATATCTGACCGGGCTTCAGAAAAGCTTTTTAGCCTAAGGAGACGAATTATTGCGACCCAACAGCGTGTCAAGGAAAAGCTGGACTCTATTATTAAGTCAACTACCTACCAAAAATACTTGCAGGATCCCATTGTAACCATCCGGGAGAACCGCTATGTGGTGCCTGTAAAGCAGGAATACCGGGCCCAGGTGCCCGGTATTGTACACGACCAGTCGGCCAGCGGCGCCACCCTATTTATTGAGCCCATGCCGGTTGTGGAAGCTAATAACGAAGTGCGCACCCTGATGGCGGAGGAGAAGCAGGAGGTGGCCAGGATACTACAGGAACTATCCGCTGCGGTTGGAGATGTGGCGGAGGATCTGCTGTATGCACTGGAAATCCTGGGTCTCTTAGATTTCATCATGGCCTGCGCTCGTTACAGCGAAAGCCTTAACGCCCTGGCCCCGCTAGTGGTGCCGGGGGCCAAGCTAGACATTCGAAAAGCGCGTCACCCGCTACTGCCGGGCAAGGCCGTACCCATTAGCATGCGCCTGGGTGAAAGCTTCGATATGCTGGTGGTCACCGGGCCCAATACCGGTGGCAAGACGGTGGCTCTTAAAACGGTGGGGCTGATGGTGGTGATGGCCCATGCCGGGCTGCATTTGCCTGCCGATGAAGGCACCATTATTGGTATGTATAAAGACGTTTTTGTGGATGTAGGTGACGAGCAGAGCATTGAACAGTCGTTAAGCACATTTTCATCGCATATGTCCAACATTGTGGGTATCTTGTCCCAGGCGGAATCCGGTAGTCTGGTGTTGCTGGATGAACTGGGAGCGGGAACTGACCCCGACGAGGGCGCGGCATTGGCCCAGGCCATATTGGACCGGCTGCGCGAATTGGGTGCGGCCACGGTGGCCACTACCCATTACGGGGAGCTAAAGAATTACGCTTTTACCGGCGAGCGGGTGGAAAATGCCAGTGTGGAGTTTGACCCGGAAACATTAAGGCCAACGTACAGACTGCTAATTGGCCGGCCTGGCCAGAGCAACGCATTTGAAATCGCTTTGCGTCTTGGTCTGGACCAAACGGTGGTGCGGCAGGCCCGGGGCTATTTAACCGTGGAGCAGCGGGAGGTCGCGGATTTGATGCGTGATTTGGAAAAAGCCCGGGTGCAGGCCGAACGGGAAAGGGATGAGGCTGTAAAGCTGCGTCGGGAAGCCGAAGAAATCAGGGAGGAATACCAAGCACTTGCTGAAAAAATACGCATTCGCAGGGATGAGGTTATCTCTAAGGCGGTGGCGGAATCCAGGGAATTGGTCAGGAGAACCAGGCGGGAAGCCGATTATCTAGTCGAGGAGCTCAAAACGTCGCTAAAAGAGGAATCATCCCGCGCCCGGGATGCCACTATTGGTGACGCCAGGCGGCAGCTCAAAAAACTACAGGCTGAACTTGATCAGCAAGCGCCGGATGGTGGGCAGCGTACCGACACTCAGCCGCCCGAAGTGGTGCGACCAGGTGATGAAGTCTTTATCCCTCGCTACGGACAACAAGGTACGGTGCTGGATGCGCCGGATCGGGATGGCAACGTGCACGTTCAGGTGGGCATGATTCGGATGACCATTAACCGAACAGAACTGCGTGATTCTACTAGTAAAAAAAATAAGCAGCAAGAAACCGGTACTGGAAAACTGGTTCAGCAAAAAGCCCGGGATATTTCTACCCGACTAGACCTCAGAGGCACGCGGGTGGAAGATGCGTTGGACGAGGTGGAAAAATACCTGGACGACGCTGTACTGGCCGGTCTTCCCGTAGTGTACCTTATACACGGCAAAGGAACTGGAGCGCTGCGTTCTGCTGTGCAGCAACTGCTAAGAGAGCACCCGCGGGTTAGTTTTTATCGATTGGGTGAACAGGGAGAAGGAGGAAGCGGGATTACAGTTGCCGAATTGACTTAAATGAATTAAAGTTTTTAGCTAAAAAAGCGTGATAGGAATACTCTTTTAAGTCAGTTAGTTTATAACATAAATAAAGAAGATGGCCGTCAACCTGACGTCCATCTTCTTTACGTTAAATCGTATTAACAAAAATTTGCTACTTGATTTTCACAGTGTAGAAAATACCGTTTTCGTCGTCACCCTGCAGTCCGAAGGCAACGGTTCGCCCGTCACCACTCCACATGAAGTGACGAGGCGGTTCGTAACCGGCAAGTTCTTGCTCCAAAATACCGGTACTGCTTTCCAAGTCGAATACCCGGGCACTAAACCGGCCGCCTTCGATGGCCGTTATAAAAATGGCGAATTTACCATCCGGTCCGATGCTGCCCTCAACCGTGTTGTCTCCTGCAGCAATGTAATCAATTTGCCCGTCGCCAGTATTGAGCAACCCGACAGATGTTTTGGATTCCCCTTCCCATACCAGCACCAGCATGGTTTCGTTATCGTTAGTTGTATCGCAGTACAGGGCAAATTGGCCGTCATCCATATCGGATACCGGTGTAAATGTGCCCTCGATATCTGCCAGCATCAGGTCGGAGCGGTACCCGCTTTCCTTGTATTCCTGTTCGCCGGACTTGGATTGATTAGCATGTACGGCAAATAACAAGCCATTGTCATACCAATCAACCGGCCTAGAAAGGAAATTAGGAATATTACCAAACTCGTATGTTTTCTTTTCTCCGGTTTCTGCGTTGTATATGAAGTAATCCGATGACCATTCTCGCACGAACATATACATGAATTTTCCCGAATCCGGCGACCATACTCCGAGATCCAGGGCTGAATCGCCCACGGTTGGGTTTTGATCCACGGAAGTAATAGCGCCGGTGTCTACGTCTAAAACTTGTAGGCCTAGGTCATCGGTAAAGGCTATTTTCGCGGCATTCGGAGAAAGCATCCCTGACCAGGCGTTGCCAATGGTTTTAACCTCACCGTTTTCTGGATTCCAGGTGGTCAATTTAGTGCCGGATAAACCAAAAAGAGAACCATCCGGCATAGTGGCGCTGGGGATAAAGTATTTTGGCGCCTTAGTTTCGGTGATAACAGCAGTATGTACCTGGTGGGGTGGAATTTCTGCTTTAGAATTGTCAACTGGTTCAGGGCGATCGTTTTTTGCACATCCGGAAGTGAGCAATAAAAAAACTATTAGTGCCATTAATAACTTTTTCAATGATTTCACCTTCATTTTTATTTTTGATTAATGACGAAATTATAGACTAAAAATATTATTAAAAAGTTCCCAAAACCCACATGCCTTTGTTCGCTAACTCTATACAGCATAAGTAAAAGTAGGGTGGCATAGCCACCCTACCTGCGATTTCCGTTACCCGGTTTATCGTTCCGGTTGGGGTCGTTATTATTGTCGTCCGAGTCATCCGAATCACCCGGGTTGTAATTAGGATCCGGCCAGGGGAAACCGTTATTACCCGGGAAGAATGCAGATTCGGCGCTGTGCACATCGCAAATTTCGGTTGGCAGTCGCTGGTCAAAATCGGCCACGTTTTCTGGCACGGAGTAGGGAAGTTTAAGCATTACCCGGGTAATGCGATCCGGACAGTATTCATTCGGCAACTGACCTGTTGTAGCGCAAACTTCAGCCAGAACATGCACATTGTCCGTTTCTGATGGCACCGTGCCGGCGGCGAAGAGGTCGGTCACCAGGTGCTCAGGCGGAGTGTTTGGCCCCGGTAACAGACCGGATTTTTTGTCAACCGTAGCAGAAACAATACCTGCCGGGCGTACGAAATTTTGAACCGGTTTGTCCTTGTGTGCCTGCGTCATTACCTCCCGCCAGATTTTAGCTGGGAAAGTACCCCCATAACTGCGGGACATCCTAGTGGGCTGATCGTAACCGATCCACACTACTCCTACCAGGTCGGGGGTGTAGCCGGCAAACCAGATATCCTTACCCTCGTCCGTGGTACCGGTTTTTCCCGCTACGGGGCGGTCGGCTAGTCGGGCGTTTGTGCCGGTACCTGACTGAACCACCGACTGCAACATACTTGTTGTAAGGTAAGCCGTGGTCTCCTTCATAGCCCGCCTGGGAGAAGGATCGGCTTCATAAATTATGTTACCCTCACGGTCTTCAACTTTCACTATTGCGTGGGGGGTGTTATAGATACCCTGGTTGGGAAATGCGGCGTAAGCCGCCGCCAACTGCAGCGGGGTTACCTCCTGGCTGCCCAGTGCCATGGCCGGGCCCAGGGCCTGAAAGTTTAAATCCATGCGGCTGGCAAATTTGATTGCTTCAGGCATTGTTACATGTTCCATTAACAATTTAACCGCCGCTATGTTAACCGAACTGGTCAACGCAGCGCGCATGGTGATTAGTCCCTTGAAACCGCCGCTGTCGTTTTTGGGTGCGTAATTACTGTATGCAGGGAACTTGATTGGTGCGTCGTCAATAATACTGGCCGGCCCCATGCCTGCAAATTCAATGGCCGGCGCGTAAGCAAGGAGCGGCTTGATTGACGAACCGGGTTGGCGGGGCGACATGGTAGCCCGGTTTAGCGCCCTCATCTGAGTGTGTTCCCTGCCGCCAACTAGCGCTCTGATGCTGCCGTCCCGAGGATCCAGCACCACCATAGAACCTTGGGGTTGCAGTAATCCTGCTTCGTTTTTGGTTGAAGCCGGGAAGTTATCAGGCTTGTCCAGGGCAGCTTCAACGTAGCTTTGGATTTTTGGATCCATAGTGGTATAAACTTTTAGACCGCCCGTAAAAACCGCGTCCTCGCCGAAACTAGCCAGCAACCGGTCGGTAATATAATCAACAAAGTAGGGGTACGGGTATCTGGACGGTGCGTTTTCGCTTTGTCTAAGTGGTATTACTTCAGCTTTAACCTGCTGGTAAGTCGGCTCGTCAATAAAACCGTAAGTCTGCATGTCCTGCAGTACCTGATTGCGACGAGTCATGGCCGCTTCCATATTCACATAAGGAGAATAATTGCTGGGTGAGTTAGTTATCCCGGCCAAAACCGCCGATTCATTAATGGTTAATTCCCCGGCATCCTTACCGAAATAAACCTGGGCAGCGGCCTGGACGCCGTATGCTCCTTCTCCCAAGTAAATTCGGTTAAGGTACATCCCCAGAATTTCGTCCTTGGAATACCTTCTTTCCAACTGAAAAGATAATAAAGCCTCTTGAATTTTTCTTTTTATTGTTTGTTCCGGTGTCAAAAAGGACATTTTGACTAACTGCTGGGTAATTGTACTGCCGCCTTGGAAGACGCGTTCAATACCTATGAAATGGAGTGCGTCGTTAAAAGCAGCACGGAAAATAGCCTTAATTCTGATTCCATGGTGATCGTAAAAAAGATGGTCTTCGGCTGCCAGGAAGGCTTCCTTGACGTGCTCGGGCAACGAACTAACCGATACTTCAACCCGGTTTTCCAGGCCTATTTGGGTGACTAGCTTTTCATCTTGGTCGTAAATTTGGGTTGCCGTGGCTGGTACAAGCTTGGCGTCGTCCAACGGCGGCAGGTCTTTAACGCTGACGGCTACCAGTCCCATTGCGGCACCGGCGGTGGTTAATAAGACGAGAATGGCAATAAAAATAATCAGCCTGAGTGGTTTCAGTCTTTTTTTTCTGCGCTTGTGGTTTCCGTTATTGTTTTTACTACTTTGTGACAATTTAATCCCTCCCTTAGGGAATCGGGGGCCGGGCACATCAACGCAATTATACCATAACCGATTAAAAAGTATTAGCACAGAAATTGGTATGTCCGGAACATAATCTTGTAACCCAATACCGATATTGGTATAATTTTAAATTAAGGCCATCTGAAAGGAGTATTTACTAATGCTTTCTGTAGAGAAACAAATGGAGATTATCAAACGAGGCGTAGTAGAAATAGTGCCGGAAGCAGAATTGGTTGCCAAACTGGAACGTTCCGTAAAAACCGGAGAGCCTTTACATATTAAGCTGGGCCTTGATCCCACCGCTCCCGATATCCATCTGGGACATACCGTGGTGCTCCAAAAGATTAGACAGTTTCAGGACTTGGGTCACCGAACAACTATCATTTTGGGAGATTTCACTGCCCGAATCGGAGACCCCACGGGCAAATCGGAAACTAGGAAGCAGCTTACCGAAGAGCAGGTACTGGAAAATGCCAAAACTTATGAAAGACAAATCTTTAAAGTTTTGGATCCGGCTAGGACAACCCTTACATTTAACAGTAAATGGCTTTCTCCGCTGAACTTCGCGCAGGTTATTGAATTGGCTGCCAAGTATACTGTAGCCAGGATGTTGGAACGGGATGATTTTGACAAGCGTTTTAAGGAAGGTCTTCCGATTAGTGTACACGAATTTTTCTACCCTCTGATGCAGGGTTTTGATTCGGTAGCCCTGCGTGCTGACGTGGAACTGGGTGGTACGGATCAAAAGTTTAATTTGTTGATGGGCCGCACGTTGCAGCGGGAATACGGCCAGGAACCACAGGTGGCCCTGATGATGCCTATTATTGAGGGTACTGACGGTGTGCAAAAGATGAGCAAAAGCCTGGGTAATTATATAGGCATTGATGAAAAAGCCGAAGAAATGTACGGCAAAACTATGAGCATACCCGACCAGTTGATGGTTCGGTACTATGAGTTGCTTACCCCCGTATCACTCGACGAGGTGAGCCGGATCGCCACAGGGATACAAACCGGTGAGGTGCACCCCCGGGATGTCAAGATGCGGTTAGCCCGTGAGATAGTATCTTTCTATCATGATCGAGAAGCTGCAGTGCGGGCTGAAGAAGAATTTAAACGAGTTTTCCAACAGCACGACCTGCCTGAGGATATGCCCACCTTTAGCGTCTCCGCGGACATGTTGGAAGACGGGCGTGTATGGTTGCCGAAACTAATGCAGCAGGCCGGTCTATGTTCCAGCACCAGCGAGGCCAGACGGCTTATCCAGCAGGGCGCGGTAAAGGTAAATGGTGAGAGATTCGCAGACACTGAACAAAAATTAAAACCTGAACCGGGGATGGTGATTAAAGCCGGTAAACGAAAGTTTTTACGAATAGAATAGGGTTTCTTACCATTGAATAGATCCAGCGCGCTAAAATGGCGCGCTTTTTTCATTGGAAGTCGGTTACCCCCATATACTGATATAAACGAACCATGGGGTGAAGCTAATGTTCAGAAGAAGAAAGCCCTTTCGCCGACGTTTGGCCTTGTTATTAATGCTGGCACTGGTTTGCGGTGTTTATTTGTTTTTCGATCTGCGGGTTCGCCCCACGCTTTTGACAGTGGCTGATATTCAGGTTACCAGGATGGCCGTTGAAGCGATTAATAAAACAGTACAACAGGAAGTTTCCCGTAATAACATAGGGTACCAGGATTTTATTACTGTACACCGGGACTATAACGGGCGGGTGGCCCTGATGCAAGCCAATACGGTGCAAATAAATAAGCTAGCGGCAGATATAACCCTGGATGTGCAGCAAAGGCTGCGCGGTTTGGAAAGAGAGCAGGTCTCTGTTCCGTTCGGCCAAATCATGGGTAGTCGTATTTTTGCTGACCTGGGGCCCCGCATAAGTATACGCATTTACCCCATGGGTGTTGTTAACGTGGACGTAATGGATAGTTTTGAACAGGCGGGTATCAACCAGACTCGGCATAAGATATACTTTGACTTTACCACCATGGTACGGGTAGTTATACCCCTTTACAGCGGTGAAGTTGAAGTGGTCACCAAGGTTCCGGTGGCGGAAAGCATTATCGTGGGTGATGTCCCCGACGCGGTAATTAACCTACCCAGCGGAATATTGGGTAGCGGCGGGTTGAAGTGAATTAAGGGTCAGGCAAATGGGTAATGGGGCATTTAGTACACGCTATTAATGAAGAATTTATAAAAATAGCAAAAAGTTACGAATAAAAAACGGTCGGGTAAAGAATAATTTATAATGAAGAAATGTTAAAGACTAAGCAATAGGCTTAGCTGATAGCCCATCACGTAAACTTACATAAATAAGATAGGTTTTCGGGATTGCATATGGTATGGGCATTTGCTTTTAAGTCGGTGTAGCATATTCCGCCGTGTTAAAAAAAAAGCGTGTTCTCGGTTGACACAGATATGTTGAATATGCTATATTAATTAATCTGTCGTCGACGCGAGTGTCGAAACATAACTGGAATAAATTGATGCTTGAACGGCAGCAACGAAAGTGATATTATAAGGGATGTTGGCTCGAGTGAGTCGGTGCAGCAGGGATTAACGGCACTTGACAGTGCAAAAGAGCCATGATACAATGATAAACGCCGCTGAAAACAAAGTGGCAGAAAACGGTAATAACAGGTCTTTGAAAACTAAACAGAGTAAAGAGAAGCGAAAGCAAGCGAACAAAAAACCTCGTCAAACAGCTTTTATTAGCTAAAGTAAGCGAGTAATTCTTGAGAATAAAGATTAAACTCTTTATATATTTATGGAGAGTTTGATCCTGGCTCAGGACGAACGCTGGCGGCGTGCTTAACACATGCAAGTCGAACGGAGTATTAGCGAGAAGTTTACTTTTTGCTAAAACTTAGTGGCGGACGGGTGAGTAACGCGTGGATAACCTGCCTATTAGCCTGGGATAACGCCTGGAAACGGGTGCTAATACCGGATACGCTCATTGTGCTGCATAACATAATGAGGAAAAGGCTACTGCTAATAGATGGGTCCGCGTCCCATTAGCTTGTTGGTAGGGTAACGGCCTACCAAGGCGACGATGGGTAGCCGGCCTGAGAGGGCGATCGGCCACACTGGAACTGAGACACGGTCCAGACTCCTACGGGAGGCAGCAGTGGGGAATCTTCCGCAATGGGCGAAAGCCTGACGGAGCAACGCCGCGTGA
>LADP01000044.1 GCA_000961575.1 Peptococcaceae bacterium BRH_c8a
ATATCTTAGCGGAAACCTTGTGAAGATTGAGTTCATGATAGATCTGCTGGAGGAAAAGATAACCGCCGTTGAAGATGTGCTGTTGGTCTTTGGAAATTAATTTGGATGGTGAATACTTAACGATGACTTCACGCGATTGCTCTTTTTCTTTTTTGTTTAGCTCTTCTATGTATGCTTTAGCCCATTTAATGGGTTCTTGCCCATTTAGTTTTTCCTGTAATTCAGCAACCGTTCCCAACTTTTCAACAACTCTGGTAGAACGTTTACCGTTTTCGTAAACGGATTGTATGACATAAAGTGAAGTAGCATTTTTAGACTTGGATATACTAAGTCGCACGGTAAGAAACCCCTCCAATCCCTTATATTATAACACATTACGCAAAATTACGCAACATCTATTGGAGAAAATTTGACAGTTTTCCAATAAAAAAAGCCCTGTTTTCAAGGCTTGCAGAGATTTCTATATTAAAGCAAGTGTCAAAGACCCGAGCCCACCGAAGGTTACTTGGAAAACCGGCTGGCCGAAAATATTCGCCAAATGTTTGAACAATGGAGAAGGAAACGGGAATAGGCAGCGCCTGCCATTGCGGGCATTATTTTAGCTTGACGAGCTATTGGGGGGCAGGTATAATATAGCTTGTAAACATTCTTGTTAATTGACTAATGCCTTATTTTTACATGTGTAACGGCTGGTTTTTGTACAAGGTGTTTATTTCGCTGCTAGACCTTTTTCCACTAACTAATTGGCTAAAAATTTAAATTTTTTGCCCCATTGTGCGTTACTCTGGGATTTTACACCCGGATGGCATTTTCTTACGGTGAGGGCTGTTTTTGTTTTCGTTTGCGGGGAAATTCAGGCGGGGGGGATTGGAACTTGAATTTAAACGCCCAAAGGGAGACGCCCAACGATTTTCAGTTAATGATTGACGAAGAAGTTGTGGAATTTGCCCGCGAAGGCGACGATGTGGCTCTGGAGTATCTGATTAACAAATACAAAAATTTTGTGCGCGCCAAGGCCCGTTCTTATTTTTTAATCGGGGCGGATCGGGAAGATATTATCCAGGAGGGCATGATCGGCCTTTATAAGGCGATTCGTGATTTCCGGATGGACAAGTTGTCGTCTTTCAGGGCTTTTGCTGAATTATGCATTACCCGCCAGATTATTACGGCCATCAAAACTGCTACCCGTCAAAAACACATTCCCTTGAACTCCTATGTATCCCTCAATAAACCCATTTATGATGAAGACTCCGATCGTACCCTGCTGGATGTTATTTCGGGTTCCAAAATTTCCGACCCCGAAGAGCTAATTATCAGCCGTGAAGAGTTTGACGATATTGAGGAAAAGATGGGCGAAATACTCAGTTCTCTGGAATGGAAAGTGTTGATGTCCTACTTGGAAGGCAAGTCTTACCAAGAAATAGCCGAAGACCTGAAGCGCCACGTCAAGTCTATCGACAACGCACTGCAGAGAGTCAAACGCAAGCTGGAACGTTACCTGGAAAAACGCGAAGCCTAGAAGAAAAACGGGGTCAGACCCTGCATAACTGCATAACAGTTGTTATGCAGTTATGCAGGGTCTGACCCCTAATTTTTTTTAACGTTTGTTTCGTTTTGTTTATAGTACTCTAAAATTAATAAATCCAATTTTCTGCTCTCATAGAGCAGTTTTTCTTTTTTATGGAGATAAATGGAGTACAACCGGCACCGGGACTCTTCAATTTTTTGAACAAGTTCAGTTGTCACAAAATCATCCTTTCAATTTATTTCCATGGTAGGAATTGGATAATTTATGTCTAATTATAGTCATTAACCTTTTTTACATTGTATGCTATGTGCGGAAAACTGGCAAAACCGCTGGTGGGGTTAAAAATAAATATATCGTGCTAATTCTAGCTATAACTTACTTAAATTGAAAATTTCTGCTATTTGCGCATTGATTAGGCTTATTTTTTGTTTTATACTGGGGATACGTCTGCTAATTGCAGACAGGGAGGTTTAAAATGGATTCTTTTCCCATTAAGCTGAGACTCTTGCGGGAAGAGAAAAGAATAACCCTGGAGAAAATGGCAGAAGAACTTTCGATCTCCAAATCTTTATTATGGGATCTGGAGCAGGGAAGGCGCAGGGTGCATGGTGATTTACTGCGTAAAATCGCCCAGTTTTTTGATGTCTCATCAGATTACTTACTTGGTCTTTCCAAACACCGGGCCAGGAACGTTATCGGTGCGGATCCTGAACTGGTGGATTTAATGCGCCGGTTTGAGGGTCTTTCGCCCCGGGGTAAAGATCAGTTGACCCGGCTATTGGAATGGGTTAGTGAAGTTGATGAAAGGGAAAAAAGGGTTGGCACGGGCCATTGCTAAATTAATACAGAGGTTGGTGCCGCTATGGTTGGAGCTGTTATAATAAAACTAACTAAGTTGGCCGGAGGTTGCAACTATGGGGGCAGGTTCGGATTGGAGCACGCAAATTGAGGTAATCCTGGATGCCATTCGGGAAGGGCTAATAGCCGTGGACCGGGAAGGTAAAATTACTTTATTTAACCGGGCGGCCGAGCAAATTATGGGCCTGCCGGGCCGGGAAGTGTTGGGGTTGCAGGTAGAGCAGGTAATCCCTAATACCAGGCTGCATATAGTCTTAAAAACAGGCCGTTCCGAGATGAACCAAAAACAGCGGATTGGCAATATAAACATTTTGACCAGCCGGGTTCCGGTGCGGGATAGGGACGGTTCTCCGGTGGGCGCGGTGGCTGTCTTCCGTGATATTTCAGAAATAATCGAGCTGGCTGAGGAAGTTACCAGCCTAAAAGAGACCCAAATGCTGCTCCACGAAATCATTAACGCCACCCAAGATGCTATTTCAGTGGTAGACGAAAATGGCATCGGCCTGATGATTAACAGTGCCTACACAAACCTAATCGGCCTTAAGACCGAGGAAGTAATCAATAAGCCGGCTACCGTGGACATCGCCGAGGGCGAAAGCGTGCATATGAAAGTGCTGCGCTCCAAGCGGGCGTACAAAAAAGTACCCATGAAAGCCGGTCCCCAGCGCCGGGAAGTGCTGGTGGATGCTGCCCCTATCATTGTGAACGGAATACTTAAGGGCAGCGTAGCCGTTGTCCATGACGTTTCCCAAATTCACCGCCTCTCCCGGGAACTGGAGGGTGCCAGGCAGCTAATCCGCCGGCTGCAAGCCAAGTATATATTTGAGGATATTATCGGCAACAGCAGAGAGCTCCGGGATGCGGTGGAAAAGTCCCGTCAGGTCGCTGTCACTCCGGCAACCGTAATTCTGCGGGGTGAAAGCGGCACCGGCAAAGAGCTTTTTGCCCACGCCATTCACGAAACCAGCCGCCGAACCGGCCAGTTTGTGCGGGTAAATTGCGCTTCCATACCGGAAACCCTGCTGGAAAGCGAACTTTTTGGTTACGTGGAAGGTGCTTTTACCGGGGCCAAGCGGGGAGGCAGACGCGGTTATTTTGAAGAAGCCTCGGGCGGAACCTTATTTCTTGACGAAATTACCGAAATTACTACCGGGGTGCAGGCTAAATTGCTGCGGGTGCTCCAAGAGCGGGAAATAGTGCGGGTAGGTGACAGCACCCCCATCCCTGTGGATGTACGGGTTATTGCCGCCACCAACGCCGACCTGGAAAAAATGGTTACCGAGGGCCGGTTTAGGGACGATTTGTATTACCGGCTCAACGTGGTACCTATTTTTATTCCCTCCCTCAGACAGCGTAAAGAAGACGTTCCCCTGCTGGTGGAATTTATTTTGCGCAAGTTAAACCGGGAATTCGGCCGCAATGTAGCGGACTTATCCGGTATTGCGCTGGAAGCCCTAATGCGCTACCACTGGCCCGGCAATGTACGGGAGTTGGAAAATGTTTTAGGCCGGGCCATGATCAGTATGCATTTTGGCGAGACCAGGGTGGAACTGCACCACCTGCCCCCGTTGGGCCTTGGCGCCGAAGGCCGGGCCAAGTTCACCGGAGGTGCCGGTCACGGATTCAGTTATAACCGCGAAACCTTCCACGAGTTGCATGACCGTTGGGAAAAGGAAGTGCTGACCGCTGCTCTAGAACACGCCGGGGGCAACCGCACCAGGGCCGCGGAGATGCTAAACATATCATTGCGCAGTCTGTATAATAAGATCAAAAAATACGGTCTTTAAAACGGGGTCAGGCCCTGCATAACTGCATAACTGCATAATTATTATTATCAGTTATGCAGTTATGCAGGGCCTGACCCCTGGTTTTTTGCAAAAATATGCATGCACAATATTGCACTGTGCAAAAACATGCACCATTGTGAACAGGGACATGTGGATCCAGTAAAGTCTGCAATTAACGGAAAATCAACCAAAAACGTCATATTTTAGGGTGCCGGGAGCTTTTTGTTCCCTGGCACCCTTTTTGCTCTTCATTTAATTTACAGTTAGATCTTGAGTAAACGGCACCGATAAAAGGGAGCTGGTTAAATGGAGATTATAAACCGAATGACCGGAGGCGGGTTTGAACAGTTGGTTTTCTGCCAGGACAGGGAAACCGGATTGAAAGCAATTGTCGCCATCCACGATACCACGCTGGGGCCGGCCCTTGGCGGCACCCGGATGTGGCCCTACGGCAGTGAGGAAGAAGCCATTGTGGATGTAATGCGCCTGGCCCGGGGGATGACCTACAAGGCGGCTGTGGCCGGCCTGTCCCTGGGCGGCGGCAAAGCCGTGATTATAGGTAGCCCCGCTGATAAAACAGAAACATTGCTAAGAGCTTACGGACGGTTTGTGGATACATTAAAAGGCCGGTATATTACCGCCGAAGATGTTGGAACATGTCAGTGGGATATGGATGTGATCCACCGGGAAACGCAGCACGTTACCGGATGTGACCCGGCCAGGGGCGGCGGAGGCGACCCCTCGCCATTCACTGCCCGGGGAGTGTATAACGGCATTAAAGCAGCGGTTAAAAAACGTTACGGTACCGACAGCCTAAATGGGCTGACGGTGGCGGTGCAGGGCCTGGGCAATGTGGGTTATCACCTGTGCCGATTGCTGGCCGGGGAATGCGCCAGGCTGGTGGTTACAGACATCAACCCCAAGGTGCTGCAAAAGGCGGCCAGGGAATTTGGGGCCGAGGCGGTGGCCACTGATGGTATTTACGACAGCCACTGCCATGTGTTTGCTCCCTGTGCGCTGGGGGCGGTGGTAAATGACGAGACCATTGAAAAATTCAGGTGTGCTATTATAGCCGGTGCGGCCAATAACGTGCTGGCCGAGGAACGGCACGGAGACGCTCTGCGAAAGCGCGGCATTCTGTATGTGCCGGACTACGTAATTAACGCCGGCGGCTTGATTAACGTGGCCGATGAACTGTACGGTTATCAGCGCCAGCGCGTAGACCAGCGGGTAGCGCAGATTTACAATACTGTGCTTGATGTGCTGACCGTTTCCGAAAAGGAAGGCATCCCCACTCACCGTGCCGCAGACAGACTGGCCGAACAGCGGATCAAACAGGCCAAGATGTACAAAAACTCCGGCCAAAGGGAGGTGCCTATGGTTGGCTAACAACAAGCCGTTTTTTAGCGAACATATTTGCAAGGGCTGCTCTCTGTGCGTGGAGGCCTGTCCCAAAAGCTTAATCTGCCTGGGCAAGGGGCTCAACAGGCTTGGATACCACCCGGCCGGGCTTTACAATGAAAAGGAATGCACCGGGTGCGGCCTGTGCGCAGTGATGTGCCCCGATGTGGCCATCACCCTGGAGCAGGGGGTGTGATCATGAAAGTACTAATGAAGGGCAATGAAGTCATTGGCGAAGCCGCTGTCAGGGCGGGCTGCAGGGCTTTCTTCGGCTACCCCATCACGCCGCAGACCGAACTGCCGGAATATCTGGCCCATAGGATGCCCGAGGTAGGCGGGTTCTTCCTGCAGGCGGAAAGCGAATTGGCCGCTATAAACATGGTCTACGGTGCTGCCGGGGCCGGGGCCAGGGTCATGACTTCATCGTCAGGGCCCGGCATCAGCCTTAAAGCCGAAGGTATCTCTTACCTGGCCGGCGCCCAGCTGCCCTGCGTAATTGTGAACATCATGCGCGGCGGCCCGGGCCTGGGCGGCATCCAGCCCTCTCAGGCTGATTATTTCCAGGCCACCAGGGGCGGCGGCCACGGTGACTACCGGGTCATTGTGCTGGCCCCGGCGTCAGTGCAGGAAATGGCCGATCTAACCGCCGAAGCTTTTGAATTGGCTGACCGCTACCGTAATCCGGTAATGCTGTTGGGAGACGGCATTCTGGGCCAGATGATGGAAGCAGTGGAGTTCAAACCAAGGCCGGCCCAAAACACCACCAATAAGCATTGGGCCACCACCGGACGCCGGGGTCGCAGTAAGAATATCATTAATTCACTGTATCTGGACCCCGAACTGTTAGAGAAGCACAACCAGAAATTGCAGCAAAAGTACAGCCAAATTGCCGGGACCGAGTCCCGGGCCGAAACATACCGTACCGAAGATGCAGCCATTATCGTGGTGGCCTTCGGCACCGCCGCCCGCATTGCCCGTACCGCAGTAGACAATGCACGGGCGCGGGGCATCCGGGCCGGCCTAATCAGGCCCATTACCCTGTGGCCCTTCCCGGAACCAGTCATTAGAGAGTCATTGGGCGAGTGCAGGGCGGTGCTGACCGTAGAGATGAATGCCGGACAAATGCTGGATGACGTGCGGCTGGCTGTAAACGGCACCCGGCCGGTGCATTTTTATGGCCGCATGGGCGGCATGGTGCCCAGCGCAGCGGAAGTTTTAAGAGCAATTGAAAAAACCGGGGGGATGGATCATGGTCATGAATCTTGTCAGGCCTGAGGCGCTGACCGAGCATAACTTTCATTATTGCCCCGGGTGCACCCACGGAATCATCCACCGCCTGGTGGCGGAAACCATAGATGAACTTGGGATTATTGAAGACACCATCGGTGTAGCCTCGGTAGGCTGTTCGGTGCTGGCATACAATTACTTCAACGTTGATATGCAGCAAGCCGCCCACGGTCGGGCCCCGGCGGTGGCCACCGGTATCAAACGGGTGCTTCCGGACCGGGTAGTGTTCACCTACCAGGGAGATGGTGATTTAGCTTCCATCGGTTGTGGGGAAATAGTGCATGCCGCGGCCAGGGGCGAAAACATTACTGTAATTTTCGTCAATAACGCCTGTTACGGCATGACCGGCGGTCAGATGGCCCCTACAACCCTGCGGGGTCAGTCTACCACCACCTCCCCGGGCGGGCGGGACGTCATGTCCCAGGGGTACCCCATCAGGGTGTCGGAGATGCTGGCCACCCTGGATGGCCCGGCCTATATTGCCAGGACATCGGTGCATGACCCCAAACACGTGCTCAAAACAAAAAAAGCCATTCACAAGGCGTTCACCATGCAGCTGCAGCAACGCGGGTTTTCGATGGTCGAAGTCCTATCCACCTGCCCCACCAACTGGCGCATGCAGCCGGTAGAAGCGCTGCGCTGGCTTAAAGAGAACATGATCGCCCAATACCCACTGGGGGAATATAAAGATATGCCCGGTACCCGCAATTAATAATTCGGGCACCCGCAAGGGGTGCCCCTACGGATGACAAAGTATTTTCAGGGTAGCCACCATGCCGCTAAACGCGGCATTATCAGCAGGCAAAAAAAACAAAGCTTCCGCGGCGATCCGGTGATATCCGGAGCGAACGGTGCACCTGGAGGCGTTGATTAGCCCGTCATAGCCCCGAATTCATGGCTGCTTAGGGCGTAGCCAAACGGTTAAGCAGTTTATATCATGCGATAACAACAAACCTACTCTAAACACAACAATAAGAATTGCAAGAGAGAGCGGAGCGATATCACCGGAGCGCCAGATCCGACCAACTTAATTAAGTAATCCTTAAGAGCCTGCGCTTAGGATGACATATATTTCCCCTTGAAAAAAAAAGAGGAGGTGCGGTAATATGCAACATGAAATTATCGTGGCCGGTTTTGGAGGTCAGGGAGTGCTGCTAACCGGGCAGCTGCTGGCTTATGCCGGGCTGCTGGAAGGGAAGCAGGTGGCCTGGGTACCCTCTTACGGCCCGGAAATGAGGGGCGGCACCGCCAACTGCTCCGTAATTATATCAGACCGCAGCATTGGTTCGCCGCTGGTGGATGAACCCGGCGCGGCCCTGGTTTTTAACCAACCCTCACTGGAGAAATTTGAAAAGCACATCCGTAACCGGGGGTTATTACTGATTAATTCATCCACTGTAGACACCAGAGGCGTAAAACGCAAGGATCTGCAGGTGCATCACATACCCGCCAACGAAATTGCCGCCCGGCTGGGCAACGACCGGGTAGCCAATATGGTGATGCTGGGCGCGTACCTGGAGCTAACCGGCGTGGTGTCCATCGACTCTGTGCTGGCCGCCTTGGCTAAAGTGCTGCCCGTAAACAAGCACAGCCTGCTCACCGTTAACCGCAAAGCAGCCGAAGCTGGCGCCCTGTCCGTCCACCACCCCCTGGCCGCCGAACTATAAACCAAGCGTTCAAGTTGGGGACGGTTCTTGACTTGAACGCCCCGTCGTCAATTGCCATTTTTATCTGCTCTGCAACTGTTGACATCTACCTGTATATATCATATAATTGTTTTTGCCGCTAATGCCGGCGTAGCTCAATTGGCAGAGCAGCTGACTTGTAATCAGCAGGTTGCGGGTTCGAGTCCCATCGCCGGCTCCAACAAGCGACCCGGCTTTGGTCGGGTATAATAATAGATTAAAGTTTACCATCGTGGAGAGGTTCCCGAGTGGCCAAAGGGAGCAGACTGTAAATCTGCCGGCGACGCCTTCGCAGGTTCGAATCCTGCCCTCTCCACCAACTTTCCCTAAAGGTTAATATTGGGGTTTGTAAAAAGTATTAAGATGTGATACAATGAAAAACGTTGACGCGGGGTGGAGCAGCTGGCAGCTCGTCGGGCTCATAACCCGAAGGTCGGGGGTTCAAATCCCCCCCCCGCAACCAAATGCCACTATAGCTCAGTAGGTAGAGCGCATCCTTGGTAAGGATGAGGTCACCGGTTCAAATCCGGTTAGCGGCTCCACATTAGAGGTTAGAAGTTAGAGGTTAGGAATTGGAAGTCAAGAAATAGAAATTAGATTTTTGGAAATAGAAATTAGATTTTATGAGGGAAATCGGCAAGCCGATTTCCTAAAATTATCTAACATCCAATTTCAAGCCTCTAACTTCTAATACGTGGCGGCGTAGCTCAGATGGCTAGAGCATGCGGTTCATACCCGCAGGGTCCGGGGTTCAAATCCCTGCGCCGCTACCAAGAGGACCAGCCCAAGGGCTGGTTTTTGCTATGGGGGTCAGGCCCTGCATAACTGCATAACCGAGTTTATGAAATTCGGTTATGCAGTTATGCAGGGCCTGACCCCCAAAAATATTTTTGGTTTTAGAAGGATTTTGCTTACCGTTATCGAATATGATGGTGTTATTTTGCGTCGGGTGTAAATAAAAAGTGGCATTAATGGAAATAATTTTAGTTAGTTCTTTTATACACCCGGGTAAGTTGTTGTGCATTGCCCATAAGATAGTAAGGAGGAACTTTAATTATGGCCAAAGCTAAATTTGAGCGGAATAAACCGCACTTGAACATCGGCACCATCGGCCACGTCGACCACGGCAAAACTACCCTGACCGCAGCCATCACCACCGTGCTGTCCACCGTAGGCGGAGCCACCGTTAAGAAATACGACGAAATCGACAACGCCCCGGAAGAGCGTGAGCGCGGCATTACCATCAACACCGCCCACGTCGAATACGAAACCACCAACCGCCACTACGCGCACGTTGACTGCCCGGGCCACGCCGACTACATCAAAAACATGATCACCGGCGCCGCGCAGATGGACGGCTCCATCCTGGTAGTATCGGCCGCCGACGGCCCCATGCCCCAGACCCGTGAGCACATCTTGCTCTCCCGTCAGGTGGGCGTGCCCTACATCGTAGTCTACCTGAACAAAGCCGACATGGTTGACGACGAAGAGCTGCTGGAACTGGTCGACATGGAAGTACGCGACCTGCTAAACATTTATGAATTCCCCGGCGACGATACTCCCATCATCACCGGCTCCGCCCTAAAGGCGCTGGAATGCGGCTGCGGCAAACGCGAATGTGACTGGTGCAAGAGCATCTGGGAACTAATGGACGCCGTCGACGAATACATTCCCAACCCCGAACGTGACGTCGACAAGCCGTTCCTGATGCCCGTAGAAGATGTATTCACCATCACCGGACGCGGCACCGTGGCCACCGGTCGTATCGAGCGCGGTCTGGTTAAGACCGGCGAAGAAATCGAAATCGTAGGTCTGATGGATAAACCACGCAAGACCGTCGTCACCGGCGTGGAAATGTTCCGCAAAATCCTTGACCGCGGTGAGGCCGGCGACAACGTTGGCTGCCTGCTGCGCGGCGTAGATCGCAAAGAGATTGAGCGCGGCCAAGTGCTCGCCAAGCCCGGCAGCATTAAGCCACACACCAAGTACAACGCCGAAGTATACGTCCTGACCAAAGAAGAGGGTGGCCGGCACACTCCGTTCTTTAACGGTTACCGTCCGCAGTTCTACTTCCGTACCACCGACGTAACCGGCATCGTCCAGTTGCCCGATGGCGTGGAAATGGTCATGCCCGGCGACAACATCAAGGTAGATATTGAGTTAATCACCCCCATCGCCATCGAGGAAGGCTTGCGTTTCGCCATCCGTGAAGGTGGCCGTACTGTGGGCGCCGGCGTTGTTACCGGCATTAATGAGTAAA
>LADP01000035.1 GCA_000961575.1 Peptococcaceae bacterium BRH_c8a
ATATCTTAGCGGAAACCTTGTGAAGATTGAGTTCATGATAGATCTGCTGGAGGAAAAGATAACCGCCGTTGAAGATGTGCTGTTGGTCTTTGGAAATTAATTTGGATGGTGAATACTTAACGATGACTTCACGCGATTGCTCTTTTTCTTTTTTGTTTAGCTCTTCTATGTATGCTTTAGCCCATTTAATGGGTTCTTGCCCATTTAGTTTTTCCTGTAATTCAGCAACCGTTCCCAACTTTTCAACAACTCTGGTAGAACGTTTACCGTTTTCGTAAACGGATTGTATGACATAAAGTGAAGTAGCATTTTTAGACTTGGATATACTAAGTCGCACGGTAAGAAACCCCTCCAATCCCTTATATTATAACACATTACGCAAAATTACGCAACATCTATTGGAGAAAATTTGACAGTTTTCCAATAAAAAAAGCCCTGTTTTCAAGGCTTGCAGAGATTTCTATATTAAAGCAAGTGTCAAAGACCCGCCCGTGAATTTGTGGACGCACTTTTTGAAACAGAGAATAACCAACAGCAAACGGGGTAAAGGAAATTAAAGTCCTATATGATTGCCCCGATATTTCTGTTAAAATAATTTAAGAATAAACTTAAAATGGGCAAACCGGCCGAAAGTCCGGGACGCAAAGCCATTGGGCCTAAGGGTTTCTAAGGTAGCCAGGCTGCTTAATTACTGTGTTAATTTTTAGCGGCTATTTTCCAAATGGCCGCTATTTGCTTTTATGTCAGGGGACTGTAGCAATTGATTGATATTAACAAAATTAACCCCACCAGAGAAAAAAGAGAACGTAGAATTAGTGATCAAAGCAGTTCACATCAATTAGACCGCACTGAACTAGTCAGGGAGTTAACCTATACCAATCTTACCAGGCTACGTACAATGGCCTGGCTTTTGATCTTGTTTATGTTGGTTTTTATATCCACTCATTTGTTATATATTAATCAGATTAGTCAGGATCGCATTCTTGATACTGCCCCAGTTATTCTTGCTTCGAGATTAATCGTTGTTATCACTGCCATTATTTTCTTGACATTTTCCGGCAAACTGGCAGCACCTGAAAAGATTAAAAACCATCACCACTGGATTGTCAAATGCTTCACATTAGTTAACCTAATTTATTTTGCTTTTATAACGGGTCTGATCCAATCTGTGGGCCCGGGAATTGCTTCTTCCTATATCATGGTTGTACTGGCCTCTGCTGCTTTGATATATTTTGATCTCCGAGATAGTATCTTTATTTATGGCTTGGCCTGGGTAGTGATGACTATTACGGTATGGTATTTTCAAACTGATTGGTTAGTATCGTTTTCCAGTTTTCTTAATTGCAGTGTGATTACCGTGCTGGCTGTTTATATTTCCGGGGTGATTTATAATGCCCGGGTGCGAGAATACGTTAACCAGAGCCTGGTTGTGAGGCAAAGAGAAAAACTAACAGCGTCCAACGAGATGCTCCTACGTCTATCATACCTGGACACTTTGACCGGTATCCCCAATAGACGATATTTTGACGAATTTCTGGCCCGGGAATGGGCAAATGCTGCTCAAAACAGCCAAATGGTAGCTATAATTATGATTGATATAGACCGATTTAAAATGTTTAATGATACCTTCGGGCACCAGGCCGGCGATTATTGCCTGCAGCGCGTGGCCGCCAAATTAAATGACACAATCAGAAAAACCGGGGACATTGCAGCCCGCTATGGTGGCGAGGAATTTGTGGTCGTTCTTACCAATACGGAATTAAGAGAAGCCCGTTTAATCGCCGACCGTTTACGCCGGGCTGTATCTGAATTGGTCATAAACCATCCCGGTTCCCCAGCCGGGCAAATTACCATCAGCCTGGGTGTTGCCTGCGGTCAGCCTGGTGAAATGACACCCCTGGAAAGCCTGATTGCTGCTGCAGACGAAGCTCTTTACCAGGCCAAAAAAGCAGGCGGCAATAATTGCGTGGGTATTAAAAAAGCGGTTTAGATAAATTTTAAACGTTATCGGGCTTGAACTTTTTAAGTCTTAATGCGTTAGCAACCACCGATACCGAACTAAAAGCCATGGCTGCCCCGGCTACCACCGGGTTTAAAAAGCCCATGGCGGCCACCGGGAGACCCACAGTATTATAGATTAAGGCCCAGAAAAGGTTTTGCTTGATATTCCGGATGGTGGCGCGGCTGAGCTTGATAGCGGTGACCACGCCCGACAAATCTCCCCGCATCAGGGTGATATCAGCTGCTTCTATGGCCACGTCGGTACCGGTTCCGATGGCAAAGCCCACGTCTGCGGTAACCAAGGCCGGGGCGTCGTTAATACCGTCACCGACCATGCCCACCACTTTGCCTTGGCTGCGTAGTTTTTCCACCTGGTTAGCCTTATCCTCGGGCAGCACTTCGGCCAATACATTGGTAATACCAACCTGCCTGGCGATGGCTGAGGCAGTGCGCTGGTTATCTCCGGTCAGCATCCATACTTCCAAACCCATGTTTTGCAATTGCTGGATGGCCTTCTTTGAGCTGTCCTTGATAGTGTCGGCAACGCCGATAACTGCTGCGGGGCTCTCGTTTAATGACAGTATCATTGCCGTTTTACCCTCTGACTCCAACCTTTCTACAGTCGTTAGTAATTCAGTGATTTTAACCTCATGCTCCTGCATCAGTTTCCTGGTGCCAAGTAAAACCCGGTTATCACCAATCACAGCTTTAACCCCGTAGCCGGGAATGGCTTCGAACTCCCGGGGATCTTCTTGATTTATGCCTTTTTCACGGGCGTGATTCACTATCGCTTGAGCCAACGGGTGTTCAGAGTTTTTCTCGGCTGCCGCTGCCAGACCAATTAAAAAGCTATCTTGCGATTTAAATTCCGGCGCCGGAACCAGGTCCGTCAGGGCCGGCTCACCCTTGGTTATGGTCCCGGTCTTATCCAGTACCACGGTGGTGAGTTTATGGGCTTTTTCCAGGTATTCGCCGCTTTTAATTAATATTCCGTTTTCCGCGCCTTTACCTGTACCCACCATAATGGATGTTGGCGTAGCCAGACCCAGCGCGCAGGGACAGGCAATTACCAATACTGCGGTGAAGGTCATCAGGGCACGGGTAATATTGCCTGGTGCACCGAAAAAATACCAAGCAATGAAGGTGACCACTGCCACCGCAACCACGGCAGGTACAAAGTAAGCCGAGATTACGTCTGCCATGCGCTGAATAGGGGCTTTGGAGCCTTGCGCCTCTTCAACAATTTTAATGATTTGCGCCAGAGCGGTGTCTTTGCCCACCTTTTGGGCTTCAAACTTGAAAGTGCCCAGTTTATTAATGGTGGCGCCTATAACATTGTCGCCCGCTTTTTTGTCCACCGGTACGCTCTCACCAGTGAGCATGGATTCATCCACAGTGGAATAGCCTTCCTTGATTACGCCGTCCACAGGAATTTTTTCACCCGGGCGCACTACCACCAGGTCGCCTACCTCCACTTCTTCAAATGGTATTTCCAACTCCTGGCCGTTTCTAAATACCCGGGCGGTTTTAGCACGCAACCCGATTAACTTTTTAAGAGCTTCGGAAGTTCTGCCTTTGGCTATTGTTTCCAAGGTTTTGCCCAGTAAAACAAGGGTGATTATAATAGCGCTGGTCTCGAAATAAACTTCATGCGTTCCAATGTGTCGGCCCCAAAAGGTGACTACCACGCTGTAAAAGTAAGCCGCAGATGTTCCCATGGCTACCAGTACAGACATATTGGCGCTGCCGCCGCGGAGTGCGATAAAGGCCTCCTTGTAAAAGTTGGCCCCGGCAATAAACTGGATGGGCGTAGCCAGAGCGAATTGGAAGTATGAATTAAAGAAAAACGGCAGAGCAGTTTCGTGCAGGTTAAAAACCATAGCTAGCATATAAACCATCAGGGGGGCGGAAAGAATGCCTGAAAAAATGACCAGCTGTTTTTGTTTGCGAATCTCTCTGGCTCTCTCCTCACTTTCCAGGTCGGCAGTGTTCCGGTCGCCCACTTCGGTACCTTTATATCCAGCATCGGCAACTGCTTTTTTGATTTGCTGCACATCCGCTTCGGCTGGGTTATACTCCACCACCGTTTTTTCCGTGGCAAAGTTGACAGCGGCGCGGGTAACGCCCGGTACCTTGTTCAGCACCTTTTCTATTCTGGCCGCACAGGCAGTGCAGCTCATGCCGGATAGTGCCAGTTCGACTCGGGAAGTTACCGGTTGGTAACCTAGTTCCTTGATGGTCGCATAAATTTTTTCATCATCCAGTGTTTCGGGACGGTATTCCACGGTGGCAGTCTCGGTGGCCAGGTTCACCCGGGCGTTTTCCACGCCCGACATACCGGAAAGTACTCGCTCAACGCGGTTAGAACATGCTGCACAGCTCATTCCGGAAATCTTAACCGCTAGTTTTTTTGCTTCACTTTTTTCAGTTGGAACGTTTATTTCTTCAATGTTTGCCAAAAAAGCACCCCCGTTACTGATGTAATCCTATATTAACCCGGCAGGATAGTATTAATTAGCTACCCCGGGTTTTAAGTAAACGCACTTAAAAATATATCAGAAAAATGTTACAAAAGCTTTAACGTATTCTTTCATTTTTAGTTTTTTGGTAAGCCGGATGTATAGTAGCGGGTATCCTTACGTGAGACAGTATTTGGCCGGGATTACCAGTTTTAAGAGGAATCATTGGACTAAAGGCGAATATTAGGTAACGAGGAAAGTTAAGCTAATATAAACGATCAGACGGAGGGAACATGTAACTATGACCGTTAAAATTGCAATCATCGGCGGAACCGGGGTGTACGACCCCAATATACTGTCGGATATTGGTGAGGAAACGGTGGAAACACCATTTGGCCGGGTGAAGGTGCAGGTTGGTACATACAAGGGCAAAAAAGTAGCTTTCATGGCCAGGCATGGTGAAGACCACTCGGTACCGCCACACCTGGTAAATTACCGGGCCAACATTTACGGACTGCGCTTGTTGGGCGTAAAAAATGTATTTGCCACTGCCGCGGTGGGGTCCCTGAACATGGGCATGGAGCCCGGGAATTTTGTGTTTATGGATCAATTCCTGGACTTTACCAAGTCCAGGCACCAAACTTTTGTGGAACAGGGCGTGGTGCACCTGGATATGACAGATCCGTACTGTCCCCGCCTGCGGGGTGTGCTGCGGGAGGCGGCAGAAAAAAATAGCTTGCGTTACCATACCGCCGGTACCTATGTGTGCACCGAAGGTCCGCGTTTTGAAACTCCCGCGGAAATTCGTATGTTACGCCAACTAGGAGGGGATTTGGTGGGCATGACCAGCGTGCCCGAAGTAGTATTGGCCAGGGAAGCCGAAATTTGCTACGCAACTATTGCCATGGTTACAAACTTTGCCGCTGGCATCTCTAAAACCAAGCTCTCCCATCAGGAAGTGGTGGATATCATGAATGAAAACGTCCATAACCTGAGGAAACTGGTGATGGATGCCATCGACGCCCTGGACGAAGACGCCCCCTGCGAATGTCAAGTACCGCTTGAGGATCCTTCAGCGGTAAAATAAATACCATGGGGTTTGGTGTTACTCGGAGGGTTGCATAGGAGCTTAATTCAAAGAGCGAGTGAGCTTGAGGAAAAGCGCCGGTGCATGTCTGAGTGCCCGCAGGGCGCGAGTTCTTCGGCGCCCGAAAGTGAACGAATATATTGGGGACATTCCCGACTTCAGAGGAATACCCGAACTTCAGCGGGTGTGTCCCCTGACCGCTGACCAAGTATGAGAGCGAGTCGCAAACCGTAGAGTAATACCAAACTCCAAACTCCAAACTAAATTATAAAGGCGGTGACATAATTGGATACTATGCGTTGGAATAACGGCTGCCTGGAAATACTTGATCAAACACTACTGCCTGAAAAAATCGAATATATCAACTGCCGCGAGGTTCCTACCGTATGCGACGCCATCTACCGGCTCAGCGTGCGCGGCGCACCGGCCATTGGTGCCGCTGCAGCTTATGGCCTGGCCCTGGGAGCGCGGGAAATTGAGGCTGCCAATAAAGGCCAGTTTATTGCCGCGGTGGAGAAAATCGCCACTCAACTCAACGCCACCCGGCCAACGGCGGTAAATTTAAAGTGGGCGCTGGAGCGAATGCTGGGCCTATTGCGCCAAAACAATTCCGGTGACGTTGCAACACTAAAGGAATTATTATTGGATGAAGCCCACACTATATACAGGGAAGATTTAGCAAGCAACCGCCGAATGGGTGCATACGGGCAGTCACTACTGCCGCAAAAAGCGGCGGTTTTAACCCATTGCAATGCCGGGGCCCTGGCCACTGCAGGTGTTGGTACCGCCCTTGGCGTAATCAGGGCGGCCCGCGATGCGGGCAAAGATGTCAGTGTGTTTGCTGATGAAACCAGGCCCCTGCTGCAAGGCGCCCGACTGACCACCTGGGAGATGCTGCAGGAAAAAATTCCGGTAACCCTGCTTACCGATAACATGGCCGGGTACCTAATGGCCCGGGGCATGGTAGACCTGGTTATTGTGGGCGCAGACCGCATCGCCGGCAACGGTGACGTCGCCAACAAAATAGGTACCTATGGCGTGGCAGTGCTGGCCAAAGAGCACGGTATACCTTTTTACGTGGCCGCACCCATGTCAACTATTGACTTTAATATTTCCTCTGGTTTGGACATCCCCATTGAGGAACGGGACGAGCGGGAGGTCACGCACTTTGCCGGCTGCAGGGTGGCACCGGAAGGGGTCAAAGTTTGGAACCCGGCCTTTGATGTTACACCAGCACGGCTGGTAACCGCTATTATCACAGACCGCGGCGTAGCTTACCCTCCATACAGCGAAACATTGGCGGCATTGAACAAATAATTGAAATTAATATGCAGTTCAAAAAGGAGTGATTTTTTGTCTGACTATACTGTCCGTGATATCAACCTGCACCAGCAGGGACGCCTGAAAATTGATTGGGTACGGGTGCACATGCCGGTGCTTAACGCGATCCGTGAAGAATTTGAACGGGAAAAACCTTTTCAAGGCCTGCGCATTGCCTTGAGCATTCACTTGGAAGCAAAAACCGCTTATTTGGCCGAAGTGCTCAGGGCCGGCGGGGCGGATGTATCCGTCACCGGTTCAAACCCTCTATCCACTCAGGACGATGTGGCGGCGGCACTGGCTTATGCGGGCATGAAAGTTTACGCCTGGTACAACGCTTCACCACAGGAGTATAATTCTCATCTGCACCTGACCTTGGGCAACCGGCCGCACATTGTAATTGATGATGGTGGAGACCTGGTGCACCTTTTGCATACCGAACTGCAACACCAGGCCGGCGAGGTCATTGGCGGGGCAGAGGAAACCACCACCGGGGTACTTCGTTTACGGGCTCTGGAAAAAGCGGGTAAACTGCTTTTCCCGATGGTCGCTGTAAACGATGCCCGCTGTAAGTACCTTTTCGACAACCGCTACGGCACCGGCGAATCCGCCTGGTCCGGTATCCTGCGCACCACCAACCTGGTGGTGGCTGGTAAATCTGTCGTGGTCATGGGCTACGGTTGGTGCGGCAAAGGTGTGGCCATGCGGGCCAGGGGGCTGGGAGCCAACGTGATTGTTTGTGAAGTAGACCCGGTTAAAGCCGTCGAAGCTCACATGGACGGTTACCGGGTCATGCATAGCGTGGAGGCAGCCGCAGTGGGAGACATTTTTGTTACCGTTACCGGCTGCCGCGACCTGTTAAGAGAAAAGCATTTCCGGCGTATGCAAGACGGTGCCATTATGGCTAACGCCGGCCACTTTGATGTAGAAATTAATATTCCGGAATTGGAACAGGTCTCTGTATCCCGCCGCACTGTGCGCAATAATATCCAAGAATTTCTACTCCCGGATGGCCGACGTCTGTACCTGCTGGCCGAAGGTAGATTGGTTAACCTGGCTGCGGGGGATGGACACCCGGCTGAAATTATGGATATGTCCTTCGCCCTGCAGGCCCTGGCCGCGTTGCATATCGCCCGGCAGGGCGGGGAAATGGAGCGCAAAGTATACTATGTGGCCCATGATATCGATCACCGGGTGGCCGAGTTGAAACTTAAATCCCTGGGCATTGATATAGACCGCCTGTCCGATAAACAGTTTAGCTACATCAACGACTGGCAGTGTGAATAAGGGAGAGTAAAGAAATGTCTCTGGCAGTTGAAATAATGAGGGAACAAATTCAGACCACGGGCGGCCTGATGGCTGCCAGCGGTCTGGTAACGGGCACTTCGGGTAATATTTCCGCCCGGGTGCCGGGTGAACATTTTTACGTGGTTACACCCAGCGGTATCCCCTATGACAAGATTAAAAAACAAGATTTGGTGGTAGTGGACGGCAGCGGCCACGTTATTAGCAGTGAACGCCGGCCATCTACCGAACTGAAAATGCATCTAGCCATATACAATGCCCGCGAAGACATCGGTGCCATAGTACATACCCACAGCACATACGCATGCGCCCTGGCGGTGGCCGGTAAGTCTCTGCCGCCCATCCTGGAGGAAATGGTACAACTGGTGGGCGGCGCGGTACCGGTAGCCCGTTACGCCAGGGCCGGCACCGTGCACCTTGCTGCAGCCGCCGTTGAAGTCCTTGGTGCTAGTAATGCGGTGCTGCTGGCCAATCATGGACTGGTGGGGATGGGCCGGGATTTAGACGAAGCCTACCAGGTATGCCTGGTAGTGGAAAAGGCAGCCCAAGTATATGCAATGGCCGCCATGATGGGCCGGGTGGAAGTTATATCCCCGGAAGATGTTCAGACTCTAAGACACCAGTTCCTGCACGAATACGGGCAGCCCAAAGAATAAATTAATAAAAACAGTAGGGAACCGAGGAGGCTGATTGGACAAGTGTCAAACCTGCTGATTAAGTGCATGGCCGTCCTGACCATGGACGGGGAAGCGGATATTATCCGCGATGGTGAGATTGCTATCAAAAACAACCAGATCTATCACGTGGGAACTGCCGGTACGACCCCGGCGGATTTCAAGCCGGATCAGGTAATGGAGCGGCCACAGATGGTGGCCATGCCCGGATTTGTAAACTGCCATACCCACGCAGCCATGACTCTGTTTAGGGGATATGCCGACGACATGCCGCTGATGCAGTGGTTAAAAGAAAAAATATGGCCTTTGGAAGAACACCTGACCCCGAACCATGTCTACAAGGGCACTTTGCTTAGCTGCGCTGAAATGATTAAGGGCGGTACAACCACCTTTACCGATATGTACTTTGCCATGGATCGAGTGGCCCAGGCCGTTGAGGAATCCGGCATGCGGGCAGTGCTGAGCCGCGGCATGGTGGGCTTGGGCCCTAACGCCGAAAAAGCCATGAAAGAAAGCATCACTTTTATTGAACAATGGCATGGCGGTGCCGGTGGACGTGTAACGGCAATGTTCGGACCCCACGCACCCTACACCTGCCCGCCGGAATATCTTAAAAGGGTTATTGAACAAGCCCGCAAAATGAACGTGGGCATCCACATTCATCTGGCTGAAACTGAAGATGAAACAAGTGAAATAATTGAGAGGTACGGCCGTTCACCGGTTATTTTAATGGAAGAAACCGGTCTGTTTGAAGTTCCGGTACTGGCTGCCCACTGTGTGCACCTGGATGACCGGGACATTGAAATTTTGGCCCGCAACCGGGTCAGCATTGCCCACAATCCGCAGAGCAACATGAAACTGGCTAGCGGCGTGGCTCCAGTAACCAGGCTCAAAGAAGCAGGAGCACTGGTTGGGCTGGGAACCGACGGCGCCGCCAGTAACAATAATTTGGACATGCTGGAGGAAATGCGCACCGCCGCCCTGTTGCAAAAGGTCAGTACCGGCAAAGCCACCGCGCTGCCCGCCCGGGAAGCGCTGCGCATGGCCACTGCCGACGGCGCATTGGCGGTGGGCTTGGGCGACCGGGTAGGTAAAATTAAGCCGGGCCTGCTGGCTGATTTAATTTTACTGGACATGCACAAACCGCACCTATACCCGTTGCATGATCTTCATGCCCACGTGGCTTATGCCGCTTCATCGGCAGATGTAGACACAGTAATTATTGACGGGCAGGTGGTTATGGAAAATCGACGCCTTCTGACCATGGATGAGGACAAGGTGCTTCAAGAAGCACAGGCCGCCGCCGAATCGCTGATTAAAGCAAAGGAAGCTCGCAAATAGAGTTCAAGGTGCTTAATCCGGAGGATGAGGGTGAAATATTAATATATTGGTTTTTGGGCAATGGCTGAAATCCATTTAAATTAGTTGTCGAAAAACAAAGAAGGCACGCTTTAGTGTAACCATAGCGTGCCTTCTTTTTAAATTTATGTTTAACAATTAAGTTTGTTTACCTATCTGCGGCGGAAGCTTTTAATGGCCGTCCCGGCGCTTGTAGCAGCAAAACTTAAGAAACCCTTGTTTCGTTTCAAGATTTCGTCTAGGGCGCTAAGCACACGGTCAATTTCCTCCCTGGTTACAATTAAAGGTGGTTCCAGTCTGATTACATTAGGATTATTTAAAGTATAGGCCGTAATGATGTGGTACTTGTTTAGCAATTCAGAGGCTATCAAGGTACCCAAATACTCCTGAGATAGTTTGGTAGCCATACCAAAGGTTACCTTGTCGGCCAGGCCGCCCGGCTTGGTAAACTCAATGCCGATCAATAGACCGCGGCCCCGTACTTCCTTAATCAAGGGGTATTTACTCTTCAATGCCAACAATCCCTCAATAAAGTAACTACCGTTTTTTGCTGCTTTGGCAGAGAGGTTTTCCCTGAGCAGCACATCAATAGCAGCTACACCGGCTGTAGCGGCCCTGGTGTTACCACTAAAAGTGGAACTGTGTAGTACGACTTTGTCAATGCTGCCGTAAGCTTTTTGCCAAATTTCATCAGTGGTGATGAACGCGCCGGTTGGCTCAACGCCGCCGCCCAGAGATTTGGCCATACACATGATATCCGGTTCCACGTTTTCCAATTGGCAGGCAAACATGGCCCCTGTACGTCCAAAACCGGTCTGGATTTCATCGGCGATTAAAAGTGTGCCGTGCTCCCGGCAAAGTCGAGCCGCTTCGGCCAAGTATCCGGGAGGTGGTATATTAACACCGCCTTCGCCCTGGATCGGTTCAACAATAAAAGCAGCTGGTTTATACTTGACAAGCGCCTCCCCCAAAGAATCTATGTCTCCGAAAGGAACTTCAACACAGTCCGGTAACAGGGGTTCAAATGATTTACGATACTTTTCTCTACCTGTTACCGAGAGGGCACCGAATGTTTTACCATGAAAAGAGTTCTGACAATATACAAATACTGTCCTACCGGTTGAGGCACGGGCGATTTTAAGTGCTCCCTCCACAGCCTCTGCTCCGCTGTTACAATGAAAAGACCTCTTTAAACGGCCGGGTGTAATTATGGCCAGGTTATGTAGCAGGGCGGCGACCATTGTTGGTAACGAGGTAGGGATCAGGTTTGGCACTTCGCGGATCTTCTCGAGAGCCCCAAGGATTTCGGGGTGGTTATGGCCCAGGTTCATGGCACCAAAAGCGCCAAGAAAATCAAGGTATTGGTTACCTTCACTATCCCATATTTTCATGCCCTCCGCCCTGACAAACTGACGGTCAAAACCGACCAGACCCAAAAGAGCGGCCAGACTAGGGTTACCATAATTTTTATGCAGTGCCAACACTTCGTTGCGGCTCAAGTCCAGAGCGTCATCTACGGACATTATCATTCCTGGTGCCATAACCGAAACATCTTTATTTATAGCCAATTTTGTTACCTCCCAGATGATTGTGCATAATATTGTGCACAATAATAATCTACCATTTTAGTAGATCAAAGTCAATTTGTACTAAGTAAAATCGGGCATTATCAAAGGGGGTCAGGCCCTGAAAAGTTGCAAAGTTGAAATTTATAAATTGCAACTTTGCAACTTTTCAGGGCCTGACCCCTAAACTGTCAGCCTGTTTAGCTTGACATAGTGCTTTTATTTGAGTAAAATTTATGTGTAAAGTACTTTAGCTTTATACGTAAAGCGAGGTGCATGTAATGGATAAAGTAACCCTGCTTACCCTGTTGTTTGATTTTTACGGTCAGTTATTAACTGAACGTCAGCAAAAGTTTGTCGAACTATACTACGGTAACGACTATTCACTTGGTGAAATAGCCGAATCTTATAATGTAAGCCGCCAGGCAGTACATGACACATTAAAGAGAGCCGATATCATGCTGCAAAATTACGAGCAAAAATTGCAATTGGTAAACAAGTTTTTAACCCAGCGCAGCAAGCTGGCCGAAGCAGCCCGGTTGCTGGAAGAATGTAGCGAATCAGTACCCGGACAGGCATTAAGGGCCAAGGAGATATTGCAGGAAGTGCTGGAGATGGACAGGGGGTAAAATAATGGTTTTTTCAGGACTCGCTGAAAGACTCCAGGAAACCTTTAAAAAATTACGCGGCAAAGGCAGGCTAACCGAGGAAGACGTAGACCTGGCCTTAAAAGAAGTGCGCCGGGCACTGATCAGCGCCGACGTTAACTTCATGGTGGTTAAAGATTTTATTAGCCGCATCCGGGAACGGGCAGTAGGCGTAGATGTGCTGCAAAGCCTCACTCCCGCCCAGCAGGTAATTAAAATCGTCCGCGATGAACTGGCTGCACTAATGGGCGGCACCCAAAGCAAAATAAACCTGGCCCCGACGCCACCCACGGTGATTATGATGGTGGGGCTGCACGGTGCCGGCAAAACCACCACCTCCGCCAAGCTGGCCAGTCTGATGCGCCGCCAGGGAAGACGCCCGGAATTAGTGGCCGCAGACGTATACAGGCCTGCTGCCATCAAACAACTGCAAGTGCTGGGCGGCCAAATTAATGTCCCGGTTTTCAGCATGGGTGAGCAAGTGCCTCCACCTGACATCGCTAAAGCAGCGCTAGAGCAGGCCCGCCGGGAAGGACACGACCTGGTGATTATCGATACTGCCGGCCGGCTGCATATCGATGAAGACCTGATGGGTGAACTGCGTAATATCGCCAGTAGCGTAAAACCCCATGAAATACTGCTGGTTGTTGATTCCATGACCGGTCAGGACGCAGTTAACGTAGCCAAAACCTTTAATGAAAATTTGACCCTCACCGGCGTGGTACTTACCAAACTGGACGGGGACACCCGTGGTGGGGCAGCGCTTTCTGTTAAAGCCGTTACCGGTTGCCCCATTAAATTTGCCGGTATGGGCGAGAAACTTGACGCTCTGGAAGTTTTCCACCCCGACCGTATGGCCGATCGCATTCTGGGCATGGGTGACATGCTCACCCTGATTGAAAAAGCCCAGGCCAACTTTGATGCCGATCAGGTGGATAAGTTAAATAAACGCATTAAAAGCATGGAATTCACCCTGGATGATTTTTTGGAACACATGAACCAGGTGAAAAAAATGGGGCCGCTGGATCAGGTCTTAGGCATGATTCCAGGCATGGGAAACATGAAAAAGATGAAGGATCTGCAGATAGATGAAAAAGAGCTAGTTTACTTAGAAGCTATCATCAGTTCCATGACTCCCTGGGAAAGGCAAAACCCTCAGGAGATAAGCGGCAACAGACGCCGGCGCGTGGCCAAGGGCAGCGGAACATCGGTGCAGGAGGTTAACCGCCTGCTTAAACAGTTTGAGCAAACCCGCAAGATGATGCGCCAGTTAATGGGCATGGAAAAGAACATCAAAAAGGGTAAAATGAAGAATCCTTTCGGTTTAGGAAAAAATTCGCCATTCTAACACCAGTAGTCAGTAGTCAGAATTCAGTAGTCAGAATAAGAGAACGACCTATCGTACCGTTATTCTGAATTCTGATACCTGAAAATATTGAATACCGGATTAAAGTGATAAATTTAGGATAAGAAGAACAGGCATCATCCCATAGCATTCTGACTACTGAATACTGAATACTGACTACTTTTTTATACTACTTTGAGGAGGTGAACACTATGGCAGTAAAGATCAGGCTGAAAAGAATGGGGGCCAAGAAAAACCCTTTTTATCGTATTGTAGTAGCCGATTCCCGCTCCCCCAGGGATGGCCGTTTTATTGAAGAAATCGGATACTATGACCCGCTAAAAGACCCGGCCGTAATTAAGGTTGACGAAGTTAGAGCCGCCGAATGGCTAAGCAAGGGCGCACAAATGACAGATACAACTAAGGCCCTATTTAAAAAAGCCGGCATTACCGGTAACACCGCCGGGGGCGAGTAAACTACAGGAGGTAAGCCCGATGAAGGACCTGGTGGAAGTTTTGGCCAAAGCCCTCGTCGACCATCCCGAATTTGTAAATGTGGAGATGAAGGAAAGAGAAAAATCAAGTGTAATCGAATTACGCGTTGCCCCGGATGACATGGGTAAAGTCATTGGCAAACAGGGCCGGATAGCCAGAGCCATCCGGACAGTGGTGAAAGCTGCTGCCACCAAGGAGCGCAAGAGGGTCACTGTGGAAATTATTTAATTTATGACGGCCCTGGTAATAATAAATTTAAGTTATTTTGATGAAGGGGGCGCTAAAAAGCCCTCTTTCATTATTAAATGCGGTAAGGGGGCAGCTGATTTGCCGAATAATGAAGTTGAATATATCGCCATTGGCAGGATCCTCAAGCCGCAGGGAACCCGCGGTGAAGTTAAGATTTTGCCGCTTACTGATTTTCCGGAACGTTTTGCAACCATGGAAAAAATACTGCTGGATCTGGATGGACGGTTTGAAACCCGTTCTGTTGAGAAGGTTTCCTCCCTCGGCCGGTTTATTGTCATGAAACTGTCGGGTATAGATGATATGAATGCCGCATTACTGCTTAAAAACGCATTACTTAAAGTGACCCGGCAAGAACTTGTCCCCCTGCCCGATGGTGAGTATTACGTTTTCGACCTGGTTGGATTGAATGTACATACAACCGCAGGCCGGCACCTGGGACAAATTAAAGATGTACTGCAAACCGGGGCTAACGACGTTTACATTGTGGAAGGCGTCACCCCTCGCCAGCTACTGATTCCTGCTTTGAAACAAGTGGTGCTGAGTATTGACCTGGAAACCGGCAAAATGGTGGTAGAACTGCCCGAGGGCTTGGAAGATTAAATGCTTGCCCAACATGCCAATTATACGGTTTTTATGATGGTTGATGGAGGAATTAGCTGTGATCATCGATATCCTGACGTTGTTCCCGGAGATGTTTGCCGGGCCCTTTGACAGTAGTATCATCAAACGGGCTCGTGAAAAAAAAATACTTAACATAGACATAACAGACATTCGCGCTTTCTCTGGAAACAAACATAACACAGTGGATGACACCCCTTACGGAGGCGGTGCGGGGATGGTAATGCAGGCACCGCCTATCCTCCGGGCGCTTGATGCAGTGCGTCATAATCGGGCTGGTTCTTTGTCGCGGGTGGTGCTGATGTGCCCTACCGGGCTCAAGTTTGACCAGCACTGGGCCCGGGATCTGGCCAGTGAAGATCATCTGGTGATTATCTGCGGTCATTACGAGGGCGTGGACGAGCGGGTAAGGGAACTGGTAGTGACGGATGAACTGTCCATCGGCGATTACGTGCTCACCGGCGGTGAACTGCCCGCCATGGTAGTGGTGGACGCGGTATCCCGCATGATCCCCGGCGTACTGGGGGAAAAGGCTTCCGCCGTGGAAGATTCATTTTACACCGGTCTTTTGGAATACCCTCATTACACCCGCCCGGCAGAGTGCGCGAACCTGTCGGTGCCGGAAATTTTACTTGGTGGTCACCACGAAAACATTCGCCGCTGGCGCCGCCGCCAGTCACTTTTAAAAACCCTGGAACGCCGCCCCGAACTGCTGCGCCCGGAAACGCTCACGGACGAGGACCGGTCCATTTTGAAGGAAATCGTTGCATCAATCCAAGCCGGTATATAAGCAGGTTTCGCACGACTAGCTCTAATTAGTAATTCTTTACTCCCAGTTTTTCTGGGTAGACCTATTTTCGCTAATATTTTTATTAACCATTTTTTTAACTAGGCTCAATTCTTGCGCCTTTGCGCCGCTTATGGTATAATTTTTCTTGTGATTACGGGCGGTCCGCTGTTCTGCATCAGGGGATACGAACGCCTGATGGGAAGGAGGTACATAAATAATATGGACTTAATCCGTGTATTGGAAGAAGGACAGTATAAAGAAGCCATCCCCGAGTTCCGCCCTGGTGATACCGTAAAGGTACACGTAAAGGTGGTAGAAGGCACCCGGGAACGGATCCAGCTTTTCGAAGGAGTGGTAATCCGGCGCCGTGGCGGTGGGCTGAGTGAAACATTCACCGTGCGTAGGGTTTCGTATGGAGTAGGGGTAGAAAGAACGTTCCTGCTGCATACACCGCGTATTGATAAAATTGAAGTCGTCAAAAGAGGCCGCGTACGCAGAGCCAGGTTGTATTACCTGCGTAAACTGCGGGGCAAGGCCGCTCGCATTGAGGAAAGGCGATAGTTTTGTTTTTTTAGGGACTGCTCATAAACAGTCCCTTTTTTAAATAATAGGTAAAAACATAGGATTCAGTAATCAGTAGTCAGTATGCAGAATAAAATCGGTTTTGTAGTCTTTTAATTTTAAATTCTGTCTACTGAATACTTGAATTAACTTTGTTTTTAATCATAAACAAATTGATGAGGAGAATACTATGGAGCAGGTGAGACAAGACCAGTTTGATGGTCAATCTGAAAAGAAACAAAAGTCCGCTCTGCTGGAAATCCTAGAATCGGTAGCTATAGCCGTACTGTTGGCGGTACTGATTAGGATGTTCCTTTTCCAGCCGTTCATCATTCCCTCTGAATCCATGTACCCGACATTGCAAATAAGCGACCGAATTATGGTAAATAAACTTTCCTACCACTTGGGAGATCCTAGCCGCGGGGATGTAATTGTTTTCAAATACCCCATGGATCCCAGTCGTGACTTTGTAAAACGGTTGATTGCAGTTGGCGGCGAAACGATTGAAGTGCGTGACAGTGTTCTTTTCATTAACGATGAGCCGGTTTCGGAGGCATATTTGCCATCCGATTTGGATTTCAACGACTTTGGCCCGGTAGAGGTGCCGCCGGGTACTTACTTCATGATGGGTGATAATCGCAACAGCAGTGAAGATAGCCGTTCCTGGGGCATGTTGCCGGAGGAAAACATTATCGGCAAAGCTGTGGTTATTTACTGGCCCTTGAACCGGATTGAACTGCTATAATCAGGATGTACTACTTAGGGGTTAGGGGACTACCCTAATAGTAACAATAGGAGTAGTATTAGATGCATATACAGTGGTATCCCGGCCATATGGCCAAGGCTCGCAAACTTGTCCAGCAAAACCTGAAACTTGTGGATGTCGTGGTTGAACTGCTGGACGCCAGGATTCCGGCCAGTAGCCGAAATCCTGACATTGACCGCATACTGGGGGACAAACCCAGGGTTGTCACTCTAAACAAATCCGACTTGGCGGATCCGGACAAAAACAAGCTCTGGATTGATTATTTTCAAAGCAGGGGGATTCCCGCTGTGGCCGTAAACGCACATCGGGGAACCGGTGTCAGCCGGTTGGTGGAACTGACCGAACAGCAGGCAGCACCAGAAATAAAGAAATACATGGCCAAAGGGCGGCGGTCGCGAATGGCCAGATGTATGGTGGTCGGGGTGCCCAACGTGGGCAAGTCGATGCTAATTAACCGCCTGGCCGGGAAAAATACCGTTCGTACTGCCAACCGCCCCGGAGTTACCCGCGGCGAGCAGTGGATTAAACTCAGTGGCAAGCTAGAACTACTGGACACGCCGGGTATACTATGGCCAAAGTTTGAGGATCCGGATACAGCTTTTAAGCTGGCTGCCACCGGCGCCATTAAAGAAGACATCTATCAGCCCGAGGAAATCAGCGATAAACTAGTGTGCTTGCTGAACGAAATTGCACCCGGAATGCTGGCTAAACAGTACAAACTTAACATCTCCGACGGCGACTCCTGGGAGCTAATGGCGGCCATAGGCGCCGCCAGGGGTTTTTATTTTTCCGGTGGGCGGGTAGATGCCAAAAAAACCGCTATATTAATCATCAAAGATTTTCGAGAGGGCAGATTGGGGAAGTACACCCTTGACTTACCTCGGCAGTAAATAAAAATGTTTTGTCGCCGGCAGGACATTTTATTGTCGATAGCGAAAAAAATATTAGTTAAAAGCTTTTTAATGGAGCAGTTTGTGAATATTAAATCATTAAGCGTTGGCCGGATCAGGGAGTTAACTGCAAGCGAGGACGAACCATCCGCTGAGCTGCTTGAGGCCTTGGCTGCCGACAGTAGAGCCGGTGTCCAGGCCATTTATAAGCACTACCTTAAGTTCAGGGTAAGGGAACAGGACGAAAACATACGCCTTAAGGAAATGCGCCTTTTTGAAGGCAGCCTCGGTAAACCGGGTCACCAACTGGTAGCGGGAATCGACGAAGCAGGACGTGGGCCACTGGCCGGGCCAGTGGTGGCCGCGGCTGTAGTTTTGCAACCAGGCTTCCTGCCCCAAGGCCTGAATGATTCTAAAAAGCTAACCCCGGTTAAACGCGAAGCACTGGACACAGTTATTAAAACAGGCGCTGTATCTTGGGCTGTGGGCATGGCCACAGTTGGTGAGATTGAGCTTTTTAATATCCACCACGCATCGCTTTTGGCCATGCGAAGAGCACTAAACGGATTGCAACTGAGTCCTGATCTAATCCTGGTAGACGGACGGTTTACACTTCCCGGTGTGGATGTAGATCAAAATTCGGTGGTGGGTGGTGACGGGCTCTGTCCTTCCATAGCTGCCGCCTCGATATTGGCCAAGGTGACCAGGGATCGGTTGATGGACACACTGCACCTGCTCTACCCCGAATATGGATTCGACCGACACCGGGGATACGGGACACCATATCACTTGACAGCTATTTCAGTGCACGGTTCGTGCCCGGTGCACAGGCGAAGCTTCCTACCTGTTAAGCAGTTAACCGATTAAAAACTTAAAGGCTGTTTTTTGCGCCAGGGAGTTACGGAATTCACAATATGCTTTTCGTATAATTCCCCGGTTGATTATAGATAGAGATTTAATAAATAAGTAAAAATTTTAATGAAAGGGGGGAGGAAATGAATGTCTGATTGGGCGGGTGTGTTTATATTCTTTACAGTTGCTGTGGTTTTTGGTGCAGGCGGTATTCTAACTTCTTTTCTGATTCAACCCAGGCGGGCCAACCCGGTCAAAATGGAAGAGTACGAGTGCGGTGTGCCAACCATTGGACCGACCTGGGTACAGTTCAGAACTAGTTACTTTCTTTATGCTTTGCTTTTTGTCATATTTGACGTGGAAACAATTTATCTTTATCCGTGGGCTGTAAGATTCAATAACATGCAGATCTTTACGTTCATTGAAATGATCATCTTCATCTTTATCCTTATTGTGGGCTTGTGGTACGCCTGGAAGGAAGGTGCGTTGGAATGGAAGTAAACAAGGAAAAATCACGAATTGAAACAGCAAAAAACGAGATTTGGGCCCCCGAATACTTCGGGACCAACCCGGACTACCACAACATGTACGAAGTAAAAAGAGTTATTTCGGCAGCTCCATTGGAAAAAATACTAAATCTGGCCCGGGCCCACTCCATCTGGCCGCTGGGTTTTGGTTTGGCCTGTTGTGCCATTGAGGCACTGATGGGAGCAAACGGCCCACGCTATGACCTGTCCCGTTTTGGGTACGAGGTTATGCGCGGCAGCGCCCGCCAGGCCGACGTAATGGTGGTCGCCGGAACCATAACCAAAAAAGCTGAGCCGTTCGTACTGCGCCTGTGGGAACAAATGCCGGAACCTAAATGGTGTATTGCGGTCGGCAGTTGTGCCATCTCCGGTGGTCCGTTCGTAGACTCATACTATGTGGTGCCCGGTGCCAACAAAGTGGTGCCGGTAGACGTGTACGTTCCCGGCTGCCCGCCCAGGCCAGACGCCATATTGGAAGGTTTCATTATGCTTAAGGATAAAATCCTCAACAAGCGTAAGGTGGTGGCCGGGCAATGAGAGAAATAACAGCAGCGCCGGTAGAGGAGATTAAGCAAAAGTATGCTTACGTTACAGTAAACGATCAACAGACCATTATTGTTCCTGTCGACAAACTCATGGAATTCATGCAGGGAATAAAGGATGAGTTTGAGTTTGAATATCTAACTAACCTTACTGCCTGCGATTACCCGGAAGAAACCAAGCTCGAAGTCGTTTATAACCTTAATTCCATTTGCAAGGGCTATACGGTAATGGTTAAGACCATTATCAGCAGGGACAATCCCGCAATGCCGTCGGTTTTTCCCATTTGGGGGGGAGCCAACTGGCAGGAACGGGAAGTTTATGATTTGTTGGGTATTGTATTTACCGGCCATCCCAACCTGAAGCGTATTCTGCTGGACGATAAGTTTGACGGGTACCCGTTGCGCAAGGACTACCAGTGGGAAAGCGTCAGGGAGTAACCCAAATGGGATATAAGAGGTGTAGCTAATGTTAAGGACGCAAGAATATATACTAAATTTCGGTCCACAGCACCCCGCTACCCACGGCGTCTTCCAGGTCATACTCACCTTGGACGGTGAAAGAATCGTCAAGGCGGAACCGGTATGCGGCTACCTGCACCGGGGCATTGAGAAGCTGGCCGAAGCACGTACCTATACCCAGGTAATTCCTTACACCGATAGGATGGACTACCTGGCAGCCATGCTGCAGAACTGGGGCTACGTGCAGGCAGTGGAAAAACTGATGGGTATCGAGGTACCGGAAAGAGCAGAGTACTTGAGGATTATTTCCGGTGAGCTGTCCCGTCTGACCAGTCATGTGCTGGCAACCGGCGTATACGCGTTGGACGTTGGCGGATTTACAGGTTTCCTCCTATGCTTCCGTGAACGGGAGAAAATGATGGACCTGCTGGAGGAACTGACCGGCTCCCGGATGACGACAAGTTACGCCCGTATCGGCGGCGTGGCTGACGATGTTACCGAAGGTTGGCTGGATAAGCTTGATAAACTGATGGACGAAATGCCGGGATATATTGAAGAATATAACGGTCTAATTACAGGCAACGAAATATTCCAGGCCCGCACCAAGTTCATTGGTAAACTTACTCCTGAAACATCCATCAATTACAGCCTTAGCGGCCCAGTGCTGCGCGCCAGCGGTGTTAATTACGACCTGCGTAAGGCTAAGCCGTACGGAATCTACGACCGTTTTGATTTTGAGGTTCCGCTGGGCACAAACGGTGATTGCTTCGACCGCTTCTACTGCCGGGTACTCGAAATGGAGCAATCCGTGCGGATTATCAAGCAGGCTATCGAGCAGATCAAGGAAGTTGACGGACCTATCATAGCCAAAGTACCCAAGGTCCTGAAACCGCCCAAAGGTGAGGTTTATCAAGAGATTGAATCATCCAAGGGCATCATTGGTTATTACATTGTCAGTGATGGCACCAACAAGCCATACCGCATGCATGTACGGCGGCCCTCGTTTATTAACCTGGGCTACCTGGACGAAATGCTGCGCGGTTATCTGGTAGCCGACGTGGTAGCTATCCTGGGCAGTATCGATATCGTGCTTGGTGAAGTGGACTGTTAAGCAAATATGGGATCATAGGGGAGAAGAGGCATGTTGGAAAATTTATTTGTGGGCACGACCGACTGGCTCAGATCTCTTCTCGGAGGGATAGGGTTTTTACCCACTGAGATTGCGGAGTCTATTGTGTTAGTAGTCAAACTGGTTGCTGTCCTAGTATTTATTTTGGTTAATGCTCTGTGGCTGGTTTACATGGAGCGTAAGGTTGCCGCCTTTATGCAAGCCCGGATTGGCCCCAACCGGGTCGGTCCCTGGGGATTGCTGCAAACCACGGCAGATATCGGTAAACTTATCAGTAAGGAAATAATTATTCCTAAAAAAGCAGATAAAGTTGTTTTTCTGCTGGCACCGGTATTGATCTTCATGCCACCGCTGATGGTATTTGCCGTACTGCCCATAGGTAAAAATATGGCGGCTCTAGACTTGAATATCGGGGTATTTTATTTATTGGCCATTGCATCGCTGTCCACGCTGTTTTTCTTCATGGGCGGCTGGGCATCCAATAACAAGTATTCCTTACTTGGCGCTATGCGGACGGTAGCCCAGATGGTCAGTTACGAATTACCGCTGGTGCTGTCTCTGCTGGGTGTAATTATGATTGTGGGCAGCTTGAATTTGTCCGATATTATTGCTGCTCAGGAACACACCTGGCTGATATTTACCCAACCCATAGCCTTTTTGATTTTCTTTATTGCCGCTGTGGCCGAAACTAATCGCTGTCCTTTCGACCTGGTTGAAGGTGAGTCAGAGATTATTAACGGCCCGTATACCGAGTATGGTGGTATGGGATTCGCCATGTTCTTCCTGGCCGAATATGCCAACATCATGGTGGTATGCGCGATGGCTACTATTATGTTCCTCGGCGGTTGGCATGCGCCATTTGGCCTTACTTTTATTCCATCCTGGGTATGGTTCTTCATTAAGATGTATGTGTTGATTTTTATTGTTATGCAGTTCCGCTGGACATATCCCCGGATCAGGGTCGACCAGCTCATGGGCTTTGGTTGGAAGGTGCTTGTGCCCCTTTCCCTGGCCAATATATTCGTAACCGGTATTGGGATGTACATTTACCGGGCGATAGGGTGGTGATTGCATGTTTGGAAAAGGTTTAGTAAAGGGACTGCAAATAACCTGGAAGGAATTCTGGGCCCCCAAATTAACCGTTGAGTATCCGGATAAGCAGCACCCGATGCCGGAACGTTTTCACGGTAAGTTTGTGCTGGACGTTGACAAGTGCATTGCCTGTGGGCTGTGCGTTAACGCCTGCCCCAACAGGGTGATCAGTCTGAACAAGCAAAAAGTGGGTAAAAAACAGTACCTGACTGATTATAAAATGGACATTCAGTACTGCTTATTCTGTGGACTTTGTGTGGAATCGTGCAATAAGGGTGCTATACACTTCACGCAGGATTTTAACATGAACCAGTATTTCTACAAAAACATCCCCCTAGTGCTGGTACGGCGGGAAGCGCCAGCCGAACCTCTTGAAGAGCCGGCTACGGGTGGCGAGGAGAAACCCAAGCCCAAACCCAAGCCGAAACCTCAAGCGCCCAAAGAAGAAAAGGTTGCAGAACCCGCCCCACCCGCTGCCGAATCTGAGGCTGCCGCCGGTAAGGAGGGTCAGTAACAGATGGAGACAAGTATTTACGCTGTAGTTGCTTTTTATGGATTGGCTGCTACCATTCTGGGCGCGGCCACCATGGTAGTGTTTATGCGCAACATCGTGCACTCGGTTTTATTTCTGGCCGTGACTTTCGTGGCCATGGCAGGACTGTTCCTGTCACTGGACGCTGACTTTATTGCCGCGGTACAGGTGCTTGTTTACGCCGGCGCCGTGTGTATCATGATCGTTTTGGGTATCATGGTCATCCAGCGGACGAACATGAATGAAACTAACCTGTTTAACAAACAAATATTGGCCGGAGCCGGTCTGACGGCCCTGACAGTAGCATTCGGCGCCATATTCGCCGGTCGTACAGCCTGGGTTGAAATGGTCGCTGCAGATGCGGTACCGGCAAACACTGTCGAGGCTATCGGCGAGTTATTGCTCAGCAAATACGTAATCCCGTTTGAAGTGGCCGCGCTGCTCCTGCTGGTAGCACTGGTAGGCGCCATCGTTTTGGCCAGGGATGAGGAGGTGGAGACCAATGCTGACAATTAGTCTCACTCATTACGTAGTACTATCGGCGCTCCTGTTCAGCATAGGTCTTTTCGGCGTGTTAACCAAACGTAATGCCGTGGCAGTATTAATCTGCATTGAGTTAATGTTAAACGCGGTAAATATTAACCTGGTGGCCTTCAGCAAATACATCACCCCCTTGGATTTTACCGGCCAAATTTTCTCCATTTTTGTAATCACAGTGGCGGCCGCCGAAGTGGGTGTGGGACTGGCCATCATCATCGCCATCTACCGCAATAGGCTAAACGTAGATTTAGACAACTTCAATTGGCTGAAGTGGTAGGATTCTCATGAGTGAAGGTAGGTGCTTTGGATAATGCTTGTTGAATTCGCGATGATGCATGCATGGTTGGTACCGCTCCTTCCCGCCCTGGCATTTTTGGTGATAGTATTTTTGACCCGGCCGTTTGAAAAGCTCAGTGCAATTATTGCGGTGGGCTCAATGGCCTTGGCTTGTGTTATCGCCAGCTTTGCGGCGTACGGAATATTTACCAACCATGAGTTTACTGAAAAACCGCTGGTCTACGCTGCCAACTGGTTATCCCTGGGTATTCCGGGGGTTACCGACAGCCTGCTGGTGCAGGTAGGTGTGCAGTTGGATCCGGTGTCGGCCATGATGATGTTCATGGTCTCGTTCATATCGACTTTTATTTTCCTCTATTCAGTGGGATACATGAAGGGAGACCCGGGTTTCTCGGTGTTCTTCTCTTACCTTTCACTGTTCGGCGCTTCCATGCTGCTCTTAGTCATCTCCAGCAACCTGTTGCAGATGTTCATCGCCTGGGAATTGGTGGGCTTATGTTCCTACCTGTTAATCGGATTCTATACCCATAAAATATCCGCCCGGGAAGCAGCCAAAAAAGCGTTTGTTACCTGCCGGGTCGCCGACTTCGGCCTGCTGTTGGGCCTTTTGGCGCTGCAGATTACCTTTGGTACCCTAAACTTGGTGGAGCTGGGTGAAAAAATCCACAACTTCCAAGAGTACACTACTATTGGTATGCTGACCCTGATTGCAGTGCTGGTGTTTATCGGACCCATCGGTAAATCCGGCCAGTTCCCGTTGCACGTGTGGTTGCCGGACGCCATGGAAGGCCCCACCCCGGTCAGCGCGCTAATCCACGCTGCCACTATGGTGGTGGCCGGTGTTTACCTGGTGGGCCGGACCATGTTCCTGTTCCACGAGGTTGAATCGGCAATGCAACTTGTGGCCGTGACCGGTGCATTTACAGCCCTGTTTGCCGCTACCATTGCCCTGACGCAAAGAGAAATCAAACGCATTTTGGCCTACTCCACCGTCAGCCAGCTGGGTTATATGATGCTGGCCCTGGGTGTGGGTAGTTTGACGGCCGGTATGTTTCACATGTGGACGCACGCCTTCTTCAAGGCCCTGATGTTCCTGGCCGCCGGCAGCGTGCTGTATGCCCTGCATCATAAAGCTGATGTTTGGGAGATGGGCGGCCTGATTAAGAAAATGCCCATCACTGGCTGGACATTTGTTATTGGCGGACTGGCCATCGCCGGCATCCCGCCCTTTGCAGGCTTTTGGAGTAAGGACGAAATCCTGGTGGCCACCCTGGCCGAAGGGCACTATGTACTGTTTGCCATGGCAGCCTTTACCGCGTTCCTGACTGCGTTCTACATGTGGCGGATGATCTTCCTGGTCTTCTTCGGTGACGAAAAACCGGAGAACCACCCGCAAGAGTCCCCGTGGACCATGACGGTGCCTCTGATAGTTCTGGCCGTAGGCGCCATCGGCGCTGGCTGGATGGGTACCCCCTGGAACAACGTGTGGGCTGAATGGATTTACTTCGGAGAACCGCACCACGGACCGATTAATTACGGTGCCATGCTCCTGTCCATCGTACTGGCCGGTAGTGGTATTTACCTGGCTTACACGATGTACCTGAAGGACACCAAAAAGAAACGGGCCCGCAAGCTGGCCGAATGGTTCGGCCCGGTGCACCGGATGCTATACAACAAATACTATATCGACGAGCTTTACCTGTGGTTCAACCATGCACTGGTGGACGGTACCGCCAGACTGTTCTACCTGTTTGACCTTTACGTGGTGGACGGATTCGTCAACGGCATCGGTACCTTTACCAAGTCGTCCGGCGACGGCTTGCGGGTGTTCCAAACCGGTCGGCTGCAGAATTATGCCCTAATTTTCTTCTTGGGCGTACTGGCAGTGGCCGTGCTGGTAACCTTCACCGGCCCATCCGCCGCCAGCCTGGTTCTGGGAGGTGTGAAATAGATGGACTTTCCAATCCTGCTGACCATATTGCTGGCTCCGATAGTTGCGGCATTGGTACTGGTGTTCGTGCCCAAGGAAGAAAGCCTGACCATCAAGAGCGTTGCTGCTGTAGGCACTTTTGTATCGTTGGCGCTTAGCCTGTACGCCTACTTCACTTATGACCAAAGCTTGGGCGGACTGCAGTTTGCCATGCAGATACCCTGGATTCAGGACTTGGGTGTAACCTTCTTCCTGGCTGCTGACGGCATTAGCTTACCCATGTTGCTATTAACCAACCTGATTGGTTTCTCGGCGATATTCGCTTCCTGGAACATCAACAACCGGCCCAGGGAATTCTTTATCCTGCTGTTGCTCCTGATTGCCGGGGTTATGGGTACCTTTATCGCCCACGACCTGTTCATCTTCCTGCTGTTCTACGAAGTGGTGGTCATCCCCATTTACATTATGGTGGTCATCTGGGGCAGCTCCAAGCGCGTGACCAAGGAATACGCCGCTATGAAACTAACCATCTACCTGTTAATTGGTAGTGCGTTTCTGCTGGTAGGCGTCATCGCGCTGTTTGTAAAAACGTCCGCTATGTCCGGAGTCCCGGATATGAGCTTTACCGGGATGGCGGTGGTGGCCCAGCAGCTATCCGGTTTCGACCAGATATGGCTGTTCGGGTTGATGCTGCTGGGGTTTGGTTCACTAATTTCCATGTGGCCGTTCCACTCCTGGTCACCCGACGGTTACGCGGGCGCTCCCACTGCGGTTAGTATGATCCACGCCGGCGTGCTGAAAAAAATCGGCGGTTACGGCCTGGTTAAAATCGCAGTATTCATGCTGCCTGCGGGCGCATCCTTCTGGGCGCCATACATGGCAGTACTGGGTGTCGCCGGTGTTGCCTACGCAGCTATGGGCGCCCTGGCTCAGAAAGACTTGAAATACGTTGTCGGTTACTCCAGCGTAAGCCACATGGGTTATGTTATCCTGGCCGTGGCCTGCCTGAATGTAATTGGACTTAACGGCGCTGTGGCTAATATGTTCGCTCACGGTGTGATGGCGGCCCTGTTCTTCTCCATGATTGGTTTCATTTATGAGAAAACGCATACCCGCTGGATACCGGACATGGGCGGCCTGGCCCGTCAGACCCCACGCCTGGCAGTTGGTTTCATGATGGCAGCCATGGCATCCCTGGGTTTACCCGGCCTGATTAGCTTCGTCCCGGAATTCACCATCTTCATTGGTGCATTCGATGTATATGGTGGCCTGGCAGTAGTCGGTATTGCCGGTATTATCATCACCGCGCTGTACGTACTGCGTGCCGGTGCCAATACCCTGTTCGGCCCGCCCCGTCCGGAGTATGACCACCTCAAGGATATCCGGGGGCCGGAAATGGTGCCTCTAATAGTGCTGGGCACAGTACTGGTAGTCGGTGGTTTCCTCCCGTCCCTATTGTTCGACATGATTAACAGCGGCGTCGTGCCCTTGCACGCGGCAATAAGCGACGTTCTTCAGTTAGGGGGGAAGTTATAAATGACGCCATTTGACTTCTCAATGCCAATTAACCCGGCGGCTTTAACACTGGAAATGCTAGTGGCTGCCCTGGGGCTGGGCGTACTAATCCTGGGCATCATCTCTCCCAAGGGCGCCAGAAGCGGTCTCGGTTGGGTTAGTTTCCTGGGCCTGATGGGTATCATCGGTGTGGCCATCACCATGTGGGGCCAAAGCGGTGAACTGCTGGCAGGTATGTACCTGCTGGACAACTACGCTTTGTTCTGGAAAATCACCTTTATGGTGGCTGCTGCTCTGGTAATCCTGGGCAACATGCGCTACGTAGATAACGTGGGCCACCAGGCCGAGTATTACAGCCTGACCATTTTTGCCACCCTGGGCATGATGGTGATGGCCTCGGCGGGTGACTTAATGACCCTTTACCTGGGCCTGGAACTGATGACCATCGCCTTTGTAGTGCTGGTCTGCTTGCGCAAGAAAGATAATAAATCGGTTGAAGCAGGTATGAAGTATATCCTGCTGGCAGGCATGAGTTCGGCAGTGCTGCTGTACGGCCTTAGCCTGCTGTACGGTTTGACCGGTAGTGTAATCATGCTGGACATCAGCCGGATTATCGCCATGCAGCCTGTTTCATCGGCCTTAGTCCTGGCTCTGGTAATGCTAATTGCCGGTCTCGGTTTCAAAATATCAGCGGTGCCCTTCCACATGTGGTCACCGGACGTTTACGAAGGAGCACCAACGCCGGTAACCTCGTTCCTGTCCATGGGTTCCAAGGCGGCTTCCTTCGCTATCATCCTGCGGCTGTTCATCACCGCCCTGCCGGGCGTGTGGGAAAACTGGGCTATGGTAATCGCTATCCTAGCGGGTATTACCATTATCATTGGTAACCTGGTAGCCATTCCCCAGACCAGTATCAAGCGGCTTTTGGCCTACTCCAGTATCGCCCAAGCCGGTTATATCATGGTCGGTATGGTTACTGCGTCAGAAGCCGGTATTAAAGGCGTTATGTTTTACGCCTTCCTGTACGTGTTCGCTACAGCCGGTGCTTTCACGGTGGCAGCGTACTTCTACAACGTAACCGGCAGCGACGAGCTTAAAGATTATGCAGGTCTTAGCCAACGTTCGCCGCTGATGGCGGCAGTAATGCTGGTGGCCCTGCTAAGCATGGCGGGTATACCGCCTCTGGCCGGTTTCGTGGGCAAATTTTATTTGTTCAAGACCATTGTTGACGGTTACCTGTGGCTGGTGTTCATCGGCTTAATTATGAGCATGGTGTCGGTGTACTACTACCTGCGTGTAGCGCTGGTAATGTACCGCGACGAGCCTAAAGACCCGTCACCCATCAATGTATCCGGCCCGGTGACGGTAACCCTAATTGTGACGATGCTGGTTACCCTGATTATCGGTATCTACCCCGGACCGCTGTCCGAGGTGGTAAACAGCGCCGCTCACTCGTTCTTCCTGCACTAAGGAAATAGAAAAAAAATCCCTTCACCATATGGTGAAGGGATTTTTTTTGGGAGTCAGTAGTCAGGAGAAAAGAAGAAAAAGAAGAAAACATAAAACAGAAGACAGAATTAGAATGAACTGGTTTATCTTCTTGAATCATTCTGAATACTGACTCCTGAATACTGACTCCTGCTTCTATTCACTTTCCCTCGAAACGGGGCATTCTCTTTTCCAGAAAAGCATGCATGCCTTCCTTGTAGTCACTGGTTAAGGCAGCACCGACAATTTCACGACGCTCGCGGCTGAGCTGTGCTTCCAAGATCGGGAGCATGGCATCATTGAGTAGTTCTTTGGCCCGGGCGAAAGCCTCACTTGGCCCGTTGATAAGCTTTTGGGCCCAATTGTCCACAGTTTCTAGGAACTTGTCGTCGTCTGCGACAGCGTTTACCAGACCCATTTCCATTGCTCTGTCGGCAGAAAGCACGGGATCCATAAAAACTAGTTCACTTGTTCGGCCCATGCCGATTAAAAGGGGCATGAAAAGGGTCCAGGCACCGTCAGGTACCAGTCCGACGCTGGTCCAGGCCTGCTTCAGTACGGCGCTGCGGGTGGCAATACGCAGGTCGCAGGCTGCAATTATACTCATTCCCGCACCGGCCACCGGCCCGTTAATGGCGGCAATTACGGGTTTACGGACGTAACGGATATCAACAATAATCCGGTTTAATCTGCGGGTCAGGTGCTTCCAATAATCTGATGGATCCGGCTGCTCGGAATCCCGCGCCACATCCAGGTCGCCACCGGAGCAAAAGCCATTACCGTCACCTGTAATGATTAAAACCTTAACACTGTCATCCTCGCAACAGTTCTCCAGGGCCTGGATTAAATCGTTTGCCAGTTCCAGGTTCAAGGCATTATAATGTGGCCGTTTCAGGGTGATTGTTCCCTTGCCTTCCTGTTTATCCAGAACCAGCGCTGTAAAACTCAAGGCTAATGACCTCCTCGCGTGATATTATATATTAGCAAATTTATTCTCAACAGAAATTTAAAATCCTGCCCGTAGTAAATAAAACATAATTAAAAGCAGATCCCAAATTCATTCTAAATTAGCAAAAGACCGTTAGCCCAGCATATTCTAATAAATCGTGCTATAATTAGGCCAATAAAAAAATGACAATGCTTTTAACGGGGAGGTTGATTATGAAACAAAAAAATTTATACCAGGGCTCCGCTAAATACATAGCATCCCCGGAACTGCTGAATGCTGTTAACGTGTCGGTGGCATTAAACCGCCCCCTGCTAATCAAAGGTGAACCAGGAACCGGTAAAACAATGCTGGCCCAAAGCATTGCCGAAAACCTGGGCAAAAGGCTGGTTATCTGGAATATTAAGTCCACCACCAAGGCCCAGGACGGGCTTTACGTTTACGATACGGTACAGCGCCTTTATGACAGCCAGTTCGGTGAGGGTGATGTGCGGGACATCAGACGCTATATTAAGCTGGGTAAATTAGGTGAAGCTTTCGTGGCCGATCAAAGAGTGGTTTTGTTAATTGACGAAATTGACAAAGCCGACATTGAGTTTCCCAATGACCTGCTCTGGGAGCTGGATCAGATGGATTTCAGCATCTTCGAAACCGGGGAAACGATTGCCGCCCGGCACCGGCCTATAGTGGTGATTACTAGTAATGCTGAAAAAGAACTGCCGGACGCTTTTTTACGGCGCTGCATATTTCACTATATTGCGTTTCCGGACGAGGAAACCATGCATGAAATCATTCGAGTGCACCATCCGGACCTGGAACAAAAGATGGTCCAGAGCGCCATCATGGCTTTTTACAGGGTCAGAGAACTACCGGGACTGCAAAAGAGACCAAGTACCAGCGAACTGCTGGACTGGGTTCAAGCGCTGGTAATTGGCGGGGTGGATCCGGAAAGCATTAACTCCCAATTCCCTCTGCCCGGTGTGCTGCTGAAAAAGGATCAGGATATGGCTGTGCTGAAGCGCCGTTTCAGTACAGTTGATGAATCTCCCGGTAAAAGAAACCTACCGGGTTTCAGGCGGGTGTAATCGTTGTTTACAGATTTCTATTATACTTTACGTCGCGAAGGTGTCCAGGTAACCATCACCGAGTGGCTAACCTTGATGCAAGCGCTAAAACTAGGCCTGGCCGGGGACAGTTTGACTGGTTTTTATTACCTGGCACGTTCTGTGCTTATAAAAACAGAAACCCGTTATGACGCCTATGATCGAGCATTTTTGAAGTATTTTGCCGGTGTTGAAACCCCACCCCAGGTTACCGATCAGGTGTTGCAGTGGCTGGAAAACGCTCTACCACCGCTTAAAATGAACCCTGGCGAAAAAAACCCGTCATTTGACTGGAGCCTGGACGAGCTGCGCCGGGCATTGGCCGAGCGGCTTGAGAAACAAGACGGCGAACACCACGGGGGATCGCAGTGGATCGGTACAGGCGGCACTTCACCATTCGGTCATTCCGGCTACCACCCCGCAGGGGTGCGGATAGGTGGCGAGTCGGTAAACAAATCGGCGGTTAAAGTGGCCGGGGACAGAGCCTACCGCGATTTTAGAACTGACGAGACATTAAGCACCAGGCAGTTTGAACTGGCCCTGCGCAGACTGCGCCTGCTAAGTACCGCAGTGGAGGGAGAGAAAGACACTCTGGACCTGGATGCCACTGTAGATGCCATCGGGCGTAATGCCGGCAGGCTGGAACTGGTATGGGCCCGGAGCAGAAAAAACCGGGTTAAACTGCTGGTGCTGATGGATTCAGGCGGGTCAATGAATCCGTACCAGCGGTTATGCAGTAGGCTTTTTAACGCCGCCAACAAATCTACCCATTTTCGCGACTTGCAATTTTACTATTTTCATAACTGTGTTTATGAAATTATATTTAAAGACCCCGTATGCATGCGCAGAAATTCACTGGCTACCTTTGAATTCCTACGCCAATATGGGTCGGATTACCGCTTAATTATAGTGGGTGATGCCAGCATGGGGCCGGGCGAACTACTTAGGCCATATGGTTCACTGGACTGGGGGGCGGACAACGAAGAACCGGGTATCAATTGGATGCGCCGGTTGGCTGCGCACTTTGAATTCAGCGCCTGGTTAAATCCCATCCCCCGGGCCCATTGGAAGATGGTCGAGGGTGCTTATACCATTAGCGCATTACAGGAAGTATTCCCCATGTTTGAGCTGACCCTGGACGGTCTGAACGAATGCACTAAAGCTTTGATATCTAAAAAGAGCGCTAAAAGAATTTAATATAGCCAAATAAAAGCAAGGAGGACTGATTAGAATGACAGAAATCGATCTGGCAACCCAAATGCGCAATAAGGCGGGGGAGAGCTTTCGCAGCGGCTATAATTGTTCAGAAGCAATTTTTACTGCCTTTCGGGAATTGGTGGCCCCTGATTTAAACCCGGAACTGGTACGCGTGTTCACCGGCTACGGTGGCGGGCTGGGACATGCCGGGTGCATGTGCGGCGCTCTGACCGGTTCGGTAGCCATTCTTGGTTTGCTAACCGGCCGGGTTAACAACGAGGGCGACCGTGAAAAGTGTTACGAACATGCCAGAAATTTTCATGATCGTTTCGAACAGAAATATTCGGCTACCTGCTGCAGAGTGCTAAATCCACACCCTTTTGACACTACCGAGCACCTTAAAAACTGCCTCAAAATTACTGGCAATACGGCCAAAATGTTAACTGAGTATTTAACTGAAAAAAACTTGGTCCCGGCTGACAAGTAGGCTCATTATCTTGACCGGGGAGAAGCGTAGTCTGGGCATTAAAGGCGAAGATCTGGCTGTCCGGTTTTTAATGAATAAAGGCTTTCGGATCATCGAACGTAATTTTAGGTGCCGGATAGGTGAAATTGATATCGTGGCCAGGGACGGTAATTATCTGGTATTCGTGGAAGTACGCACCAGAAGTCGCAGTAAATACGGCTTGGCCCTGGAAAGCATCACCAGGGCTAAAATAAAAAAACTGCGGCAGTTGGCCAGTTTTTATCTGGTTCGCCACCCGCAGGATCGCTTATTCATCCGGTTTGATGTGGTGGCGGTAAACTGGGCGCAAGACACGGAGATCACGCACATTGAAAATGCTTTCTAATATTTAACACGTTAATTCGCCCATTAAACGCCTTAATTTGCCTTTTCAAGGGCAACCTGTTGAGCAGCGGCCTGGGATAGCCTAATATAAGGTTAAGAAAATATTAGGAGGTTATTAACATGGCGCCGCAGGTTAGCTTTAGTGAACAGATTTGCGTTGAATGCAGCCTGTGTAGTTTTTACTGGGGAAACAGTTGCCCGGGTTTAAGGAAATTTACCAGGGACGCTTGTGCCGAAATAGAATCTTAACAAACCCCGCTTAAACGGAGGCCACTGAAAAAGTGCCCTTGCTAATTAAAAGAGCCGTAATTACTGTAAAATAAGTAATTACGGCTCTTTTTTAGTATAATTTAATATAGTAGTAACTATTTGATCATAGAATTAACTATTATTGTAACGGCTTCAGCCCTGGAGGCATCACCTTTCGGTTTTAAGATGTTGCCCGGGTATCCTTTGATGATTCCATTTTTCACCGCGGTAATTATTGATTCTTTTGCCCATGTTGAGATATCCCCGCTGTCGGTGAAAGTAAGCTCACCAAACGCCGGGCTTAGTTTAGCGGCTTTAACTATCATCGCGGCAATTTGCTCCCTGGTAATTGGGTCGTTTGGGCCAAAGCGGCTATCGTCGTAGCCGTTGACTATACCGTAAGCTGCCGCTGTGGAGATAAAATCCCTGGCCCAGTGATTGGCTGTATCAGTAAACTTCTTGCCCTGCCTGGGTGTAAGGTTAAAAGCATTGACCAGCACGGTAGCAAACTCGGCCCGGGTGATGGTCTTATTCGGCTTGAAGCTGCCGTCGGGGTAGCCGCTGACGGCACCCAGTTCAACCAGTTTTTTTATATTTGCCCCGGCCCAGTGGCCGGCTATGTCTGTTAGGTTAACGCCCGGCTTTGGTTCAGGGACGCTGTTTTTTTCCGCCATGACGGCAAATTTGGTAAAGTGGTCAACAGTGACGGTGATGGTGTGGCCGGACACTGTACCACCCAGGCGCAACCACTGCCCCTTGTTTTCGTCGTAGTAATACACCGCCGGGTTTTGCCCCGGGGCCAACTTGGATGGGTCGAAGGTAAATGCGATAGTCACTGGCACATTGAAGCTGTAATGTTCCTGCCCGTTCACGGTAAATTGATACACCGCACCCATAATCATTAAACCTGCAGGCGCAGATGGTGCCGAGACAAGCTTTTGTATGGTCACCTGTGCTCTGTCACTCCCCTGCAGGGCGTTGGGCGGTATTTTTAAAGAGACATCGCCCAGCTTTGTAGTACCGCCCAATGCCGAGGTAATTGACCACGTGTTGCTATTTGTTTTACTAGTGGATGAGCCTCCTCGTACCTGGCCGGGCGGTTTTGTCAATGTGACGTTTAGCGTCTCTGCAGCCACATTGCCGCCATACCCGGCGATAATCTTTAATGGTTGCGGTGCGTCCGGTGTCACAAATTTTCCACTGTAGGCGCCGGTTGCGTCCGCCAGGACTTCATCGTAGAAAACGATGTTCCCGGCCCCGTCCAAAACTTTGACCGGCACTAGAACGCCGGGAACGGCGGTGCCAGAATAATTTATCGTGCTGCCTACCGCAGCGCTTTCGGCGCTCAAGTTCAGGGTAACACTAGCCAGGGCGGCGCATGGGAAGCAGAAGACCAAAATCAATATCACGGCTGCTATTAATTTTCTTTTCATTGTCTGCACTTCCTTTACCTCCTATAGCGGAGTTGGGTTGAAACCGGGGTCGTTGGTAAGGTCATCGACAATAAAGGTCTTGATCACGTCTCCAGGCTGCACGTTAAATCCTGCCTGGGCGCGGGTTACGGTGTCGAAATCGGCTTTGGTGGCGTTAATGCTTACCTGGGCGCCGTTTCTATACTGGACAAAGACAGCCGTCTCGTAACCGGGGCGACTTTCCACCGGAGTCACGTCTACGGTAAAGTATTTAAAACCAGTCACGCTGTTGTTGACAATCATGGAGGCAATTCCTGCGGCGTCCACACTGGATGTGTAGGCTGGGTCATCTGCCGGGATGATAGAATAACGGCCTGTACCTGTGGGCAGGTTCACCGTTAGGCTAAGGGTCAGTCTGGCGGTGCCGTCGTTGCTGTCGGTGACTATAAATGTTACCGGGCTGCTGCCCGCCAAGGCGGGAGTACCGGAGATTAACCCGGTCATCGCGTCCAGACTTAATCCCACCGGGAGTCCGGTGGCGCTCCATGTGTATATGCCGCTGCCCCCTACGCCCTCTATGACGGTGCTGTAAGGTATCCCCCGGGTTGCGGCGGGGAGGTTGTTGGTGGTGATTAATAGTGCTGCCGCGCGGTTGACCGTAAGTGCATAGGTCTTTTTCGTGCTTCCGTCGGCTGCCGTTACTACCACCGGCACAGTGTTTACCCCCAGGTTCAGTGGTACCGTGACTGCATCCCCCACCGGCTGTAATTCGCCGTCGATAGTAACGGTGGCGACACTGTCGGCGGGGATAGCGGTAATATCCAGGCTGTTTGTTTCGTTACTTACGTACACTGCGTAGGTTACTGTTTCCAGAGCAAAGTCAGGGCTTAAGGTTAGGCCCGCTACCTCAAGGCCGATTAAATCGGCATTGCCCGCTGCCCTGTTCACTAAGATTGTATAGGTCTTGGTGCTGGCGTCCTGGGCCACTACCATCACCTCTATGGTATTGGCACCAGGGCTCAGGCTGAATGAAGCGGCCCCCCCGTAAAGAATACCTCCGTTTACCAACACCAGAGCCTTGGGGTCCGAGGGAGCGGCAGTAACGTCCAGGTCAGTGACGGAATTATCAACATTTATGGTATAGGTGGTGGTGCCCGGGGCGAAGCTCAGGCCGCCGGGGCTGATTGAAAGGCTTCCCAGGTTGGCGTTGCTCACCGTGCCGTTGACGGAAATGATGTAGGCCTTCTCATTTCCGGCAGGCGCCGTCACTACGATGGGAATCAGGTTGGCGCCTTGATCGAGGTAAACCGCTTGAGCCACACTATCGGTGGCATGATGACCATTAATTTTAACAGATGCGTCCGGATCTGCCGTAGCGGCAGTAATGTCCAAGCGATTGGTGGCAAATGCGCCGTAAACCTGGTAGGCCACGGTGTTTTGGCTAAAATCCGGGCTTAAGATGCCGGGTGTTACGCTGAGACTGCTCAGATCGGCGCTGTTTGAAAGACTTCGTACCACGGTGACCATATAGGTTTTGGTGGTGCTGCCGTTTCCGGACCGCACCATTACTGGAATCTGGTTGTCGCCGGGGTTCAGGTTTACAGTAACGGTTTCGGTCCCGCTTCCCACGTCCTGGTTGTTAATAGACATGGTAGCGGAGGGATCGGCAGGTGTGCCGGTGATATTGATAGAGGTGACGCTGTTGTCCACGTTAAAAGTATAATTGGTTATGGCCGGGTTGAAGGAAGGGCTTAGCTCCCTGCTGTCGGTGGCCAGTTCGGAAAGGTCGGCATTGGCCGGGTTCTGGGCGGCCCGGTTAACCGTCACGGTGTAGGTGCTGGTCAAACCCGTGGTCTGGTTGGCCACAGCCACGGTAATAATGTTGACTCCCTCCAGCAGGGGGGAAATGGTCTTTACTATGCCGCTCGCATGGTACTGACCGTTGATACTAAGTTGGTTTGAAGGGTTAGCCAGGGTGGCAGTAAGGTTCAGTCCGGTGACAGAGTTGGGCACGTCCAGGGTATAACTGAGAATACCCGGGGTAAAGGCGGGGGTTAGTGTTCCTTGGTTTACGGTAAGACGGCCTAGCGGCGCCAACGGTGAACCGCTTAAAAGGACGGAGACGTTGTCGCTGAAACTATCGGCCACAGCCAGGTCAGGCTTGCCATCCCCGTTGAAATCACCGACGGCTGAGCTGTAAGGGCCAATACCCGAAGAGAAGTTCACCGCGGCCTGGAAGGAGCCGTCACCGTTGTTTAATAGAACGGAATTCCCCAGAACCAGATCAAGCCATCCGTCCCAATTGAAATCACCCACGGCGGTACTATTATAATTGCCGCCTGCCACAGAGTAGTTCACCGCCGCCCCGAAGGAGCCGGCGCCGTTGTTCATCAGGATGGATACGTTGTTATTATTATCGGCCACGGCCAGGTCGTTTTTGCCGTCCCTGTTAAAATCACCCATAGATATGCTGTTAGGGAGATTTGCCATGGTGTAATAAAAACCACCACCCTTACTTATAATGACGGCAACTATTTTAGTATACTGATTAGCGATGGCCAGGTCGGGTATCCCGTCCCCTGAAAGGTCACCAGCGGTTATGCTGCAAGGCATACCATTTGTTAAAGTATCCGCCTTCGGCTGGAAGGAACCGTCACCATTGCCATAAAGATATGAAAAGGTAGCACCAAAAAAATTCGCCACGGCCAGGTCGGGTTTACCGTCCCCGTTGAAATCACCGACGACTACACCATAAGGACTATCTCCTACGGGGTAGTTTACCGCGGCCCCGAAGGATCCGTAGTCGTTGTTCATAAGGACTGATATGTTATCGTCATCTCTGTTAGCCACGGCCAGGTCGTTTTTGCCGTCCCCATTGAAGTCGCCGACGGCTACACTATAAGGGGCATTTCCCACAGGATAGTTCACCGCGGCCTGAAAGGAGCGTCGCCGTAGTTTAAAAGGACGGAGACGCTGTTATTGTTAAGATTCGCCACGGTCAGGTCAATTTTGCCGTCCCCGTTAAAATCACCCGCGGCTACACTATAGGGATTATTTCCCACGGGGTAATTCACCGCCGCCTGCAAAGTCACCTGCGGAACCGCCGCCTGCACTTCTCCGGCATGACATAGCCACACCAAACAAAACGCGGCGAAAACCAGAATAAGGCATTGGAGATTAGATTTAATAGCGCCTAAACCCATTAGATTTTTTTTTCTAATCAACAAGTTGAAAGAGCTAACCATGAAATAAACCCTCTTTATATTGCTTTTTCTATCATTAATTATCAACTTTCGCAAAAGGCGTTGTTGCTGCAGGTTAAATTGTAAACCACAACTGTTAAGTATTTAGCGTTATTTTTAAGTATTGTAATATTTTCCTCAGAAAAACTTGTATTCCTTCTTGTGTGTTTGCGAGTATAAAAAATGCCCCAATGTGACACATTTCGATAATTATACTCAACTACAGAGCTGAGCTTAGAAACTCAGCTATTTCGAAGATTTATTTAAGAGGAAAGCAGATACAGATACGGCGGGAATAGAGGTCAAAAAATCAAGGTGGTTAAGAGGAAAAAATAAAACCTTCCAATGGCTCGGAAGGTCATTACACACGAAAACCCTGCCAAAATTGCTTAAACGCAGGGTTTGTTTTTTGGGGCGATATCCCGGGCAAACAGGGCGGCCCCCAGGGCTGCGGTTATCTCTGGTTCATCCGGGATCAGCAGGCGCGTACCCAGTTGAGCAGCCAGGGCATTTACCACACCCTTGTTGCGGGCCACACCGCCGGTGAAAACCACGTCCGGAGCCAGCCCGGTACGGGCGGTTAACGCAGCTACCCGTGCCGCCACTGAATTGCAGACACCGGCTACGATGTCAGGCTTGGTGCGTCCAGCAGCAATGTGGGATATCACTTCCGATTCCGCAAACACAGTGCAAATTGACGAAATGCTGCAGCTGTCGCTGGCTTCTTCGGCCAGTCCGCCCAGCTCCTTTACATCCACCTCTAAAGCGCCGGCCATCACCTCCAGGAATCGCCCGGTACCGGCAGCACATTTATCGTTCATCGTAAAATCGGACACTTTACCGCCTGGTAGTACCTTAATCACTTTGCTGTCCTGGCCGCCAATATCAATTACAGTTTCAGCCTTGTTAAATAGTTGATAGATACCCCGCGCCTGGCAGGTTATTTCGGACATTTCCCGGTCAGCCGGAAAAGTAACCCTGCCATAGCCGGTAGCCACCGTTGCTGCCACATCCTTTTCGCTCAACTGCAATTCAATCAATAATGATGCAGCCAGCCGGGACGCCACTTCACGACCGCTGAACCCGGTGCGGCCGGTGGCCCGGGCAATAATCCGGCTTTCCTCATCAACCATAACCACCTTGGTGGTTAATGAGCCAATATCCACACCCAGATAAAATTTACTCACCGGTTTACTCATCGGCAAAGCCTCCTGTTTTAAAGATTATATCAACTAACACTAAGCCTCCAGCGTTTCTATGAAAGCCTGCACGCGGTTTTTGACCGGCTCATTCGCAAATACCCGCGAGTCAGCCATATCGGCTTCCACCATCAGCCCGGGTACGCCGGTCTCCCGCATGACCTGCCGGCGGATCACTTCCTGCACCAGCGAATATGGTTTACATGAGCGGTTGGAGTGCATGACAAAACCGTGGGCGTTGAAATCTTTGATTAAATCAATCATCTGCCGGGCTCTGAACTCCAGGGATCGGTTAAGGAAAATTTCGGTATAAGTTGAGGCCAGGCTTTCCAGCGGATCACCCGGAGACAGTTCTACTGCCCAGCCACCGCTGTATGTATCGGTAACAAAGCACGCGCCACGCTGGGAAAAATCTTTGAAGAAAGCAAATAACCGGTACCAGATGGCAATGTTGTCCCAGACCAACCGGATCTTTTCATTTTCAACTGCGCCCAAACCCTGGTCGACCCGGTGTTTGACCTCATCCCTGAGCTGGCGGTAATACTTTAACGATTGCTTGGTACCGCGCAATACTACTATCGGGGCCATGTGAATAAACAGGTCGGGTGCGTTCAGTGGCGACGGTTCGGCCCGGCAAAATTCCCGGATCTCACGCCACAGGCTGATGGTTTCCTTGCTTAGTAGCAGCCGTTTTTCCAATCCCCGGGCGTCAAAACGGCGCCCGGTTATCTTTTCCAGGTCGGCAGCCATTTCTTTTAGCTGTTCATGTACATACCCCACCGCGTGACCGGTTACTTCACCGGGCAAGTAAGGTGTATCCAACACCAGCAACGGCACGTTAAAAATACGGGCCAGGGCTTCGTACCACTTAAGCACGGTACCACAAATATTGTTACATGCCACAAGCAAATCCGGTCGAGGCAGACCACCCATGGGCGCCAGGTCGGGGCGCATAATGGAACCAATGTGTGACCGGGCGTAGGAACAAAGGTCTTGTGAGTAGCCGGCGGCCTCGGCCACTTTACAAAGCTTGGCCGATACTTTCCTGGTGCCGCAGATGGCTCCGTAGTTCTCTGGGTAAACCGGGTGGATATTAAAAGCAAGCAGCAGTTCTACCGGCGCCCCGCTGGTAACCCAGGCCAGAGGTCTCCGCAGCGGTCGGCCCCATAAGCGGTGATAGCGGGTTAAGGCGTAATACCTGGTCATTGTTTTCTCCAATTGCCTGGTACTGGCCAGCGGTCGGTAACGGCGCTGTTCCGCCATAGTAACCTCTCCTTTGGACATACTAAATGCTTTCCAGGAAAGCCTGCAGTCTAGTGCGCTCCTGGCCGCCGACATCGGCTCCTTCCAGCTCCAGAACCATAGTCCGGATACCCGACTTGCGCAGTTGTTCCGCCGCCGGGACGGCATCCCAGGCGTGCGGTTCGCAGTATTTGCGAATTACCAGCACCGCACCGGCAGCATTTTTCTCAAGGGCGAGTTGTTCCAGGTAATTAATCCGGTAATCATGACCGCGGCTGCGGCAGGGGCAGGGAGGCATATTTGCCGCTCTTTGTACTATGGCCTCCAGCGGATCCGGAGTATCCGGCTGACTTAATTGATCATAATAATGCCGATAACCCGTGCACATATCGTCGGCTACCACCCTGCCGCCCAGGTCTTCCACCATCTTAAACAGACTGTCGTTTTCCAGCACCGCCCCGGTGACCAGTACCCGGCACCGGTCACCGGGCTCAGCCATCCGCTCCTTAAGCACCGGTATAACTCTTTCTAGTGCGGCACTAAATTCCGTTCCGGGCATTACCTGTCCCGCCCTAAGCAGTGCAGGTACCAGCGGGGAAGGGAGGTAGGGACGCATTTTATCAAGCTCGGCGGCTTGGCGCCTAATTTGCCTGCATAAATCCAGGGCCCTTATTAAATCTATCTTACCGGGTTCCCGGCCTGTCAGTCTGCCTATTTTACTAAGCAAGTTTTGCAATTCGGTCAGGTAGTACCGGCGTGCTCCCGGCGCTTCCAGCAGTACCGGGGGTACACACTGCAGGGTATTGTCAACGTGTCCCGCCACTGCCTGCCAAATACCGCCCAGGCACTGCATGGTATCGCAGGTATGGGCAAATCCAGTTCCGGCCAAATCTGCATAGTCCCCTTTTTCAGCCCTGGACAGACAGCCCCGGGCCAGTGAACAGCAGTAGGCGGGAAGGGACGCGGGAACAGCTTGTATAGGAGCGGGAAAGAGCCGCAGCGGCTCATAACCCGCCGCCAGAACGATCTCCTCCGGCCAATAACTACAAAAATAACCGAAAAAACGACTGTCCGGATAGCGTTCCCGGCGGCGTGAACCATTAAGAGACGCCTCTTCCAGTAAAAGTTCCAGTTTTTCTTCTCCAATGCTGTCGTTCAAATTTTTGTTTTTAACTTGCTGCAGCATAATAATCACCTTGTTTAATTGTTTAACTGGTTACACCAGTGTCATTATACATGTAGCATGGCATTTGCCAGTTGTCAATATATTTCAAATATTCCGAAACGAGCTTGACTAATTGGCATTGGGTCATAATAATGGTAATATACGTTAAAATAAAAACATTTCTAGAGAGGTGAAATGCATGAATAATAAAGCGTTGTATAATATTTCTTATGGCCTTTATATCGTCACCTCAAGAAAAGACGATAAATTTAACGGCCAGGTGGCTAACACCGTTTTTCAAATCTCCAACGCGCCGCCGACCATAGCGGTAAGTATTAATAAGCAAAACCTGACGCATGAATTTATCAGTGCCAGCGGGGTCTTTGCCGTATCAGTGCTCTCTGAAGAAACACCATTGTCCCTGGTGGGACACTTTGGGTTTAAAAGCGGTCGCGAGGTGGATAAGCTTGCGGAAATAGAGCATCAAAGTACTCCCGGGGGGTTGCCCTATGTAACCGAGAGCACCCTGGCCTGGATGGAAGCCAAAGTGGTGTCACAAGCGGATGCGGGGACTCATACCATATTTATCGGGGAACTGACCGGGGCCGAAGTGCTTAGGGAAGGGTTACCCATGACTTACGCCTTTTACCAGCAGGTTAAAAAAGGCACCGTACCCAAGAGCTCTCCCACCTACATGCCCAAAAAGGAAAAAGCCGGGGACAAGTACGTATGTAACGTATGCGGTTATGTTTACGATCCTGAATTGGGCGACCCGGATAATGGCATCCAGCCCGGCACACCTTTTGAAAAACTTCCGGACGACTGGCAATGTCCCATCTGCGGAGTAGGCAAAGACGAATTCACCAAAGAATAAATAAACGGGGCCAGGCTTTTGTGTCATGGGGACGGTTCCTTTGACACATCGAATTGCAGATGTGTCAAAGGAACCGTCCCCATGACACAAAAGCCTGGCCCCCTATTGGGCAGGTAATACTTCGGCGTATTGGCTCGGATCGAATGATTGGTCATGTTCAATGCCGGCAAAAACAGCGGGGTACTTTTCCTTAAGATATAAAAACATTGGGATCATCAGCTGTTTTAAGGCATCAGGTGCCGACGGCAGGGTTAGCGATTCCAGCAATTCACGCCACTGGGCCAGGGTGTGGTGGTACACGATTCTTGTTTTAGCTGCCCCTTCGGTAACCTCGGTGGGAAAATAAAATTGCTTATCCCCGTCAAATAATCTTCGGGTGGCAACGGTGATCGGTACACCTGCTTTATTGGCGTAAACCGCGATGGCGACAATTTTGGTTTCCATGACGTCAAAATTTTGCATGTCCTCCGGCGATATTTGCTGCACCATTAGAAGGGGGACATAACTCATCCTGTGCTCACTCCCTGTGAAGTAATAATCTACCCGGTAATGCTAAATTTATTGTATTGTTCTTCGTGTGTTTCCCATAATATTTCCACATTGTCCACGCGGGAACTGGGTGAGCCCTTGTGACACCAGTCAAGCATGGTGGACAGGTTTTCCTGCGGCCCTTCAAAAACCGCTTCCACCCGGCCATCATTAAGATTGCGCACCCAGCCTTTAATGTTTAGTTTTTCCGCCTCTTGCCTGGTAAAATCCCTAAAATAAACCCCTTGTACCCGGCCGGAAATAAAAACATGCACCCGGGCCATAAAACATCACCTCAATCTTTATCTCTTGCAATTGCGGTTTCTGCGAAAGACTCTAAACTTATTTGGTTCAGTGGTTTTGACCTTAATAATTCCGATAAATAATTTTGTCCGCTAAGCGAAAGCAGTGCAAGTACGGCTTTGGCGTCATCAGCGGCCCGGTGACACCGCTGCACCTCAATACCATGCTGATTAATTAATTCTTGCAGCTTTTTGGAACGAAAACCCCTGGCGGACCAGTTAATCCCATTCATTGTGCATAACCAAGGTTTTTGGACTGCTTCATTAAATATCTTAACCACAAAACTATAATCAAACCGGGCGTTATGGGCGGTAATAAATTCAGCCCGGCCCAGCATAGACCTAATTCTGGTTTGATCAAGTTCTTGGCCCCGAAGTACATTCATGTCCAGACCATGAACCATACTTGCCCCGCGAGATATTGGCACCGCCGGTTCCCGCAAACCGGTATATTCATCAACTAAATCAATAACCTGGCCAGTTAAGCAATTAAATGAGAATAAAACCAGGCCAAGTTCAACAATTTCTTCTTTATACGGGCTAAAGCCGGTGGTTTCAACGTCGATGATGCCAGCTATTTTAGTTTTGTCCATATTAACTCCCCGGTTTTAATAAACTTTGTAAAACCCACACCAAAGTGTGGGCCTGCTTTTTTACATATATTCGATTATCAAGGGCAAATTCCCTCCAAATCCATTCATTAATGATTGGTAGACCCCAGTTTTGAGTGAGGCCGATTAATTAAAATGACTAACCTCATTTAACTTATACATATCCTCTTTTTTAACCAATACTTCATATGTAGTAAATTGTCCCAATCCACCCCTATGGCTATCCCCCTGATTAACTAAATTGGATCTATATTTAATTCCGGCATCCATAAGCTTGCCCATGAATCTGGCGTAATCTTCGACGCTCTGAGTTGAATAGGCAAGTTCCCACCCAAAAAAGTAGTCGAAAATCTTTTTCAACATGGCCTGCTATAACCTCCTTGCGGGCATTTATTATTTCCTTTTAACCCCAATATTTTCTCTCCATACTGCGATATTGCACTGCTTCTGCTACATGCTCCACCCGGATATCTTCTTTTTCCGCCAGGTCCGCCAGGGTACGGGCCACCTTGATAATCTTATTGTGGGCCCGGGCGCTTAACTGCAACCGGTCAAAGGCAGACCGCAGCAGATTCCTGGTCTCGTCATTCAATCCGCAAAACTTCTTAATCTGGGCCGGGGTCATCTCGGCGTTGCACCTGGCACCGCCAAAGCGTTGGGCTTGAATCTCCCTGGCCCGCTGCACCCGCCGGCGGATTGTTTCTGAACTCTCACCTGGCTGGACTTGTTCCAACTCGTGAAATTTAAGCCGGGGCACGTCGATGTGCAGGTCAATCCGATCCAGCATCGGCCCGGAAAGGCGCTGCAGGTAGCGCTGCACCTGCAGTGGTGAACAGCCGCATTCCCGTTCGGGATCGCCTAAAAAGCCGCATGGGCAGGGATTCATCGAGGCTACCAACATAATTCTGGCAGGAAAGGTAACCGTAGAGTGCACCCGGGACACAGTCACTGTGCCGTCTTCCAGCGGCTGGCGTAACGCCTCCAGGGCATCACGCTTGAATTCCGCCATTTCATCCAAAAACAGTACCCCCCGGTGGGCCAGGCTTATTTCACCCGGGCGGGGAAACCGGCCGCCTCCAACAAGGGCCGAGGTGGAAACTGTATGGTGTGGTGAACGAAACGGCCTTGCGGTGATTAACGGCCGCCCGGGCGGAAGCAGTCCCGCCAAGCTATATAGCTTGGTGACATCCAAAGCTTCTTCCTGAAGCATATCGGGTAGGATACCCGGCAGGCGGCGGGCCAGCATCGTTTTGCCCGAACCAGGCGACCCCAGCATAATCATATTGTGGCCACCAGCGGCAGCCACCTCCAGGCCCCGCTTGGCCGCGACCTGTCCCCGCACCTCGGACATATCCGGTGCGTTGCCGTTTCTGCCCCAGTACTTTTCATTGTCCACTAGATGCGGGGCAATAGTCACAACTCCGTGCAGGTGTCTCACCAATTGGATCAGATCCCGTACCGGGTAAACCTCAACATTGCCCATTAGCGCAGCTTCATCTGCGTTTTCGGCAGGCACCATTACCCGGTGGTAACCTTCCCCGGGCATCGATGCCACTCGGGGCAGCAAGCCGTTAACACCCCTGATAGAGCCGTTTAGCGACAACTCACCTAAAAAAATATACCCCTGCAGCAATACAGGGTCAATTTGTTCGGTGGATGATAAAATGCCCAGCGATATCGGCAGGTCATAAACAGGCCCCTCCTTTTTTAGGTCGGCGGGTGCCAGGTTGACAGTAATCCGCCGGGCCGGGAATGCAAAGCCAGCGTTCTTCAAGGCGGCCCGAACCCTGTCTTTGGCTTCCCGTACCGCCGGGTCCGGTAATCCTACTATATCAAACCCCGGCAAACCGCTGGAGGCATCGACTTCCACCCGCACCAACTGCCCGTCCAGGCCGTTTATGGCCATACTGTGTACTATGGTCAGCATTTGACAGACCCTCCAAATTAATGAAAAAACGCCACATGTAAACTTCGACAGAAACGGATGGAGTTCCTATTTCTGCTAAAAAATAATTTACAGTAATAAAACAATAACCCCCGGCAAGGTACCGGAGGTCATTGTTTACTATAATGCTTTTTCCACTAAAACCATGCCACTAATGTCTACCAGGGATATTTTTTCAGGTTGGTAACTACCATCCTTTACCCGGTAAGTGGTCTGCAGGGAAGCAATCGGGTCTGCATGGGCAATACCGATAACCATTTGCATAGTAGTTATTTCGCTGACTCCGTCGCTGTCGATGTCCTCTAGCTTATACTCGGCAATGGGATCCACCCAGGTTGAAATACCGTCCAGCATTTCCTCGTTACCTGCGTACCGGCTTGGATCCAGTTTAATAACGTGCTCCAGGCCGGTTTCGCTGTCTTTAAAGCTCACCTGGTAATTGCCCATGTACTGCATTGTAAAGCGTTCCTTCCCCATGTCAAAAGAATTGGGGACATTGAAGATCTCTTGCCATTCACCCCGATCAAGTTTGTAAATATTCAATCCCTGTCCGCCGGCGCTACCTGTGTTGTAGCGATAAAAAAGCACTTCCAAACCCTTTTGGCCGTCAACGTCCTGTAGATTAATGTCCGCTAACGTGTAAGCACCTTCCATACTATCCAGCGAAACAATTTCGTATTCTTCCTCTACCAGCGTCCAGACAGGCATGCCCTGGTCGTCTTTTTCTCCGTAGAGGATAACTTTCTGTGTCTTGCCGTCACCGTTTAAGTCTTCCACTTGCTTTTCGACAACTTCCATGTTATCAGTGACAACGAATTTTTCTTTTTTAGCTTTAGTCGCCCCGCAACCGACAAGAGTCAAAGCTAGGGCGGCAATGAGGCAGATAACAATTATTTTTTTCAGCACTGCAGCATCTCCTTTTAAATGTATTAACAAGGTATTCATATTTTTTGACGTTACCTGTAGTAGTATGTTCCAAGAGATCACCATGTAAATAATGCCTTTTTTCATCTTCCAATAACTGCTAAAATAATTTAATGATTTGGCAAGATGCTTTGCATTTTAATTGCCCAAAATTAGTAATTATATCTCTGTGACCCCCCCAAAATACACAATAATGTCGAAATTATATATAAAGAAGAAATTATTTAATGAAATCGTAGATTTAAAAATTTATACTATTCTTCAATTCAGCCCTACTGTAAAAGTGATGTATCAATAGTGAAAGAGCAGTTAAGAGATGCTGAATAAAATTTATAAAGGAGTGTTTGATGATGCATAATTACAAAAAAGTAAATAAGTTTTCTGTTAAATACGTACGTACATCTAATAATGGTTGGGTGGCCATCTTTGATGAAGAGGAGCTACAGGATTTCGCTATTGAAAACCTAATGGGCATTCGCGTTTTGGAATTGGCTGAGGCTATTAAAAAATGGCAGGACCATGAGGTGGTGGGGGAGTTTTATACTTTAGCGGCTTTGCGCTACTGCTCCAAAATGGATCGCGTTCGGCGTTACCTGGGTAAAAAAGGTAACAGATTTGTTGATCAGGTAAGAGAAAAAAATCTTATTGTTACACATGGTGTTACCAAAGCCGACTGGGAATCCCCAATGATGAAAAACAGATCTCTAGGCCGCTGATTACCAGTTAATTGGTTATATGTTCTAAAGAGTTAACAATGAGGAATTTAACATGAAAAACCCACGCACCCGGCGTGGGTTTTTTATAATTTACCGCAAAAGGTTACCAAACTGTGACAAAGTTATTAAAAAACTATTATAATTACATCAAGGGCATAGAAACCCGGTATTCATTGCCATTAACTAAACCCTCAATTATAATCAATATAACGTAAATTAATTGTTAAAGCAGCTTATCTAAGACGGAGGAATAATGATCATTCCCAAAAAATGGCGGGTCAAGGCTTCCGATCCGGCAATGCAATTCATACTTTCACGCAAGCTGGGCGTCTCACCACTGATGGCCCAGCTTCTGATAAACAGAGGTATTTTTACTGCTGCCGCGGCTAAAGATTTTCTGGACGTAGACCTTGCCGGTTTGCACTCACCCATGTTGATGCGTGATATGGATCGGGGTGTGGAACTGGCCGCCCGGGCTTTGGAAACAAGACAAAAAATACTGGTTTACGGTGATTACGATGTTGACGGGGTTACGGGCACGACTCTTTTGGTAACCGTGCTGCGCCGCCTGGGCGGTGAGGTTGATTATTACATCCCCCACCGTCTTGATCTGGGTTACGGATTGCACACCAAGGTGCTGAAAGAGGCCCGGGAAAACGGTGTGGGGCTAATCATAACCGTGGATTGTGGTATCAGTAACGCTGCTGAAGTGGCTGAGTCTCTGGCTGGCGGGGGGCCGCAAATAATCATCACCGACCACCACGAGCCGCCCGCTGAACTACCGCCGGCCGCAGCGGTGATCAACCCCAAACGGCATGATTGCAACTACCCGTTCCGGGAACTGGCCGGAGTGGGCGTGGCCTATAAATTTGCCCTGGCCCTGCTGGAAAAGAAGGCCTGCCCCATTGAACCGGAAGAATATCTGGATTTGGTATGCCTGGGCACAGTGGCGGATATAGTACCGCTAAACGGGGAAAATCGAATCCTGGTTAAACACGGGCTTGCCAAGCTGGCCCGGTTTGAAAGGTCGGGCCTGAAGGCGCTTTACCAGGTATGCGGCCTGAAAAACGAATTTCCGGGCACCCGGGAAGTGGGCTATATCCTGGCCCCGCGTCTTAACGCCGCGGGCCGTTTGGGCGACGCCGGCACCGCAGTTGACCTGCTGCTCAGTGACGACCTTGAATCAGCACTGGAACTGGCTGCCGAGCTGGTCAGGAATAATCAAACCAGGCAGGAACTGGAGAGTGTGGCCCTGGGTGAAGCACTGGGCATGCTGGATGGCGACCCCTCGCTTGCTGCAGACCGGGTGCTGGTTCTGGCCTCATCCCACTGGCACCCGGGCGTAATTGGTATAGTAGCTTCGCGGCTGGTGGATCGTTATCACAAACCCGCCTTGCTGTTGGCCTGCGAGGGCGAACGGGGCAAAGGTTCGGCCAGAAGTATCAAGGGCTTCGACCTGATGCCGGCACTAGAGTATTGCTCCGGGTGTCTTCTGGAATACGGTGGTCACTCCATGGCTGCCGGTATTGCCCTTAAAACCGACCAAATTGACCGGTTCAGAGTTTTAATTAACGAATACGCAGCCGGGGTATTGGATAACGAGAAACAGCCCGATACCCTGGAACTGGATGCCCTGGTTTCATTGCAGGATGTCACACATGAACTGGTTAACGAAATAGAAATGTTACAACCACACGGGCATGGCAACCCAAGTCCCATCCTGGGCACGCCATGTGCCAAGCTGCTCCAGTGCCGGGGGGTGGGTAAAAATGAGGCGCATCTAAAAATCAAGCTGGGGGAAAACCGGGCCAATATTGACGGCATTGGGTTTAACCTGGGCAAATACGTGGATGAATTAGCCACCGGCAGCGAAATAAGCGTTGCCTTCACCCCTACTATTAACGACTGGCAGGGCCGGAGTTATCTGCAGATTAGGGTCAACGACCTGCAAGGTGAAGCACAGGCCCAACTCGCCAATAACAACATCGTGGCCGAAAATTATTTCCACCAGGCCAAAGAACTCATTTTTATCCCGGAAACCATGCTGGCCCGTTTACGGGATTACCTGACCCAAAACTGCCACTCCATGCCTGGCGAACTGAGTCTGCTTATGTTAGACTGTGCCAATGGGAAAGTCGGCAGCCAAACGTTTTCGGGTCCTGGGACTGGCGGAAAATCCGGTGACAACCTGCTCACCAGACTGGAAATTGCTGAAAAATGCATTCTGCTGCTGGTTAACAGCGCTCGCCATACACTGCAGTTAGCCAGGTATTTTGAGTATCACCCACGGTTTACCGGCCTTGTTTCATACATCAACTGCTTTATGAGTGCCGACCGCATTGCAGATGAATTGCATAAAGTAACTAATGGCACTGTAAAGCTGCTGGTATCTACATATGCCTGCAATACAGGGAAGCTGGGCAACAAAGCAATGTTTGACCGGATTATCATGGCCCGCCCGCCTGCTACCAGGGAAGATTGGTTAAACACTTCAGCAAGCCCAAACAACGACGCGGCCATCGATATCAAAGCGGCATATAACCAAGACGACTGGCAGAAAAACCAAATTTACCTGGATGAGCTGGCTCCGGAAAGGGAAGCGCTGGCAGGCTTCTATACCGTACTGCGGTCAATGGCACCAAAAGGTACCGGTTCTTGCACGGTTAGTGAAGCGGTTAAGCGGATGTGCCGCTCCGGACACAGTATAGCATCGAGCATGCTGCCCACCGTGGCCGCAGCTATCTTCAAGGATCTGGGTTTGTTGCAATATCACTGGGAAGAGGATATGCTAAAGTATAAAATTTTACCGGCCGGCGGGCAGAGAAGGGAATTAAATGAGTCAGGTACCTTTATCTGGACAAGAGGCATCAAAACAGAATGGCTGGACTGGATTGAATCCGGCGCGCAGTCGAACGGGGCGTGACTACATGCCCTTGGATGACCTCGTCCAAAAGGTAATTCATTATAACCCCGATGCCGACCTGGATTTGCTCAGGAAGGCTTACGATTTTGCCGACCAGTTACATGCCGGCCAAAAACGCATTTCTGGTGAACCGTATATTACGCACCCGGTGGCCGTAGCTTTAATTCTAGCCGATCTGGAGTTGGATATGGACACCCTGGTGGCCGGGTTGTTGCACGATACCGTGGAAGATACCGGGGTTACCCTGGAAGATTTGCAAAAAAACTTTGGGTCGGATATAGCCCTGCTGGTGGATGGCGTTACCAAACTTAGCCGTCTGGAGTTTCGTTCCAAAATGGAGCGTCAGGTGGAAAATCTGCGCAAAATGTTCCTGGCTATGGCCCGAGATATCAGAGTGGTATTGATTAAGCTGGCCGACCGCCTGCATAACATGCGCACTCTGCAGTACCACCAGGAACGTAAACAAAAGGAAATTGCCCAGGAAACCCTGGAAATATTCGCCCCCCTGGCGCACCGGCTGGGTATTTACCGGCTTAAATGGGAAATGGAAGACCTGGCTTTCCGATACACCAACCCGAAGAAGTTCTATGAACTATCTGAAATGGTGGCCCGGACCAGGGACAAAAGGGAAGAGTACATTCGCAACATCATCAGTACCCTGCAAGATAAATTAGGCGAAGTTAAAATTAACACCGAAATCCAGGGCCGTCCCAAGCACCTGTACAGCATCTACCAGAAGATGGAGCAGCAACAACTTGAATTTCATGAAATATACGATATTATGGCGGTTCGGGTATTGGTAGACACGGTACGAGATTGCTATGCCGTCCTGGGTACCGCCCACACTATGTGGGTGCCGCTGCCCGGGCGTTTTAAAGACTATATTGCCATGCCCAAATCCAACCTGTATCAGTCGCTGCACACCACGGTAATTGGTCCCCAGGGCGACCCTCTGGAAATTCAGATTAGAACCTGGGAAATGCACCGGACATCAGAATACGGCATTGCCGCCCACTGGCGCTACAAAGAAGGAGGCCGGGGAGGCGACGTCGACCGTAAACTAAACTGGTTAAGACAATTGCTAGACTGGCAGAAGGAAGTAAAAGACGCCAGCGAATTTATGGAAACCCTAAAAATAGATATCTTTTCCGATGTGGTCTTTGTGTTCACGCCCCGGGGGGACGTCATGGAACTGCCGGCGGGTTCAACCCCCCTGGACTTTGCCTACCGAGTCCATACTCAGGTGGGCCATCGCTGTATTGGCGCCAAGGTAAACGGTAAAATTGTCACTTTGGACTATACACTTAAAAATGGGAATATTGTAGAGGTGCTAACCTCCAAGCAAAGTCACGGCCCCGGCCGTGACTGGCTTAAAATCGTTAAAACCCCCCAGGCCAAAAACAGGATTAGACAATGGTTTAAAAAGGAACAACGGGATGAAAACATCGTCCGGGGCCGGGATGCGCTGGAACGAGAAATAAAGAAACAAGGCCTGGATGCCGACACTATTAAAAGCGACAGGCTGATGGAATACGGTCGGAAAATGAACCTGGTCGGTCTGGAAGACGTCTACGCCGCCGTTGGGGACGGTACTGTTTCGGCCTCCAGCCTGGCGAATAAACTGCGGGAAGAACTGACCCGCGAGGTTAAAAAAGAGCAGGCCGAAGAACGGCTGCAAGACTTGCTGCAGGAGCCCTGGACCAGGCCATCCTGGGGCAAACCCACCCAAGGCATTCGGGTGCGGGGGGTCGACAACCTGTTGATTAAACTGGCGCACTGCTGCAATCCGGTGCCCGGTGACGAAATAGTCGGTTATGTAACTCGGGGCAGAGGAGTTTCCATCCACCGTGAAGATTGCCACAACGTAGGATCGCTGCTTAACGACGACCCGGACCGGTTGGTAGAAGTAGCTTGGGACAGGGACTTTCACTCGCCATTTCAGGTTCGGCTGGAGATTGAGTCCACCGACCGGGCCGGACTGCTTAATGATGTTATGGCTATTTTAACTGAGCTGAGAATGAGCGCCCCCTGGGTAAGCGCCCGGGGACGCAAGGATCACACGGCAGTGGTAGAAATGATCCTGGAAGTAAAGGATATGGAACAGCTGGATTACCTGGTTGTCAGGTTAGGCCGGGTTAAAGACGTTTATAATGTGCAAAGGGCCGGGACCAGTATCAAGAACAGGAGTCAGGAGTCAGAAGTCAGTAGTCAGAATAAAAAATAAATGACAGAAGCAGTTGTATTTATAGCAATAACAGGAACTTTGGTTCAGAATTACATAAAGCTTTATAACCGCTGCTGCCGCACAGTGGTATGGATTTCTGACTCCTGACTCCTGAATACTAAATAAAGAGGTTGAAACAGTGAGAGCCGTTGTACAGAGGGTAACGGCGGGAGCAGTGGGCGCGCCCGGCAGGGAGCGGCACAGCATTGGTGCGGGTCTGGTGGTTCTTTTAGGTGTGGGCCAGGCAGACAGCGAGGACGATGCTCGTTACCTGGTGGATAAAATCTTAAATTTGCGTATCTTCGAGGATCAAGACGGTAAAATGAACCTATCCCTACTGGATACCGGCGGTCAATTATTGGTGGTTTCACAGTTCACCCTGTACGGTGACTGCCGGAAAGGCCGGCGGCCTGGTTTTTCCGATGCCGCACCCCCGGAAACAGCCCAAAAACTCTATGCATTTTTCGTCCATGAGGCCGTCGCCAGGGAAGTTGATGTGACCACCGGTTATTTCCAGGAACACATGGTGGTGGAAATAATAAACGACGGACCGGTAACCTTAATGCTTGACAGTAAGAAAAATTTTTAATTTAATTTTGTTAATCAATATATAGGAGGTATAAAGATGATTTTTGAAGGGTTTGGCGTGGGCCCCATTGAGGCCAACTGCTACATAATTGGAGACGAGCAAACCAAAGAGGCCGTGGTGGTGGATCCCGGCGCCGAGGGCAACCGTATCCTGAGCCGGCTGGAAAAAAAAGGCCTGCAGTGCAAGTACATTATCCTCACCCACGGACATATGGACCATGTGGGCGCACTTAACGAAGTGGGGGAAGCCACCGGGGCCCAGGTGATGATCCACAAGGCCGACGCCGGTATGCTGACCAGTCCGTCCCAAAACTTGTCTGCGTTTATGGGCGCAAAGCTTAAATTCAAGGAAGCCGACAAACTGCTGGAAGACGGGGACAAAATTCAATTGGGCAGTATAACCATTGAAGTGCTGCACACACCGGGACATACTCTGGGCGGCATCTGCCTCAAACTGGACGATAAAAACATCATCACCGGGGACACCCTATTCGCTGGTTCGGTGGGACGTTCCGATTTTCCCGGTGGCAGTCATGAGCAATTGATCAACTCCATTAAAACCAAGCTGATGACATATCCGGACGACACCACAGTCTACCCGGGCCACGGGCCGTCTTCCACCATCGGCTCAGAAAAGAAACACAACCCCTTCCTCTAATTCAAGTCGGGGACGGTTCTTGACTTGAATCATTGGTAATATTAAAAGTTGGGCTCTGGTGCCAGGTGTTGCAAGTTGAAAGCTGCAAAATACGCAACTTTCAACTTGCAACACCTGGCACCTTACCACCTGGCTATTAAATAGATGCCTTGACTGTGACCATAATTGATTTGCAGCAGTCGTCATTGCGCACTACAAAGCAATCATCTTTTTCTTCCAAGCTGTACGGCCCGGTGGCTTCGATAACTAGTTGTTCCCGGGTCAGGCCCTCTTTTTCAATAAACATCATTCTGGCCAACGGTACCACTTTTTTTTCTATAATGGTTTTCATATCCTGCACTCCTCCCCGTACATAATTATTAAATCCAGACAGAACTAATGTTCATGCGGTTTGCAGTGACCGCACCCACAGTCGGACTGGTGTTTGGCCTTGCTTAATTCATCTTTACGGGTGTGACCGGCGCCTTCCAGGGCGTCGACCACCTGTTTTTTTATGCCATCCAGGTACTGCCGGCGTAATTTTTGTTGTTCATCTTTTTCCTCATCAGTTAAACCCTCATAACGCTGTTTACGGGCCAGGTAATTAATACGCTCTACAAGTTCCATGGTTATCGCCAACTCGTCACCTCGTTTGGATTTTATTATTTATTATAATGCCCAACCGGAAATGTCGCAATTTCAGGTTGCATGTGCTTAATTAAATAGCAATGTTGACAAACAGTCCAAGATTACATAAAATTGGGTTCAGGTATTTAACGCAGGCTTTATTAGTCTGCTCTCCCGTACCGGACAAAGGTAGCGGGAGTTTTCTGTTGCGGAAAAGGAATGGGGACACACGAATGTCCCCAATTGAAATGGAGGAAACTGGTATATGCTTACGACACGGCCCCGCGGCACCGCAGACATACTTCCCGGCCAGGTGGAAAAGTGGCAGTACATAGAAGCCATCGCCGCCCGTGTAGCAAAGGAATACGGCTACCGGGAAGTGCGCACCCCGATTTTCGAACATACCGAGCTGTTTACCCGGGGCGTGGGCGAGGATACCGATATAGTAGAAAAAGAAATGTACACCTTCCAGGATCGTGGTGAGCGCAGCATCACCCTGCGGCCGGAAAATACTGCCGCCGTGGTGCGGGCTTACCTTGAAAACAGCCTCTACGCCGGTCCGCAGCCCGTCAAGCTTTATTACGTCGGGCCCATGTTCAGATACGACCGTCCTCAAGCCGGGCGCTTCAGACAGTTTCACCAGTTCGGGGTGGAACTTTTCGGCACCAACCACCCGGCCTCAGACGCCGAAGTCATGGCGATGGCGATGGACTTTTATGGCCGCCTGGGTCTTACCGGCCTGGAACTGCATGTCAACAGCGTGGGCTGCCCCAACTGCCGACCGGTGGTGCGGGAGAGCCTGCTCAAATTCTTTGAACCGGTTTATGACGAACTGTGTCCCAACTGTCAGAACCGGTACCGCAAGAATCCGCTTCGTTTGCTGGACTGCAAATCCGAGCGGTGCGCCGAACTCTCCAAAACTGCTCCCACCACCGTAGACTGCCTTTGCGGCGACTGCCGCACTCACTTCGAACAGGTGCAGCAGTACATGGACGACCTGGGGGTACCATATGTATTGGATAACCGCCTGGTCAGGGGGCTAGATTATTACACCCACACGGCGTTTGAAATAATGGCCTCGGATATCGGCGCCCAAAGCTCCATCGGGGCGGGCGGCAGGTATAACGGGCTCATCGAGGCCGTAGGCGGTGCTCCCGCGCCGGGCATCGGATTTGCGCTGGGCCTGGAAAGAATTATACTTTCCCTGGACAAAAGGGGCTACGCCCCGGATCTCAAACCCATACCCGAGGTGTTTTTAACCGTTACCGGAGACACGGCGTCCCGGGAAGGCTTTAAACTGCTGGCGTCCCTACGGGCCGCCGGGATATCGGCCGACATGGACTACCAGGGCCGCAGCCTGAAGGCGCAAATGAAGTATGCCGGTAAAATAAGTGCTCGTTACGTAATTATCATTGGTGATGCCGAACTGCAGCAAGGCCGCATTGTGCTGCGGGACATGTCAGCCGGTGAACAGCAAGAGGTTGCCTTGCCCGATGTCGTAGCCGCGGTTACCCTGGGATTAGGCGGAGAATAAAGAAGGTCTTACAGGTTGTGCGAAGATAAACAGGAGGTTACATCAGATGTCCGAATCCATGTCGGGAATTACAAGAACACACTACTGCACAGAAATATCAGCCGTCAACCAGGGGCAAACCGTTACCCTGACCGGCTGGGTGGATACCCGCCGGGATCACGGCGGACTGGTATTTATTGATTTACGCGACCGCACCGGGATCATCCAGGTGGTAATCAGCCCGGATATAAACCCGGCCTCGTTCGACAAGGCCGGCGAAGTGCGAAGTGAATACGTGCTTGCCGTAGTCGGCAAAGTATCTCAGCGGCCTGAGGGGACAGTCAACCCCAACCTGGCCACCGGAGAAGTCGAGGTGCTGGTCGACGAAATGCGTATCCTCAACCGGGCCAAAACACCGCCTTTTTATATTGAGGACGGAGTGGAAGTGGACGAAAACCTGCGCCTGAGGTACCGCTACCTGGATCTGCGCCGGCCTGAAATGCAGCAGACCATGATGCTTAGGCACCGGGCGGGCAGGTCGGTACGTGAATTTCTAGATCAACATGGCTTCCTGGAAATTGAAACCCCCATGCTTACCCGCAGCACCCCCGAGGGGGCGCGTGATTACCTGGTGCCCAGCCGGATTAATCCCGGTCGGTTTTATGCCCTGCCCCAGTCCCCCCAACTTTATAAACAAATCTTGATGGTGGCGGGAATGGATAGATATTATCAGATGGCCAGGTGCTTTAGAGACGAAGACTTAAGGGCCGACCGGCAACCAGAATTTACCCAAATCGACATCGAAATGTCCTTTGTGCAGGTCGAAGATATTCTGCCGCTGATGGAAGAAATGATCGCCCGGCTGTGCCGGGAAACAATAGACCTGGAAATTACCGCGTCATTCCCGCGTTTGACTTACCAGGAAGCCATGGACCGCTTCGGTTCGGACAAGCCAGATACCCGGTTCGGCATGGAAATAAAGGATATCACAGACGTGGCGGCAGGCTGCGGTTTCAAAGTCTTCGCCTCGGCGGCCCAGGGCGGCGGGCAGGTGCGGTGCATCAATGCTACAGGCTGCGCAGGAATGAGCCGTAAAGATATCGATGATTTGGCCAAATTTGCAGCCATTTACCAGGCTAAAGGCCTGGCTTACATGATTGTTAACGGTGACGGTATCAAGTCGGCCATTACCAAGTTTTTTAATGACAGCGAATTAGACACCATCCGGGAACGCCTCGACGCCCGGGAAGGCGACCTGCTGCTGTTCGTAGCGGACAAGCCCGACGTGGTAGCGGCAGCACTGGGAGCACTTCGGCTGCATCTGGCCGAAAGGCTGGAGATGATTCCTAAAAACAAGTATAACTTCCTGTGGGTCACCGACTTCCCTCTGTTTGATTACGACGAAGAAGAAAAACGTTGGGTGGCCATGCACCACCCGTTTACATCTCCGCGGGAGGAAGACATGCCGCTGTTGGAAAGCGACCCGGGCCGCGTGCGGGCCCAGGCCTATGATATGGTGCTAAACGGCATTGAAATCGGCGGCGGCAGCATCAGGATTCACCGCCGGGAGATGCAGGAAACAATGTTTGCCGCCCTTGGGCTAACCGGAGAAGAAGCGCAGGAAAAATTCGGGTTTATGCTAGATGCGTTCGAGTACGGCACTCCGCCTCACGGGGGTATTGCCTTCGGCTTTGACCGCCTGATTATGCTGCTGGCCGGTAGGAAGACCATCCGGGATGTCATTCCGTTCCCCAAAACTCAGAGCGCCACCGACCTAATGAACATGGCCCCCGGCGGGGTGGACAACCGTCAGCTCAAAGAACTGCATATCAAACTGGATATTAAGGAAAAAAAATAGGGAATGTCCTAATTATTGAAAATTAGAATTTTTTTTAAAAGGACAGGGTTTGAGAACTTGCTATGAGCTATGGCCTTGTGTTACCATAGTATTCAAATAGAGAATGTTACACCCTGCGGTGCGCGTGAATTGCTTGCAGTTTTGGGGCCAACACCTATTAAAAGGAGCCTGGGCTCTGGATGTGAAATGTACACCTGTTTAAGGAACGGGGACACACCTCCTGCGAAGGAATGTCCCCAATTGTTGAGGAATGTCCTCAATATAATACTTTTATCAGGGAACAAGAAGCATTCAGGAGGGCACCTGCCTGTATGAGAGCAGGTTCAGGAAACTTTGAGTGTTCACGATACCTTGGGGGTTAAGCAGTGTAAACCAGCATAATTAAGTTTCCAGTAGGTAGCCGCATGCCGGATGCTTACTGGAAATTTTTCTATTCCGTACCAGGAGCGAACCAATGTCTTCCATATTTGAGAGAACTGAGTTGTTAATCGGCCGGGCAGGGCTGGCCAAACTTGCGGCCAGTAAAGTGGCGGTTTTCGGACTGGGCGGTGTGGGCTCTTTTACCGCCGAAGCGCTGGCCCGGGCCGGTATCGGTGCCCTGTTTCTGGTGGACCACGATACCGTGTCCACTTCTAACATCAACCGCCAGTTGCATGCCCTGTCCCATACCGTTGGGCTGCCCAAAACCGCCATCATGGCCGAACGTTTGCAGGGCATTAACCCTACTCTGAAGCTGGAGACCAGGCAGCAGAAATTTACACCGGATGCCGCAGCAGAAATGCTGGACGAGCAACAATTAAATTTTGTGGTTGATGCCATAGACGATGTTGATAACAAGATAGCGCTTCTGGTGCACTGCGTCAGGCAGCAAATACCGGTCATCTCTGCTATGGGGGCCGGTAATAAGCTCGATCCCACATCATTTCGGGTGGACAGCATCTGGAATACCACGGTTTGCCCCCTGGCCCGGACAGTACGAAAAAAACTTCGCGCCGCTGGTATTGAGGAAAATATTCCGGTGGTCTACTCTACTGCCAGTCCCATAGCCGTACCAAATGCTCGGGAAGGGGAGCGCCCCGTGCCGGGCAGTATCTCTTATGTCCCATCGGTGGCGGGTCTGTGCATGGCCGGTTATGTAGTAGACAAACTATTAGGGCTGGGCGTTTTTAACAATATGAATTGACATTTTTTATCCTGTCTTTAACAGTTATAAACCATGAAAAAGCTTGAAAACCCTGTATTTGCAGGGTTTTCAAGCTTTTTTGCACTACAAAAAAGTGAGTAATATTTTTATTTTTTAGTTATGCTAAAAAATTTTTTCATCAGTGTCTTTTTTATAATCTCGTAATCCGTTCGAAAACCAAAAGATTCATGTAGTGCATCAGTAAATTCGGTTCTTGTATAGGTCGGTATATACCCCTCGCCCTTAATCTCATAGAAATTCATTTCTTTTAATCCGTTGATGATTTCACTGCATGTAAACTTATTTCCTAGTTTCTTTTCCAACAATCGATAAATGATGAGGGACATAAAGCAGGTAGTAAAATGTGCCTTAATTCTATCCTCGCGACTTAAGTACACCGGCCGGGCTTTAAACTCGCTTTTCATAATCCGGAAACATTCTTCAATCTCCCAGCGCCGCTGGTTAATCCGGATGATTTCCTGAGCACTACCTTCGAGGTTCGT
>LADP01000007.1 GCA_000961575.1 Peptococcaceae bacterium BRH_c8a
TTCAATGAAGGTAATACCCTAATCGCATCTGTGGAGTGCTACAACCAAAGATATGGATTTTACCCTGAAGCCGTCCAGGCCGATAAGATCTACCGCAATAAAGACAACCTGCGTTACTGCGCAGAACGCGGCATCCGGCTCAGCGGGCCAAGGCTTGGGAGACCGCCGGCCGACAAAACGCTGCAAAAGGAACTAAGACAACTTGAACGGCAGGACGCCGGCGAACGTAATGCAGTGGAAGGCAAATTCGGCGAAGGAAAACGCCGCTATGGCCTAGCCCGGATTATGGCGCGTCTGAAAGAGACTGCCGAAAGCGTGATTTGCCTCCAATTTCTGGTGATGAACTTGGAGCACAGGCTCCGTGTTCTTTTGTTCAATTTTCTACGGTACCTTTGGGGGCAGAATCGGGCTTTTTTAAGACCGGCATTCTGGTAATTTAGTTGAAATAATTGGACTGTTCAGCAAGCCCTAAGTACTATAGTTACGGGGTTAATAGCCTTCTGCAAGACAACAATTTCAGGGGAGCTGAAGCTATCTTATTTGAACAGGAAAACGAAAAACTCTACCAAGTACTACTTAAAATGAACCTACCGATAATAAAGGGTTCTACCATAGCCCAAAACGCCACGAATGAAGAATTAAACCAGGCAGCTGAAGCCTACTTAAAGCTAGCAGAACTTACAGGAGGAAATAATGAAGGTTCTTTGGCTTACTGTATTGGAAACGAGAATTATAAACGGCCATGATATTGATGTAGTTTTAAACCAAATCCAAACAGAGCTAGAATATCTGGAAACTTTAATTAAGTAATAAACACACATAAAGCAAAACCCTTAATTATTACCCTCCTTTACAAGTCACGTTGTTGGAGAAATCAGTAATAGCTCCCAACTGAACTATGCAATTTTCTTAAGTAGCACGAACAAATTGGTTTGAAGATGGGTGACAATCATGCATAAAAGTGTTTCTATAAAAGAGGACAAAATCAATGAACTACTTCTTAACTTAGAGTTTAATAATATTAAAGCCTATTATTTTACCGACCATGTAAGGGCCAAAGAAAAGATAATATCTTTAATATCAAATAAGGACCTTATCGGTTTTGGAGGTTCTGAAACCATCAAAGAAATTGGATTGTTGGATGAGATAATTAACGGGTCTTATAATGTATTAAACCGTTTTGATCCAATGAACAGCAAAGAAGAGAAATGGGAAATCCAGCGGCGGGCGCTTTTATCCGATGTGTTTATCACAGGCTCTAATGCCATTACTTTGAATGGAGAATTAATTAATATCGACCATTCGGGCAATAGGGTAGCGGGTATCTTATTTGGCCCCAAAAAGGTATTTGTCGTTATTGGCATAAACAAAATTGTAGATTCAATTGAAGAAGGCATTAAAAGGGCCCAATATCATGCTGCTCCTTTAAACGCTAAAAGGGCTAAGAATGAATATAATCCACCATGTATACAAAAAGGAAAGTGTGTGGATTGCTCTTCACCAGATAGAATTTGTAACTGTTTAGTGATACTTAAGCGTCAATATAAAAAAGACCGAATTACAGTCTTCATTATAGGAGAAGAACTAGGTTTTTAGTTTCGCACTTCCTGAAATGTTAGTTAATAAGTTATCCTAAACTTGAGGGATGTTCTATTAAGGCAGAGTATAACAATAAATTTATAATTCTCATTGGAGAATCAGGAGGGAAAGCATTATGATAGCTCACTGTGGATTAATATGTACGGATTGCCCTGCTTATATTGCCACCCAGGAGAATGACAACAGCAAAAGAGCAAAAACGGCTAAAGCTTGGTCTAAAGAGTTTGGAGTTGAGATTAAACCCGAGGACATAAACTGCGATGGATGCATCTCAAATGGCAGACGGCTTTTTAACCATTGCAAAGTCTGTGAAATCAGGCAGTGTGGGCAAGAAAAGCATATAGATAATTGCGGCCATTGTTCGGGCTTTGCATGTGACAAACTGGATTTTGTCTTCAACGGAGTTCCTAATGCTAAAAAGATATTGCAGCAAATTAATGATAGTTTATAATATACCGTGCCTTTGCCCTTCTTACAAAACACGGCTATTGAACTTCGAGCACTTGGTTCATTGTGCAACAGCCCTTTAAGAGCAAAGTTATCGGTCTATTTATACTTATAGTTTAAAAAGGTGCCAAAAATAGCAATCAAAATGGCAAGCCAAAATAAAAGTTCGGACAACCAAACAGGCGCAGGCAGAAGATATGCTGCAATGATTAATATAAAGGCAACTTTGTTCAAATGTTTCTTCAGTTCGGTTTTATTGGGGTTGGCCAACAGCCATTTTTCAATTTTTACTTTGAAAAGATTTAAATACTCCATTTTTACCATCTTTCTTCGTTCTAATTGCCGTATTGATTCCTAACCTTTTGTAAGCGGTCATAAATGGTGGGGATGGTATGCACGGCATAATGTGAAAAGGAGAAAGGTATTTAATTATGATGATAGTCTTTAGGCAAGCGAGGTTTGTAACCGTCACATGCTGACATGATGTATGAACCCCTTCTTACCGAATGCGGGTTGAAAGGTCTATGGCTCTATTTCTTTGGAAGCCTTTATATTCTCTGCTATTACACCAAATGATTGTGCTATTTTTTCATGGGCACGCATAAAGCGCCATGCCAAAACTACGATAAATACAAAAGCACCCAGCATAATGCCCGTTGTTATTAAATAAGTGAGGCCAATAAACAATTCTGCCACATTGTCACCTCCTACTAATAAACTTCAAGGGGGTTACATCAATAAGCTTCCAATCTCCGAATTTATCAGCAATAAAATAAATAGTCTGTTTCCCAAACTCTTCGCTTGGGGTCCGCCTTTTCTTGTCGGGGTCATCATATAGCAGGTCAATTGCAAAAACGTCTTCATAACCAAGGTAGGAACCGATATAAAACTCACTGTGAAGCCTCACAGATTGTAGGTAATCATGGCTAAGGTTTTTCCAGGGGAATTGGTCGGAACGTTCGAAATGGATGTAGCTTTCAGCAGTTTCTGTTTTACTATTTTTCAGTAGGCTGAGAAAACTTTCTACTTCGAATTTTGGCCTGTAGCTAAGATGTTCAGGCTTTTTCTGAAAGAAATTATAGGTATGAACCTGCCATTCGGGCCTAAAAGGTATTTCCTTAATTAATTCTCCCGTCTCATGGTCTTTAATTACCACTTTATAGGTATGGTTGTTTTTCAAGACCACGTCATCTCCCTGGGACCAAAAAAAGTGGATGTTACTACTACCTTCGTGATGATAGCCTATACCATCTGCTAGACATACATCATAGTCACCGTAAATATCAATTTCAGGCATTTCTTCAGGTATTGACTCGTAATCATCACCTTTAAAATCTTTAAAAGCAATCAAACCCTGAAGCTGGATTGTCCTTTCATCCTTATCAAAAATGTAGGGTCTGGTATAAAAGAAACATATTTTTAGGAATGGGTACTGTATATTAGGGTTTTTAATTTTATCGGCAATAGACCAATACCATTGCTGATCAAAAAAATAACCTGATCTTTCAAAACCATAAACCCTGACATTGCTGATTATTATTACAGCATCACCAGTATCAACTTTTGCATAGAGCGGGTAGTCTTTCATGACGATATAGTGCTGACCGTAGAAATATGCAGAAACTACGAGCCAGATAAAAACCAGGGCAACCGCAAGGGATATTAACTTTTTCTTAATGCTGCACACCCCCCCTTGACACCATATTCTAAACTATTGGAAGATTCCCTGCTAAAATTAACCAAAAGTAAAAGCACAGTCTGTTAGCCCCTTCGTTAAGGGTGTAGTAAACCTAATCAAAGGTAAGGCGGGAAGGTGTAATATGGATAAGCTATGATTAGTCAGCTTATTAAGCTTAAAGAAGGGTAACTGTGAGGGTGTTGTTATGATTACGAAGAGAAGGAATATAATTATATTGCTTACTTTGACTTCGATAATAGTGGGATGCGGCGTATTTACCTCAAATTCGGCACCTAAATCATTAATCCCAGGAGAAAAAGTAGATAATTACACTCCACCAAAATATAAACCTAAACACTCAATAACCTATAATAAGCCTTATACAGAACTAATAGACGAGCTTCTTTATGCCCGTATTGTCACAGGTGATGACTCAACTGGGCGTAAAACCGTTAGCTACATAGAAGACAAAGAACGTTTAGTACATATAGTTAAAGAATTTGATAAACTAAAGTCCATAATACCCCAAAATGAATGCCTTGATCTTGAAATAGTAACTTGCTATACCTTTATATTTGGAGAGAAGGTACTTCCGTTAGTTATGTCATAGTAAAATATCAATCAGATTTTTATTACCGAGAAAAATCAGGTCTGGGATTAAGGAAGATGCCTAAATAATTAGTCACACTTATAGGGTTTTAAGTTTGAATCTTCATTTTTGAATTATAATTTAAAATTCGCCTCTCGGCTAAGGGCACATCTTTTGTTGCCCAGGTACCCCAAAATTAACGCTAGGAAATTACTATAAGCAACACGAATATAGACACGAACTTCTTTGGCTTAGCTCCACGCCCCGACTGGTCCTGCTTCATTTCAATCAATTAGCTAAACTACCGTCCAGTTGTTAAGCCTATTTCCATCCGTTGTTTTGAAAAAATATTTTATACTTCGTATCGAACCCATATACAAGGGTCGGTGTATTTACCTACATCATTATCATAATCAATAGCTACTGGATTCAAAGCACCATCAAAAATATAGTTTCCATTACCCAATATTTTGACCCCTGTCCATGATTCCCATTCTTTAACGCTACCCGTTATAAGCATTGATTCATTTGCTGTCTTAAACACTTCTCCACCAAGTATTTTATGTACTCTCAACCAGGGATCAAATGGCAATCCATCATCTAGTTCCCATTTTGAGTAATTATCAATGGTTATTAATGGATATATAGGTTTTAGAGTAGGACGTACGGGAACTATTAGTGTATTGATGCCATTTTTCTGTGCACTTTTTTTCATGGCTTTAACTATATCAGAGCTCAACCCTTTTCCTTTGCTATCTATTGCTATTACCACTGCTAGAGCTAATAAAATATTTGGTTTTATATCCTTTTTATGATTTTCTACACCAATTTCAATAAGAACCTTTAAATCATCTGGTAATTGTATTAAGTCAATGATGTCCCAATAAAGAGGAATAGTATGTCCAAAACCTAAAACTCTTCCATGTTCAATTAATAGAACTTGATAATCTGAAAAGGTTGTAAATAAATGTGACCAATCTGGGCAGTGCCAATGGAGCATAAATTGAGGCCATGCATTACTATTTATTGATAAGACTTCGTTTTTTAATTTTAGTTTTTCTCGCAATGTTTTTATTAACATAAAAATATTACTCCCTTTGTCATATGCATAAAAAACCATATTTTCTTAAAGCACTAATTAGGTAATAGGCTGTCATAAAATTTCTCTTTATTTGTCCACTCTATTATATCTATCTCTAATCCATCGGGGTCTTTAATATAAAATTGTTTTGAGAACTGTTTGACTATTAACTTCGTTTCATTATGTACATATCCTTCGTCTTTAAGTTTTTTTAGCACTTTTTCAATGTTATTGACAGAGTAGCCAATATGTCTAAAGTTATTACCTTTGTCAAACATAAAGTTATCTTTTTCAGAGATAAATAGCTCATGACCTAATCCTTTAAGAATAGCATATTTTTTTCCATTAGCCTTAACTCCTTTATCAATTACTTTGTATCCTAAAACTTTTTGATAAAAATTTATAAATATATCAATTTCAGAAACATATCTGTTTATATGGTCTATTTTCATTTTTATTTACCAACTCCAAAACAACATAATGTGTTTAAAACCAACTAATGACATGAAAGGCCACAATACGCTACCAGTTTATTTGACAACATAAAACGATACTCATCCTGCTATATTTTTTGGAGTATAGCTCTGAATACATTTTAACTACATCTGCTGTATACCATAATATTACAGCATAAATAAGCGGGGGTAAAGCTTAATTATACCATTCTATTCTTAATACCCATCTCAATCGGAACCATATCGGTGGCACCCAGAACGAACTTAAAAGAATCCATTACTGAAACCAGTATGAATTTAGGTGGTAAAAGTGGGTATACTCCAATCTCAATGTCATACCCTACCACTTCTATAACTAAAGTCAAAAACCCCCAGGTGATTTCAAAAAGGCCTATATACAAGGCCTTTTGGTTAATGGGCTTAACTGCTGAACAGGCTTTGGCCATAAATGTAAAGCGTAAAGGTATGGTTGCGGACATCAACAAATTGAATACAATAGAAAAAGAAATGTAAGTGTTATAGCTTTATTAGCTCATGACAGCTGTGATTGGTCTTTAGCTCTCTTTAAAAAAAAATTTGGAGATTATAGTTGGTAAAGAAATTTAGTTTAATAGTTTAGATTATGAAAGCCATATTGCTTTTAAAGTTATTGTAGTTGTGGTAGACTATGCATTAATGAATTTAAGGAGGCTAAAAAATGGCTTTTGAAGTTTATACACCAAGGGCGGCTAATGATAATGCAGTGACACTGACAAAACATCATATTAGGATAGGGAATAGACTGCTAAGTATGCTTGATGGAGATAAATTGGAAGTAGCTTATGACGCCGAAACAAATAAGATAAGAATTAAAGCCACAGATGGGCCTGGGCTTACTGTTGCAAAAAATAAAATCGGTGCCCGTGGTATATTTACCTATTTTAATTTAGATTTGAAAGGGCGTTATGAAGCTGATTTCGATGAGAAACAGAAGGCTATTTATGTAGATTTAAACAAGCGTCGGTGTTAAAAATAAGTCCTTTATTTGTAATTATGTATTTGAAAGTTTAAAATTTTAGCATATATCAACTTTTATCCCAGCATTTTGCTGGGTTTTTTCTTTTGCATTACAATTATTACATTGTTGTCTCCCGTAATTCGACAGCTTTCCCGAAGGTATTATATGAATAAATGGCTAATTATTTGGAATTAAAATTTATACATTATGATAATAATTATGTTTTAGGGGATGTAATTTTGCCGACTGAGGATAAAACAAAGGATCAATTACTAAAAGAGCTGTCTGATTTGCGCAAAGAGAATGCTGAGCTGAAGCTGAAACTATTGCAAAAAGAAAACGAAAAGCCATATATATGTAAACAAATTGGATCAGTAACTAATCGCAAAGATAAAAATAGCTTATTTTTTAATGATATACAAGACATAAGTAAAGGAAAGCAAGCTGAAGATGCTTTGCAGGATCAAGTGCATTTCCTTCAAACATTAATCGATACCATACCCAATCCAATCTATTATAAGGATGCACAAGGCCTATTCCAAGGCTGCAATAAAGATTTTGAAAAAGAAATGGGGTTTTCAAAAGAGGAGATATTGGGTAAGTCATCATATGATATTCGCACGAAAGAATTAGCAGATATTTATACAGAAAAGGATTTACATTTACTGAATACCCCTGGTGTACAAGTCCACGAGACGGTAATACCTTTTTTAGATGGAACTTTGCACGACGTAGTTCTACATAAGGGAACTTACAAAGACAGAAATGGTGAATTATCTGGCCTGGTTGGGGTTGTTGTTGATATAACAAAGCGCAAGCAGGTAGAATTGGCACTTAAAAAATCAGAGGCACTATATAGAACCATATTTGAAAACACAGGAACTGCAACAACGATATGTGAAAAAGATACCACAATAGCTTTGGTCAATACAGAGTTTGAGTTACTGTCGGGATATTCGAAAAAAGAAATAGAAGGAAAAATGAGCTGGCAGGATTTTATTATAACAGAAGACAAGAAAGAGATGCTTGAGTATTATGACATGAACATAGATAATCCTGATAGAAATTCTAAAAAGTATGAAATCAGGTTTGTTGACAGGAATGGCACCATTAAAAACGTTTTGATAACTGTAGCCACAATTTCAAATACCCAAACACATGTAGCATCTCTTTTAGATATTACAGAGATTAAGCGATTCCAACAGGAAATGATTCGTTTAGAGCAGCTAAACCTGGTCGGCCAAATGGCGGCTGGAATTGGCCATGAAGTTAGAAACCCAATGACAACAGTGCGTGGATTCTTACAGATGTTCAAAGAAAAGAAAGATTTAACTTACATAAAATATATCGATTTAATGATTGAAGAGTTAGATAGAGCTAACTCTATTATTACCCAATTTCTATCACTGGCCAAAGACAAGCCACTGAAGAAAAAGAAACAAAATCTAAATACCATAGTGGAAGCACTATTTCCTTTAATTCAGGCTGATGCTTTTAAGTCAAACATGCTTACTAATCTAGTGCTCGAGGAAACCCCTGACCTCTTAATTGATGACAAAGAGATACGTCAGGTAATCCTTAATTTTGCCCGAAATGGGTTTGAAGTGATGACTGAAGGTAATATGCTCACCATAAAAACTTTCGTCGAGGCAGACGAGGCTGTTTTGGCAGTTATAGATCAGGGTGGTGGAATTGAGCCAGAGATTCTTAATAAGTTAGGAACCCCATTTCTAACAACCAAAGAGCAGGGGACAGGGTTAGGTCTAGCGGTTTGTTATAGTATAGCTGCTAGACATAACGCGACTATAGACATAAGTACAAGTTCAAAGGGAAGCACTTTCTTTATGAGATTTAAATTGCCGATTGATTCTAGAAGCTCATAAACTTCTAAGACAGTTAACCCAGTATTATCCATTACCTCATTTTGTATATAATTCCTCACAATCTTACACCCCTTTGCTCCAGGGTAACCGTTTTTTGATAGTTAGTATTTAAGGAAAACTATATAAACACCAAGAGGGCTCACATCAATACTTTCCAGTTGCTGAAAATAACGTCTTCCCTGGTACCAGCTTAAAAAATTATTTACCATAGTAGGGCTATTATTTAGCTAACCAAAAGATCTCTAAAGAAGGTGAACACTTAAATATGACACCCGTGGATAAAACCGCAAGGTTAAAAAAATTTCAAATAAGACTGCGCGAGCTGGGAATTGACTCAGCCATATTAATTCATTCAAGAGATGTGTTTTACTATTGTGGGACTGCTCAACCTAGTATTCTATTAGTTACACCTAATGATTATTATCTTATAGTCCGAAGAGCACTTGATTTTGTGTTAAGTGAAATATGGATAGACCCCAATAAAGTTATCGCCTCTGGTAGTTTTAATGAAGCTTTAGCTAAATTACAAGAACTAGGTGTAAAAAAGGGAAAACTGGGTTTAGAAACCGATATAATTCCAGCTGAATTGTTTTTTAAGATCAATCAAATATTTGCTGATTATACACCTGTTGGTATTTCTGAAGAGATATTAATACAAAGGATGACCAAGGACGAAGAGGAAATTGAGTTAATTAAAACTGCCAGTAACATAATGAAAGCTGGACACTTGAGAATATTTGATGTGCTATCTGAAGGGATTACAGAATTAGAACTTGCAGCTGAAATAGAATGTGCTCATAGAAAAGGCGGGCATGAAGGGGTCTTATCTATGAGAAATTTTGATTTTTATATCAGTCGTGGTCCACTCTCTTCAGGTGAAAACCTTTTTAGGGTAAGCGGATTTTCCAATACTATTACTGGTATAGGCCTTAGCCCTGCTATACCTGCTGGGCCATCTTTAAGAAAAATTAGGAAAGGCGATACAGTGATTGTAGATATACCTACATGTTACCAGGGATACCATTGTGATGAGACTCGTACATATGTTTTAGGGGAACCTGCCGCCGAAGTCAGGTCGTTATTTAACTCCCTTCGGGAAATATCAGATAATGTCCTTTTATCTCTAAAAGAAGGGGTTAAATGTAGTGATTTATTTAATATAGCCTATACCAGTGCTTGCCACTTAGGGGTTAGTGATTACTTTTTAGGGTTAAGCCCCAAAAAGGGTAATTTCATTGGTCACGGAATAGGACTGGATGCAAATGAACCTCCAATACTATTCGCCAAGTCAAACTTTGAATTAAGAAAAAATTTCGTAATTACTATAGAAATTCATTTGACACATCCCAAACATGGTGCGGTTAAATTAGAAGATATGGTTTTAATTAAAGAAAACGGGCATGAGGTACTATCAGTTACCGAGAGGGAACTGTTTGTAATTTAATGCTCTATAGTTTTTTTATCAATTGGTTTAAGGCACAAGCTTGTTTGGCCCTTACCCTGCACCCTCTATTTTAGTGTAAAATGAATATAAAATAATTTTAAGGTTGATAAACATAATTAATATAAAAGCGCAGGATGAGTATAAAACCTCTCCCGCGCATTTTATTTGCAATACTTAAATTCGTTATCGCCTCGTCATCAAACCTGTCATCGAATATTACTTAGCCAGTCACAAACGTATTCAGTTACATCTTGCCATCCAGGCTCACCTACCAACCAATGTGCATGGTTAGGAAACTCCTTGTAAGTAGAAACCCCGTGATAATATTCTGCAACTTTTTTAATTAAGGTCGGTGGAAGGCAATTATCTTCCGCTGCCGCTATAACGAGAACAGGGCAGGTTACCTTTGATTTATCTACAAAAGCCGCTTTATTTAGATCTGATTGCCATAAAGTTAATTCAAAAGATGCCCAGCCAGATTCATAAACCCATTTATCATAAACCTCCTTTTGTTCATTCTCTGGCAGTAGCTGTAGTTCAAGGTAAACCGCCTCGTCAAAATTTGGTTTCATGGGTTCCTTAAACCAGTTTGGATTTGCAAGTATGCTTCCCCATCCCTTAATCGCTGATTCTGGGTCTGGCGGAACATCCAAAACTCCCGCTGGTAGTGCTGGTGTTAACAAAACAATAGCTTTTGCCAATCCCCTGCTCCCAAGTATTTGAGCAAGCATTCCACCCATAGAATGACCTACTATTATTGGCTTTTCATTAAGTTTTTTAATTTCTTTTTCCAGGTCACTAGCATAATCTAACAAACTGGTTGTTCCCAGGCGCTCGTCTGGATTATTTTTGTATTCAAGGTTATGGTAGCGCAAAGTAGGGGTGAGACATTTATAACCCCTTCCTTCAAAAATCTTTCTGTAATTATTCCAGAGCCAACCGCCAGTCCACATGCCGTGAACCATTAAAACTGTATCCGACAAGATTATCACTCCTTTCATCAAGGTTTGCACTAGGTTAAAAGCAATAAAAAGCAACTCATGCAAGATGCTATGCCAGAGTTGCTATTTTATATTTCCATATTATGTTTAATAACTCCTGCTTGCATTGTTTTTTTTCTGTCTGGCTCAGATTGGTCGGTTTATATTAATACTATGTAACGTTTCTTAAAAGATGGGTGTTAAGCACTGACTTCAAATAGTAACAAGTAACAGCAAATTAAACTTTTTAATGGTAGGGATTGTAAAATTAAAATAGAATATATGAATTAATTATATTAACAAGTAAAACTGAGGGATATTAATGTCAGTTCGAAAAACATGTAATAGATGTGGAGAGCAAATAAGCATCAGGAAAATGCCAAACGAACATTGGATACCTTTTGACTATGGGACCGAGGAAGTTCACAAGCGAAAACAAAATCAAAAAAACGGCCCCTAAGAAGCAAAATAAGGCAACGAAACCTAAGATCTCAGAAAAACTTGAAATAATTGAACGAGCTATAGAAAATGAAGTTCACTTAAGAATTTATTATTATACTCGATACAGGGACTCATGGAATCATAGAATAGTAACCCCTAAAAGATTTTATTTTGAAGGCAAATCTTATTTTCTTGAAGCTTACTGCTACTCGAGACAAGAAGTAAGAACATTTAATGTAAGTAATATAAAAACCGTAAACATTTTACCTAAGGCATTTACTGAAACAGCCGCGAGTAGGGAGAAGGCCGTACCTGAACTAGAAAAACCCAGTGCCTCACCCCTAAGGCATAAGTCACAAGAGAATTCAAACACGGGATATATAATATTAGCAATAATTGTACTAATCATTTTTACTACTTAGGTAATTCATAAAGTTGCACTCCTGGGGGATGCTAGAAAATGTTACATGTAGATGAACTTAAAAGGCTATCATCTTATTATAAAGATATTATTTCTGCTATGTCCCAACAAAGCGGAAAGCATTTTGTTGACCTTGGTCAAACTTTACGCTATGGGCTAACCCTTGATCTAGGGCTATTTATTGATGACGTTAAATCTTTAATGTATAGTGATAGGCTAATATTAAAAATTGAACGCATGTCACCTAAAGCTGTATCAGATATATTAACAAAATCTGATGACCAAGAAGAAGATACAGAGGAACAAAAGGAAGAACAAGAAGAGATCAAAGTAGTTGACCCTGAAAGAAAAACAGCCTCGGCCAGGTTAGTAGCAATATACAGAAAACAAGAGCAGGATCGATTTAACAGGGAAACTACCATTGGTTTCCCTATCATTGCTGGGAAACATGGAAGTACTAAGTTCTGTGGACCGTTATTTTACTTTACGGTACAGGTTGACTACGAACCACTAGAAAGTAAGATTATTTTCTCAAAGAATTTTGTAACGCCAGTTTTTAATTCTAAGCTAATTGCCAAGCTAGTTAATGGTGATAGCGAAATGGAGCTTGTCCGCCAAAAGGTTTTACCGTTACTATATGAAGAAGATTTTAATGAGAAAACAATTAATAAAGTTATAAAGATTATTGCAGAAGTAGTAGAAGCATTAGCAGGTTTAGAGATAGACCCTGTACTCAATTCACCATTACAAAAAGCCATTGATGCAAGAGATAATGGCACTCCGACTGTTTATAGGGCAATCTCTATTGTTAATTCCAGTCGCGGGAATGCATTCTTGTTAGATGAATTATCCCAACTGGCCAACCTAGAAGAAATTGACGGCGAAACAGTTATTGAAACTATTTTAAAACCAGTGCCAGAGAGCATGGAAAACGATGGCTTTTCAGATAACCCTGATTCAACTATTCATTCAAGACCACTTTTGTTTCCTCTATTGAGTAACCAAGCACAACGAAGGGCAGCTAGAAAAGCTGAGAAATCACGTCTTATGGTTATTCAGGGCCCACCAGGTACAGGTAAATCTCAGACCATAGCCAACTTGGTCTGTGACCTTGTGGCCGAAGGAAATTCCGTGCTTATTGCAAGTCACCAGAATAAAGCTTTAGAAGTGGTTGCTGAAAAGTTACCCGACATTGATTATTTATCCATGTCTTTATTAAAAGGTGAGAAGGCTTCCGCAGCCCAATTAGCCAATAAGTTGGCAACGTTTGATACTTATGTAGCCGATGTTTCAACTGTTAGCCTGAATAACTCATTTGAAAAAAACATGGAAGCAATTCACGAAAAAGACCAAGGAAAACGCAAACTTCAAGCACGCTTCTCTGAACTCAAAACAATAGAGCGTGATAAATTCTCAGATTACTATAAATTTCATGAACTAAGGGAATATAACCACATCAGCTTGGACGATGAAATTCCTGAAGGCCTAGCAAACGAGATTCCCGAAGCTTTAAAGCAATGGTGCTCTCACTTTAAGAACATAAGTACAAATTACAGCGATTTATTACATATTTTTGTTCCTTCTAAGCTACAATCTATAGATATCTTATATAACTATGCCAAAGCAACTAAGAAGATTGTGGATTACTACAATATTGATTTTTATGTTTCGGAAGGGAATGATTCGAGAGACCTAATTAAAAATTTTTATGAAAATGCTAAAACAAATTTAAATGAAAGCTTTGATTACCTTAAATCACTTAGAGAATGGCTTGAGAAAAACGGAGAGAAGTATCTGGTTTACATAACTAAATTGGATGAATTATCGATTCCTTTGCCTAACTTTGTTACTGCAAAACAAGCATTAACAACAATGAGTTCAGACGTACTAACAATTTTAAATAGTAGAGCCCAAAATTTATATGATAAATATTTAAAATTAGTAGAAAGCGGAATACCGCCTTCAATACTAAAAGAATCTCCATCTCTTGAAGAAATTAATATTACATCTAAAGCCATAGAAATCCTATACAACAGGTCGTGGTTTGTTTGGCATACCAATCCCAACTGCATCTCCTCAAGAAAACAATTATCCCAAATGGGATTAAAGATTATACACAATACCAAGGAGCAAACGCTCTCTGATTTGAAGACCTGGAATAAATACTGGTCCCTTAAGTACGAGGTAATAGGGGATATAAAGTCATTAAAAGGTGCAGGAATTCCAGTAAGTGAGATGACGGTAGATTCCTCAATTTCACAGATTTCACACCAGGTAATGGTAGCAGTCAGCTATTTAGATTTACTAAGGCTTGTAGATATTGCACCAAAAGAAAAAGCTCCAGAAAAACTGACAATGAGCGCCTATGAGACGCTTAATAAACTCTCGGACTCAGAATCTTTAGTTTACATAAAAAGCCGAATTGATAAAACTATTATTCATTTACAAACAATTATTGGTCTTAATAATATAAATAAAGAAATTCAAGGAAACGAAAAATTATTAGGTACTCTGAACGAAGTTATTGAAACCGTTGTTACTTTAAATTATGAAATAAAAGTACAAGAGACAGTTGACAATTTGAAACTAATGTTATCTCTTCACCCAGATTTTGCGAAGGCTATAGAATTAGAATCAGGTATTTTACAAACACTTCCTAAAACACTTGAGACAATTAAAACCGCCTTAATAAACAATATCCGACTTACATGGCTTAAGGATATTAACAAAGCTATAGAAGCACATCGTTTAGGAAAATTTATTCAAACGGACCTTGCATCTAACCCTGATAATATTGACGAAGTAGCTATGAGGATCAGCAAAATCAGTGAGGAAAAAAGAAACCTGGTCATTAAAGCAATAAAGTTACGAAGAAAAATTTCTTTGAAATATGCCTCTATTGATATGTCAACAAGACAGCAAGTCACCAAACTTAATAAATTACTTAGCAAGAAGAGAAAAACGGTATCACTAGTCCAACTTAAGGGGCAAGTCAGTTATACAAAACTACTTACCGTATTTCCGTGCTGGATAATGAGCATTGATGATGTTGCGAGAGTCTTCCCACTACAAGCTGGTTTATTTGATTATCTTATTGTGGACGAGGCATCACAATGTAACCAAGCAACTGCTCTACACCTTGCATTTAGAGCCAAAAGAATGATAGTAGTTGGCGATGAGAAACAAATGAAGAACCCCAATGTCCGTTTTTTATCAGATAACCTTGTACAAGTTCTATTATCAAGACATGGACTAGGAACACACCATAAAGCTGAATTCCTTCATGGTAGAGAATCTCTACTATCATTATCAAATTTCTCTGCTAATAGCAACGAGTTCTTAAATGAACATTTTAGGTGTGAACCTCCCATAATTGCTTGGAGCAATAAAGAATTTTATGATAACAAGTTACGAGTACTGACTCCTATTCGTAGGAAAAGATTTATGCCTTGTCTTGAAGTGCAGCTTGTTAAAGGTGCAGATGATAATACAGAAACAAAACAAAACCTGGTCGAAGCCGAAACCGTCGTAAATGAGGTAATAAGGTTAATCACAAGTGGCGAAGCAGACGGTCTGACTATTGGAGTCATGTCATTATATCGGCAGCAAGCAACCTTACTTCAGAATTTAATCTATGAAAAACTTGAAGAGCGCCCTGATTGGATTAAAAAATATCAACTAATAGTCTCTACTGCTGATGGTTTTCAAGGTGACGAACGAGATATTATCTTGTACTCTATGCGTTTTGGCCCCAGCAGCTCGCCTGGGGTAATTAATGCAATCCAAATAGAGCCAGAGAGGATTAATGTTGCCTTTAGCAGAGCCAGGCGCAAAATGATATACTTCATCTCAAGACCCGTTGAAGAGTTTCCTAGGGGGATTTTAAAAGATTTCCTTTTACATGCTGAAAATGAACATAGAAACCCAACTGACCGCCTGGGGATGGTTGGAGAAGATAAATTTGATAGCGATTTTGAAAAAGATGTTTGTTTTGCATTGCGTGATGGAGGTTATACCGTGTTTACGCAAGTTCCTTGCTCTAACTTCAAAATAGATATGGTAGTTATTGATGATGAAGGGCGGCGTATAGCAGTAGAATGTGATGGGGATTTTCATTATGAAGATGATGGAGATCTACGCGCCGAAGATTACCAGAGGCAGGATATAATTGAACGGAGCGGCTGGTTCGTACACAGAGTACCAGCAAGACGTTATTATGCAAACCCAGAAGCAGCAATTGCGCTATTGATTGGAGATCTAAAACGGCAGCCCACAGACCAGCAAATCACAGATAGCGAGATTGAAGGAGAATTTTTTGAGGAAGAGTTCTCACCTTTGGATGTTGAAAGCTTAACAACTACAGAAACGGCTGACGTTAATCCATCACAAACCGAGGCTCAAAGTACAAAAGAGGTCAACATAAAGACACTTACAAAAGAAAAACTCAATAAGAAAAAGAAACAAATAACCACAAAGCCTAAAACAAAAGAAGCTAAACAACAATTAGAACTGGTTTTTACAACTGAAAATAAACCAATACAAATGGAACTGGATTTCACGGCTGATAGTGAACCATTATGGGACAAGAATGTTTGGTATGCATTGAGTCGCTGGGGTAAGGTCTCTGGAAAGTTTTCTGGTTACAATAACTCGTTTTGCTATAAAATTGGTCTTTATCTTGCCCAAGGATATAACCTTACTGAGAAACAAGAATTTTACGCAAAAAGGTTTGGAAATCAGCGTTAGCTCAAGGATTTGAACCTTATGAAATATAGAAATTACTAGGTAAAAAATTAATTAATGACTACGGTTGTTTACTTTTTTGAGGTGTTTAATGAATAACAAAAATAAAACTCTTTATAATAGCAAAGATTCTGAGATAATGAAGACATCGCTCGAATCTTTAAACGAAAGCATGGCAGAAACCTTAAGAATGTTTTCTGAAGTAGTTAGCAAATCTTTGAATCATATTACCACGGCTGCTCAAGGAATTACCGAATCAATAGCTAACATAGAGTTTCCCCAGTTTTTTAACCAAGAAGCAATTCAACATATAGAATTTATAATGATACTTAGAAAAATTAAATGGCCTTTAATTTAGAATACGATAAAAATTTAGAGATAAAAATTATAGAGCAATATGCTAAAGATATAGATGGTTTGTATTGCAAAGATATCATGGAGCGTATTATTTTTAATTATTGTGATGAAAAGTATGTTAATGATAGTTATAACTTATGGACTCAGTGTGAAGGGGTTAATACTCAAAGGCAGCCGATACTTAGAGAAGCCCTAGATATGCATTTAGTTGGAAATTATTATTCGTCCACGGCTTTACTTATGTGTCAATTATACGGGATTATAGTTGATATATCACATTATGCTCAAAATAATAATATTTCTATATCGGCAGAGTATAAAAATCTAATAGCAAAGCACTACAAAATAGAAGAACACAAAATAAATAGTGAAAAGGGTAAATTTATCCAGTTATCAGCAATCCCTGAGAGTGGTGCTTTGCTATGGGAAGCGGTTACTGAATATTTACAAAATGAAATCCTTTGCTCATCTGAAAGTAAAAAACGATGGATGCACCAACCATTAAGAAATAAAATCTGTCACGGAGAACAACTTAATTTTGGGACTAAAGAACATTCACTCAAGGCGATATTGTGCATTGATATTTTAATGAATTTGAGTAATGAGATATATAAGTTAAGTAAAATTACTAGGAATAGTATCGAAGGCTTGGATGTAGGTAGTAATGCACAGATATAATTTAAGTCACAGCCCTTTAAAAACGCTCAAGTTTACATAATACTTATTATCGGTAGTTTTTTGTATTAAAAAAATACGGCTCGTAATGAGCTATTTTTTACCTGTTACAAGCATCGCCATTGAGTAAGTTTCACACAATCGGCACAATTGTTGCAAATTTTTGAGGCGTCAATTTCACAGGTAAAGCATTCGCAACAATTATCACAATACTTACTTTCCTCAAGCATGCACATGATGGGCTTTTTATTTGCGTTTGTCAAGTTTTGAGCGCACTGCATGCTAATCATGATTACCTCATTCCTTTACTAATCAACCGTATCCCTTACATATATTCTAGTACATTTTTGAAAATTGTCAGTATGTATCCGCTGAACAGACTAAAGTACAAGGTGAAAGGAAGAAAAATAAGTCTAAATATATATTAAGTTGCCTTCTTATTTTAAAATTGACAGCTTAACAGGCAGAATAACCGTTTAAAGTTAAACCGGGCCCATACGAGAGCCCGGTTTAACTTTAAACTATGAAAAATATGATTCTATTTTACAAACCAACTTCCCTGCCCTACCCTACCGTAAGTATAATAATAGGGAATCTTAATTAGCCTTTTTTAGCTTTTAGGAAGTCCAGGGCCACCTGCGGATAAAGGGCCACAGAAACAACGTCTTCTTCCTGGGTCATAAATGGAGCAGCCATTTCTCTGGCTTTGGGCATTTCAGGTTCTAGCATATCTGCCGGACGGCACTCAATTGGTTTTTCGTCTCCAATAATTTTCTTCCTTATTTCTTCGTTCACCGGAGCCGGCGGACGGCCGTAGTAACCGCGCATATAGTTTTTAACTTCGTCAGTTGCCATGGCATAACGGCTACCTACCAATACGTTGATTACCGCCTGGGTGCCTACTATCTGGCTGGACGGGGTTACCAGCGGCGGGAAACCGAAATCTTCCCTGACCTTGGGCACTTCAGCCAGCACCAGGGGCAGTTTGTCAAGGGCGTTTTGCTCTTTAAGCTGGTTGATAAAGTTGGAAATCATGCCGCCGGGAATTTGATAAGTCAGCACGTTGGTATCAGGACTGCAGCTGGCGTTGTCAAAGTCACCGTAATTCTTGCGTACCTCTTTAAAGTAAGCGGCAATCTCGGATATCAGCTCCAGATCCAAGCCAGTGTCGTAAGGTGTGCCCGCCAGGGCCGCCACCATGCTCTCGGTAGCCGGCTGGGAGCTCTGCAGCGCCATGCTTGATACTGAGCAGTCGATTACGTCAACACCGGCTTCCACCGCTTTCAAATATGTCATTGAAGCCATGCCGCTGGTATAGTGGCAGTGCAACTGCACCATGGCACCCATTTCCTTCCACCCTCTGATAATATTGAAAGCGGGTTGCGGAGCCAGGATGCCTGCCATATCTTTAAGACAAATAGAATCTACTCCCAGTTCCATCAATTCCTTGGCCATGTTCATGTAGAAATCGTAATCATGCACGGGGCTGATGGTGTAAACTACGGTCCCCTGAGCGTGAGCACCCTCCCGCTTGACAAATTCGATAGCCTTTTCCATGTTCCTAACATCATTTAAAGCATCAAAAATTCGGAATATATCCAACCCGTTGGCTACGGTGTACTTAACAAATGCTTCTAACACATCGTCTGCATAGTGCCTGTAACCCACTACATTCTGGCCCCGCAGCAGCATTTGCAGCTTGCTGTTGGGATAATGTTTGCGCAGGACCCGCAGCCTTTCCCAGGGATCTTCGTTTAGGAAGCGCATGCAGGAATCAAAAGTGGCGCCGCCCCATGTTTCCAGAGAATAATAACCAACCTTTTCTACTTTTTCAGCAATGGACAGCATGTGCTCGGTGCGCATACGAGTAGCCAGCAATGACTGGTGGCCGTCCCGCATGGTGGTATCGCAAATCATTGCCTTTCTCGCTTCGCTCATATTGTCAACCTCCATGTAAGAATTAGTTAAATGTTTAAGCATTCTTCGGCTGTCTTTCATTCCTGCAGATGCATTAAATATACTGTATACTCTTGTTGTTAGCTAAAGCTAGCCTAAGCTAGCCTAAGATAATCTAGTCCACCGCTGCCAAAACCTTCTTAACCGAATCGAAAGATTTTTGCACCGCTACCTTTTCCGCGTCAGTCAGGTCAACTTCAATAACTTTCTCTACCCCGCCGCCGCCTATGATGGCCGGCACGCCAAAATAAATATCTTTTTCACCGTATTCACCCTGCAAGTAAGCGGCTACGGGCAAAATTCGTTTTTTGTCCTTAAGCACCGCTTCCGCCATCTCAATGGCCGATGCGCCCGGGGCATAAAAAGCACTGCCGGTTTTTAAATAATTAACAATTTCTGCTCCGCCCTTACGGGTTCTTTCCACTATGGCTTCGATCCGGTCGGCGGGCATCAATTTTTCGATGGGGATACCGCCGGCATAGCTGTAGCGAACCAAAGGCACCATGTCGTCTCCATGTCCGCCTAGGACGAAGGCGCTGACGTCTTTATACGATACACCCAGTTCCATGGCGATAAAAGTCCGGAATCTGGCCGAATCCAACACACCGGCCATGCCAAATACGCGGTTGGCCGGAAAACCACTAGCCTTATATGCGGCGTACACCATTACATCCAAAGGGTTGGTGACCACAATGATAAAAGCATTGGGTGAATATTTGGCGGCCTGTTCAGCGCATGACTTGACAATTTTAACGTTGGTATTGACCAGGTCGTCGCGGCTCATGCCTGGTTTACGAGCAATACCAGCGGTGATGATAATTACGTCGGAACCTGCTGTATCTTCGTAGCTGTTAGTTCCCACCACGTTAACGTCATAACCTTCAATGGGGGCAGCTTGTTGTAGATCCAGCGCTTTGCCCTGGGGTACGCCTTCAACCACGTCAAACAGCACGATGTCGCCTAATTCTTTAGCGGCGGCCCAGTGGGCGCAAGTGGCTCCCACATTACCGGAGCCGATAACGGTTATCTTGTTTCTTTTCACTATGATTACCTCCTGTTTAGCTAGTTCATCTGCCCATTATCCCCAAGCAGTGTTCTTTGCCGAGCCGGCAGCACAACATGCATCTGTGCTGCCAACCCAACTTTTAATTGGTTATTCTTTCAAGATTTACTTCCCATAATTCCTAAATGCTATTCAATACTTAAACGGGTAAATTGCCATGTTTTTTACTTGGCCGGCTCTCCCGTTTGGAGGCTAATGATTCAATAGCATCAATTATCTTGGCCCTGGTTTCCCGGGGGTCAATGACATCGTCTACAAAACCCCTTGAACTGGCCACATAGGGGTTGGCAAATTTATCGCGGTATTCCTGCACCAGCCGGCTGCGTTCCTCGGCAGGGTTGGCCGCGTTTTCAATTTCCTTGCGTTTGATGATATTAACAGCACCTTCAGGCCCCATGACAGCAATTTCCGCTGTCGGCCAAGCGTAAACCATATCAGCCCGCAGTGAACTGCTGCACATGGCCAAGTATGCACCGCCGTAAGCCTTACGCAATATAATAGTCACCTTGGGCACGGTTGCCTCGGAATACGCATATAGCATTTTGGCGCCGTGGCGGATAATACCGCCAAATTCTTGGCCGGTACCGGGCAAAAAGCCGGGCACATCCATGAATGTCACCAGCGGAATATTAAAGGCATCACAGAACCTGACGAACCGGCTGATTTTATCTGAAGCATTGATATCCAAACAACCCGCCATAAAGTCGGGCTGGTTGGCCACAATCCCCACCGGCTGTCCGGCAAACCTGGCAAAGCCAACCACTGCATTCTTGGCGTAAAGAGGCAGCACTTCCAGGAACTCGCTTCCGTCCACCACAGCCTGAATTACTTTTTTTACATCGTAACTAAACATGGGCTGGGCGGGAACGATATCTAAAAGCGCTTCCCTATCCACTGCCGGTTCTACCGACTCGGACAACGGCGGCTTTTCAGTGTTGCTGGCGGGTAGGTATCCGAGCAGGTTTTTAACTGTATCCAGGCAATGCTCTTCGTTTTCGCCCATAAAATGAGCCACTCCGCTGGTCTGGTTATGGGTCAGCGCCCCGCCGAGCTGTTCCATAGAAACTTCTTCACCGGTAACTGCCCTGATTACCTGCGGGCCGGTAATAAACATCTGGCTGGTACCATTAACCATAAAGATGAAATCCATTAAGGCCGGCGAATAAACCGCTCCGCCGGCGCACGGCCCCATAATAACAGAAAGTTGGGGTATTACCCCGGACGCAATGGTGTTGCGGAAAAATATTTCTCCGAAACCGTTTAGAGCGTCAACACCTTCTTGAATCCTGGCTCCGCCGGAGTCGTTCAGTCCCACCACCGGCGCGCCGTTGCGCATGGCCAGGTCTAGCACCTTGCATATCTTTTGGGCATGAACCATACCCAGCGAACCTCCGGTTACCGTGAAGTCCTGGGCGTAAACGAACACTTTTCTGCCATTGACCAAACCGAAACCGGTAACCACGCCTTCGCTGGGGTTTTTATCCGGTTCGCCGGCAAAAACATCTATTTCCCGAAAAGTATCTTGGTCAAAAAAATAGTCAATTCTTTCCCGGGCGGTCATTTTGCCTGCGGCGTGTTGCTTGGCAATTTTTTTCTCGCCACCGCCTGCCTGTACCTTAGCCCTTAGTTCTTTTAGTTGGTCTAATTTTTCCTGCATACTCATGCTGTGCCCTCCTCTATTGGGGACATTCCTTCGTTCTTTATTTGATAGTGTGTCCCCTGTCCATAGTTGGGGACATTCCTTCGTTTCCTTATATGAAGGTGTGTCCCCTTTCCGCTAATCCCTCTCACACAGTTCGACCAGCGTGCCAAATGTGGATTTGGGGTGCAGAAAGGCAATTTTAGCTCCACCGGCGCCCCGCCGCGGCTTTTCATCTATTAACCTGACCCCGGCCGCTTTTAGCTCTGCCAGTTTTTCTTCCAGGTTTTCTACCCGGAAGGCAATATGTTGGATACCCTCACCGTTCTTTTCTATATAACGAGCGATAGGGCCGTCCTCTGTGGTGCTCTCCAGCAGTTCCACTTCACTGTCACCGGTGGGAATAAAAGCCACCTTAACTTTTTGTTCTTCCACAACTTCTTCGGATGTAACTTTTAGACCCAACACCTGTTCATAAAAATTTTTAGCCGCCGCCATATCTTTAACGGCAATACCAATATGGTCAATCTTACCTACCACTACAGATTGCACCTCCTGTAATCAGCGATTCCCGGGGTGGTAAAGCCTTACCACCCGTCTTTCTATAATTGGTATAGCTTTAATCTCAGTTACAAAGTCAAAGGCCACTAACAGACTTTAGACTTTTTAACTTTTTTAATTTGACCTTTTTCAGGATCGTCCAATCTTTTCCTTGATGAAATCCGCAACCGTTACGGTGTTGGTTCCCGGGGTGAAAATTTCAACGATTCCCGCTTCCTTTAAGGCCGGGATATCCTCATCCGGGATAATTCCACCGCCCAGCACCAGGATATCTTCGGCATTCTGCTTACGCAGGCCTTCAGCAACAGCGGGGAACAGGTGCAGGTGAGCCCCGGACAGGCAACTTAGGGCCACTACATCCACATCTTCCTGCAACGCTGCGCCTACAATTTGCTCAGGAGTCTGGCGCAGTCCTGTGTATATAACTTCCATGCCGGCATCACGCAAGGATTGGGCAATTACCTTAGCGCCTCTATCGTGTCCGTCCAGGCCTGGTTTGGCCACCAGCACCCTGATCGGTTTTCCGCTCATCCGCGCACTCCTCCTTGGTTAAAAAACAATTTGTTGCTGGTACTCGCCGAACACGTTCCGCAAGACCCCGCAAATTTCACCCAGTGTGGTATAAACCTTCACCGCTTCAATAATATAAGGCATTAGGTTTTCCCCTGAAACTGCCGCCTTTTCAATATCGGCAAGAGCTTGCTGTACTTTTGCATTATCACGCTCAGCATGAAGCCGGGCTAATTTTTCTTCCTGACGCCGGCCCACCTCGGGGTCGACTTTCAGCAGGTCTTTGGGCCGTTCAGTGTGCATGATAAACTTGTTTACACCGATGACCGTTTTTTTGCCGCTTTCAATATCCTTCTGGTAGCGGTAAGCGCTGTTCTGAATTTCTTTCTGCATGAAATCAATCGCTTTGGGTGCCCCACCCAGGTCATCTATCTTAGCGATATATTCTGCAGCTTGCTGTTCTATCTCATTGGTAAGGTTCTCTATGAAATATGAGCCGCCCAGGGGGTCTACCGTATCAGCCACGCCAATTTCGTAACCGATGACCTGCTGGGTCCGCAGTGCGATTAGTACGGAACTGTCACTGGGCAGAGCCATTGCTTCGTCCCGGGAATTGGTGTGCAGTGACTGGGTGCCGCCCAGTACCGCGCTTAGGGCCTGGAAAGCAACACGCATTATGTTTACGTCGGGCTGCTGTGCCGTTAGGGTACAACCAGCTGTTTGAGTATGGAAACGTAACATCAAAGACTTGGGGTTCTTGGCTCCGAAACGCTCTTTCATAATCCGGGCCCACAAACGACGGGCGGCCCTGAACTTAGCCGTTTCCTCAAAGAAATTAAGATGGGCGTTAAAGAAAAAGCTCAGCCGGGGAGCAAACTCATCCACATCCAGGCCGGCATCAATGGCCGCCTGCACGTAGGCTATACCATCGGCCAGGGTAAAAGCTACTTCCTGTACAGCAGTGGAACCGGCTTCCCGGATATGATAACCGCTGATACTAATTGTGTTCCAACCCGGTATGTTTTCAGCACAATAAGCAAAAATATCGGTGATTAGGCGCATCGACGGCTCGGGTGGGAAAATGTATGTGCCCCTAGCCATGTATTCTTTTATAATATCGTTTTGGATCGTTCCTTTAAGCTGTTCCTGCGTTACTCCCTGCTTTTCCGCCACGGCAATATACATAGCCAGTAAAACGGCCGCCGGCGAATTGATGGTCATGGAGGTACTGACCTTGTCCAGCGGAATTTGATCGAACAAAGTTTCCATATCTAACAGAGAGTCAATGGCTACCCCCACTTTACCAACTTCGCCCTTGGAAAGCGAGTGATCGGAGTCGTAGCCAATCTGGGTAGGCAGATCAAATGCTACGCTTAAGCCGGTTTGGCCCTGTTCCAGCAGGTAACGAAACCGTTTGTTGGTCTCCTCGGCTGTTCCGAACCCGGCGTACTGGCGCATGGTCCAATGCCGCCCCCGGTACATATTGGGCTGTACCCCCCTGGTATACGGATACTCGCCTGGGAAAGCCAGATCCTGTTCGTAATCCATACCCTCTAGATCATCCGGGGTATACGTGGTATTTATTTTTATATCTGCATCGGTGGCAAATTCGGCTTGCCGTTCAGGCCTTTTGGCGGTTAACTTATCCAGTTTTTCTTCGTACTTTTTCTTTTGGTCCTTGATTTTTTGCGTAACGTCCCGTTCAAACAATATAACTCCTCCTTTAACCTATTACCTCACGCAATAGGTCGGGTACTTCAAAAGGCAGGGTGGCTATTCTGGCTCCCGCTGCCTGCAAAGCTTCCACCTTGGCATTAAATGTGCCTTTACCACGTTCAATGATGGCTCCGGCATGGCCCATCCGTTTGCCGGGAGGCGCACTCTTGCCGGCAATATAGGCCACCACCGGCTTGGTCATGTCCTTAATGAACAAGGATGCCATTTCTTCAGCATTACCACCAATTTCACCCACCAGCACTACCGCTTTGGTCTGGGGGTCATGCTCAAATTTCTCCAACACATCCACAAAGGAAAGGCCAACCACCCGGTCACCACCCAGTCCAACCACTGTGGACTGACCCATACCGTTGGCGGTAAGGTTACCTACAATCTCGTAAGTCAGGGTTCCGCTGCGGGCTACCACGCCAATGGGTCCCTCAATAAAAAACTGGTTCGGCGGGATCCCTATTTTGCATTTACCGGATGAAACAATACCAAATGTGTTTGGGCCCACTATCGTGGTGCCATTACGACTGGCGTACTCTACAATTTCCATTTCGTCATGTACAGGAATATGTTCGGTTACAATTACCAGCACTTTAATGCCTGCAGATATGGCTTCAAACGCCGCGTCCTTGGCAAAAGGCGATGGAATAAAGAGCACCGAAGCGTTTGCATTTTGCGCTTCCACGGCTGCAAAAGCACTATCGTAAACCGGAACCCCTTCCACTTCCTGACCGCCTTTACCCGGCGATACGCCACCCACAACCTGGGTACCATAAGCAAGCATTTGGGTAGTGTGGAACCTGCCCTGGTTGCCAGTAATACCCTGAACAATCAACCTGGTATTTTCGTCTATAATAATTGCCACTATTCTACCACTCCTTAATTGGCGACATTCATGAGTTCTAGGTCATAATAAATTTCTAGCGCGGCTATGACTTACTCGGCATTCGCAATTTCTACCGCTTTGGCAGCGGCTTCTTGCATTACCTTGTAGGCTTCAATACCATTATCGTTGAGGATTTTAACGCCTTCCTGCTCATTGGTGCCAACCAGCCTGATTACCACCGGCACCGGGATCTCCCTGGTCTTTTTAACCTGTATTAGAGCGTTGGCTACATCGTCGCAGCGGGTGATGCCGCCAAAGATGTTAATAAAAATAACCCGGGGATTGGTTTGAAGCAGCAGTTCCAGCGCCTTTGCCGTTCCTTCCATTCCGGTACCGCCGCCGGCATCCAGGAAATTGGCGGGACTGCCGCCGTAATGCACCAGGGTATCCAGGCTGCCCATTGACATACCGGCACCGTTAGCCATGACAGCAATATTGCCGCCCAGTTCCACAAACGCCAACCCTAAATCGTGAGCCTGCTTCTCAATCGAGGTCCGGTCTTCCACGTAAGGTACGTCCTTTTGCCTGTACAGCGCGTCATCATCCACAGTAAACTTGGAATCAGCAGCAATCAGTATATCCCCGCTGATAACCAGCGGGTTAATTTCCACCAGTTCAGCGTCTTTATCTTTAAAACACTTGTAAAGCAGCGGCAGCAGCTTGGCAAAATTAGCAGCCTGCTTGCCGGTAAGACCCATGCGCCTGGCGATCTCGCGGCCCAGATAAGGATATACGCCCACAGTTACATCAACATGACATTTTACAATATGTTCATCCGGTACATCCTCGATGTCCATGCCCCCTTGAGAGGACGCAATAATGACCGGTTTTTTGGCCGAGCCGTCGATGGTAATCGCTACGTAAAGTTCCTTATCAATTTGAATTTTCTCTTCCACTAAAAGCTTTTCCACCTTGTGACCCTGTACTGTAATGGCCAGTATAGAGGCCGCAGCTTCACGAGCTTCTTCAGCGCCGGAGGCAAACTTAATTCCCCCGCCTTTACCTCTCTTGCCGGCTAGAACCTGAGATTTTACGACCACCGTACCGCCGATTTCGGCTGCTACTTGGGCTGCTTCCTCGGGGCTGGTTACCATTTTCCCCCGAGGTACGGTAATACCAAAGGATGAGAAAATTTCTTTGCCTATATATTCAAAAAGTTTCACTACTTATCCCCCTCTGTTAGGTTCAGAAAGTATGCCTGTTAAAGCCTGTGTAAGCCATTTTAGTTGCGCAATGCAAAACTAAGCTCACATTTGTTTATACCCTTAGTATTACACCCCCTTTGAACTTTAACAATAATACTACTTAGCTGCATAAATTTTAGTACCTTCGTCATAAAGATCTCCACCCAGAGTATCGTTGACCACGATAGCCGGGAAATCCTCCACCACCAAGCGGTGTATTGCCTCCGGACCCAGTTCGGGGTAAGCCACTACTTCGGCCTCCTTGATGCACTTACTAATCAAGGCGGCGGCTCCACCAACAGCTGCAAAGTATATCGCCTTGTACTGTTTCATGGCTTTAATCACTTCGGGTGTACGCTTACCCTTGCCAATCATGCCCTTTAAACCCAATGCGAGCAACCTGGGGACATATGCATCCATACGACCACTGGTGGTAGGGCCGGCAGAGCCGATTACCCGGCCTGGTTTAGCCGGAGAAGGACCAACGTAATAAATTATTTGCCCCTTTAATTCCACGGGCAGTGATTCGCCGTTATCCAACAGCTCAATCATTTTTTTATGTGCAGCATCCCGACCAGTGTACAAAACACCATTTAACAGCACTTTCTGGCCGATACGTAATTTTTCCACCACTTCATCTGACAAAGGTGTGGTCAGTTTTATTTTAGTTATCATTTTTGTATCACCCCGCTATTTGTTTATCTTCGCGCAGCCTGTAAGACCCCGAGTCAAAACCCCACCTGAACCAAGTTTTCTTTATAGGATTGCTTCCCGGTGCCTGCTGGCGTGACAGTTGATATTAACCGCCACCGGGAGGCTGGCAATGTGTGCCGGGTATATTTCTACATGTACCGCCAGCGCGGTGTAAATACCCCCCAAACCCTGCGGGCCAATCCCAAGGGCATTCACGTCATTTAAAAATTCGCTTTCCAATTTGGCAATTTCAGGCCGAGGATTTGGCATTCCAGCCGGCCTAAGCAACGCCTCCTTGGCAATAAGCGCGGCTTTTTCCATGGTTCCACCGATACCAACACCGACAATAATTGGCGGACATGGATTAGGGCCGGCAGCTCTAACGGTATCCAGGATAAATTTCCTTACCCCTTCAACCCCTTCCGCCGGCTTTAACATCTTAATAGCGCTCATGTTTTCACTACCGCCACCCTTGGGGGCTACAATAATTTTTATTTGCTCCCCGGGCACTAGTTTTATATGTATGACCGCCGGTGTATTGTCACCGGTATTGACACGTTCCAGCGGGTGACCTACAATTGACTTTCTTAAATACCCTTCAGTATAGCCCCGGCGCACCCCCTCATTAATGGCGTCTTCCAACAAACCACCTTCAATGTGCACATCCTGTCCAAGTTCCACGAAAACAACTGCATAACCGGTGTCTTGGCACATGGGAACTTTTTCTAAACTGGCTATTTCCGCGTTATCCATCAATTGTTGGATTATTTCCTTGCCGGTTAAAGAAAGTTCGCCATCGTATGCTTTCCTAAGAGCTTCTATCATATCTTGGCCTAGGTAAAAATTGGCCTCTTTACAAAGGTTGGCTACAGTGTCAGTTATGTTTCCAGCATTTATTGTTTTTATGTCGTTCCCTCCTTAAAACAGAGATAAATACTCTTTAAAAATTCTACGCAAGTATCATGCCAATAAAGGACACACCTTAGCTAGCAGGGCAATTTCGTCAATGTTTACGCCGTTCTTGCATTACTGCAGTATCTTTATCAAAAATTATCTGCGTTATTAATTGTTTATAAAATGTACAATTTAAGCACTAAATAGGTATAAATTTATATATTTTAGAAATAAAGAGTTAAAAAAAGAGCAATACCTTCATTCGTTTATTTAATCTAATTTTTTTAATTATTTCTAAATGCTTGAACTTTCAAATTTTGCCTTTTTCAATTTGTTGTATAAAGTAGCTAAAGAGATATTTAACGCTTTGGCAGCCCGTCTTTTACCCTCTACGGTATTGCCGTATTTGACCAAAGCTTTACTGATTAGTACCTGTTCCATCTGGTCAATGGGCAGCAATTCAATATCCCGCTCAGGCACAGCTTTCAATTGGCTTACATATTGGATAAAGTTCTTTTTGGTTAGGGTTTCCTCGTCCACAGTAACCATGACCCGCTCCACAACATTCTCCAGTTCCCGCACGTTCCCAGGCCAGTCGTAGCTGTAAAAAACCTCTTCGGCATCCTTGGTAAGGCCCTTGACCTTCTTACCCAGCTTACGGTTTAGCTTAAATATTAGGTTATTTACCAGGACTGGCAAATCTTCTTTACGTACCCGCAGGGGCGGAACGGTTATTTCCACAACGTTTAACCGGTAATATAAATCTTCTCTGAATTCGCCTTTTCTGATTAAATCCCTGAGACTTCTGTTGGTAGCTGCGATTACACGTACATCAACCCGGATGGTTTGATTTCCGCCAATCTTCTCAAACTCCATTTCCTGCAATACTCGCAGCAACTTACCCTGTAGACTTAAATTCATATCACCTATTTCATCCAGAAAAATAGATCCACCGTGGGCCAGCTCGAATTTGCCGATTTTTGATTTCACTGCCCCTGTAAAAGCTCCTTTAGCATAGCCGAAAAACTCGCTTTCCAGCAGGTTCTCCGGGATGGCGGCGCAGTTTACTTTAATAAAAGGTTTATCCCGCCTGGAGCTGGCATGGTGGATAGAATGGGCAAAAAGTTCCTTTCCGGTGCCGCTTTCACCTAAAAGAAGAACGGTTGAGTTGCTGCGAGCTGCCCTCTCGGATAACTGGATGCTTTTTTTTAATTCTGTATTATTGCCTAGAATATCCATAAAACAATACTTGCAAGTGGTAACCTGGCCGAACTTATCAGACAAACTTTCAATCATGGTTGTACGCTGCCGTAATTCATCCATCAGCTTCATCACGTCTGTGAAGTGCTGAAATACTACCACAGCCCCTTCCACGTTGTCGTCCACTATAATCGGTGATGCGTTGCTAATCACCTCGGCATTACTGCCACCCACCCTGGTTCGGTGACCAAATACGCTTTTGCCGGTGCGTATGGCCATAGCCAATGCTCCCTCGGGTGAGATTTCAAACACGTTTTGGCCAATCCTGTTATCGGGCGGGATGCCTGTTACCCGGGTAAAAGCCGGGTTAACGTACTTAATCACCCCGTTTTTATCGGCCACTTCCACCGCTTCCTGAACAGAATTTAGAATCGTGGAAAGTTCACCCTGGATGCGTTTGCTTTCCAGCAGTTCCCTTTTTTCCCTGAACAAATGTACCATTAAGTTTACCGCCCGGGTGTCAATAATGGAAACATTTTGTTCTATTTTTTTTATATTTTCTTCAACCAAAGGATGTTTAACAGTATTTACTACTACCGCAATATTTTTTAAATTTTGAATGACAGCCAAATCCTGACAGATCTTTATTCCGTCCAGATTTAAAAAGTCCGTTGCCATCGGTTCCCCGGGTATTTCAACAAAACACTCAATTTCAACATCATTTATATCCTTAAGCAAATTGTATACTGATACTCCGTCAGTTCCGGTTCCAATTATAACTACTTTAATTTTTTGCACATTTATCACCTTTAGGTCTATTTTTATTTCATATTCTGCGTTTTTACATTATTTCCTTCTAAAAAATATAAAAAGCATATTAAATTCCAGTACTCAGAATTTAGAATAGATTTTTCCCGAACACATGTTTACCCCCAGGAATATTATGTTATAATTAAGTATAATTCCAGAAAGGTTGTGCAGCTGTGAAAGAAAACCTAAGTCACCGCGAAACAGAAATTATAAGATATATCAAACACAGTATTCAATCTCGTGGATACCCCCCATCAGTTAGGGAAATTGGCGAAGCAGTAGGCTTAAAATCGAGTTCAACTGTGCACAACTATCTTTGCAAACTGGAAGAAAAGGGCCTTATACGCAGAGATCCCACCAAACCTAGGGCCATGGAAGTTTTGGATGACGATAAAGAGAGCTTCAGGGAAATGATCATGGTACCGATTTTGGGCCGGGTGGCGGCTGGTATACCCCTTTTAGCCGTGGAGAACAGGGAAGATACGTTCCCCATGCCGGTGGATTTCGCCGGTCGGGGCGAATTCTTTATGCTGCAGGTCAAAGGTAACAGCATGGTGGAAGCCGGCATTCTCGAAGGAGACTTGGTGCTTGTCAGACAGCAACCCAGCGTGGATAACGGTGATATTGCGGTGGCCCTACTAGATGATGAAGCGACGATTAAAAGGTTTTTTCGGGAAGATGGACACATACGTCTACAGCCAGAAAACTACCAACTTTCGCCCATTATAGTTAATGATGTGACCGTCTTGGGCAAAGTTACCGGGTTGGTGCGAAAGTTTTAGTTACCGGTAACATACTTTTTTCGAGATGCAAAAAAAGGCTCCCGCTACCCGCTTCCGGGCAGTAGGAGCCTTTTTTTATTAGCGTTCCATCAGCACCCTGGGGATGTATGTGGATACATCGGGCCAAAGCACAAATAATATCAATGCTAGTACCATAATGAGAAGAAACGGTAATACTCCTCTGATGACTACTTCCAGTCGTTGCTTGGCCATAGCGCTAACCACAAAGAGGTTCAGCCCCACTGGCGGTGTAATCATGGCCAGTTCCATGTTCACCGTCATCACCACTGCAAACTGCATAATGTCGATGTCCAGGGCGTGAATCATGGGCAACAGCAGGGGCAGTGTAATGAGGGTAATGGACACGGCCTCTAGAAAAGTACCCATGACAAAGAACATGATATTAGTAGCCAGGAAGAACATGTATTTGTTCAGGTGATTATCTGATATCCACTGCGACAAGTGCTGTGGCACCTGGTTCACGGTTAAGAACAGCGCAAACACCATCGCTGCAGCAATAATCAGGAATATCATGGATGAAATATTAATGGATTCTACAAAAATCTTACGCATGTCCCTGATGCTCATTTCCCGGTAAATCAAGAACGATACCAACAGGGTATAAAAGACTGACAGCACGGCTGCCTCGGTGGGGGTTACAATACCGGCATAAATACTGCCCAGGATGAAAAACGGTAAAAAGGCACCCGGCAAAGCTTTAATGCTAGTCTTCCAGCGTTCATCCCAGGAAGCTTTGCTTTCTAAGTCTAGCTTCATCATCTTAGCGTATACTACTGCGCTAATAACAAGAATACCGGTAAGTATAAGTCCGGGTATTAACCCGGCCATGAAAAGCTTGCCGATCGATTCTTCCGCGGTGACACCAAATACCACCATAGTAACGCTGGGCGGGATTAAAATGCCCAGGGTACCAGAAGCAGCAATTAAACCTAAAGCATACTTTTTGGGATATCCCCCACTAACCAGCGCCGGGTACATAATGGCACCGATGGCGGCGGCTGTAGCCGGGCTGGAGCCTGAAATAGCGGCGAATATGGCACAGGCCATGATAGTCACCACAGCCAGTCCGCCTGGCAGATGGCCAAACCAAGCACGCAGGGCGGCAATCAGGTACTTGGAAATCCCCCCGTGCGACATCAGTACGCCAGCAAAAACAAAGGCCGGAATAGCCATCAGGGTAGGTGAAAGGAGCGAGGCAAACATCCGCTGCACTAGCATGTGCATGGTAAAGTCAGTGGTTAAGCCAAGCACAACAAGAGCTGCCACAGCCAGGCTGATAGCGATTGGTACGTTGGCTAAAAACAGTGCAACGAAAACACCAAATAGCAGAGCCGTTGACATTTATTTGCCCCCTTTCGCGGTGGCATCCATCCAGTCTTTGCCTCCGTTTTTTAGCAAACCAACCAACTTATCAATGAAGCGTATGCCAAACATCACCCCGCTGAGGGGGATAATCAGGTTAATGATCCACATCGGGAACCTGCTGTCGGGAGACCGCATACCATTTTCTATATAACCTAATTCCAGTTGGATGCCGTAGTAAGTATAAAAGATACAAAACGCCAAACCCAACGACATGGCAAAAATACTTACCTTATGTTTTGCTGTCAACGGTAAAATGTTAAAAAACGCATCAACTTTGATGTGGTGGTCATTTCTTAAGGCTACCGCTGTTCCCGCCAGCACACCCCAAACCACAAAATATACCGAGAATTCGTCCAGTATGGACTGAGGACGGCCCCATACGTAACGCAATACAACGTTGACAAAAACCATGGACAGTCCGACAAATAGCATCCCACCGGCGAAGTAATCTTCAAAACCTTTATAATACTTTTTTAACGTCTCCATCTCCGCCTCCTTAAACATTACAGCAACCATTAATTTGCATATATTAAATCCATGTAAGCCCTTTTAGTAAGCCAAATCTGTGATATGGCGGAACATTTTATATGACCATTAGCTTAATTACAATAAAAATTAGATATAATGATGCCCAAAGCGTTATTATTAGCAAAAAATGGGGCGGCGGATACCCACCGCCCCATTTTATTAACTAGGAGTTTCTGGCGGCCTCGATGTACTTTTCACCAATTTCAGCGCCGTATTTGGCGTACAGGGGATCCAGTGCTTCTACAAATTTAGCCCATTCTTCGTCTGTTAGTTCGTAAATTTCAACTTTGCCGCTATTCTTGATATTCTCATATGAACTTTGATCCAACTCGTCAGCTAACTGGCGCTCGTAAGCAGTCGCTTCAGTCATAGCTGCACTAACCATTTCCTGCTGTTCAGCAGTCAGGCTGTTCCAGAAGGTAGTGTTGGTTAAGACCACGTAGTCTAGACGGCCGTGATTGGAAACAGTAATATAATCCTGCACTTCTACGTACTTCTGGGTGTCCATGTTGTTCCAGGTGTTTTCCTGTCCATCAACGGTACCGTTGGACAGAGCCTGGTAAACTTCGGCGAAAGCCAGGGTCTGGGAGCCGGCGCCCAGCGCCTTGAATTGCTCATCAAGCACCCCGCCGCTTTGTGTACGGAATTTGAGTCCTTTAAAGTCTTCAGGAGTCGTCAGTGGGTGTTTGGAGTTACTGAAGTGTTTGAATCCGTTGGCCCACCAGGCCATGCCCAGGATGCCGTGGGGTTCAAGGGACCGTAGCAGTTCCTGTCCTGCTTCACCGTCAAAGAAACTGTAAGCTGCGGGTTTATCCTTAAAGAGGAAAGGCATATCCACTATCTGAAATGAGGGGTTAAAGGTAACAAGTTTGGTAACCGAGGGAGCAATAAACTGGACATTGTTGGCCAGAAGTTGTTCTTGTTCTTCCTTGTCACCGTATAACGATGAGGAAGGATATACCTGAACCTCAAACAAGCCGGCGGAACTCTCTTCCAAAACTTCTTTAAACTTTAGGGCTGCCTGCCCCTTGGGGGTTGATTCTGCAACCACGTGGGTAAACTTAACCACGATTTTTTCTTGCTTTTCGCCTTCGCCACTTGTCTCTGAACCGCCACCGCAACCTACCGCCACCAGCGCCACCGCACTGGCCAGAAGCAGGCATAACGCTAAACTTAGAAATCTCTTTTTCATGTCAATTCCTCCTATTAAAATATTCTGACCCAGCCAAGGAAAAGTCTATGTTTCACCCCCTGTCGTTAATTTTGATTGCTCTTTTTGCTGCAATATTTCATGCATTAGATCAACGCTGACTCGCCGGCCAAAATAATTGTATAATGGCCTAAAAGCTTCATCCCACAACTTTCTCTCTTCGGGTGTAAGAATGGCTATTTCAACATTGTCTTTTTCCTGCAATGCATTAAAATACAACTCGTTCAGTTCGGCAGCAGCTTCGTGCTCCCAAACAGTTACCTCGGCTATAACTTCATTGAGAATATCCTGAATATCCTGGGGCAGTGAATCCCAATAATCTTTATTGGCCAAAACCACGTAACCAAGGTAACCGTGATTGGTTATGGTCATGTATTTTTGTACCTGGTAAAACTTCTTGGAGTAAATGTTCGATATAGTGTTCTCCTGGCCTATTAATTGATTTTTCTCGAGATAGCGATAAACATCATTAAAAGGCAACGGTATTGTCCTGGCCCCCAACATTCTGAACTGTTCCTGCAGTACTGAACTGTTCATCATAACCCTAAATCGTAAACCTTGCAGGTCACCAGGAGTAACTATGGGTCTCATGTTATTGGTTAATTGTTTAAACCCGTTATCCCAAAAAGCCAATGCTATGAAACCCTGGTTTTCCAAACTTTCAGTTAGTTCTTGTCCTATTGAACCATCTAGAGCCTGATGCACAGCATTGGTGTCTTGAAAGGCAAATGGCAAATCCATTACCTGCCAGTATGGAAACAACCCGCCCAGCTTTGAGGTAGCTGGTGCTATAATCTGTACCGCACCATCCTGTAGGGCTTGCATCTCTTCACCGTCGGCATAAAGCGAGGAATTTGGGAATACTTGCACTTCCACCCGGCCATCGGTTCTTTCCTGCACTTCTCTGGCAAATCGTTGTGCGGCCATACCTTTGGGAGTATTTTCAGCTACCACGTGAGAAAACTTAATTACAATTTTTTGCTCCGGGCTAACCTGTTCCCGATCCCAAACTCTGTTGGAGCAACCACTAGCAGATATGATAAACATTAAAAGCAAAGAGCAAAGCACCATTTTTTTCAAAAAATATCTCCTCCCCAACGGGGAACGTGTAACAATCAAGTTTTAAAATAATAATTTAATGTAAATATTTTAAAATAGGAAACTTTTCTGAAAATTCTATATGCTAATTATTTTACTCCCGACTTACGGGTCAAGCAATAATTTGTCCATATTGTTAATTTAGTTCTTTGTGTTCATTGCGGCCGGTCATAATAAATTTTTTAATCGGCCTGCCAACAGAACCGTATTGCAATTGAACATCAACCCGGCCGTTACTTTCCAGGTACTCTAGGTAACGACGGGCGGTAACCCGGGCCAAACCAAGCGAAACGGCCACATCCTCGGCCGATTGCGGTTTCGTCACTCGTACCAGGCACATTAGCACCTGTTTGAGGGTAATTTCATTTAAACCTTTGGGTAAACCGGTTATGCCTTCAGTTTGAGTGCGGCTAAGAGTTAGTTTATCAAGTTCAAGTTGGTCTATAGCTGTTTTTTGATTAAAACGTTTAAACATGGCAGCGTAAGATTCCAAGGCTCCTTTTAACCTGGAAAACTTAAAAGGTTTAATGATATAGTCAACGGCTCCGTAACGAAACACGTTTTGCACTGTTTCAGCGTCCTGAACAGCTGTAACCATAACTACGTCGACATTTAGACCCCGTTTTCTGACCTCCTGCAGCACAGTAAAACCATCCATATCAGGCAGGTAAATGTCTAGAAGAGCCAAGTCGAATTTCTTCTTCTCCAGCAGCGCCAGTGCTTCGGAGCCGGTTTTAGCCACACCTGTTACTGCAAAACCTGGTATGTCCTTGACAAAACCACTGTTTACCTCAACCACCATAGGATCGTCCTCAATAATTAATACATTAATCATTTTCATCGGTATCATCCCCCAATTGCATGCCAACGGGCAAAGTTACCACCATCATCACACCGCCGTCTTCGGGCCTTTGCACCTGAATATCACCTTTCATGCTGTTTAAAGTTTTTTGCACTAAGAACAACCCTATACCCCGTGCTTGACCCTTGGTAGAAAAACCATGCTCAAATATTTTTTGTTCCAGCCCCTGTTTAATCCCTGAACCCCAATCACGCACTTCCATAATCAGTTCGCCTTCTGTTTCAATGATTTTGAAGAAGACCTTTCTTTTGTCTTCCACTTCGGTTCGCACGGCATCAAAAGCGTTTTCCAGCAGGTTACCGGCAACAATAACCAATGCATTACTGCTAATTGTAGATGGCAATTTACTAAGATAACTGGACGGGTCAATAATGAAATTAATTTTTAATTCCTTGGCCCGGGCGTATTTACCCAGCAGCATACCGGCCAAACGGTAATCGTTAACCCGTTTGCTGACCAGGCTGGTAATTTTCTGCTGTTCTTCGGTAATATCAAAAACATAATCCATGGCTTGCTCGTAGTGTTTAAGCTGAATTAAGCCCGCGATGGTATGCAGTTTATTCATGTATTCGTGGTTTTGAACCCGTTGGGCCTCTACAAATGCCTTAATGCCTGTCAATTCTTCCGCCAGAGCATTAACTTCTGTTTTATCTCGGAAAGTGGCTACCGCGCCGACAATTAAACCATCCACTTTAACAGGCACCCGGTTGGTGATTACAATGGTGTCTTTAATCAATAATTCCTGATTGTGCTCGGGTTCCCCGGTCTCAAGCACCCGGGGGAGCTTGGTATTGGGGATTACCTCGGCAACAGGCCTTCCTGCCACATCGTCGTCCAACTTGAGCAAATTACGGGCCCCGTCGTTAAGGACGGTGATTCGACTCCGGGTATCGATAGCCACCACACCCTCGCCCATTGACTGGAATATAGCGGTTCTCTCCTGTAATATTCTGGCTATTTCCTCGGGTTCCATGCTGAACATGGCCCTTTTGATATTGCGGGCCAATAAAAGCGAACCAACCAGCCCGATAATTAAACCAACAACTAAAAAAGAATAAACTTCCAAGCTAACCTTGTGTAATACTTGCATTGTATTGGGCGTCAGTACCCCTACCACCACCACGCCTACCTGGCGCGTTCCCTCTTCCACTTTAATGGGCACAAATGCCCGGGTGGCATGGCCCATTACTCCTTCGGCCCGGGAAATATATTCATGGTTGGCCAGGGCCGCGCCTACGTCCAGATCGGTAAACTCTTTACCAATGCGATCCCTTACCGGATGCGAAAACCTAATCCGCTCCATGTCTAAAACTACAATATAGGCCACCCCGGTGGCCAGACGAGTCTTTTCGGCAATCGGTTGTATGTATTCCCACCCGCCCGGAACGCCAACATGGTCTTTAATTTCATCCATCTGGGCCAGGGTTCTGGCGATAGCCACAGCACGTAATCCCATCTCTTCTTCAACAACCAAAGTCACTTTCTGAATGACAAAAAAACCGCCGATTACGACGACCAGCAGCACCAAAAAAAAGGAAAATACAGCCATTTGAGCCCGTAATGTCAAAGCCTTAAAACTGATTTTTGAAACCATAAGCACAAACACCAGCCCTTAAAGCTCTATTTAAAAGTTTAGTTATTATTCGACAACCATTTTGGCTGACCTGCTTTGGCTAGTTACCAAAAAGAACTATATTAACAATATGGTCAAATTATTGTACTTTATTGATTGATTTATTAAAATATTGTTTAAATTAGACAACTCCTCCTATCTCATATATTAAAAAGGCTTTGCCTCTTGGCAAAGCCTTATTTCTTTGGCATTACATCCTTTTCTAATCCACCGTTAAGGAATGCAAAAAAAGCATCCGCAGCGTAATTGGCTATTCCCGGGGTGTAACGAACTAGAAACAACTTGCGGTTCATGTTGATATCGTTAATTTTGGCTTCATTTATTTTGCCGGAGGCCAGTGCTTCAACTGCAGCCCACCGGGAGACAAAACCTATGCCCAGACAAGCCTGGACTGCGCTAATTACAGCCCTGGTGCTGCCCAGTTCCATCTCTATGGCAAGTTTTTCCGGAGCGAAGCCCTTCTCTTCCAGTATGCCCTCAATGGAACGGCGGGTTCCTGATCCCTCTTCGCGCAGGATATACTTTTCCTCGGCCAGTTCAGTAACATCAATTAGTTTACCTGCCCAGCGATGGCCGGCAGGCACGACTAACACCAGTTCATCATCCAACCAGGGAACCAATTCCAGATTATCCCCGCCGACAGCGCTGCCCACTACCCCAAGGTCAATCTCCCTTTCTTTGATCCAACCGACTACGTCACCACTGCCTGCAATGCGCATTTTCACCTTTACACCAGGATGATTGGCCCGGAACTTACCTATAAAGATGGGCAACAGGTACTCTCCGGGGATGGTTCCCGCACCAATAGACAGCCGGCCTGTTTCAAGGCCCCGCAATGATTCTAGACCCGCTCTTATCTTTTTGTAATGACCAATCATTTGCCTGGCTTCTGGCAATAGCAGCCGGCCGGCCTCGGTCAAGAGAACTTTTTTTTCATCGCGCCGGAAAAGAGATACCTGGAGATGCTCCTCTAAAGCTTTAATTTGAAAACTAATGGCTGGTTGGCTCATAAACATTTGTTTGGCTGCCCTGGTAAAGTTTTGCATCTCAGCCACCCGAACAAATGCTTCCAATTGCTTAAAATTCAATCGCTTTCACCACCACAGCGCCTAATTTCCTCCACCGCACGCTTCAGACCAATTTTTGTATAATATAGAGACAACCCCCCCTGAAAGTAAGCAGCATACGGTTCGCGAAGCGGCGCGTCAGCGGTAAATTCCAGTGAAGCGCCCTGGACGAATGTGCCGGCGGCCATGATTACCGGGTGCCCATAACCCGGAATGGAAGCGGGAATGGGTACGACGTGGCTGTCCACAGGTGAAGCGGCCTGTACCCCCCGGCAAAACGCCTCCAGGCGCGGTGCAGTGCCAAGTACCACCGCCTGGATAATGTCGGTGCGTACAGCGCTCGGGGCGGGATAAACCTCGAAACCCAGCCGGCGAAAAAATAAAGCGCCCCAGATAGCCCCCCGCAGCGCTTCCATCACCAGGTGCGGGGCCAGATAAAGTCCTTGGTAAAACATACGCAGCCAGCCCATGGAAGGACCCACATCGGCTCCAATCCCGGGCGCGGTGAGCCGGTTGGCTGACATATCCACTAACTTTTCCCGGCCGGCCACGTAACCGCCGGTTGGAGCCAGTCCCCCACCGGGGTTTTTGATCAGCGAGCCGGCAATAATATCCGCGCCGTTTTCCAATGGTTCCGTAGCTTCAACCAATTCACCATAACAATTATCCACAAATATAATAGTTTCCGGCCTACGCTTTTTGATAAACTGACAGAGCTTGCGCAGGCAGGGCATGTCCAGTGATGGGCGTAGGCTGTAACCGCAGGAACGCTGCAGCATAACCATCTTAACGGGCTGTTTCAATTCATTGTCCAGACCCGGCCAGTCAATTTCACCATCCGGCAGTAGTGCCAATTCCCGGTAAGTGACGCCCATCTGCGTCAGCGACCCTTCTGCGGGAGCATGCTTGCCAATAATCTTATCGAGGGTGTCATAAGGCTTTCCCTGCACCGCCAGTAGTCGGTCACCGGGTCTTAATATACCAAACAAACAAAGAGCAATGGCATGGGTGCCGCTGACTATCTGACCCCGCACCAGTGCTTTCTCTGCGCCAAACACCCTGGCAAACACCAGTTCCATAGTGTCCCGGCCGTCGTCGTCATAGCCATAACCAGTAGTTTCTCTTAGATGATAAGAGCTGACCCTGGCTTCATTAAATGCGTTTAAAACCTTAGTATGATTAGCGAACTCCACCGGGTCAAGTTGATCAAAATATACCTGTGCTTCCCGGTCAACCTCGCTCGCTATTGTGTCCAGATCCTTCAATTAAACGTTTCCTCCCTACCCTAAAAATCCTTTTAAAGTTGATTGTAGTGGGCGCGGCGCTCCGGTGATATCGCTCCGCTCTCTCTTGCAATTCTTATTATTATGATTGGAACAGGCTATTGTTACCGCATGGCACCAACTGCTTAACCGTTTGGCTACGCCCTAAGCAGTCATGAATTCGGGGCCTTGACGGGCTAATCAACGCATCCAGGTGCACCGTTCGCTCCGGATATCACCAGACGCCGCGAAGGCTGTTTTTTCATTTTCTGATGGTGCCGCGCACGGCATGGGCGTCTACTCAGGCATTTACTCTGTATAACATTAATTATATACTGTATCCCGCGCCACCACCATATCCTCTCTGGTAATCAGCACCAGGTCGTCCCGACCGGTTGCCGGTAGAGCTACCAGCCTGACCGCCTGCACCCGCATCGCCCTTTCCACCAGATTGCGTACCAACCGCGCATTGCCATTGTGCTGGTGCAACCGGCACAACGATTCAATAATCAGCCGCAGTTCCTCCCTGGCTCCGTTGGTCAGGCGGTATTCCCTCTGGTCCAACATCATGTCCGCAATACATAAAAGCTCGCGCGTGGAATAGTCCGGAAAGTTAATATGGATTGGAAAACGTGACCGCAGGCCGGGATTTGTCTCCATAAACCTGTCCATTTCCTCTTTGTAACCCGCCAGAATAATCACCAAATTGTTTTTTGAATCCTCCATACCCTTGACAATAGTATCTATAGCTTCCTTACCGAAGTCCTTTTCCCCTCCCCGGGCCAGGGAATAAGCTTCGTCGATAAATAATATTCCCCCCAGAGATTTTTTGATTTGTTCTCTGGTTTTTTGGGCTGTGTGTCCGATATATTCTCCCACCAGATCAGCCCTCTCCACCTCTTGCAGGTGGCCCTTGGGCAAAATGCCGGCTTCCCGGAACAATCGGCCCAGTATCCTGGCTACCGACGTCTTGCCCGTCCCCGGGTTGCCTTTAAAGACCATATGCAAGGCTTGGGCTTCCGAATGCAGTTTTTCTTTCTGGCGTCTCTTTTGAATTTCCATAAATGCGTATATCTCGTTGATATGTTTTTTAACGCTGCTCAAGCCTACCAGTGATTCTAATTCCTGTCTAATTTCACCGATCTTTTCAATGCTTCCATCCGGTCTGGCTCCATTTCCGTCCGGCGCCGGGCGCACCCTGCCGTTCCCTGGAGCAGACGGGGCTCTGGACGCTTTTTTGTTTATCGTACTGTTCCACATTTTTACCTTGACCAACCCGACCACCTCGCCAGCGTCATAATAATATCTATGCGCCGGGCATGCACAAACTGCCTGATCATAAAATCCGTTATCCAAACAAAAAAAAACCTCCCCAGGGAGGTTACCAGTAATAGAATGTTATTGCGGAACCCTAATATTTGCCCAATGCGGGCAATATAATGTTCGGCTCCACCGGGCTAATCGGCGCTAAATTAGCTGGATTTAGTCTCTGTAAAGGATGTGTTCACCGGTTTCATGGGGCTGACGGTGGATATGGCATGTTTATATACCATCATTTGTTTGCCGTCACTTTCCATAATCACAGTGAAGTTATCAAAACCTTTCACGGTCCCCTTTAGTTGAAAGCCGTTGACCAAAAAAATGGTCACCGGGATATTGTCTTTTCGGACCTGGTTTAAAAAAGCATCCTGCAAATTTATTTGCGTCTTTGTCATCATGTTACCTCCGTTGGCATTTTTTCTTTTTCTTTATCTATCTACTGCCATTTGTCCCTTGCTAAAGCGATAATTGCATCCACAGCATGGTAGTTGGAAACATACTGCCCCATATCTATCCATTTGATGTTACTATATCGCCTGAACCAAGTCAACTGCCGCTTGGCAAAACGCCTGGTATTTCTCTTTAGCATATGCACTGCTTCTTCCAGTGAGTACCGGTTACACAGGTAACCAACAATTTCCTTATAACCCAACCCCTGCATGGAAACAAGCTCAGGGCGGTAACCACGGTTAAGTAGTTCTTGGACTTCCTGTACCAGACCATGCGCAATCATTAAATCCACCCGTTTTTCTATTCTGCTGTACAATTCATCCCGTTCATATTGCAAACAAAAAAAGAGTTTATCATAAGGCCGGTATTCTTTTTTACTCTGGTTTCGTTGCAACGCGCCGGTGATGCCGGTCTGGTTATATATCTCCAGTGCCCTGATTACTCTTTTCAGGTTGTTGGCATGGATGCGGTCCGCCGTTTCCGGATCCACTAAACGCAAACGGTCGTGCACCACCTGGTTACCCTTCTCCTCTGCCTCCCGCTTTAACAGCTGTCGTAAACCGGTATCGGGGGCAACGTGGTTAAAATCGTAATCAAATATTACGGCATCGATATAAAAACCGGTGCCCCCCACTAAAATGGGCATTTTGCCTCGGGCATGAATGTCTTTAATCGCCTGTCTAGCCTGTATTTGAAAGTTAGCCACTGTAAAATTAGCATCGGGATTAATCACATCGATAAGGTGGTGTGGAATATCTTTCTTTTCCTTATGATCAGGCTTGGCAGTACCAATATCCATGAAGCGGTAAATTAACATGGAATCAGCAGAAACCACCTCGCCGCCCAGTTCTTCCGCCACCTTAACGGCTACTTCGGTTTTCCCTGTGGCAGTAGGGCCGGCAATAATTATAAGCGGTATTTTTTGTTCTGCTGCCATGCTCACCCCTCCACGGGTTTTTTGACTTTAATTTTATATTTCTTTGAGCAGGATGCCAAATATAATGGGTGATCTTTTTCCCCCTGTTAGATAGCTAAAACCCAGCTCCCGCAAACGATTCCCGCACCGTATATCCTTTACCACCACCCGCTTTCTGGCCACCCTTAAGGCCAACGCCGTTACTTCCGGCGTTAATGGGCGGTGGTCTGCCAGTGGCCTTAAGGAATTGATACCGCTTGATTGTGTCAATGGACTACTAAACATGGGATCTAGGTACACCACGTCAAAACTATCGGGCGGCAGGCTTTCTAAGACGACCCGGTGATCGGCGCATTTTATTTCAATGCGCCGCATAGAATCCTGAACCGCCCGGGATCCCCGGTTATAAGTTTGCATGCCATGGCGCACCAGGGCAGCAACTACTGGCGACGATTCCAACCCTAAAACCTGGCCGCTTTCCCCGGCTACATAACCGGCCACTAATGCGTCATTGCCCAGTCCCAGGGTGCAGTCCAGCACACGCTGGCCGGGCTTGAGATCCATAGCAGCGATCATCTGATCATTTTTTCCTTTTCGGATTTCTGCTATACGCAGTACCGCCAGTCCCGGGTGAAAAAAAAATTCCACACTTCCATCGGTAAAAAAGACTCGCCCGGCTTCCACTATAATTGCCCCGTCAGCTTCATATTGGCCCAGCAGCGCACCCAGTGATAAATTGTCCCTGGACACCCGGGGCACCCCGGTCTCAGCGCTAATCCGGTCAGCCAAATCATTTAGGTCCATTCCGGAACGCAGTGATGTGGTTACCAAAATTTTCTTACCGTACCAGTTCAAAGTATACCCTCCGGTCAAGCGCGCTTGAACATAACGCTTAACTCCCGCCGGCTTATAGACACCAGAGTAGGCCTGCCATGTGGACAGGTAAACGGTTCATTGGCCGCAGCTAATTGCTCCACTAGGGACTGCATCGCCTGTATGGCAAGTTTTTCCCCCGCCTTAATCGCAGCTTTGCAGGCCAACAGGGCGGACAGAGCGAATTTAACCCCCAAACCACCAGGTTTACCCTGTTCTACTATTGTTTCCAGCATATCCTCTATCAAACGTTCACTTTTTCCTGGACTGCTGTCCCCGGGGATACCACGCAACAGCAAGCTGTCCCGGCCGAAATCATCCAGGACAAAACCCAGGGCTTCAATCTCCGACCTATACTCCCAAAGCAGCTCCTTTTCGTGGGCCCTTAAATTTACACTTAACGGAACCAGTAAATACTGCACTTGAGGAGTGTTATTTTGCAGCTGTTCATAGTATTTTTCAAAGAGTACCCTCTCGTGGGCAGCATGCTGGTCAATCAGATACACACTGCCTTCGCTTTCAGCAATGATATACATGTTCAGCAGTTGGGCCACCACCTGCAGGCGGGGAAACTCAGCACCCCGGTAATCGGGCTGTGCTTCGGTGGTCACAGTTTCGTTAAGGTGACCGACAACTGCTTTTACTGCTGCTCCCACGGTCGCCTGACTTTCCATGTTTACCGGGTCACCGGCCGGCTCTGCATCATTAGGTTCGGGTAGCTCATCTTTCTCGTGTTCAATGTACTTTAAAATTTCCATAACGCACTCCGGTTGTGCCTGAGGCAGTAAACTATCGTATGCAACGTTATGAGGTACAGTGGTTTTTTTATTGTCGGCGGTATCAAAGGACAGTTTAAAGGGTTCGGCCGTAGCAGGTAAACTTGGTTTATTGATTAAATTAGATCCTACTGCCGGGATTAAGTTAGTCTGTCGCAGAGACCTTCGTACCGTAGTGCTGATTAACTGCGCCAGTTGTTCTTCGTTTTCAATTTTTATTTCGGTTTTGGCCGGATGAACATTAACGTCAATTAGGGCTGGGGGTAATTGCAATTGTAATACCGCCAGAGGATACCGGCCGATACTAATTAACCCTTTGTAGGCTTCTTCCAAGGCTTGATTGACAGTACTACTGCGCACCAGCCTGCCGTTAACTGATACCGTAATTTGCTGCCTGGTGCTGCGGTTCAGCTCTGGCTTACCCACATACCCGACTACAGTAATATCACCCTCAACGGCGGTTACCGGGACCATCATCCCGGCTTCTTCCACCCCGTAAACAGCAGCTATTGCATCCAACAGCTTACCTGTCCCTGGTGATCGGAACACCTCACGTCCCCGCTGTTCCATGGCAAACCTGACTCCGGGTCTAATTAAAGACAGTTTATAAATCAAATCAGCTATTAATCCACCCTCGGTGGATTTTGTTTTCATGTGCTTGCGGCGGGCCGGGGTATTAAAAAAAAGGTCAGTAATTGCAATCGATGTACCCACCGGACAACCGGTCGGGCCAAACTCAGTAATGGTACCGCCATGAACGCGCATTAGATACCCCGCGTTGTCTTGTGGAGTGCGGGTCTTGATCTGCAAGTCAGCAACTGCAGCAATGCTGGGCAGTGCTTCGCCCCTAAAACCCAAGGTTTCAATATGGCCCAGATCTGCGGCGTCATTAATTTTACTGGTGGCATGACGATGAAAAGCCAGGGGGGTGTCCTCCTGGCTTATTCCACAACCATTATCAACCACCGTTATTGCATCGGCCCCGCCACCGACCAGGGTTACCGTTATCCTGTCCGCCCCGGCGTCCAGCGAATTTTCCACCAGTTCCTTAACTACCGAAACAGGCCGTTCTACCACTTCACCGGCGGCTATGCGACAGGCCGTGCTTTCGTCCAATATTTTAATTTTCGGCATCCTGCTGTCTATCCTTCCGTTACCCATTCCTGGCCTTTTTTCTTATCGAAAGACATACAAGTATCTGTTGACCTGTCTTGCATATACACATAGTCGCATTTTTTGTTCCTTTTAGACTCTTCGTAGATGTCAAAAGCTTGGCTCTGGCATTTATGGCAGGCCTGAAACGGAATGGAGATGGCAAAAATGTTAACCGGCTCACGGTGTCCCCGTTCACCCCGGGATTCTATGAGTATATATCCGGGGCAGTCCGGACATACCTTAACTTTTTCAAGCTGTTCTTCCTCAATATAATCAGTATCGTAATAGATAAATTTTTTCCTTTGGTAATATTCACCGGTACCAAAGATTTTTTGCAGGTCGATTTTATCTTTTTTCTCCCAGGTTTCCAGTAACTGTTCCACCATCCGGTGCACCAGGTTTACCCTGTCCGGACTTTCTTTAAACCTGCCCGGCCAATAATCCGGTTCCATTACGCACGAGTAATCTATATCAGCCAGGGCCAGAATAATAGCCAGGTTAATGTATGGCAGGGCAGTTTCAATGGCGTAACCGCCTTCCAATACCGCCAAGTGTGGTTTAAGTTTTCGGGTAAAATCAGCGTAGGCCCGGGCGGTAAACCTCATGCTGCCCAGCGGGTCAGTGTAGTGATTGTCCTGACCGGCCGAATTAATGATGATGTCCGGTTTAAAATCCTTTACCACCGGCAGCACCAGATTATCCACCACGTACATGAAAATTTCGTCGGTGGATCCGGGCGGCAGCGGTATATTTAGTGTTCTGCCGTAAGCCCCGGGCCCGCCTAATTCATGGGCAAAACCGGTGCCGGGGAAAATAGTCCGTCCATCCTGGTGAAAAGAAATAAATAACACGTCTGGATCGTGGTAAAAAATATCCTGGGTTCCGTCACCGTGATGAGCATCCGAATCAATGATGGCCACCCTTTTAATGCCATGTCTACGGCGCAGGTACTCCACTAAAATGGCCTCGTTATTGATGCTGCAAAAACCCCGGTTGCCGTGTACTACACGCATGGCGTGATGACCAGGCGGGCGGACCACGGCAAAACCGTTTTTAATTTCTTTGTTTATTATGCTATCACCAAGCTGCATAGTGGATCCGGCAGCGATTAAGTGCGCTTCAGTTACCTGACTTTGCACCCGGGGCACACAAAAATGGGCCCTGGCTATATCATGCATGGTGGCCAACCGGGGCGCATATTCCTGAATCTGGGGCATATCCATAACCCCTTCTTCAAAAATCTGATCCCTGGTGTACAGGAGGCGTTCCTCCCGCTCAGGGTGAGTGGGCGAAATAGCCCAGTCAAACGCAGGAAAGAATATTAGACCGGTTTTATTTAAGGTCATCTAAAAATCACCCCTCGCACCAATTTGCCCCATAATTCCCCTTGGTGTCTGCACGCAAATATCGTAAATCCTCCCGGTGGTAATCCAATTTCTGACCATCGTAAACACATCCCGCCTGGTCACTTCAGTTTTTTCCAGTGTATTGTCCAAACCATATAACCCCGCTCTTTTTTTCAACCAGTCATTGGCCAAAACCAGAGCATCTTCTTCTGTAAAGGGATCTTTTTCAATCTTGCCCTGAAAACCTTCTTCTTCAACAGTGTAAACGCCCTGTTCGGTGTCGGCCCGTAGGCTAACCTGCAGCGTGGGCAGGGCAACCGCCGCCCCGATGGCGTTAGCTAATGGAGCATACGGCGGAATAACAGGATGACAATCGATCCGGGCTGCTATTTGGACAATGAAACCGGCAGCCCCGCCGCCAACCCCGACAACTGTGGAAGGGCGCTCTCTACGCTTTTGCAATACCTCCCAAACCCGATAGGCCGGCTCCCGCTCCCATTGCAAAAACATTTCTTCAATTTCATGCACAATAACGTCAATGACCAGGTTAACTATCCGGTTGGCTACTTCACTAGTGCCGAGACCAATCGGTTGGCCCAAAATATTCATTGCTTCCAAAGCCTTTTCCTTACCGCCCACCCCGGTTAAACCCAGCACCCGTAGGGCATCGGTAGGGGTTGGCATGGGGCCGCCCAGACAATACGGCACGCCCAGCCTTTCGGAATAGACAACGATCTCCTTGCCCACTCTTTCAACTACGCTGTCGCCACCGACAGGCACAGATTTTACAGCCATAGCGCGCACCTGGGTCAGTTGATCATATACGGGCACCCCGCGGGTGGAAATAAGCGGCTGGCCACCTAAAATAAGCGCCAAATCAGTAGTGGTACCACCGATGTCCACAACCACAGCAGTCTCCCCCGGCGGTATTAGTGCCTGCACTCCAAGTGTGCTGGCTGCCGGACCGCTGAAAATGGTTTCAATAGGCACGCTGGTAGCTTTACTAAGCGGCATGGTGCCGCCGTCCGCCTTAAGGATAAACAATGACCCTTCAATGCCCCGACTGGACATTGCTTCTTTGACTGAATCTAAGAATAAAGAATACTTGTCTCTGGTGGCACAGGTTAGCATGGTAGTCACCACCCGGCGCGGGTAGTTTAGACTTCCGGCCACCTGGTGTCCCATTTCCACATGCCAGTGAGGAAAATGCTTTTTAATTTGCTCGGCAACTTCCTTTTCGTGCTTGTTATTGCGTACTGAAAATTTACCCACCACCGCCACTTTCCGGTATCCCCTGGCGTTTAATTCAACGATGGCGTTTTCTATTTCTTCCATGCGCAGGGGCATTATTTCCCGGCCTCGGTAATCAATAGCACCGGAGATAGTAAAAGTATCAGACTGATAGTTAAACTGGGTACTACACAAACCAGGCCCGGGGATTAACACCAATCCAACAGGATCGTATTTTTTTTCTGCGACATAATTGGTAATCAGAGTTGTACTAAAAACCGACCGCTCAATTAGTTCGGCAGGTACACCTTTCATTATCTGATCTAATGCTTCCAGTAGTGACGAGAGAATATCGCTGCTGCTGGGAACCTCGGCGTAGGCCCGCACCAGGCCGTTTTCTAACAACACCGCATCGGTACGGGTGCCCCCTACATCGATACCGATATACATCCTTCCACCCCCAGACCCGATAAATCCGAATATTTTAATTAGTTATACTGAATTTATTCTCCGCCAACGGACATTATCCTGCAACTACTTATTATCGAGCACCGCTACTGTTTAATTTTTTCTTTCCAAACGACCAAAACGTTCATGGCTTCCATGGGAGTGATATAATTAATATCCAGCTTAATTAATTCATCAATTAACAACCTGTCCTGACAATTATTACATAGCACATCAACCACCGGCGCCGCTTTGGCTTCAGGTGCTTGCTTTGTTTTTTCCAAATCCCGCATTACTTCAACGGCTCGGTTTAAAATAGATTCTGGTAGTCCGGCCAGGCGGGCCACCTGGATACCATAGCTTCTGTCCACCTTGCCGGGCAATACTTTGCGCAAAAAGATGATTCCGTTTTCCCTTTCCCTAACGCTCACTGTAAAATTGCCCACATCGGGCAGCCCGTCCAGGTCGGTCAATTCGTGATAGTGGGTAGAAAAAAGTGTCCGGGCACCAATTTGGTCGTGCATATATTCGAACAAAGCCCGGGCAATGCTAATCCCATCGTAGGTGCTGGTACCCCTGCCCACCTCATCCATAATGATTAGGCTTTGGGGTGTGGCATTATTGACTATGTCCCGACATTCACTCATTTCCACCATGAATGTGCTTTGCCCACCGGCCAAATCGTCTGCCGCTCCAATACGGGTAAAAATTCGATCCACCACACCGATTTCAGCCGATGACGCGGGCACAAAGCCGCCCGCCTGAGCCATGAGGGTAATTAGCCCCACCTGCCGCATATAGGTGCTTTTACCGGCCATGTTGGGGCCGGTAAGCAGGATTAGGCGATTTCCGTCAACCAGGGCGGTATCATTGGGTACAAAGCCGCCTGGTCCAAGCATTTGTTCCACCACCGGATGCCTACCATCACAAATGTTAATATCGTAGCTGTTATTCACCACCGGCCGGACGTAATTCCCTTTGTCCGCGGCTTCAGCGAAGGCCAGCAGCCCATCTATCACAGCCACTCGACCGGCCGTATCCTGAATGCGGCGAACCTGGCCGGTTATCTTTTCCCTAAGCTGCACAAATAATTGGTATTCCAACTGTACTAATCGATCTTCGGCCCCGATAATCGTTTCTTCGTATTCTTTTAACTTTGGGGTTATGTACCGCTCGGCATTAACCAGTGTTTGTTTCCGGATATAATAATCCGGCACTTGTTCCAGGTTAGATTTGGTGACCTCCAAGTAGTAGCCGAACACCTTGTTGTAGCCAACTTTAAGCGACTTGATGCCCGTTTTTCCCCTCTCTTCAACCTCCAAACCAGCCAACCAGTCCTTGCCACTCCTGCTGGCTTCCCGCAGGCGATCAATATCGGGATGATAGCCAGAACGAAAAATGTTTCCGTCTTTAACCGCAAGGGGAAGGTTATCCCCCAAGGCCTGGTGCAGCAATTGGTTGATGTCTTCCATGGCGTCGAGTTCAGCCTTGATTTCCATCAGTAGGCCCGAACCGCACCCGGTCAATAGCTCCTTAATGCCTGGAAGCAAATCGAAAGATTTTCGCAGCGCCATCAGATCCCGGGGATTGGCGGTTCCGTATGCCACCCGGCCAGCCAGCCTTTCCAGGTCGTAGACCCCTTTCAGTGCATCTTTGAGCCGTTGACGTAAAAAAAGGTTCCCGACCAGTTCTTCCACTGCGTCAAAACGAGCGTTAATCAAGCCGGTATCTACCAGCGGCTGTTCCAACCACTGTTTAAGTAACCTACCGCCCATGGCTGTAGCAGTGTGATCCAATATCTGAACCAAAGTGCCCCGCCTGGAACCATCCCGGATAGAACCGGTCAGTTCAAGGTTACGGCGAGTTGATGAGTCAATTTTCATATACTGACCGGCAAAGTAAACCTGGGGCATTTTCAATTGTTGTAGGTTTCTTTTTTGCGTTTCGTGCAGGTACATCATTAGAGCACCGGCAGCCTGCAGACCCGGTGCCAGTTGCCCGGCGCCTTTTTCAGTCCAATGGCGCCCAAATTGAAGTTCTATTATTTCACTGGCCCGTTCCCGAACATACATCGGGTCCGCCAATAGGTTCACAACACACGCCCCGAAACCGGTCAACCGCTCCTTAATATCGTCTTTTAGTCCTTCCGGAATTAGCAGTTCGGCCGGCTGGAGCCTAAATAGTTCATCAATCATCTCGTTGACCGCGGTAACGCCCTCAAACTGGGTCAAAAAAAAGTGCCCGGTGGAAAAATCAGTAAAAGCCAGTTCGCAGGCGTCGTCACCGACAAATATACAGGCCAAGTAATTGTTCCTCTTTTCATCTAGACACTGGCCTTCCAGGACTGTACCCGGGGTGATGACCCTGGTAACTTCTCTTTTTACCAGACCCTTGACCTGGCGTGGATCTTCCATTTGTTCACAGATAGCCACACGCCGCCCCTTTTCAATAAGCCGGGCTATGTAATTATCAGCGGCATGGTGCGGCACTCCGCACATGGGTACCTTTTTACCCGCCCCGCCATCCCTGGCAGTAAGGGTAATTTCAAGGTCCCGGGATGATTGCACGGCATCATCAAAAAACATTTCATAAAAGTCGCCCATCCTAAAAAAAAGAACATAATCGGGGTACTTTTGTTTAATTTGCAGGAATTGTTGCATCATAGGTGTATAGGTCAAGGTGATTACCTCCTGCGGTTATTATATCAGGGAGCAAGGATTTATAACAATAAAATACAAAATACCCGATCATATAATGACCGGGTATTTAATAACGGGATAGATTGGTAAAACTATATTAGCTGCCGCAACTGCTGCAACCGGAGCAGCAGTCGTCACTACAAGATGCTTGTTCACCGGAAATGGCCTTGGAGATGATGTTGTTGATTTCTTCCAACACTTTCTCAAAGCCCTGCTGCGCTTCAAAAAACCTGTAAATCAGGGGGTGCTCCAGCATGCGCTGTTCCATATCTTTTACTTCTGCTTTTTGACTTTCGGTCAGTTCCAGACCTTGCTGCTGCATGGTCATGAAGTTCTTTTGCTTTTCATTAAATTCTTGAATAATTTTTTGCGCTATTTCATCGCGCATCAATTCCTGTTCGGCTTCTTTCATGTCATTTAATTCCTTGGATGTGGCGATTTCTTGACCTAGTTCGTAGGCCTTTTCAAGTATAGACATAGCTAAACCTCCATGGTATTATTCTCCGGCAAAACCTCTCCGCTAAGGTGGGTTAGGCTATAACCGGTAATCCGTAACGGCAAAAGCAGACCTGTTTGTTCCGACGCTCCACGGTAAATCACAATTTTTCCCGTCCTGGTACGGGCACCCATTAATTCCTTATTAGTCCGACTGGGACCTTCCACGAGGCATTCCAACACTCTTCCCACCTCGGCCCCATTCCTGCGCAAAGTGATACCGTTTTGCAGTTCAATTAATGCCTGAATGCGCGCGCTTTTTATCTCGTCCGGCACCTGATCGGTCATCCTGGCCGCCGGGGTACCTTCTCGCTTATTATAGATAAATGTAAACGCACTATCGAACTCTACCCTTTGCACCAAGTCCACAGTATCCGCGAAATCAGCATCTGATTCGCCGGGAAACCCCACCATAATATCGGTGGTGAGGGCCACATCGGGTACTGCCGATTTGATTTTGTCCACCAGTGCCAGGTAGTATTCCCTAGTATAACCACGGTTCATTAGCCGTAGTATATTATTGCTGCCGGCCTGGAAAGGCAGGTGGATATGCTCACAAACTTTGGGCAGTTTTGCCACCACTGACACCAGTTTATCATAAAAGTCCCGGGGATGAGAAGTCATAAATCGGATTCTTTCAATTCCGTCTATATCGTTAACCGCTGACAGCAAGTCAGCAAAATCCATACCGCCGGTTTGGTCTTTACCGTAAGAGTTAACGTTCTGACCCAGCAAAGTAATATCTTTATAGCCTTCCCGCCCCAGAGTCATAACTTCGTTAATGATGGCTTCGGGCGTCCTGCTTCTTTCCCGACCTCGAACGTAGGGGACGATACAGTAGGTACAGTAATTATTGCAACCGTAAGTAATGCTCACCCAGGCTCTAACCCCTTGTTGCCGTCTGGCGGGTACGTCCTCCACCACGCCCCGGGTTTCGGGCCATACTTCGATAACCTGGCGACGCTCCGCTTTGGCCTGTTCTATTAATGCCGGCAGCTGATGGATGTTATGGGTGCCAAAAACTACGTCGACGTAGCGAAACCGCTCCTTTATCCGCGGCCCCATATGTTCCTGTTGACTCATACAACCACCCAGGCACAAAATAAGGCCCGGTTTTTGTTTTTTAAGCTTGCCCAGCCTGCCTAAAAGGCCAAATACCTTATTTTCAGCCGTTTCGCGGACGCAGCAGGTATTCAGCACGATGATATCGGCATCATCTTGATGATCTGTGGGTGTGTAACCGATACCTTCCAGGACACCGGCAATGTGTTCTGAATCATGTTCGTTCATCTGGCAACCGAAGGTAATAGTGAGATACTTTTTAGGGCTCTCTTCATTAATACTCATATTCTCGCCCCTTCACGAAATTAGACTATTAAAAATTATAACCGAAATGTCTTTCATAAACAAATATACAGAGTTCTCTTCTAAAACATTATTAAGGAAGGAACGGTACGCATGAGATTGCAGAAAGATGCTTAAGATTGCTTGAAATAGTAGAGTTTAAATCTGTGGGACACTTACATATTCTAAAGGTTAAAGCCCTTTAATTCCTAAGATCAAAAACGTGAAGTTTCGCAAATACGTTTACCCCGGACAACATCGGCTTAATCAAAAATCCAATTTGCAGTTCTTCAAGCTCCTCAGGGAATGGCCTTTTCTCCCAGTGTGGGGGGACTTTTCCGGTCAGGTTACCGTTGGCTTACACAACAAAAGCGATGAGTCAGAGGAACCCTCCCTGACTCACCACACTCGATGCTATATTTTCATCCAATCTTTTAACATAACATTATCTACTAAATCGCAACAGAGAACTTCACCAAATAATAAAAAATTATTATATACATTATTGAAAATAGTATATATATCTTTTTTGCTCATTTCTACCCTTTAAGATATATAGTTGCAGTTATCACAGCCTTCAGAAATCCAATACAATCCTAACGGATCCACATACCTCAGCGGATTATTCAGCACATATGGATACGTATTTAGCGACCCGGGCTGGGTCATGTCTCCCGCCCAGGGGTCTTGTGAAATGAACCGGCCGATGTCTGGCAGGTAGTACCTGGCTTGGGCGTAGTACAGTTCCGAGAAGTGGTCGTAAATGTAGTCGGTGTAGGCTATGGCGTTGTCCGGGCCGGACCAGTTGGGGTCCAGTTTCACCGCGCCTAAAGGTCGGCCGAATTCGTCGTAGTTGTAGTGGGCCGATGTTTTGCCGTTGATGCCCACCACCTTGGTCACAGTGCCTAGCTCGTCGTGCAGGTAGAACAGGCTGTCCCACTTTTCTTTGTAGGCCGTATCCGTACCCGACGGTATCCAGCCGTTGTCGTGGTCGTCCAGGGCTAAAAAGTCCATACTTACTAGATTCAGCCCGTAGGTGTAGCGCTGCACTTGGCTGTGTTCGCCGTAGGAGAGTAGCAGGTTGTCGTATTCCTTGGTGTAGTCCACCACGTAATGTTGGGCCATGTAATGCCGGTTGAATTGCTTATCCCAGCCCGGCTTGGGATTTCCGCCATGTGATGGCTGTCCCGGGTTCTTGTTTTTCAGTTCCCCTACAAAAGCTGGCGGTCCGCCCGGTCCCGGCGGGAACACCGGCCGGTTGTTGTGTTCGGCGCCGTGGTTTAAGTCGATGATGGTCTGGATCCGGTTGCCCAGGCCGTCGTAGGTGTATCCGGTGGTGTGTCCGAAGGCAATGAAGCGGAATAAAAACCACTCGCCGGACTGATATAGCACGAGCGAATGGCTTGATTGTATTATTGAGTGGTGGAATGAACCTCAGTCTCCTTAATAGATGCCAAGATGGTGGTCAATAATCCCGTTCCCTTGACACACTTCTTTATTATGACACTCAATTGAGTCATGCTCCAGCCAGGTGCTTAATCTGTCCTCCACAGGTAGGAACAAGGGGCTTGTCCCCTTGTCCCCAGAAATCCCGAAATGCTGTACTACCTATTTCCTTCAATCTGCATAGCCTTTTTGAATTTGCCTATTTCCAAAGAAAGAAATGTCTTGCCTTCTTCAACGTCATACAGATGTCGCGACTCATCGATCTTCAACGCAAGTTTAGATACGAGGTTTTGAACTCCTTCTTCTTCAATAGCGCTACAAATTCCCTCAATATCACGAAGTAGTTCATCTTCTACTACCGTTCCGTCCTCGTATCGCCCAAGCGCGTGAAAAACCCTGTCTATTAAGCGTTTGCTGTGGTCATTCATTAAATCCACTCCTATTAGTATTTCAATGTTGTAATGACAATTTTTGTGCCTTCCTCCGTTACAACTCTCACTCCGTTATGTTCAAAAATAGTTCTAATTACTCCATTCCTTATAACTTCACGAGGGGTCCCATTAGTTATAACATCTTCAACAACTGACGTTGGAATTCCTCTGGCTTGATAACCACCGGCTGCGGTACCATAACCCTTAGGAGTCATCCTGTCGACTGCCTCTCTAGTGAAGTAACGTCCGTTAATTTCTGCATATTCACGCCCCTTGTAGGTAGCCTTGGCCAAATCGTCCCACATACCCCAAGTAGTTTTACCCGCACCCTTAATTACTTTCCCTCCAGAAATTTTGATAAGTAATCTATCGGATATTTCTATTCCTACTTTTCCGAAAGTGGTGGCAGACTTCCCTAGGAAACCACCTGCCGGTATCAGATCTAATGGAGAGAAAAAGGGCTCTTTGAGTCCCCCGATTTCTGCCAATACAGGGTCAGGGATTTGATCTAATTGTCCGGTTTGATATAAAAATTCATAGTAGTCCCAATCAATACTACCACCGTCAGTTTTATTGATTTTGTCTTCATATTCATTCCATGCTGTGCCAACAGCATTACTATTACTAGCGGGTGTCCGTACCATGTTGCCGTAATTTGTATATTTCTTGGTTCTTTCTAATTGTTTTTCTATTTCCCTATCAGTTAAGCTTGGTCCGAGAATGAGTCCTGTAGGGTCAACGTACTTCAGCGGGTTGTTCAGCACATACGGGTACGAGTTCAGCGTCCCGGGTTGGGTCATGTCTCCCGCCCAGGGGTCTTGCGAGATGAACCGGCCGATGTCCGGCAGGTAATACCGGGCCTGGGCATAATATAGCTCCGCGAAGTGATCGTATGTGTAACCGGTATAGGATATGGCGTTGTCCGGGCCGGACCAGTTGGGGTCCAGTTTTACCGCGCCCAAAGGGCGACCGAATTCGTCGTAGTTGTAGTGAGCTGATGTTTTGCCGTTGATGCCAATAACCTTGGTAACAGTGCCCAGGTCGTCGTGCAGGTTGAACAGGCTGTCCCACTGTTCTTTGTAGGCGGTATCCGTACCCGACGGTATCCAGCCGTTATCGTGGTCGTCCAGGGATAAAAAGTCCATACTTACTAGATTCAGCCCTTAGGTGTAGCGCTGCACCTGGCTGTGTTCGCCGTAGGAGAGCAGCAGGTTGTTGTATTCCTTGGTGTAGTCCACCACGTAACCCTCTATGTTAGGCTAACTTGGGGTTGCCGCCATGTGAAGGCTGCCCAGGTTTTTGTTTTTTAGTTCTTCCACAAAAGCTGGCGGCCCGCCCGGACCCGGCGGGAACACCGGCCGGTTGTTATGTTCGGCACCGTGGTTTAAGTCGATGATGGTCTGGATGCGGTTGCCCAGGCCGTCGTAGGTGTAGCTGGTGGTGTCGCCGAACTTGTTGGTCACTTCAATCAACTGGTTGGCGGCGTCAAAGGCGTAGGTGTTGAATACCTTGCCCTCGCTGCGCATTTCGGTCAGGTTGCCCCGGTTGTCATAGCTGTAGTACTTGATGTCGCCGTCGTGGTCTACTGCTCGATTAACGCAATGCGGTTGCCCATTGTGGTAAAGTCCGGATTACCGTTTGTTCATACAGTAAAAGAAAATGAGTCAGACAAACGTCCTGACTCACTTTCTCGGAATCAATCTCCCTTGTTCTTTCTAAAAGAGAGCTTTTGTTTACATTACCTCTTGAATTTCGTTTATTCTTTGGCTAATTTCCCAAGTATTGGTGTAACTTTCCCAATACTTTCGTAATCTAATCCATAGGATTTAAATTGGGATTCAATTATGTCTAAAGCATCATAGTACGCAAAGTTTGATCCAAGCCGAAAGCTTTTTTCTATTTCTGTTTCTCCTGATACTTCAGACAGTGATATGTTGTACTTTTCTCTAAGTAATTTCACTAAATCTTTAATAAAGTTTCTCATAAGCTCATCCATTTATCATCTTCCTCTCAATATTCCCTCTAATATATCTTTCTGTTCCATCTGCCTTTGAATATCACCGAGCCATTTCTCTGTAATTAAGGCTTCTTGCTGTCGCGGGTTCAGTTGTCTAAAATTGGGAATATATTTTTCTGGGTTTGCAATCTTCTCTTGGTGTTCTGCAATCTGTTTTTCAAGTGATTTAATGCCCACCGCCGGCCTTAGTTAGCGCCCATGCATCTTCCGATGTCCATTGACCGTCTGTTATTATATAGGAAATTTTCTTCCCCTATAAAACCTTCCACTACGAATATTTTAGCACCCTCAGGGAAGTTATCTTTTGTCACATTAAGGCTGGCAGAAATGTTTTCCCAGTTAACTGGCCAGAGCTGTCTGTATGCTTTGTTTCCTCCATGGGGGAACAAGGGACCTGTCCCCTTTTCCCCTTTCTTTTCATTTTGCAGTAAGTTTATTTTTCTGCGTTTTTTAGAATTATCCTATTCTTCTCTTCAAGGCTGTATTCCCTTGCTCCTGATAGACATTCTAAGAAGTACCTAATTTCTGCATTTGACGTTTCATATCCAGTTTCTTTTAAGTGTTTAAGTGCAAAGTAACAGTCTGTAACCAGCATATTATCCTCAATTTCATATATTTCATCTGGATCTACTTCTTCCACCAAACAGCTTTGTACTTCATCAACATCAATTTGCTTTGAAAGGAATTTTTCAATGATATTACTCAAGACAGTTTTTATTTGCTCTTTTCCCATTTGTTAACCTACCTCATTAACTTATTTATCAATTGACCTGATTCAATCATAACCGCATCAAAGTCTCTGTGAATAATGTTACCTACTCCATCTGTAACTTGATGGATGATGAAGCGTGTTCCATTTTCATCAGAATACTTAATTACTTGCGAAAGACCACCTTCAGTTGAGGATCTCGATGACATTAACTTACTATTAAATTGTGAGAAATCTACACCTTTGGACTCAATTCTGCCAATTTCATCAATTACATCTTTAGGAGCGTAGTATTTTCCATTCTTTATGGTGATATCATCAATATAATCAAGAGTGGATTTGACTGCAGATTTACCCGTCCCCCTTAATACGTTATATCCTTTATTAACACTGTCTATTATTTTTAAGCCACCAGACGGACCAATGAAATTATTAGCACTCTCAAATAACTCTACATGAATTCTTAGCTCCTGTAGATAATTTGGATCATCAGGGGTTATCCCTTTATATAGTAGCATCTGATGCGCTTGTCTTACAGACATTAAATATTGTTGTTTAAAATTGTTCTCACGCCATTGCCAAAACTGTTGCATAATGTTGCTAATACCAGAGTGGCCCTGATTTGATTCATATTCATTCCATGCTGTGCCAACAGCGCTATTATCACTCAAGGGTGTCTGTACCTTTTCTAGCTGCCTTTTTACCTCCCAACCGCCAAGGTCCTGGTCAATCCTGAGCCCCAACGGATCCACATACCTAAGCGGGTTGTTTAGTACATACGGGTAAGGGTTCAATGTCCCGGGCTGATTCATGTCTCCCGCCCAGGGGTCTTGGGAAATGAACCGGCCGATGTCCGGCAGGTAGTACCTGGCCTGGGCATAATATAGCTCCGCGAAGTGGTCGTAGGTGTAGCCGGTGTAGGCTATGGCGTTGTCCGGGCCGGACCAGTTGGGGTCCAGTTTTACCGCGCCCAAGGGGCGACCGAATTCGTCGTAGTTGTAGTGAGCTGATGTTTTGCCGTTGATGCCAATAACCTTGGTAACAGTGTCCAGGTCGTCGTGCAGGTAGAACAGGCTGTCCCACTGTGCTTTGTAGGCGGTATCCGTACCCGACGGTATCCAGCCGTTATCGTGGTCGTCCAGGGCTAAAAAGTCCATACTTACCAGGTTTAGCCCGTAGGTAAAACGCTGCACCTGGCTGTGTTCGCCGTAGGAGAGTAACAGGTTGTCGTAATCCTTGGTGTAGTCCACCACGTAATGCTGGGCCATGTAGTGACGGTTGAATTGTTTATCCCAGCCCGGCTTGGGGTTACCGGCGTGCGACGGCGGTCCCGGGTTTTTGTTTTTGAGTTCCTCTACAAAAGCTGGCGGTCCGCCCGGTCCCGGCGGGAACACCGACCGGTTGTTATGCTCGGTACCGTGGTTTAAGTCGATGATGGTCTGGATCCGGTTGCCCAGTCCGTCATAGGTATAGCTGGTGGTGTCGCCGTCGTGGTTGTACTGTTTGGGTCAACTGGTTCAGGTTGTATTGGAAGCAAAAGAACCGTCCCCTTGCTTCCCCCCGTCACCTTTCCCTATGCAGCACAAGTTTGTCAAATTCATCGAATCACCTACAATTTGGATGGTGATTTAATGCGGGAAGAAATTGTGTATGGTATCACCAGTTTTTTATCTGAGTCAAAAGCTGATGCGCAGCGATTGCTGAACTTAAATCGCGGCCATTGGTCAATAGAAAACCGGCTTCATTGGGGTTCGAGATGTCACTTTTGACGAAGACTGCTCGCAAGTACGTTCCAAAGAAGGACCTCGAGTCATGGCTACACTACGTAATTTGGTTATTAGCTTGTTCTGATTGCATAACGTCAAAAACATAGCAAAGGCCTTAAGAAGTTGCAGTCGCAAACCTGAGCGCGCATTGAAGTATGTCAATTTGTAATCCGCTGTTAAGGTTTTATGTAACCTATAACTTTTAACTTTGACGAGTCCCTGTTTCCGTTGGCCTTAGTTCTTGACTTGCTGTATTATTTTATTTGTAACCGGTTTCAGTTTCTTTAACTTAGTTTGACTAAGGAGAATTGGCTTCGCTATCTCAGCAGTTTTGCGACAAGTTTGCTAAGTCTTGCAATGAGATAATTAACCTATTTTCGGGCAGTACCCCACTTAACAAATTTGCTCCAGAGTTGCCCATCAAAAACAGACTCTTTGTTCAATCCATAGTGAATGGCAAGTTCCTTCCATTGGATGTAATCGTAATTATTCGGGTACTTACCAGTTTTTAGAAGTTCGAGTATCAACCCTTCAAATGCCATCTCAAATTCGTCATGTTTGTAATAGTGCTTGACACTTTCTAAACCATCACGGGGAATCAGTTTTTCGGCTGACTTGATATACAATGCCAACTTCTCCTCAGGGCTTTCTTTCATGTTCTACCTCCTCACGGAATTATCGGATAGGCAGTAGAAATCTGTCCTGCATATTTTAAATTGTTTGGTGGATAGAAATCGACCCTAATCGTTACACCATCACGAACCCCTATTGCATATGGAGAATCCCATTTTCCTACTCCTCGTATCGCATTTGGATCAGTCGCAATGTCTGATACTTGGTGAATTATTCTGTCATCACTCCAATTACTTGGGAACTCCGTCTTTCCAGCTTTACTGGCCCCAGCTCTATGTCGATTTAGAATATGGTCTCTTCTATGGGCAGTCAAATCGATAAAATCATCAATCTTCGATAGCCCTTTTGAACCGGCTTTACCCGCCCCCGCTAATACTTTATATCCTTTATTTACCCTGCCTATTATTTTTAAACCACCCGACGGGCCAATAAAATTATTAGCACTCTCAAATAACTCTACATGTTTTCTTAACTCTTGAAGATAATTTGGATCATCAGGGGTTACCCCTTGATACATTAGCATTTCATGCGCTTGTTTTAAAGAGCTTAAATATTGTTCTCTAAAATTGTTCTCACGCCATTGCCAAAACTGTTGCATAATGTTGCTAATACCTGAGTGGCCCTGATCTGATTCATATTCATTCCATGTGGTACCAACAGCAGTGCTATTGCTATTAGGTGTCTGTACCCTTCCTAACTGCCTGTTAACCTCCCAAGTACCAAGATCCTGATCAATCCTGAGCCCCAACGGATCCACATACCTAAGCGGGTTGTTTAGCACATACGGGTACGGATTCAGCGTCCCAGGCTGGGTCATGTCTCCCGACCAGGGGTCTTGTGAAAGAACCGGCCGATGTCCGGCAGGTAGTACCTGGCTTGGGCGTAGTATAGCTCCGCGAAGTGGTCGTAGGTATAGCCGGTGTAGGCTATAGCGTTGTCCGGGCCGGACCAGTTGGGGTCCAGTTTCACTGCGCCCAGAGGACGGCCGAATTCGTCGTAATTGTAGTGGGCCGATGTTTTGCCGTTGATGCCCACCACCTTGGTCACTGTGCCCAGGTCGTCGTGCAGGTAGAACAGGCTGTCCCACTGTTCTTTGTAGACCGTATTCGTACCCGACGGTATCCAGCCGTTATCGTGGTCGTCCAGAGCTAAAAAGTCCATACTTACTAGATTCAGCCCGTAGGTGTAGCGCTGCACCTGGCTGTGTTCGCCGTAGGATAGCAGCAGGTTGTTGTATTCCTTGGTGTAGTCCACCACGTAATGCTGGGCCATGTAGTGACGGTTGAATTGTTTATCCCAGCCCGGCTTGGGGTTGCCGCCATGTGAAGGCGGCCCCGGGTTTTTGTTTTTGAGTTCTTCTACAAAGGCTGGCGGTCCGCCCGGTCCCGGCGGGAACACCGGTCGGTTGTTGTGCTCGGCGCCGTGGTTTAAGTCGATAATGGCTTGAATTCTGTTGTCCAGCCCGTCGTAGGTGTAGCTGGTAGTGTCACCGAACTTGTTGGTCACTTCAATCAACTGGTTGGCGGCGTCAAAGGCGTAGGTGTTGAATACCTTGCCCTCGCTGCGCATTTCAGTCAGGTTGCCGCGGTTATCGTAGCTGTAGTGCTTGACGTCGCCGTCGTGGTCATACTGTTTGGTTAGTTGGTTCAAGTTGTTGTACTGGTAATATTTAGCCTCTGTATACTCTTTTTCCTGCTCGATTAAGGCAATGCGGTTGCCCAGGGTGTCGTAGTAGTAGTTTTTGTACTCGCCACTGGCTTCCCGCACGCTGATTAGCCGGTTCAATGCGTCATAGGCAAATGTATTCCCTTCGGTTTCTTCGAGCTCGTCTTCATCGAA
>LADP01000031.1 GCA_000961575.1 Peptococcaceae bacterium BRH_c8a
TTGAGCGCAATCCTTGATTTGGCAGATAAAAGTATTGTTTCTTATGTCCTTGGACACTCCAACAACAATGAACTCGTTTTTAGAACCTTTGACCTGGCCCATCTAACTTATCCGGAAGCGAAACCCCTCTTTCATAGTGACCGTGGTTTCCAATATACAAGTAAGCTGTTTAAGAAGAAACTAGACGAGGCAGGTATGACCCAAAGCATGTCTAGGGTAGCCCGTTGCATTGATAATGGGCCGATGGAGTCATTCTGGGGAATGATAAAATCGGAAATGTATTATCTCCATAAATTCGCCACCTATGAAGAGCTGGAAGCAGCCGTCATAGAGTACATAAATTATTACAATTGTCATCGCTATCAGAAGAGATTAAATGGTATGACCCCATTGGAATACAGACAATACCTTAACAGTTCAGCAGCATAAAAAAGACACCAACCATACGAAAATGATTGATGTCTAGGATTTTTATTATTTCCACTGTCTACTTGACAGGGGGCTGTTCAATCATCCCGGGGTTATTTTTTGATACTGTTCAGGCAGTAAGCACCTTCTGCCATACCAGTAAATATTAATATTTTTTTGCCGGTTCTTATTCGGACTTCTAACTCCCGACTCCTAAGTGATTACCTATCAGATAACAATTAGATAACATGCATTGATTTTTCAAGCTGGGCCAGAGTATTGCTTTCCAACATACGCACCTCCCGCCTAAACGGGGCCACGGTCCGTACCCCCTGCCACTGACTGCGAGGCAGAGTGTTAAGCCACAGTACCCCTTTTACCCGCCGCCTGATGTCACCCAGCAATTCAATTGAGTTTTCCGGTTCCAGTGTCTTGGTATCGCTGACTATAATCAAGTAGCTGTTGCGGGTTAACATCTGGTCGTAATCTCCGACCAGGGTGCGCAGCGCCGCCGCCAGGTTGGTGGTTTTACCCCACTGGGTGCTTTCAGCCATCACCGCCGACATGGTGGCGGCAAAACCCATGCGCTGGCGCAACTTAGGGGTAATGCGTTCCAGATCCTCTGAAAATATGAATGTCTCTATGTCCCGCACCACATCGGACAGGCCGTACACAAACTGGATTACCAACCGGGCGTAGGCCGCCATGGAGGCGGACACATCACAGACCAGAATCAGCCGTGGTTTTTGCACCCGCCGGCCCCGGAAATGCAAATTAAGGGGCAGGCCGCCGAATCGTACACTACCCCGCACGGTGCGCCGAATGTCAATAGACTTCTTTTTGCGACTGCTGCGGTAACACCGTGAAAGGCCGGTGGCCAAACGCCGAGCCATTTTACGCAGCAATATTGTTACCGCTGGCATTTCCTGTTCCTTAATCGCCAGCATATCCCTTTCCAGCAGTGACTCCTCGGGTTCTCCCACCAGGTCCCTGGCCACTGAGCGGACCACTTGATCAACCGATTCGTCCCCGCTATAATTTGCTACGGGTTCCCGGCGGTGCGAATGATTCTCCATTTCCTGCCGGTTCAGGTGGTAACGCCAGTACTCGAGTGACGCTTCAACCACCTGGGCAATCAAGCTGGATGGATCGTTAACCGGGTTGCCCCGATAATTTTCCAACAGATTACGAATCCTGTTCTTTTCACCCTCCGGCAATTTGGAGTATGTTTCCAACTGTTCAGCAGTAAGACTCAGGTGTTCTGTGGCCCCTCCGGCCCAGTCACCGCCGCTTTGGGCCACCCCGTCCCTGATCTCGGCCTGGGACTGCTCCATTACCCGCTCCCGTTCTTCCACTGCCTCAGCTTCCTGGCGGCGCAATTGCTCCTGAACTTCACCGGGCGCAAAAAACCTTTCAAAAGCTAGGTCAAAGACCCTGACATCCCGCTGCTTTTTGACCAGGGTGGCCCGCAGGGCCAGACGAAATTGTTCTTTGTTCAGCACATCCACCCTGGCCAGTGCCCTGGCGGCGTCGTTCAATTCGGAGGTGCCGGCGTTCAAGCCCAAACTGCGCAAGACGGCTACAAACCGGGCCAGGCGGTTAAAAAACACAGCCGGTTGCGGCCCTCCCGCATCTTCCAGTATCGCTGTTATCTGCTGGGCATTAAGTTCCATTGTTAGGTCACCAACTTTATTGTGTTTTGTGGCTTACGAATTAACTTTATTTATTGTAACACGGCAGCCCGACAAAATTGCATTATCCGCAAGACTGATTATGCAATGCCCCTGGAGAAGGAAAAAAACCAGTTTATGTTGAATATAACCAGATGGTTAATTTTATCAATCGCATCACCAGAAAGGAAGTGTAAATATGTCTGAAACACCTAAAGGAGCATTTATTCAGCGGGACAAAAAAACTTTTGCTATTGTGCCCAGGACGCCCATGGGACTAATTACTCCCGATATTATGGAAAACATCGCCCAAACCGCCCGCAAACATAACATACCGATCATTAAGATTACCTCGGGTCATCGGCTGGCCCTGGTGGGCATGGAGCCGGAAATAGTGGACGAAGTGTGGGCGGATCTGGGGCTGGATGTGGGTCCGGCCGTAGAATTGTGTGTACATTACGTGCAGGCCTGCCCGGGCACTGCGGTATGTAAGTACGGCATGCAGGATTCGCTGGGTTTGGGTGGTGAACTGGAGAAATTATTCGTGGGCTCAATAGATCTGCCCGCTAAAGCCAAGATTGGCATTTCGGGCTGCCCAAATAACTGTGGCGAGGGCTTGGTACGAGATTTCGGCGCCTTCGGCAAAAAATCGGGTTGGACGGTTTCCTTTGGCGGCAATTCCGGCCGTAAACCCAGGATCGGCGATGTTATAGCTGAGGAACTAAGCAGTGAAGAAGTGGTGGCCCTGGCTAAAAAATGTTTCGAATACTACGGAGCCAACGCCAAAAAACGGGAGCGGACTTCCAAGTTTATTGAGCGGATTGGTATCGAGGAATTTAAGAAAGCAATCCTTTAATATTACGGGTGCAGGTTGACATCTGAAAGTTCGGTAAACGACCTAGGGGATCAAGATTTTATAATCTTTATCCCCTTTTTAATGGGTTTATGGTTGCCGGCTTATAAAGTGCCAGATAAAGGCTTTAATAATCCTAGTTGTTCCTGCCTTAAACTTACATAAGCATTTTTAGAGCCCGCTCCCTTTCAGTGCAGGAGTTTAGGGTTCTTTTACATTTTGATGTGTTAATACTAATGTCCTGTAAACTAATTCTTTTCGTAAAAGTAAACCAGCAGCAGTGGTAAAAATTTAAAAAATGCGCAAAATACCAGTGAAAAAGTACGACGCTTAATTGGGATGCATAGAATGATTACGCACCCATTGGCGGTCGCTGCAACCTAATTAGCAGATGGAGGCTGGTAGGCATGGATGACGGGGCGCGGCGTGCCCTTGAGCAGTTGGCCCGACTGTACGGTATTACAACCAAATACCAAGATTTTACCGGCGGTCTCCGGCAGGCATCGCCGCACACTTTGCTGGCTGCATTGGGCGCGCTGGGGGCGCCGGTGGCCGGCGCGGCGGATATACCGGACGCGCTCCACCGGCGCAGGCTTGAGCTATGGTCGCGCCGCTGCGAGCCGGTGGCAGTTTGCCGGGCGGGAGAAAAACCTGCCCTGGAACTGCGCCTGGAGGCTGACCGTTGGGCTGGCCGCATCCTCGTCCGCCTGGAACCCGAAGCAGGCGCACCCAGACAGTTGATTTGTGAACTGGCCCGCCTACCCGTGGTGAGAGCGGAAAAAGTAGCCGGGGTGGATTACACCGCCCGGCGCCTACTTCTCCCTATGGGACTGCCGCCGGGGTACCACCAGCTGACCATACAATTTTCGGACAGCGTTTGTGAAACTACGCTAATATCTGCGCCGGCCCGGGCATATGCATTACCCGCCGGCGATGACCGGCTATGGGGGGTGTTCGTGCCGCTTTACGCCCTGCGTTCCAAAGGAAGTTGGGCCGCCGGCGATGTTACCGACCTGGAGACACTTCATAACTGGGTTCGGTCACTGGGGGGCAGCCTGGCCGGCACACTGCCGCTATTGGCCGCCTACCTGGACGATCCGTTCGACCCCAGCCCTTATGCTCCGGTAAGCCGCATGTTCTGGAACGAATTTTACCTGGACGTGGCCCGGATTCCGGAACTGGAAAGTTGCCCGCCAGCCCGGGAATTATTAACTTCACCGGCGTTCCAAGCCGAGATTGCAAACCTCCGCCAAGCACCCCTGGTTGATTACCGCCGGGGCATGATTGTAAAACGTAAAGCCCTTGAACTACTGGCAAACTGCTGTTACACAGGTGCATCCACCAGACTTGGCGAGTTACGCCGCTGGGCGGCGGAAAACCCGGCCGTACAAGATTACGCCCGCTTTCGGGCCGCCGTTGTCCGGCAAGGTTCGGTTTGGACCAAATGGCCGAAACACATGCGCAGCGGGGAGCTAAGGCCGGGTGACTTCGACCCGGAAGCAGAGCGGTATCACCTGTATGTGCAGTGGGTGGCCCACCAACAATTTCACAATCTGGCAGTACGGGCCCGGGAACACGGGCCGGGTTTGTACCTTGATTTTCCACTGGGCGTTCACGGTAGCGGATATGACGTATGGCGTGAGCAAAGTGCTTTCGCCACCGGGGCGACCTGCGGAGCACCGCCGGATCGACTTAATACGAGGGGGCAGAACTGGGGATTTCCACCCCTGCATCCCGATGGGCTAAGGCAGCAGGCCTACAGCTATTTTATCGCCGGTCTGCGCCACCACCTCCGGCATGCCGGTGTGTTGCGTCTGGATCACGTAATGGGGATGCACCGACTTTTTTGGATCCCCGCCGGCCTGCCGGCTGGCGAAGGAGTTTACGTACGCTATCCGGCCGAGGAATTTTACGCCATTTTAGCCCTGGAGTCCCGGCGCCACCGAACAATACTGGTGGGCGAGGATCTGGGTACCGTTCCCGAGAGTGTTCGGGCAGCCATGTCCCGGAACGGACTCAGCCGCATGTACGTGCTGCCATTTGAATTCAATCCGGTACTACGGCGGGGTCTGCACCCCGTCCCCGCCGGATCCCTGGCCTGCGTGAATACCCACGACATGCCGACTTTTACCGCCTACTGGCGGCAAAGCGAACCGGGTACCCTCGCAGCCCTGTCCAGGTTCCTATACCACCAGGGCCTGCTCAAGACACCGGCAGGCAACGTGCAGACCGTGCTTAAGGCGTGCTACAAGTATCTGGCCGCCGGGCCCGCGGGTATCGTGCTGGTCAACCTGGAGGATCTGTGGTTGGAGACGGCGCCCCAAAACATCCCCGGCACCGGCCCCGAAAAACCCAACTGGCGGCGCAAGGCCCGCCGTGATTTGGAAGACTTGAACCGGATGGCTGGTGTACTGGAGATACTGAGGGCAATTGACAGGCTCAGGAAAAAAGGTGACTAAACAATGACGGACACTGGTTATAATAACTTAATTCCGACCGGCGTGGGATGCCCCGGTGCCGTTTACCTGGGCGACAATCGCTGCCGTTTTATGGTCTGGGCCCCGCTGGCCGATCGGGTGGCTGTGCGTATCGTGGCACCCCGGGAACAAACCCTGCCCCTGCTCCGTAATAAACGGGGTTATCACCACGGGGTCTTTGCAGGGGTCGAACCGGGCAGTCTTTACCTCTACCTGCTGGATGAGAAAAAGGAGCTTCCCGACCCGGCCTCACGCTACCAACCGGATGGTGTACACGGGCCTTCCCGGGTGGTGGATAACGGCGCCTTCACCTGGACAGACCAGGGTTGGTTCGCCCCGGCCCGGAGCGACTTGGTTCTGTACGAATTGCATGTGGGCACTTTTACTACCGAGGGCACTTTTGACGCGATAATCCCCCACCTTGACTCCTTAACCAAACTGGGCGTCAACACCTTGGAGATAATGCCCGTCGCCCAGTTTCCGGGCCAACGAAACTGGGGTTACGACGGGGTATACCCCTTTGCCGTACAGCATTCGTACGGTGGGCCCGAGGGGCTGCAGCGACTGGTAAACGCTTGCCACCAACAGGGGTTGGCGGTGCTGCTGGACGTTGTATATAACCACCTGGGACCCGAGGGCAATTACCTGGCCGAATTTGCCCCTTATTTTACCGATCGCTATACCGGGCCTTGGGGCCCGTCCATCAATTTTGACGGGGCCGGCAGCGACGAGGTGAGACGCTTCTTCATCGCCAACGCCCTGTACTGGCTGACCGATTTCCACCTGGACGGGTTCCGGTTGGACGCTGTACACGCCATTATGGACCTTTCGGCCCAACCCTTCCTGGGGGAACTAAACGACGCTGTAAACAGCCTGGGCGAAAGACTGGGACGCAGGGTATACATGGTTGCCGAAAGCGACCTCAACGATCCCCGGGTTATCCTACCCCGGGCCATCGGAGGATACGGTTTCGATGCCCAGTGGACCGACGACTTTCACCACGCCCTGCACAGTCTCCTGACCGGAGAACGAGACGGGTATTACCTGGACTACGGTGGATTACGGCACCTGGCCCGGGCCTTTAGGCACGGCTATGTTTACACCGGCCAGTATTCGGAATACCGTGAACGCAGTCACGGCAGTCCGCCCTGGCTGGCCCCCGCCCGCCAATTTATCGTTTTTGCCCAGAATCACGACCAGGTGGGCAACCGCGCCCGGGGGAAGAGACTTTCCGCCCTGACTAACTTTGACGGATTGAAGCTGGCTGCCTGTGCTGTAATCCTATCGCCTTTCGTCCCCTTGATTTTTATGGGGGAAGAGTATGGTGAAACAGCACCCTTCCAATACTTCACCAGCCACCCGGACAAAGAGCTGGCCGCAGATGTACGGGAAGGGCGGCAGGAGGAGTTCGCCGACTTCGGCTGGGAGGGCAAAGTCCCTGACCCCCAGAAAGAAGCCACTTTTTTACGCTCCCAACTTAACCACCAACTGCGTAACCAAAACCCCCATCGGGTGCTGTACCAGTTATACCGAAAACTGCTGCAGTTGCGCCGCGAGGTGCCGGCCCTGACAGGCCCAGACAGGGGGAACCTGGAGGTGCTGGACAGGGAACCGGAAAGACTGCTGTTCCTCCGGCGTTGGAGCGGCCCAGACCAAGTGTGCCTGGTGCTGTCTTTCAACCAAGCCTCAACGGCCACCACCCTGCCCGTGCCCCCGGGGCGCTGGCAAAAGCTGCTGGACACTGCCGAGGAACAGTGGCTGGGCCCGGGCAGCAGCGCACCTGGTGAATTTGAATCACCGGGAACATTAGAAATAACAGTGGGGCCCAAAGCCTGCTTATTGTTTCGGCAAGTGTAGATGTTTGGTGCCAGGTGTTGCAAGTTGGATTTGTTGCAAGTTGACAACTTGCAACAAATCCAACTTGCAACACCTGGCACCAAAAAGGAGGATTTACCGCTATGGAGCGTTACCTTTGTGTGCACGGCCACTTTTACCAACCACCGCGGGAGAACCCGTGGCTGGAGGCGGTGGAACTACAGGATTCAGCCCATCCATACCACGACTGGAACGAACGGATTACCGCCGAGTGCTACGCGCCCAACACGGCAGCACGCATCCTAACCGAGTGCGGCTGGATCAGGGACATCATCAACAATTACAGTAAAATAAGCTTCAATTTCGGGCCCACGCTGCTAGACTGGCTAGAATCGAACGACCCTGATATTTACCGGGCGGTAATTGATTCCGACCGGGAAAGCATGCAGCACTTTTCCGGACACGGCTCGTCCTTCGCCCAGGCCTATAACCATATGATTATGCCCTTGGCCAACCGGCGCGACAAGTATACCCAGGTAATTTGGGGCATCAGGGATTTCGAAAGCCGGTTTGGTCGCCGGCCCGAGGGGATGTGGCTGCCGGAAACCGCGGTGGATCTGGAGACCCTGGACATCATGGCCGAGCACGGTATCACTTTCACTGTCCTTACCCAGTACCAGGCCCGGCGGGAACGCCAAATAGAAGGCGGTCAATGGCAAGAGGTGAGCACCAGGGGTATCGATCCCTCGATGTGCTACCGGCTAAACATTCCCGCCTCGGGTCGATCCATCAACATCTTTTTTTACGATGGGCCCATTTCCCAGGCCGTGGCCTTTGAGAAACTGCTTACCAATGGTGAACGTTTCGCGCACCGCCTCCTAGGCGGCTTTTCCGACGCCCGGCAACGCCCCCAGTTGGTGCATATCGCCACCGACGGTGAAACATACGGGCACCACCACCGCCATGGGCAAATGGCGCTGGCGTATGCACTACAATTCATTGAATCCAACAACCTGGCGCGCATTACCAACTATAGCGAATTCATGGCGATGCACCCGCCCACTCACGAAGTGGAAATCCATGAGCACACCGCCTGGAGCTGTGCCCACGGGGTGGGCCGGTGGAAGGAAGATTGTGGCTGTAACACGGGCATGCACGAGGGTTGGAACCAAGCCTGGCGCGCGTCTCTGCGGCACGCTCTAGACTGGCTGCGGGACACCCTGGCCCCGGGTTACGAGGAACTGGCCCGCCAATTTCTTAAAGATCCCTGGCAGGCCCGTAACGATTATATCGAGGTCGTGCTGGATCGCTCGCCTGTAAACCTAAACCGGTGGCTCGCGGCCCAGGCCGCCCGGCCGCTAAATGAAGAAGAAAAGGTAACCGTGCTTAAATTGCTTGAACTGCAGCGGCACGCCATGCTGATGTACACCAGCTGCGGTTGGTTTTTCGACGAAATATCGGGCATTGAAACGGTGCAGGTGATTCAGTATGCCAGGCGGGTGATTCAACTGGCCCAAGACTTGTTCGATACCAACCCGGAGCCGGAGTTTCTGGCCATGTTAAAAGAGGCTAAAAGCAATATTCCCCAACACCGTGACGGAGCCTATATTTACGAAAAATATGCCACCCCGGCCATGGTGGATCTGCCCAAGGTGGGCGCCCACTACGCCATCAGTTCCCTGTTCAACGATTACGGGCGGAAAACCCCGGTCTTTTGTTATACCGTGGATCGTCTGGATAACCGGATACTAGAAGCGGGCAAATCAAAACTGGTTGTTGGTCAGGCCCGGGTTACCTCAGGGGTTACCCTGGAGTCGGCCCTGGTAAGCTACGGAGTTGTCTACTTTGGGTACCACAACGTAAGCGGTGGGGTGAGGGCATTCGGCGGGGAGCATGAGTTCAAAGAAATGGAACAGGGGGTTAGCGAGGCCTTTAACCGGGCTGACTTTCCGGCGGTGATTAATCTACTTAACCATTATTTTAAAAACGGAAGTATTTACTCATTAAAACAGCTTTTCCGGGATCAGCAACGCAAGATCTTGGATTTGATCCTAACCTCCACCCTTTACGAACTGGAAGAGGATTACCGGAAAATATATGAACGTCATGCTTCATTAATGCTGTTCCTTAAGGATCTGAACATACCCTTGCCCCAGGCCTTGGTATGTTCCGCGGACTTTTATCTAAACACCAGCTTGCGACGCACATTCGCCCGCGATGTGCTGAACCAGGATAAAATTAATAGCCTTTTGGACGAGGCGGGTGCCTTGGACATCGAACTGGAAAACGAAGGTCTTAGTTATGTGCTGGAAAAAGCCATGGTTAAGTCGGCAGTGGATTTGCAGGCTGATCCCGCCGACATCGCCAGGCTGGAACTGCTATTGGCTATGACCAAATTGGCTCGCTCGATGCCTTTTTACGTGGATCTGTGGAAAGCGCAAAACATTTACCACCGACTGTTGCAGGACGTTTACCCGGATTACCGCGGGAAGGCAGGGCAAGGGGATGAAAACGCCCTCATCTGGTTGAATCGTTTCGATACCCTGGGTGAAAAACTGCAAATGGAAAGGAACTGCTAAAAATGGCGGAACTGCGGATCCCCTCGGCCACCTACCGGTTCCAATTCAATGGCGAGTTCAGTTTCGAGGACGCCCGAGCCTTGGTGCCGTACTTGTACCAGCTGGGTGTAACCGACATTTATGCTTCCCCCTTGCTGCAGGCCAAGCAGGGTAGCGGTCACGGGTACGACTTGGCGGATCCCACGAGGGTGAATAGAGAACTGGGAGGAGATGAAGCATTCTTCAAACTGGCCGAAACCCTGCGGCAGCAGGATATGGGGTTGGTGCTGGACATTGTACCCAACCACATGGCCGCCAGCGTCGAAAACCCTTGGTGGGCTGATGTGCTGCAGCACGGGCCCGATTCACCCTACGCCGGCTACTTTGATATCGACTGGCAAACCAGCCGCTCCGGGATGGCCGGCAAAGTACTACTGCCCGTTTTAGGTTCCCCCTACGGCCAGGCGCTGGAAAATGGGGAATTGACCCTGTTGCTAACTAAGAATGGCTTTGGGGTGCAGTACTACGGGGATATAATGCCTGTCAGACCCGGTTCGTACCGCCTGATTCTGGGCCCTGGCCCCATACCGCCCCAGCTCGGGGAACTAATGACTGACCTAGACAAACTGCCTCCCCGCGGCGACACCGGCTATACGGCAGCATGGCGAAAAATTACAGACCTTTTGTGGCAACTTTACCGGACTGATTCTAAAACAAAATCTTTTGTTGATCATGCTCTGCTGACAATTAACGGCATTAAGGGGCAGCCGGACAGCTTTGCGCACCTGGAAAAACTGCTGGCCGAGCAGCACTACCGATTGGCGTTCTGGCGGACAGCAAACCGGGAAATCAATTACCGACGGTTCTTTAGTATCAGCGAACTGGTATCAATGCGGGTTGAGGATGAGCACGTTTTTGCAGCTACCCATGGTCTGATTTTCCACTTGGCCCGGGCCGGGCTGGTGACCGGGTTGCGTATTGATCACATCGACGGTCTGCATGATCCTAATAGCTACCTTTGCCGACTCCAGGAACGCCTAACCGGTGCGGGAGAGCGCCCCGGCTTTTACGTGGTGGTGGAAAAAATTTTAGGAATGTCAAATAATGAAAGGGGGCCATCTGTTGAGGAACTTCCGGCGGAGTGGCCGGTGCACGGTACCAGCGGGTATGATTTTCTAAACCAGGTCAACGGACTGTTTGTACACGATGCAGGGCTAGCCGAATTATCTATCATATACCGCCGTCACGGCGGCCCGGCGGCTTCATTTGCAGAGACAATATATAGCCTTAAAAAACGAGCAATGGCGAGTTTATTTGGCGGTGAAATGCGCACCCTGGCTGAAAAGCTGGGCCGCCTGGCGGAACAGGATCGGCACGGTGTCGACCTGACTCTGAATCAACTGGAGGATGCCGTGGTTGAGGTAATCGCCTGCTTCCCGGTTTACCGCACCTATACAAACAGTTTGACAGTGACAGCCAGGGATCGGGTGTATATAGAACAGGCTCTGGCCTTAGCCTTGCAAAGGAACCCTGGCGTAGCCCGAGCCGTAAGTTTTTTACGCCGGGTGCTGTTGCTGGATGACGGGATCAACCAACCCCGGAAGCAGCAACAAGCCTGGCTGCAATTTGTAATGCGCTGGCAGCAGTTCACCGGGCCGGTTACTGCCAAAGGGGTTGAAGACGCAGCCATGTACGTCCACAACCGGTTGCTCTCCATCAACGAAGTGGGCAGTGAACCGGATAACGCCGTGGTATCGGTGGCTGAATTTCACCGCCGCAACTATAACCGGTTGGAGCGCCATCCCCATACGATGAACGCAACAGCCACCCATGACACCAAGCGCGGTGAAGACGTACGCATGCGCATTAACGTACTGTCTGAAATCCCCGCCCTGTGGGCTGAGCGCCTAGCGCTATGGCGACGCTGGAATGACAGGCACAAGCCGTTACACCGCGGGCACCCTGTACCCGGGGGTAATATGGAACAATTCATTTACCAGACGTTGGTGGGAGCATGGCCCCTTAGTGAGGGAGAAGTACCCGAATTTAAAGAAAGACTGGCGGACTACTTGGTAAAAGCAGCCCGGGAAGCCGGGATGCACACAAGCTGGCTCCAACCTGACGAAAATTATGAAAAGGCGCTGGTACAGTTTGCCATGTCCATCCTGGAACCCGGGGAAAGCAACCTTTTTCTGCGGGATTTTACCCCTTTCCAGGCTTACATATCCTATTACGGCGCTATCAATTCACTGGCCCAGGTACTGCTTAAGGTAACCTGCCCCGGGGTACCCGATTTTTACCGGGGTACTGAACTGTGGGACTTTAGCCTGGTGGATCCGGACAACCGCCGCCCGGTGGACTTTGATGCCCGGGCGGCCATACTGGACGAACTAAGGGAACGGGAAGCAGACGGCAGGGTAGCCCTGACAGCCCTAGCCCGGGAGCTGCTGGAGTCATGGCGGGATGGGCGGGTCAAGCTCTTCCTGGCTTACAGGGCACTTCAGTTTCGCAGGAACCGGGCTGACCTTTTCACCCACGGTGAATATGTTCCGGTAGAGGCCAGTGGCCCCGGGGCCGGGCATGTCTGTGCATTTGCCAGGCGTTCCGGAACCAGTTGGGCTCTGGTGGCGGTACCCCGGATGACGGCGCTGCTCGGGACGGGTTATCGCGAACCGGACACCAATCCACTCAGCCTACACCCGGGAGAAACAATGTGGGGCAACACCTTTCTCCTACTGCCCGGGGACGCTCCCGGCCTGTGGCGGAACCTTCTGACCCAAGAAACCATGACCGCCGGAACCGGCCCGGAACCAAAAGTTAGGGTGCTGCCGCTAAACGATTTATGGCGATGTTTCCCTGTGGCTCTGCTGGCCGGGGTGTAGTCGGTACCATCAGCAATCGCAGGTCAGACGCCTTTCTGAAGCTAGCAGGCCGATCCACCGCTCCAGATACACCGGCATAATAAAGTTGCGCTTTACCATTTCCCGGGCGGACACGCCGATGGAAGCAGCCAGTGCGGGATCTTTTAACAAGCGTACCACTGCATCGGCAACAACTTCATCGCCACTGGCCGCCAGGCCGGTTTCCTCGTGCAACACCTGGATGCGTATCCCCCCTACCGGGGAAGCCACCACCGGACGGCCCTTCCACATTGCCTCGGTGACGGTTAGGCCAAACCCCTCGCGCACTGATTTTTGCACCACCACGGCAGCTGACCGCTGCAACACATTTATTTCCAGGTCGGCAGTGGGAGCAAGTTCCAGTACCATAATCCCCGGGTCTCCATCGGCCTCCCGGCGCGCCTCTTCCAGAACCTGAACGCCCTCAGGGTCGTCCCCTGCGCCCCCGCCAGCCAAAACCAGTCGACAGGGCACTTGATCCCGTACTATTTTGAATGATCTAATCACACCCACCGGGTCTTTTAGTCGGTCGAAACGGGATACCTGTACTATCAATGGTAAATCATCGGGCACCTCCAGGTTGGACAGAATGGCAAGACGTTCTTCTTCATCCACTTCCCTGTTCTTCTCGCTTAGGGGGTCGATGGCCGGGGGCATTACATGCACCCGGCTGCCCAGTTCCTTCACGTATTCGGGCAGGTGGTAAATAGCCCCATCGCACAGGGAAGCGTAATCGCGAAGAAACTCCCACAACCGGCGGTCTACGTCCACCGGATCGATGTGACAATACCAGATCCAATGTCCCGGGTGATCCGGGCGGAGTTCGGCCAGGCCCAGTGGCTGCTGGTCATGCAGAATTACGAAATCGGCGGCGGTGTCTACCAGATCGAAATTCTGCCTGGACACCTCTCGGTAAGTATCGAACATGAAATCGTTTATTTCCACGGGCTGGCCGTGGAATGCGTTGTGGAAGGTCTTGGTGATGGAAAAAAATTCGTCGGTTCCCCGCAACACATTCCAGCGGGGGACAAGCCCCACGTCCTCCATCAGGGGCACCAGCCTTTTCAGTATTTCTGCCACTCCGCCGCCCACCGCCGCGGAATTGATGTGTTGAACCACGCTTCCCTGCAGAGGGGCGGCCAGTTCTCTGATGGCTTCCACCCGCTCAGAGCCAATAATGGATTCGTAATCGTCCAGTTTAACCAATTGTCTGTCTCCTTTCCCATTTCCAAGTTGCCTGTCTTATTTTTCCCTGGGATTGCTCGATATCATACAGAAGCTAGCAACCTGCTTCTTCCTTATTTTTGTTTTGCTTTGACTAGACGCAGTGGGATGGACTATCCTATAATAGTTGTCAATACAACTTTTCTTACAAAACTCGATTAATCAGGGGGTAATTATGACGGAAAAAGCAATCGAAACTGGCCAGAAAGTTCCCTTATGGACCCGGGACTTTATTCTAATCTGCCTGGCCAACCTCACCATTTTTCTAGGTTTTCAAATGCTGCTGCCTACCCTGCCCGTGTACGTAAAACACCTGGGCGGGGACGAAGCGATGGCCGGGTTGGTTATCGGCGTGTTCACCATTTCGGCGGTACTAATTAGGCCCTTTGTGGGCATGGCACTGGATGTTTACGGCCGGAAAGTTATTTACTTGGTCGGCCTGGTAATTTTCCTTCTTTCCTCCCTGGCTTACAACTGGGCCCCCACCGTGGCGATGCTGCTGGCCATCAGGTTTATTCACGGTTTTGGTTGGGGCGCAGCCAGCACCGCCGGTGGTACTATCGCCACCGACGTAATTCCAAAACAGCGACTGGGGGAAGGGATGGGCTATTACGGTCTGGCCGCCACCCTGTCTATGGCCGTCGCCCCGGCTGCGGGCCTTTATATTATCAGCAACGCCGGTTTTACCACCCTGTTTGTGATTTCCGCAGCCTTAGGGGTGGCCACGTTTATATTGGGTTCGTTGATTCATTATGAGAAAATTGCCGGTGCCGGCCAGCGGGGCGCCTTATATGAAAGGTCTGCTTTGCGCCCCTCATTGGTCATGTTTTTCGTGACCACCACCTACGGTGCAGTGGTTTCCTTTATTGCCCTGTACGGGGCCCAGAGGGGCATTGTCAACATTGGCATTTTCTTTACCGTATACGCGGTGGTACTGACTTTAATCCGGCCTGTCGCCGGAATACTGGTAGATCGCAGGGGTTTCAACGTAGTGGTTATACCAGGCATTATTTGCATCGGCGCGGCCATGCTGGTGTTATCTCAAGCGCAAACATTGTCGATGTTTTTACTGGCCGGAGTTATTTACGGGGTTGGCTTCGGCTCGGTGCAGCCCGGTATGCAGGCGCTGGCGGTAAAAAATGTACCCCCCAACCGGCGGGGGGCAGCCAATGCCACCTTCTTCTCTTCCTTTGACTTGGGTATCGGCATTGGGGCCACACTGTGGGGGATTGTTTCCAAACTGACAGACTATTCCCAGATGTACCTGTATGCCTCAATCCCGGCCCTGGTAGCCCTGGTAGTGTATATAATCCTCAGCGGCAGGGAACCCCAAAGTACAAAGTAAAATATCATTCCGTAGGGGCACCCCCTCGCGGGTGCTCGGTTCACGAATACCCCCGCATCATCAAATCGGGCCCCCGCAAGGGGTGCCCCTACGACTCAAAATGACCCGGAGTGATATTACCGGAGCGCCAGGGACATAAATTAGGCCGGTTCGGACATGAACCGGAACCGGTTCAGCACCTGAATGACCAATAGGGCGATCACCGTGGCCACCGTAGCGGTAATTAGCTCGCCGGCGCCCAGCGGTACCGTCTGCAGCACTCTGTTCAACAGCGGTTGGTATACTGCCAGGGCTTGCAGCGCCAGTACCAGCACTATGGCACCCCAGAGCACCGGGTTGGAAAACAGCGTGCGATCCAGCCGCAGTCTTCCGCCGCCCCGCACGTTAAACACATGGAAAAGCTGTACCGCCGCCAGGGTGACAAAGGCTACAGTTCTAGCTATAGCCACATCATCGGTGGTATTAAGCACGTACAAATAAGCAGCCAGGGTACCCAGAGCCAGCACCACCCCCTGAATTAATATGCGCAGTTTGAACCGGTTGGTGAGTATAGCCTGGTCGGGATCCCGGGGTGGACGGCCCATAATGCCCCGCTCGGCGGGCTCCCAACCCAGGGATAGGGCCGGGAATACGTCGGTGACCAGATTGAGCCAAAGTATCTGTAATGCTACTAGTGGTAGCGGTACACCTAAAAGCAGAGCCATGAAAATAACCAGTATCTCGCTAAGGTTGCAGGAGAACAGGTACTGGATGAACTTGGTGATGTTTTCAAATATGACCCGCCCTTCTTTAACCGCCTTGATAATGGTAGCGAAATTATCGTCGGTAAGTACCATGTCGGCGGCTTCCCGGGCCACCGGGGTGCCCTCAATACCCATGGCGATGCCGATGTCGGCCTCTTTAAGGGCCGGGGCGTCGTTAACCCCGTCGCCGGTCATGGCCACTATATGTCCCTGTTCCTGCAGTGCATCCACGATGTCCAGTTTGTCCTCGGGGTTCACCCGGGCAAAAATACTGGTGTGAGCCAACTCATCCGAAAGCTCGGCCATAGACATGGCGTGCAACGCCGCTCCGGGCACCGTCCGACCGGGAGGCAGGCCCAACCGTTTGCCTATGGCTTTTGCGGTTTCGGGTTGATCTCCAGTAATCATCACTGTACGAATGCCCGCCCCGCCGGCCTCGGCGATGGCCTGAGCGGCTTCCTGCCGGGGTGGATCGGCAATGCCGGCCAAACCTAGCAGTATCAGGTCCTGATAAGCTTCTTCCCCGGTTGACTGTACGGGTCTGTAGGCCAGCGCCAGTACCCGCAGGCCACGCTCGGCCATACGGTCGTTGGCTGCGGTAATCCTGTCCCGGGCCGCGTTATCAAGTGGCAGGATTTGACCGTTTTGCAGCATCCCCGTGCAATTGGCAAGAATTACTCCCGGAGCCCCCTTGGCCATCAGTAGCTGTTCGCCCCCGGGCATACGGTAATAAACGGCCATCCGCTTTTCCTCGGAGTTAAAGGGAATTTCCTTTAATTCCTTATATTCACCATGTCTACCCGCCTCCGGGTCAAATCCCCCTTTTAAGGCTGCCACAACCAGAGCGCCTTCGGTGGGATCGCCTACCACATCCCATTGGCCGGTTTCATTCTTATTAATGGCCGCGTTACTGGATAGTGCTCCGGCTTTAAGAAACAGTTCCAGGTCGCCCCGCACTTCTTCCCGGTGATCCCCGTCATTGAATCCCCCTTCGGGACGGTAACCACTGCCGGTGACATTAACGGTGCGGTCGCCCAGCCAGATTTCCTCCAGAGTCATCTCGTTTTCCGTCAGAGTGCCGGTTTTATCGGTACAGATGATGGTGGTAGATCCCAGTGTTTCCACCGCCGGCAGCCGGCGGATAATGGCGTTTTGTCTGGCCATGCGGGTCATACCGATAGCCAAGGTAATAGTAGCTACTGCCGGCAGCCCTTCGGGTACTGCAGCAATGGCCAAGGCGATAGATGTTTCCAGGATTTCCACCACCGGGCGACCCAGGGCAATACCTACCAGGGCCATTAAAGCGGCAATGCCCAGGCTAATACCGGCCAGAGATCGGCCCAGCACCCCCAGGCGCTTTTCCAGCGGGGTGTCTCCCTGCCCTGCATCTTCCAGCAGCGCCGATATGCCGCCCATCTCAGTGTCGTTGCCGGTGGCGGTAACCACTGCCCGCCCGTTGCCCCGCACCACCATGGTGCCCGTGAACACCATGTTTACCCGGTCACCCAGCGCCAGGGCTGCATCATGCAAAAGGGTAGTCTTTTTATCCACAGGCTGTGATTCCCCGGTCAGTGAGGCTTCCACCACCGCCAGGTTTTCGGCTTCAAACAGGCGCCCGTCAGCGGTGATGCGGTCTCCTTCCTCCAACAGCAGCACGTCGCCGGGAACCACCTTGGATGCATCAAGCTCCATAATCCGGCCATCCCTAACCACTTTGGCGGTGGCCACCACCATTTCCTTTAGCGCTTTCATGGCCTTTCCGGCCCGGTGTTCGGTAATAAAACCAAACGCAGCATTTAACACAATTACCACAACTATAGCTGCCGCCTCAACGAAATCCCCCAGCGCCAGCGATATTAACGCGGCCGCCACCAGCAGCACCACAATGATGTTGCGAAATTGGTTGACCAGGACTACCCAGGGTGACACACCCCCGTGTTCCTTCAACCGGTTTTCACCATATTTTTGCAGCCTCTCTGTAGCATCGGTACCGCTGAGTCCGTTTTCCGGGTCGGCTCCCAACTCTTTAATTACCTGTTCGGTTTCCATCACATGTGCTTCTTTTATATTCATTAGACCACCTTCCGCAGTGATAATGTGCTATTATCATTGCCTACCGGAAGGTCTTCAATGCAAAGTAAAGGGGTCAGGGGGGAAGCAAGGGGACGATTCTTTTGCTTCCCCCCTGACCCCGGTGTTTTTATTTACGGCGCCAGATGATATAGATGGTAAGGGCCAGCAGGCCAAGGCCCAGTGTCAGTATCGTAAACTGGGTGCCGCTAAGAAATTCCATGGCCGTGCGGCCATAAGCCATAATCACGGCGGCTTCCAGAAAAAAACGCGCCGCCCGGCCCAGGGTGGACCAGAATATCAGTTTGACCAGGGACATACCCAGGATACCGGAGGTTATGGTAATCAGCTTGAAGGGTATGGGGGTAAAAGAAGCCAACAATACTGCGATTACACCGTGGTTACCGATAAATTGTTCGGCCCGGTTAACCTTGGCGGTGTCAAAAAAACGGCACATTAGCGGCCTGCCGCATTTGTGCCCGAGACTATAACCGACAACGGCTCCCGCGACAGATGTGCCGGTGGTTATTAACGCCAGCCACAGAGCGCCGGACGGGTTTAAAAGACTTAGGGGAATAAAAACAACTTCCGGCGGTATGGGGCTGATAAAGGAGTCCAAAAAGGTTACCAGGACCAGCCCCCAAACGCCGTACTGTTCCGCCGCCGCAATTAGTACTTCTTTTATTTCGGACATAGGCGGCAATTATACCCGCATGGAGCGCAGCTTTTCCACCCGTTCCTGAATAGGTGGGTGAGTGCTGAACAGCCGGGCCATAGACTTCCCGGAAAGTGGGTTGACAATAAATAGGTGCGAGGTGGCGGGGTTGGCTTGCATGGGTATACGCTGTGCAGCCGACTCCAGTTTTAGCAGCGCGTTGGCCAACCCTTCGGGCGAGCCGGCGATCTGGGCACCGGCGGCGTCAGCCGCGTACTCCCGGGAACGAGAAATGGCCATCTGGATGACCATGGCCGCCAGCGGTGCTAAAAAGGCCATAATCAGGCCACCAATTAAGCCGCCGCCGCCTTCGTCTTCGCCACGGCCCATGCCTAGTATGGCTGCCCACTGGAAAGCGTTGGCCATCATGGTGATGGCACCGGCCAGCGCCGCTGCAATGGTACCCACCAACACGTCACGGTTCTTGATATGGGCCAGTTCGTGCGCCAGCACTCCTTCCACCTCGGTGCGGTTTAAAAGGCGCATGATCCCCTCGGTTACCGCTACCGCCGAATTGGCCGGGTTGCGTCCCGTAGCGAAGGCGTTGGGCTGAGCGGACGGGGTTACATAAAGCTTGGGCATGGGGATACCAGCCCGTTTGGAGAGCCGGCCCACTATTTCGTAAAGATCGGGCGCCTCTGCCCGGGTAACCGGATACGATTTAGTCATCTTAATAGCAATTTTGTCACTATAAAAATAAGTGAAGAAATTAAGAGCAATGGCGATCACAAAAAACATCATCGCCCCGGAAGGGCCAAATAAAACTCTGCCCAGCAGTACCAGCAGTACAGTCAGGCCGCTCATTAAGAGCCATGCTTTCAATGTATTCATTGCTTAACCCAACCTCCCTGTTAATAATTTGTTTATTATCAAGAAAATGCTGAATAGTTACATTTCATTAAATATAGGCCTTAATTTCGTTGATATAAAGCATTAGTGACTGAAATAGCGCCATGCTTTGCAGCATGACCTTGTTTCGTAACCGGGCGGTCTGGGCCTCGTTTAAGCCTGCTACGCTACCGGGCTGCAGTTGAACAAGCTGTTTTTCAAGCTGCTTAAGCTGCCGGCGCAGCAATTCCACGTTAATTCCGTTTCCCTCCGTACCGGGTGCCGGCGGGTAACCACCATCATCCAATCGGACTAACTGTTCCTTAATCTCTTCCAAGGTAAATCGGCTCATCTTCATACTTTCAATTATTTTCAGGCGCACCAGCGTTTCACCGCCATAGTACCGGTAATTACTCTCAGATCTTACCGACATCAACAGTCCCAGGGTGGTATAATAATCTATGGTTCTTTTACTCACCCCCGCCAAACTGGCGATTTCGCCTATTTTATACTTCCTCATCGCCCCATTGGTTACACCACCTCAAGGATATTATAACCTTATAGATTTAAACTGTACAGTCTCACGTTATAGTATTTTTTGTTTGTAAACGTTGAACATTCCGGACGCTTCCACCCGGTTACGGATAGCCAGCACATCGGTTGTGTAAAGGCCGTTCTTTACCATCCGCTTAAAGTAAACTGAACCGGAAAAAGTAAATTTTTGGGTTAGGCCTTCTCCCGCCTTAACCCGCTCGTTTACAAAGGCGATATAATCACCAATGGCCAAGGTTGTTGGTATTTCTAACAATTTCCGACCCAGCGCCAGACGCACCGCATTTTGACCGGCTAGGGCCCCCGTCACGATTGCCTCGGTGTGACCTACCATAGGACCGGCCTTTTCGCCGGCGCAGAACAGGTTGGTCAGGCCATCCACTTTTAAAGTGTTATCCCGGGGCGATATAGCCAGATACCTGATGGAGTTGCCCACACCGCCGGCATAGGGGTCTTCAAAACGAGCACTCTCCAGTCCCGGCACTTGTCTAAGCATGTCCAGTGGATAAGTGGGCGACATAAGTTTGGCGTGCCCGGTATCGAGTAGGATAATATTTTCCCTAAAATCCGTTAATGCATATTGCTGACAAGCCTTCTTGGACAAAATATTCTTGCTCTTGCGCAGTATCTCGGGTACTGGGATAACCACTACGCCTTGTTTGTTCAGTTGTTCCAAAATATTTTTATTTAGAGACTCCTTGTGCAATTTGCAGGAGCCACTCATGGCTCCCGGTGAGCCATCGGATTTGCAGCCCATATATTCCTTAATCCCGGCCTGACCAGCCAGGCTGACTCGACCGCCGAAGGTAATGCAACGCAAAATGCACATTGCGCAACCGTTTCCATATTTGGCGCAGTTGCCCATGGGGCCGGCGCTTCCAGTAGCGTCGATAAACACATCGCCTTCAATTTGTTCACCTGAATCCAATACTACCGCCTTAATCTGACCGTCTCCCATTTCCACGTTCCCAACCCGGCTGCGCGTATAAATATTGACTCCCTTTTTAAGAAGCATGTCTTTTATGCAGGGTTCTATTTTAGCCACATCGTACAATGTGGCGTGTTTATGACCCGGAAAATTGATGTTGCTGTGTCTGACACACATTTCCACAGCATTAAAAATATCGCCCAGGCCCATCAAGATAGCTTCTTCGGTAGCGGTAAACCGGCCGTTGTTGCGCATTATTCCACCCACGAGGCCAGTCCCCAGGAGCATGTCCGTACGTTCCAGCAGGGTTACATCTGCACCGGCCTGCACTGCCGCCACGGCGGCCCCGGTGCCGGCCCAACCGCCGCCTGCTATTACAACCTTTGCCATAGGGCAACCCCCTTGCATTATGCCAACTATTACCAAGGTACTGCTTATTACTACTTATGTACAAAACCGTTAATATGTGCAAAATTATTTGAATGGGGAAAGCAAATAAGCCAGTCCATCTCCCGTTTTTGGGAAATGGGCCGGCTTTTTGGTTGTAGCCATTAAAAAATTAAGGCGATTATTTCGTTTTGGTTTTGGCTTTGTTTTTGTTTAATCCTTGCCAGTACTTTTCCACGTCGGAGATAAGACTGTCAATGTGTTCAACCATGGCCTGTTCAGCTTTTTCCGGATCCCGACTTATTATAGCTCTCAAAACCCGGACGTGTTCCACAGCCATTGCACCTTGGACTTCTTTACGAATGTATTCCAGAATGGCCGGCATTTGCCTGCCCTGCCTAATCAGATCCAGGGCGGCAGCCAGCACTTTATTTTTAGCTGCCGTGGCAATGAGCCGGTGAAAACTAAGATCCTGTTCGGCGGACATCTCATTTCTCAGGGCAAGCTGTTCCTGTTCATACAGCACTGCTTCCAACTGTTTTATTTCATTGGCGGTGGCATTCAGCGAGGCCAGCCTGGCCAGTTCCCTTTCGATGGCCCGCCTGGCGGCAAGCATATCAATAAGGTCTTCCCGTCGGGTGGAATTTAACAGTTTTAGCAACCGGGAACTATTGACGCTCTGTTGACTGGCAATATTGACCCTTTCCAGCGTCTTTCGGCCGTGATCGGTGATTTGCCGGCCTTTAAAACCCAGTTTCTCAGTTAAATCCTTCAAATCCATGTCACACAAAATCCGGCCCACAGTGGCCTCGCTGAGATTAAAGCCCCGTTGCAGTAACAGTGCTCTAAGTTGACCGGAGCCCATCGGTTTGGTCTCCCGGCATAGTATCTGAAGAATTTCCCCTTCGTGCTTTTTTATATCGTTCATAAGTAAACTCCTGTTGCTAAATCAAACTATTTAATTTCCCTTGTATCACAATTCCTTAAATTATGCAAGCGAACTACTAAAAGCTAAAACCCTTAATTAATCCCCAGCACCTCTCTTGCTTCCTCGGGGGCGGCTACTTCCCGGCCCAGTTCTTGGATTAGCCGGACTGCCCGCTCCACCAGCATGGCATTAGTGGCCGGGATACCGTCGCTGTATGAGTAAACCAAAGTGTCTTCCAGCCCCACCCTGATGTTGGCCCCCATAGCAATACCCACGGCAATTAAGTCGGCGTGTGCCCGGCCAACGGCGGTGACCGAAAAGTTGCATCCGGCGGGCAGCGATTCGGCCAGGTGCAGCAGGTTCTTGGGCGAGCCTGGTATAGAGCCGGGCACGTTCAACACCAGGTTGAAGTTAAGAGGCTCTTTAAGTACGCCTTTTTGTAACAGATAACGAGCATTGGCTATCATGGCCACGTCGAAGACTTCAATCTCGGGTACAATGCCATTCTCGTACATTTTACGGGCCAGGTATTCAATCAGTTCCGGCGAGTTGCTGTTGATACCTTTGGCAAAGTTGGATGAACCGGTGGTAAGGCTGGCCATTTCCGGCCCTTCGTCAAGGCAGTCGCCCCGCTCCCGATCCTGTCCGCCCCGGGCACCAGTGGAAAATTGGGTGATAATATTGCAACGGGCAGCCAACTTATCTTTTATCTGCCGAAAAACCTTTTGATTTGTGGTCGGCAGGCCCTGTAAATCCCGGGCGTGGATGTGCGCCACCGAGGCACCCAGTTCATAGCAGACCATGATATCGTCCACTATTTCCCGGGGGCTGAGGGGCACACTGGGATTATCTTTTTTAGCGGGCACATTGCCGGTGGGGGCAATGGTCAGGATTACCTTTTTGCGCATCTTAAGTCCTCCTAGTCCGCGCACCGGCCACCGTCTACTAGCAGCAGCGTGCCCGTTACAAAATCCGAGGCCGGTGAGGCCAGGTAAACCACCGCGCCCACGATATCCTCCGGCCTGCCCAGCCTGCCCATGGGTATGGTGGCGGCTATTTTGTTGTAATTATCCCCCTTGCTCAGGTAGTCCCTGGTCAGGGGCGTTTCTATGTAGGCAGGCCCGATGCAGTTCACATTAATGCCGGACCTGGCGGTTTCCATGGCCAGCACTTTGGTTAACAAGTACACTCCGCCCTTGCTGGCCGCATAGGCCGAGTGGTTGGGGTGGCCCAGCACCGACGATACCGACCCGATATTAATAATTTTCCCTGCCTGCTGCTGGAGCATCACCTTAACCACTGATTTAGAACATAAAAAGGTGCCCTTAAGATTAATATCGATAATCTTATCCCACTCGGCCTCGGGCAAATCCACAACTGAAAGTCGGTTGTTAACCCCGGCGCAATTGACCAAAATATCAATTCCGCCCAGCGCAGCAACAACCGATTCCGTCATCCCGTCCACCGTGGCAGCATCGGTTACATCCACTTCCAGGCTCATAAATGCTGAACCCGCCGCTTCAACTGCTTGTTGCAAATCTGCCAGTCCGCTTATATTTTTGTCCGCCACCACCACACGGCACCCCTGCTGAGCCAGGCCAAGAGCTACACACTGGCCAATGCCCCCCGCGCCGCCGGTGATTAACGCCACCCGGCCATTTAAATCAAACAACTTACTAAAATCCATTTAACCGCGCCACCTCAATTCGTAATACTCCGCTGTGTTTTCATTATTTGTTCATTATTCGCTTGTTCTCAGCCGCATACCTGCATGCCCCCTAATACCACTTGTTAATGTTTAGTTATATTAAGCTCTATTTAATCAGACATAAGTTTTAAAACATTGTTATGTATATCGTCGGCCTGGTACGGCTGTTCAACAAAAGCAATTTGGGCGGCTGCAGCCAGATGGCGGGCTTCGGCATTTACCGCCACCGGTGCCTCACCTATAACTGCCATGGCCATTTGAGAAACAATAACCTGGTCTTGGGCATCAAAATTGATTATTTGCCGTAGCGAGTGGTTGTTTAGGCTCTGAAGCGGGGTGTGCAACATGGCGTCCACCACAATATCAGCCATTTTTAACATCTCGACCAGATTTACTCTGACTACCTCGACCTTTTCCTCGTGTAACCATATAATTTCTGAAGGCGACTGGACGTAGCAGCCCATGCGCCGCTCCAGCAAACCAGCATCACTAATAAAACCAATCCGGTGCAGCACTCGTAAATTAATCATGTTTCTAAATATAGGAACGGGGTGCGCATCCGGCCCTTGCAGTCCGTGCCAGTTGCCGACTGAATTGAACCCGAGCAATTCTTGCATGGTTAGCACACAGGCCGGTCCGCACATCAGAATTGAAAACAGGTCGGCAAATAATTCATTGACCCACCTGCTCCAAAGCGATACCGCAAATTGTCCCGGCGACATTTCCAGCACCACCGGAGCCCCGTTTCCCTCTATTACAGCATTGACAGGTGGAAGGCACAGGTAACCTGACGCAGCCGCTTGATTAACCGTTGACGCAACCAGCACATCCATCTCCCTGGCCAGACCGCCAACACTGGAAAAAACGTCATGGCCTGTTTCGTGTGCCAGCACCGTCCATCGCCAGACATTGTTCAGGGCAGCCCGGGGCAAGCGAATGATGGCCAGCGGCCTGTGTATGGTTGGCGGTAAAGTATAATACGCCTTTCGGCCACCCCGGCCGAGAAAAACCAAGGGGGTTACATTTTCCCTGTAGGAAGTCTTGATCTGAGACAATCCGGGGGCCATAAAAAAACGGTGGAAAAAATTACGCACCAGGTTGTCAGCGGCGGATAGCTCCGTTGTAAATAAAACCGCGTATCTCTGCAGCACCATGTTGGCAAAGTCAAACCAGAAACCGGTAAGTTCTTCGTGTTTAATATCGGTGCTGAATATACCGTCAAACCAGTTGATCACTTCCTGAAGTTCAGGCAGGTGGCGGGTCAAAGACGGGGTGGATTTGGCCAGCAAATAGATCTCATCCAAATCTCTCCGGTAATGCAGGGTTCTAATACGGGTTATCCTGTTTAACAGTTCAATATCATACATGTTTTCCTCCCATGGGCATGTCTTAAACTTATAACTGTTCCGACCATATATTTCCCTAAAATAAAAAAAATACGCCCGGGAAAGGACGTATTATCTTCATTCTTTTATAATTTGGGGGGAACTAGCGAGTGCCGGCCCTGTCGTGATGCGGCTCGGCGTGAGGCACCAGGGAGTGGGGTCGTTCCAGCCCGTGCTCTTCCATCAAATATATATCGCCAAGAATATCGTAGGGATTACCACCAGTCTTAATCGTGCCCCCGTGCAGCAGCACCACCCGGGTACAAACTTCCAGAATAAACTCCAGGTCGTGAGAAGCAATGATTAGTGTCTCCCTGGAATTCTGTAGAAAATTAATTAGGCGCCGCCGGTAGCGAATATCAAGGTTTGAGGTAGGCTCGTCGTAAATAACCAGTTTAGGGCGCATAGCTAGCACACCGGCAATGGCCACCAACCGCTTTTCGCCACCGGACAAGTGGTGGGGCGGCCGTTCGGCCAGGTCTCCGATACCGGTGACAGTAAAAGCTTCCCGAACCCGTTCGGCCACCTCATCCCCGGATAAGCCCAGGTTGCGCGGGCCAAAGGCGACATCGTCCTGCACCGAAGGGCAGAATAATTGGTCATTTTGGTTTTGAAACACCATGCCCACCTCGGGGTGGAAATCGCCGGTAACCACCGGTTTGCCGAACAGGCGAACCTCACCGGCGGTGGGTTTAAGCACTCCGCAGCTAAGCATAAATAATGTGGTTTTCCCTGCCCCGTTGGGGCCGATAATACCCACCCGTTCCCCGGGTCGGATGGTAAGGTTTACCTCTCGCAACACCGGTCGTTGATCGGGGTAGGTAAATGCCAGGCCCACTGTCTCCAGCGCGGGCAAGACGGTAGTCTTAGGTTGTTGCTGTGTTTGTTGCGGCATAGATGTAACTCCCTCGTTTAAAAAATATGTTCATTGTTTGTTAATACAAAAGTAATTCCGTGGTTACCACGACTGCGGCGGCAGATAGCAACAGCAAAAGGGCTACCACGTCGATGGTCCGGGCCTGGAATTCATCTTTAAAAGAAGCGGGTTGGCCGTACCCCCTGAGGATCATGGCTTTAAACACCCGATCCGATTGTTCGAAACTGCGCACCAGGATGGTGCCGGCCAGCGAAGCCAAGGTACTAAAGCCGCTAAGTTTTTTATTGCGGAAACCCCGCAGCCGCATGGCCGTTTGCATTGCTTTCAGGTCGTCGCCGATTTCAAACAAGTAACGATAGGCAAACAAAGTCATGTCCGCCAGAATATAAGGCAGGCCCAAACCGCGCATGGCCTTGACAGCAGTGAGAAATGGCATGGTGCCGAATAGAATTATGCCCAAGGTCAGGATGGAAAAGAATTTCACAGCTATCCGCAGTAGATCCAGGCACCCCTCTTCTTTCACCGCCAGAGGCCCGATTTGAAAAAGGACGGTTTGCCCGGAAGCAAAGGGCAATATCACCGCCACCGCCAGCAGAAACAAGGCGGGCAACCGTAGTCGGGACAGTAAAAAAGACAGTGGTAATCCGGAATAAACGTACATGGCCCCGCTAACCACCAGGATTACCGGCAACAACCTTAGGTCACGAACGTAAGAAAAGGCGAATATCAGTACCATCATACCCACCAGTTTGCACCGGGGATCCCAGCGGTGCAGCGGAGTTTCCAGGTAAGCGTAGCGGTCCAACTGTAACTGCATTTACTTGCCCTCCAGCAGTTCTGGTTTAACTCGGATTAAGAATAGCACCACCAGGGCGGTGAACACACCCTCGAGCAGCATCAGAGGAATGTGCGCGATGGTTAAAATACCAATGGCGGTCCGTTCCGCCTCCACGTCAATATTAGCGGGAATGGTGGTTACCAGCAGCGCAAAAACGGCCACTGCAGCCAACGCAATGCCGGAAGCACCGGCCAAAAAACCGAATATGCCTGTGGCAGTCCGGTTATCCGGCCCGAACAATTTACGAATTTGGAAAACAAGGTGGGCCAGTATGGCCGACACACCGATAATGGTGGCGTTTATCCCCAGGGTGGTTAGACCACCGTGCTGAAACATCACCGCCTGGAAGAAAAGGCCGATTAAGATGGCCGGGAAGGCGTAAAAACCCAGCACTGCCCCCAAAAGCCCGTTTAACAGCAGGTGCACGCTGGCCGGGGGTACCGGAATGTGCACCCAGGAAGCCACCAGGAAAGCAGCGGTTAACAGTGATGCCCGGGGTATCCCCTCCCGGGGATTCTCACTCTGGTTAATTTTACGCAGGGAATACCAGGTAGCCGCCCCGGCGGTAGCATAACCGCCCAGACAGACAGCAGTAGGCAGAATTCCGTCCGGTATATGCATTAGCTTTTCCTCCTAGAGAAGTACAACGCTGTTCCCACCAAACCCCAAATGACACTGGCGCTCATAATCACTACCTGGGCAGTGGTAAACCCGGTACTGACCGACTGAACCGCACTGCCTTCAACAGGTATGTGCACCATACCACCGTGGCCCGCCTTGCGCACCTGCACGTCCCAGGTGCCCTGCAGGGCCGGGTCGGGGGTAAAGGTAAAGCTGCCGTTTTCGTCGCTTTTGCCGGTACTCCAAGGCGTGGCAGGCTCATTCGGGGCATAGATAACCACATCGCCCTCGCTTACCGGTTCGCCGGTGTCGTACTTAGCGGTTAATTGTATGGCACTGGTACTGCCGTAAGTGATATCCACCCCGTGGGCGTAAGCCGCGGCAACCGGCCACGCCACCAGCAAGCAGATTACAACTAGAAAAGCAAAATACTTTTTCATCTGACAAGCCTCCCAAGAAAGTTCAGTAGTCAGTAGTCAGTAGTCAGTAGTCAGTAGTCAGTAGTCAGAATTCAGACCAGAGTTTGCTTATAATGTCTCCTGTCTCCTTTACCTTACAACAGCGTGACAGTGTCCCTCACCAACATGACCCAGGGTAGGCAGCATAGCCTCCAGTTTGGCGAAGTCCTCTGCGGGCATTTTTTCTTTCATTATTGCCATGTCCACGTCAACGGTATCTCGTTCGGCCAGAGCGGCAAAGGGTTCAAAACCCGGGGCGCCAACGTTGAGCTCGTCGTCAGCGGGTGTACCGGCATCACCGAAGATGTGATCAAAGTGGAAAGTCATTTCAATATCGGCAGTACCGCCTTCGGTTACAATACCTTTGCGCTCGTCACCGATGTACTCACCGCCAGTGTATCCGTACTCGTTCTCATCCTTAATAATAAAACCAATTGTGCGGCCATCCTTTTCGGCTTTACCGTTAATTACCAGAGAATAACCAGCGGCAGGGCCGGTAGCAATTTTTGCCATATCCCAGGAGATGGCATTGTAGTGACCTGCCGGGGCTTCCACAGCTTCGGCTACCAAGATGGGTGGTGCGTTCTCGTCGCCCTCGGCCAAGTCGATTATGGACATGCCTTCCAGACCCACAACAACCTTCCCGGATACCTCACTGCCAGTGTCAGGGTCATAAGGTGGGTCGGACTGGTAAGCGGTGACATTAGCCAAATTAACATATATATTTTCAAAAGTAAGCTTCCATCCATCCTTGGTAACAAATCCTTGGCGAATAAAGTCCTCGGGGTTGGCGGTAAACTGAAGCATACCCGCTCCCGCCGCATTGTTTTCTTCATGGGCAGGTTCTTGACCCGATGAGCCACAACCGGCCAGGGCAACCACTGCAAAAATCAACAACACCAGCATAGAAATTAGCTTTTTCATACTCGCTTCCTCCATTCATCGTAAAATAACCGGAAATAAAAAAAGATCACAGACACTCCCTTTCGATGGAGCTGGATCTTCATGATCTCTTCCAGATTAAATTTTTATATTTCCGTCCAGACGATTGCTTTTTATTTTCCTCTTCTTACGCCAGCCAACCGGTGACGTGTGGGAACCGGTTGCCTTAACTGTCAATACCGACAGTGTAGAAGGCTCCTGGCCTTCCTTTATAATATATTTGTATTTCGGCAGTTCATTATTATAAACCTTTTTTTTATGAAAATAAATTTAGTTAACCGCATAATTTAAGCTCCCCTTATCCCGGCGCACCAAAATCTATTTTAATCTCCTTTCTGATGGCGTGGTTTAAACGGTGGCAAAAATTGTAGATCTCCTGGTCTATGTGCACTCTCTGCACTTCGAACCGGCCGCCCGGCACAGCAATAAAAACCGCCGAATACAGGTTTTCTTCACCCGGCCAAATCTCATCCACTGTCCAGCCGCCGGTATTAAAAACCTGACGTCCGGCCAACCGGGCTTCCAGGGGCCGGTGAGTATGCCCGAAAACAAGGCTGAAATCTACCGGATAAGCAACGCCTGTTTCACGTTCCCGTTCAATATAACCCAGGTAATTAGATATCCGGTCTGCCAGGCCGCGGTTCAGGGTGGAGTTCCGGTCGCCGGCTTTCCTGTTACGGCCAATCATTTGTTTGAACAGATGCCGCCTGGTTTTAAAATCCAGGGGCAATTGTAATCGCTCGCCCAGCCAGCGAATTTCCTCATAAAAATTCTCCAACTGTTCGGATAACCGGCCCGCTTGGCCGCTGCCATACCAAACAAAATCTAAATAAGCCGAATTAAACATTTCCAGCTCAGCCAGGTTGCTGGCTTGTAGCAGCGTGGTACCAATCCAGGACTGGGTGCGGTCAAAAAAGTGCCCGTGGTGAAACAGCAGATTATCCCCGCCGCATTTTGTCACGTAGTTGGGATAAGCCAGCCAGAACCTGTTTCGCACGTGAACCGGCAGCAAGCCCAGTAAAAATGAAACTCCCCTACTGTATCCATACAAGGCGCCTGTGGATCTACCCGGGCCGGTGATACAGGGCGCGTCTACCGGTAATCTTCCTTGGCGCAGGGGTACTTCAATATATTCAGTTTCATACACCTGAACCCATAGATGATGATCGTGGTTGCCGGGCACCCATACCACCGCACCGGGCAGGAGGCCTTCAAACAATTGCCGGAAAAATCCCCGCGCCTGCATAACACAATCCCGGTACGGAGCCAGCGCAAAATCCATGATGTCGCCTACCAGCACCAGTTCCGCAATACCCCCGTACCGGCACGCTATTTTTCTAAGCAAGGTATTCAATTTATAAGGCGTGTTATTCCGGGGTGGGTGGCAGAACTCGGGGCGGTTTTTTAAAAAAGAAGGCACAACATGTTCCAATAAAGGGTTGGCCGCCGAGGAGTCCTCCCCCAAATGCAGGTCGCTTAATGCCACCACCGCAGGCATCTAATACTCCCTCCTCCCGATCAACCTTATAACAAACTATGTAGTTCCCCCTGAAAAAGTTTGCCATAGCATTTCGTGATTTTTTAGTACCTAGGGATCTGCTACCTTTTTTCCAATATTGGCAGGATATTTTTGTCCCGGTGGTGAACTTATTTTTACATAACTGCATAATTCGACTAAAAACGCCAATCAGGTCCTTAGTTGCATTGCTTAAAGGGCCTAATTACCTTGGGCCGGTAAAGGGCTGAATTGTGTAAAAAAGACAGTCGGGAGTGAAGGGTATGAAAGAAGTAACGGAACCCGTAAGTAGACAGGAAAAACGTAAACAAACAGGCCCCAAACCGGGGGTACTTGGTATTTTCATCCTGCTCATTTTATGGGCTGGTTTGACTTATGGAGGGTACTGGTATGCCACCGATTATGTGCAGCGTACGGTGCGGGAGATTCAGGAGACCAACGCCTTGAATGTGAAGATGCTGGAAGAAGATATTCAATCCCTACGCGAGGAAATGGGTGCCATCGAGGAAGCACTGGCCCAGACAGATAAAACCCTTTCCAGTACCGGCTCGGCCGGTGAAGCAGTGAATGAACGCATTTCGCAGTTGGACGGTCAGCTTAAAAAGCTGGAGAAAAGTCTTAACATCATGATGGAGAGCGGCAATGAGGATTATTAATGTTTTTATAATTATACTATTAGCTCCGTTTATCGGGATGCTGGCCGGAGCCTACTATGCTCTTGGCAACGGTGGTTCACTTGCCGTGCCCCTGGAGAAATTGGATCCAGCTATGGAAACGGTGCAGGAAGACACCCGTCAACTCCAAAGCAGTATCGGATTCATCCGGGAGACCGCCGCCCAACAACAAAAATTGTACCAGGAGCAAGATCGCATCCTCAGTGAATTGGCTCAAAAAAGCAGTTCCCAACAGAAACTGTCCAATGAAGCTTACGAAAAGATTATTCTTGACCGTTTGGGCCAGCCCATCTACAAGCATAGTTCCAAGCGAGTAGATGTTAAAGTATTCCCTTTACAGGGGATAGGTTACCGGGGTTATATAGCCAAAATCAAATTACACGACCCCACCGCCTTCAAGGTGGTGCTAGGTAAAGATGAACTTGGTGCAAGCGAAACCACCAGCGGCGCAGTAAAGCGAACCGGTGCGCTTTTGGGAATTAACGGCGGCGGATTTTACAATGTGGTTCAGGAAGGGAAAACCTACGTCCTGCCTATGGGCAACACCATTGTGGATGGGAAGGTGGTCGGAGAGTTCCAACCGTCCCACAAGGATTTATTCTTTGCCGGTGTGGACGGGGGCGGAGAATTGTTGGGAGGTATTTTTTACGATGAGAGTGCATTGCTCAAACACAAACCCGTAGCCGGGGTTAGTTTCGTGCCGGCGCTGATTAAAAATCGCAAACCCCTGCCCATTCCTGAAACATGGCGGCACCAAAAACAACCGCGCACGATAATTGGCGAATACGGCAATGACGACCTGATCCTGATCGTGGTAGACGGTCGCCAGGCCGACTGGAGCAGCGGGGTAACCCTGGAAGATCTACAAATAAAATTGATTGAGTTTGGTGTTATTGAAGCCTACAACCTGGACGGCGGCGGTTCCAGCTCATTTGTTTACAAGGATGAAATACTAAACCGTCCTTCCGATGGTCGGGAACGTACTGTACCCACTAATATAGTAGTAATGCCGTAACTGAAGCGGCACCAGCTTGCCCAAAGTGCGCGGGGTCGGGCTTTTAACTTGTTAACTTAATGACGTTTTTTGTCAATAAGTTAACAAGTTAAGCGCCCGACCCCGCTTTACTACGTACTTATTCATGAAATTCCAGGTTGGCCACCGTTACATTAACCGCGCCGATGCGCAAGTCTGTCATGGTCTCGATGGTGTCACAAATTTTTTGTTGCGCTTCCCTGGCCTTTGCTCGTAAATCCAGGCCATAGGAGACCACCAGCGACAAATCTATAACTACTTTATTGCCTTCCACGGATATCTTGTTTATATGGGAAAAATTTTTCCGTCCCAGGATTCCGACGGTTCCTTTCCCTTCAATACCAGCGATTCCTTCCAACCCCTGCAGGGCCATGCCTACCATGGTTTTTAAAACATCCTCATTGTACTTAATGCTGCCCATCTGATTTTGTTCGGATGAATAACTCTTCACTTACTAGGCCTCCTTTTGCTTTTGTAACAACGGCACCGCCGGTAAGCGGCATATTCATATCACCCATCTTACCATATTTTTTCATTGGTGGCTAATAACGACACATCACAAACAAACTAACCGTTACTAAACTTTAATACAGGCAATACTGCCTGTCCGTGATATAATTGTTGACGGTGATTATATTGCAGCAAGCAAAAAAAAGCAAGCAAAAACAATCTGTTTTTACCCCCGAAACCGCTGGGTTAATACTGGTGCTGGTAGCTACCGTCAGTCTCAGCACCGAGGCTATAGCGGCCAAAATTGCATACCGTGAAGGAGCCAACGTAATAACCACCCTTTCCATGCGCTACGCCATCGCGGCCCTGGCTATCTGGGCCTGGTTGTTTTTTTCCCGGCAGCCATGGAAACTGGAACAGCGTCAGTTGCCTGCGGTGGTAGCCCTGGCCATGGGTGGTCACGCCCTTTCCGTGCTTAGCCTTTTCTATGCGTTCCAGTATATACCGGCTGCCATGGCCATCCTGCTATTGTATGTATACCCTTCCGTAGTTACCCTGCTGGCCTATTTTTTTTTAAAGGAGTCGATCACCTGGCGCAAATTGCTGGCACTGGGTTTAACCATGGCCGGGTGCGTGATTGTGTTGGGACAACCGGAAACGGGTATGGACATGCGGGGTGTAATGTTTGCGTTGGCCGCCGCTGTGATTAACGCGGTATACCTGGTAGGCAGCACGCGCCTTATCTTAAACATTCCGGTGGTACTTTACTCGGGTTATGTCACCGGATTTACAGCCGTCCTCTTTTTGGTTTTGGGGCTGGGCGGGGGCAGCTTGGATCTTGCCATCAGCGTAAGGGCCTGGGAGATGATTGTGTTCCTGGCGATAGTGTGTACTGTCCTTTCAGTGATTACCCTCTTACAGGGGGTTAAGCGGATCGGTGCCTCCCGGGCCGCCATCATCAGTACCTTTGAACCGCTTTCCACCGCGCTGCTCGGTATCTGGCTACTGCAGGAAACTCTGGACGAACGCCAGTTACTCGGTGGGGCCTTTATTATCATTGGAGTATTGTTGCAAAAAAGAGGATAGAAATTTTTATATTCAAAGTTTGTCCCCAATGTAGGGGCACACCCCCGTGCCTACCCGGGCAAAATCCCCACAGTCTATTCAGTAGCGCTAGTTAGACGGCTGATCCGGATATTATGCTTTCCACTGCCAGGTGGTTTTCCTCCTCCAGGTTAACGCAACTGTCCGCCAACTGAATAATGGGACGGGCAGGATCGCGGGGGTTGATAAAAACAACTTCTCCCTCCCTGCCATCGCTCAAGCGCACCAATTCACCCAGGTAGCATTCTGCGATATGATTAATGAATTTCATCAGCATACCGGTTTCCAAGAGCCCGAAATAATTCCTTTGAAACATCCTAATCACTTCAAACGGGCACATTTTTGCCCGGTAACTACGGTTGGAAGTCATGGCGTCATAGATATCGGCAATGGCAATGGACATGGCAGCCGCAGGTATCTTCCCCCGTTTTAAACCTAGGGGGTAACCGCTGCCGTCTTCCCTTTCGTGGTGCAATAACGCCCCAAATAGAAGATTCTCCGAGACCCGGGCTTCTTTAAGAATATGGTAGCCGTAAAGGGGATGCTTTTTTATTTCTACCCACTCGGCATCGGACAGATTCCCGGGCTTATTTAATATACCGGGTGGAACCTTACTTTTACCCACATCATGCAACAGCCCTGCTACAATAAGTTCTTTGCTCGCGTTACGATCCAGGCCCAACCACTTGCTAATTACGGCGCAGATTAAGGCTACGTTGACACTATGCCCGTGCGTAATATCGTCAAGTCCGTCAACTCGATTGAGGTAAGCAAACAGATTATTTTGCGAGTCAACGTTTGCAAGCAATGAGCCGGGGATGCTGTATGCCTTATCAAGGCTAATAGAGTTGCCGGCACTAATATGCCTTAATAACCCCTTAAAATCATCCTTTGAACGCGAATAAACGTTTTGAAATTCCTTAATATCGGCCGGATCCAGGCGGTTGGACAACGGTCGAGGCAATTCACCCTCCTTAAAAACATTTATCTTTTCCAAACCCAGCTTACGGATGATGTTAATGTTTCCGACGGTAAGGATCGTTCCCCGGGCCAATAGCAACACGTTCTCGCTGTCGTATATATTCTCGTTTAAAACCATATCCGGTTGAAGTTTTTCAACCCGGCAGCTTAATGCCAATTCGTTTTCACCTCTCGCAGCAGTGCATCTACGTATATCAATTAAGTAAAAAAAATCTCCTCTAAATTTTTACATATGAATTGGTAAAATACAATATATTTTTTATAATTAAGTGCATTGAAAATATTTAGCCCTTTCCAGGGTTTTCTATAGTGTATACAAAACTTTTACTGGAATTGATGGCTGTTATTGTTTATAATGTATAAGGATTAATCCCTAGCAAGAGATAATCATGCAAAATGGGAGTAGGTGTTAACAATGCTTTGCAAGGATTGTCTACACTTTAAGCAGTGGAAACAAATTGAGGCTGCAGTGTGTGAAAAAACACGCAAACTAGTGGAAACCAACAGTAGACCCTGCGACGAGTTCGTCAGTAAAATGCAGATGACCGACGAATGGGGCGAAGACGCCAACGGCAAGTGCGGCTGTCGCAAATAGGACAGTCATGGTTGATCAACTTTATATAATAGATTATTTCCCCCGGCACGCCGGGGTTTTTATTTTTTGCCCGGGTCTAATCGTACCTCACAGTATTGCCTTAGGATAGCGCTACTTGTTGTCCGTATCGTCAGTAGTCATCCTGATACCTCCGGTAAGATTAATAATGACGTTATATATGCCGGCGCATAAAGTAATCAAAACGGATAAGGCCAGGCCCTGAAGACCGATCACCAGGGCGATTTTAAGCATAGCAACAAATCGGTTTAAACCAACCGTATCACCCCGGGTCATATATATGCCCAGTAGCATACCGATCACAACACCGCTGAGCACAAGCGGCACTGCAGTGCGTAAGAATACACCCAGTAAGTTTATTTTGTTTAACACAACTGCTTTTTTCATTACCTGTTCACGTCCTAGTTTAAACGATTTATGCCGGCTACCGCTTAAGCATCATGATTATTACCTGACATCTCCATCCTCGATTAAATCCATTAAGTATTCAAGATTATTTTTCGACAACTGTCAGCAAATTTCCTTCGGGAAATATGTCTAAATTTACCTAAATCAAATTTCATTCAAATTTTGCGTCAAAACAATGATAACTCATCTAACATACTAAGAGCTATTGTATAGTAAAAAGCGGGCTGTTCAAACAACCCGCTTTTTACGCATATTATTATATTATAAAAATTTGTATATTATTTTTTAGTAACCACTAGCCCACTTGCTCCGCCCTGCAGTGTGATAGTTTCCCGAGCTTTTATATCGCCCTTGACGATCATCCGGCTGATGGCGGTCTCTGCTTCCTGCTGAATTAAGCGTTTTAGTGGCCGGGCGCCGTAAGCCGGTTCATAGCCCCGGTTAGCAAGGTAGTTTAGCGCCGCTTCGTCCCACTCCAACCGAATGTCGGTACCAGATTCGACCCGCCGGGCCAACCGCTGCAGCAGCAGGCCGGCAATATCCCGTACCTGAGCCTGGTTCAGAGCGTGGAAGACCACAATTTCGTCCACCCGGTTTAAAAATTCGGGCCTAAAGTGCTGGCGCAGAATGCCTAGTACACCGGACTTGATTTCATCAAAACTGCCGCCCTGCTCCTGCCGGGTGAGGATTTCATGGCTGCCCAGGTTGGAGGTCATAATCACCACGGTGTTCCTAAAGTTGACGGTGCGACCGTGGCTATCGGTGAGCCTGCCGTCATCCAATAACTGCAGCAGGATGTTGAACACGTCGGGGTGCGCCTTTTCAATTTCGTCCAGCAAGATTACCGAGTAAGGTTTGCGCCGCACCGCTTCTGTTAATTGGCCGCCCTCGTCATAACCCACGTAACCGGGAGGCGCGCCCACCAGCCGGGAAACGGCATGTTTTTCCATGTATTCAGACATATCCAGCCTGGTCATATTGCGTTCGTCATCAAACAGCGCCTGGGCCAAAGCCCGGGCTAGTTCGGTCTTGCCTACACCGGTGGGGCCCAAGAATATAAAGCTGCCGATGGGCCGGTTGGGATCTTTGATGCCGGCCCGGGCACGCAGCACGGCATCGGCCACCGCCTGTACCGCCTCGTCCTGACCCACCACTCGCTTGTGCAGTTCCTCGTCCATGTGGATTAGTTTTTCCTTTTCCCCTTCCATCAACTTGTTCAACGGAATGCCGGTCCAGCGGCTGACCACCCGGGCAATGTCTTCCTCGTCCACTTCCTCTTTCAGCAGCATACCATGCTGCTGCTTGCCGGCCAGGGTTTCTTCCTCGGCCTTCAGGCGGCGTTCCAGGTCGTTTAGTTTGCCGTATCTCAGCTCGGCCAGCCGGTTCAGGTCGTATTCCCGCTCGGCCCGCTCAATTTCCTGGCGGGTTTCCTCAATTTCTTTTTTTAACTGGCGCACCCGGGAAATAGCTTGTTTTTCCACCTGCCACTGGGTGGTCATGACGTCAGATTCGCTGTGCAGTTCGGCCACTTGTTTTTTAATTTTATCCAGCCGATCCTGGGAAGCCTGGTCTTTTTCCTTACTTAAAGCTGCTTCTTCTATTTCCAGCTGCATAATCCGGCGGGTGATTTCATCCAGTTCCGCCGGCATACTATCAATTTCGGTGCGCAGTCGGGCCGCTGATTCGTCCATCAGGTCGATGGCCTTGTCGGGCAGGAACCGGTCGGATATATAGCGGTCGGAAAGCATCGCCGCTGCCACCAGGGCGCTGTCCTGAATACGCACCCCGTGGTGTACTTCGTAACGCTCCTTTAAGCCCCTAAGGATGGAGATAGTATCCTCCACCGAAGGCTGATTTACCACTACCGGTTGAAAGCGCCGTTCAAACGCGGCGTCCTTTTCCACGTGCTTACGGTATTCATCCAGGGTGGTGGCGCCGATAGTGCGCAGTTCACCCCGGGCCAGCATGGGTTTTAAGAGATTGCCGGCATCAACGGAGCCTTCTGCCGCCCCGGCGCCCACCACGGTATGCAGTTCATCGATAAACAATATAATTTTGCCGTTGGACTGCTGTACTTCCTTAAGTACGGCCTTCAGACGCTCTTCAAACTCGCCCCGGTACTTGGCCCCGGCCACCAGGGCGCCCATATCCAGCTCGATAAGGCTTTTGTCTTTTAACCCTTCGGGTACGTCTCCGGCTACAATGCGCCGGGCCAGACCTTCCACGATGGCGGTTTTGCCCACGCCGGGCTCACCGATGAGCACCGGGTTGTTCTTGGTGCGCCGGGACAGGATTTCCATCACCCGGCGAATTTCGTTATCCCGGCCAATTACCGGGTCGAGTTTACCGTCGGCGGCCTGCCTGGTTAGGTCGCGGCCATAGCGTTCCAGAGCCTCGTATGTGTCTTCGGGGTTTTCGCCGGTAACCCTCTGGCTGCCTCGCACCGTCCGCAGCGAATTAAGCAGGGTGTCCCTGGTCAAGCCGGCCCGGCGCAGCGCTTCAACCGTCTCGGGCTCGCCGTCTTCCAACAAAGCCAGCAGCACGTGTTCCACGCTGACATAGTCGTCCTTCATGCCTTTGGTTTCTTTTTCAGCCCGGCCCAGTACCCGGGCCAACCCTGTACCCATGCGCAACGAACTTTCGTAACCGGTGACCGCCGGTATTCGGCGCAATAGTTCCTCTACCGCTGCAGTCAAGTTAACCGGGCTCACCCCGGCGTGTTCCAGGATGCGGGGCACCATGCCCCCTTCTTGGGCCAGCAGTGCCGCCAGCATGTGCTTGCCCGTCACTTCCTGGTGATGTCTTTCCGCCGCCAACTGCTGGGCTGCTGCAAGTGCTTCCCTTGATTTTTGCGTGTAGTGATTAATATCCATATGTTAAACCCGGGCCTTAGCCGGGTATTCACCTCCTTAGTTTGGGACATTGCGGCATGGTGGTTATCCTTTTAATCTTTCCACTTCGTCTTGCAGTTCTTCAATGCGCTCTAATAAATCTACGATAATGGCTGCCCCCGGCAGGTTGACGCCCAAATTCCGGCGCAAACGCATCACCCGGCGCAGGCGCGTTGCCTGCCGGGCGGGAACGAAGCCACGTTGGTAATCGATGATGCCCAGATCACCCAGCCGCTGGGCCAGGTCGGGGTGCACGCCCAAAGCGGTTACGTCCACCCAGTTGTCCTCTTCGGCTGACGGGGTATGACAGTAGAACCGCAGGTAAAACTTGGCCATATAATTACACCCCTTTCTTCAGCGCGGCCAGCTGCCGGTACAGACTTTCCTCTTCGGGAGTAAGGGTATCTGGAATGTCAATGACTATACGAACAAACTCGTCTCCGCGACCGTCCTTGCGCGGCATCCCTTTACCCCGGAGGCGCAGGCGCCGGCCGGTCTTAATTCCAGCGGGCACTTTCATTTTAACCGGCCCGTCCAAGGTAGGTACCGACACCTGGTCGCCAAGTACCGCCTGTTCAGGTCGCAGCAACACTTCGGTTTCCAGGTCATCGCCCTGCACCTTAAACCTAGGGTGGGACAACAGGCGCACTTTTAGGTACAGGTCGCCTTTTGCTCCGCCGCCATAACCTTCACCGCCCTGGCCCTTTAGCCGGATGCGACTACCCTCGTGCACACCGGCCGGAATTTTTACCGTCAGTGTTCTCACGCCGGCGCTAGTACCGGTTCCGCCGCAGCGGTTGCAGAAGGAATCCCCTTCAATGCCGGAGCCCCCGCAAGACGGACAGGCTTCTCTGGTGGAGAGTTGCAGGTGTTTTTCTCCGCCCCGGTAGGCTTCCTCCAGGGTTAGTTCCAGTTCGGCCTCTACGTCCTGGCCATGAGCCGAACGTCCTGCACGGGTGTTCCTGCTGGCCCCTCCGAAGGGGGAGCCGGAACTTCCACCGCCGAAGAACATTTCGAAAAAGTCGCTAAACCCCCCGGCGCCCCCCATACCGCCTCCGCCCATGTTGGTATAGAACTTGAAATCTCCCATATCCGGTGGCGGCTTGAAGTCCTGGCCGTCTCTCCAGTTGGCACCCATGCGGTCGTACTTGGATCGCTTCTCTTGGTCGCTTAAAACCTCGTAAGCCTCGTTAATTTGTTTAAATTGCTCTTCGGCCTTTTGCTTTTCATCGCCGGAGTGCAGGTCTGGGTGCCATTTGCGGGCTAATTTTCGGTAAGCGGTTTTAATTTCCTTTTCCGTGGCGCTGCGTTCAACGCCTAGCGTTTTGTAATAGTCCTGAAATGCTATCCCCATATTGTTCACCTACCTGGCAGCTACCCGGACAGTGGCCGGGCGCAGCAGTTCCTTTCCAAAACGGTAACCCCGGCGCATTTCTTCGGCGACATGACCAAGGGGATACCCGGTGCCGGATACGTAACCGATTCCTTCATGTTCTTCGGGGTTAAAAGGAAGCCCCAGGGATTCTAGTTGTTCCAAACCGTGTTTTTCCAGAGCGTCCACTAACTGGCGATAGACCATGGCCAGCCCTTGGCGCGTTCTTTCATCCGGCAACTGGGCCAGGGCCCGTTCCAGATTGTCTAATACCGGTAGCATTCCCGCTGTCAGTTCCTTTTTGCCCCGGTCGGCATAGCCCCGGGCTTCGCGTTCCACCCGTTTACGGTAGTTGTCGAAGTCGGCCAGGGTGCGCAAGTGACGGTTTTTTTCTTCTTCCAGCGCCTGGTGCAGAGTATTGGTATCACTCTGCACCGAGGGTTTTTGTTTGTCTTGTGACAATATATTTAGCCCCTTTCCGGGGTGTTATGTTTAGGGTGCAACTATGTTTTCATTTTGAATTTTCGAATTCTGACTTCTATTAATCGTTATCATATGTGCACCCTTGCAGGTGCCCGAATTTATAATGCGGAAGTATGTGTGAACCGGGCACCCGCAAAGGGTGCCCTACGTCTGTCTGACTCCTGACTACTGACTACTGACTACTGACTCATCCTTTAGCGTTCTTCGTATTCGGCGTCTACGACGTCGTCGTCAGGTTTTGTCCTGCCGGCACCACCTGTTCCAGGGTTATGCGTTCCGCCGCCACAGGTGCCCCCTGCACAACCGCCACCGGCCTCCTGGCCGTATGCCGCTTGGGACAGTGAGTAGGCTGCCTGCTCCAAATCACCTTTCAGGCTACGAATCTTGTCTGTCGACGCATTTTCCTTTAATGCTGTACGCAGGTCGTTTAGCAGCTGCTCAAGGCGTGTTTTATCGTGTTCGGGAACCTTGTCGCCTAAATCCTTAATCTGCCGCTCCACCTGGTAAGCCAGGGTGTCAGCCTCGTTGCGGACCTCCACTTCCTCGCGGCGTTTTTTGTCTTCGGTAGCATTGACCTCGGCTTCCTTCACCATGCGGTCAATTTCTCCCTGATCCAGGCTGGTGGAACCGGTGATGGTGATGGTTTGCTCTTTACCGGTGCCCTTGTCCTTGGCGCTCACTTTCAGGATCCCGTTGGCGTCAATATCAAAGGTAACCTCAATTTGCGGCACTCCCCTGGGCGCCGCCGGAATGCCTTCCAGCTTGAACTGTCCCAGCGATCTATTGTCTCGCGCCATTTCCCGCTCGCCTTGCAGTACGTGAATGTCCACGGCGGGCTGACTGTCATCCGCTGTTGTAAATACCTGACTACGGCGAACCGGAATGGTGGTGTTGCGCTCAATAACCTTGGCCATCACGCTGCCCATAGTTTCCACGCCCAGAGACAGTGGGGTAACGTCAAGCAGCAGCACATCTTTCACTTCCCCGGACAGCACACCGCCCTGGATGGCCGCGCCTACCGCCACCACCTCGTCGGGGTTAACGCCCTGATGCGGGTCTTTACCGCCGGTAAGGGATTTAACTAGTTTTTGTACTGCTGGTATCCGGGTGGAACCGCCCACCAGGATTACTTCATCAATATCCTTTTCCGTTAGTTTGGCATCGGCCAGCGCCGCCTGCACCGGGCCACGGCACCGCTCCACCAGGTGGTGGGTCAGGTCGTCAAACTTGGCCCGGGTTAGTTTCATTTCCAGGTGCTTTGGTCCGCCGGCGTCTGCAGTGATAAAGGGCAGGCTAATCTGGGTTTCCATGGTCGTGGAAAGCTCCATTTTACCCTTTTCCGCCCCCTCGGTTAGACGCTGCAACGCCTGTTTGTCGGTGCGCAGGTCAATACCGTAGTCTTTTTTAAATTCTCCGGCCATCCAATCCACAATGGCCTTGTCAAAATCATCGCCGCCCAGATGAGTATCACCGTTGGTGGACTTCACCTCAAACACACCGTCACCAACTTCCAGCACAGACACGTCGAAGGTGCCACCGCCCAGGTCGAAAACCAGAATAGTTTGGTTGGTTTTTTTATCCAACCCATAGGCCAACGCTGCCGCGGTGGGTTCGTTGATGATACGCAGCACGTTCAAACCGGCTACTTTGCCGGCGTTTTTGGTGGCCTGCCGCTGGGCGTCGTTGAAGTAAGCCGGAACGGTAATCACCGCGTCGGTCACTTTTTCACCCAGATACTTGGAGGCGTCGTCCACCAACTTGCGCAGTACCATGGCCGAAATCTCCTCGGGGGCGTAATCCTTTCCGCGCACATTAAAACGGACAGCGTCATTGGGACCGGATGTTACATTATAAGGTACCAGTTCGCGCTCACCAGTTACCTCGGAATAACGGCGGCCGATAAAACGCTTGGACGAATAAACGGTATTTTGAGGGTTTAGTACCGACTGGCGCCGGGCCACCTGGCCCACCAGCCGTTCGCCGTCATCCTTAATAGCCACCACCGAGGGGGTGGTGCGTGCGCCTTCCGCGTTCACTATAACCGTGGGCTTACCGCCCTCCATAACGGCCACCACCGAATTGGTGGTGCCCAGGTCGATACCTACCGTTTTAGACATGGTTATTCCTCCTTAATTCACCTTTTGATTATTATTTGCTTAAAATTATAAATTAAAGGTTTAAAAGAAACTTTACCTAAATATAAACAAAATCTTAAATTTGTTAAAAAAAAGCCTGCCGGGAAGAAAGGGGGTTATTGCTCAACGTTAATGTCTATTTCCCTAAACTTGCTCTCTTCTTCCTTGGGCAGGGTGATATCAAGCACACCGTTTTTGTATTGAGCTTTAATGGCATCGTATTTCACCGGAGCGTCTATGGCAAAGGAACGACTGAATGAACCGTATCTTCGCTCAACCCTGATATAGTTGGCGCTTTCTTCCTTTTCCTCTTTATGACGCTCGCCCCTGATGGTCAGTACATTGTCTTTATAACCCAGTTTGATGTCCTCGCGGCGCATACCCGGGATTTCTGCTTTAATGACAATGGCCTCGGGTGTTTCCTTAATATCAACCGGGAACATCCACCCTTGAGTCAAGGCTCCTTTTTCGGGATATCGCAAAGGCGGGTTTTCGTCCAAAAGCCTGCTAATGGAATTTTGGATGCCCATCAATTCACGGAAAGGATCCCATCTTACCAAAGACATTTTTAACAGCACCTCCTGGATTTTTTTAAAATCTGAATATTATTTCCCCAAAATTGCCCGGCAGGTTAACTGACTTTAACTTTGACCTTCCTTGACCTTATTATAAAAAAAAGGTTTTTAGATGTCAACAGATCTTTTTAAAAAATTTTCCTTTTAAATTTAATTGTTTTGTAATTTTTTGTTTATTAAATAGCAATGTTAACAGAATAAAATTAATAAAAAGTTACATCGAAAGGGGTTTTAAAATGAAAGTCCTGGTACCTGTAGACGGTTCGGAATACTCGATGCGCGCTGTCGAATATGCACGAAATATGGCCCAAAAGCATCCCGAAACAAAGGTCACCCTGTTGACAGTGGCCTGTGCAGAACTATCTAAAGCGTACGATTTTAACCTGCTGAATATTGAAGGTGTATATCAGCAGTGCATTGACACCTGGCGCCCGGTTCTTGATGACGCTAAAAAAATGTTTACCGACGCGGAACTGGAGGTTGAAGATATAATCCTGGGCGGTGACCCAGCCACTATTATCGTTGACTATGTAAGCGACCAAGGCTTCGACCGGGTAATAATGGGCAGCCGTGGCCAGGGCAGCATCAAGGGGCTAATCCTGGGGAGTGTCGCCTATAAGGTGCTGGGAAAAGTCAAGGTACCGGTGACCATCATTAAGTAAAGCGGTCAAGAATTTAATACTTTTGCAATTGATATTTTAGTTAATTTAAAAAACGAAGGGAGATTATATTAATGAAAATACTTGTACCTATTGACGGATCGGAAAACGCCACCAGGGCAGTTGAATACGCCCTGAATATAGCAAAAAATCATTCCAGTGCCAAGGTTACCCTGCTAGCCGTGGCTTGCCCCAAAATAGATATGCTTTTAAACGAATCCTTTGACCCGGTGAAATTCCAGCAGGTTTGCCAAGATGCCTTCAGAGAGGATATGGACAACGCAGCCAGGCTGTTTGAGGATGCGGACCTGGAAGTGGAAAAGGTTATTCTGACCGGCGACCCGGGGGACATGATTGTCGACTATGCTAATGATCAGAAGGTGGACAAAATTATCATGGGCAACCGGGGTATGGGTGCTTTGAAAAGCCTGATCCTTGGCAGTGTGGCTTACAAAGTGCTGGGCAAAGTTAAAGTACCGGTTACTATTGTGAAATAACATCAAGTTTAACAATATTGTATGCTATCCTACCCCCTTACTCGATTGCCCGGTACCTGGCCACATACAGCCGCCGGGTTATTTTTTTAACTATTGCATATTTTACTCGGAAAATAGACTTTAGGTCTACCATCCAATGTCCCCAATCGTTGTCGTAGGGGATAAACTGTGGAGATATAATACTGAATATAAAAATCTAAATTGACCAAGGATGAAGTTGTACTAAGGAGGAAATTATTTTGGATGGATCGGGCTTTAACTTTTCTTTAATCTTTTGGGCGTTTTTTATCTTCATGGCTGTTATGCCCATGATTAAACAAACCCAGCTCCAATCGCAGCGATTTCGGGCTTTGCGGAATCTGGAACGAAAAAGAGGTTCCCGGGTAATCGCTTTAATTCATCGCCAGGAAATGATATCGCTGTTCGGTATCCCGCTAAGCCGGTACATTAATATTGAGGATTCCGAGCAAATACTGCGGGCCATCCGCCTTACCCCGCCGTACATGCCCATAGATTTAATTTTGCACACTCCGGGCGGATTGGTGCTGGCTTCGGATCAAATAGCCCACGCCGTCCGCAAGCACCCGGCCAAGGTAACGGTTTTTGTTCCCCACTACGCCATGTCGGGTGGCACCATGATTGCGCTGGCGGCTGACGAGATATTTATGGATCCCAATGCCGTGCTGGGGCCGGTAGATCCGCAAATAGGAAGATACCCGGCTGTATCGCTGCTAAAAGTAGTGCAAGATAAGAATATTGACGAAATTGACGACGAAACCCTGATTTTGGCGGACGTGGCCAGAAAGGCTATGGCCCAGGTGAGTGCTAAAGTGCTAAACCTGCTTAAAGACCGGATGGATGAAGATAAGGCCCGGGCCATCACGAACCAGCTTACCGAGGGCCGTTGGACCCACGATTACCCCATCGGGTGTGAAGAATTAACGAAAATGGAACTGCACGCCTGTGGCGAAATGCCCAGGGAAATTTACGAAATTATGGATTTCTTCCCCCAGCCGATGCGTCGCCAGCCGTCGGTAACTTATATACCCCTCCCCTACGAGCGGGAAAAGAAAGCGCCATAAGCAAAAAACCGCAAGCTGGAAGAAGCATACGACTTTGCCAAGGAAGAATGGTGGGATCGGCAGCAGTTTTCCCCGGCCTAAACAGTTAATACTACCAAGACTGCATGTTAATAAAACCGTAAGGAATCCTTAAAATGGGTGTAAGTTTTGTTCTATATGCTTTAAATATAGCAATTGATATTAAGGAGGTTTTTATGATGTGCTGCGAAAATACAACCGCTCCGACACCAGCCTTACCCAGACTGGGTTCACCCGCACCATCCTTTGAAGCTGTGACCACCCTCGGAACCCTGCGGCTGGAAGACTTTAAAGGCAGTTGGTTGATATTGTTCTCTCACCCGGCAGATTTTACTCCGGTTTGCACCACCGAGTTTATCGCCTTTGCCGAAATCCATGAGGATTTACGCCAACGTAACGTTGAACTGCTGGGCCTGTCCATTGACAGCGTATACTCGCATATTGCCTGGGTTCGCAACATCGAGGAAAAAATGGGAGTCAAGGTCAATTTCCCGGTAATTGCAGACCTGAACAAGGAAGTAGCTACAGCCTACGGCATGGTGATGCCCGGAGAGAGCAAAACCGAAACTTCCCGTTGTGTTTTTGTTATCGACCCCAACGGCATTATCCGGGCTATGGTCTACTACCCTCTGACCACCGGCCGCAATATGCAGGAAATAATCCGTTTAATTGACGCACTGCAGACATCCGACAAACACAGCGTCGCTACCCCGGCTAACTGGAAGCCCGGCGATAAGATAATTGTACCGCCGCCCAACACCCAGGATATGGCCGAAGACCGGGTAAAAGAAGGTTTGGAGTGCAATGACTGGTACTTCTGCCGGAAAGAGTTATAGGAGGTTGCTATGGCCTGCATCAATCCTGATGGAACATTAACCCGCCCCGGCCGATCTATATTGGAAGCCATGCGTCAGCCCGCTCCCCTGAATCAGGTGTCAACTGGTTCGGGAGTACCCCTGTACCGGGTGCGCAGCGTAATCCGGGAACTGCTGGTCGCCGAACTAGCTTATGCAGACGGCGAACTATACCAGGTTACAGAAAAAGGAATTGAAAAACTGGATAGCTAGTTTTCACTGAAAAACTAAGCATAACTGGGGTTTGGTGTTAATTGGAGGGTTACGTAGGAGCTTAAATCAAAGAGCGTGAGAGTCCGAGGAAAAGCGCCGGTGCATGTCTGAGCGCCCGCAGGGCGCGAGTTCTCCGGCGCCCGAGGACGAACGAGCTCGCTCAAGCATAACGGCGAGTAGTAACCCGGAGATTAATACCAAACCCCTTACCAAGACTTTTTCAGGAGACACTAGCTAAAGATGGAACAAAATAGAGGGAGGATGGTATAAATGCAAAAGTGGAAATGTGACCAATGCGGCTACACCTTTGAAGCCCAAGCGGATAAATTACCGGAAAATTGCCCCTCCTGCGGGCAGAAGTGCACATTTTTAAACGTTTCCTGCTATATCCCCGAGTGCGAAGTGCCTAAAGGACCGGGCTTCGACCCCCGCATCGACGGCAAATAGTTTACAAAAACCGGTTGTCGGCGGGCCAAAAGGTTTCGCGGTACCGGATAACATAAACCAACAGGCGGTGGGTACCGGTTTAACCGGCCTGCCGCCTGTTGGTTGCTCATTATTTTTAATTGACTGGGTTCGCTTTTTTAATCTATTATTTAGATATATAAATCTTTGAAATGCATATGGAGCAGATTATGTTTAATATAACTAAGGACTGCCGTTTTTGCGATACCTGCCTCACAGTTTGTCCCGTGGAGGCCATAGAAAAAACATACCCGTTTTATCGCATCAATCAGGATGTCTGTATTGAGTGCGGTTCATGCAAGGAACACTGTAGTTTTAACGCTATCGAGTTTATTGAATAGCTAGCTAGCGTGGCATTGTATCCAGCCAAAGGATTAAATCGGACAAATTACCAAACCCGTCAGACCGAGTTGCACCGGTTGCATGATTAATCAAGTAATCAGTAACCAAAAAGGTGCGCATCCCTACAGCCGAGGCAGGTTCGATATCCTTTTGCATATCATTGCCCACCATAAGACAGTGTTCGGGTTTTAATGCTATCTGCGCAGCAATTTCCAGATAATATTCAGGGTGCGGCTTGCTGGAATGCATATATTCGTAACTGGTAACCAGTTCCCACGGCAGGTCGCCAATACCGGCCCAATTCATCCGGTCACGAATGGCAGATTCGGGAAACAGGGGATTTGTAGCCAACACAATCCGCAAACCCAAATCCAGTGTTTTTTGTACGGCCTGACGGGCCTTATCGCCCGGCCTGGTGACACGGGAAAGATTATTAAATTGGTGGGTATAAAAGTTATCTAGCAAGGGTTTTAATTCCGCTATAGTTTTACCGAGTCGCAAATTAAAATCAGCCCAGAAGGCTTCAGCGTTGGTTTGACCTTGCGCACGGTTCTGCATCATTACGCTGGTACTGGCCAGCAACGACTGGACGAAACGGCCCGGTTCCACCACGGGTGCTGCTGCCGTGGCAATTGCTTTAATATATGCGCTCATAAATTCATCGGTATTAACCTGCAATAAAGTTCCATCCAAATCAAACAAAACAGCTTGCAGCACTTGAGTAACACTTCCCTTCCAATCATTCACTTCGTTGCATTCAAAATGACAACACTAACCTAAACTTTTTAGCATCTTCAACCTGACCTCGAACTGATTTAACCAAAAATAACATTAATAAACTTTCTGATTACCTCGGCTCCACCTACCACAGCACCGATACTGCTGCCTATATTAGCAAAAACAACCACCAACAGGATATGAATTACTTTATTACGCCAAAAACCCCTAATCGATAATATATCTTCGGAGATGTTTTCAAAATCCTGCACGTTAGGTTTTCTTACCAGTGCCTCGGTCAGACCCGCGAACCAACCGGCTGCCAGAAGCGGGCTTAAAGAGCTAATCGGGGAGACTACAAAGGCAGTCAATATGGCCAGCGGATGACCAAAAGCAATTAATGTGCCCAGAGCGGATAAAGAACCGTTCCAGATAATCCAGCTTACCAGTTGGTCGATGCCTGCCTCCCTGTCCACAGAAAAAGTAGAAACAATTAAGCCCAATATCAGTACCGGAATAGTCCAGGCTATGACTTTAAATACTTTGGAAGGTGGCGCTACAACGGAAAGCTGTTCCAGGTCGTGCTCATTGGCCAGCTCTTCTTTTATTCCGGGTACATGGCCGGCTCCCAATACTGCCAGCACCTTATTTCCCGGGGCTGTTTTAATTTTCTGGGCCAGGTACTTATCTCTTTCATCGATCAAAATTGCCTTAAACTGGGGAGAATGCTCGGATAATTCATTTAAGGCAGCGGTCAGCATATCCCCGCTCTTCATTTTTTCCAGCTCTTCCTCGGTAATGTCTTCCCTGGCCACCATACTCATTAGAATCTGAAATAGCAGGGTCAATTTTCCCCAAAGGCTCATACCTTTCCAGAGCCGCAGCATAGTGGTCTGAATATCCCGGTCGGCCAAGCAAAGGGTGGCCCCGACATCATTGGCTGACGCAATGCCCTGGATCATCTCCTGGCCCGGTTGAATACCGAACTGCTTGGCCAATCTTTTCTGGTAAGAAGATACCATTAAGTTAACCAATAGCAGCAATGATTTGCCTTCTTTAATAATCTTAACCACGTCCGTGTTCTTCCACCTGTCGGCATCAGTAACAGCCTGGTATCGGGACTGGCAGAGTTCTACACAAACCGTATCGGGCTTTTCTTCCTCAATTAACTCTTTAACCTCATCAGCACTTTTCCTGGATACATGGGCTGTCCCAACAAGTATTATTTGCCTGCCGCCCATCTCTATCCGGTGCACGTTTTCACTGGCCAACATATCACTTCCCAAGCTTTTCTTAGTGTCTTACAAGTGCAACAACACTTATAATATCATATTTATTGCCATTATCACAGTAACACAAAAGCTTGTTTAATTTGGAGAAAAAACACAACCCCTGACGGGTTTCCGTGCAGGGGTTGTGCTAATTCCAATCTTTCCACACATCTGGTTTATAACCCACGGTAGCCAGTTTCCCATTTCGGACAATAGGCGATTGGTATAGTTTCGGATTATTAAAAAGAATTTCTTCCGCAACGCTACCAGTTCCAAGCCGATGCATGTTAAGTTCCTTATACCCTTTCGCTTTAGGGTTTATTAATTCTTTAAGGCTTATTGAAGCCTTAACACTGCTAAATTCACCTTTACTTAAACCATATTTGGCCAGATCTGTATATTGATATTTTATTTTTCGCTCTTTAAAATATCGCTCGGCTTTTTGGGTATCAAAGCATTTTTTTGCACCGAAAATTTGAATAATCCAAATCACCTCGTCTAGAAAAAATACCGACTAAGATTGAGCCGGTACAAAAAAATCTAATATTAACAGAGGTTAAAGCAGCACTGGAATTTTTACCTGCTTTTGTTCCTGTTCTTTTCTTTGATGAATTTCCTGGCATTTTTCATACCGCCCAGGCCACTAAACATTGCATTAATTTTTTCTTTTTCAATAAGCTTTGAATTTAGGCCATCGTACTTAGCTTCCTTTTTAAGTTTGCCATAGCTTTCAAACCTTGCCGCTGATAAAATACCATCGTTTATGGCCTGTTGTACTGCGCAATTTGGCTCACTCCCATGAGTACAATCGCGAAATTTGCATTTAGCCGCCAGTTCATCAATGTCGGCAAAGGATTTTGCCAGGTCTGCACTGATAATGCCCAGCTCTCGCATCCCCGGAGTGTCAATAACAGCCCCGCCCTGGGGCACCATAACCAGCTCACGTCTTGTTGTGGTATGCCTGCCCTTATCGTCATTTCTGACCTCATTGGTATCAAATACATTCTTACCAAGAAGCCGGTTGATTAAAGTCGATTTGCCAACCCCGGACGAGCCTATAAACGCTACCGTCCGCCCACTTGCAATGTAGCTTTGCACCGCTAAGTAACCATCATCGGATGTACTTGTGGTGACCAGCACATCCACACCAATGGCCATCGCTGCTACATCCTTAAGCCTTGCCTCTATATCTGCACATAAATCTGATTTCGTCAGCACTACAACCGGGATTGCCCCGCTATCCCAGGCTATAGCCAGGTAACGCTCCAGTCTACGCAGATTAAAGTCATTGTTCAGTGACATACAGATAAAAACGGTATCAATGTTCGAAGCAACAATCTGTGTATCATTTGTGGTGCCGGCCAATTTGCGGGCAAAAGCGCTTTTTCTGGTTAGCACCTGGTGGATAATCCCGTTGCCATTGGAGTTATCTGTTCGGTCTACCATAACAAAATCACCAACAGCGGGATATTCAGACAGCGCTCTTACATGGTAGCAAAACTTACCGGAAACTTCCGCGGCTAGCTCACCGGTTTCTGTAATCACCTTGTACAGGTCTTTATACTGGGAAGCAATTCGTCCAATATAAAGACCATTATATATAGTGGCCTCCTGTATAAACCTTGCAGTAAGCCCTAAACTTTTCATATCGATCTGCAATTTGGATCCTCCTCAAAGTTTTAATTGTAACCTTTGGGAGGTCATGCAATAATTATTTTGCACATACCTCCCCATTTGTTACAATCTCCGTTATTGTCCTGATATTCATAAAACAACATCCCCTTTCTGTTATTTAAACTAGACTAACGCAGGCCTCCCTGCACTTAAAGGACTGGCTATGGAGCACGCCAGCCAGCCGGGTGATTATAAAGACATCATTATTATAGCCCTATTTATGTAAAATGCAACAAAAAAAAGCTACGGTTTCACATTTTGTACAGTGGTTTAGGGTGACCGGCCAGATCTATCAGGCTCTGGCCGGCCAGGGCCAGCAATAGTCTGGTATTGCCCTCGGGCGTACCTACCCTGGCATGACCCCGGCAGATTTTCTCCACGTTTTGCGAGGCCTTAAAGATAATGGCCTGAAGAACCCTGAAGGCACCGTCGGAGAGGGGCGGGCTGCCAAGGTAGTTTTCCAGCCTCCCGCCCTGCCGGTACTGGGGATAATTTTCCAATCCCACGAACCGCAGAAACCAGTCGGGGCGGTAAGTTCCGGTAGCCGCCACTATCCCCATGCAATCGGCTATAAGCTCATCATAGGCGTGATTTCGGGCCGAGCCAAAAACCCGCAGGGTAAAATAGTGGGCCGCCTCGTGCTCACGGCGGATTAAAAGAGACCGGCTTCGCCACTCCTCCGGGGAAAGCTCCATTTCTGACGCCGGCACTCCGCTATACTCGTCCTTGCTTAGTATTATAAAAGTATCCTGGTACAGCTCTTTGCGCGGGACAACGTTCCTAAACTCTTCCCGCCAGTCGTCCTCGGAACACCTGCCGGGATTGGCCTGCTCCCACATTTTCCGGTAAGCCCTGATTCTGTCCCAGTTGTTAAGCCCCCTGACCATGCATGCTCCCATGGATCTGGGTATTATCGCCGGTTCGTTGCGCCGGGAAAGGGACTGAACCAGGGCAACAAAGTCGGGCCGGTGCCCGGCAACCAACACCGGAATCCTGCCGACCGGGGTGGGGTGCAGGTACAGCTCCAAGTCATCCGGGCGTTCAAGCTCAAGCCCCCGGGCCTCGGGCCTGCCGGCTACCCGCAAGCCCCTCAGGGTAACCGCCCGGTAGTGTTCATCCTGGCTAATCCCTTCCCGTACTGGAAAGGAAAGCTGCACAAGCTTATCCCGCAAGGTGTGGAAAGCTCCCTTCTCCTCGGCTTCCAGGGCATAGCCCTCCCAAGCCTCCACAAAGGGCTCACCAGTCAGGGGGAATGAAATATCACACCCCGAATCCTCCCGGCGGAATACATTTTTATTGTAATTGATTAACTCGGCTATCTCCTGTTCGGAAGCCCCCAGAGAGGAAAGAAACTCCTGGTTATTCAAATCCCCCAGCTCCTTCGGTTCAACTGGCCGGTCTCCCTGGAGATAAGTATGATACTGGCATACCGGCCTTCATTGATCAATATGGCTTTTCTGACGATCCCCAATGTCTCCGGGCTTCTCACCTGCCGCCCTGATTTCTTTTTCCCTGTTAAACCGGGCCCGCACATAATGCTCCAGGCTGTATTTCCACTCCGCACAATCCGGCCTGTCTTTGTTAGCAAACATTGCCCGGTAAGCACAGTTTCCCATGCAGATAGGCAGCACTTTGCAAGCCATGCAGTCTGTATACTCGAAAGGCTCCCAGGTAAGCCAGCGTATTTCGTGTATTCGCTCATTCTTTCCACGCTGCTTAAAGTCAACAATATTACCGATACGTGCCGGCTTGTCGCCTATTTCGGACCAGCACTTATACATATCGCCATCGGGATCCACCACGAAGGCATTCATTTGATTTGCTAAACAGGAATTAGCGATACGGGGATAGTAGGGGGTCTGACCTGTTTTAAAGCCTCTTTGCCTTAAGGTTTCCTGGAGTGTCTGGTTCAAAATAGTGAATTCCTCATTGGTCGCACAGGAATTTTCAATTGATTTGCAGCCTGTCGTATCGGCTGCAACATGGCCCAGTTGGATGGAGATGTCTTTAAGATTATTGGCTTCAAGTATATCCAGAAGTTTTAGGGCATTGTCCATGTTGGAGCGGTCTACATTGATACGAAGGCCTACTCTCATTTCATTAGCCTTCAGCAGCTTAATTCCTTCCAGAATTTTGTCAAAGGTGGGGCCTTTATCAGCTTTGCGCATCCGGCGGCTGTTATGTACATCAGGGGGGCCGTCCAGGGTAATCTGGAAAGCTGTTATCCTGCTATTTTTCAGTTTCTGCGCTATTTCCGGGTCACCGGTTAATAAGTAGCCGTTAGTAACCATACGGGCAGTATAACCCAGCTTATTCTCCTCGGTGGTGGCAATTATTTTTTCTGACAGGTCAAAGATAATATTTTTACCTAGAAGAGGCTCTCCGCCGAACCAGGTGATAGCTATACCTTTTACCGTCTTAGCTTCCCGTTCAATGAATTTCAGCAATTCCTGTTGTACATTCTCCGGCATGAAAGCGTGCTGCCCGTCCCGCTTGTCCTGGTTTTCCCCCGCCTGTTCAAAGCAATAGGTGCAGGCAAAATTGCAGCGCAGGGTGGGGGCGATGGTAAAACCCAGCCACCTCCGGTCGTATTTTCTGCTGTTATAGGCAAACTTCAATATTTTCAGTTCATCGGTTTCATCCTCAAGGATGAATCCCCCCTGCTTTAACCCGTCGGCAAACTGCTTTGTAGCTTTAGGCAGGGTATCGTATTCAAACCGGGGAACATTTAACAATTCTTCATGGGTCCTCCCCACTTCGACCAGTGAAGTAGTCAAGCTGTTAAAGACCATTATTTTCTCGGGGTCGTCAGTGGGCCAGATAAAGTTGTAAATAGAAGGTTTCATCTACATTTCAGCTCCAAAATAAGCATTATTAAATTTCCAGTGACGGATTACCTTCGGGTGATAACATAAGCTTTGCAACTATCGACAAAAAGAAGTCCCGGAGGAGGAGATAAACTCCTCCTCCGGGTCAAAAAATCACTGTAGGGCTAATCCCACCGGAAACGGGAAGAGCTATACTTTGACTACTAAAAAATATCATGAACGCAAAAATCTTTGCAGCTGCCACCAGCCACGTCTTCGAGGTTCTCATCCGTTAATTCGTCGGTTAAATTCTCGGGATTTACCGGCAAAACCAGATATAACACCTTAGCTGACTCTTCGACAACTCTAATCTCAATTTTTTCGGGGACATTAATGCCTATTTGGGCAATCGCTTGATGAGGCTTTTCCATCAGGTCTTTCTTGAAGTTTTCGTCTTGCCAGGCTTTCGTAATGGCTTTAGTTTCGATTTCTTCGCGTGTCAATACTTTTCCGCTTGTAGTCAATTTATATCACCTCCTTTTTTTCGTAATCGTAAATGGATTATCTTCCTTTGCTAACATTAGTTAATACGTTTAGTGAAGCAATGCATTACAATTTATAACAAAAGTATTTTTTGATTCGCGGAGATCATTTCATTTATAAGAGTTCCAATATCTCTCTGTTTTCACGGCAAAAGGTTTGAGACGCCGCTCCGTGAACCTTATCAGCGGCGGGTTTGAAAAACCGGCGGAATGCAATACGATGTGTGTCCCAAAAGGTATCTCCTCCCGCAATTGAGCTTTTATTGCTTCGGCGAGCAACTGGACACCCCGTCCGGTTTTTTGAAGATCTTCCCTGACAAAAAGAATGTCGTAGTATAGAGTATCCGGCGCTGTTAGTCGCGTGATCACCCAGCCAACGATCTTCTCCTGACGGCACAGCCAAAAGCTGGTTGAAAAGTGTGGGCTAACGGGCTGATCCTTAAAGGGAGATGCAAAACCCGGACACAATTTGTGTTCTACCGCTTTTAGCTCTTCAAATTTAGTCGGTAAAAGGTCAGGCCACGGGATTATAGTGTAGGCAGGGGGAAGGTGATATCGATGGAGCCAACCTTCTTTCCCCAGCAAGAATACATCAATTTTGTTGATTTCCTTATCTAACTCCGGTTCGCCCCATCCACATTTGCTGAGAATACTTTTTATCGCCGACATTGAATTCCCATCGTCAATAAAACCAATCTCCAGCTTCGCACATCCCATTTCCCGCAGCTTTTCCTCGGCAAATAAGAGCAGCTCTCTTCCAAATCCCAGGTTTCGATAACGTGGCGCCACAAACAAGGAATGGATTTTGCCGTTTTGACCGCCTTCCATTGCTTCAGCCAGGATAAGTCCCGCCGGATACCCGTAACAGGAAGCAGCCCCGGCAACTATTGATACCTGATGTTCTTTCCGTAATAAGCCACGGAAACGGGGGAAGGTAAGCTTTTCATACCGGGTGACATTAGACGAATCAATATTCTGGATCTGATACATATTCTTAACTCCCTGATCTTTTGGCTTCAACTTATGTTTGTTTGACCCGTTATTCTTTCTCTCCTGTTAATACGTCATGGCAGGGTTTCCATTACAACCGCCTTAGGATTCCCAGAAAAATATTTACAGCATGGTGGAATACAATGTCTAAGCCAACTGCCGTCTGGCCAACTCTGCAAAAACTCCGTTGGTTTTCATCAAAGCCTGGTAGGAACCTTCCTCGATGATCCTACCCTTGTCCAAAACGATGATTCGGTCGCAGTTCATGACCGTGCTGAGGCGATGGGCGATGACCACGCGGGTGGCCCTGAGCCCGTCCAGGCTCTGGCTGACTATGGCCTGGGTTTTATTGTCCAGGGCGCTGGTGGCCTCGTCAAAATATATAATTTTAGGCTTGTTGACAATGGCCCTGGCTATCAGCAGCCGTTGTCTCTGGCCGCCGGACAGGGTGGCCGCCCCCTCGCTGATGATAGTGTGCATGCCCATGGGCATCTCCATGATGTCCTTGTCCAGCCCTGCCATTCTTGCCGCCTCCCAGGCGTTTTCAAGGGTCAGGCTTGGATTGGACCCCACTATATTGTTGAATATATCCCCGGACAGGAGCTTACCGTTTTGGAGCACAACTCCAAGCTGCCGGCGCAGCGAGCGTATGTCAACCTTTTCAATATCATGGCCACTGTAGTATATCCGCCCCGACTCAGGCTTTTCAAAGCCTAGCATAACCCTGAAAAGGGTGGACTTGCCGCTGCCCGAAGGCCCTACCAGGCCAATGTACTCGCCTTCTTTTATATGCAGGGACACGTTGTCGAGGATCAGGGGCCCGTCTTCCCTGTAACGGAAATTAAGGTGGCTGACCTCAATGGATCCGGAAAGTTCCCCAGGGTCAACCTTTGCCTCGTCGTACTCCGGCATGGCCTCCAGTATAGGCATGGCCTGTTCTAAAAGGGGAATTACAGTGTTTATTGTAATCATAATTTGTGACAGCGCAATCATGGCCACTAAAAAGCTAGTAAACGCCGCATTAAAAGCGATAAACTGGCCTGGGGCCAGGGTGCTGGCTGCGGAGGCGGCCACAGCATAAAAAATGACCATGGAAGCTGCCACCGGAAAAACTGAGTTGAATGTTTCCAGCCAGCCGCCGATAATCTGTTTGTTAAAGGTGATTTTTCTCTGGCGGCTAAATTCCCTGGACCATTGGTAAAAAGCCCTGCTTTCGGCGCCAGCCACGCGAAATTTAGCCACTCCTCCGAAAAACTGCAAAACTAATCCGGAGATCTTGTTTGAGATATCAACCACCTGCCGCTCATTTCTGATCATTATGCGCCCTAAGGAATACGTGACGGCAATTGCCCCGGCCAATAAACCGACAGCCATGGCGGCCAGCTTTATATCATAGTAAAACAGAAGGAATAAGCTAAAGCAGGAAAATATGCTGGTAAGTATGGTTGTTACCATGGCTTCCGACACGATCACCCGGATCCGGGCAATGGCCATGGCTCGCATGGCCAGTTCCCCGGAGGTGAAATCTCTAAAAAAAGGCACCGGCAGGCTCAATAGCCTGTCCCAGACCGCAGCCTGAATTGATCCGTCCATTTTGCCAAGTATGCGCTGCATGGCAAAGGACCTGGTCAGCTGAAAGGTCATTGCTGCGACGGCGCCGGCCACCAGGAAAAAGGCGATATGCAAAAGCTGGATTTTTTCTCCCCCGGGAATGATAGTATCAAAGACTATCCCCGTGGCAACAGGCACCACCATGCCCAGCAGTCCGCCAAAAAGCCCCATTAATAAAACCATCAAAAAATCCTGTCGCCAGCAATTTTCACGACCAAATACCAGAAGGTCCGAAAGCCCCATGGCCTGATCAGGAAAAGGCCGATAGAAGGTAAAGGCAAAGGGCTTAACCTGGCGAGCTGTGTCGAAATCGGCAAGAACCTTCGTTTGACGGGCCGGATCATGAATCTCGTACCGTTCCGGGGACAGGGGAATCAGCGCCACCGGGCGGCTGTCGTCCTCCAAGTAGGCCAGCAGGGGGCCGTTGTCCTGCTTCCACCACTCCTCTTTTAACAGAACATTCCGCAGCCGTATGCGGGACGCATCGGCTATATCCCCCAACGGATCCTTTGAAGAAGCCCTTCTATCTTGCCGGGGTTGATTTATTTTTACTTTCATCGACTGACCCACCAGCCGGCAGGCGTCAAGAAGGGGATCGCCGGATGATTCCGCTCCTACCAAAGCCGCCATTTCCGGCTGTACTGAGGTCAGCAGCCGGCTCAGGGCACTTTCCATTAAACGCCGGTTATTTTTTAACTTATCCTGAAAACGTTGATTATCAGCCTGCTCCCTTTCCCGGCGGCGGTCCAGGGCTGTCCTGATGGAGACGCTGTGAAATTGGGCCAGGTCAGGCAGGGGGCCTTCTGCATTAACTTCCTCAACCGCAAAAACCCCGTCGGACCACATAATGCCCGGCGGCTCGGCCGCGGCGGCACTTTCGGCAAGAACCTCGGCCCAATGACTAACGGCGTTTATAAAAATCTCCCTTTGATCCGGGTCGGCAGCCGCCTCTAAAAATCTGGGCCAGGTCAGCTGCAACAGACTGGTGCCGGAAAGGCCAGTGGCCATCAGGCCCAATGCCTGATCATCACCTTCAGGCCTAATGCCCAAAAGTATGTCTCCCGGCCCCGCTTCAAAAAGAAATTCCCTCGATCCAACGGCTTCACCGTTAGCAACAAAGACGGTAAAAACGGTTACCTTGCCATGGTCAACCATCCACAAATGCTCCGGATCGGTCATTAAGAGGGGCTTGTTTCCCTCCACAGCTATAGTCTGGCCTTCTTTTTGAAACACGTCCGGAACTATCATAGGTTCACTTCCCGGTTAGAGATTCCTAGTACTGAGGTACGCTAGGTGTAACTTATTAACTACATTCTAAATGAGCATAGTTTTGGAACGCCCTCTTAGGCTGTACTGATCAGCTCGGCATAATATCCGCCTGTCCTCATCAGTTCTTCGTGGCTCCCTCGTTGTATAATTTTACCTTTTGCCAAGACTATAATTTCGTCGCAGTCTCTGATGGTGCTGAGGCGGTGAGCCACAATCACACAGGTGCAGCCCCTGCGCCTGATGCTCTCATCCACCAGTTTCTCTGTCAAGGGATCCAGGGCGCTGGTAGCCTCATCCATTACCAGTATGGACGGGTTGCCGGCCAGGGCACGGGCGATTTCCAGCCTCTGCCTCTGCCCGCCGCTAAAATTGCTTCCCCCCTCGTCCAGCATACTGTCGTAGCCGCCCGGCCTGGAAGTAATATCGTCGTGGATGCAGGCGTCCTTGGCCGCCCGGACAATGTCAAGCTCGGAGATGGTTTCGTCCCAAAGGGTAATATTGTCCCGAATTGTTCCCTGGAACATGGATATGTCCTGATCCACCATGGCCAGTGAACTGGTCATCACCATCCGGGGGATATTTTGCCTGGTCTGCCCGTCGAACAATATCTCCCCGGACCACTGTTTATAGAGCCCGGCGATCATTTTGGCCACGGTGGACTTGCCGCTTCCCGAGCCCCCCACCAAGGCCACCCGTTGCCCCGGCTTTAGAAGCAAGTTAAAGCTCTCTATAAGGGGTGGGTCCATCGGGCTGTAGCCAAAACTTACATTTTGCAGCTCAACATAGCCAACCAGCTTCTTGTGCGCCTCCGCCGGGCAGTCTTCATCTATATTTACCCGGGTCTGCTGATCAACAGGGTATTTTAGCACATCGTCCAAGCGGTTCATATCAGCCTCGATCTCCTGCAATTGACCGCCCAGTCCCACCAGTCCGAGAACCGGCATCATAAAGCTAGCCATCAGGCTCTGGAAGGCCACCAACCCGCCGATGGTCATATCGCCGTTTAAAATGATGAAGCCGCCCATAACCAGAACCACCACGTTGGTAATAGCGGACAGGAATACAGGGATGGCCGAAAGGTAATGGTTGGTGACACCGATCTGCTGTTCTGCGTTTAACGCCTTGGCCTGGTACCCCGACCACTTGGCGAAAAAATCCGATTCCGAACCGGTGGCCTTGAGGGTTTCAATAACCTGTAGCCCCCCCATGGCTGCGCCGATAATTTTTCCGCGGTCCTGCTGGAGCATCCGGTTCAGATCCACCCTCTTTTCCGACACATATCTAAGGTAGAATATGTTAATAACGGCCACAACAGCGCCCACCAGAGACAGCAGCAGGCTGTATTGAACCATGAGTACAAAGTAAAACACTATCATGACCAGGTTAAGCACATTGGTGGCCAGTTGGCCGGACAGCAGCGCGGCCACTTTATCGTTGCTCTGCATACGGGAGCTGATATCGCCCGCTGAACGCTGGCTGAAGAACGCCACCGGCAGGCGGAGCACGTGCCACATGAACTGCCCCGAGGTAGTCAGGGCAATTTTCGTCTGCAGCCTTAAGAGATAATATTTTTGAATCCAGGTCAGCATCCCACGCAGCAGGCCTGTCAGACCCATGCCCAACAAGAGGGGAACCAGCCAAGTTTGCTTATTGGCCAGCAATACGTCGTCTACAAAAATTTTTGAAAAAACAGGTATCAGCAGGCCGGGGATAACCATGGCCACCCCCACCAGAATAACGTAGGTCAGGGCCATTTCCGACCCCTGTAATCTCTTCTTTAAGGCGTTAATAATACTGGGCTTTTCCCCCCCTGGCATGAAATCCGGCCCGGGCTTGAAGGCCAGAACCACCCCGGTAAAGGACTGATCGAACTCCTCTTCCGACACTGTTTTTGGCCCCACTACGGGATCGTTAAGAAATACCTTGCCGTTTTGGAACCCCTCCAGCACCAGGAAGTGATTGAAATTCCAATGAATAATAATGGGCAACGGCATTTCTTTTACGGCATCGGGTTCTTTTCGGTAACCCTTTGCCTCCAGCCCGTATTTCCTGGCCGCCTTCATCATATTGCTGGCCTTGCTGCCATCACGGGTAACTCCGCAAGCCAGGCGAAGCTCTTCAAGCGGTACGTATCTGCCCCAGTACGCCAAGATCATGGCCAAGGAGGCAGCCCCGCACTCCACGGCCTCCATCTGCAGTACGGTGGGGACCTTGTTCCGTTGTTTCGGCTTTCGCTTCATCACTAAAAACCCCCATCCGCCAACCAATCAATCAGTCGAGAGTGAATTCTTAACCATTGGTATGACCATGCCGATTGGCCTCATCTCACTTACGGCCACCGTGCCGGTACAAAGCGTACCGCTGTTTATTTTTAGCGGCGGCCCTTTGGACGACGACCACTTATAGCCACTTTCGGTGCTTTCGTCCGTAACTACGTCAATACGTACCTCCAGGGGGGCGCCCTCACCTGACAGCTTGGAGACTAACTCCTCGCTTCCCAGGGAGATCATCATGCCCTGAGCAGTGGCGGGATACTCCGAAACCGATACTACCCTGCCCAGCATGAATCCATACTCTTCCTTTTTAACTGTGCTCGGGCTAATCTGGGCTTCCATGCCTGGCATGATGTTTTTACCCTCTTCGGCCTTGACATAAAGAATAACTTCCAATTTAACCGTATTTCCCATCCGTTCCAGGCTGGCGAGATTTACGCCGGGCTGAATTATGTCTCCCTTCCTGGCTTGGACCTCCAATACCCGGCCGTCGACCCGCGAAACAACTTCCATCTTCAGGTTGAGTTCATCCTGTAGCTTACTAATTTTATTTTCGGTTTCAGATATCTTCATCGCCTTGGTGGTCGTGAACTGCTCCTCAAGGAGCTGAACATTCAGCTGCGCCTGCTGCAGTTTTGCCCGATAGGTAATCACCGTTTCTTCCTGCCACTCTCCCGCCGACAGCTTGGCCAGTTCATCCGCCGCTGCGCGGGCCTCCAGACAAGCTAGCTCCAGATCCTTTTTAGCATTGACCAGCTCATTTTCCGAAATAGCCCCGCCTTCGTACAAAATGGTAAGCTTATCTACGTAATTTTGCATGTTTGCTTCGTTAATGTTGGCCTGTTCCAAGCTGATTTCAGCCCTTTGGATTTCATACTGCATTCCCGAAACCGCGCTTTTATAGTTGGCCTCCTCGTACGGCAAAGATGACCTGGCTTCTTTGATTTGCCTGATTAATTCGTACAGACCGGACAACTCCGTGCCCAAATTTTCTTCTTCATCCGGGCCGGCTCCTGACAACTCAAGTTTTTTCAGATGCTCAAGTTCGGTCTTCAGGTCGTTAATCTGCCCAATCAGTTCAGGCTGATCAATTCTGGCCACCACGTCGCCCCTTTTAACCACATCGCCTACCGCAACTCTGACATCGGAAATCTGCCCGCCCCCGGTATGGGTTATATTGTATACACCAAAACTTTTAATAATAATGCCCTGCCCGTTAACCTTGGTGGACACACTGCCAAAAATGCCCCATAGTAGGGACGTTGCCAGGATACAGCCAATAGCGATTAGGGCAAACCATGCCCGGGGAGTGGTTACCGAAAACAGCTGGTCAAGCTGCTCCGGAGACGAAAGTCTCTCCAGTGATACTTTGCGGAAAATACCACCACTCATGCGCGCACATCCTCTCTAAAAACGCCCGATTTTACATTCACCCGCAACGGGAGTGTCTATTTTCTTCTGTCCTTCCCTGGCTATTAAAATAGCGGCCGCACAGGTCAAATGAATGTTGATGATGGTAAGCATGGGGTCGATGATGGCGTTTACGGCCAGCAACAGCACAATAGCTGCCCCGGCAGGCAAACCCAGGGGAGTAAGAACAATGGTAATCATGGCGAGGGCCGCTATGCTGGGGGCCCCAGCCCCGGCAATAGCAGCCAATATTGAAACAAGTAAGATAAAAAGATACTGTTCAATGCCCATCTGCAAGTTGTAAAGTTGGGCCATGAATATCGCGCCAATGGTGAAGAGCATCACCATGCTGTACCGGCAGATGACAATGCTCAGCGGTACCACCAGGTTGATTAGGTTTTGGTTCAGGCCGAATTTATCCCTCAGGGCATCAAAGACCGATGGCATGGTGGCATAGCTGTTGCGGGTGCCAAAGGCTATAATCAGAGGTTCTTTAAGGTCTTTGAAAGTTTGTAGCCACGGCTTCTTGGCGGCGGCCGAAATTACTGCCGACCCTAGCAAAACCAGTGCTAGGCCGGTAATATGTATAATCACTATAAATTTCGTCATCGCTTTTAGAATTTCAATACCGGCCTGAGCGATCTGGCCGGCCAGCATGCAGAACAGCCCCAGGGGAAGTGCATACATGGCCAAAACAATAATCTTCTCAAAGGCTTTAAAAATAACCTCGGTGAAGTCCAGCAACTGATCGGCTTTTTCCGAAGGCAATAGGCCCAGCGTAAGCCCCAAAATAATAGAAAAGAACAGTATCTGCAGGTTTTCTCCCTCGTAAAGGGCATTGAAAATATTTGCCGGAACGATCATTTCCAAAAGTTCGTTCAGTCCAAAGGGCTCCTGCCCCCCTGCGTTTTCACCGGGATTGTCCCTCTCATACTGAATCAGCACCTGACCCAGCTTGTCCAGGGATTGGTCTTCCAGTTGGCCGGGCTGGCCGATAACTGCCGCGAATATACCGATGGAGCTTGTAATCAGTAATCCCAGCAGAAAAACAACCATTATGCGTCTTAAAAGAGAACTAACTTCCTTGGCCCTGAACAGCCGGCCGAAGCTGGTTATGATAGCTGTGACCATAATGGGAATAACGCACATACTTAAAAAAGATAAGTAGGCATCACCCAAGGGGGCAATTTTGAAGGCCAGGTTTTTATTAAACAGTCCTGTCATAATGCCGGCAACCATGCCGATTATAATCACCCATGGGTTTTTCAGGGCGTCCCAACCGATACCGAACCTCTTGCCCTCTAGCTGCCTCATTGAACCCCTCCGCTGTATTTAGCCAGTTGTTGATCAATTAGCAGATCCTGCCGCATAATATCCAGGTATAGGTTAAGCCAGGCCAGAAGCTGCCCGTCTTCCGGCGCTACCGCCATGGCGATGGGATCAACGCGATCCTTGAGCACGAACAGCTTGGTATAAATAGAAAGCTTTGGATTCTTATTGACTTGGTTTTGTAATTCGAACTCGTCATAAAAGGCGGCCATCACTTTGCCCTCCTGAACGGCTGCGATTAGTTCATCCAACTTGGTAAAGGATGTGATTGCAGAATTGGGGAAAAGTATCCCGCCGTACTCTACGTAAGAAGTGGCCGTGCGCACCCCGATTTGCTGTGCGGAATTAATAACTAGATCCAACGGCTCCCGATCCGGGTGCTTTGATTCCAGGGCCGTCAGGGCCAGGCGATTAACCAGCAAAGCCTGGTTAAAAACCACATAGGGCTGGGTATAGCGAACTTTCTGGGCCCGAGAAAGGGTGACGCTCAATTTAGAGATGGCTATATCGGCCTGGCCAGCAGCCACCCGGTCAACCACCTCATCAAAGGATTTGGACTGGCGGTCAAAAACCACGTCCACCTCCAGCCACCGGGCGATGTCCCGGGCCAGGGTGACATCGATTCCCACCAGGTGACCCTGGTCATCGGCATAGAAAAAAGGGGGCCGGTCCTGCCAGAACATGGCCACCCTTAGTCTGCCCCTTTCTTTAATGCGTCTGATGTCCGGCGGAAGTAGCGATAATTCTTTTTCGGTCAGCTTTTTGGGCGTCGGCGGCTGTACAACCGTTTTTGCAGCCACATCTTCAGTGTCCTTAAGGTTACTTTTGTCTCCCCCGGGAGTGGTTTGGCCGCATCCCGCTGTGGAAACAGCCACCAAACAAAACGCGGCGATGAGGATATAATAGGTTATCCTGGTTTTAAACATTAAGTCCGCCCCCGGATTTTTGGCTGTCCGCCGCTTTTTTATAACTGAAACTCTCCGTCCCGCAGGGTCTTGATTACCACAAGATCCCCTACGTCATTACCATGCTGGTCAAAGGAATGATAGCCGGCCACCCCCGGCAAGTCCTTGAGGCCCCGCAGATGGTCGGCCAGGGCCGCAGCATCTGCATCACCGGCCTGCCCGATGGCCGCCTCCAGGAGCTTAACCGCGTCGTAACCCTGAGCGGAGTATGCACTAGGAGGCTGATTATATTCTTTAGTAAAACTTTCAATAAAACTTTTTACTTCCATCCGGGTATCGTCCGGATTAAAAATGGTGCCCACTACGGTTCCTTCCGCTGCCTTGCCGCCTAGCTCGTGCAGTAGGGGCGAGTCCATGGTGTTACCTGCGTAATAGCGGACCGCGATACCCACCTGACCCCCGTCGGCTATGAATTCGGCTCCCTCCGGCATGCCGGATGCAATAAATATACCGTCAAAGTCCAGGGCCTGCCACTTATTGTGCAGCCTTTCCAGGTCTTTTTTGTCGCCATAGTATGAAATACGATCCACCACTTTAATGCCTTCTTTTTTAGCGTGGTCTTCGAATGAATTGGCCAGACCCACCCCGTAAGAGTCCTCGGAGTAATAAATCACCATCCGTTTTTGACCCTGCTGGGAACAAAAAGTGGCCATCTCCTTGGCAATTTCATCATCGCTGGGCACATTGCGGAATACAAACTTGTAATCATTTTGGGTCAGTTCCGGCGCGGTTGAAGCCGGGGAAAGCATAAGTAAACCCGCCTCTTCGTATATCCTGGAGGCAGGAATGGAAACAAAGGAATTCCGGTGCCCTATTATCGCCGCTACCTGCTGCTCTTGGGCAAATGACTGGGCAATGGCCATCCCTAACGCTACCGAAGCTTGGTCGTCTTTCATCTCCAGTTGAATCTTACGGCCCTTGATGCCACCGGCCTGGTTAATCTCCTTGACGGCCAGTTCAACTCCCTCTCTGAACAGGCTATTGTTGGATTCAAAAGGCCAGGCCACGCCTATGACGATGTCCCCCTGGTCTTTAGTTCCCATGCAGCCTGTGGCAAGGGCCAATAAGAAAATAATCAGTGTGCATGCTATAAACACCGTTTTTTTCTGACTTCTTGCAAATAATTTGCCGGCCATTGCTATGCCCCCCCTGTACAACAACCCGTAGTTTAGAAAGTACTAAGCCAGGTGTAATAAATTCATCCTTTAGGGTGTAAGCCCCTGGGTCGCCCGCAGTCCGGACAGATGCTGCCCTTTATGGCCGATACGCGGCGGTTGCAGCCCAACACCGTAGAGCTATCGCCCTGTGCTTCGCTGCCGGTTCCGGCCGCTACCATATCCAACTGCTCATCATCCAGCTCACCGCTGTCCCCAGTCCCTTCGGTACGTCGGCTTTCGTGACCAGCCACCCTGTCCAGTAAGCATGTACGGAGTTCATCCCGTATCCTACACTGTTCAAGCAGCTCGGTCGACAACATCAGCTTAGCCAGGTCAACGGCCTGGATATATTCTTCCGGTTCCGCCCCGGAAGTTATTATTTCCGCCGCTGGATTTTGAATTATCCGATCCAAGTCCAGGCTGAAACGTTCAGCCAGTTCTTGCTCACTAATCATCTGAATTCCACCCCATAGCGTTTAGCTCGAACCTCAGCCTTTGCATTGACCTGTATAAGATTACAGCCACATTGCTCTTAGTCAGGCCGGTTATTTCTGATATTGCACCATTAGTCAATTGCGCGGCGAATTTTAGGCCGATGAGATCTCTCTCCCGGTCACTGAGCTTGGTTATGGCCTGCAGCAACTTGTCCTGCTTTTCCCTGCGAATCAGGGTGTCCACCGGATTGTCACCGGTACACGCAATTTGACCCACCATGTCAATCGACACGCACCTGTTTCGCTTCCGGGCACGCATATAGTCGGTCAGGGCGTTGTGGGCAATGGTAAAGATCCAGCTGTTAAAAGACGCCTTGTCCTTTTGATAACTCCCAATGTTGGCTACAACACGCTCAAAGATCTTGCTGGTGAGGTCTTCAGCTTCTTGCGGGTTGCCTGCGCGGTAACGGATATATTTGTAGATGCGGGGGAGGTAGTGATCGTACAATTCCGCAAAGGCAGCTGGATCGTTCACAGAGCGGCTCACAAGATCCTGATAATTTTTAAAGGTTGTAACCTCATGTGTTAGATTCATTTATGAATGCCCCTTACCGTTAATACGTTTAATGTGGTTTTACATTACACTGTTGCAGTAATTTTTGTGTTATAATTCTTAGGCGTTTGCGATAAACAGAAAGTGTTTGCCAATTTGACCCTGTAATTTAATAATCTTTTTTCAAATTCACCCTTAAAATTTTTTATCCTAACTACAAAAAAAATGTTCTTGTGATATAATCGGTTAAAATATATAGTGACTGTAGTCACTGACTACAGTCACCGACTACAGTCACTATATATTTAGTTGATAATTTTGTCAATATAGGAGAGAAAATGTTGAATAAAGAAAAAATAACCTCTAGAAAAGAAAAAGCCATAGAAACGAAAAAGAAAATCTATGCCAGCGCTGACCGGTTGTTCAGAAAGCATGGTTTTGATAAGGTAAGTGTAGACTCGATAGTAGAAATGGCCGGAGTATCTAAAGGAGCTTTCTACGTGCATTTTGGTTCCAAGAATGCATTGATTACTGCTTTGTCTGTTGATTTTGTGCAGCAACTGGATTTAGATTATAAATCTTACCTCGAATCCTTTCCTGCCGATACAACGGCGTCTGATATCCTTATTGCGCTAGTAGGAAAAATCGCTGATGTTATTACCTTAACTGTTGGTTATGACGTTATGAAAGTCATATATGAAGTACAAATAACAAAGACAGTAAATACGGAAGCTGTCTTGGGTTACAATAGGGATCTATACAAAATATTTAATAATATAATCAACCAGGGTGTACAGCAAGGAGAATTTAAAACAGAGCTAACTGTTGATACAATTACCAAACACTTGATTATGGCGATAAGAGGGCTTACTTATGAATGGTGTATACGATATCCAAACTTTAACTTAAAGGAGCAAGCTCTTAAGCATTTCGGGATACTACTGACCGGCATTAAAAAGCAATAGGTATTTTATCTTACGCAAAAGAAATGTAGCGTAATTTTATTTTTTCCGACTAAAAGGCACCTGCTTATTAGCAGGTGCCTTTTTTACAAATATAGTTTATTCATCTAAATTTATCCAATATCTTTACAATTATTTGGGGTTATTCGCTGGTATTATTGAAGCAGATATTGGGACAATAACTTTCTTTTCAGCCTTCTTCTTCTTTTTTTCCTTTTTCCTGGGACTTTTGTCTCCCATAACAACTACCTCCAATCATTTAGTTTGTCCGAAACAATAACTCCTTTAAATACACCTCTTTTATCTATTTTAATATTAAGCTCTTTTTCGAATTTTTTAATGATTGATTTATCTCTTTCAGTAACGATTGATACAGCCGTGCCCTCCTGGTTGTTCCTGCCGGTTCTGCCGATCCTATTTAAGTAAACTTTTGAATCCTCGGGTATATCTAAATTGAAAACATGGGTGACGTCTTTTATATCCAAGCCTCTGGCAGCAATATCGGAGGCTACTAAAACCTGAGTTTCTTCACCTCTGAACCCTTCTAAAGCGCTTTGGCGTTCTTCCTTGGACGCTTTACCAGTTATTTTGTAAGCCTGATAGTGGTGATAGCGGAGTTTCTCGATAGTTCTTTCGATATCTTCAGCATTATTTATAAATGCGATAGCTTTTTTTACCTTAAAGGCAGCAATCAGTTTGCGTAAAATATCAACCTTATCTCTTTGGCTCTTGGCGACGAAATAAACATGGGTAATATTTGGGTTTACTAAATTTTTCTCTTCAATTTTTACCACTTCTGCATCAAGCATTAACTCCTTGGCGACAGCTAATGTTTTTTTATCGATATGGGCGGCAAAAACCATTAATTGTCTGTCCTTCATGGTTGTTTTGATAATCGCTTTTACTCGATTAACATCATTTTGATCTAGCAACCTGTCACCCTCGTCTATGACGATGGTCTTTATAGTATGGGCACTTACCTTCTTCTTACTGATCAGTTCTTGTACTCTTCCTACTGAACCCACAACAATATGTGGTTTCTCTCTTAATGCTATAATTTGTCTTGAAATGTTAACGTCGCCGATAATAGCAGTAGAAGTTATAGGTACCCCGGAATTCTCTGCTAGTATTTTGACCTGTTTATCAATTTGCATGACCAGTTCATGCGTTGGTGCCAAAACAATGGCTTGCATCTCTCTTTTTTCACTATTGATTTTTTGAAATAGTGGTAATAAATAAGCTAATGTTTTGCCGCTGCCCGTATGAGACTGTCCGATAACATTTTTATTGGTTAACGCCATGGGGATTACCTTGGCTTGAATCTCTGTAGGTTGGGTTATCCCTCCTTGGTTCAAGCCTGCAATTAATTGTGAATTTAGACCGATTTGATCAAAAGTTGTCATGATAGCTCCTGTAAATTAAATTTCGAAATGATTGTGCTCTTTTAGATCCTATTGCCACATCACTTCAATACCTTCCTCTGTAATTTTGATTGCTCCTTCTTTTAAAAGCCGACCAATAGCCCTTTTAAAAGCACGTTTACTTATGTTTAACTCTGCCTTTATATAATCAGGAGAGCTATTATCATTGATTAGAAGAGTACCGCCACTTAATTTCAACCGGGCCATAATCTTTTGCGCATCATTCTCTATTTCATTGTAAGCCTCTTTTCTCAAACTTAATTCCAACTTACCATCATCTCTCACCCTTTTTACCCTTACTTCTATATAGTCACCGACATTAAAATTGCCATACAATTCATTATTATGAATTAATCCGTGGTACTTATTGTCCACAGCTACAAAGACTCCGATATCTCTATTTATGCTATAAACAGTTCCACAAACCCGATCATTTTGTTTATATGGTGATTCGGTTTTTAGCAGATTATATATATACATGGTTGCACATATTCTATTGCTATTATTAATATATAAACCTACTAAACATAAATCTCCTTTTGAAATCTTACCCACTTGTTCCCTTAAAGGCAATAATAAGTCTTTCTGTAGACCCCAGTCTAAAAAAGCGCCAAAATGCGTGATTTCTACTACTCTTAAAAGACCTAATTCTCCAATTGTCAGCTTTGGTTTTGTAACCGTTGCTATGGTTTTATCCTCGGAATCTTGATAAACAAATACCTCTATTTCATCGCCTATTGCAAGTTCCGGTGGCACCTTATTTTTAAGTAATAAAATATCATCCCTATCTTTTGTATCTTTACAATTTAGATACGCCCCCATATCAGTTTTTCTAATTATTTGTAATTTCTGCATTTTCCCTATTTCTATCATCTTGTACCTTCTTTTATTATTTATTGTTTATAGTTTTAGCAGAATAATGATACTAATACAGGTTAACTTCGCTCCATCAACGCTACACACTCCACATGGGCAGTGTGAGGGAACATGTCCACCGGCTGAATATCCGCAACCTGATAGCCCAGTGGCCCCAGGCGGGCGATGTCCCTGGCCAGGGTGGCCGGATCGCAGGACACGTAAACCACCCGGCGGGCACCGCTTTGAGCTGCGGCCTGCAGCACCTCGGACTGGCAGCCTGCCCGGGGTGGATCAAGCACCACCACGTCCGGGCGGTAGCCGGCAGCCACTTGTTCGGGCAGCACTTTTTCCACCGCCCCGGCGTAAAACCGGGCATTTTTAATGCCGTTAAGTGCGGCGTTCGCCCGGGCGTCCTCAACTGCCCCGCGCAGCACCTCGTAGCCCCGCAAATCTTTAGCATGGCGCGCGATGTACAGGGTGATGGTGCCCACTCCGGAGTAGGCGTCGGCTATTACCTCATCGCCCTGCAGGCTGCAGTATTCCAGCGTTTTGCGGTACAGCACCACTGTCTGCACCGGGTTAACCTGGTAAAAGGACGGGGCGGAGATGCGAAACTTAAGCCCGTCCAGCTCATCAATTATGTAATCCCGTCCGGCCAGGGTAATATACCGACCGCCGGGCTTTTTACCCCGGGGGCGTATATGTTCTGCCACCGTTACCACCCCGGGTATGGATATAACCTTTTTTGCTATAGAGTGATACCGGCTCGGGCCTCTGTTGACCTGTGCCGTGTTAGTATCCCCGGTCAAAATCACCATCATCTCGCCGGTGCTGCCCCGGCGCAGGGCTACTTCCCCGGGTAAGGGCACACCGTGATCCAGTTCACCTAGCAGTATTTGCACCACCGCCGCCACCCGGTTCAGTTCCCGGTGCGCTAAAAGACAGATGCCTTCTTCGTCACCGGCCTTTACAATACTGTGGGACTCCCGGGCATAAAAACCCAGCTCAACCTTACCGGCTTCCCGCCGCACCTTGAACTGCACGTTATTTCGGTAGTGCCACGGAACTGCCATGCCAATGGTATCCCGCAACGGGGCATTTGGAAGGCTACCGGTGCGGGCCAAGGTTTGCCGAACCAGTTCAGTTTTTAACCGCAGCTGCGCCGGGTAGGCCATGTGCTGCAGGGCACACCCACCGCAGTTCGCCGCCAGGGTACAACCAGGCGCCACCCGTTCGTTGGATGGAGCTAGATTTTTTAACAACCTCCCCCGTGCATAACTACGGCGAACCTCAGTCAGTCGGACTGAAACCCGTTCGCCCGGCACGGTACCGGGCACAAATATAACCATGCCTTCCAGACGGCCTACTCCTTCCCCCTGGTGGTTGATACCGGTAATTTCAATTTCAGCTTCTCTGTCCATAGTACTATCAGCACTCCCGCCCGGGAAATAATTCCTTTGTTGCTATAATAGTTATTATTATCTTGCTTAAGTTCATTTTATTTTACCCGGTTTTGCCAATCCCTGCCCGGTCGACTGCCATTGCAGCCCTCATGTCATTTCCGACGTAGTAAAAAATCTTTGTTTAAGATCCTTCGCTAGCGCTTAGGATGACCCCTTAAGCGAAATTTCTAGGTAAACATAGGATTCCAAATTGTAGGGGCACCCGCAAGGGGTGCCCCTACGACAGGAATATTAGTGAAAATTGTGTTTCCCATCGTCATTATGTTAGAGGAAAGACAATCTTAGTTAAAAGTTCACTTTCCGGTGTTTTTCCAGGATCGTTCAGATAAAATTCGTAAGCCGTACCTGTCGCGGTGTACCCGTTTTCACCAATCCACTGTAGCACGGCATTATAGGCGGGTTCAAGCTGGTTGTACGGGCCTTTATGTATGCAGGAAACCTGCTTTCCGGCCGGAATTTCACTTGGCTTTATTTCGTTTTTCCCGGGGAGCATACCTGGAACAGGAAATCCTATTTCTATATCCAGGTTCTGCATATCCATGTTGTAATAGGCCACAAACGGTGCGCCTAACGGGTGTTCGCCTATTTCACCCAAGTACAGCATAATGGCGCCGAAAGCGTTTCCCAGCACTTGCGGCAAATCGCCCACTGCAGCCCGGGTGCGTATGGAAAGTACGGATTGGGCCGGTTGCTCAAGTAATTCTATATTATACTCCATGTATGTTGCCTCCTCGTGGTTTTACTTGATTATACCATTTCTCATTATGAACGTTAAAATAATTTTATAATGGCGCAAACACCATAAAAAGATAAAATTATTTTGACCTCTTTGTGGAACAATAAATACTAATTCAACGTTGGGAGGTCTGCATATGTCATCGGTTATGAAATGTCTGTGTGAGGAATGCCAATATAATGAGCAACACGAATGTTACGCGGATGGAATTGAAATTATGTCCAGCGGTGATAACATGGTGGAAACTTCAGATGGTACCTGTTGCAACACTTTTAAACCAAAAGGGTAAAACATGACTTTTGATCGGGCTGTTGTTAATCATCAAAAAGCTGCTGATGGAATTTATCAGCAGCTTTTACTTTTATTAATTATTCCCCAAAGTCTTCCGAATGGTGAAAAGGCCTCTACCCCGGGCCACCACTGTTCCACCGGCAGTGTAAATCTCGCTCTCCGACAGCTGGAAGGTGCGGCCGCGGTGAATGACCCGCCCCTCGGCAGTTAACTCTTCGCCCGGCTGTACCGACCCCAGGTAGTTAACCGTCAGTTCCAAGGTCACCGGCTGTAAACCCAGTGCCCGGATAGCTATACCCATTGCTATGTCTGCCAGGGTGGCAGTAACTCCGCCATGTACGCCACCGTATGGATTGGCGCAAACACCACCTGGCTCCATGCTCAGGCGGCAGAACCCTTCTCCCAAGGCAGTTATTTTGATGCCCAGCAGCCGGGCGAAATTATTGCCGCTGTGCATGCTTAGGATTAGTTCCACTCGTTCGGAAGGAATAGTACCTTCTATGATCGGCATGTTGTCCATATAAAAAATGCTCCTTAAGTGAAATGCCTCTTAAAAAAAGCCGGCGTTTTGTATTTTTTTAGCCAGTAATTGTATTGTTCTATAAACGGTTGTCCATTTCCTCTCAGTTTTTGTGCTTATACCAATAGTAGAAGTCGTTCAAAAAGCCTGGGTTTTGGCTATTTGCCATATTAATCAACTTCTTCAAAAAGTAACAACCGCCCGGCAGTGTAGCCGGGCGGTTGTAGTATGTTTGCTGTAATGCAGTGTTATTTAAATCAGCGCCGGGACACCCATTAGCGGCCAGACCACCAGCGCAAACAGAGCTACCATGGCCAGCACAATCAGGGTGAACGGTATGCCCACCATAAAGAACTGACCGGTGGTAAATTGCTTGGATTGGTAGGCAATGGCGTTAGGTGCCGCACCAACCAGCAACATGAATGGCAGAGCAGCCATGGTCAGGGCAGCGTACAAAATCAGGTACGGGTTTACTCCCATATATTCTGCAACTACCAGCGCCACCGGCAAAGTAATGGCTATAGCCGCCACGTTCATAATAAAGTTAGTCATTACTGCAATCAGGAAGGCGATGGCCAGAACAAACACCAACCAGTGGGCATTTTCAAACATAGCCAGCCAGTTAACGGCCATCCACTGCGCAGCACCGGTTTCCCATAGTGCATAACCAATACTCATGGCGCCACCGAAAAGCAGTACAATGTTCCAGGGAATACCTTTTTCCAGGTCTTCCACCGTAAACAGTTTGGTCATGAATAACAGTATTGCCGCCACCAGCATGGGCACAGCCTTGTTCATGCTTTGCAGAGCCGGTACAAAGTTCTGCAGGGCCAGGATGGCTACCACAGACAGTGTCAGCACGATAACAAAAATTTCTTTCACTGACATGGGTCCCATTTGTGATTTAACTTCATCCACCTTTTTCTGCAAACCTTCAATTTTCAATTGTTCAGGTTTGAAGAAAACAAAGCATAACAGGAACCAGACCAGAAACACAGTGGCCCAACCAAAGAGAAACATCACCTTGGACAGTTCAATAAAAGAAACGGTATTGCCCGTAAATTCCTGAAAAAACCCCAGTGCTACCGGCGCCCGGGCCGCCCCCAGCAGGGTAACCATACTGCCGGCCCCGGCCGAATAGGCCATCCCGATAAACATTGCTTTACCGAAATTGGTGGGTTCATCTACTTTTCCGTACATGCTCATAATGACCAGCATCAGGGGAAACATGGTAGCCGCCACCGCGGTATGAGCCATTAAGTGAGTAAGGGCGGCAGTGACAATAAAGACACCAAGTAGAATTTTTCGGGAGTCTTCACCCACAATGGTAAGCATCTTGAATGCCAATCTCGTGGTGACACCAGCCTTGGTAAATGCCAACCCCAACATCAACGAGCCAAGAATGAATAACACCGATGGATCCATAAAGTTGGCGAATGCAACCGTTGCCGGTCGAATCATAAATCCTGCCTGAAACACACCAATGGCGATACTGGTAACACCAATGGGTATAACCTCAAAAACCCACCAGATTCCGGCCAGAAGGAAAAGTCCAATGGCCAACTGCGCTTCCCGGGACAATTCAAATGCTTGACCGGTTGGGTCTATGGCCGGGGGCAGGGACGGCATAAAATAGAAGAGTGCAAAAAGTGCAATGCCCAGAAAAGCAAAAGCTAATCTACGACCTTCTCCCGCAAAACTTTTCGATTTTTCGGTTATAACCAGCGGACCCGCAGTTGCTTGTGTGGTATTATTAATTTTAACCACCCCACATAATACAAATTTCTTTTGTTCAATCAATTACATGAATAAGTAATTAGTACAATCTTTATTAGTGAAATATATCACTTTGGTAAGTATAAAAAAATTTCCGATTCCAAACATCCCTCCCCTGTAACTCGCTTTAGTTCTGGTTTCCAGTCAATTGCAGGTTTAATTTGAGTTTGTGCATAATGTAACTTATAGAGATTATAGCCCTTTTTAGAAGATTTGACAACTACTTTTTGTCACTACGGATTAAAGTTTCATAAATAATTTTGTATACAAAGAAAAGAAGCTGCCGTCCAAAATTTAGCATAAACCCTGCGCTAAATCAATAGCGGGCACCAGCGCGATTTGCCGGGCACTCATTTTTGTCACGTCTCTTTTGGGCAATATGAATGTTTTTTTATGTGGTGCTCAATATTATGACCACTTCCCTGTTATCCGTAAATAATTATTTCCTGGAGGTTTTTTTTAGGAAAGTACAAAATCTTCTTTTTAAATCCCCGGCAAGTTGATTATAATAATTATAGCAACAATAACCAAGAAGCGAGGATTTTTATAATGAAAAATTTCCTGGGTATGAAGGAACCAGTCAACACCTTAACCCACTTTATCGCCTTTTTAACCGCTATCGCCGGTCTGGTGTTTCTGATTATCGTTACTAGGAATGAACTGGACAAACTTTTGGTGATGACCGTTTACGGTACCAGCCTGGTGCTGCTTTACGGGGCCAGTTCTTTGTACCACTGGATTAAAACGTCACCAAGTAAAGAACTTTGCCTGCGAAAAATTGACCATATCGCCATTTACATATTGATTGCCGGCTCTTACACGCCGGTTTTCTACTACGGTCTGGGCGGAGCCTGGCGGTTAACAATGCTTATAGCCATATGGACGCTGGCCGTAATCGGTATAATCCTGAAAATGTTTTTCCTGCACGCCCCGCGGGCGGTATCCACGGCTTTCTACTTGTCCATGGGCTGGATTGCCCTGGTGCCCTTTGCCATGCTGGTGAAAACCATTCCGCTGGGCGGCATTATCATGATGGTGGCCGGTGGGGTGGTCTACACCGCCGGGGCCCTAATATACGCCACCAAGTGCTTGAACTTTTTCCCCAACCGTTTTGGCTTCCACGAAGTCTTTCATTTGTTTATCGTAGCGGGGAGCGTAACTCATTTTTTAATGATCGTTTTGTATATTGTTCCGGCGTAATTACGTAATAGCCAATTAAGTTAAACCCCCATTTCGCTACCATGCGAAAATGGGGGTTTTGTTTTAACTATCATTCCGGTCTTTTCCCCTGCGGCGTTTGGCCGCCAGCAGGCGGGATGTGGTTCCATCTTCGGTAACAGCATGCTGTTGCGACGCGCCGGCTATATTGCCAGATACGTCCAACCCGGCGGCAGCAGTAAGGGTTGATGCCGGTGTTTTTTGTTCCCCCGGGCCGGGCCCGCCGACCGCTGTTTCCTGCACATCATCCCGGCGGCGCCGCATGTCCTGCACCCGCGAAAGGGTATCGCCGGTCCAGGCGGGGCTGTCATCTAAAGCAGGGCGTGCCGGCCGAAAACGCAGGGATTGCCCCAACCTGCGCAGGGCGGCCCGTTCTTCTTCGCCAAACACCAGGCGCCGCCCCGCCACGTCCACCAACCACAGAAGAGCGGCTAATGCCAACAGGTAGGGGGCCATATCGTGCCGGGCCTGTACCGGAGGCAGGTTTTCAGCGTAAGCCTGCTCCGGATTCTCCAAAACCGTGCCTCCGCCGGCAGCAGCTATGGCCCGCAAGGCCTCTGAATCCACGCCGGTATCCCGGTATTCATCGGGGTAGGGCACTACCGCACCGCTCCGGCCCATGATCGCTTTTTCATCAACACCCTCTATATTTACCAAGTAAGCACCCGATTGCTGCACAGTATGCCGGGCCTCATAGCGCCCCGGACCGGCGGGTTCCAGGGCCACTGTGGTCACCGAGCCATCCGGTCCGGTAACCAAGGCACTAAGCCCGCGCACCTGCTGCCAGTCGCCCGGGTCTTCCACTTTTATTTCCAACACCTGACCGGTAGAAGGGGAACTTGTTACATCGGTTTCCACGTACAGCGAGCCCGTGCTGTCAGCCGGCACCATCCAGGACAGCACGTTGCCCCACAGCCGGGGAAACATTTCGCTGCCGGCCCAGGCGGCGCTCCAGCGTCCGCCGGTATCCGGTGTCCAGGCCACCGCCCGGCCCAAACCGTACTGCCAGGCAGCCAGCACCGGGTCGCCTTTATGGGAGACCAGCGGTGTCTCGCCCAGGTCTTTAGGTGTCACCGTGATGTACCCGTCCAGAGGCGGCACGCTATCCAGCCCCCGCAGTATGGCTACCGAGCCTGCCGCCTGGGGATAAAACCGCTCGTTGACGGCAAAACTGCGGGTGGCCATTACAGTTTCCTTGGTAAATATGGAGGGTATACTTTCGGCCTCCGCTACAGCGTAAAACCGCCCCCGGCCCAGTTCAGACAGGGCTTGCAGCATGCCGGCGTCTGCTTCCTCCCCCACGGCCACAGTGCTAAGGGTTATGCCGGCGGAACGGATATCGTTCAGCAGCGCCTGGTAGTCACCACCGCTGGCCGACATACCGTCGGTAAGCAGGATAATATGTTTCACCTGGGTGTGCATATCCCGCAGCGCCTGGTAAGCCCCTAATAGAGGCGGGTAAATCTCGGTACCCCCGCCAGCCTGGATGCTTTCAATGACCTGGCGCAATCCTTCTTTATTTTCTAGCGGCCCCGGCGGCACCACCCACCAGGGCAGGCTGTCAAATGCCAGTAAGCCCACCTGGTCGTTTTCGGTGAGCACCGAGATACTGCGGGCGGCAGCTTCCCGGGCCAGCGCCATTTTTTCGGCGCCGCCGGCGTTGCCGCTCATGCTGCCGGATTTATCCAGCACCAGGATTAAGCCCAGAGATGGTAATTCTCCCCGGCCCTTGATATCCATTTGCACGGGCAGCGCCCGTTCCACCGGGGTGCCGGCGTAACCACCCGGTCCGAAGGAGTCCGGGCCGCCCACCATTACCAGACCGCCGCCACCGTCCCGCACGTAACTCTCTATTTCGCCCATTACACTTTCACCCAGCATGAAAGCTGGGGTATTAACCAAAAATACCGCCTGGTAACCCGCCCATTCCATGGCCCCCCGGGGTACCGCCGTGGGGTTGACCACCTTTACCCCGGCCCGGCCCGAGGCCTCTAGAGCGCTTGCCAGGGGCTGGGCTTCTGTGGCAGTAGGTGCCACCACCAGTACCCGGGGCGGCCCGGCCACTTCCTGAATGCCGCCAGCTTCGTTGTTGGCAGTAAATACGTCGCTAGTGCGGTCTGAGGCCGCTACCCGCACGCGGTAACGGTGCATGCCCGCATCCCCGGCGGGTACCGACAGGGTAAGCCGGTTTTCCCCGGCCCGCAGCTGAACTGGACGGGAGGTCACCAGTTCACCATCCCGTTCCAGAAAGATCTCGGCTTCGGTGGCATTATCCGAAATGATCAGGGCTTCCAGCAGGGTATTTTCCCCCGCCCGGGCCCGGGGAGCAATATGTAACTCATCCAAACGTATATCCGCACCGGCAGGGGTGCCCACGGGTACCACGTCCACTCTGGTACCGGCGGCGTACAGGGTGCGGGCTGTCGCCACCGCATCGCCCCCGGTATCCCGGCCGTCGGTAAGCAGTACCACCCTCTGCCGGGTGTCGCCCGGCAGCATGGCCCTGGCAAAACGCAGCGCCTCGCCAATGTTACTGGCCTCGTGGCCCGGATCGGTGGATGTATGGTAAAAAGATGGCTGCAGCCCCGGCGGTTCCTCAACCGCGGCCCGGTTACCAAAGGCCACCACCCCGGCAGTGGTACCGGCGGGTCTGGATTCCAACGCCTCGCGCACCCACTCCTCGCCCTCGCTAAGGGCGGAACCCACGCTGGCCGATACATCTAGAGCCAGTACCACCGCCTGGCGATTAATTTCACTGACCAGACCAGGACCGGAAAGAGCCGCCACCAACAGTACTAACAGCACCAACCGGGTAATCAACCGACGCCGTTCACGGTGCTGCTGCCGCGCGGAACCGGTCATCCGCAGCCAGGGCAGGCGCAGATACCAGGCCAGCGCCGCCAGCAGGGGAAGTAAAAGCCACCACATTGGTTCAGTAAAGCTAACGCCCACGACTGGCCACCCCCCATTCCAGAGTGATTACCAGCAGCGCCGCCATAGCCAGCCACTGAACCAGGGGGAGTGCCCGGCGCGGTTTTTCCCCCGCCCCGTCTTCGTGAGCCCCTGTATCGCTTAAACTAAACGGATCCCGCACCGTCAGGTCGGCCTCGACAGTACTATAACCGTTAACCGCCAGGGCTTGAATTACGGTGCCGCCCTCCCGGGCCGCCATAATCCGGTACAGGCCGGGTTCTTCCGGCACCCAGGCCTCGGGCGGGAAGGGCGGGGCCAGTTTCCATGAGCCACCGGAATCATCTTCCACAACTAGTTGTCCGGCCAGCGGAGGGGTGACAAATTTAACTTCATCGCCGGGTTTTACAGCCCGGGGCACCCCAAGTCCAGGGGGATACAGCCAATCCACAGTGTTCTGAATTAGCACCGGGAATGCAGGGCGCAATGGCAGGTCTGAGCGGTGCAGATTCACGGCCCATACTGCCGCCCGACGCCCCTCGGTTTCACCATGAGCAAAAATGACTTCATTTCCGGCTTTGATGTCCGCGAGCCAACCAGCTTCCGCTTGAAGTTTGCGGGCGTCCTGGAAGTTTACCTCGGCTAAATCAACATACTGCATCACTGGGCTGCCGGACACCGGTGTCGGCCTGATATTTTCTACCAATTCCCCTATAGTGAGCCCCGGGGTCGGTGATCCCGCCGGAGGATTAATTAGCAGCGCCGCGCCCGGGGGCAGCGGGCCGCCCAGGCCGTCCAGCACGGTGATGTCGTAAGGGTATTCACCCATCAGCAGAATCTGGTACAGCGTTTGGTCGGCCAAGTATACTTTGGTGCCGGGCATCTGTCCCAGCACCCGCTCCAAAAACAGGTTGCCGCCGGTAACCAGCAGCACCTTGCGCTCGGCATTGTCGTCCGGCACCGCCCAAGCCACATTGTCGTCGACCAGCATGTCCATCAATGGGCTTTCTGTGCTCAATTCGGCCCGGATCGCTACCCCGCCGGGCAGATCCTGCCACTGCAGGTAACGAGATTCGCCGGGAGCAAGATCCCAGCCCTTGCTGCCCGCCGGGTAACTACCGGTGAAAAGGGATACCCGCCCGGAAGCAGGCCGAGAACCGTGGTTCACCAAGGCCACCTGGGCGGCATAGCCCGTACCCGCCGGGCGCAGGTTCACCGCCGCTATGGCCACGTTGGCGTCACCCTGCCCCACCGGGATAAATTCAAATGCGCTGTCGGTTTCAGACAGACTGAGACCCCCGTCGCTGACCAGCACCAGTCGGGGATTGTCATACTGCCTAGCCATGGCCCGTGCCAGGGAAACGGCCTGGGCAGGTTCGGCGGCACTGGCTGAAGGGGTCACTTCTTCCAGCGCCCGGCGTACTTCACCAGGATTTGAGGCGCCTCTTACCACCACCCGGGGCTGGCGGTCAAAGGAGATAACTGTAATGGTGGCGTCACCCCGCAGCCCCGAAGCAATGGAAATCACTTCATCCCGGGCGCTCTGAAACCGGGTCGAGCCGTCTTCCAGCGCCCGCATACTGGCCGAAGTGTCCAAAAGAACAATGGTGCTGCGGAAGGAGGCCGGGGCAAACCACACCGGGCCGGTAGCCGCCAGTACCAGCAGGGCGGCGGCCAAAAGCTGCAGCCACAGCAGCAGGCGGGACTGCAGGCGCTGCCAGGGCCGGCTGGCCTCCAGTTCGGCGGACACCGGGCGCCACAGCATGGTGCTGGGGATTACGGTCTGCCTGCGGCGGGGCCGCAATATGTACAATGCCAGTATGGCCGGCAGCGTCAGCCCCAGCCAAAACATCCACGGTTGAAAGAAAAACATAGGGGGTCAGACCCTTCCTAACTATACTAACTGCATTACTTCAGTAGTCAGAATTCAGGAGTCAGAATTCAGAATAAATACGAACATAAATCATTCTCTTATGCTGAAACCTACTAACTACTACTGACTACTGACTACTGACTACTAAGTACTATTAGTTCCTAAGTACACCGGCCTTCGGGAGCTCTCTGAGCAGCATGTCTGCTAATACACCGGCAGTGTTAAGTTGAACGCGCCTGGCGTTCCAGCGGCGGCAGCTTGTTTCCAAAGATGCAATGTAGTTATTTAGACGGGCGCTGTAATCCGCCAGTGCTGCCGGGGTCAGGGAAACTTCCACCCGTTCCCCGGTCTCGGCATCCACCATGGTCCATTCACCTTCTCCCGGCGGTTCTAGTTCCCCCGGGGCCAGAATGTGCAGCAGGGTTACGGTGACACTTTGCCCGGCGGCCAGGCGCAGCAGATCATCTACACCGGTCGGATCCAGCAGGTCGGAAAAAACGTACAGGCTGGTGGTGCCGGGCTGCAGTTGCAGCCCTTTGCGTAGGCAGCCCGGCAGGTCGGTACCGCCGGTAAAGACTGTTTCCCTTAGCCACTGCCACAATTGGGGCAACGATTGGCGCCCGGATGCCGGGGCCAGGACCCGCATAGACTGCCGGTTTTGCACTACAGATTGGCCCGGATTGCCTTCGGCATTACCTAACGCGGATCCCGACCCGGCCACTACGGCCAGCCGATCGCTCCCCGCCAGAACACAGGTGCCTAACCCTGCTGCAAGGCGCAGTGCATTGTGCCCCTTGTGCTCATCATTTAAACCCCAGTCCATGGAGGCGCTGGTGTCGATAATGAAAAGCACGGCGTCCTGCTTTTCGTCCAGATATTCCTTAACGTACAGTCGCCCCAACCGGGCGTACGCTTTCCAGTCCACCCGGCGGGGCTCGTCTCCCGGCGCATACTCACGGTAATCAGCGAATTCCACAGCCCCCCCCTTGCGGGGCGACCGCCTGCCCCCAGCGTACCCGTCCGGTACAGGACGCGTCCGCACCAGGCGATATTTCTCCAGGCGTCCGGCCAGAGCGGGATCCAGGATTTTTTCTACCGGCACCAGGTATCACCACCTGTCGATTTTTAGAATTCAGTAGTCAGAATTCAGAATTCAAAAGGACAATAAACCGTTCTACTTGGGCTGATTTATTATTTTTTTTTAAGATTTTATTTTGACTACTGACTACTGACTACTGAATTCTGACTCCTCAATACTAACTCCTGACTCCTGTTATCTTATTTCTTCCGCCAAAATTTCGGCTAGCAGGACGTCAGGAGTGATTCCCTCGGCGGCGGCCTCAAAGTTCAACATTACCCGGTGCCGCAGTGCAGCCCTGGCCACCTGGCGTACGTCCTCGTACCCCGCTGACGGGCGCCCGGCCCGCAGTGCTTCGGCCCGGGCACCCAGCAGCAGCGCCTGCAAGCCCCGGGGTCCGGAGCCGTAGCGGACAAACCGGCGCACCGCCGGCGGCGCTGTCTGATCCTCGGGCCGGGTGGCCAGTACCAAGCGCACCGCGTATTCCATCACATCATGTACCATAACCACCTGCCGCACCAGTTCCTGCCAGCGCAACATTTCTCCCGGCTCCAATACCGTACGAATTTCAGGCTTTTGGACTCCGGTGGTTAATGCGCCAATGGCCAGCAGTTCGTCTGCCGCAGGGAATTCCACGTTCACCTTGAACAGGAAACGATCCATCTGGGCTTCGGGGAGCGGGTAGGTACCCTCCATTTCCAACGGGTTCTGGGTGGCCAACACAAAGAACGGCTCGGGGAGAGGGTGACCGGTACCTCCCACTGTCACGGTGCGCTCCTGCATAGCTTCCAGCAACGCACTCTGGGTTTTTGGGGTGGCCCGGTTAATCTCGTCGGCCAAGACAATGTTGGCGAAAACCGGGCCGGGGGCGAAACGGAATGGCTCGGCGCTGTTTTTGCCGTCGTAAACCTGGGTTCCGGTAATATCCGCCGGCATCAAGTCCGGCGTGAACTGGATGCGTCGAAAGGAAAGGCCGGTAACGCCGCCCACTGCCCGCACCAGCGCCGTTTTACCAAGGCCGGGCACCCCTTCAAGCAGCACATGGCCGCCGGCCAGCATGGCCATCAGCGCTTGGTGCACCACTTCATTCTGGCCTACAATTACCGCTCCGATGGCCTGTTCCACTTCCCGCAGGCGTCCGGTTACCCGCTCCAATGCAGCTTGTACATCAACCGACGGTTCCTGTTCCGCCAAACCAGTGGCGGCTGTTTTTTTAACCTGCGACACTAATATCCACTCCCCGCGAGACTAATTACCAATATGTACCTGCAACTTGCAACACCTGCAACTTGCAACACCTGGTACCACTTTATTCGTTTAATGCGTTGAAGTACTGCCAGACTAGCTTTTCCATGTCCGGGGGCAGGGGTGCCCGGCCGAGAGATTCCTGGGCTTCGGCCATGTACTGGCCGTATACCTCGGTGTAGGGGCGTACTGCACCCAGGGCGGTGGGGGAACGCTCAAGAGCCACCTCACTGCCCTGTTCGCCTTCTCTTATTTGGCCCTGCACTTGGCCGTCCACGCCGCCATCCGGGTGAAAGGGCGTGTATATAAGGTTCATGCCGCTGCCGGACGATGATGCCCCGCTGCCGCCGCTGCCCTGACCGCCTGAACCTGTGCCACTACCGTTGTTTCCGTTGCTGCCATTGCCGCTGTTTCCGCTTCCACCGGAAGCGTCGCAACCGTCATTGCCGTTTCAGGTTTCACCCGGCCCGTGGGCACCGCCTGAGTTTGTTCCTCCAGACGATGTCCCGGCGGCACCGACGGTGTTGCCGCCGGAATTGCTTCCACTGTTATCACCGGTACCGGCAGTGTTGCCGGCCAGCTGAGTTCCCGCACCGGCGGCGCCAGCACCGCTTAAGCTCTGAGCCACCGAGGCCAGGCTTGATGATGCGCTGCCCAGCGCCCCGCCGGCTGATGCTGTAGCTGCCCCGCCGGCAAGGGTGTCGGCCAGCGAGTTGGCCGCAGCAGCCAGGTTTTGATCACCCTGACTGGGGTTGCTCCCGTCTCCGGACTGCCCGGCGCTACTGCCACTGCTTAAAGCGGCCCCGGCGGTATCACGCAGAGATTTACGCAGGGCGGGGTTTTCCACCATACCGGCGCTGGCAAACATGGCGGCGGCCAGCTCAAGATTGGGCTCGTCTCCATCTGCTTGCATTTTCTGCACCAGTTCCTGCATCGCTTTTTGGATATCCTCTTCCTCACCACTGCGCAAGGCCTGGGCCATATTCTGCCACTCCTGACCATCAACCGAGCCCCACGCTTCAGCCAGCCGTTGAATGTCCCGGCGGGCCGAGGGGTCAATTACAGCTCTGGCCCCGTCCAGTTCCCAGCGGGCCCGCTCCAGTTTAGCCACAGCCTCATTCCGGTCACCGGCCTGGGCCACTTCACGAGGTAAGTCGCTTAGTTTCTGACGCACCTCTTCGGGGAGGATATTTTCACCGTTTACCTTCAAATCCTTAATTTGTTCAACCGCCAGACGGGCCTCCCGGGCCGCCGCCTGCATAGCCTGCTGTTCTACCTTACGCTCTGCCCAGTATGAACCCAGGTGATCCGGAACCACCTGCAACACCAGCAGAACCGCAGCCAGCAAAGCCAGGTCACGCCAGGACCGCCAGCGGGACACTGCTGGATAACGCGACTGTTCACCCCGGGCAAAATGGGCACAGGCTGCCATCCCTTTGTTTAGGGCCTCCCGGGACCAGGGATCGCCGGCACCGGTTTCCAACAGCCGAAAAGCAGTAACCGCCTCCCCGTTGAGGCCCAGCTCGTCCACCACCCGCACCACCGCCAGGGCATCAGGCCGCCGGTAAAAACGAAGCAACCCCACAGCCAGCACAACAGCCCCCCCGACAACCAGCGCTATCAAGGGCGAAAATGCCGGGTACAGGCGCAACAGCACCAGCACCGCTCCTAGCCCGGCCAGCCCCCAAAGCAGCGCCAGCCGGGCGCTTTCCAGCCAGTAGCGCAACGTTACCCGCCGGGCCAGTGGCCGCAAGGCCTGGTCTAACTCCCTGCCAGGCCAATTATAACGATGGTGAGTTTTTTTTACGTTTTTAACCCAATTAAAGTTCACATGATCAGCTCCAGGGTTTGATAATTAAGACAACGCAGAGCATTATTTAAACTACGAGTCATAATGTTTTTGCCTGTTCCCCTTCATTCTGACTCCTGACTCCGTCACGCCCCGGATGCGTTTTTCCTGGCCCGCCAGATGTGCCAAGGCTTACGGGGCGTAATGGCCGCTATTGCCACCAGCAAGGACACAATTACCAAAATGCCCTGGTGCAGAGCAAAGCGGGCCCAATATGGCCATGACGCCATTAAACCAGGCTTTTTCACGGTGTCGACACCGCCGGTCGTTGGACCGGATGCCCCGCGTATAGCACTGGATGAAACACTTGCCTTCATGGCGTATTCATAGTTCATCCGGGGCTGGAACTGTCGCATTAGCTCATTCATAATTGAACTGATTAGCGGCACGCCGCGCCCCATACCCACTTCACCGGCTCCCGGCATGGCGTCGGTCAGGGCAGATAACGGGCTCATGAATAAGTACCAGGGTACGCCGGGCTGTTGGACTTCGGCCCCGTAATATTCAGGTGCATAACCGTTGTTATTGATGTTGGAAGCCGCAATGCCCGCTGCAATGGGGGTGCCAAAAATCAACAAGAAAACCAGCACAAGTGACACAATAGTGGCGGCCTGGCTGCGTTTTAGCACCGCCGAAAGGCACAGCCCCAGGGCGCCGTAGCCCAGCCCGGTGAGCAAACATACCAGCACAGCCATCAACATGGTGGACGGCGGTACGCCTCCGAACAAGAATACCAGGGCTAAAAGCGGCAGTGCCGCCAGCACCAGAAAAAGCAGGTAGGCCACCGAAGCCAGCCACTTACCCAGCACGATGCCGGTTAAAGATGCTCCGGTGGAAAGCAGCAGGTCGTAAGTGCGTCGTTCCCGTTCGCCGCTGATGGAGCTGGCCGCTACGGCCGGGGCGATAAAAGAAAGTAGCAGCACCAGGCCAAAAACCAGGATACCGTAAAATGACAACCCCATCTGGGGGTTAATGGTGCTGCCCTGGGCCATGTTCAGCCATACAAAACCTACCGCCCCGACGCTCATCAGCCCCAGGTACACGGTCAACAGCACCGGCGAGCGCCAGCCCCTGGTACGGGAACGCATTTCCTTGTTCAACATGGGGCTCAGGCCGTTTCGCAGCCCGGCCAGGAATCCACCGCCTTTGTTTTTACCGGTTGTATTACTCATGCACCGTTCACCTCCCGGGCCAGTTGAATAAAAGTATCTTCCAGGCTTTGCTCAGTTTGTGCAAAGTGGGTGACCTGGGTTCCGACACTCACAATTTCTTTTAATAAGGCAGCGGCTTCGGCTGCGTCGCCGGTCAGGGAAAATTCTACCTGTCCGTGACCGGTATTGGATACCACAGCCCCGGGCCAGCCGCCGATTAGCCCGGCCGCCCCTTCTTCCGGGCCGATGCAGCGCATGATGAACCTGCGCACCCGGTCTCCGGCCAACATTTCGTTAAGCGGCCCCTGTCTAAGCAGCCGGCCTTCTCTAATCATACCCACGTGGGTGCACAGGTCGGCCAATTCGGAGAGAATATGGCTGCTGATAATAATAGTCTTGCCCATCCGGCACAATTCCCTCAGGATCTCTCGCATTTCCACCCGGGCCAACGGGTCCAGCCCGCTGGCCGGCTCGTCCAGCAGCAACACCGCGGGGTCATGGATTAGTGATCGGGCCAGACACAGTCGCTGCTGCATGCCCCGGGAGAGGGTATCTACAAAAGCTTCCCGTTTGGAGCCCAGTTCCACCAGTTCCAGCAAGTCGTCCCGCAGTTTGTGGGCGGCGGCACCGCGTATGCCGTGCGCCGAGGCGTAAAACAGCATATACTCCCCCACCCGCAGGTCGTCGTATACACCGAAGAAATCGGGCATGTAGCCAACTACCTGGCGTACCCCCCGGGGGTCACGCACTACGTTGCGCCCGGCCAGTTCGGCCCATCCCTCATCGGGCATTAACAGACCGGCCAGGATGCGCAAGGTGGTGGTCTTGCCGGCTCCGTTCTGACCAATAAAACCGTATACCGCCCCGGTGGGGACTTCCAGGTCCAGTCCCTGTAGAGCGGCCACCCGGCCATATTTTTTTACCAGGCCTGCGGTTTTAATCATGCGCTATCACCTCCGTAAGCCACTGTTGGCGGCAGGAAATAAAACCCGGTTCCCTGGTTGGGGGCACCACCGATTACTCGCAAGCGCACTTCGCCGTTGGGCGCTACGTAATCCCCTGCCAGGTTAAAGGTTCTGGAACCGGACAGTTCTACCCATTCCCCACGTCCCGGATGGTAAATTTCAAACGCTCCGGCAGGCACCGGTGAAGGATTGGGTCCCGGCGGGCCCATACCGCCGCCCTTACCGGAGGCAAGTTTATAGTAGTCAAATCCGATGCTAATTTCATTAAATGTAACGTTTTGCTGCAACTGCGGCTTAAAGGCAAATACCAGCGAACCGCCTTCCAGACCCGTCAGGTTGTTATGCCCGAACATACCCCGTACCTGGGATTGAACCACCTCAGGGACTACCAGTCCCGCCGGAATGGTAAACTTGCCGCCCGGTAATTGTATTTGGGGTCGCGCTACGAACATGGTCAGGTAGCTGGGCGGACGGTGATACTGTTTGATACCCGCCTCACCGGTGGCGCTGTCGCTCCAGGCCAGCAGCGTTAGCGGCCAGCCGCTTTCCACCGGGCCTTGATGCCTCATTTGGTCTGTCCAGCCACCGCCCATTTCCACCCGCCGCTGCTCTTCCACGTTCAGTTGCCGACCGGGCGGCGGATTATAGGGTACGCCGGGCTGTGGCGGGGGAGGAGGCCCGTCAGGATATTGGAATACCTGATACACATTGGGGTATTGCGGGCCATAATTCCCCTGGGGGTTATACTGCGGCACGTTAATTTCCATCGTCAGGGTTCTTTCTTCCCCGGGGTTTAAATCCCCCAGTACCCTGTACTGGCTGCCCCAGAGAACGGTAACGTAATCCAGTTTCATATTAGTTTCGTTTTTCACCCGGCCGGTGATGCTGCTGCCTTGAACCTCTACTGTTGCCGACAGGCCGGTTGCTTTTTCGGCCAGTTGATTATTAACAAAGGATATGCCGCGCATGTTCCACTGCGAAATATCCCCAAACTGCACTTCCAGATCCGAACCCCGAATAACCCGGTACTGGGGAGAGTCGTTTTCGCTCATCATTTCAATGGGTCGCCCGCCCATGGCCTGTACCTGCACCGCCAGGTCGGGGTCATCCAGCATGGCAGTAAATTCACCCCGGGTGGGTACAAAATATCCCACAGCGGTGTAACCCGCGGTTTTACCGGTTTCCCGGGCATCTACCACCTGCACGATATTGACCAGCACGTTGCCGCCGGTCTGGATCATGTACACATAGACCCCGCCGGCAAACAGTATTGACAGTAGCGGCACCACCACCCAGGTGAACTCGGGACGCTGCATACGGCGCAGCACCAGGTACGTTATGGGGCCGGCAGCCAGCAAGAATACAAACAGGAATACCCCGACCGGCTGCCAGTTCACAAAGGCATCCCGGGGCAGATTGTTGGTTTGGTAAACCAGGTTGCCCAACTGGTAATTAGCCGGCATACCTCTATAATAAGCATCTTCACTTTCCGGGGTCAAAAACTTGGCCCACAGCGCTTCCCCCAGTACCCCCGCCCGCCAGGGAGACTGGTTGGGGTCAAAGCTCAACACCGTGACCGCTCCGGAACCCAACGCATATCTTAAACCCAGCGGGCGTTCTTCCGGACCCCAAAGTTCGCCCGGGCCGTGCAGTTCAGCTACTGACGAAGCAGACGAGGCGTTAAACGTAGTACCAAGCCAGGCGGCTTCGGCCTGCCACCCTGTTTTTTCTGTTAATTGACCAGTGGTAACCTCAAGAGTGTTTTCAGGCAGGACATCCAGTGCTTGTCCAACGTCCAGACCCCCGCTCACCACCAAGCGGCCGCCCAGTTCCACCCATCCGGCTAGCGCCCGGCGTTGTCCGTCATCCAGCGTGGCGGCTCCCGCGGCGGTAGCCAAAATAGTTTGAAAAGCGTCTAATTGCTCACCCCGGCGGGGGAATAAGTCTTTGGTCAGTTCTTTCACCTGGGGCGCCCGGTACACCCCGTCGGGCATGATGGGACGAACCCGCTCCAGGGCGGGAGGCACTACACCCAGCACACCCACCGCCAAAGGCATGGGTCCGGTAACAGCGGCGCCGGGCATCTTGGTGCTAATCCGGGCCAACTCGTTTTTACCGGCACGGAAAATAAAATCCACCCGGGAACCCGGCCCGTTCACCGGAAACCACAGCGTGATCTTCTTTTCACCGCCGGCAGGCAGGGATACCCTTTCACCATAGCCATGCATGGGAATATCCCTGGCAGGCTGCGTTGCACCGGGCGGTGACCCGGGCGGCGGGGGCGGCGTAAAGCGTATATAGTTTAGCGCCTCAATTACCCCGTTTAGGTCCTTGGCACCGGCATTCTTTAAAACCACTACCGCAGGAGCATGCCGGCCTGCGGCGCCCCAACCCTGCCAGCCCAACTCAGCCTCAATCTGCACCGAACCGTCGTTTTCTGCAGCGGCAGGCGGCAGCGCCACAATAAAACACAACAAAAGGGCGGCCAGCGCTATTACCGGCCACCCTTTGTGTATGCGGTTGCAAAAACTATGTATTGTCCCGAACATTTCCCAATCCCCTCCGCACAAATGTTTCTATATTGATGACGCCTGCTCCTTGCTAATGGTTCCTGAAAAACAAAAAAATGTTTATTTTACATCAAAAGACGTCAGGACAATGTTCCTAACGCCTAATTTATCTGCCACTATTTTTTCTCTTTAAAGGTAAATGTGTTCCAATGTTAGCGGCAGGTTGTTGTTCAGCCCCTTGCAGAGTAACAGTTGGTAGATGTTCAGACCAGATACCCTAAAAGAAGCGGCACTGCTGCGCAGGTACAGACCCCACATACGCACGAACCGGCGACCACATTTTTGTTCAATATTGTTGATATGTTTTAAAAAGTTATCATACCAGCGATCCAGGGTCATGGCGTAGTGCATACGCAGACTTTCAGCGTGCAGCAGGTGCAGATCATATTCGGGTAGTAGCCACATTGTTTCCCGCAAAGAAGGTATATAGCCCCCGGGAAAGATGTATTTATCAGTCCATGAGTTGACAGGCTTTTCCCATACCCCGGCAATGGTATGTAGCATGGACAGTCCACCGGAAGCAAGCAGTTTGCTAACCTTGTCCATGTACTTGGGCAGATTGCCTTTACCCGTGTGTTCGAACATGCCTACGCTAACGATCTTGTCAAATTGGTATTCTTGCTCATCTATGTCCAGGTAGTTAATTAGTTTGACATCTACCCGTCCCTCAAAGCCTAGTTTCTTGATGCGTCCCTTAGTGGCCTTAAACTGTTCTTGGCTCAGGGTAACGCCCAGCGCTTGCACACCATACTTCTGCGCCGCCCTAATAATCAGCCAGCCCCAACCGCTGCCGATATCCAACAGGCGTTGCCCCGGTTGTAACTGAATTTTCTTAAGAATGTGATCGATTTTTTGCAATTGAGCCTGGTATAAAGAATCTCCGGGGGTTTTAAAATAAGCGCAGGAGTAGCTCATTGTTTCGTCCAGCCACAGCGAAAAAAAGTCGTTCCCTAAGTCATAGTGATATTGAATATTGTTTTTTTGTTTTATTTTAGCCGCTACGCCGCTCATTGTTTTAATGGCCGAAACCGCTTTACCGGTTAAGCCGTTAGGAATGCTGTCCTTGTTTAGTTCGGCCAACCGGAATATTTCCATCAGGTCGCCTTCGAAATCAAAGCATTCATCCATGTAAGCTTCACCGAAAGCAAGTACCGGGTCTTCCAGGTTAAAGTTCAGCGGTAACGGCTTATTGAAGGTCACTTTCACCCGAGGCGGCCCATCTCCGTAACGGACTGTCTCACCGTCCCAGTACAGAACTTCAAAACTGGCGTGCTTTATACCAGCAAAGAAAGACTTCAGCAGGTGTTTACGCATCATTAACCTCCGTGATTACCCACCCGGCAAGGCAACACGGTTCTACCCGTATAATGTTAGATATAATTGCTTTAAAACAGTGAAAATTGTTTCTTATACTTCTTCGGCCGTAACCGGGCGGGTTAGAATTCTCTTCAAGTTGTATTTGTTGTTTTACTTTTATTAAACTCCCGCCTAATATATGATTTCGATTACCGGCTTCGGTATAATTTCCTCCAGACCACTATTATAGTTATGTTTTGTTCAGTTCTTCTTTAACAGCGTCAATGATCAGATCCTGGTCCAGACCGCCGTGGAGACGAGGTTCGCCATTGATTACTGTCAGCGGCAAACGTACCCGGTCAATAATTTTTTTCACCTCGGGATAGTCTTTAATTTCGTCGGTCTTAACATCAATGAATTGGCATACCACCCGATCACCAAAAATATCCTTTAGTTTTACGGTCAGTTCCCCGGCCTCTTCCTTCATGGTTTTTGCTGGTACGCCACAGGCAGACCCTCCGCCGCAGCCTCACCCGCCAGTAACAATAGGTTCGTCAACGCCGAAAAAGTAAATCCGGTTTTTGATTTCTTCCATGTTTGTCCCTCCTCGTCTTTGTATGATGTTATTTTGGTTGTCTGAGCCAAACCGATACATAAAAAAATTTTTATGTGTTGGTCAATAAAATATTGTATAGCTGTATTGAAAATAAGGAAGGGCTTTAAGCCCTTCCTATGCTATGCTTCTTCCTGAATCATCTTAATTACTGCGTCCTTCTTGGGTACTTTGCCGGTTGATTTTACCTTGCCGTTAATGATTAACCCCGGGGTAATCATTATACCAGCCTGCACTATTTGGTCCATGTCTTCCACCTTTTCAATCCGGGCGTCGATTTTAAGCTCTGCCACCGCATCCTGAACTACTTTGGCGAGGTTCTTGCAATTTTTACAACCCGGACCCAGAACCTTGATTTCCATGTAAAAAGCCTCCCTAATAAATGATATTTAAATAGCCAAATAACTTGGCCTACTAACAATTTAACCTACGATACTTCCAAATATCATACCGGTAACTGTGGCCAGGGTAACCACCAGCAGCACGTATACAAGTGTTCTTTTGGTACCCATAACACTTCGCACCACCAGCATATTCGGCAAGCTCAAAGATGGGCCGGCCAGAAGTAGCGCCAAGGCCGGGCCCTTGCCCATACCCATATCCAGCAACGCTTTGACAATAGGCACTTCCGTCAGCGTGGAGAAGTACATCAAAGAACCGACCACCGAGGCCACCAAGTTTGCCGACAAGCTATTGCCCCCCACTGATGATGAAATCCAGTGGGTCGGGATTACCACTTTCAACACGCCGGCAACAAAAACACCCACCAGCAAAATGGGGAATATCAGCTTGACAAATTTCCATGTTTCCAGCAGCCATTCCCTAACCTCGTCACCGTCATACCATTGGGTGAGCACTACTGCCAAAAAGCTAAGCAGGGCCATTATGATTGCCACTTTACTCCAAAAAGGAATAGCCATGGTACCGAAAAGAAGGATGGCCATCAGTGTGCCGAAGAAAGCCAGCAGGTGACCTACCGGTTTTCCTTCCTCCCCGGCAAACATTCCGGCATCATCGTTTAGTTTACGCCTTTCTTCTTTTCTAAATATAAAGGCCATCAACAATCCGATAACTATGGAGAAAACCACGGCGCCGATAGCCCTGGCCAAACCCAGTTCCCAGCCCATTTTTCTAGCGGTAAGGACTATGGCCAGAATATTAATGGCCGGGCCGGAGAATAAAAAGGTAACCGCCGGTCCCAGACCAGCCCCTTTTTTGTGGATACCCGCAAAAAGTGGTAGTACTGTGCAGGAGCAGACAGCCAATATGCCGCCGGAAACAGATGCCACCCCGTACGCCAAGTGTTTGGGCGCCCGAGGTCCGAAGTATTTGAGCACGGCACCGGTTGAAACCAACGCCGCTACACCTCCGGCAATAAAGAATGCCGGCACTAGACAAGTCAGCACGTGCGCTGAAAGATATTCTAAAAGTTCATTAATACCGCTTTGTAATATCGTCATTAATGTCATACTGCCATCTCCCAGGTTCATCACAAAATATAGTCAGTCAATCATTAATCATATAATATAAAAAAGTGACCACCATCATTGGCACGTTTAGCTTAATTAGGCTTCCTGCTCAAGCCTGACAGTAGCTGTCTTACCCTGTTTGCACAAGGTAACGTCGCAATTTGTATCCAATTGCTGCAACCGGGCATATTCATCCTTAAAGTCCGGCAAGTTTTCAAGCCCTTGGTTAAAATAAGCTATCATGCCGGCAAAATGATCATCCAGAAATTGAACCCGTAAAGCATAAAACGTACGCTGGGCATCTTTTTTTTCTTTAAGTAATCCAGCTTCTTTCATCACCCTCAGGTGCTGTGAAATTCTTGGTTGGCTAATCTGCAACACTTCTTCCAACTCACAAACGTACATGGGTCTTACAGAAAGAAGTTTTAATATTTTAAGCCGAGTGGGCTCGCCCAAAGCCTTAAAGATTTTTACCCAAATATCGGTATTCATCTTGACCTCCCATTAGCAATTGTTTATATAATGATAGCCTTATTTATATTTATTGTCAACATACTTTCATAATAACTGCCAAGTTTAAAAAATATCGTTGACAATTTAGTAAAAGCCTGGTAACATATTAGCAAGCGCCATCCTTATAGAGACTCTGGTATAACAAAAGTGTTTTACTGGTTCCAAGGGTAGTGTTTTTTAGTTTAAAATGGTTGGTTTTAATCGGTAGTCCTGTTATTTGAGAATCTGGTTCGTTTCAAATTAGTATTAGTTTGGAAAGTATCATGGTGTAAAATCCCAGGTTTCCGGGTAAATCGAATCATGGAGGATAAAAAGCGTATCTTATCCCAGTTTTAACATCGGTAATATTCGGGTTTTAAACTGTAAGGATGGTCGCTTGGAGAGAAGGCAATAGCCTTCTCTCTTTATTTTTTGGCTTATGAAAAATTAGCATGCCGGGTAAACAAAAATCAGCCAAGGCAAATTCACTTTGGCTGATTTATAAATATAATTTACAATATTACACCTCCAGGATTATTCCTCCCGGTATTCTGAAATAATGGGTAAGATAACGGGCTTGCGCCCGGTATTTTGTTGTATAAACGAGGATAACACCCTGGTAATCACATCTTTTAGTAATGACCACTTTTTAAACTGGGCCGGTTTTAGATTATTCAATTCTTTGGTCAGCAGTGCTTTTGCCTCGACCATTAACTCCATACTCTCGCGCATGTAAACAAAGCCCCGGGAGACTATTTCCGGGCCCGTTAACAGGGCGCCTGTTTTTGGATCGACCACCAGCACCACAACGACAAAACCTTCGGTGGACAGTACCTGCCGGTCATGTAAGACAACATTACCCACGTCTCCTACACCCAGACCGTCCACCATTACCTCGCCGGCGGTTACCTTCCCGTTTAAGAACACTTCTTGTTGTCGTAATGCCCAGCGCTCGCCTAACTCGACTTTAATTACGTTCTCCTCGGGTATACCCATTTCCACCGCCAGCCTGGAGAAATGCACATGATGCCTGTATTCCCCATGAAAAGGCATTACGTACTTGGGTTTAAGCAAATTAATCATGGTCTTAATTTCTTCCTGGGACGCATGACCCGAAACATGTACAGTGCCGTCTACAGAATAGACTACCCGGGCACCGATGCGAAACAGGTTATCTATGGTACGGGCCACCAACTTTGCATTACCCGGTATGGGGGTGGCCGATATGATTACGGTATCACCAGGCATTATCTGTACCTGCCGGTGCGACTTTACAGACATACGGGTCAATGCAGCCATCGGCTCGCCCTGGCTGCCCGTGGTAATAATGACAACTTTATTTGCCGGCATCGATTTGGCCTCGTCCAATTCGATCAGGGTATCATTCGGTATGTGCAGGTAACCCAGTTCAGAAGCGACGTCAACCACGCCTATCATGCTTCGGCCGGAGAGCGCCACTTTGCGCCCGAAAGCAGCGGCAGCGTTAATAATCTGCTGCACCCTGTGCACGTTTGACGCAAAGGTGGTAACAATAATTCGTTGCTCACATGTGGCGAAAACGTCTAACAGCGTTTTTCCCACCACTTTTTCCGATGGGGTACTCCCTTCCCGCTGGGCATTGGTTGTATCACAGATAAACAGAAGCACTCCCCGTTCACCGTAAACGCCCAGTTTGTTTAAATCCATTACTCTTCCGTCCACCGGAGTTTGATCAATTTTAAAATCACCGGAGTGTACCACAAGCCCGACAGGGGTATGAATCGCTAAACCGACACCATCGGGGATACTATGATTGACCCGAAAAAATTCAATTTTCATAGCCCCGAGTTTTAAAACATCCCCGGGTGTAATTTCATTTAGGGAAAAATCTTTTAACATGTTCCTGGCCGGCCCGAATCTGTCCGCAAGTTTTCTGCGGGCCAGGCCCAAAGTTAATTTGGTTCCGTACACCGGAACGTTTAATTCGGGCAGAATGTAGGGTAGTGCCCCGATATGATCCTCATGCCCGTGAGTTAAGATGATGCCCCTAATTTTTTCTTTGTTAGTACGCAGGTAATTAATATTTGGGATCACCAAATCAACGCCGGGGAGTTCCTCGTTGGGAAACTTCAACCCCGAGTCAACTATGATGATATCCTTGCCATATTCCAAAACCAGCATATTTTTGCCAATTTCAGAGATGCCACCCAGTGGTATGATGCTTAGTGAATTCTTTGCTGATTTAGCCATATTTACAACCTTTCTCCCTGTTTTTGTTTTTCGATGAAGTCATCCAAATCCAACCTTTTCACCCGCCAACTGCGCCCAACCTTAAAGGCTGGTATCCTGCCTTCCTGCACCAGACGGTAAGTGGTAATGACACTTATTTTTAGATATTGGGCCACGTCATTAACAGTCATAATTTCATCCTCGGTATTATTCAAGCCGGACAACTCCCTTAAGGTCGCAGTTTAATAATCTAAAGTGAGTATTTGATAAAATTGATAAAAAATTATAGAATGATTATACTCTATTATTAAATGCATATCAATTTATGGCTTATGCAAACTTGCATATGTAAGAATATGAAAGGAATGTTCATGACCAACAATAGTTGCAGGTTATGTGGAACACAAGCACAAAGGATTAAAGAGGTGGCCGAGCCAATATATTTTCACTGTTCCAACTGCGACCTCATTTTTATGGATCACGTGTTTATCATTGACAGCACAGCAGAAAAAACAAGATACTCCCTGCACTGCAACAGCCCTGATAACACAGGCTATGTCAATATGTTTGAGCGTTTTATTGAGGTGGCAGTCAAACCATTTGGTGCCGGACTGAAAAACGGCTTGGATTTCGGCTGCGGTCCCGGCCCGGTGCTCAGTCAACTGCTCACCCAAATGGGCATCAATATGGATATTTACGATCCTTACTTTTATAACAATCTTGCCATTAAAGAAAAAAAATATGACTTAATCACCGCCACTGAGGTTTTTGAGCACCTAAAAAATCCAGGGTTAGAAATTGGTTTTTTAAAAGAGCGACTAAACCACGGCGGCTTGCTAGCTATAATGACCCTTTTTCATGACCAATGTGATTTTAAAACCTGGTGGTACAGGAGAGACTCCACCCATATAGGCTTCTACAGCACTAAAACCTGCCACTGGATTGCCGACCATTTTGATTTTAAAATCAGGTACATGGACAGCAAAAACACCTGTGTTTGGCAAAAGATATAAGGGGGCTGCGCAAGCCCCCTTATATCTAGTATTCAGGAGTCAGAATTCAGAATAATACACGACGATAAAGTTTTCTTAATGTTGACTCCTGACTACTGACTACTGAATTTACCCCAGTTCTTTTAACACCAACTGCGGGTTTTTCTCCCGGCAGTAATTCAATTCCCACTCAGACGAGAACAACACCACCAGTTTTTCATCCCGGTCATAAGCCAGCTTACACGTGCTGGGCCAAATGATGTCTTTCTGCACCTTCGGGTCGCATTCAACCCAGCGGGCGCAAGTAAAAGGCAGTTTACTGGTAGCGGTTTCCACACCATACTCGGCCCGCAGCCTCGCCGTCACCACTTCAAACTGCAGTTCACCCACAGCGGCCAGTACTGGTTCTTTCCGCAAACTTTCTTTATAGAAAAATACCTGTACTGCGCCCTCTTCCACTAATTGCCCCAGCCCTTTATTAAACTGCTTGTATTTTCCGATATCTATATTTTGTAAAACGCAAAAATGCTCGGGTTGAAAGCGCGGGATGGTGTTGAATTCAACTATCTGACCCGCACACAAAGTATCTCCGATGCTAAAGACTCCCGGGTTGGCCAATCCCACTACGTCGCCGGGAAAGGCCTCATCAACTGGTTCCCGTTCTCCGGCAAAGAACCGGTAGGCACGTGATATCCGAACTTTTCGCCCTAGCCGGGAGTTATATACCTGCATATCTTTTTCCAGGCGGCCGGAACATACGCGCAGGAAAGCAACCCGGTCTCGGTGCTGAGGGTCCATGTTGGCCTGAATTTTAAAAATTAGTCCGGAAAACATTGGACTTGTGGGCTGTATACTGTCCTGACCTGCCTGGTAGGCACCGGGTGACGGTGCAAAATCAATAAGCGCCTGCCAAAAAGTTTCAAGACCGAAATTATTGATGGCGCTGCCGAAAAACACCGGCGTAGCCCGACCTGCTAAATAGTCGTCCATATTAAATTTGGTTCCGGCCACATTAATCAGCTCTATCTCGTCTATCAGCCTGGCGTGCTCATCTTGGCCAAGCATTTCGGTCAGCAGGGAGTCATATAAATCGTGCACCTGAACAGGAGCCCGGTACTGGCCGTGTTTGGTTCGTTCAAAAAGCATTACACTTTTACTGCGCAGGTCGTAAACTCCTTTAAAAGTAGGTCCGTTGCCGATGGGCCAGTTAATGGGCGCCGGGCTGATACCCATAATTTGCTCAATCTCGTCCAGCAATTCCAACGGTTCTCTTCCCGGCCGGTCAAGTTTGTTGATAAACGTGAGTATTGGTGTGTTGCGCAGCCGGCAGACCTGAAACAGCTTTTTAGTCTGGGTTTCGATCCCCTTGGCGGCGTCCAGCACCATCACCGCGCTGTCGGTTACCATAAGTGTCCTATAGGTATCTTCGCTAAAATCTTGGTGGCCCGGTGTATCCAGTAGATTAATCCGGTAGCCCTGGCAGTCAAACTGCAGTGCGGCGGTAGTGATTGAGATACCCCGCTGCTGTTCAATTTCCATATAATCGGACGTGGCACTACGCTGGTTCTTGCGGGCCCGCACCGAACCGGCCATATCCACGGCGCCAGCGTATAGCAGGAGCTTTTCGGTTAATGTGGTTTTACCGGCGTCGGGGTGGGATATAATGGCGAAAGTACGCCGCCGGGAAACTTCATGGTCCAGGTCATTTTGTGAAATTGCTGTTGTTTGTTGAAGCATGGGCTCCTCCGCTCTATCATCTAACTGTTATAGATTCTTTAATATCAGCATTTATATCATGCCAAGTACAATCATACCATAAACAGTTCTAACGTTATCAGGAAACTAAACCTTAAACAGGCATAATTATTTCTCCCCTTTTACTGCAACCTAATAAGGAAACGAAATCAAAGGAGCGAGTAATTTGGTTAACAAAAGATTATCAGTACTGCTGCTTGTTTTTTTCATTGTGGGCCTTTTGATATCCAGTGGCTGTTCCGCCGCAAGAAAGCCGGCGCCTACAGACGAGCCGATACCGAACCGCACTAGGGCCGACGAAGTAGACACCGCAAGGGCACAGCACATTACCAGTGAAATTAATCAGGTCAACGGGGTGCAAAAGGCCATGGTGGTGGTTGCCGGCCGCAATGCCTACGTCGGTCTGGATGTTAAACCAGGCCTAAAGGAGGAACAGGTACATGAACTGGAAAACATTGTCGCAGATCAGATTAAAGGCACCGAAGAAGCGATTAATACCGTTTATGTTAGCTCGGATCCCGATTTCGTATCCCGAATTCAAAAAGTGTCTCAGGGTATAGCCAAGGGGGATTCGGTAACCAGGTACGCTGATGAGCTAAGTGATTTGGGGCGCCGGATTAAACCCCGGACTATTTAGCTCCCCCTGATAACGTCTATGGCGATGATGCAATGGATTACTTTTGTTAAAAACATACCGGAAAAGGGACGGCGCCTTTTTAAGTGCCAAGGTGCTCATCCCTTTTCTGTAATTTACCCTTCGATTACCAATATTAACCATCAACTTGCAACAAATTTAACTTTCAACACCTGGCACCAAGGACGGTGGAGCAGCGGGGGCAAGTGTCGGGGTGCTCGGTGTTTTGGCCTACTTGTTCGTGATACATCCAACAGCGGGCACACTTGGCGCCGGTGGCCCGGGATACCCCAACCGCCAGACCGGGCACATCATCAACCTCATATGTGGGAACGGTTTTCTCCGCCAGCGGATGCATGGTGACCCCGGAGACGATAAACAGCACCGGCAAGTCGGTGGTCATGGGCTGTAAAAAGGCGGCCATGCCTTCATCAACATACAGATGTACCCTGGCTTCCAGAGAGTTGCCAATTACTTTATCCTGCCTGGCCTTCTCCAAGGCCCGGGTCACCACACCGCGGATTTTCATCAACCGGCCCCATTTTTCCTCCAGCAGTGGTTCGAGATACTTCTCGTCGGTCTCGGGCATGTCGGCAAGCTGTACGCTTTCCGGCGCTCCCGCTTCTTGGGGCAAGTGACGCCATATTTCTTCGGTGGTGAAAGTTAAAATGGGTGCCAGCAGCCTGACCAGGGCCTGCAGTGACTGGTGCATCACCGTTTGGGCCGAGCGCCTAAACATAGAGCCAGCCTCTTCGCAGTACAGCCGATCCTTGGCGATATCCAGATACTGAGCACTCATGTCCACGGTACAGAAATGGTGGATGGCATGATAGACCGCGTGGTACTCATAATCACGGTACCCCTTGTCCACCCGCTGAATCATCCGGTGCAGTTTCATAAGCGCCCAGCGATCCAGTTCGGGCATTTGCTCGTAAGGGACGGAATCCCGCCCGGGTTCGAAATCATATATGTTACCCAGCATAAACCGGCAGGTGTTTCTGATTTTCCGGTAGGCTTCGGTCATCTGTTTTAGAATGCTTTGCGATACCGCCAGGTCACCCCGGTAATCGGCCGAGGAAACCCACAGACGCAGGATGTCGGCCCCCATTTGGTTAATCACCTTTAGCGGATCCACCACATTGCCCAGAGATTTACTCATCTTGCGGCCGTTTTCATCCACCACGAAACCGTGGGTGAGCACCGCCCGGTAGGGCGCCCGGCCCCGGACTGCCACTGAGGTGTTCAGTGAAGAGTTGAACCAGCCCCGGTGCTGGTCGCTGCCTTCCAGATACAGGTCGGCGGGCCAGCTCAGGTCGGGCCAAATGCCCGGTTCGTCCAGCACCGCCAGGTGGCTGGAGCCGCTGTCGAACCACACGTCCATGGTGTCGGTTTCCTTGGTGAAATCAGCACTCCCGCAATCCGGGCAGACCAGTCCAGGGGGCACCAGGTCTTGGGCTTCCCGGGCGAACCACACATCAGCGCCGTATTCCCGGAACAGTTGCTGTAAATGTTCAATGGTTTGATCATTAATTACCGTTTTATTGCAGGAGCCACAGTAAAGTATGGGAATAGGCACTCCCCAGGTCCGCTGGCGGGATACGCACCAGTCGCCGCGGTTGGCCACCATATTATGGATGCGGTCCCGGCCCCAGGCGGGGATCCAACGCACCTGGTCGATGGCGTCAAGAGCCGTCTGGCGAAACCCATCAATGGAAGCAAACCACTGCTCGGTAGCCCGGAAAAAGACCGGCTGTTTACAGCGCCAGCAGTGCGGGTACTGGTGTTTAATAGTATGGTCTTTGATTAAAGCACCGGTCTCCCGCAGGGTTTCCAACACCCCGGCGTTGGCCTCGTGGTAAACTCGGCCGGCGAACTTACCGCCTTCTTCGGTGAACTTACCCCGGCCATCAATAGGTGACATGATGGGCAAATCGTATTTTAAGCCCACCAGGTAGTCTTCATGACCGTGTCCCGGCGCGGTATGCACGCAACCGGTACCTGCCTCCAGGGTAACATGGTCGCCCAGGATCAAAACCGATTGCCGGTCGACGAAGGGATGTCCACACACGATACCCTCTAGATCAGCACCCTTAAATTCCTTAAGCACCGGGCCGTCATTTAATCCGGTTTCCCGCAGAAAGAAGTCTTTTAGTTCTTTGGCCACCAGTAGTTTTTCCCCGGCACTTTCCATCAGCACGTAATCGAACTCGGGGTGTAGGCAGATGGCCATATTGGCCACTAACGTCCAAGGGGTGGTGGTCCAGATGACCACATAGCTGTTTTCTTCGGGCAGTTTCCCTTTGCCGTCCCGGACAGGAAACTTGACGTATATGGAAGGTGATTTCTTGTCGGCGTACTCCACCTCGGCCTCGGCTAGGGCTGTTTCGCAGGATGCGCACCAGTAAACCGGTTTTAAGCCTTTGTAAATATAACCCCGCTTGGCCATCTCGCCGAATACCCCGATTTGCCGGGCCTCGAAGTGCGGCATCAGGGTCATGTAGGGGTTGTCCCAGTCACCGCGTACACCCAGGCGTTTGAACTCTTCCCGCTGAATGTCCACGAATTTTAAGGCGTATTCTTTACACTTGTTCCTAAATTCAACTATATCGATCTTGTGGCGGTTCAGGCCCAGATTTTTGATGGCCTGCTGCTCGATGGGCAGTCCGTGAGTGTCCCAACCGGGCACGTACGGGGCATCGAAACCAGCCATGGAGTGATACTTAACCACGATGTCCTTAAGCACTTTGTTCAGGGTGTGGCCCAGGTGAATATGGCCGTTGGCATAGGGCGGACCGTCGTGCATAATAAACTTGGGCCGGCCGCTGTTTTTTTGTTGCACTCGCCTATAAATATCCATGTCTTCCCATGTTTTAATGATTTCGGGTTCACGCTGGGGCAGGTTGCCTCGCATGGGGAATTCGGTTTTAGGCAGGTTCAGGGTTTTGCCGTAATCCATTTTAATGCACCTCTGTATCTTTAAATTATAAGTAACTATCCTTAAAATACTTTTAACGTTGGTTGTAGTGGGCGCGGCGCTCCGGTGATATCGCTCCGCTCTCTCTTGCAATTCTTATTGTTGTGATTGGAACAGGTTATTGTTACCGCATGGCATAAACTGCTTAACCGTTTGGCCACGCCCTAAGTAGCCATGAATTCGGGGCTATGACGGGCTAATCAACGCATCCAGGTGCACCGTTCGCTCCGGATATCACCGAATCGCCGCCAAGACTGGTTTTTCATTGGGCGAATTAATAATACGGGGGTCTGCGTAAACCGGGCACCCGCGAGGGGTGCCCCTACGGTTCAGAATGACGAATTGTTTATTCTGACTACTGACTACTGACTTCTGATTAAAAACAAAAACCGCCCCGTAAAGGGACGGATTTTTTCCGCGGTACCACCCTAATAGGACCGGCATGCCATAAAAAGCCGGGCCCTCTTTGGTTGCCTGTAACGGCGGCTGCCGTACCGGCTTACTCTCCTGGCACCAAATCAGGATTTAAGCCGTCGCCTCCGGGGTGATATTGGAGCGGTTCTTACTGTACCCGGCTCGCACCAATCCCGGGTTCTCTGAACAGTGTCTCCGCCTACTTGTCCCGTTCATCAGCTTTAAACAAGGAAATATCCTTTTTAAACACTGTTAATACTGACATTTTTCAACTATGCCATTATATATAATAATTCCGTAAGAGTCAATATTTAAGCCTGTCCCGGGCTTCGACGGCAGTAATACCCGCCACCCGAACAGTCTTATTCCGCCCGGTATGGCCGTGGACTATTTCCACTCGGGTTTTAGCCACCCCCAACAGTCCGGCTATAAACTCGCAACAAGACCGGTTGGCAGCGCCGTCCACGGGTGGTGCGGCCAACCGCACTTTAAGAGCGCCGTCCATCTCGCCGGCCAACTGGTTTTTGGATGCCCGGGGCTGTACCCGTACCCTGATAGTCACCCCGCCCGTATCTTCCCTAATATCTAGCATCCTATTACCCATCTCTATGATTTGGTTTCTGCACCACCGTTAAATGAGGTGGGAGGTAATTCGTTTTCGGACTGGTTTTCCATACCTGCGTCCCGGGCCTGTTCATCCGCCCGGTTTGACCCTTCTGCCAGTCCGGCGGCCACTTGGGACATACTGAGCCCGGCGTTGAGCATTATATCGTGCGCTTCTTCATCTTGGTTCTCCATCAACTTCAACTGGGCTTCCAGGAAAGCTTGGAATTTAACCCTGAATACTTTGGTCTGTGTTTCCAGGAACCGGTACTCCTCTAGGATGGATCTTACCCGGTCTTCGGCTTCCACTACCCGGTAACGCGCCTGCTCCCGAGCATCATTTACAGTTCGGGCTGCCTTTTCCCCGGCCTCGGCGAGAATTTTCCCCGCCCGCAGCCGTGCCTCTTCCAGGACAATATCGGCCTCGTGTTTGGCATTGCCTTTAAGTTCTTCGGCGTTTTTCTGGGCGATAATAATGGTATCCTTGATTATTTTCTCCATGTCCTGGTAGCGGGTCTTGGTTGCTTCACTGACATCCAGTTTTTCCTTCAGCATTTGGTTTTCCAGGTAAACAGTCTCGTAGTCGTGTACCAGTTGATCCAGGAACTGGTCCACCTCTTCCATGCTGTAGCCACGAAAAGCCCGCTTAAATTCTTTGTTTTGTATGTCCAGGGGAGTAAGCACCGTACCACCTCCGTGTATTCGACCACTGCAAGCAGTTGATTAAAAATTTTCAACGTTAATATCTAAAATTTTATGTTTCTATATTTTATGTCATTGCTTTGAATACAACGAATCTGTCATTCTGAGCTTTAGCGAAGAATCTTAAAGACTAGATCATTCGCTAAAGCTCAGGGTGACAGCAAAATGAAGCCTATCTAGGTATTTTAGAGTTCAGGTTATCAACGGTTCTTTTATTCTGACTCCTGACTCCTGACTCCTGAATCCTGACTCCTGATCATATTATCGTCATTCACTTGAACTTTTTTAATAGCAGTGCTATACGGTTTTTTTTGGTGCGGCCGCCGGCTTCGGCAACTTCCACCCGTCCCCTGCCCCGGACGCTGAGCATGTCGCCGGAGTTGACCTGGGCGGATGGGTCCAGACAGGGCCGCCAATTTAGATACACTTTTCCAGCGTTAATTTCACGTACCATTTTACTGCGGGAAAGGCCAAAGCCGTGCGCCGCCACGGCATCCAGGCGCATTGACTGCACAGTGGTGCTAATATCCTTGGTCTCGGGCTCCGGGGGTTTTAATTCCTCGCGGCTGATTTCCCGCACCGTTACACTGACCCGGCCTACCGACGTCAGCCCGGCTGTTATGTAACCCGCTATCTCCCGGGCAGCTACCACCTGGGCACCGTTTTCGCTTACCCAAATGTCACCCAGCTTGTCCCGTTGCAGCCCAAGGCCTAAAATGGCTCCCAGGTAGTCCCGGTGGCTGGCCCCGGCATAACGAAAATTACCCTTGATTTCCAGGAAGACTAGTTCGGTGTCGAGTTCTTTAGCAGCCAGAAAATCGGGACAAATAAAAACCCGCGACCTTTCCGCCACGGGGTTTCCGCCGTCAACCCTGGCCGCCAGGTCCGGAATCGCCTCGATCACCCGGGCAACCATGCGGCAGCGGTACGGGTCATAAAAATCGGTGGTTCTGGGGCGGCGGGTTTTTAATACCGTTTCCGCCAGATCCAGCACCCGCGCCGTTACTTCCCTTTCTTCCGGAGTAGCCGCCAGGTTGAGCAGTTTCTCACGGTTCACTAATGCTCACCCCGCAGGGTCATCAAATTCCAATCCCGCTGAACAGTCTTAACACCAGCATTTGAAGCACTTTCAAAACCAAAAAAAGGGCAATGGGCGAAAAATCAAACATGCCCATGGGCGGTATGTAGCGTCTGAAAAAGCCAAGCACCGGTTCAGTAATTTCGAAAATAAAACGCACTCCGGGCTGGTATGGGTTAATCTTGATCAGGGATAAGATAATGCGGATAATAATTATATAAATATAAACTTCAATTGCCCAGTATAGCAGGTCAGCCAAGCTGATAGTCATAAATTCACCTCGTCGTTTTACTTGTGCAGTGACACAAAATTATTTGAACAGTCAAACACACTATTTTCCCTCGGACATTTGTCGGGATCGCCGACAGGCGTTCTCCACAGCTTTCCCTATCACAGCCCGCAAGTTCCCTTCTTCCAGAGCATAAAGCCCTTCGATAGTGGTGCCTCCAGGTGTAGTAACCATGTCTTTAAGCACACCGGGATGACTACCTGTTTCCAGTAGCATCCGGGATGCCCCCAGCATTGTCTGTGCCGCCAGAGCCAGTGAGATTTCCCGAGACAGTCCGGCGCGAACTCCGGCGTCTGCCATGGCCTCGGCTATAACATACATATATGCGGGGCCACTACCGCTAAGACCTGTCACAGCATCCATCAAGTTTTCCACCACCGGCACCGCTAGCCCCACAGCACCAAACAGGGTCAGGGCCAGCTGACGGTGACTTTCAGATGCCCATCTGCCGCTGCAGACTGCGGTGGCGCCGGCACCCACCAGCAGCGGAGTATTGGGCATCACCCTGACTACGGGCACCTTGCCCACCAATAGTTTTTCTATAAATCCGGTGGTTATGCCGGCTGCGATAGAAATAACCGTTTGGTTTTCGTTAATATGGCCGCCGGTTTGCGCAAGCACATCACCAATCACATATGGTTTAACAGCTAGGATTAATAAATCGGCATGGTGTACTACCTCGGTATTATCCCGGATAGCGGCAACTCCGTATTTATTTTGCAAGTGTTCCCTGCGCCCGTCACTCATGTCACTGACTATTATATGTTTGGGCGTTACCAAACCAGCGTTTAAAATACCGGAAATTATAGCCTCGGCCATAGCACCGCCGCCGATTATTCCGATTCTCTTATTGTTTAGCGGCATTTACGAAAACATCCTTCCCGGTTATGGTTTCAGCCAGGCAAAAATACCCTTTTCACTAAGTTGTTCCCCCAGGTCGCCGTCAATTTCAATATTGCTGGGAACAGATAAAAATATACCCTTGCCCACTTTTTGGATACTGCCGTTTAATGCGTAAGTGGCACCCATAACAAAATCCACCACTCGTTTGGCCAGGTCGGGCTCGGCATGCTCAAGGTTTATTATCACCGGCCGCCTGTTTTTAAGGTTGTCCGCAATTGCCTGTACACTGTCAAAAGAGGTGGGCTCCATTACCACCACTCGCACTTGGCGCTGCGCATGCAGGCTTACCACCTGTCCGCGGCTTTTCCTGGACTTGGACTGCTGGCTCCGGTCTTCTTCGCCAAGGGCATCGTCACGCTCGTTGTCGACATCCAGCGGCTCATCCTCAAAGCCCATGAAATTTAACATCTTGTCCATCAATTTTGGCATTTTAGCCCACCCCTTTGTTACTATTCAAGGTAATTTAGTATTCAGAATGACCCGAGACGTTAAATTGTTCCTTCATTCTGACTTCTGACTTCTGACTTCTGACTACTTAACCCTAATACCTACGGGCCCCAAAAATGGCCGTGCCCAGGCGCAACATATTGGCGCCTTCCTCAACCGCCACCTCAAAATCATTGGTCATGCCCATGGAAAGCAATTCCAAACCGCTGCCGGGCAATTTTTCATTACAGCGCCCGCCCAGCAGGCGCAGTTCACGGAAGAATGGCCTGGTTTCTTCGGGATTATCGACATACGGAGCTATGGTCATTAATCCTTTCACCTTAATATGGTGTAAATCCTGCAGAGCTACCAAAAAATCCATTAATTCACTGGAATTAATCCCAAATTTGGTATCTTCACCGGAAACATTAACTTGGATTAGCATTGGAACAATTAAATCCTGTTCGGTTGCCTGCCGGTCAATCTCCTGGGCCAGCTTCCACCGGTCCAAAGAATGAATCAGTTCCACCCGGCCCACCACGCCTTTTACCTTGTTGGTCTGCAGGTGGCCAATCATGTGCCAACGCGCTTGGGGTGGCAATTGTTCGGCCTTAGTTATCATCTCCTGAACCCGGTTCTCGCCCAGGTCTTCAATACCCGTATCTAAAACTTTCTTGATGCGGTCTGCCGGTACATGCTTGGTAACGGCAATTATTTTTATATCCCCGGGGTTGCGACCCGATCTGCGAGCAGCAGCCTCTATTTTGCTAACAATATGCTGCAAATTTTCATGTACACTCAAAAGATTAACCTCCGGTCCCCAGCCGGGCACCTTCCCTGACCCGTTCCGGGTTGCTAATATAACGCAGTGCATCATTAAGGTTGCTGCCGGTTATAGAAACCGTATCATCCAGACGGTCGTTTACCGATACTGGAACCCAGTTGACCCGCTGCCTTAAAGCTACATAAATACCGGGCTCCCCATCTTTAAAAACCACCGCTTCCCTGGGAACCAGCCAGCCCGACAGCCTGCGGATAACCAGCTCCATGTGTAAGTTACGCAGGTGGACGAACTCGTCCGGATAATCACGCATCTCTACCACCAGGTAGACGTCGCTGCCCGCTGACCTGACATCCTTTACTTGGCCCGCCAATTCCTGGCCTTTATATACAAAGTGAACCGTTTCACCTGTTCGAAATGACCGGGCTGCTTCAGACCCTTGGTTTTCCCATTGAACATGCATAAACAATGGTTGGAGGTTATCTACAACTTTACCAAAATATTGGCCGCTGTCAACTGTGTTATCGGCCGGCGGTGCTAGCGGCTTAATGTTTTCAACCGCCATAAGATCCAATTCGCCAATCATTTCAGGTAACAGCAGGTTTTCCAGTCCGTCAACGTGGGTACAGAAAATTCCCGCCCTGGGGCTCCATACCGTGCTCTGACTTACGCCTTTAATTTCAGCCAGCGGAGTACCAACCCGCAGCCGTTCCCCGTCCCGCACTTTCAGTTCCACTTCTCCCGGCGCTGATGCCTTAAAAGACTCTTCGGTTCTGATTAGTAAACCCGAGGCCGGCGCAGTTTCGGTAATTTCATCGCGGGCCATGAACCTGATATCCAGCATCCGCTGCAACACCGCGCTTTTGGCCCAGGCCACGGAGACCCACAGAGCCCACAGTAAAAGGCCGGTTATGCAAAAGGTTATGATTAATGCGGGAATAAAACGGGCGGGGCGTATCTTATATTTTCCCACACCGCTCCCCCTTTAATTATTAAGATGAGCTTGCATTTATATTAATTACAACTAAAAACATGAATGTCCTTCCTATAAAAGCAAAAAATGCCCCGCAGGGGGCAAAAATCCAATAACCGGCAGTTAGTTTAATTCCCGTCTCTCGCCGGTCACCAGGTAGATAACCGCTTCCCCGATGTTGGTGGCATGATCGGCAATCCGTTCGATATACCTGTTAACGTACAACAGGTAAGCCATTTGGTATGAGTTGGCGGGATGTTCCTTAACACAGCCAATTAATTCGCGAAAAATTCGATTATAAATAAAATCCACCAAATCATCCATGGCGCACATGGCCTTGGCTTTTTCGACGTTCCTGGTCACATAAGCATCCAGCCCGTCCTTTACCATTTGCTGCACTATATCAGCCATCTCGGGGATATATTCCACAGGATGGGCGGTCAACGCCCCGCCGGACAGACACATGGTGGCCCGGGATATATCCACACAGTGGTCGCCCATGCGCTCCAGGCTGATTATAATTTTGATACCGGTCACCGCCATCCGCAGATCCCCGGCCAGGGGCTGCTGAGTAGCTATTACCCGGACACACTTTTCTTCAATCTCCAGGCATAACTGATCAATTAACTCATCCTTCATAATCACTTGCCCGGCTGCGGCAACATCCAGGCTTATTAGGGCCTGTACGGAATCATACAGGGCTTGCTCCACAAGGCTGCCCAGTCTAAGGATATCCTGCTGGATTTCTTTAAGCTGTTTATCAAAATTATGTCTGGCTGCCATTGTTTAACCCCCTGTCTGGCGATACACATCCTCCGCCGCTGTTTCCCATTACGGTTTGTGATTGAATGCACCTGCAATATTATTAACACCATTTGGAATTTATTAATTATATCAGAACATTAAATACTTCAGTATAGATTTATATAGATTCGGATTATTTAAAGTTATTGGAGGTAAAAAGAATCTGTGGCCGGCGGTGTCACGGGCATTTCCAGCGGCAAGAAAATAGAAAAAACAGTACCTTTGCCGATCACACTTTTGACATCTACCCTGCCCCCGTGCCCCTTGACAATATGTTTGACAATGGCCAGGCCCAAACCGGTGCCGCCTAGGCCCCTGGTGCGAGCCTTTTCTACCCGGTAAAATCTTTCGAATATGCGCGGCAAGTTTTCGGCGGGAATACCAACACCGTTATCGGCCACGTCAATTCTTATTTCGTCCCCTTCCACCTGGGCGCTTATGGTGATAGTACCGCCTTGCGGTGTATACTTGATGGCATTGTCCACCAAGTTAATCAGCACCTGAGCCAAAAGATCCGGATCCCCGAAAAGGCGGGGCAACCGCGGCTGCAGACTGGCCTTGATAGCAATTTGTTTATCCTCGGCCCGGGAACCGCAAACGGTCAGCACCTGATCTACCAAGGTACCGATATCCTCACGCTGCCAGCGGTGTACCACCCGCCGCTCTTCAATCCGGGACAGATCCAAAAGGTCATCCACCAGGTTGGATAGTCTGGCAGTTTCAGTGGCAATAATACCCAGAAAGTGCCGGGTCATTTGGGGATCTTCGGTACCGCTGTCCTGCAAGGTCTCAACAAATCCTCGAATTGAAGTTAGCGGTGTTCGCAGTTCGTGAGACACGTTGGACATAAATTCACTGCGCATTTGCTCCATCCGTTTGCGCTCGGAAATATCCCGCAGTAACACCACCATGCCGCCCTTGGTGTTACCCACCAGTGGCGTGGCCCGCAATATAAATATTCGTGGTTCCGGGGAAATAATGGCTACTTCTCTGACCAACTGGCTGTTGGTGGCCTGTACCCGTTGCAGCACCATGTCCAAATCGAAATTGCGGATTACTTCGACGACACTCCGGCCTACGCAATCGGCCTGGGGGATACCAAAAGTCGTTTCCACCGCCGGGTTGACCATAATGATACGCCCCTTGCGATCTAGAGCCAGTACCACATCCGACATACTGTCCAGCATGGCCTGGGCGCGGTCTTTTTCTGCGGTTATCTCATCGATAGTGTGTCTGAGGCGATCGGCCATATCATTAATGCTTTTGGCTAGGTCACCAAACTCATCCTGACTGCTGATACTGAGCCTGCGGCTCAGATTACCCCGGGCAATGTCGCGGGCAGCTTCAATAACTTCGTTAAGCGGGCCGATGACCCGCCTATAAAGCACAATGGCCAAAAAGGCTGAGAATAACAGCGATATGGCCACCATAACCCCAATTGCGATTTTATCTCCAGCATAATTTAGGAGGGTGAAAAAGACTAGGAGCATAAAGAAATAAATGGCTACCGAGCGCCAGCCTATTCCTTCCAGCATACTCCGTACTCTCAACGGGGCACCTCCCTGAATCGGTAGCCTACCCCTCGCACGGTTTCAATGTATAGAGGCATTCCGGGGTATTTTTCCAATTTTTGTCTCAGGTGACGAATATGCACATCCACCGTCCGGGAATCACCGGCAAAGTCGTAACCCCAAATTTTTTCCAGTAACTGATCCCGAGAAAATACCTTGCCCGGCTCCGATGCCAAAAACCGCAACAATTCAAATTCCTTGGGGGTAAGGTCTTGGCGCTCACCGTCCACTAGTACCTCAAACCGATCCTGGTCAATGACCAGGCGGCCAAGCACCATCCTTTTATCGCCGCCCGGGGAACGTTCCATGCCGGCGGTTCCGAACCGGCGCAGCCTGGCCTTAATACGAGCCAGCAATTCTCGGGGGCTAAATGGTTTGGTCACATAGTCGTCAGCTCCGATTTCCAGGCCTAGTATACGATCTAGTTCCTCACCGCGAGCGCTGAGCATAATTACAGGGATGTTTCTGGTCGCCTCGTTTTGACGCAGCTGTCGGCATACTTCAAGGCCGTCCAATGAAGGTATCATGATGTCCAGGACTATTAAATCAGGTTTTTTAGCCAGAGCAATTTTAATGGCTTCCAAGCCGTCGTAGGCCGCCAGGACTTCGAAACCTTCCCGCACCAGATTAAATTTAACCAGTTCTACAATGTTTTTCTCATCGTCCACCATGAGTATCCTGTACATGGATTAACCTCCGCTCAGCATAATAAACGAAGCCATCCGCCCTGTCCGTCCACTTTGCTTGCGATGCGAGAAAAACAGGTCTTCGCGACAGGCGGTGCAGTAACCCGATAGTGTTATATTTGCGGCCTTGATGCCTGCCTGCAACAAAACCCTGCGATTCAGTTCCGGCAGATCCAACCACCAATGGCCCGGCCGCCCAGGCGCTGCGCAATGGGATGCCCCGGGCAAACATTTTTCTACCTGGGCCACAACCTTTTCATCCACCTCGTAGCAGCATGGCCCAATGGACGGGCCTACGGCAACTAGGATGTTCGCCGCCCGGCATCCGTGCCTTTCGACCATGTGGCGGATAGTCTTTTCGCCGATACGCAGCACCGACCCCTTCCACCCGGCATGGGCCAAGGCGACCACCCGGCTAAATGGATCCAAGAAGAACAGGGGTACGCAGTCTGCATAATAGCTGGACAGGATTAAACCCGGCTCCGCCGTAACCAGGGCATCAACCCCGGGCAAGGCGTCCCCGTTTGACCGGGCACCACGCCCGGCATGTTGAAAATCGACAGTCAGCACCCGGTCATCGTGTATCTGATCCGCCGCCACCAGCCGGTCAAGCCCGGCGCCCAGCATAACACACACCCGTTCCCTGTTGTTAATCACGTTTTGCGGGTCATCGCCCACTTTAAAATCCATGTTCATTGAATCAAAAGGGGCCTGGCTGACACCGGTGTGCCTGGTGGTAAAAGCGTGCACTACAGCACCGGTGGCTGTAAAGGAAGGGATAGTCAGAGTAATTAAATTACCATCCTCTGTAAGTGCAAATCCAACCGGCATAAGTTTACTTCCTCTCCAGATTAACCCGCCTGGCTGGTTTTATCCAGTATCCCATTAATTTCTCGGATCCGCTTCATTACCCGTTCCAGTTCTGAGCGGGCCGGGGCAGAACTGGCAAAAATCTCCATTTTAACCGCTATTTCCTGATAAGCACTCAGCAGGTCTTCGGTCGTTAACACGGCACCCGGGGTTAAATTAACTGTTTCCTGCCATTGGGGGGCGTAGGCTTCCAGGCCCAATTTTTCCTGCATTAGCCCGGCCATGGTTTTCATGCCTTCGGGCTCACCGTGCACCAGAAATACCCGGCGGGGCTTATTCTTGAACTTGCTCACCCAATCCAACAGCCCTTGCTGATCGGCATGGGAAGAATAAGCGTCAATGCGCCTTATATCCGCCTTAACTGCTACTTCCTCACCGTGAATACGGATGGAAGTGGCACCGTTTAACAGGTGGTGACCCTTGGTGCCGGGGGCCTGGTAGCCAACGAACAGCACCGTGCATTCGGGGCGCCACAGGTTGTGTTTCAGATGGTGCTTAATACGCCCGGCATCGCACATGCCGCTGGCTGACAGTATAATAGCCCCGCCCGGGAGTGCATTCAGCATCCGGGACTCGTCGGTGGTGCGAGAAAAATGCAATTCCGGCATGGTCAGCGGATTTTCGCCGGCCATAATTAGTTTACTGGTTTCGATATCAAATAATTCAGGGTGCCGTCTAAATACTTCAGTAACCGCCACTGCCATAGGGCTGTCGATGTAAACTTTTACGGGGGGCAGTTTGTCGGCTAAAACCAGTTGATTAATATCGTAAAGCAAATCCTGGGTGCGTTCCACCGCAAAGGCCGGTATAATCAGGTTCCCGCCTTTCTGGTAGGTTTCCTTAATGACCTCGGCGAGTTTATCACTCCGGTTTTGGTCATTATCCTTGTGCAACCGGTTTCCGTATGTGCTTTCAATAACCAGGTAATCGGCTTCTTCTATAATAGTGGGGTCATGTACGTATGGTTTGCCCGGACTGCCCAGGTCGCCGGTAAATACCAGTTTAGTTGTGTTACCGCCTTCCCGGATCCACATCTCCAGGATGGAAGAGCCCAATATGTGCCCGGCGTCCACAAATCGCACGGAAATATCCTCGTCCAGCGCTATGATTTGATTATATCGAACCCGTTCAAAGTTTTTTACACACTCGTAGCCGTCTTCAGCGGTATAAATTGGGGTAAACAGTTTTTTACCCGCCCGCCTGGCTTTGCGGTTGAGCCGTTCTACTTCCATCTCTTGGATATGACCACTATCGGGGAGCATTACCTCCAGTAGGTCAACGCTAGCATCGGTGGCCAGCGCCCGCCCTTCAAAACCGTGCTTGAATAACCTGGGTATCTGTCCGCTATGGTCAATATGCGCGTGGGTCAACAGCAGGTAATCAACGCTCTGGGGAGTCACCGCAAAGGGCTCGTAATTTCGCTCCCTGATTACCCGAGGCCCCTGAAACATACCGCAGTCCACCATTATTTTTTTGTCAGCAGTTTCCACCAGATGACAGGATCCTGTTACAGTCTGCGCTGCGCCGAGAAAAGTTATTTGCATTATGCATGCCTCCAGTATGTAATATTGAGCTTATATTAAAGAATTTCCGTGCTCGTTGTTTAACTACATACTAATTCACTGCCTTAACCGTCATTCCCTGCCGGAAAAAGTCAAAAACTAGTGCCTTGGCTGGTTAATCTTTGCCCACTGTTGCAAATTGTTCAGTTCGACACCATGATGAAAGCGTGCAGGACTTGACATAAAAAGCCGCAGGCCATAAATTTATATAGGAAGGGAGTGTATAAAAAATGCCGATTTACGAATTCCGTTGTAATAAATGCGGACATCGTTTTGAAAAACTATGCCCCATGGGTGAGAATGGTGAAAAAATGCAGTGTCCAGCCTGTACCGCACCGGCACCCAAGCGGGTTATGTCAGGTTTTTGTGCTTGTGGCACAGAAAATGGTGGCGATGGCGGTGGTGGTAGCAGTTGCGGTTCCTGCAGCTCATCCAACTGCGGCAGTTGCGGTCACTGACAAATTGGGGTCAGGCCCTGCATAACTGCATAACCTATGCAGTTATGCAGGGCCTGACCCCCAAAAAGTTTGAAAAAAGGCAGCCTAAGCGGGCTGCCTTTTTTTCTACCGGCTGACGCAGACCATGTCCACATCATCGATGATTACACTGTTGGTATTTCTTGTGAGCGGGCGGAATATGAAACGCAACTCGGCCCGGTCGGCACCTGCCGGCAGCACTCCGGTTGTAAACCGAAACTGCTGGTAAGTCCGGTCTGGTATGGCGTTAGCAGTGAATGAAGGATCCACCCGGCCAATGAAGCGCCCCGACCGGTCGTAAACATAAATCGCTGCTTCCAAAGTGTACCTGCCTAAAGCTGCATCCCTGATTCTTTCCCGGGCCCAGAAGGTAATTTGGTAATTTAGCCTGGGGCCTGCCGGGACTGACTGGCGCAAGATCGATTGTCTACTGACGTCCCGGCCCATTTCCGCGGCAAACTGGCCGGAGTGAACCAGCCCGGAACGACGCACGTTGGTGCCGACCCATTGCCTTGGGGTAGTGGGGTTAACCCATTCTTCAAATCCCGGGTTGGCCAGCATGTTGGTTCTGGGACAGCGACCGGGTGCGGGCTGTGGGGGGCTCGGACGGGATACGACTTCTATCCGGGTTTGCACGAACCGGTTGCGCAGTTGCACAGCTACATTTTCGGCTCGAATAGTAAACGTATCCAGGGCTACGAAGTTTCCTTGCCTGTTGCGCAGATCCCAGGTAGCCGTGTAGGTGCGACACTGGCCAGGTTGCAGCCTTTCGGTACCGGCAGCCTGGGTAAAGAACTGGTCATCTGACCAACGCCAGACTTCCCTGCCGTCACGTAATGCTGCTATATCAAAGCGCTGGCCGGTATTGTAGTTTAACCGGATGGTGCTTCGTGACACGTTACACTTGACAAAAGTGATTTGCACCTGTTCACCGCGCTGGTACTGCCTGCGGTCGGTGGTCAAGGTATAACGCAGACCGCCAACAGTGGTAGTGGCAAAAGTACCTCCGGCGGGCTGCTGGGGTGTACCCGTGCCGGTGGGAACCAGCAATTGCTGTCCTACTCTGATGCTGCCCGGGTTTACAATGTTGTTCAGACGGATCAATTCTTGCACCGTAGTGCCGAACCGTCGAGCTATTGCAAACAGGGTATCCCCAAAACTAACCGTATATGTTTCCATTAACTCTCCCTCCTTCCGGCAATAAGACTCTATACCAGACTATGTAACGGAGGGGAAAAAGGTGTTTTAGACCTCCCGGTAAACCACATGTTCAAGAGCCAGCACCGCCAGTACGCCCAACACGAAACCGTTGCCCAGCACAGGACGCAGAGCGGCGGGGAAAGTGCTTACCACCTGGGCCGGTAAAAAGGATACGATAATGCCCAGCATCAGCGGCAGGCCAATAATTAGGCCATCCTCCAGCTTAAACCCGCCCGGCCCGTTATAAGCAACCATCATCCCTGCGGCCACTTGGGAGCACAACACATAAAGGAGCACCGTCCCGATTACGGGCTGGGGTATAAGACCAAAAAAATTGATCACCGGCGGCAGCAGTGCAATAGCCACTAATCCCGCGGCAGCGGGCAGCAGGGTAAACCTGGATGCGCAACCGGTGGTGGCAATAATCCCGGGACTGAGGGAGTAATTAACCGGACCGATAACCCCAAGAAGACCGGACAGGACATTGCTCAGGCCGGTTAGAGAAATGCCCCGGGTAATGCGACCGGATACATCATCTGGCTTGATCAGCTCATTAACTGATTGAATCGAGCCCAGATCGTTAATTGAAAGGGCCAGAAAACAGACTAAAAACGAAAACAACAGGCCGGGCTCTAAACTAAAATTGAGATTTAAATCCGTTAAGAATGAAATTGCTACTGTGCCAGTGCCCCAGTCCGTCATAAGCTGGCTGGGGAACAATAGTAAATAAGTGCAGCTTCCGGCAATAACAGCCCAGATAATCAACGAAGATTTCCAGACCCCGGTCAGCAACCTGCCGGCGGTCAGCATGAGAAAAACAAACCCCAGGGCAAAACCAAGATTCGCCAGGGGAGCAACCGGTGACGAAGAGGGCATGATTAGTCCGGTGATAGTAGGCGCCATGGTGAAGGCTATTAACAGCAGGATCACCGCCACCACCCGGGAAGTAAAAAACCTGGTCAGGTAACTAAAAAGCCCGCTAATGCTCAAGATAAACAGAATTACCCCTCCGGTTAGGATTGACGTGTACACTGCCGCTAAATTGCTGCTTCCGGCAGCTACCACGCCCACCAGCAGCACCGTGGCAGGTCCGGTGATCAGGGGCAGGCGATGTCCCCACAGTAACTGAACGAACAACGCCACTCCAGATATAAAGAATAATTTCTGCAAGTAAACAACCTGGCCCAAGGGGTCGTTAAAGTGAAACCCGGCCACCACATTACCCACAATAATAATTGTAGGAACAGCAATGGCCAGCCACTGCAGCCCGAATAGCATTAGTTCCCTGGCCGGCGGAACATCGTCCAGGCCATATTTCAACACTAGTTTGCTCAACAAATAACCCTCTTTCAACGCGCTTATTTCGGTAGGCACAAATCAATTATCACATAACAAGTTAATACTGCCACCTGGTAGATGTCAATAGGGCGAGGGGACGGAATGATTTAATGAACTTTTAATAAAATAGTAATTGATAAGTAATTATTAGCAGTTAAGATGTAAACAATAAAAACAAAATAAACTAAAAAACATAGGAGTTGAATGTAATGGATAAGTATGTTTGCATAATCTGTGGTTATGTTTACGATCCCGCCGAGGGAGCAGATGATATTCCGCCGGGAACCTCCTTTGAGCAATTGCCGGCTGAATGGGTATGCCCGGTGTGCGGTGCTGGTAAAGATCAGTTTGAAAAAGAGTAAACCGGGAGGGGAATAAGGATGGCTTGGAGTATTACTAAATTTAACGGAGAAGAAATTATCGGGCTGGCTGTGGAAATAGAGAAGCAAGGTCAAAAATTTTATGAAATTGCCGCTGCCCAGGTTGAGGACGCCGAGGTTAAAAAAATATTTGAATTACTGGTTGGTGAAGAAAAACAACATATTGCCGATTTTGAAAGTCTGGGCGCACAATTACCCAGTGACTTCGTACCCAACGAGAGCTATGTGGGTGAATACGGTGATTATATAAAAGCGTTGATTGATAACCATGTGTTTAACCACAACAATATTGAAAAATTCATCCCCAATATCAGCGTGGCCAGGGAGGCACTGGCAGTGGCATTCAGGTTTGAAAAGGACTCTATTCTAATTTTCCAGGAGCTGTACAAAGTGGTTGACGACGCAGGCAAAGAAGTGCTGGGCAAGTTAATTGAACAGGAAAAACAGCATATTAAAAAACTTGCTACCGATATTGTTCCTTATAACTAATTCCCACTGTAAAACTAATGCTCAAACCCCAAACGGAGCCCTTATAAGGGCTCCGTTTGTTTTACGCTATTCCACACCGCACCATTCCATGATGGCCAGGGCGAATATTTCAGCGGCGTCCAGCACGTTTTTCATCTCAATGTACTCGTTAGGATAATGGGCCGCAGCGGTTACCCCGGGCCCAAACACAACCGTGGGCACTCCCCCCACTTGGGTTAAAAGCCCCCCGTCGGTACCCCAGGGAGAAGCTTTAATTTCGGGCTTAGCATTTTTAACCAGGCGGTACGCGTCGGTCAGGGCATTCATTAGGGGATGATCAAGCCCGATACCGCCGGGCAGCCACCGGGCACCGAACCACTCGAGCTGAACCGGATGCTCCCTAAACCATTCATCTTTTGCCCCAAGTAAAGACATACTTTGTTCTAATTCTCTACGTGCGTCGGCCATGTTTTCGCCCGGGGCCACCCCCATGCGTCCCTCCAGGGTAACCAAATCCGGAACTGATGAAGGCCAACTACCCCCGGCAATTTTGCCAATGTTAATGGGTACGGGAATGGGTACACCGTGGTACAAAGGCTCGTCAGCCAGCCGGGCGTTTCTTTCTTGTTCCAATTCACGCACTTGATTGATTACCAAAATAGCATTTTCTATGGCACTAACACCAAGGTACCGGGTACCGCCGTGGGCAACCCGTCCTTTTACGGCCATTCTAAACCACATGGAACCCTGCTGCTGTGGGTAAATAACCATCTCCGAAGGTTCGGGAATAAATGCCCCGTCGGCCTTGTAACCACGTAATATGCTAGCTAGGGTTCCGGAACCGCCGCTTTCTTCTTCCACCACACTGGCTAGAATTATATCCCCTTTTAGTTTCACTCCCAGGGAGTGCAATGCTTCCACAGCCAGCAGCGCGGAAAGAGTGCCCCCTTTCATGTCGGTTGCTCCACGCCCGTAAACCCGGCCATCTCCCACATAACCCGACCAGGGGGAACGCTCCCAGGCGGCATCCTCACCGGGCGGTACCACATCAATATGGCCGTTAATAATTAGCGAGCGCCCCCCGCCGGTGCCCTGTAATGTCCCCACCACGTTGGGGCTGTCTATAAAATCGGTGCGGGGAGAGCAAAAATGTGGGTGGTTGAACAGATCATCTCCGCCCTGTACCCAGGTATCCACAGCCATACCAAGGTGGCGAAACTTTTCTGCCATTAGTTCTTGGGCTTCTTTCTCCCGTCCCGCGGTGCTGGCAGCCTTGATTAACCGGGACAAAAAACCGGCTGCCTCATCGGCGTGTTCTGCCAGCCATTGTTTTAATACTTTTCTCTCCGGTTTAACCACCTTTTATCACACCCCTCTTCAAAACCTCTCCACATGCGGCGGAATAATCAGGCGTGCCTCGGTAGCCTGCACCACATCACCGGGTTCGTACTCTTTGGCCACTTCCTGCAGCACCAGGCCCTGTTCGGTAACCTGAATAACCGCCATATCAGTGATAATAAGTTGTACAGATTTCCGGGTCGTTAGGGGAAAGGTGCAGGCCCGCAAAATTTTGGGCCGCCCATCTCTGGCCAAATGCTCGGTAGCCACAATTACCCGCCTTGCTTTCTGGGCTAATTCAATTGCGCCGCCCATGCCGGGCACCCGCTTACCGGGCACTATCCAATTGGCCAGGTCACCCTCCTCACTTACCTGCAGTGCTCCCAGGATAGTCAAGTCTAAAAGGCCCCGGCGGATCATACCAAAAGCCACGGTGCTGTCAAAATAAGAGGCTTCCTTCGATAAAGTAACCGGGAGCCCGCCGGCGTTGCATAAAAAGGGGTCTTCCTCTCCCTCCCGGGGGGTTGGACCATAACCAAGGATCCCGTTTTCCGCCTGAAACACCACATGGATATCCGGTGGCACGTAATCTGCCACCAAGGTGGGTATGCCAATGCCCAAATTGACTATCATGCCGGTTTTCAGTTCCCTAGCCGCCCGACTGGCAACTAGGTGCCTTTTTTCTCTTCCCAAGCCCATTTCCAATTCACCCCCCCGCTGGGGATTACCAGATCCACATAAACCCCGGGCGTCACGATAACTTCGGGATCTAGCGTCCCCAGGGGCACAATTTCGTCGGCTTCGACAATGGTGATGTCGGCAGCCATGGCCACCAGAGGGTTGAAGTTTCTGGCACTGCGAATGTAAGTAAGGTTGCCGAAGGTATCTGCCCTGTCGGCGTGAATGATGGCCACCTCGGCGGTCAATGCTGTTTCCAGCAGGTACTCCTTGCCAAGGGAGACAATTTTTTGTTTACCCTCTTCCACCATGGTGCCAATTCCTACATCGGTAAGAAAACCACCCAGACCCATACCTCCGGCTCTGATACGCTCGGCCAGGGTGCCCTGGGGACTAAATTCAACATCCAGCTCCCCGCGGTGCATTTGTTCACCTGCCACCGGGTTGGAGCCGATATGCGAAGTGATAATTTTCTTAACCCGCCCGGCAGTAACCAGACGTCCAATACCTACCCGGGGAAAACCGGTATCGTTGCCGATTAAAAACAGATTCTTGACTCCTTTTTGCAGTATCCCTTCCACCAGGGTGGGCGGATTGCCAATGCCACCAAAACCGCCAAACATCAGCACCGTCCCGTCGTTAATATATTTGAGCGCTTCCTCCAGGGTGGAAACCTTTGAGAGGGCCTTTTCCCTTTCGTTCACCCGGTGCCGTCACCTACCTTTATACAGACTGTAATCGCTGCTGATATGAAATATGTTCCCCCAGCTGGTTTTCCACCTGGCCAAGGGTTAAATCAAGCAGGTCGATTACCGATTGAATCTCCCGTCTGGAAATAGTCAGCGGTGGGCCCAGCATGAATGAGGCACCGGCGGGGCCCACAAAACCGCCGCTGGCGTTATATATAATCAACCCATTTTCCATGGCCTGTTTGATTAACATATTAGGCACGTTCAGCCCGGCATCAAAGGGTTCACCGGTGGAATAATTCTTAACCAGTTCTACACCCCACATCATGCCCAAACCCCGAATGTTGCCTATGGACGGGTGTTTGCTTGCCAATCGGTAGAGCTTCTTCTCCAAAAAAGCGCCGTTTTTGGCGGCCTTTTCCACCAGGTGATGGTTTTGTATATATTTAACCACCGACAGAGCTACCGCCGCTGACAGCGGGTTGGCGCTATATGTGTGCCCGCTCATAATTGAGCCCGAGCCGCTGCGGATGGTGCGGATAATCTCATTGCTGACCATAGTGGCCGCAATTGGTGTATAGCCGCCGCTCAGCCCTTTACCCACGGCCATAATGTCAGGCTGAAGGCCCCAGTGCTCCACGGCAAACATTTTACCAGTCCGGCCAAAGCCGGTCATCACCTCGTCAGCGATAAGCAAAACGTCGTACTTACGGCATATTTGCGCAATTAAATCATAGTATCCGTCCGGGGGAACCAGCGCGCCTCCGGATGCCCCAATGACCGGTTCAAAAATGAATGCCGCTATGTTTTCCGGGCCCAGAAGTTGAATGGTATTTTCCAGGCTGGCGGCACATAGCAGTTTACAACCGGGGTACCTCAATTCCATCGGGCAGCGGTAACAGTAAGGCGGCTGCAGGGCCGGGTAATCATGCAGCAAGGTTGCAAAGGGCTTTCTTCTGGCCCGGTGGCCGGACATGGACAGGGCGCCCATGGTAATCCCGTGATAGCTCATCCAACGGGAAATAATCCGGTTTTTATTCTGGTAGCCCCGTTCCTGCCAGTATTGAATGGCCACTTTCATGGCGGTTTCCGTGGCCTCGGAGCCGCTGCTAACAAAAAACACCCAATTCAAATCACCGGGTGCAAGATTGGCCATAAGTGCGCCCAATTCTTCGGCAGGTTGACTGGTAAACTGAGACCGATACGTGAATGCCACGCGCGAGGCTTGGCTTCGCAAGACTTTGGCTATGTTGACATTACCGTGCCCGATGTTAGCCACCATGGCTCCGGAACATCCGTCCAGGTATCGGTTACCCTCGATATCGTACAGATATATGCCTTTGCCGTGGGAAACAGTTGGATAATCCTTGAACAGGTCTGGTTTAATAACGTTTGACATGCCACGCATATGGCCTCACCCCACCCTAAAATATATAAGTGTTATTACCACAACTATATGAGACCGGATGCCATTTTTCCATTCGCCAAAGGAACCTATCTTTAAGCTTGATTTTTGTACATTTTGTATAAATAACTAGTAATACCGGGGAAATGCGTCCTCTAACAGCCAAATAACCTTCGCAATTAAAGTGCGGCAATATTTAATTACCTAAAGGATCCGGTCTTAAAACAGCGAAAAACATAATTACAGCTTTAATATGGGTTAAAATGACCACATCATGTCATTCTGCACGAAGTGCAGAATCTAGATCCTTGCTAACGCTTAGGATGACAGATTTAAGTTATTTTCAGGATAGCTAACTAGCATATCCTGCATCAACCGGGGGTGACATATTGGCACTTTCAGTCAGGGAAGCGTTGGACAACACTGCCCTCAAACAAGGTAAATTACTGGCCGGACACGGCGGACTGGACAACAGCATCAACTGGGTAACCGTGGTGGAGGTACTGGATGACGTTAACCGCCTGGCTGATGGCGAACTTTTAATCACCACCGCCTACGGCTTGTTAAAAGAACCGGACAAAAAGAACCGGTTTATTGAAGACCTGGCCCGCAGGCGCCTGGCCGGAGTGGCCATTCTGACTGGTTTTTACCTGCCTGAAATAACAGCCGAATTCATTGAACAGGCCAACAAAAATAACCTGCCGCTTATCGAACTGCCCAGTTCTTTGAACTTTTCAGACATCACCCGGTCGCTGCTGCACAGGATCGTACAAAGTAAGTTCGAGTTACTAGACTTCTCCGAAAGTATCCACCAGGAACTGCTGCAGGTGGTACTGTCCGGCAAAAGCTTTTCTGCCATTGCCGAAATGCTGGCCTCGCGTACCGATGCCGGGATTTATATTTACAATTCCAAGTGGGAACCGGTTACAGGTCACGAATTGGAACCAATACCGGCCCGCTACCGCAACAAGGTAGTTTTATCCTTTAGCACCGGGAAACTGAACCCAACTACGGAGCAGCATGAGATTGTCAGCATGGAATCTAATTACCGGAACACAAATATGGCCAACATTGTCGCGCCGGTAGTCGCCGATGGTATTGCTTACGGCTATATTTTGCTGGTCAAGCCCAGCAGTTTTTTTAGCGAACTGGATCGTATATCCATTCGTCACGCCGCCATGGTTTGTGCCCTGGAATTTCTGAAACTTAAGGCCATCGAGGAAACCAAGTGGCGTATGCAGGGTGATTTCTTGGAGGAAATACTGGCCGGCAAGTGGATCAAGGCTTCGATGATTATGGAACGAGGCAAGCTGATGGGGTTTGATTTTTCCAAGCTGCATAACGTGCTGATCATCAAACTCTGTGTATCCGTGGCCGCCCACAACGAAATATGGCTTAAAAACCAATTGTACCAGCTGTATGAAGTTGCCAATAGCGTATTCAAAAACGTTGACATCAAGGTTTTTGCCAAACTTAGACACGAATCGCTGGTACTGCTGCTGGAGGGAGAAACCCTGACCCGCGAAGAAATAGCGGGTGCCGCGGTTTTAATAAAGGAACAATGGGACAAATGTACACCGGGTGCCGGCGTTCTCATTGGCATCGGGAATAACCGACTTTCAATCGACCAACTCACCCGGTGCGCCGAAGAAGCCGAGCTGGCCCTCAGGTTCGGGCACTTTCTTAAGCTAAAGGAGCAGTTGTGCTTTTACGCCGATTTGGGCATTTTCCACTGGCTGATAGAATTATATGAACGCAAGGTAGACCTGCGTGCCATGCGCGACAATGTGCTGGGCAATTTACTGGAATACGACCGCAAACACGGCAACCAGCTGATGGATACACTGGAGTCTTACCTGTCATTAAACCAGAATATCCAGCAAACTGCCAGTGTACTTTTTATTCACCGCCACACATTGAAATACCGGTTGGGCCGAATTGAGAGTAAAACAGGCCTTAACCTAAAAAACCACCATCATCGGTTGCAGTTGCAAATGGCTATTTATATCCACAAATTCCTTTATACGCTGGAATAGGGGATCATAATCCATCTCAACAGGACAATGAAGCCCTGCACCGCGACACCCGCGGTGGGTTTTTTTAACTGTCAAGAAGAAGTGAATGTCCCCGGAGCGGTAATATACACCAGACCACTTGTACAAAGTGTAGTATTTTTATCTTAATTTTTTGTGCCATATTGACTGATATCCAATTGATTAGCTTTTTGACTATAATTATTGAAATATTAAAAAATTTGCAAAAATTCAAGGAGGAGTCGATTTTGAAGAACAGAACCTGGATACTAAAACTGGCCCTGGTGTTGTTGGTGGGCCTGGCACTGGTGCTGGGCGGCTGCGGCGGCCAGAGCGCAGGCGACAAACAAGAACCGGCCCAGGAAGAGCAAGGCGCCGCAGAGGACACCGGCAGCGAAAAATTTAGCTACGCCATGAGCGGCCTATACAAACCGTTCAACTACAAAGAAGGCGGCCAGTTAACCGGCTTCGACGTGGAGATCGGCGCCGAAATCGCCAAACGTATGGGCATGGAAGCCGACCCCGTAACCAACCCCTGGGAGACTATCATCCAGGGCCTTAAAGCCGGCAAATACGACGCCATCATCGGCAGCATGGCCATCACCGAAGAGCGCAAGGAACAGGTTAACTTTACACGGCCCTACTACCGCTCAGGCGCTCAGGTATTCGTAGCCGCCGACAATGAAGAAATTACCACCGCCGACGACCTGAAAGGCAAAAAGATCGGCGTGGTTAAAGCCAGCACCTTCCGTGACGTAGCCCTGGAATACACCGACGAAAAAAACGTCACCGGCTATGACAGCGACGTCATCGCACTGCAGGAACTGCCCACCGGCCGTATCGACGCCGTAATCACCGACCAGATGGTAGGCTTTGAAGCCATTAAGAACGAGCTTAAGATTAAAGACGTGGGCGAGCCGCTGTGGGTAGACGAAATGGCTATCCCGATCATGAAAGACAACACCGAGCTGCTAGAGAAAGTTAACGCCGCCCTGGAAGAAATGATCGCCGACGGCACCTACGACACCATCAGCGAAAAATGGTTCGGACGCAGCATCCTGGGCGAATAATTCACCCCAACAACATGACTACACCCCGGGGCGCGTTTAAACCAAACGCGCCCCACCACTTTAAGCAGCTCCACACCACAAAGAGGTGACAAAATGACAGCTATCATCGAAATTTTTATCGAAAACTGGGAAGCCTTCCTATTTGCCACCGGCATGACCTTAAAACTCACCGCCGTGTCACTGGTACTGGCCATGGTCATCGGGCTGGTGTTTGCCTTCTTCAAAATCTCCGGCAGCAAAATCCTTTACAGTATCGCCCAGCTGTATATCACCGTTATCCGCGGCACGCCGCTAATCGTCCAGCTGATGTTCTTATACTTTGGGATCATCCAACTGGTCGTACTGCCCGCCTTCTGGGCGGGCGCGCTGGCCCTGGCCATCCACTCCGGCGCGTATATCGCCGAGATATTCCGCGGCAGCATCCAATCCATCAACCGCGGCCAGATGGAAGCCGCCCGCTCACTGGGCATGACCTACCCGCTGGCCATGCGCCGCATCATCCTGCCCCAGGCGTTCAAGCGGGCCATCCCGGCGCTGGGCAACCAATTCATCATCGGGCTTAAAGACTCCTCGCTGGTGGCCTACCTGGGCGTGTCCGAGATCTACGGTACCGCGCTGTACGCCCAGGCCGCCAACTTCCAGCCCTTTGAAACCTACATGGTGGCCGGTTGCTATTACCTGGTACTGGTAATCATATTCACCTGGCTGGTAAACAAACTGGAACAACGGCTGAGCGTGGAGCAAAGCGAGGTGACTAAATAGATGATCCGCATTAAAAAGCTGAACAAATCATTCGGTTCACTGCACGTGTTAAAGGACGTGGATCTTAGCGTATCCGAACGCGAGGTGGTGGTGCTAATCGGGGCCAGCGGGTCGGGAAAGAGCACGCTGCTAAGGTGCATCAACTTTTTGGAGATTCCCGACAGCGGCAGCGACGAGATTTCGATTATGGGCCAGACGGTGGATCCCCAAAAGGATAACCTGAACCAAATTCGCTCCGAGGTGGGGATGGTGTTTCAGCATTTCAACCTGTTCCCGCACCGGTCGGTGCTGGAGAACGTAACCGAAGCACCGATTTTTGTGCGCAAGCTAAAAAAGAGCGCGGCGGTTGATATGGCGATGCAGCTTTTAAAGAAGGTCGGGCTGGCGGATAAGGCCAAAAGTTATCCGGATCAACTCTCTGGCGGGCAGAAACAGCGGGTGGCCATTGCCCGGGCACTGGCCATGAGCCCGAAGATCATGCTATTTGACGAGCCCACCTCGGCGCTGGATCCGGAACTGGTGGGTGAGGTGCTGCAGGTGATGAAAGAGCTGGCCAAAGAGGGAATGACGATGGTGGTGGTAACCCACGAGATGGGGTTTGCCAGGGAGGTGGGTGACCGGGTAATGGTTATGGACGAGGGCCGGATTATCGAGGAAGGCGAACCCGTGGAACTATTTCAAAATCCCAAGTTGGAGCGTACTCAAAAATTTCTCTCACAAATTCTATAATTAATTTTAAAACATTAATTGCCAGGCAACACTTGTTACGTCATTGCTATGAAACAACCGATAAGGTGCCAGGTGTTGCAAGTTGAAAGTTGCGTATTTTGCAGCTTTCAACTTGCAACACCTGGCACCAAAGCCCAACCAGAAAGTTGTATTCGTTTATCGTGGTGCGTTTACGCGTGTCAATCTGAGCGCAGCGAGGAACCTTAAAGATTAGATCCTTCGCTGCGCTCAGGATGACAACCCTAAAGTCTATTTTCAGGGTAGACCACCATGCCGCTAAACGCGGCACCAGCAGAAGGAAGAAAAACCAGCTTACGCGGCGATCCGGTGATATCCGGAGCGAACGGTGCACCTGGATGCGTTGATTAGCCTGTCATAGCCCCGAATTCAGGCTGCTTAGGGCGTAGCCAAACGGTTAAGCAGTTTATGCCATGCGGTAACAATAACCCGATCCGATCATAACAATAAGAATTGCAAGAGAGAGCGGAGCGATATCACCGGAGCGCCGCGCCCACTACAACCAACTTTAAAAGTATTTTCAGGGCTACCGCTGTTTATTCATTTACCACCGCAAGGTTCGACACGCATTTTACGACATATAGTGTATTTTATAGTAATATATTCCCGTCTGCTTGTACATATTGCAACGGGAGTGTTTATTCTGAAGACGATACCTTTAAATCACTTAAGAATCCAGACACCGGAAAAACCCCTGGCCAGTATAATATTGCATTACCTGATGGTACTGTTTATGTGCTGGGCCATAACCGCGATACTTTCTCCGCTGTGGGCTTTAAAAACCAACATAATCCACACTGGCGTTGAATTAATTTGTATATTTATAGCTCTGGCCGCATTTTTCGTGGTCTGGCATACCTACGATCGCACCTCGCCGGTGAACCACCTGGTTGGTTTCGGCTTCCTAATGGTGGCGGTTTTTGACCTCTGTCACGCTTACTTCTTCCCCGAATTTAACCTTTACCCCCCTGGTTTTTACGATCTATCCACCAGGTATTGGATTTTGGGTCGGTTGGCGGAGGCCCTGGTACTTTTATTTACTGCCTTCAAACTATTTCAAATAAACATAAACAAATGGTTAGGTGGCCTCACCACGCTTGCACTGACCACAGGTGTTTCAGTCCTTGCCTTTTCCCAGCCCGGACTATTGCCTGTACTTTTTCTGCCTGAATCGGGGATAACGCCGGCCAAAATCGCGCTAGAATACCTAATTACAGCCTTGTTTTTGGCTGGAGCTTATATAATGTTCAGGAGATTAAACAACCGGGAGCATTTAACTTACCGGTACATTTTTCTGGCCCTTCTGCTGGCCATACCTGCAGAAATGTGCTTTACAGTTTTCAAAACACTAACCGATTTTTATAAAATCCTAGGTCATGTTTTAAAAATTACTTATTACTATTACCTTTTTCGGGGTATCTTCGTAAGCGCTGTCACCTTGCCCCACGCCAAGCTGGAAACTGCCGGGAGGTACATGACCGAAATATTGAACAGCATCCCGGTGGGAATATTAACCTACGATAATAATCTTAAAGCCACCTTCGCCAACAGGAAGGCGGAGGAAATACTGAACAGCCGGGTTGAGGACATTCGCGGCAAGACGGCAGGGCAGATGTTTGCGCAGTACGTCAGGAACGATGAAATCAGCGAACCACTGGCCAGCCAGGTGCTGGCCGGCGACGCCAGGCCTATTATCAACAAACTGTTGAACATTGAAAACGGCTGTAATAATTTATTGAAAACTATAGTCAACGCCCACCGGTTGGAAAACGGTGGAGCCATAATCCGGTTGTCTGAAGCCAGAAGGGAGCAGGAACTGGAAAACCTGCAGTTGCAGACCCAGACAGTTTTGGACTCCATCCAGGACATGGCCCTGCTTCTCGACAGAAACTCCCGGATTATTATGTGTAATAAAATATTGGAAAAGGAATTGCAGATGAATGCAGAAGAACTACTGGGCCTGGACATTGATGGATTTCTTGCCATGACCCGGTTTAACGGTGAAGGCATGGGCATGGAAAACCCCGGCGAATCGTGCTTTGAGACAACCATAACTGGCGCAGACGGGCAAACCAGGGAAGTGGTATTCCGCACAGCGCCGATTTGTAACGTGGACGACGAAATTATCGGCTATATCTGTACCTGTGCTGACATGACCGGGTTTAAAAAGGAGCAGCAACGAATTAGGCAGAGAGAAAAACTGGCCCTGCTGGGCCAGATGGCCGCAGGCATCGTACACGAGATTAAGAACCCACTGACTGCTATTAACGGGTTTAACCAGTTGATTATGATTAAAACAACTGATGAAAAGATTAAGGAGTATGCCGATATTATTCAAAACGAGGTTGTTACATTAAATAAAGTTGTAACGGATTTTCTGTCCTTCGCCAAGCCCCGGCCACCCGTATTCAAAGAAATAATTATTAACAATTTGATTGCTTCGCTGCAGAAGATGCTGGAAACCCAAATGTTCATCAACGGTATAAAAGCAGACTTTCACCTGGATAAGGATGAAGTACCCGTATGGGCAGATGATAACCAGCTAAAACAGGTAATTATGAACATTTTTAAAAATGCTATAGAGGCCACCCAGGAAACTACCAACCCCCGTTTAAACATTTGTACCCACTACAATAAAGTCACTCAGGAGATGTCCATCTCAATATCCGACAACGGCAAAGGAATTTCCCCGGAGGAACAGTCCAAACTAGGCACTCCTTTTTATACCACTAAAGATAAAGGCACCGGTTTGGGCCTCAGTGTTTGTTACCAGATGGTCAAGGAGCACGGCGGCAGCATCTCCCTGGTAAGTGAAATTAACAAGGGAACCACCTTTACCATTTCACTGCCTGCAAAGAACATTAAAGGAAGAATCACAGCCTGACGATAATTGTGTTTTCCGCAAGCTCACGGGGCAAACGCGCTTTTTTTATACAACAGCAATATTGAGGCCCTCTGACCTCCTAGATGTTGCGATAAAAGATATAATTTTTTATAATTGTTGTTAATACAACTAAATAGATAGGTTATAAAAATTCAATTTGCGAGGTGAGAGCATGGAAAGCAAACTGGCCAAAGCTGTCAACCTGAAATACCCACCGGTAGCTATTCTGTGGACAGATAAAAAACCTGAGGGAGCCCTGCAGTTCAAAGAAGGACGCTGGGGTTGCGTTATCGGGATGCTAAGGGGCGCCGCCATGGGCAAAACAGCGGTGTTTGACCGGCAAACCTTTGGCTGTATGGGAGGTGGCACCGGCTTGGGTTTCGGCAACCAGTATGAAAACATGCCCGGAGGTATCGGGCACTTCCTCTCCACCGGTAATCAGGAATTTGCCAATTCGGAAATGGGCCGGAATATTGTACGGAACATGCCGGCCATAGAACACGGCGAGGGTTACTGTAAGACTCCCGAGCTGGGTTACAAGGTAATTAACGCGCTGCCCATGCGGGAGGTGCCCACCCAATACGTTGTATTCAAACCCCTGGATGCGGTGACCGAAAATGAAACACCGGTTGTGATTGTGTTTTTAGCCAACCCCGACCAGCTTTCGGCACTAATGGTGATGACTAACTACGCCAAGGAACCGGGAAACAACGTGATAGCGCCCTTTGCCGCGGGGTGTCATTGCATCGGCATTTTACCTTACCAGGAAGCTGAATCAGACAACCCCAGGGCTGTGCTGGGCCTGTACGATATTTCGGTTAGAAAACTGGTGGACAAAGACGTGCTGTCCATAAGCGTTCCGTTTAAACTGTTTCTGGAAATGGAAAACAATGTGGCGGGCAGTTTCCTGGAAAAGCATGTCTGGCAAGAAGTACTGAAAAGAAATGAATAATGTTTCGTTGAACCCATCCATGGTACTGAGGTAACCGGTGCCAAAAACTTTGGTGCCAGGTGTTGCAAGTTGCAAATCTGCAGATTTGCAACTTGCAACACCTGACACCAAAGCAGATTTACCAAGTCCGCTCCGGGAGACCGCCATGCATTTCGCCGCTCCGGAGCATATGAGACAGATCTACCAGAATTACATCAATACCGATTTTTCTAATCTTTTGCCACGGTACCACTACTTCTTCTTCCCGGCCCAATATTCCCATTAGCCTGCCCCCGCCGTGACCCGGCAGAATGATGGCGTTGATGCGACCTTCCTCCAGGTCAATGTCTATATCCTTGATGGGGCCGAGGCGACGTCCATCGGCCACGTTAATTACTTCCCGCATACGCAAATCGGAGATTCTAACCACAGTAAAGCACCTCCCATAGTATGTATATGAGAGGCGCCTGTGATTCTGAACAAAAATTATTGAGATTACCTATTCCCTAAAGTTTATTTTCTGGGTAGTGGTACAGGTTGTGGCAGTTATAGGCATGGACGGCCTGGCCATCACCCCGCTGGAGGTTACCGTAAGCAGGCCCCGCCAATAACGCTATCATAATGATCAAAGCCATTACTGTCGCCTTGTATACCATACCGCCACCTCCCGGCCGGCAATTACGCAGCATTATATATGCTTGCGCATATGGCTTAAAGCCGCCTTTTCCAGACGGGATACTTGGGCTTGGGAGATACCAATTTCATCAGCCACTTCCATCTGGGTTTTACCTTCAAAAAATCTTAACGTCAGGATTAGTTTTTCCCGGTCGCTTAGCTTGCGCAGAGCGTCCCGGATGGCTATACCTTCCAGCCAATTGGCATCCAGGTTTTTGTCGTCCCCTATCTGATCCATCACGAAAATAGGGTCCCCGCCATCATGGTAGATGGGTTCAAATAATGAAATGGGCTCCTGTATAGCATCCAGGGCGAATACAATATCTTCCCTGGGCATTTTTAATTCCTTGGCAATTTCGTTGACCGAGGGCTCACGAGAGTGCTTGTTCACCAAAGTATCACGCACCTGTAACGCCTTATAAGCTACGTCACGCAAGGAGCGACTCACCCGGATGGGGTTGTTATCCCTCAGGTAGCGTCTAATTTCACCAATAATCATTGGTACCGCATAAGTGGAAAACTTAACGTTCTGGGAGAGGTCAAAATTGTCGATGGCCTTCATGAGACCGATGCAACCCACCTGGAAGAGATCATCCACGTATTCACCACGGTTGGTGAAGCGCTGGATTACGCTGAGCACCAACCTCAGGTTGCCCTTAATAAGCCGATCACGGGCGGTGGTCTCGCCACCATGCAATGCCAGGAATAGTTCTTTCATCTGGGCGCCGGTGAGTACCGGAAGCTTGGACGTATTTACACCGCAGATCTCCACCTTGTTGACCAGCATGTGCCCCCCACCTTTTTCCCCGGTATTTGCGACACTTCAACTTCATTATTACCCCGGGTATGTTGATTTATACATCGGTTGGGAGGACACGGCGTTTATTATTCCATGCGGTTGATTTCCTTTTTCAGTCGTTTGATAATCCTCTTTTCGAGTCGGGAAATGTAGGATTGGGAAATACCCAGCAGGTCGGCAACTTCTTTTTGGGTTTTTTCCCGGCCGCTGTTTAGGCCGAATCGAAGTTCCATGATTGTTCGCTCCCGGCCGTTAAGTTTCTGCAGGGCCAGGTATAAAAGTTTGCGGTCCACTTCTTCTTCTATGTACTTGTAGATGACGTCGTTCTCGGTGCCCAACACGTCGGAAAGGAGCAGTTCGTTGCCGTCCCAGTCTATATTCAGCGGCTCGTCGAAAGACACCTCGGTTCTAATCTTATTATTGCGCCGCAGATACATAAGAATTTCATTTTCTATACACCGGGACGCATAAGTGGCCAGCTTAATTTTTTTAGCGGGGTCAAATGTGTTGACAGCTTTAATCAGGCCGATGGTGCCAATAGAAACCAGGTCTTCAATGCCTACCCCGGTATTCTCAAACTTACGGGCAATGTAAACCACCAGGCGCAGGTTTCTCTCGATGAGCACGCTGCGCACGGCACCGTCGCCTGATTCCAGGCGGTTCATCAGGAATGATTCTTCGTCGGTGGTCAGCGGCGGTGGCAGAGCTTCGCTGCTGCCAACGTAGTATACTCCCGATTTTACACCCAGCCGTGACAAAATTTTTACCAGGGTCAGGCGCATGACTAGTTTAATCTTCCAAAGCTGTTTCAAAAGTTTCCCTCCCCCGGCGGGCACCGTTTTACGGCAACCCGGGTAATGTGATAGGGGACACACCTCAGCTTAAGGGTCAAGCTTTGAGGTCGAGGAATGCCCCCAACTGATGATAGGTGCCACACCTCAACTTAAAGGCCAAAGCTTCGGGGTCGAGGAATGTCCCCTACTTACACCAACTTACTCCAACCTTGCCCTAACCCGTCAAACTATTGTCCAGCAAGGCCGGTGGGATTAATGCCCGACAAGGTGTTTCGCCGTCCAGGCGCTCACCGCAAAGAGCCACTACCACCCGGCCGGTGCGGTATATGTGACCGCCCTGCCTCACTTCAACTTCATCGGGACGAAACGCCACCAGCCAACCGTTTTCCCTGCCCACAGACCGGTACGGGATTAGACGGAAATGTCCGCTGGTAATTTCATCACCCAACTCCCCCAGCACTGCGGCACCCTGATCCGGGCCATATTTTTCCACAGCCTCCCTGACCTTTGGGGAGAGTATCTCCTTTAACGGTTCATATTCCGCAATCACCACCGGACTACCGGTCACCGGATCGCTTAAGCTGTTGCCGGTATCTAATAGTGCCGGAAGCCGTACTGTCTGCCCGCCAAAACTAACGGCCAGGTCTGACCTGAGCAGGGGCAGCATCATTCTTTTCCTCATTTGGGCCGGTACAACCCGGCCCAGAGCCCAGAATATGGCCATTGAAAAAAATATGCCGTACCACAGGTAAGCATCCACCGCTTGCATAACACCGGCCATAACTCCCTCTTCGTACCGATGCTGCAGAAAGCTGATCAATCCCTGCACAGTGCCCCCCAGCGCAAAGGTGGCCAGGTAGAAATACCCCAACAGAACCATCGCCTTGACCGGAGGGCGAGGCAAAAAGGCGACAGTTACCATTAATATTGAAACCATGAACTTATATCCGGGTGCCAGAATACTATGCCAGGCCGGGACAAAAAGCACCAGCGAGTAAAATGCTCCCAGAGAGGCACCGCCCAGCAAACGCCAGCGGTTGTGGGAGACGCCGCCCAACCTTGCGGCCGCCCAGAGGATTATATAATTCATAACCAGGCTGCCTATGAACACCTGGTCCACGTATACCGTGTAAGTAGGCATGATTTTCCTTACCCGGGCGGGACAAAAGATCCCTGTTACCATTGATATGGCCCGTACCTTGTGTTTATGCAACCAGTGTTTTAGTCTTAATTCTGGGGAGTGTCATCCTGAGCGTTAGCGAAGTCATAATAGAACTTATTTTCGTCTCTTCTCATTCTGAATTCTAACTCCTGAGTAGTTATAAAAAAGCAATAAAAAAAGCCCGCGGCTTCATTATACACGCCGGGGCTGGCATAATTTGTTATTAACTGTCTATAAAATCCATTTTCCCTTCGACACTATTTGCGACGCAGAAAAGCGGGAATATCAAGCTCGTCATTAGAGGATACAGGTTTAATCTCTACCCCGCTATCGGTTTTTCTTGGTTTTTGGGCCCGCGACAAAATGCGCTGGTCAAAACCGGTGGCGATAACGGTAACCGTAATGTCATCTTCCATGCGCTCATCAATAACAGCACCAAAAATAATGTTTGCCTCGGCGTCAGCAGACTGGAAGATAATATCTGCGGCCTCGTTCACCTCGAACAAACCCAGTGAGTTGCCGCCGGTGATGTTCAGCAATACACCTCTGGCCCCCTCAATGGATGTTTCCAGCAATGGGCTGCAAATTGCTTGTTTGGCGGCTTCGGTAGCCCGGTTTTCGCCACTGGCCCGGCCAATGCCCATCAACGCGGAACCGGCTTCTTTCATAATAGTTTTGACGTCGGCGAAATCCAAGTTTATTAATCCCGGCACAGCAATCAGGTCTGAAATGCCCTGCACACCCTGTCGTAATATATCGTCGGCAATCCGAAAAGCTTCCATAATGGAGGTATTCTTTTCTACAACCTGCAAAAGCCGGTCATTGGGAATGGTGATTAGGGTGTCCACCTTCTCCTTTAGCGTCGTTATTCCCGTTTCGGCCTGCTGCGCGCGTCTTTTACCTTCAAAGGTAAAGGGCTTGGTAACCACACCCACCGTAAGCGCTCCCAGTTGTTTGGCTATTTCCGCCACCACCGGGGCCGCACCGGTTCCGGTACCCCCACCCATGCCGGCCGTGACAAAAACCATGTCTGCACCGCGAAGGATTTGCTCGATGTCTTCCCTGCTTTCTTCCGCAGCTTTTTGCCCGATATCAGGGTTGGCGCCCGCGCCCAGCCCTTTGGTCAACTTGGACCCGATTTGGATTTTGTTGTTGGCCAGGGCCATTTGAAGTGCCTGGGAGTCGGTATTGACCGAAATGAATTCCACTCCTTTTAGGCCGGCGTTAATCATCCGGTTAACGGCGTTGTTGCCCCCGCCCCCGACTCCAATTACTTTAATATTGGCGTACTGGTCCAGATCAAGTTCAAAATCAAGCATTAAAAGGTGTCCTCCTTCTCGGGGATCATTAATCATTATCAAACACTCATTTAAGAAACCCGGTTACTGCATCCAGTGGCGAATGCGGCCCATAATACCGCTTCCCAACCGGCCCTTCACCTCCCGGTGCGCAGGCGTTTGCCTGGCTCCCCAGTGGGCCAGCCCAACGGCATTGATATAACGGTAGGCATCCTGTTCCGCAATGTTACCAGATACCAACTTGCTGCAACCTACCCGTACCGGCATGGCCAAATGTTCACCGGCCATTTCCGGCAGGCCGGCTAACAACGCCCCGCCACCCGTAATTACTACGCCCCCGGGTAAAGTATTAGTTATTTTTAATTCTTGCATAAAGGTACTAATAAATTCCATAATTTCTTCCACCCGGGAATAAAGCACCCGATGTGCCAATTCGCCTGGCACAGTGCGTGCATCACCGCCTGCAACCGGTTTGATGGTAATAGTGCCTGCAATAGGATTTAACCCGTAAGTGGTTTTAATCATTTCAGCTTCTTCCAGAGTAGTATGCAGCACCAGGGCCAGGTCCGAGGTAATGTGGCCTGACCCAACTGAGAAGACCTGCATGCCACTTATAACGCCTTGATTTATGTATGCCGCCCTGGTCATACTTGAGCCGATATCAACCAGCACAACACCCAATTCCCGCTCTACACCGTCCAGTACCGCTTCAGCGGCGGCCAACGGTCCGGTAACGCTTTGTTTGACCTTCAAACCAGCCTCGGTGAAACAACGGTACATTTTTTCCATTTTTACGCCGTCAGCGGCCACGGCAACTGCTTCCACCTTAAGTTCCCTCCCCCGGACATGTCGGGGGAAATCTAATAGCTTACCATCAACGTAATACCAGACGTCAATCGGTTGAATAACGGAATAACCGGCCGGAAGGGTTTGATCGAAAATATTCTTGCGTAGTTCCAGTAAGTCGCGGTATTTGAGCACCTGCCTGCTTTCAAGGGCAATTTTCTTGCACCCACGCTGAACCAGCATACCCGGGATATCCGCGCAAAGGTATACAAAGGATATGCCTATTCCGACCCTCAATTCGGCGTCCGCCACCGCCCTCTTTACCGAGCCAACAGCGTCATCCATACTAACAATGGAGCCTTTATCAAACCCCACCGCAGGAGAGAAACCAACCCCTGCCAACTCTTGTCCGGCCCCCGCCAGGGGATTGTATACAGCCACGGCAATTCCGGACGCACCTACGTCCAGCCCCACCACCACTTCTCTGTCCGCCCCGGCCAAACGGGCTTCCTCCCTATCTACCTAATTTGTCATTCCTTACTTAAATTTGTAAAATTCAACGCTAAACATTAATTCCCTTTTTATTTATTTAATTTTGTGCTTTAAAATGTAGCGACGGATAATGGCCAGGTTCTGGAACAAGCGAACACCAAAAGCCACCACTGCGGCCAGATACAGGTCAATACCCAACCGGTCGCCGATAAAAGTTAGGCCCGCCGCCAACAAGGCGTTGCTGAAGAAACCGGATACGAAGATGCCGTGGTTGAACTTTTCCTCCATAGCAGCCCGTATCCCGCCGAATACTGAGTCAAGCGCCGCCAGTGCCGCCACAGACATGTATTTGGCGTAATCCTGCGGCAAAACCATTGGGATATTGAAACCAATTACAATACCGGCCCCCAGGCCAAGTACAGCCAGTAAAATACCCATCCACATAACCAGGTCACCTGCTCCTTATCAAACTCATTTATGTAGTAGGGGCACCCCTTGCGGGTGCCCACCCACCCATAACCCCGCATCATTTATTACGAACGATAAACCGTCTTTTCATACTGACTGCTAAATCTCGACTTAATCCTTAATTCCCGGTGAAAGCCGGCACTGTTAGCTCCTGGTGTTTTTCCACCGTTATCTCAATACCCAAATCCCGCAGGTATTCCCCTAACCCACCCGGCAGTTCCAAAGCGTTGGCCAGGGTATCAGGATCTCCAATAGCCAGTACCTGGTACGGTGGCACTACCCTTTTGGTGTTGATATTGATAAAGGGCGCAGCCAGCCTTATTTCGGTGGTGGCAACAATCCGCTGGCTATTGATGGAAATAGCCTCAGCACCTCCACCCCATAGTTCGTTAACCACTTTGAGCAGGTCTTCAGCGTATATAATGAATACCCCTGGTGACAACCGGCTCCCTTCACCCTTATCCGGGTTGTCCAGTACAACTTCCAGTCCCGGCCCGGTGACGGTGAGCAGCCCGGCGCTCATGCGCGTCTTTTCCAGTTCACTCTTTAGCGCCAAGATGGCCTCGTTTTTGCCCTGATTTACCTGTTCCAATTTATAGTTTAGGTCGCTAATTTCTTTATGCAGGGACTCTCTTTCCCGGTCAATTTGTTTTAGCTCATCCACTACTTCCTGGGCCCGATCAGTGGAGATCCCGGCCGGTGCCCTGTTGACCACGCGGAATTGAACCGCCAACATCATGCCGAGGATTAAGGCAACCAACATAATGGATACGTATCCGGTGGTCTTGCCGGTCATCGAAAAGTCTCCTCCCGCTATCTTCGCACTTCCTGTAAAACCCCGCCTGAACCAAGTCTTCTTTATTATTTCGGTTTGGCGTAATTATAAGTTAATGTGCCGGAATAAGCCGGTATTTTCACTTTATCCACCTTCTTGATGTCTACCTGGATACCCCATAGCTGTAGTGAGTCAACCACCCCGTTGATCATTTTTAGTGAGTTGGTCAGTGTGTCTGGGTCTCCCAAGGCGGAAATCACAAAAGGAGGGCTGAGACGCTGATTTTTATTTAGTAATATGGTGGGGCCGATACAGCGCACTTCGGTGGTGGAAATAATCCGCTGGTCATTAATGGCGACGGCCCTGGCCCCGGCCGCTTTTAATTCGTTTAAGACGCTTAACACGTCTTCATCGTGCAGCACAAAGTTATTAGGGTCTTGCCCCGGAGGCAGCACGTTGGGATTGTCATTCAACGTCACCTCAACACCTGGCCCTTCTATTGTGGTCATACCGGCCAGTTGGCGCACGCGGTCCAGTTCTACCTTCATGTTAGCCAGTTCCGGGCCGGCCACTGACTGGTCCAGGCGGTCGCGCAGTTCGTATACCCTGCGCTGCAGTACCTCCCGGTTTTCGCGGGATTCTTCCAGCTCCTGGTAAAGGGCTGCGGTTCTCTCCTGGGGGGGCGCATTCCTAATAATTTCACGGGTCACCCTGAACTGCAACGCTAGAATAAGGCCCATGATTAGTCCCACCAGGAGCAATATCCAGTAAACTGATTTAAACTTCATTTAAATTTCCTCCTGGCAAATCTTAACAATAGCAACTACCCTAAAATTTACTGTTGTCATCCTGAGCGTAAGCGAAGGATTTAGATTCTTCACTTCGTTCATTTAGACTATCACTTTTTATATTTTACCACCGGGGAACTAATGATGGAAAAATCTACGTATTCAATAGTTTGGGCGTTCTGGTTGCGCAGGTTTTCCAGCACCTGCAGTATGTAGCTGCCTTTACTGTCCAGCTCTTCGGGCAGCCCCAGGCGGCATTCTACTCCGTCCAGAGTGTACAGGGTAACACACCCGTCACCGGCCACATGCACCTCGGACAAATCAGCACACAGTTCGGCGGGTATACTTTCCACCACCTTAAGGGCAATATCGAGCCCCTTTCCTTGCACCAGTCTTCCCGGACTTGCCGATTCCACCGGCACGCCTGTAATAACAGGTAATCCGGTGGTGCCGGCCTTACCCTGCCGCAGATAGTACCCGCTGTGATCCAGTTCCACAAAATTACCATCCACCACCACCAGGGCCACGGGCACTCGTTCTTGCACCGTAATTACCACAGTGCCGGGATACTTCCTGACGATATCCACATCTTTTACCAGAGGCAGTGTTTTAACCCTGTCTACACCGGTTTTTAGGTCGGCTTTAAAGATGTTCTCGTCAGTGACAATCCCGGATATCCTGGCTACTTCACTTGCGGTCAGCAGACTGTTTCCCCGTACGTCAACGTTTTTAATCAAAAAGAGCGGTGATTGCAGTAATACATAGGACGCCAGCAGAACTACAAAAACAAAAAAAAAGCTCTGCCAAAAGATAGCTTTCCTTTTTACCGGCCTGGACGAAGCTACGTCCATATTATCCCCCGCTCCCGAATTCACGCAATGAAACCTAATATCATTATAGAACACACTGCCATACTTGTCCAAGCAAAAATCAACCCTAAAAACAGGCCTTGTCCCCCATAAAACCAAAAAAGAGTCCACATTTAATGTGTACTCAACTGTTCACCCGGATTATCCGTGCCCCCAGGGCGTTATATTTATTTTCCAGCCGCTCGTAACCGCGGTCGATATGTTCCACCTGCTCCAGCACCGTGCCGTCTTCCGCCGCCAGTGCCGCCAGCACTAAAGCCGCTCCGGCCCGCAGGTCGCTGGCCTCCACTGTGGCCCCAGACAACCGGGGCATACCCTTGATTACTGCCGTCTGGCCCTCCAGTCTAATATCCGCGCCCATGCGGCGAAGTTCCATTACATGTTTGTAGCGGTTTTCAAAAACCGTTTCCGTAACTACGCTGGTATTTTCAGCAACAGTCAATAGGGCCATAAACTGGGGCTGCATGTCAGTGGGGAACCCGGGATAAGGCATTGTTTTTATATCCACCGATTTGGGCCTTTTATCCGCCACCACCCGGACCTGGTCGTCTTTCACCTCCACGTAGACTCCGGTTTCACGTAACTTGTTGATTACCGGTTCCAAGTGTTCCGGTATGACGTCTGTTATGATGACGTCACCGCCTGTAATGGCTGCTGCAATCATGTGGGTACCCGCCTCAATCCGGTCAGGGATTACTGTGTGGGTGGTTCCCGATAACTTATCTACCCCGGTTACCCTGATGGTGTCGGTACCGGCACCCTTGACCATCGCGCCCATGCGATTTAGAAAGTTCTGCAGGTCGATAATCTCTGGTTCCCGCGCTGCGTTGCGGATGATGGTGGTTCCCTTGGCGTATATCGATGCCATCATCAGGTTTTCCGTAGCCCCTACACTAGGCATGTCGAGGTATACTTCACTACCCTGTAGTTTTTGGGCCCGGGCGGTAATGTACCCGAATTTTTCGGTAATCTCCACCCCCAGCGCCTGTAATCCTTTCATGTGTAAGTTCATGGGTCTGGAGCCTATGTTACAACCGCCGGGGTAACTAATTTTAGCATGTTTGAACCGACTAATTAACGGACCTAAAACCAGGTTGGATGCCCGCATTCGGCGCATTAAATCTTCGCTTACATCCTGACAGTTAATGCTGCTGGCGTTGATATGCATGGCGTCCTTCTCCCAGACCACGTCTGCGCCAAGGTGCACCAGTACATCACGCATTACTGCCACGTCACGCAGGCGGGGAACACCCTTAATAGTGCATTCACCGTCTAGCAGTAAACTGGCTGCCACGATGGGTAGAGTGGAATTCTTGGATCCGCTTACCCGTACCGTGCCCTGCAGACGGTTACCGCCCACGATCATAAATCTTTGCAATTGTGATCACCTCCAGCTAAACCTCTCCCAGTATCTGCACCTCCAGCAAGAGTTTTACGCTGCATTTATCTTCCACCGTTGCCCGCACCGTATGCACAAGTTCCAGCACATCAGCGGCGGTTCCACCACCCAGGTTAACAAAAAAGTTGGCATGCCGCGGCGAAACCTGAATGCCCCCCACCCGCATCTCCTTACAGCCTGCATTTTCAATTAACCGACCCGCCGAATCCCCGGGTGGATTTTTAAAAACGCTGCCGGCATTGGGCAGTTCTAAAGGCTGGGTACTTCGTCTCCGGCTTAGGTAATCGTCCATCCTTTTTTTAATTTCTTCCCCGGGGCAGGGCATCCCCTCAAAGCTAGCCCCGGTAATAATTAAATTCCTACGGGATAAGCAGCTTTTGCGATAATTAAACTTTAATTCGTTCTTGGTAAATGTTACTACATGACCCTGGTAATCTATCGCTTCCACCATCTTAACCCGTTCTCCCACCGAACACCCGTTAGCCCCGGCATTCATCAACAGCGCCCCGCCTACGGTGCCCGGTATGCCGGCCAGAAACTCGAACCCGGCCAAACCGGCTTGCAGTGCCCGGTTAGCCAATCGGGGCAGCAATGCTCCTGCTCCGGCGCAAATGGCAGCGCCTTTGATTTCAATACCGGATAAACCTGCTCCCAACTTGATCACCAGTCCGCGGATGCCGCTGTCTGAAACCAGCAGATTAGTACCGTTACCGATAACGATAACCGGCAACCCGTAATTGCGGGCCCAGGCCAACGCCCGGCAAAGGTCTTCGGAGTCCGCCGGCTCCACGAAAAAGTCGGCAGGTCCGCCAATACGCCAGCTGGTGTGCCTGCTCATGGGCTCGGATGCCATAACCCGGCCCTTGATCACTTGGTTTAACCCGTTGTAAAAACTATCACCCGTCAACGGTTAGCTCTCCTCCGTTGGGGACATTCCTTAAGCTGAGGGGTGTCCCCTTTCCTTGATCCGTTCTAACAGTTCCGGACCGGTTTTCCAAACGTCGCCCGCACCCATGGTGAGCACCAGGTCGCCTCCCTGCAGGTTTTCAGCCAGGTATTTGACTGTTTCTTCACGGGAGCCGATGAAAACAGGCCGATGGCCGTTGTGTGCCACTACGGCATCTACAATAAGCTGCGCGGTGACCCCTTCCAAAGGTTTCTCTCCAGCGCCGTAGATGTCGTTAATAATTAATATATCTGTTTTAGCAAAACAGCTTCCAAACCGCTGGTGCAACCACGAGGTTCTGGAATACCGGTGCGGTTGAAAAACCGTGATAATGCGACCAGGGTGCACCTGCCTTGCCGCTTTAAGCGTGGCGTCAATCTCAGTGGGATGGTGTGCGTAATCGTCCACCACAGTAATGCCGGCTTCCTTACCCATAAGCTGATAACGCCTGCCGGCGCCCTGGTAGTCCCGCAATGCAAGCGCCATTTCGGGAAATGAAATGCCGATAAACCTTCCTGTTGCCACCACGGCCAGTGCGTTGGCCAGGTTATGCCTGCCGGGAACGGCAAGTTCCAGGCGGCCCAAGTGCTGCCCCCGGTAATAAACTTCCGCCGCAGATCCGCCGCTGTGCAACCGGATATCATTTAATACATAGTCAGCCTCCGGGTGCTCCACAGCGTAAGTAATGACTCTTTCTCCGCACGCGCTGGAAACCTCTCTAACAACGGCATCGTCGAAACAAAGTACTGCAGCACCGCCCGGGGTTATTCCACCCAGGAATTGCCGAAATGCTTCGACAATCTTTTCCACCGAGCCGTAGTGATCCAGGTGATCGTCCTCAATATTGGTCACCACGGCCAGGTAAGGTTTTAGCTTCAGAAAAGATTTATCGCTTTCATCTGCTTCCGCCACTAGGTACTCGCCCCGGCCCAGCTTGGCGTTGCCACCGATATTAGTCAATTCACCTCCAATAAGTATTGTTGGGTCCATACGGCATTTTTCCATCACCAACGCCAGCATGGCAGTGGTGGTGGTTTTCCCATGTGCCCCGGCTATAGCCAGGCCGCTTTGCCGGTCCATTAACATGCCCAGTAAATCGGCCCGGTGAATTACCGGAACTCCTTTTTTTGTTGCTTCCTGCAGTTCTGGATTGGCCGAATCTATGGCTGTAGAGACCACCACCAATTCCGCGTCCCCGATGTTGCTTGCACAGTGCCCCGTGTATACAACTGCTCCAAGAGATTGCAACCTTTCGGTCACCGGCGTGCTGCTTAAGTCTGATCCCCGTACATCAAAGCCTTGATCCAGCAGCACCCTGGCCAGGCCGCTCATTCCGGCTCCACCAATGCCAATAAAGTGTACCTTATCCGGTATTTCTGTCACCCGCCAATCAGCTCCTTCCTGCACCCGGTTGGTGCAAGTACGGCAAGCCAGGAGAGGATATCTCATATTATGCGCCTGTTTAAATTGGTGTTACTGACTACAAGGCGCCCATCCCCGGGCTTGTCCGTCATATTAAAAGTTAAATGTTGGAAGTTAGAGGTTAGATAACAGTGACTCAGTAGTCAGAATTCAGAATAATTCAAGATAAACCATTATTTCATATTTAATATTTAATATTTAATATCTAACTTCTGACTCCTGACTCCCTGACTCCCTAACTCCCTGACTTTCTTTTAAATCAGTTCTGCCAGTGCATCGATGATATCATCCAACGCCCGCGGTTTACCCAGCTTACGACTGGATTCGGCCATGTCTTTAAGACGTTCCGGTTCACCCAGCAATTTTTCCAACCTGGTGACCAATGCAGGGCCGGAAAATTCGGCATCCAGAATCATTACTGCCGCCCCCCGTTCCACCAACGCCCGGGCATTGTGCTCCTGGTGGTTGGCAGTGGCATAGGGAAAAGGTACCAGCAGCGCGGGCAGCCCACGGGCGGTAATCTCAGCGATGCTGGCGGCACCGGCCCGGCCCACCACCAGGTCTGCCGCCGCCAGCGCCTCCGGCATCTCGTATAAGTAGGGTTCTACAACCAGATTACCAGGCCGTTGGGGACATTCCTTGCCCCCTCTGTTTAGCATGTCCATAAAAGTATCGTGCTGTCCCCTGCCGGTAACATGCAGCCATCTAAGGCCGGGCCGGCCGGCAATCCACCCGGCTGCAGAGGCCACGGCACTGTTGATAGTGCGGGCCCCCTGGCTGCCGCCGAAGGAGAGCACAAACAGTTCTTCATCCTTTACGCTATACCTGACCCGCGCGGCCTCCCTGCCGGCAGTGAGAACCTCGGAGCGTACCGGCAGACCAGTTAGCCGCGGCTTGGCCCGGCCGGGAAAATGTTTTATTGAATCCTCAAAGGTAACCGCCACCCGATCCACAAACCGAGACAGGATCCGATTAGTTACCCCCGGCAGCGCGTTTTGTTCGTGGATTAGAGTTGGTATTTTCATCCTGGTCGCAGCCAGCACCACCGGGCCGCATACATACCCTCCGGTACCCGCCACCGCATCCGGGGCAAAGTTCTGGATCAACCGCCGGGCTTCCCGGTAACCAGCGGCAACTTCCAGGGGCACTTTTAGATTTTGTGGCGACAGACTGCGCTTGATACCCACTGCCCGAACAGCACGAAAATCCAACCCGGCCGCGGGAACCAGGTCGGACTCCAGCCCCCGGGCTGTGCCGATATACATAATCTGGCAGCCGGGATACCGCTGCTGCAGACCGCCAGCTATGGCCAGCGCCGGGTATATGTGACCGCCGGTACCCCCGCCGGTAACGATAAAGCGCAAAGAATTCACCCCAGTTTCCTATTTTGGGGACATTCCTCTACCCCAAAGCTTTGACCCTTATAATTGGGGACATTCTGTGTCCCCTTTATTAACGTGGATTAGAATACCTAGATATGTTTAATATAATCCCCACACCCATCAACGAAAAAATCAGGGACGTGGAACCAAAACTGACAAATGGCAAAGTAATACCGGTAACAGGCAGGGTGCCGGTGACCACACCAATATTTACCAACGCCTGCAGCGCAATGCCGGATACCAGGCCGGCAGCCAGCAAGCTGCCGAAGGCATCGGGACAGGTAATGGCAATTTTAAAGCCCCGCCAGACTAGGATGATAAACAAAGTAATCACCAAAAAGCCGCCAATAAAACCCAGTTCTTCGCCTATGGACGCAAAAATAAAGTCTGTATGCCGCTCGGGCAGAAATAAAAACTTGGAATGGCGCCCCTGCCCCAGCCCCGCACCCAAAAAGCCGCCCGATGCCAGAGACATCAGAGCATTTAGAATGTTCCAGCCCGCCCCGGTGGGGTCGGCTTCGGGATCCATAAAAGCCATGAACCGCCTCATACGGTATGGTTCAAAATAGATAGCCGCGGCCACAAGCGCAAAACCCGCCCCGGCCAAACCGGTTAAGTGGGCACCCCTGGCCCCGGCAGCAAAGAACATGATAAAAACAGTACCCAACAGCGTAGCTGCCGTACCCAGGTCGGGCTGAGCCAGAATTAACAACCCTGCAGCTCCGGCAATGGCCAGGAAGGGTAGAAGACCCCGACCGAAATACTTAATTTGCTCTCTTCGCCTGGACAGACCATAGGCAACAAAGGTAATTATAAATATCTTAACCAATTCCGAAGGTTGGAAACTGGTAAAGCCCAAATTTATCCAACGCCGGGAGCCCAAAAGCTCCATCCCGATACCCGGTATTAGTACTAAAATCAGCAGTACGAAAGATGTTATTAACATCGGCCCGACCCACCGCTTAAGACGCCAGTAGTCATAGTTAATCATAAAAAACATGGCCGCGATACCCAAAAGGGCACCAAAAAGCTGGCGCTTAAAAAAATGGAACGGGTCTTTGAACGGCCCCTCGGGATCACCGGCAAAGTAGGCGCTGGCGCTAAATACCATAACCAGGCCAATACTAAGCAGTACCAATACGGTTAAAAACATGACAAAATCAAAAGCTTTCTTGCGCGCACGCATAACTTGTAACCCCCTCGTTACCGGGTGTTTTCAGTAATCGGGCCGAATACTTAAAATCCGGCCCGGCAGGGGTTTAATCCCGACGGGTTGTTGCGAAGCCAAAGTCAGTAGTCAGTAGTCAGAATTCAGTAGTCAGTAGTCAGATTGGCTCTTGAGACATTCTTATATCATTATGAACGAAGTGAAGTATCTTAAGATCCTTCGCTAACGCTCAGGATGACAACGACGGCTTTACTAAAGAAAAAAAGTTGTCCTCAATGTAGGGGAGTAAGTTTTTAGATGTTCTCGCCGGTTCTTTCATTCTGACTCCTGTCTCCTGACTCCTGTCTCCTGTCTCCTGTCTCCTGACTCCTGTCTTCTGAATCCAGACTCCTGATTCCTAACTCTTGCACAATGCTTTTAAACAAGTCGCCTCGCTCTTCGTAGTTTCTGAACATATCCCAACTGGCACAGGCCGGGGATAGCAGTACTACATCACCGGGAAGGGCGGCACGGTACGCCTCCAGCACGGCCTCCCGGAAACCGGGCACCCTTTTAACTGTTACAAAGCCCTCTTCCCTGGCGGAACGCTCAATTTCATCCGCACACTCGCCCAGCAGCACCAGTACCCGCACCTTTTCCCGAACCCGCCTGGCAAAGGCGGTAAAATCACTGCCTTTGTTTCTACCGCCTGCCAAAAGAACGATGGGGCGGTCGAACGCTTCCAGAGCTTTTATGCTGGCTTCCGGGTTGGTGCCCTTGGAATCGTTGATATAACGTACGCCGTTTATTTCGGCTACCGTTTCCAGCCGGTGTTCCACCCCGGCAAAAGAACGCAGGGTTTGGGCCAGCACCGCCGGAGCCACACCCATAACATAAGCAGCGGCCATCGCTGCCAGGGCGTTTTCCAGGTTATGGGCCCCGGGGATAGCCAACTCCTCGGTACCCAGGACATCCGTTTGGACGTCGGCCAGGCGTATAATAATTCTTTCGCCGCGGACAAGTACCCCTTCTTCTAAGCTATGCCGGCGGCTAAAAAATATAACCTGTCCCGGCACCTGCCCGGCCAGCGCGCGGGTGCCGGGGTCGTCGTAATTAAGAACGGTATAATCACTCCGGTCCTGCCGGGCAAAAACGCGAGCCTTGGCAGCGGTGTAGTTTTCCATGGTCCTGTGACGATCCAGGTGATCCGGGGCAATATTAAGGATGACTGCTACCCGTGGCCGGAATTGCTCCACCGTTTCCAGCTGAAAACTGGATACTTCAGCTACGACCATGTCTTGCGGGCCATAGTCTTCTATAACATCCACCAGCGTGGTGCCTATGTTGCCCCCCACCAGGGTACGCCGGCCGGCGGTTTTAAAAATTTCACCTACCAGGCTGGTAGTGGTGGTTTTACCGTTAGTACCAGTAATGGCCACAATGGGCGCCCGGGCGCAGCGATAAGCTAATTCAAGCTCACCGGTTACCGGAATGCCCTGTTCGCGGGCTGCCACCACCGGGGGAACATCCGGCGGCACGCCGGGGCTGACCACCAGCAGGTCATAACTACCAGGCCGCAGATCAGGATATTTGCCCAGCACAGCCCGGGCACCGTTATTAATAAGCTCATCCAGTTCCCCGTTTAGTTTGTCCTTTTCCTTGCTGTCGGTTACGGTTACTTCGGCACCCTGACGCAATAAAAACCGAGCCGTAGACAGGCCTGTTTTGCCGGCCCCAACCACCAGCACTTTTTTGCGGTTTAGTTCCAAGTAAGCATTCCTTCTTTCGGAGGGTTAGACTTAAACAAAAAAAGAATCTATTTAGCCGGTAACAAAACCTATCAAACCCAGAATGGCGAAGCCAACCGCTGCCAGCCAGAATGTAACTACTACCTTTGTTTCGCTCCAACCCATCAGTTCAAAGTGGTGATGCAGCGGACTCATACGAAATATACGCCGCCCGAAGACTTGGAAAGAAAACACTTGCAGTATGACGGACAAAGTCTCTAGTACAAACACGCCACCGATCAGCGGCAGGGCCAATTCACTACCGGTAAGCACCGCCGCCGCCCCCAAACCACCGCCCAGAGCCAACGACCCGGTATCGCCCATAAACACCCGGGCCGGGTAACGGTTATAAAACAAAAAGCCCAAACAACCACCAATAAGCGCTGCCATGGCCAGGGAAACCCCCGGCCGGCCGACCAACAGCCCGATAGGAATAAATGCCGCTGCGGCCGCCACAGTAACACCGGAGGCCAGACCGTCCAGGCCGTCGGTGAGATTTACGGCATTGGCCACGCCCACGGTAACCACAATGATAAAAAATATGTATAGCCAAGGGCCCGGATCCAAAATAACGCTTTCCCCCACCACAAGAGCGGCAAAAGGAACTGTTATAGCGGTACCGCGTTCCAACACCGTCGGAGCCAGGGCTCCCAAGAGAGCCGCCAACAGTACCTGGCCCAGCAGTTTTTCTCTAGCCCGCAGACCCAGGGAGCGTTTCAATGCTACCTTAACATAATCATCTAAAAAACCGATTAGGCCAAAACCAAGGGTGACACCCAACACTACTAAGGCATCCCGGTTGCCCCAGGCGGCAAACAATACAGCTGCCACAGTGCCGACCAGGAACATCACGCCGCCCATAGTGGGCGTACCGGCCTTGCTTAAGTGCCGGGAAGGGCCGTCATCGCGGATTGACTGGCCGTATTTGAGCCGCCGCAGCAGCGGAATGGTAAGCGGCCCCAGGGCCAGAGTAACAATGAGGGCTACAGCAAAGGCCAGGGAAATTTGCGATTCATGTATCATAACAGTTGCCGGCTCCTTGTTGATTAATCTTTTAACCTAATCTTTTTTCAACAGGCCCCGGACAATTTCCTCCATGCGCATGCCCCGGGAGCCTTTAACCAGCACAACATCGCCCGGCATCAGCCTGTTTTGCAGTTCAGCCAGGGCTTCTATATTATCCCGGCAGACCACAATTTCCCCTACGTCGGACTGGCGGGCACCAGCTGCGATTTCGCCGGCCAGTTCGCCAACGGTGATCAGAAGCGCTACCCCGTGTCTGGCAGCGGCGGCGCCGGACTGCCGGTGGCCATCCGCCGCGCCGGGGCCCAACTCAAGCATATCGCCCAACACCGCTACCCGCCGCCTGTTGCCCGCCAGCTCTTCCAAAGACTGCAGCGCAGCACAGGCAGACTCGGGATTGGCGTTGTAGGCGTCGTTGATTAGGGTAAATTCTTGACCCTGTATAATTTCGGTGCGCATTCCAGACAGGGTTACCCGGGATAACCCCTCCGCCACTTGCTCGGCGGTAAGACCCAGCATCAACCCTACACCGGCGGCAGCCAGGGCGTTTTTTACGTTATGCAGCCCGGGCAGCGGCAGGCGGATGTCGCAGCGGTCACTGCCCATTACTGCAGTAAACCGGTTGCCGGCCTCTTCCTGGCGCAGGTCTTGAGCATAAATATCCAGCCCCTGCTCCAGGCCGTAATACAAAACCCGGCCGTAACAGCGTTTAGCCTGCTCACGAGCGAGGGGACTGTCTCCAGGCAGCAGGGCAAACCCATCGGGAGCGATGTGTTCCAATATTTCCCCCTTGGCCCGGGCAATGTTTTCCACCGCACCCAGACGCTCCAGGTGAGCTACACCAATGGTTGTGATAACGGCGCAGGTGGGCCGGGCTAAAAGGCACAGGGTATCAATTTCCCCCGGAGCCCGCATGGCCATCTCCACTACGGCAGCCCCATGGTCAGCGGAAAAATCCAGCAGAGTTAGGGGCAGACCAATCTCGTTGTTTCGGTTACCCCTGGTTTTAAGCACCCCAAAACTTGTTTCCAGCACTGCAGCGACCATATCCTTAGTGGTGGTCTTACCGCTGCTGCCGGTAATCCCCACCACAGGGACGTGATACTGCCTGCGATTGTATGCAGCTAAATCCTGTAGACCGGTCAGGGTGTCCGCCACCCTAATTAACGGAACTTTGGATTTAACATTAGCGTCACGACATACAACCAGTCCGGCGGCCCCGGCGGCCACAGCCTGGTCAAGGAAATCGTGGGCGTCGTACCGCTCCCCTTGCAGGGCAAAGAACAAGTCGCCCGACTGGATTTGCCTTGTGTCCGTGCTAACCCGGTTAACGGTGATATTCTGGTCACCTTGAAGCAGCCTGCCGCCTATAGCCCGGTATACTTCGCCCACGGTCATGGTTTTCATCTGGCACCCTCCCCGGTGGCTACTTTTTCCAGCACCGCCGCAGCCTCCTCCCGGTCGTCGAAGTGCAGGCGGCTATTGCCTACAATCTGGTAATCTTCGTGGCCCTTACCTGCTATGACCACAACGTCGCCGGGCCCGGCAGTGCGGATGGCCCTGTCAATGGCTTGACGGCGATCTGGTATGACCACGTAGCTGGCTCCCGGCACTTTTTGTACACCGGGCATAATGTCTTCTATTATAAGTAACGGGTCTTCGGAACGCGGGTTGTCGGATGTAACCACCGCCAGGTGGCTGAGCCGGGCAGCAATCTCGCCCATCAGCGGGCGTTTGGATCGGTCACGATCCCCGCCGCAGCCGAAAACGGCAATAACCTTGCCCTCAGTAACTTCCCTGGCTGTAGACAGCACGTTTTCCAAGCCGTCAGGTGTATGGGCATAGTCCACCACTACCGCAAAATTCTGGCCCCGATCCACCAGCTCGAAACGACCCGGTACCCCGGGCACCCCTTCCAAGGCCTGTTTAATGGTAGCCAAGGGGATACCAGCGGCGGTTCCGGCGGCGATTGCCGCCAAAGAATTATAAACATTAAACCGGGCGGTCATTTTCAGTTTTAGAGGAATGGTTGCCCCGTTTACCACTGCAGTATACGAAACACCCCGGGTGTTAATTCGCACATCCCTTGCCGACACGTCGGCGGGCCGGTTAATCCCGTAAGTAATCACCGGAGCTGTGCAGGCAGCTATAATCCGTCCGGCCGCAGGGTCATCGACATTAACCACAGCCCGTTTGGGGCCGGTTTTAAAGGTATTGCGGCCCAGTTGGGTAAATAGGATTAGTTTGGCATCCAGGTATTCATCCATGCTGCCGTGGAAATCCAGGTGATCCTGGGTCAGATTGGTGAACACTGCCGTATCGAATTCGCACTGTTCCACCCGGTGCAGCGCCAGGGCATGGGAACTAACCTCCATGGCCACTGCCCCCACCCCCTCGGCAGCCATTTCGGCCAGCAGGTTTTGCAGATCGGTGGATTCCGGAGTAGTATGTTCCACCGCCAGCACCCGGTCCCCAATGCGATTATGGATGGTTCCGATGAGGCCGGTTTTAAGCCCGTGCGCCCGGTAGATAGTTTCTATTAAGTTGGTTGTCGTAGTTTTGCCGTTGGTGCCTGTTACACCAACCATTTTCATCTTACGAGCAGGGTCGCCAAAAAAACGGGCGGACAGCAACGGCAACAGCCGGCGTGTATCAGGCGCCATCAGCTTTACAGTGCCCCCGGGTACCGGTAGGTTCTGCTGCAAAACAACTACTGCGGCACCACGATTTACCGCATCCTTTATATAAAGGTGGCCGTCTGTTTTATAACCCTCGATGGCCACAAATAAAAAACCCGGTCCAACCCGCCGCGAATCATAGGCAATGCCTGTCACAAACCGGTCTTCAACCGGCACTTCCAGCGGCAAACCATCCAACAGTTTCGACAACAGCAACCGGCAGTCCCTCCCTGTATTTATAATTATTATTTCCATATTTAGCACATTTAACCTGAGACATAGAAAAACACTTTCGCCGGGTCGGTTTTTACCGGCCCGGCGAACTGCCAGGAAGACGAAAGCATTTTTATTTCTACTTAAGTAGTCAGTAGTCTTTATGTCATTCTGAACGAAGTGAAGAATCTTAAAGATCCTTCGCTAACGCTCAGAATGAAAGCTTCGTCGGTTAACTTTTAATGTATATCGGGGCTATTTATTATTTCCGGTGTTTGGGGTTCACCTGCTGCTGCCAAGAATGATTTCTCAGAGCCGTCCCCGGGGGGTTCGAACACCACCCGCACCGGTGCGCCCCGCTTTACGGCTGCGCCGGCGTTATAACTTTGCCTTATGGCTACGCCGCTGCCCTCGGGAACCGGCCGCAGGCCGATTTCTTCAAGAATATAGCCTGCTTCCTTGATGGTTCTCCCCTGTAGATTCGGTACTATTACCGTACCACCACCGCTTCTGCTCGTGGCCGGTTCTAAATCTAATATTACAGTGGTGTTTCCGTCAACAATAGCACCTGGTCCCGGCGTCTGCTGGCGCACCAAGTTACCTTCACCATGGGTGGTGCATTGCAATCCGGCAGCTTTAATGATTCGGCAGGCTTCATCAGCAGGATAGTTGACCACATCAGGTACGCTTACTTCAATGTGGGGCTCCACATATTCGTAGGGCCGCACTGGTTTTTCCAGTCCCGGGATTTCCGGCAACCGCATGTAGCGCAGGGTGTCCCGGGCGATGGCCTGGAATACCGGCGCCGCCACCAGGCCACCGTAATATACGCCTCCCTGGGGCTCGGCGATAACTACTAACATAACCATCTTAGGATCATCCGCCGGGGCAAACCCGGCAAAGGAAGCGACGTAACGACCGCTTACGTAACCACCGCTCTCACCCACCACCTGGGCGGTACCGGTTTTACCGCCCACCCGGTAACCTTCCACAAAAGCGTTACGGCCTGTACCGTTGGCGACCACGTTTTCCAATAAGCCGCGTAACTGGCGGGCAGTGTCCTCAGCTATTACCTGGCGTACTTTTTCCGGTTTCATTGAAAATATAGTTTTGCCATTAGCACTGATTTCCTGTACCAACTGCGGCTGCATCATTACGCCGTCATTAGCCACCGCTGCCACTGCGCTGATTAGCTGGATTGGAGTAACGGCAATGGATTGGCCCATGGAGATGGTGGCCAAGTTCAGGTTAGTGGCCTTATCTTCCGGGATTACGATACCGCCGGCTTCACCGGGAAGCTTGATGCCGGTTGTAGAACCGAAACCAAAAGCATCCAAATATTTATAATACCGTTTTATGCCTACATCAAGCCCCACTTCGATAAACCCGGGGTTACAGGAGTTTTGCACCACTTCCACGAAGGTTTGGCTGCCGTGGCCTCCAGCCTTATGGCAGCGGATAGTACGGTCGGCCACCTTAATATAACCGGGATCGAAAAACTGATCTTCGGGCTTAACCGCGTCTTCTTCCAGAGCCGCCGCGGCAGTAATGATTTTAAATGTTGAGCCGGGTTCATAATTGTACCAAATGGCCGGGTTTTTATCCCAGACTTCCCGGGGCTCATTGCTCCAGTCGTTGGGGTTGAAACTGGGCCGATTACCCATGGCCAGTATGCCGCCGGTTTCCGGATCCATAACAATGGCCAGGGCAAACTTGGGATTGTACTGGGTCACCACGTTGTCCAGTTCCCGCTCGACAAAATACTGAATGGTTTCGTCTATTGTGAGTACCAGGTCATGGCCTTGTTTAGCCGGGATGTACTGGTGCAGAGCTTCGGGTACCGGGCGTCCGGCGGCGTCATGCTCAATCACTATCCGGCCCGGCTGTCCCCGCAGTTCTTCATCGTAACTTCTTTCAATACCAGTGAGACCCTGATTGTCGACTCCGGCAAAACCCAGCACGTGGGGGGCTAGTCCGGGGTCTAGGTAGTGACGTTTGCTTTCCTCGACAAAACCGATACCATCAAGGTTAAGCGCCTTAATCATTGACGCGGTTTCATTGTCTACCTTGCGTTCAATCCATTCAAATGATGAGTGTTTATTTAGTTTTTCATATAACTTATCAGCATCCATTTCCAGAATGGGCGCTATCTTATCCGCCGCTGCCCGGGGGTCTTCCACCTGGCCCGGGGTGGCATAAATGGAATCCACGCTAATGCTGATGACTAATTCCTTACCGTTGCGATCAAGTATGGAACCACGTTTGGCCTCCACCGGTATATCCCGCATGCGCACTTCCAGTGCTTTTTCCTGCAGTTCCTCGCCGTGGACAAACTGAACCCAGGCGAGCCGTCCCATTAGAAAAACGAAGGCCAGGCTGGCCAGGATAAAGGTCAATGTAAGACGTTTACGGACGGTCATGTTTGTTCCGTACATCCGAGCCCCTCCAGACGGGCACTAATAAAGAAGACTTGTCGCACTTATTTCGAGCTTACAGGTTGTGCGAAGATTAACCTGCGTTTATGCTGGCCTCCAGGTGGCCCACCATTTTGGTAAAAGCCCGAATGACCCAGTTTTGCTCACGTTTTTCCCCGGCTACCTGGCGGATTTCATGCTCAACTTCGGTGCCGTCTGTACCGGCAACCGCAGACTGTACCGGCGGCACCACACTCTGCACCATGATGACCTGGTCGTTCTGCGGCTTTACCATGCCCAACCGGTTAACAGCCAGTACCTCCACATTTTCCAGGCTGGTAAACTGATTCACCCTGGTGTATAGGTCGTGGCTTTCTTTACGTAGTTGAACTAAATCGGTCTCGGTCTTATTCAACAAATAACCGGTGGCCAACACCTGGGCAAAATAAAAGGCGATTAGCAAGCTGGAACAAAAGAACAGGCCCACCAGTGCCGTCAGCGCAAATTTATCTTTCCACTTCAGGGTGCGCCTGACCGGTTTACTTCGTGGCTGCTTCTTTTCCCCGGGTAATTCGGGCAAATTGTAATATTGCGGTTTTTCCCTCGCTACTATCAAGAATTATTCACCCTTCCGGTTTTTTAGAACAGAGCCTGTTTTTTCCCCTACCCGTAGTTTGGCACTGCGCGCCCGGGGGTTTGCGGTCAATTCCCTCTCCCCGGCAGTCACGGGACGCCTGGTTACCAGCTTTAGTTCCGGCTTGAGGCCGCAGGCGCAGGGCAATTTGGGCGGGCACTGACACGGGTTGGCCAACGCTGCAAAAGTCTCTTTGGTAATTCTGTCTTCCAGCGAGTGAAACGAAATAACGCATATCCGGCCGCCCGGTTTCAATCGGGCTACCGCCTCCCGGAACGCTCCGGACAAAATACCCAGTTCGTTGTTCACCGCTATCCGCAGCGCCTGAAAGGTTCGCTTGGCCGGGTGCGGCCCCTCTCGCCTGGCTGCAGCAGGTATAGCCTGCTTAATTACTTCCACCAGTTCAAACGTGGTGTTTATGTCACGGGCCTCTCTGGCCCGAATTATGTACTTGGCTATTCTGGCCGCCCACCGTTCTTCCCCGTATTCACGAATTACAGAGGCCAGTTCGGTTTCAGGCAGGCTGTTGACCAGATGTTTGGCGGTTACCGGGCCGGCGGGATCCATGCGCATATCCAGCGGCGCATCGTGCATGTAGCTAAATCCCCGGGCGGGGTTGTCCAACTGGTATGAACTAACCCCCAGGTCGAACAAAAAACCGTCGATGGCATCAATATGCAACTCATCAAGAACTTTGGCCAAGCCGGCGAAGTTTGACCGCGCCAAGGTGAAGCGATCTGCAAAAGGTGCTAGATTTTCGGCAGCTGCCTGCAGCGCCTCGGGATCCTGATCCAGACCTACCAACTGCACATTAGAACCGGTATTTTCCAACAGCAGGCGGGCGTGTCCACCGCCGCCCACGGTGCAATCGACGAATATTCCCTTTACACCTGGATTGAGCCCTTTTAACACTTCGGCCGGCAATACCGGCAGGTGAGCAAAGGGTATTTTTTTAGGGTCTGAATTATTAGAATTTTTAGTTTGATCAGAATAAGTAAGCACAGCTATCAATCATCCCCGGTTCAAAGTCCAAGGTCAAAATCAACAATCTTTTCAGCAATTTCTTCCACCGAAGAGGCTGATTCCGCGTTGTATTGCTCCCAGCGTGCCTGGGACCAAATCTCCACGCGACTGGAGACACCAATAACCACCACTTCTTTCTCCAAGGCGGCGTGCTCCCTTAGATTGGCGGGAATCAGAACCCGGCCCTGTTTATCTACTTCACATTCGGCGGCACCGGCAAAGAAAAACCTAACGAAGGCCCGGGCGTCAGCCCTTGTAAACGGCAGGGATCGCATCTTTTGCTCTAAGTTGGACCATTCCTGAGGGGGGTAGGCAAATAGACAGCCGTCCAAGCCCTTGGTCACAACGAACCGATCGCCCAGACCTTCGCGGAAACGGGCTGGAATAATTAATCTTCCTTTTGTATCAATAGTATGTTGGTATTCACCCAAAAACATGCCGGGCACCCCACGGACTATTCATTACTAACCACTTTACACCACTTTCCACCACTTATTCTATACTTATTTCCTAAATCCTTCAAGAGTTTTTAACTAACGGAAAAAAATTTAAGCCGAAAGCTTAGTTGCTTTCGGCTTAAATATGTTAGTTTATTAAGGTTGGAGTAATTTATGAATCTATTCTGCGGTTATGAATACCACACATACGATCATTTTTAGGCTGCCCACCTGTTTTGCCACCACTCAACAGCACCAGTTTGCTTCGAACCCGTTCACTTATCTTTTCCCTGACGGAGCCAGCGCCCGAATAAACGGCACTGCCCGCGCTTTGCCTGTCTGCCATGTTACCGGCAGGTTCAGGCATAAAGATTGTAAGGTCGGCATTACAATAAGGGCATTCCCACTTGCCATGCGAAGCAGCGGAAAATGAATCCCCTTTGCAATAGGGACAGCTTTTCTTATACATTGGAATAACTCCTCACTGTTAAAGGGTGTACAAATATTCTACCTGCCGGCAGGGATAGCTTGAAATCATCCGTTAGTATGATTTTTATCCATCGGCATGAGGAGTAGGCGGTTATTATATTTCAGATCATATAAGCCAAATATATAAACCTTGCGTGAAGCGCTGTGATTACAATGTAAATGAAAGCTATAAAACTCAAGCCGGTATTAACCAGTAGGGGTCTACTTTTTTCCAGGTAAAGCAGCACCATCAACAAGGCTAAGGTGTAACCGTTTTTAATAAGGAAGAAAAGGATCAGCGACTGGTTCAGCAGGGGGGCCAAGATGATATTCATTTCCAACAAATAGCCGGCTTGTACCCCCCACCAGCTGAGCAAACAATCTATCACACACATAATGAAAATGAGGCCGGTTTTGTGAGCGGCCCTCATAACCATTCCTCCTGAAATGTTCCATATGTCAAACCCCGTGCAAATACTTAATCCTATGAAATATATTGCTCTATTTAACTGGTATATTATGGCAGCTACTTCTTTTAGTATATCATTCTGCCGGGTTAATCTCTTCCTGCCCTGGTATGAATTTATCCAGAAACAAAAAAAACGTACCTTTCTACAGGTACGTTTAGATAAAATCGGGTAGGGGCACCCCTCGCGGGTGCCCAAATGATAATGTGGGAGTTTTTACTTTGACAATTTAAGATCCTTATCCTGCCCGGGGCGGTCCGTGGTAAGAGCCGCCCTTACAACCAGGCGCTGACTTGCACTGCCAGGCGGATGACATGTTGTCAGGGTAAGAACGGGGTAACTGGTTGGTTGTATAACACTCCAATCGTTATTGGCTATTGGGAATACACTTTCCACTGCATATGTAAATTTCCGGCCTTCAGATATTAATAAAATCCGGTCGTCAGCCCGAAGCCGATCCAAGTTACGGAACCAAGCGCCGTGCATGGTTCTGTGCCCCGCAATGCATGTGTTGCCCTGCCCGGGCAGGGCAGACTGCTCGTACCAACCGGGGCCCTTGGCTAAAACAACCTGGGTGGTGCCGCTAAGCACGGCCACCTTAAGGTTTAGGGCAGGTATTTCTAAAAGCGCACCGTTAAACTCTCCGCTTTCGGAAATTTCTCCGGGCGGTGCGCCTTCCGGTACCGGGCTTTCTACTTCACTATTTTGTTTACCGGCCTGGTCAGGTTCGTCTCCTTGCGTCTGATTGTCCTCACCTACATTCATGTTATGCTGTTCCAACGCCGCAACAAGCCGGTTTTGTTCATACCAGGCGTAAACATACGTAAAGAGGGGGTACAGCATTAGCAATACCCCTGCTGCAATAAGAACCAGGCTTAGTTTACTGCGCGTCCCCTGGTTGACTCTTTTTTTGATATGTTTACCGTTATTATTTCCGGTCATTTTCTTCATCCCCGTACCATTCGCTTCCGGAGTTTAAAATGCCCAGGTTATTCACCCGGGCATCCATTTTAATCAGGAATTTAACTTTGCTACCATTATAGCTTGTACACGGCAGGAACTCAACCGGTATTAGGAACGGCGCCTCAACATCGTTCCCAGGCCGGCCAGGGCCATACCCGCACTGATGAAAGCCATAGCGTTGCCGCCGGTATGTGGTAACGCAGGTGCTGCAACCGCAGGATCTGCGGAGATTGTTGCCCCTTCAGGCTGAGGCCCGGACTGCGGAGCCGCAGCGGGAGCCATTGCTTGGTCAGCGGGGACGGTTAAGTTTTCATTAACTTGTATAGTGCTTCGCTCGGAACTACCTCTGTCGGTGCCACCGGAGTTGCCGCCGTTACCGGGGTTACCGCCGTTACCGGGGCCGCCTTCACCGGGGTTGCCGCCTTCACCGGGGTTGCCGCCTTCACCGGGGTTGCCGCCTTCACCGGGGTTACCGCCGTTACCGGGGTTACCGCCTTCACCGGGGTTGCCGCCGTCACCGGGGTTGCCGCCGTCACCGGGGTTGCCGCCGTTACCGGGGTTGCCGCCGTTACCGGGGTTGCCGCCGTTACCGGGGTTGCCGCCGTTACCGGGGTTGCCGCCGTTACCGGGGTTGCCGCCGTTACCGGGGTTGCCGCCGTTACCGGGGTTGCCGCCGTTACCGGGGTTGCCGCCGTTACCGGGGTTGCCGCCGTTACCGGGGTTGCCGCCGTTACCGGGGTTGCCGCCGTTACCGGGGTTGCCGCCGTTACCGGGGTTGCCGCCGTTACCGGGGTTGCCGCCGTTACCGGGGTTGCCGCCGTTACCGGGGTTGCCGCCGTCACCGGGGTTACCGCCGTTACCGCCAGGATTACCCTGGCCATTGTTTCCGGGGCCGTCTCCATTGTTATCATTACTTATGTTACTTTTACCCCTATTCCCATTGCCGTCTTCGTTTATATCCACAGCCCAGGCAAGGTTTACAGAGAATACAAACAGCACAGCAATAAGCAAGACAATCAATTTAGATCTGCAAAGCATGATTTTCAATCTAATATCCCCCTTAAATTAAATTTAAGAGGGCCGGTTACACTACCAGCTCCGCACGGCCCAAGTGTCCAGTTACAGGCCGTGTTTCATGGCTTCCCTAGTGGTTCATGGTTACTGAATAAGCTCTAATCAACTAAATACTCCAGGCATCAACCTCGCGATCATTTTTTTAAAATCTAAAACCCCCTTTCAGGCTTTTGATAATTTAGGATTATTAACGCAATAAAACCTTGTCCACCAGTGTCGGACAAGGTTCAAGAAACTCCTTATACCCGGCAACTGGCTGGCCTAGCGGTTAAACCGCCTTAGCCCCTACAGCTTTGCGTCACCATCTTTCAATGGCTTTGCCTTTTATGGCATATTTTATCACGTTTTGTACATGGAATAAAAAACTTGTTTTTTGCTTATATTCAAAATTACAGCGTTAATACAACATATCTTTCAGTTTGTTACAATAATGCGCAAAAAACAACTTTTTTTGCCCTTAAATTGGCAATAAAAACTATAAACACGCTACATGACTTCTAATAACTTTCGCCTAAATTTTCCAAAGGGGCAGGAATATAAAGTGCCCGGGAAGCTGTACGAGCTCCCCGGGCACCCATTCTCACAATCATAGTTTCAGTTTTTATTTACTTCTTATTTTAGCCTCTACCAAATTTGCGTCTCACCAGGAATCCCAGACCGGCAAGGGCCACTCCCCCAGTAAGGAAAGCAATCGCGTTACCACCGGTAAACGGTAGGTCTGGCGCTGCTACCTGAGGTTCCTCAGGTATAATGATTTCCTCGGGCATCGTTTCAGGGGCCGCAGGTGGAATCGCCACCATAGGTTCTTCTACAACAACTACCTGAGTCTGTGCCCGGTTGTCATCTAACCTACCACCGGTAGATGTTCCACCACCGGGTGCTTCAGGATTTTCTTCATCCGGGTTATCTCCCGGTTCATCCTTATCGGGATCCTCTTCATCCGGGTTATCTTCCGGTTCATCCTCGTCGGGCTCTTCTTCATCCGGGTCTTCACCAGAACCGCCGGTCGGATCGTCCTTGGTGTTTGTTACCACGTGTATACCACCCTGGTATAAGTCCTGTCCCTTGAATTGATCGGAAGGGCCGTTGAAATAAACATCTTCCCTGTTGAAGATGCCGGTTCCCGTGGTGAGTACCCTTCAATAGTTTCATTTACAGTAAACGTTTGGTCAAATTCCAGCCAGAAGTTAGCGCTTACGTTTGCGGGTCCAAGATTATGTGTATTGCCATTTTCTTCGACTATAACTACCCAATTGTCAGGCGGGTCTATTACTTCGTTACTGCTGTTTTGCCATTCCTTAATTACTGTGACCTCATACTTGCAATACTGGTTGCTCGAGGCTTTGACAGTGGAACCGCCTTCCCAGTATAGTTTAGTAGTGTTGGCCGCATTGTCAGCCGCGTCTACGTAGAAGAAGGTATAATCTTCTGCCAGGGCTGTACCGGTTCCGCCAACATTGTTGTTATCTACGTTCTCGTAACTGAAGTCTAGGTCGAAGGAATTTGGGTTATATACTCGAAATCGGGCCTTGCCGCGCTGGTCGGAGCAAACCGAGGTCAGTTGCAGGGGTTCGATTACTTCCTCAATTTCTTCCGTATAATAAAAAGTCACGTGGCTGGCAGCATACACTTGATCATTATTGTCATTTATAGGAGCGGTGAGTCCCCAGTCTTTCGTGGCCCCTTGGCCATAACTGTAAAGGTTCCCCCCAGGGCCTCCTTTAACAAAAACATGATAGACAGGGCGGTTGGATGACCAGTCCACCGATAATTCTTCGCCATTATAGACTTCGAAGGTAACGGAAACTTTTAAGGTTCCATCACCGTGAACTCCGTCATAAAGGTCTTTACTGTCAATCTTGAACTCCTTAAAGCCTCCGATTTCCGGGTCATTACCTGAATAATAATCAGGTAAAACCGAGGCTGCATGTGTAACGTTATTACCAGCGAAACCTAATGGAAAAACAACAGAGACCGTAAATTACCCATGTTTTCACCTCCCATTTTTTTAAGACAATGCTGATTTATTACTGTTATGGAAAAACCACCTCGCTTTGGCTGTGTATATTTACTAAAAATTAAGCAATGAAGTTTAAACGTTTATTATTAAAAGCGGTTATGTTTTATAGAATAATGGCCCAGAATTACATATAATTAACCAAATCATTAAAATAATCTTAAATAAATTGTCATATTTATACATAATAACGATATTGCTTTGATTAAGCTGGAAAAAAAACTTACTTTAGACAAACTTTTTTTAAAAAACTATTGCAAAATAATGGCACCGTGTATAAAATATTAGTAGTAAAATAATTTATTTATCGATAAAGGCAAAGTCACTGAAAGGTGGCGGCGCAAAGCTAAAGGGGCTAAGGCGGATTACCCGCTATGCCAGCCAGTTGCCGAAGTTTAGTTTCTTGAAACAACAAGAAGCTGCTCGTCCAAACTGGCGAGCAGCTTTTTATATTTAACAACTGAAAATGCACTTGATAAAGGCAAAGTCATCGAAAGGTGGCGGCGCAAAGCTACAGGGGCTAAGGCGGTTCATCCGCTACGCCAGCCAGTTGCCGGTGTAAGGTTAATTTTCTAACCCTATCCGACTCTGGCGGATAGGGTTTTTTATTTAAACGGAGGTATTATAAATGATGAAAAACATCATTCGTATCACCCAAATAACGATAGCAGCAATACTGGTACTGGGCACTTTGTCACTCTTCCAGACCGCCGCGGAAGCTGCTTACAAGGTCAGCTTCGAGTCGCCAAACATAGAAATCACCTCCCCCGGCATGAACAACCAGTCCATTGAGGGGGTACTAACCGTGAAAGGGCTGTCCGGACTGGACAAGGTTTGGCTGTGTGTGCGCGGCCCCGCCGGTGAAATTAACACCTATCCCGCCGAAGTTAAAGAAGGACATTTTACAGCAGATATATGGCTCAGGTTCGGCGAAGGCACCTACACTGTTTGGGCCGGTGAAGACGCTAGCCGTTTCGACGGGTCCATCCGTTTTGAGGTTCAAAACGCAACCCAAAAGGACAACCGGTATCTTACACCTTCAGCATACGTGGACAGTAACAACCCCGAAATAATTAAACTGGTTAATTCAGTAGTCAAGCAAGGCATGGACGATATGCAAAAACTCCAGGCCATTCATGATTGGGTGGCCGGTAATATAAGCTATGACTATAAAGCATACCTGGCCGGGGAAAACAATCTAAATTCGGCCAGCCAAATAATTAAAGAACGCACCGGCATCTGCCGGGACTACGCCTTTGTTACCGCCGCCATGGCCCGGGCTGCAGGTCTCCCGACACGCGTAGTGTATGGACAAGCTGATGGCAACGGCCAGTGGGAATCCCAACTGCATGCTTGGAATGAAGTGATGGTGAGTGGAAACTGGGTATCCTTGGATACCACCTGGGACGCCGGCTATGTTAAAGACAATAGTTTTGTGGCCGCACCTTCCAAGAAATACTTCGCCCCCAAGGCTGAAATTTTTGCCATGACTCACGCGGCGACTTCGTACACGGTTCATTAAGCCTCCATTGTTTTGAAAAGCTGATCTCTTAAAAAAGAGATCAGCTTTTAGCTTTATTTACAAATAAAATTTGAAAGCAGGCTAAATCTTGAGAAACTTTACTGGCGCTGCCGTATATAAAATCAACTATATGTTGTTTAGTTTTATCTATATCTGCCGATAAATAATACACACCTGAAATTTTGGTATCTTCCCAATATCCGTCAAGGGGAAATCTTTCTTCCTCCAATGTTTTGATATCTTCTTTAAAGCATTTCATGCCTAGGGAAAGAATGGTTGTTTTATCCAGACTAGTTTGCACGTGAGGCATTATTTCAGCAACATAGCCGGGGAAAGATGACAAACCACTATCCCTTGTTTTGTGAATCATATCAACTAGTATCTTTCTCTGCCTTTCGGTTCTCTCAAAATCACCATTTCCTATATACCTGACCCTTGAAAAAGCAACAGCCTGCTCTCCATTTAATAATTGTTTGCCTGCCTTACTGAGATAATTTTCCGAATTAGCTATGCATTGGTTTACATAAGAGATTTCATTATCGTTAATCAAAACGGTAACCCCACCGTAAACATCGATGATTTTTTTTAGGCCATCAAAGTCAACAGCCACAAAATCTTTAATATTGGTGCCGAAATTCTGATTAATTGTTTTAACAGCTAATTGGGGTCCGCCGTAACTGTAAGCATGGTTTATTTTGTCCATACCATGTTTTTCAATGGGGACGCGCAAGTCCCGCATAATTGATGATAACTTAATTTCCTTGTTACTGTAGTCAATAGTGAGAATCATTATAGAGTCTGACCGTGCACTCTCTTCAGGAGAACGTCTGTCCAAACCAAAAAGCGCAATATTTACAACGTCATCATTATAAAAAGTTTTTTTATCATAGTTTAGCTTTTCTTCTAACCTATCGCCCAGGTTGTTCATTTTTATACCAAGCGCCTGGTCAGACTTATCAATTGTTACATGTTTAATTTGATTAAACTGCTTATTAAGCTGGTATGCAAAATAGCCTGATACGATTAGTGTAATAGATAGAACTATTAAAATTGTTTTTCTAACCAAAATATTTCACCACTACTATCTCCTGCTTTCAATATTAACTTGATACATCTTTAAACCACTCAGCGAATTTCATCAACCCATCCTCAATGCTCGTGCTTGGTCTGAAATCAAAATCACGTTCCAGTTCGGTGGTCGAAGCGTAAGTCCTCGGAACATCGCCCATCTGCATGGGCAAGTATTTCTTCTTAACTGCTAACCTTTTGCCTGTAGCCTTACTTAGCGCCTTTTCCAGAGTTTCAATGAAATACATAAGCTGCTCCGGCTTGTTATTGCCGATATTATATATCTTGTGCCGCACTCCATCTTCACCAGGCGGATTACACAATATCTTCTTCACCCCGGTCACAATGTCGTCAATGTAGGTGAAATCCCGGTACATATCACCGTGGTTAAAAACTCTAATCGGCTCTCCGTTTAATATTTTCTGGCTAAAGGAGAAATAAGCCATATCAGGGCGGCCCATGGGACCGTAAACAGTGAAAAACCTTAAGCCGGTGGCAGGTATCTTATAAAGATGGCTATAAGTATAAGCCATCAGCTCATTTGATTTTTTGGTGGCGGCGTAAAGTGAGACAGGGTTATCTACGCAATCACCCTCTGAGAAGGGGACTTTTTTATTGGCACCGTAGACGGAGCTTGATGAGGCGTAAACAAGATGGTCGACGCCTTGATAATCATTGTTTTGATTATTTATCTCATCATACGAATGGCGGCAGGCTTCCAATATATTAAAGAACCCTATGATATTACTCTGGATATAAGCATCGGGATTTTCGATACTGTAACGCACTCCCGCTTGGGCAGCCAGATTAACCACAATGTTAGGCTTGTATTTAATGAATACAGCATTAACCAAATCCTGCTCCGAGATGTCGCCCTTAATGAAGATAAATATGCCACTGCTACTACCTGTTTTCATAAGCTCTTCAAGCCTGGCGTACTTCAAAGTCACATCATAATAGTCATTCATATTATCAATACCAATCACCCGGCATCCCAGCTCCAGCAGCCGTTTGGATAGAAAATATCCAATAAACCCTGCCGCCCCGGTAATTAGATAAGTCTTTGTTTTATCTATTCCTTTGTAATCAGGTTTCATATAAATAACTATCTCCACTTAATATTTAGCTTTTTGTTGATGTTACTATAAATATTTATCAAAAACTCACGTAGACTTATTGGTACAATATAGTTCCAGAACAACTTAGTGATTATTATATATATTATTAGTGTATATGCGGTTGCACATACAAGTGATAAAAGCGAGGATTCAATTTTAATAAACTTATCATAAATAATTACCATACATGCCGTGATGACACCAGTAATTAATGACGGCAATAAACTACTGAGCATTGCTTTTGACAACGACCCCAATTGCAGTTTGACTAAAAACAACATCATGAAATAGTTAATCGAGAATGCAATGTTAACACCTGCTGCAATTCCAGCAAGACCATAAAAGCTTCCTAAATAGGCTCCGGTTACCACCATAGTTGCATAAATAAATTGCACAATAGCCCATTGATACACCTTTCCCATTGCCCTGATGAGCGAATCACTTAACTTATATGCAATTCTAAAGAATAAACCGATAACTAAAATTTTAAAAGGATAAACGACATTCGTCCATTGATTTCCAAGAAGGAAGTTTACCATCTCTTCGGCTTGGAAAAAGGCTACAATAGTAACAGGGATAGAGCAAATTGCAACACAACCGTTACCGCATATAAACACATGTTTTAACTTTTCTTTGTCGTTTTGGTATTTAGAAAGTAGTGGGAACAGCACTTGATCTAGCGTATCTCCCAATAATTTTACTGGATACATAAGTAACTGATAGGCTTTTTGATACTCCCCCAACGCCGCTTTGCTTGACACTTTGTTGATGACATAATAATCACCATTATTTGCCGTATAATTAAATACACTTGCTATTGTAAACCCACTGCCAAAGAACAAAAGCTCTTTGGCAGAGTTGCGGCAAATAATAATTCGAAACTTGATAGGTTCCAAACTTATATATAAAAGCATCGAAGTACTCGCCATAATTATGTTTGCAAAGACTAGAGACCAAACGCCAAACCCAAACAAAGAGAATGTTATGCTCGAAACTCCGAAAGTTATTAGTGATATAATTCCAATTAATGACATGCGTTTGAATTTCAGTTTCTTATGACTCAATGACTTTGAAACCTCAGCAACGCTATGGAGTATGAAGACAAAGGAGAAAACTCTTAGCATATAAACATCTGTTATATTGAACAATGTTCCTAAGAATCCCGCGAATAAGTTAACTAATAATAAAATTACTAAGCCAAATATGATATTCAACGTGAACGCTGTTCCTATTAGCAGATCACTAATATTTTGACTTTGTACAATTGCTTTTCCAACACCCATCATCCAAAATAGCTCCGCAATACCAATAAGAATAGTGATTGCAGCAAACTCACCAAAGTCACTTGGCGATAATTGCCGTGCCAATACCATCATAATTACCAATTGCAATGCATAATTAAAAAATGACGATAGGCTCAGCCAAAAGATGCCCGATATCCCGCTATTTAAATCTCCGGTTTTCTTCATATCAATTTCCTGACACAAATAGTTTTCTATTAATATATTAAAGGCCTTATGCATATGTTATATTGACAAATATATTGTTTTTATTTCTTTTTTACAACCTCCCACGGGTAACTTATGCCCTAATATTTGGGGTACATTTATACGGATACCTCTTAACATACCAAGAGCTAACCAGAACAGTGGAGTTTCCAAAGCATTAATAAATATTATATATATGAAAATAGTAATAACCGAAAACGTTATCCCTAATTTGCTTACTTCATTTGTACTATTCATTAATATTATGCATTTTTTATATGTTGTTTTGAAAATTAAAAAAAATATAAATAAGCCAAACAGGCCTAATTCTGAAAAAACTTTTAAATAATCATTATGTGTCCCTTTGCCAGTAAAATTACTTTCCATAAATCCACTATAACCTATACCTAAAATGGGCGCACTATCAAATGTTTCAAATGCATATTTGTAGCTATCTATTCTAACCTCAGCAGAATAACCAATATCATCGCCTTGAAATATGGATCCAATTGTTGAGTATCTATTGTAAATAGAGTTAAATACATCAGGCAAATATACCGACATAAACAATAATATTGCCGAAAACAACACAATCCACTGTAGCGAGGTGCGCCAGTTACCTTTTCTTATTAAATTTATAACTGCTATAGTTGTAGAGATAATAATCGCTATAATTAGCCCTCTAGACTGCGTTAAAATAGCACCAAAAATATTTACAATTATACATACTAATAATATTTTACTTTTATTAATTGCAAGCCCACTAAGGTATTGAATCGATATGGGCACCATAAAAGCCAACATAAATGCCAAGCTATTTCTTCCTTCTTTTGTAGCATGATCTAAGTTAACACCAATATATAAAACATTGAATTCTATAATATAAATATATATTAACACTATCAAATATGCTGAGCACGATAGAATAGCTGCCTTAAAAATTATATCTAGTGCATTTTCATTTATGGTTTTTAATATTACTATAGTTTGAAAATATATGAATATATTTAATGCCATTTTAATAATACCACTTACGTCTATTATCTGGCTGAATAATGCAGAAACTATAATGGATAGCATTAGCAAAACGGGATATAAATTCTCTTGTTCAAGTAAATATCGTTCCCGCATTTTTATCATAATCGCTTTAATAAATAGAAGGTTAAGTGGGATGAGGTAAAGCGGCATCTCATACGATCCTACACTGAGCCTAGCGGCAACTAAAGGGACAAAAATTCCTACTAAATAGCATAATAGTTTATCTATATTTATAGTTAGCCCCAAGCAAATCCCTCCATATATGGCCAAGCGCTATTATAATAAATACGTTATCTAATTTTTTCGTGATATGATGTGTTTAACAAATTTTTATATTTTTCTGAGCTCTGTCTAGCTAACTCATTCCAATCGTAACGACTTGCCAATGCTAGTGAGTTTTTACCAAATTCAGGCAATTGTTCTCTATTTGCCAGTAACTCTCGCATCGCCATCATTACGCTATTAGCATTATTGTCCGCTGCCCACCCTGCATTGGCACCTACAATTTCATTTGCCATGTTAGACCCCATAGTTACCAAACACGGCAAACCATATGCTATAGCCTCTATTAGTCCCATAGGTTGACCTTCAAAACGTGATGTTAAAATAAAGAAATCACTTTCGAGTAAAATCCGCTCCTTTTCTTTACCATAAATCTCATCTCTAATAAAAACTATACCATCAAGCCCATTGTTTTCTATTTGATTAGTAAGTATTTTTTTTGCTCCAAGACGGTCAGGCCCATATAGATTTATTGTGCATCTATATTCAATAAGCGTTTCTTTTAATTGAATACAAGCTTTCATCAAATAATCAAGTCCTTTATGGTACATATTCATTCGCCCAATAAAAACCCCTCTCAATGATTTATTGCGACCCCAAACCTTAGTATGCTTTTGGGTTTTGGTGCCATTGGGTATGACTATATTATTCTTGTTCCACGTATCTTCCGATGCGATGTGCTCAGCTTCTGTTAAATATTGAATGGCAGTTGCACGATTAATGAATCGTTTAAAAATTAATACGTTTGCTAGTCTTTTTTTTACAGCTTTTACCTTCTGAGCGGATTTCGTTAAAGAACCACGAGGAATAATGATATACGGTATCTTTTTCATCCTCAATTCGTAACCAATTAAACAAAATTCTAGATAGTAAACACCCTCAAAAATTACTAAATCTGGTTTGTCAAACGGCGATTCTAAACTATCAAGTCGAAACTTATAACGCTCCTCGATAATGTTGCATTTGATTTTAGATTCTTCTACACCATTCTTATTTAAATTAATCCAATGCACATTATCAAATTTAGCTTGGGCTGCTATTTGTTGCGGAACACTATATCGAGGGCCACCCGACATAGTCTTAGGTAATGCCGAAATATATAAAATTATCATTTCTAAATTAACACCTTTATTAAAAATTATATAATCCCTTTCCACTTATAATTAGTTCCTTTGTCTTTTAGAGAGGGGCAAAGCGCAGATCTGTTTAACCAGTCTTATGCGTGTCACTGCAGAACTAAAATAAAGCTTAACTAATTTTTTAATTGTTATGTACTTCCTTGTCATCCATCTGGTTAAAGTTTATTTATAAATTCTTTATAATCTATCTCTAAATCAAAATAATGTGCATGCACATCTTTTATCCTCTTTTTCTCATCGGGCAACTTCATGTAGTCGCCATATGTATACGTTAAGTAAGCCTCTGCTTTCTCCGGTATAGGAAAAGTTGTTGTTAAAAATTCTACATATCGTGGCGTTCCGAAGTATTCCTTTGGATAAAGCGCCTTTTTATAAAATTTGTCAAATAAAAGCCAAAATAACTTGCTTTCCTTTCGACCTTTTAATTTCACCCATCTAATTAACTTGTTTTTTGTATGCTTAATAACTATAATTCGGGCTATTTGAATTATTATTTTCTTCCTTATACTGGATGTAACATAATTTCCACGTTCATAAAGAGCTTTAGCAACAATTAATTTTGCTATAATAAATTGCGTATATCGCTCAATTAAGGACTGAGGTGCATAATACAAACAGAATACATCCATAAAGATGCCGTGATGCGATGAAACAGATTTTTCCCAACCGTCTTCAAGAAACGTCGTACCGTTCATTCTTATTTTTGTAAACATAAGCGGCCATCCATCGCTATTTTCTACCTGGACAAAATATTTGTCTTTATCAATATTGGCAGCAAGCTTTAGAAATTTATCATAGTTATCAATTGTCATTCCAACATCAAAGTCATCATCCCAAGGTACAAACCCTCTGTGCCTAATCGCACCTAGCGTTGATCCCGCTAAAAGATAGTATTGAATATTATTATTTCTGCAAAAATCATCAAAATATACTGCAATCTCAAACAATTTAGCATGCAAATCTTTTATCCTGGATGTTTTTTGTCGTAACTGCATATCACTGTCTACCCTCTCGCACTTTAACTAATTAATAATCTATATAACCTGGTCAATCATGCACACCTTCACATTCTCAATCTCATAACAAGCCCTTTTGAGCTCCCTGTTAAAAGGCATTTTAACAAGCCCAACTATTGTTCCAGAACCATAGCTGATATGTAGCAAGAAAAACAAAAACGGCAACGCAAACAAGTTTGAATTAAAGCTCCCCTTATCAACCGATAACACCGCCATCAGAATCGCTATTGCCCAGTAAAAACTCCACAGTAATAGGGCTAACTTTGCCAAGGCGAATGCTGCTAATATACTAGTAAAGATAATCCCCAACACAAATGCAAACGGTACAAAATGATAGAGAGAGAAACATCTCGGTGATACACCCATTGTCAAGCCTATCCAGTATCCGTTGAAATATTTCTGTTTCATTAGCTTAAAAAGCGTGCATCTTGCCATTCTAAAAGAATTTATCCTGGGGTAATATAAAAACTTGTATCCAGCCTGCTTCATTCTATAATGTATTTCATTATCCTCGGTACGAGCTAACCTTTCATCATAGCCTCCCACTGTTTCAAAGACACATCTTCTATAAGCGGCAAACGCTAAAGTATTTACATATTCGCATGTATTACTTCGCCTGAACTTAGCAACTCCACCGCCATACATTGAATTTTCCGCTAATAGGATAGTTCTTTGCCAAATGCTATTATTGGTAATAGTGCTAGTTACTCTCCCTCCACATATATTTTCATCTCCCTTAAGACAATTTACATTCATGCTAATGAAATCGTCGGGGATGGTAGTGTGCACATCAACTCGTAGTATTACATCACCTTTTACTTCTTTCAAAGCCACATTCCATCCGCAAGGCAGTGTCCTTTTAGGATTATCCAACACACAAATCCTTTTGAATTCAGATTGGAAATTTTCACAAAAGCTAACCATCTGTTTCTTAGTGGAATCACTCGATGCGCTATCTACCAGAAGGATCTCAATTTTCTTATGCTCGTAATCTTGCTCTGTTAAGTTATTTAAGATGTAATCAACTGTTTTTTCTGCGTTATAGGCCACAATAATAAAAGATACTATCATTTGGTTTTGCACTCCAACACAATTTATGTATTCTATTTATTACATAGTAATGAATTCTTTTTCAATTACCACTTCTACTTCACGATCTTCATCAAGCGCAACATCTGTACACTTACCCTTCCTAACAACCGCCTTTACTGTCCTGACCATCGTCTTTATATCACCCAAGATGCTAAATTCCAAAATACCCCTCAAGTTATATCTCATCTTCTCTGGCAACACGACTTCGATGTAGGTTTTATCCACATCTGGGGCCTTTGCCAGGCGTTCTTCTTCATCTTTGTATTCAATGCTCGTTTCCGAAGTAACTCCTGCCGGCAAGAGCAACGTAGCCATCATCTCATCCGTATATTTCTCAACGTATTTGACTACCTCAGGTCGTGTACCCACAAAACTCATGTCCCCTTTTATAATATTGATGTTCTGCGGGATTTCGTCTAGGCGGGTTCGTCTTAAGAACCTCCCCACCTTCGTGACCCTGCTGTCATTGCTCATGGTGACTTGAGCGCCGAGATTCTCTGCATTTACCACCATGGTCCGAAACTTGAATATCTTGAACGTCTTCCCATATTGTGTGACCCTCACTTGACGAAACAAGACTGAACCTTCGGAATCCATCTTTATGGCGATACATATCACCAAGAACACCGGTGAAAGAATTATTAATGTAATGATTCCAAACATTATATCGAATAACCGTTTAATGAACAGGCTGAACCGTTTCTTATGTAAAAGGTCATAATATTTCCGGACGCTTTCTTTTTTCATGTTGTCGGGTAAATCGTTCCATTTTCTTAATATCACTTATTTGCCCTTCCTGAAATAACACAATAGAGTTCTCATAATTTTCTCAAAGACTCTTCAAACACCTCAATCACATACTCCACATCCTCATCACTAAGTAAAGTATGAAGCGGTAAAGTTATCTCATTTTGATATTGTGCCAGTGCATTAGGGTAATCACTTATGTCAAATCCCATGTTCTTGTAGGCAGTGAACATCGGTAGCGGCTTATAGTGAACATTGCAAGCCACTCCGGCTTCGGCCATCTTAATAATAATAGCGTTTCTTTTATCCTCACTGCATCCCGGTATTCTTGCTAGATAAAGATGCCCACTAGAGTTATTACCATCTTTATAATGCTGCAAAATCTGTATTCCCAATGGCAGCAATGCCCTGTCATACATCTCAATAATGTCTTGTCTGCGCCTTCTTAACCCGTCATATCTCATTAGTTGTATCAAGCCAAACCCAGCCAATATATCGGTCATGTTACATTTAAACCCGGGGTATACAATGTCATACTCCCATGCGCCCTTTCGGGTTTTTGCCAATGCATCATTGGACTGCCCGTGGAGGGAGTAGAGCATAAATTGGTTGTACAGATAATCATTAAACCCACTTTGATGCCCGTAAAGTTGTCCTTTAACCAAACATGGTCTGTCACGCCAAACAACAGCGCCCCCTTCAGCGGTGGTAAGATTTTTAACAGCATGGAAAGAGAAGCAGGTGAAGTCGGCGGCTAAACCACTCTTAACTCCACGCCTTTGGGCACCAAAACCATGGGCAGAATCGGCCATCACGATAATACGGTTATAAAGCGCCTGTATCTCATTGTCCGCCTTAAACAGACTCTTCTTACTGTCGATGGCAGCGAAAATGCTATCGTAATCGCACATCTTCCCGCCTATATCCACAGGAATGATGATTTTCGTTTTATCGGTAATCGCATCGGCCAGCTTGGCATAATCCATTTCAAAAGAATTTGGGGCCACATCAACAAACACAATCTTAGCCCCTACATGGTCAATGATAGAAGCTGATGCGCTATATGTATAAGGAGTTGTAATTACTTCATCACCGATACCGATACCTAATATGCGCAGCGTTAGTTCCATAGCAGCCGTGGCTGAGTTAAGACAAACGGCTTTTGAAACTCCCAGGTATTCAGCTATCTTTTGTTCGAATAGTTTTGTCTTTGGACCGGTCGTAATCCAGCCGGTTCTCATCGCCTTTACTACTTCATCTATCTCAGCATCGGTGATATCGGGTGGTGAGAAGTTTATATTTCTAAATCCAGTGGAGGCTTTTTTTGTATAAATTAATGCATTAGCAATCATTTCGGCTGCCTCCATTCTATTGTTCATAGTGTTTCAGTTAGGACCAAATTTTTACCTAATTACGGCCTTTTCAACATATACCTACCCCAAGGTAGACAAACCCAGCGTCTTTTAGTGCCCCACTGTCAAGTACATTACGCCCGTCTATAATGACCTTTTGTCTCATTAACTTTCCCAGTTGCTCGTACGGCAGTTGCATAAATTCGCTCCATTCCGTTACCAAAACCAGGGCATCCGCTCCGGAGGCCAGCATTTCCGGGTCGCTGGCACACTCAATGTTGGATCCGTATTCATTATTTTGAATACGGTAGGCCGCTACCGGGTCGTAGGCCTTAACATGAGCACCAAGTTCAATTAACCGGTTGGCTATGGTAAGAGAAGGGGCGTCTCGCAAGTCATCTGTACCAGGTTTGAACGAGAGGCCCAAAAGCCCGATGGTACTTCCTCGAATTACTTTTAGTGCCGATTGTAGCTTTTTAATGATCTCATCGCGTTGCCGCCTGTTAACATTTATTGCTGCGCTACTCAGGAGCATTTCGAAATCATACTGATCTCCAATATGTATCAATGCACTGATATCTTTACCAAAACAACTGCCTCCCCAACCGACACCGGCATTTAGATATGGAAGGCCGATTCGCTTGTCCAGGCCGATACCCCGTGCCACTTCCCTGATATCGGCGCCTACCCTTTCCGCCAACCCTGCTATTTCATTAATGTAAGATATTTTTATAGCTAGAAAGGTATTTGCCGCGTACTTAATCAGCTCGGCGCTGGTGGGAGTAGTGGTTATAAAAGCCGGGAGCGTATAACCATCCGGCCTGGGAAAAAAACCCGGCTCATTAAAAGTTTGTTCCAGGATGGGAGCATAAACCTGCCTGAGAATATTTACTGCATAATCGTGTTGGGAACCGACCACAATCCGGTCAGGATAAAATGAGTCATGCAGCGCTGCCCCTTCGCGCAAAAATTCGGGACAAGAAACAACCATGACTGGAGCGTTTGAGCCAGTATTCTTACGACAATATCTAACTACTGACTCTACTCTCCGAGCAGAACCGATGGGTACGGTTGATTTGTTAACTATAACGGGTAATTTGTCACCGGTTAAACGGGATCCCAGTTCTTGGGCCACCGATTCCACATATATTAGGTCAGCATCACCGTTCTTTTTACCCGGAGTGCCGACAGCTATGATTAAAGCATCTACAGATTGGTCAAAAGAATCCCAGTCACCAAAGGTAAGATGGTCTTTTACCTCACCCAGGAGTTCCGAAACACCTTTTTCATGTACTGGCACAATTCCTTTCTGCAGCGCCCTTATACGATTCTCATCCTGGTCTATGCAATGAACCTGATGTCCGATATAGGCAAGGGTTACCGATGTAGTTAACCCCACATACCCACAGCCGATAACTGTTACCCTCATAAACGCTCATTCCTTCCAGAAGCTTCAAACCAAATATTAGCCTGTCTGTTGTTCTTAAAAACAATTAACTATTGTCATCCTTCGTAGCAGCGGCTTGTTTCAACAATACATCGGCTTCACGTTGGGCTTGTTTATAATCCCGGTTATAGTAATAGTAGTTGCAATCGCTTCTTTTAATCTTTACATCATTTAGTACTACACCGATGATTTTGGCGTTGGCCATCTCCAATTGCTGCTTAGCTCTTTTAGCCTTGTCCAGTGCCGTTGATTCGGACTTTAACACCAGTAAAACGCCGTCCACCCTGGTGGCTAACACCACGGCATCGGTAACGGCAATAACAGGCGGCGTATCAATTAGTACAGTATCAAAATGAGCCGATAGATGCTGCAATAAATCCATCATCTTTTGCGATGCCAGCAACTCGGATGGATTGGGAGGAATGGGGCCGCTAGTTATTAAAGATGGCCCTTCTGTACCGGTGGTGTGTATGGTGTCTCCTAGCACTAAATCATGACTAAGTAAATTACTTAATCCCTGGTTGTTAATAATATTGAAATATTTATGCATTACCGGGTTACGCAGATCGCAATCAATAATAACCACTCTTTTTCCGGCCTGGGCCATAACCACACCCAGGTTTGCAGCAACCGTAGATTTGCCTTCACCAGAAAGAGCACTAGTTATTAGTATCGTCCCTTTTGACCGAGCTTCTATGGAAAAGTAAATATTCGTGCGCAGCGTCCTGAAAGTTTCGGAAACGGGCGCCATGGGATTGTTTTGTGCAAATAACATTTTGCTAAGGTTTTTGGAATTGCGCATATTTTAACCCCCATTGGTTATCTACTGGCCATGCCGACCCGCGTGCAGTATGCTTCCAAGCACCGGTAAGTTTAAATGCTCAGCCACATCTTCCGGTGTTTTAAATGTGTTGTTTAGTGATTCTTTAATAAACACATAAATCACCGAAACCATCAATCCCAGCATTAAAGCTAAGATCATATTTAAAATTTTGTTGGGACTGATAGGGGTTATCGGATCCATTGCTGGGGACGTAATTACCATTCCAATGTTGCCCATGTCAATTGAGTTAGCTATCTTTATTCTATCGTTCAGCAAGGCCAGGGTATCCACATACAATTGTTTTTCAGCCGGGTCGGTGGCGCTGGTCATCTGTTGCTGCACGGATAAAATATGGTTGCGCAGTGATTGTATGGTCTGTTCCACCATTTGCCGGTTGTTTTCCATCATCAGCAGCATAAATTCCTGACTTAAAGTATTGGTAATTAACGCTGCCATGCGCGCATTATTATTTTTAACCGTAATTTCAATTAAGTTTGAGTCCTTAACCGCCCCCGCATTAACCTGCTTGGACAAAGACCGGGGAGTTACCGTTTGCTCGCTTCGGACATCATAAGAAAACGGCTGTGTTACGGCAATATCCTGTCTTTTCAGGTTAAGCTTATTAATAACCCGCTGCATCAGCACATCACTTTTTACCTGCCCCACGTATGTATTTATGGTAGCCGTGGCGTTTTCAATGTCACCGGGTGCCTGGTTTACCATAATCATGACCCTGGCTTCATAAACCGGCAGCAGGTAATAAAAGCTCACCAACCCACTTGCTGCAACCGTCATAAGCGTAACCAGTATAATTTTTAGATAATGCCTCTTCAGGGCTGCAAGTAAAGAAGCCAGGTCTATACTTAAATAATCCATGTTATCTTTTCTGCCGTTGATGCCCACAGTTGCCGACCCCCCAGCTTCTATGTGATAGTTACAATTTTATACAGTAACCCCTTATTTATCATCAGCACGAAGTATGAATAAAGTCTTAGAATATTATCCTGGGGATATGGTTTTTTCCGGAAAATCATTCCCCAGTATGATTTGCTAACTTGGTGCAAGTCCATACAATGCACTGCTCAGCCAGCCGTCCTGTAATCAACAACAATTTTGTCAACCCCTGCTAGGTATTGTTCCTGCTTTTACGAGGTGCGTATCCCAGGCAAATCGGGTTCACCGTGACAGCAGCAGGGCAAATCTTTTCTCTTCCCCAGATGGTTATTAAAAAGATGTTTGTGCTTGCATATCCTTTATGAGAAGTAACATTCAGCAGCGTAAAAACAAACCGCCCCCCAAGCATGACCAGCAGTATAATGTCCAGTGAGTTCATCGTCTCGCCAGACATGCTGAGGCCAACAAAAAAGAAGTGGCATACTATGCCACTTCGACGCCCGATTTCCTACATATAAAATTATTTTATAAATAGGTTTATTATTGTACTATTTTAACATTTTTACATTTATATAACATCCTTCAATGGTAGGAATAGAGCAAGGCAAATAAATTATCAGCCTTTTATACTAAAAAAAAATTTAACCTTATTTGCATAACCTTCTTTCATACTTTATTTATAACCTGCCTGTTATTTAATTTAAGTATGTTTCTAATACCTTATAAATCGAGTAGGAGGGGGCGGCAAGCCCCCGACCTCTCACACCACCTAGCATGCGGGTCCGCACTAGGCGGTTCCCAAAGGTTGACGCAGTTCCAGATAACGAGCAAGTAAACTTTTGAGCCCTTGCGCCTTCCAGTAGGAGGTGCCAAGGGCATTATTTAGGTTGCGGGACATACGCCAATACCCTTTCCGGGAATTGGCCATCATAAATGCCACCCAATCAGGGACGCCTAGAGAACGCAGCTTCCTAATCCGGGTTCGGACACGTTTCCATTGCTTCCACAGGCACATGCGCAAACGACGCCGAATCCATTTATCCAGTGTTTCGCAGTGCTTTTTGGCAGAAGCTATCTTAAAGTATCCTACCCAGCCCATGAGGTAACGGTTTAGTTTGTCAATCCGTTTCTTCATTGGATATGGCTTAGTACGGGAAGTTAGCTCTCGTATTTTGTCTTTGAAGCGTTCCAGTGTCTTTGGAGCAAGCCGAATGGTGGCCTGCTTGTTTGACAGGAAGCTAAAACCTAGAAATTTACGTTTCCAAGGCCGGTCTACTGCACTTTTGTCCCGGTTAACTTTTAGTTTTAGCTTGCTTTCTACAAAGTGAGTAACTGTTGCCATCACTCGTTCCCCGGCCCGTCTGCTTTTGACGAAGATGTTACAGTCATCGGCATAACGAGCAAATCGGTGACCCCGCCTGGTGAGTTCTTTGTCCAGGTCATCGAGAAGTATATTCGCCAACAGTGGACTCAGTGGTCCGCCTTGCGGCGTGCCTTCCACAGTGTCCTTGGTGATTCCGTGTTCCATAACTCCGGCATTGAGGTAGGTGCGGATTAGTTTTAGAACGCGCTTGTCTTTAACTTTCCGGGCTACTCTTGCCATGAGAATGTCGTGGTTTACGCGGTCAAAGAATTTCTCCAGGTCCATATCCACTACCCAGCGGTATCCTTGCTGGATGTGTTCCTGAGCCAATTTGACAGCATCATGAGCCCGTTTACCGGGCCGAAAGCCGAAGCTGTTAGGTGAAAATTCAGGGTCGAAGATGGGGGTCATCACTTGTAAAAGGGCCTGTTGGATTAAGCGGTCCAGTACGGTCGGGATGCCTAGCAGTCGTATTCCGCCGCCGGGTTTGGGGATTTCCACCCGTTTGACGGGCATGGGTTTGTAGGTTCCGGTTAAGAGCTGGTTCTTCACCGTGCCCCAATGTTGAATCAGGTAAACTTGTAGTTGTTCTATGGTCACTCCGTCAACACCGGGGGCTCCGCCGTTCTGTTTAACCCGCTTGTAGGCAGAGAGCATGTTGTTCCTTGCCAGCATGTGTTCCAGCAGGTCGTTCTGGTCTGCGCGAGGGGAATGGTCGAGTTGTGCCAGCGAAGAGCTCGGCGCTCCGGCATACCCTGGCGGCTTCACCGCTGCTCTTTGCCGTGAGCCCTCTTTGTTTGAGGTTGGCTGCTGTCGTTGCTCTTTGCACGAACGCATCGGGTTCCTCTCTCCTTTAGGTTCGGTCCTTCCGGGTTCGGGCGTCCCCTACTGCCGTATTATGACCTCGGCTGACTCCTGCAGGTTCAGCGCCGCCTCACGGCGACGGTTACCAAGTTACTTGGCTTATCCTGCAGGCCTCCCCAGATAAGAACGTCATCTTTCCGCTCATGTACCCGCCCAAGTTTACTGCCTCAGCCTTTGGCGGCTTTGGATTTTGTCATGTTTAGCTGACTCGTCCGGCTGAAGCAGCCTCAAATTGGGTTCGTGTACCTCGGGTCAAGCGTTTGCCGCCGGCTTCCTTCAGATTCCGTCTCGCGACGGACACCCTTGCCTTTGGCTAACGGTAGGCGCTCGCCAGCCCCCGTTCGGGACTTTCACCCTAGAGATGACGCCCATGCTGGGCGTACTAA
>LADP01000018.1 GCA_000961575.1 Peptococcaceae bacterium BRH_c8a
GTTATCGTAGATGAAGCGCATCTTTTGGACAAAGAAATGCTAGAAGAGGTACGGTTCCTATTGAACTTTAAAATGGATGCCCAAAGCCCTATGGCACTGATTTTGGTGGGCCAGAGCGAACTGTGGGATAAGTTCCAGCTTCAAGCGTACGCCGCCATCCGCCAACGGATCGACCTACAATGTAAACTGCCGCACCTGGATCGGGCCCAGGTCGGGGAATATATTAATCGGCACCTGGCTTATGCCGGTGCCGAACACGATATCTTTTCAGACAATGCGATTGATGAGATTTTCCGCTATTCCAGCGGTGCGGCCAGGCTTGTGAACAAGGTTTGCACCCATTGCATGCTTTATGGAGCTCAGAATGGCCGTCGGATTATTGATGATCACATGGTGAAGTTGGTTATCCAGGGAGAATTGTTATAATTCTCCCTTCCCCGGGCTGGTTTTGGTCACTAAGTCCGTCAACTCGTGGACAATTAACACCGTCTATTACTGGACGTTATAGGGCGTTAGTAACAGGAAAGGTGATAAAAGTAAATTGAAAGAAAGATTAAATAGCATTCTAATTAATTTAGGAGGGTTATTTACTGCAGTTATATCTTATACATTAATCTCCAAAATCCTAACTATAAGTAATATACCCCAACAGGTATCAACTTTTATTAGCACTTTAACCCTGATGACTATTGGGTATATCTTATATAAGAAATATAATTTGATTATAGGCAGAGTTGTATTGCTAGTTACTGTTTTTTTATTATTCATAAGTCTTCTAGCAAGACCTTTATAAAAGAAAAATTAAGTTTAGCGATTTATAATTACATCAAGGATCCTTGCACACACTTGAAGAAATGGCACATCTTAAACAAAATGTTCAACAAGTTGTTAAACTCGCTTACCCTTTACCTCAAGGATTTACTATGGTTTAAACGACTATAAATAACTTCTCCTTGGTTCGTCATCCCTTGGATTTCCTCTGTCCCCGAAGTTCCCTGTCCGATTAGGGTCCAAATTTTATTGTCTTTGTATGTAGCAATAATTTTTGCTTCGTGTTTCTCGTCAACTTCCACACGTTGTATATTTGGATTCGAAACAATACCGTAATAAACAGGAAGCGATTGTGCTGATTCCCCCATATTACACCAAATCCATGGCAATTCACTTCCGGAGTTAAATTCTATATACCCAGTACCTTCAATCAATTTCCAACCCCTAAATGTCTGTTCAAGTCTCCCAACTGCCAAGCCTTTCGGGGTCGCGTAAAACGCCAATGTTACATTTTCCACTTTCTCTATGTGAACTACTTTTTCCACGTGTGTATTTGATTCCATAATTGATTCCTGAATTGCTTTTTGTATTTCTTGAGTATCATTGTTAGGATCAGAGAAAACAAAGAAAAGTAAAACCATAACTACAATAAAGGTTGGCCCAACAAAAAATATTTTTCTTCCTAAAGAATACACAAGCTCAGTCCTTTCAATAATTAATGAGTTAAACTTAGTAATTATTTTATCATGGTTTTCAAACTCCCTTAATTGTAGTTTTGGATGTTGTATATAATCTTTGTTATGTTCACTCGGAATGAAGTGACTCGCCATGTTAATTATGGTATAATTTTACTATAAATACAATGAGTAGAATCATAAAGAAATCATATTAAAGTTAAGCTTTAAATCAGACTTTGAAACAATAAACTATGGAAAAGAGGGATTTATTTTGCTATTACATAGACTAGTTATTGTGATTTTGGGAACTATATGGTTACTATGGGTGTTATTTACTAGGTATCATTTTGATTGGACCGCATTAGAGTGGGGAGCTTTTGGTTTAGTAATTCTTTCTGTTTTATCCTCGGGATATGAGTTAATCAAAGAAAAAGGGTTTAAAAAGAGGGAAGAATAACAAAACAAAATTTGTTTCTAGTTGTGCCCATAAACCAGACTGAATTAGAACGATAAATAACATACATGGGTGTTAGTGGATTCTATCTAGTCGCTTGATTAACAAACTTAAACGGGAGGTGTTAATATGCCTGTTGGTGCCTTGTTGCCTATCATACTTTTAGCCATATCTTTAATAGTCGCGATTGTAGTTACAGCTTCTATGGTTAGCCTGATCAAGAAAACCCCTTCCGGTCATTTTTTTATAGGCTTGGGTATGCTGCCTGAAAAATTCAAAAAACCACCTCTGATTAAAATTTTAAGCATGCTGTTTTTCATGTTGATTTTTATTACCACTTTTGGTGTCATTCAGGTTATAACGTTTTACTCTGTCCCAGGGGGAATGTTAAGGTTCCCTTAGTCTAGTCAATCTGGTCACATTCTTCGACACAAATGTATACAAGTTGATGTTTCAGAAAGTGTCAGCTGTGAGTAATAGATATTGCACTTCTTAAACATACTGTTCATCAAGTAGTTAAGCCCGCTTACACTTTTACTTTAAGGTAATGCGGGCTTTTCTAATGGCGGTAATTTTTGTAGACTGCTTAATACGATTTATAAACAATGATTATCAAATACCATTGGCCTACCCCCCTAAAAAAAATATTCCGTATATCTACGGGGATTGAAAATCTAGCTAAAGGCATTTCTATTATTAATAATAAATACAAAATAAAGTTCTTAAAAGTCCGATACTTCAAGAAAAATGAACATTTTAGTTTAATAGTACTTTGGGCTGCGCGATTGTCATTTTCCCCCAAAAAGGAGGGTTTAAGTTAAAACTGAAGAAACGTAGGTTAAACATGAGCTTCCCCCGGAAAAACAGACACAACAAATGGCGAGTATCTCTCCTATTCTTATAGAATTGCTTAAACATATTTAAGGATCGAGACTACCCGTCTGTTTGCCCTGGATGGGGTAAAAAGCCGGCTCGGGCGAGCGGCATCCGCTACAGCCCGCGGATTGATTCAGGTACGGATATCATCAAAACATATCAGTGTGTGGTTGATACTGGTTATGCTTGTGATATACAGATATAAATGTCGGGGTAACAAAAGATATGATCAAGAACCCGTTAAACAAACAAACCGTGTTGCAGGGTGTCATCACCCTGACGGTGGCGTTTATAATAATCAGGATTTTGGGAGCCCTTTACCGGATACCCCTGGCTCGCATGCTGGGTAACGAGGGAATGGCTTTTTATGTTCTGCCCAATCAAATTTACTACCTTTTTTTTACTCTTTCTACGGCGGGAATACCGGTGGCTTTGTCCAGCATAATATCAGAAAAAATAGTACTTGGCCAATACCGTGATGCGTTACGTACCTTTAGGGTGGCACGGGCTGCGATGCTTCTGTTAGGGCTGACTTTTTCATTCCTGCTTTTTGCAAGTGCAGAGTGGTTAATAAAGATTGGTTTGGTGGCTATTCCCGAGACTTATCTGGGAATGCAGGTCATAGCACCGGTAATATTTTTTGCCGCGGTGACAGCAGCTTATCGGGGACTTTTTCTAGGATTTCGGGATATGCAGGTGGTGGCGTACTCACAAGTGGTTGACCAGGCAATGATGGTTGTGGCTACCTTACTATTTAGCTATCTGCTTTTGCCCCGCGGTCTGGAAATTGCCGCCGCCGGGGCTAACCTGGGTGCCATGCCCGGTGCGGTGGGAGCTGCATTAATGTTAGTTTTTCTTTACCGCAGGCAGCGGCTGGATATACTGGCTGTGGCCAAACAGGACTTGTCTGGGGTCAGGGAGGGAACGTTATCCCTGCTCAAACGGATTTTTAGCGTGGCCCTGCCGGTATCCTTTGCCGGCGTGGCCATGTCCGTTACCGCCATTATTGACCAAAACCTCATTGTAGATCGGCTGCAGTTGGTGGGTTACAGTTATAAACAGGCCACCGCTCAATATGGTGCATTTATTGGAATGGCCATGCCCTTTATCAACATCTCCATTGCCTTGGCTGCATCCCTGAGCGCAAGTTTGGTGCCGGCGGTAGCCGAATCCCTGGCGGTTAAAAACCTGGAACGTATTAAAACTCAGCTTTCCCAGGCGTTGCGTCTTGCACTAGTTTTCGCTCTGCCGGCGGCCGCAGGTCTGTTCCTGCTGGCTCATCAATTAACCCTGCTAGTTTACGTCGATGAAGGGGCCGGGGTCCCGCTGGCCGCGCTGGCCGCAGCCGTAATCTTTTGGTCGGTACACCTGGTAACCTCCGGCACGCTCCAGGGTATGGGCAGGGCCAACATACCGGTGCGTAACCTAGTGGTGGGCATTGCCATAAAGATATTAATCACATATTACTTCACGCCCACTCCGCTGGGCATTCAGGCGGCAGCCCTGGGTACAGTGGCTATATTCCTTGTGTCGTCACTGCTGAACATAGTTTATTTATCTCGCCTGGTGGATTATGAGTTCAAAGCCGTAGAGACGTTGTTAAGGCCCTGTGTGGCCACGTTGGTTATGTCGGTCTGTGTCCTGGCTGTGTACCGTGCAACCCTTCAACAATGGGGGGAGGACAATACCTGGCCCACATTGCTGGCGGTATGCGCCGGACTAGCGGTATATCCCTTGGTGCTGGTGGCGTTGGGAGGTATCAGTTCCGGTGACGTGCGTCGTCTGCCGGTAATTGGGACGTGGGCGGCTGCCCTTTTGGAAAGGTTGGGCCGCTGATGTGTGAGATTTTATCAATTGAGGTAATCTTTATTATATTTAAAAAGGGCCAGCGAATATATGGTACCGGGTACCGAAGGGTCTTTAAAAAGCAGAAAACTTCGAGCATTAGTTTTAGGGGGATTGGTGGTGATTAGTATCTGGAAGAGCAAACAACCATTTTTTACTTTCCGAATTATATTTAGCATTATGGCTATATTTTTTGCTGTTAAAAGTATTCTAAATCCATTATTTAATCTTAACGTGGTATTTATGATGTTTTCTTTAGGTCTAATGTTTGCTTGCTAGGGATTGAAATATTTCTAACGAAAAAAAGGAAATATTTTATACTGACTATCATAACTTCAATATTTATAATTAGTGTAGGTATTTTTAACCTTTGGGTATATCTAAATATCTAACTAACGGGTGGCGATAGTTCAATAAGATTTTGATGGATTTTGCAAAGAAAACCACTGCGCATGAGGTGCGCCCAATAACCCATTATCGACTATTTAGCATAAACTATCAAACATTAAAGGCAAATCCTTATTCTCAAACTTTGTTGAAATGGTGGTACTTATTCTTAAACTATCCTGAAACCATTCTCAAACTTTAAATGAAATAAGATGGTTGAAACCCAGGTAAATAGCGCAGGCCCATTCTCAAACTTTGCTGAAACGGACAGTCTTGTCCGTTGCAATAAAGTTTGAGAATATTGCAGTAAAGTTTGAGAATGGTTTCAGTAAAGTTTGAGAATGAGCGCAATTCTATTTAAGAAAAAGCCCAAAGATATTTTATCCCCCAATAACGTTAGCACCCACCCTTCGCCAAGGGGTGGGTGTTACTTCCATTACCGGTGTTGGTTTCAATAAATAATGAGAATTTGATATTAAATGATGAGAATGATTTTATTAAATAATGAGAACTATTATGTCGGTTCTCACTACTACTGTCAGTAGGTCTCACAACAACTGTCACTAACCCGCCAATAAACCCCATTCAACGAATTTATTTGGATGGGGTTTATGCTGCGCTTAATCTTTGAACTGTGCAGCAAGAAGCTATTATTTTAATTAACCCAATGTTTATGCTTATTACAGTGAATTATTATCAGGTGTAATTTAATTAATAATTTTTTAAGGATGATTAAAATGGCGGCCACCGGGATGTTATGGGTGCTTCCGCTACTGGACTACAACCTAATGGAAAGGTTACGAAAAAACTAGAAGTTGCCTAGTATAATAACCTGTGTTAGACCGGTGATGAGATAAAAATATCTCCGCGCCGGTAATGTTTGTTAACAGCAGCTTTACGGCAAACCTGTCGCTCATTATATGTTATTAGCCAGCGCCGGCATAACGCTGCGGCCTTTGCGTAAAAGCCTGTATACAAAAATAATTTAATTTGTGTAAATTGTTTTACTGAACCATTGCCTAAATATTTTTATGCTATTATAAAAATGGTAGGGAGTGAAACAATTTGTCCGGAAAAAAAGTATTATGCTGCGGTATACTGCGCCATGAAATTGGACATCTGTTGGGGGAACAAAATGTAGATATTACCTACATTGACGCAGCTTTGCACGTAGACCTCGATAAACTGGCCCAATCCATAACCAAAAACTTACGCGGGATGGATGGAAACGATATCCCTATAATCATAGGGAATCAATGCCACCCGGAGTTGGAACAATTAGCTTCAGAACATGGTGGGCGGGTAATTAAGGCTAAAAGTTGCATTGAGATGCTCCTGGGAGAAAAAATGGCGGAGCTGGACGCCGAAGCCAAAACTTTTTACCTTACTAGCGGGTGGTTGGAAAACTGGCGCAAGATTTTTATGGAAGGGTTGGGTTGGGACGCGGTTGATGCCCGGCAAAATTTCGGTTATTATGATCGCATATTGCTTTTGGACACAGGAATTGTACCCATTGATGATATGAATCTGCTTGAATTCTATGACTATGCCCAAGTGCCTGTGGAAACTATGCCGGTGGATCCGGACAATTTGCGCATACTGTTGAAGCAACTTTTGAATGGGTGAAACGATTATGCAAAGAATTAAATGCATGAAAGAGCTGGCCCTGTTTGCCACCCTTGATTTTGCGGAACGTGAAAAAATCGGGGTGCTGGCCGGTAAAAAGGTCTACCGCAAAAACGAAATGATTTTCCGGGATGGAGATCCCGCGCACACTATCTACCTGATCAAGTATGGTCTGGTCAGGTTGTTCAAAGTTTCTGAAGGCGGCAAGGAAATTACCCTCGATATCCTCAAACAGGACGATATTTTCGGTGAAAACACTTTTTTTGAAGAGAACGCCTGTCATACCATGAATGCTCAAGCGATGGAGAACACCTATATCTGCTCCTGTAATAAAGAACACTTCGCCATTTTGTTGCAAAACCCGCAAACCGCCTTAAAAATAATCCAACTGCTGGGGGGCAAATTAAATAATTACACCGATAAGGTAGCCAGCATAGCCTTCCATGATGTGAAAGGCAGAATTTCAGCCATGCTGCTCAGGCTGGCCGGTGAATACGGAAAGCCTTCTCCCGAAGGAACCATTATCGATATCGACCTCACTCACCAGGATATTGCATCCCTGGTCAACGCCTCACGAGTCATGGTGACCAATGTTCTGGGCGATTTGAAGCAGGAGGGGGCTATCGCCACCAGGGGACACCAATTCATCCTTTTAAGCCGGGAAAAACTTTCCGGCGCCATCGAAGCTGTGTAATGGGGTTAATGGTATGATCCAAAAAAAATTAGATTGCCCCAAGCATAGCCGGGATACAGAAGAAGTTGATGCCCAAATTAAAACATTGGTCAGCCGGGTAAATCTGATGCGCAATTTACTATTCGAAATCAAAGCCGAAACTCCCCTCGGCAAAACCGTTAAAATAATTTTGAATCTGTTTTTTTGTGAGGGTGAGGACGGATTTTTGGATCTGACCGGCATTTCTTACCATAAACTTGCCAACTTGATTGGCATCAGCCATACAGAGCTGCAGGAATCTCTGGAATACTTACAACAACAAGGCATAATTTTATATAAAAAATTATAAGTTGCTACTCGTAGGTGGCAACTTTTTTATTTTTCTTGTAAAACAGTTTACTTATTTTTATTGCCTATACAAGTAATATAATGCCAAGCTTGTACAGCTTACTACATCTAATTTAAAAGGAGGAATCACGTATATGTCAGTACGCGAAACCATCAAAAAACAGATTATCGGGGCCCTTCAAGGAGCGAATTTCCCCATAGCCACTCCGGAAGCGTTACTAGCCGCTTTCCCCCAGGGAGCGGATACAACTTGCAAGGCCGGAGACCTCGAGGTTACCGCCGGTGAAGCCGGAAAGTTTTTGACGCCCAGTGATTTTCCGTTCAATAGCGCTGAAGAATTGGCTGAAACCATCGTTAGCAGAGCCGGGCTGAAATAATAAAATTAGAGGAAGAGAAAAGATTATGTAAGTTATAGGTGTTAAGCGGCAGCCCACGAAACAATAGTTTTTAGATTCTTTAGAAAGGGGTGGCGGTTATATTGGCTGTTCAAAATCAACGGGTGGGGATTACACCGGAAATATTACCGCAAAACGCCACCCTTCTTTACCACCAAAGATACCGGAACCGGCCCTAAAAGCAATTTTCAAGATAGACGAAACGCAAGAGAAAAGAATCAGGTTTCCTCCTGCGGCTCGTCTTTGCTCGCACTCAGCTTTTTATATGACCGTTTATTTACCCCTTTGATGAGGATATTGCACATAATAGACATTCTACGCACAAAGTTACCCTATATCTTTATTGCAATTTTACTTATTAGGTATATATTTTTGTCAAATATTAAAAGGTTCTGTGGCTTACACTTTGGCGTTTTTTTTAACCAGGTGCCGCAGGGCATCTAGCGGGTAATAGATTACCATCCTGGGTCCGGCGTAACGCATCACTTGCTTAACCCTGTCCCGCATGATGGGTTTATAACAATGGATATGGCATCTTTCACAGGGAGGCTTTTGGGCCCCGTACCGGCACGCGTCCAGCCTTTGCCTAGCGTAGGTAATTAATTCCCGGCATTGGGGACAGGGGTTTTGCCGCCTGTGTTTGGCCCGGCAGAAAAGCCTGGTCATCTTCTCCAAGGTATCCTTCTCCCACTGGATGGGGTCTTGGCCCAAAAGCATGGTGCACCTCCGGTAGTAATGCATAAATGACACTTCGAGGGATATTTTTATTTTACCTACGTTAACACCCTGGTAATCTGATCGCCTGGCCAAACATCTATATTTGGAAGCACGCCGGCTCCCACCAGTTCCGGATTTAGAGGCATAAAGGAGATTATCGTAAAGTTTGCGAAGGCCGCATTATAAACAGTGTCTGCAATTCCATTTTGAACACTAACATTAAGGCCCAATTTTTATTCTCAAACTTTACTGAAATGACGGACCTTATTCTCAAACATAACTGAAACCATTCTCATACTTTAAATGAAATAGCTCAGGTAAAACCCAGTAAAATGGACAATCTCATTCTCAAACTTTATTGAAACGGACAGCTGTGTGAAAAAATAATTAATAAAGATCAGTACTCAACAATAAAGATGCGTACTCGATAATAAAGATGCGTACTAAACGAATGAAACATTCACAATGCGCCACTTAATCAAAACCGATTGTGGCGCATTTTCTTTAAAAAACACCGTAGCTTAAAAAGTAGTATATATAAAGACTTTTTAGCAACTATCTACCGGTGAGCTCCATTTATGAGTTATAATTCTTAATTAACTATTAAAGTTAACTAATTAAATTTCATTATAACTACGTTCACTTAATGTTAAGAATTTTACAATATCTTTGGGTTGGGTGCTATAGCCGAATGGTGTGGGAGTAGTCCATACCTGTTTGAAAAAAGATTTTATTCAAAATCCTAAGTATCTTAAAAAAATTAAATAAAACAAAGTGTGTATTGAATGGAGAAAATTATCGTATTTAAATAATAGTAAATTTGAATGTAAAGCATTTATAGGTATATTAACTAGGTTAAAGAAATATAGGTACTTATTAATAATATTTTTTATATAATATTTATCTCCAATTTTTTTATTAAAAATTTTTTTTATGTGATATTTAATTATTCTAAAATCATTTTGACTGGGTGGGTGATTTATTAAAATTCATTTGGTGTCCAATGCAATATCTATAGCAAGCCTTTGGTCATTATTTTTATTATTAAGGTTTAAAGTTTTTATGCAATTATTATGAAAAATATAATTGTAAAGAGTTATTGGTTTATTGTTGCTTTTAGTTGGTGCAGAGGTTTCTGTAATAATTAATCTTTGTTACCTGGGAATTAAAAAGGTTCATTTATCATTTGGGAATAGAAGATAAAAAGTGCTTCCTTAAGCATTTATATCTCTTCGCTCCTTCGTTATCTTGTATCGATGCCCATGGTAGCTCAACCTCATGCAGCGCCTGAGCAATTCTATTGCTCTTGCTCTCTCTCCTGAATTCCGGTAGTTTTCCAAAAGAGCGTCGGCTGCCTCAAGAAAGCTGTCTTCGCACTCCAGCCTTGAGCTCTCCGCCCATAGCGCTTCCATATCGTCCAGATACCGGCCGGTATAACAGTCCACAATCCTTTTGGCGTTTGTGGGCGTAGACTGTCGCCGGAATTCGTCAACTGCCTGTTGGAACAGGTCATGATCGCAAATAATTTCATCCATGTTCAGGCGGTATACGCCTTTTTCATATACGAAGGGATTGTCTGCTCCCAGGCTCTCAAAGGCTTGCCGGATTTCACCCCGGCGGGTGTGGAATAGGTTGGTTACATTAGCCTCGCTGTTTTCCCACAAATCGGCATAAATTTGCTCTCTAGTGACCCCCTTGCGGTGTTCCAGCAGATAAGCCAGAAGCTCGCGTGCCTTTTTTGTACGGATTTTAACGGGGCTTCCTTTATCGTAGGTGGGGGAAATATAAAAGCTTCCCAGGGTATGAATATAAACCCGTTCTGCTGTATATCCGCCATAGGACAACATTTTGCGGGTAAAATCCGGGGTGATGCTCAATTCCCCGGCCAGCTTTAAAACAGAGGCGAAGAGTGGCTTGAAACGAAGGTAATAATGGTGTTCGAATTGGCAGCAAAGTTCTAAAAAACGCCGGGTATATTCTTTTGCAGCATCCTGATCTTTTTCCCGCAGGTAAATGGACGCTAGTCTACCATAAGCAATAGGAGCGTAAGCAAAGCTCCCAATTTTTTCTCCTATTTGGATGCATTGTTTAAAAAAAAGCTTACATTGTTCAGGGTTTTGGTCAAGCGTGTCCAATGCGTTAGCTATACGCCCGTAGGACAAGGACTGGAAAAATGGCGTTGTTTCTTCTAATAGAGCAAGTATTTCAGAAATAGACTGCCCGGCTTTTTCTGGCTGTTCCAACAGACCTGCGCATAGACGCCATATTTTGACAAACAAAAAATGATCGCGTGTACTGCGGTTTAAAACGGCATATTCCTCCGCCTTACTCAGATAACGGTCGGCGGTTGAAAAATCAAAAGGCATTCCAAGGTATCGCTTCAAAAGCTCCGCAGAATGGAGGGTTTCCGCATGAAACAGGTAATATATGCTATACTCTTCGTAGAGTCCCAGTTGTTTCAAACGCGCCAGTTCCGTCTCCAACAAGGGCAGAACTTTTTCTTCCTGCCCGGTTATCTGGTAAGCCTTGGCCGCATAGGCCCCGATACTGTGACGCATTAGCCAATCCTGTTCTTCTGGGGGGATGGATAGGGATTTTTCATAAGTATTCACACAGTTTTTGTAATCTCCCATGTAAAAATAAGTGGCCGTCAAATATCGCTCAAACCAGGCCTTTACATCTGCCGCTCCAGTTGTCAGGCATTGCTCCATCATTGTTTTGGTTAATTCCAAGGCTTCGGAGAGCCGGGAGGTAAGGGTAAGGTTATGGATTTTTTCAATCATCACGCCGTACCAATCCTGCATGGGTGCGTTTTGCAGCAAGGGCAGCAGAGCGTCAATACAGCGGGTGCTTTCCTCGAAGGAAACCCTATTCCGCAATACTCTGGCCATATGGGTCATGGTACGCAGATAGAGTTTCTTATCCTCACTGCTCAACTGCGGAATGGCTGTACTCAAGTACTTTTCCGCTTGATAAAAATCCCCCTGATCGGATAAGAACATGCCTTTGGCCAGCATCACTCGAGGGGACAAAGCTGCGGATTGTTCCTCCAGGAAGTCAAATTGCTTTTTCAAGCTTCGGTTACGAACCCAGTTAAAGGTGTTGCCGCCGACAATGGCAGCGATACAATCTTGGATGACATTTTCGTCATCCAAGAGCAAGGCATAATCGGCGGCCTGTTCGTAATCCTTGCTGTTATAGCAGAGGACCATGGCCTTGTACAGGGTTTCCCTTCCCAAACCATCGTCATTTTGCTGCAAGAAAGAACTGAACAGGGTATGGTAGCGGTAAGAGGTGGCAGAAACGCGTAAGGTGAAGATGTTGAGGAAAACGAGGCTCTCCAGTATTGCCTGCGAATTACAGATTCCAAGCAGGCTGTCACAAAGCGTGACCTCCAGCACAGGCAGGCATGCGGTCGTTTTTAGAAAATATTGCGTTTTTACGGGTAACTGCATAAAGATCTCTTTTAAAAGATAACGGTAAAGATCCCGCTCCGCATGAATCCTTGATAGGGAAGGTGTTTTGTGGCCCTTTGACGCTAAGCGGTAGGATTGTATAGCCAATGTCCAGCCCTCGGTAGCTTTGTAGGTCTCCTCGTCGAAAAAGCCCCAAAGCTGTTCAGCCTCCTCCCGGCTGAAACATAAATCATCTTTTGTGAATTCAGCAATCCTGCCGGCCATTTTCAAACGGAAAAGACCGCTCCACGGTGCATGGCGGCTGGCTATGATCAGGGAAATGTTGGGAGGGCATTCCATGGCCCAGACGGTGAGCAAATCCATTACCGTTTCGTTTTGAATCACATGAGCGTCGTCCATCAAGATGGATAATTTAATCTGCCCGATAGCCCTCAGCAGGGCGGATAAAATGGTAGAAGCAAAGGTTTCGCTGGCGGCAAAGGGGATATAGTCCGCCGCATAAAAATCTAGCAGCCCCAGTTTGTCCCTGATGAAAGCTTCCAGATGGCGCAGGAAAAACAACGTATCACTGTCCCTCTCATCCAGCGGCAGCCAGACCACGTCACTACGGCCCTTTGCATATTGCAGTAAAAGGGTGGTTTTTCCGTACCCTGCATCCGCATGGATGTATGTTAGACTGCTGCCGGGAGGGCAAAGCTTCTCCACCAGGCGAAAACGGGGAATGACCGAGCCGTCTGTCGGGTGGACGGCAATATTCTGCTTTGGCTTGATGTATCGTCCAGACTTGATTCTGGCGTCCGCCGGTTTTGGGGACGCTTCCGGGATCAGCCATGTCCAGCCATGGCGTTCCGCATCCTTGATTCTGCCTTCCTGGCAGAGGGTATGTACCCGGCGCTGGGAAATACCCCATTTTCTAGCGGCCTCTTTCGGCGTCAAATATTTCAATCCGCTGCACCTCTAATATCCGTTCTTTCTCTTCACCTTTTCCTAATGTTTCTGATTATTTTCCATTATGAGCTAAACTTCGAATAATATCAATAATCATGGTGATATGTTTTAACTAACGAGATAGAATACCTGACAAGCTTCTACAGCCAAAGCAATTTTGGACAGCAATCGCCAAATTCTCTTTTTGGTGGCAGTTTTGGTGGTAGCCGGCTTGTATAATTAATACATATACATACCACTTGTGGCCATAGCTAATGATTGTGATAAAACATTTTATGTTCATTACCGGGTGGACGATTTTCATAATGCCGACGATTAGCCAGTTAGATACTCATCAAACTCTTTTCCAGATTAAAATGATACATCTAAGGTTCGAGGAGATATCTCTGAGTGCATAAGATTTAGAGGGAGGTAGGTTTATGTCGAGCACCCTAGCCCGCAGTGGCAGAATTCTGGCACTATTCACAGTCATTATGTTTTCTGCCGGAATGTCCATCTTCCTGCACGTGCTCCCCGCACGCGCGGAGACCAGCTGGACTGTTACAAATACCAGCGACAGCGCCAGTGACACCGGTTCGCTGCGTTACGCGATGACGCAGGCCCAATACGAAAATGGAGGCACGATTACGTTTGCTAGCGGCCTTACCGGAACCATCCAACTTTCCGGTCCGCTGCCGACTATAGGTATAACCAGGAGCCTTACCATTGAAGGCCCCGGCGCTGAGAACCTGACGATTGACGGGCAAAACCAGTACCGCGTCTTTCAGTTTAACAGCGGCAACGTGACCATTAAGAACCTTACCGTAGCAAATGGCAAGGTAACCGGAAGCACCGGCAGTACCGGTGGCACTTGGGGCACCGGCGGCACCGGTGGCACCGGCGCAGGGGGTGCAGTGTACAACGCCGGGACGCTGAACATATCTGGCAGCCAGTTTTCCAACAATAGTGTTACCGGCGGCACTGGTGGCACTGCCGGCAGTGCCGGCACCGGCGGCACCGGTGGCACCGGCGCAGGGGGTGTAGTGTACAACACCGGGACTTTGAACATATCTGGCAGCCAGTTTTCCAATAATAGTGCCAATGGCGGAACTGGCGGCACCGGTGGCAGTTACGACGCCGGCGGCAGAGGCGGCATCGGCGAAGGAGGGGCAGTATATAACACCGGGACGTTGACCATTATTAACAGCCAGTTTTCTGGCAATAGCGGCACCGGCGGTACCGGCGGCAATTCTCATTATGACTACGTCAATAACGGCGGCAACGGCGAAGGTGGGGCAGTGTACAGCGCCGAGACCATGACAATATCCAACAGCCAGTTTACCGGCAATAGCGCCACCGGCGGCAAAGGTGGCTACTCTTATTATGAAAACGGCGGCAGAGGCGGCAACGGCGAAGGCGGGGCAATGTACAGCGCCGGGACCATGACTATATCCGACAGCCAGTTTTCCAGCAACATTGTGAGCGGGGGTACCCGCGGTGGTAGCCATTACGGCAGCGGCGGCAGCAACGGCGTCGGTTACGCCCAATCTATTTACAATACCGGCACAATTGCGGTCAACAAAACTGATGGTGACGTGACCTTCGACTTTGGAAACAACAGTACTCACAACGTATTGCCAAGCGCCGGGTGGTCCACAGTGACAGCCAGCTCTGACACCGTCCCCCCAAACAGCACTGCCACAATCACGGTGACCCTGTTAGACGCCAACCAGAAGCCGATTAGCAATAAAGAGGTGATTCTGGCCGCGAACAGCGGGAGCTCAAGCAGCATAACAGGCGGCGGCATCACGAATTCGAACGGTCAAGTCACCTTTGGCGTAACCAATGCCAAGGAGGAAACGGTAACTTACACGGCAACCGAAACCACGGACACCCCGAATATACTATTGGTTGGGACCGCCCAAGTGACTTTTGCGGTGGGTTCGGCCACCCAATTGGTGTGGCATACCACACCGTCCAACGGAACAGCGGGGACGGCCCTAGCCACGCAGCCGGTTCTTTACCTGGAGGACAGCGGCGGCAACGTGGTAATTAGCGATAACAGCACCACGGTGACGCTGACGGCTTCAGGCGGACAAACACTGATTGGCAATACGGAAACTGCTTCATCAGGTGTGGTCACCTATACGAATTTGAGTACGGAAAACGCGGGGACATTTACCCTGTCCGCCAGTGCCGGAAGCGATATCAGCAGTTCAAACGACCCACAGATAACGATTGCTCCGTCAGCGGCTTATAAACTGGCCTGGACCCCGGAACCGCCGGCCATCGGCACCGCGGGATCTCCCTTGAGTCCTGCTCCGGCCGTTAGTCTGGAGGACCAGTACGGTAACGTAATAACCGGTGACAGCAGTTCAACAGCGACGGTGTGGTTTGCCGACGCCAACGGAGCGCCCGCGGGCGTGTCGTCCACGGTACCCCTCCAGAACGGCGTAGCTATCTTTAACGACCTGGCCATAAACCAGGCGGGCACCTACAATCTCACCCCGGCCAGCAGCCTGAGCAGCCAGTCGGGTATAATCAGCCCGGTCAGTAATCCATTTACCGTCACAGCCGGCCCGGTCGGCGCCGGGAAGTCCACGGTATCGGCAAGTTCTTCCAGCTTGACGGCGAACGGCAGCACGACTTCAACCATCACCGTGATATTAAAGGACGAATATGATAATCCCGTGAGCGGTGAAACTGTAACGCTGGAACAAGGCGGTGGACATTCGACAGTCACCGCGGTAAGTGGTGTATCGGGCGGTGACGGTACCGCTGTCTTCAACGTGACCAATACCAGGGCGGAGGCGGTCACTTATACGGCGATGGCAGATGGGGTGACGTTAAGTCAGACAGCCACGGTGAATTTTACTGTGGGCCCGGCCGCCCAACTAGTGTGGCACACCCAACCGGGGGGAGCGGCCAGTGGTGAGTTCCTGAGTCCACAGCCGGTATTGTACCTGGAGGACCAGTACGGCAACGTGGTAACCGGCGACAGCAGCTCAACGGTGACGGTGTGGCTTACCTCCGCCAACGGGGCAACCCTGTCCGGAACGACCAGGGTTACCTTGCAGAACGGAGAGGCTGCCTTCAGTGACTTGAGCGTGAACAAAGCGGGCAGCTACACCCTGACTCCGGTCAGCAGCTTAGGCAGCCAGTTTGGTATAATCAGTCCGGTTAGCAGCTCTTTCAATATTGGCGCCGGCTCTACCAGCAGCGTTCTGCTTAGTGTATCCCCGTCCAGCGTTCCGGCTGACGGAGCCACTGCGGCCACGCTGAATGCGACTATCTATGATAATAACAATAACCCTGTGCCAGGCACTGATGTAACTTTCTCATCCAACCTCGGCAGCATAGGGACTCCAAGTACGGTGGTTAGCGACATCTACGGCCAGGCTGCCAACGCCATAACCTCCACCACCGCCGGCACAGCCGACGTGCAGGTCAGCTGCGGTGGTCAGACTTTGTCAGCACAAGTGGTCTTCATTCCTACGATGGCGGTCACGAACATGAGCCCGTCCTTTGGCCCGGCAGCGGGCGGCACGCCGGTGACGGTCGAAGGAACCGGTTTGGATAAAGCCGACGCAGTCTATTTCGGTTCAGTGGCGGGAGCGGTTTACGAGTCGCCCAGTTCCTCGGAACTCTTGGTGTATACACCCGCTGCCCCTCCCGGCGGCGGCTCGGTAAACGTGGTGGTTTACGGTCCCGGAGGGCCCAGTGCCCAAACGCCCGCCGCCTTATTTAACTATTTAACCCCGGTGCCAAAGCCTACCCTTGTGCCTGACGGGGGTACCTTCACCGGGCCGGTTGACGTTGCAATAGAGGGTATCACTGACGGGGACACTGCTTACTACAACCTGGGTAACTCCGTTCCCACGACGGCGTCCATGCGTTACGTCGGGCCCTTCACCATTGGTCAGAGCACCTCGGTGACAGCGGCGGTCTACGACCTTGATTACGGTGAATGGAGCCAAGCGGTTACTGCCAACTTTATATTCAACTCGACTATCAGCCCGTTCACCGCCACCTTCGATCTCAACACCGGCGGTATAGGCTACGCCGACGTGCCGGTAACTCTGACTCTAAACGGTAACACTCTGACTGACATAAAAAACGGCATAACTACCCTGACCCAGGGTACTGACTATACTGTAACCGGAAGTACCGTAATCATTAAAAAGAACTACTTGGCCGCACAGAATGTGGGCACTACGACGCTGACCTTCGATTTCAGCGCAGGAGCTACGGAGACCCTGGACATCACCGTGGAAGACACCACGCCTATAGCCGACGATGACGGTGACGGTGGCGCTGGCGGTGGCACCGGTGGCGGTGGTGGCGGCGGCGGGGCACCCGCTCCCGCAAATTACGCCAGCAAGCTAATCGATGCTGCCGCCGACGGCAGCGTGCGTTTCGGCAGCGCCACCGTCGAGGTTCCCGCCGGTACCTTGCCGGCCAATGCCACCTTGAAGGTGAAACAACTGACGGATAAAGAGGATGAGGACCTGGTGCCTTCAAACCTGCGGGTCAAGCTCGGCAGCGACATCTACGACATTACCACCACCGGGGAGCGGAACTTCGGCGATAAGACGCTCACCATCCGCATCGCTTACGCCCCGACGAAGATCGCCGAGGGCGAACAGCCGGTCATCCGCTATCGTGATGAAACCTCGGGAGAGTGGGGCGCCCTGCCCACCACCGTCGAGCAGGGTGCGGACGGCAAATGGTACGCCGTAACACACGTTAACCATCTAACCAATTTCGCCGTCTTCGGCACCGTGGTTCAGGAACCGGACATGCCTGTGATTAAGCTGACCATCGGCCAGCAGGAGGCCGCGGTTGACGACCGTCCGTACACTTTGGACGCCGCCCCCTTCCTGGATACCCAGACCTACCGCACCCTGGTGCCGCTCCGCTTTGTAAGCGAAACACTGGGTGCAAAGGTTGATTGGCTGGCAGAAACCGGGCAGGTAAACATCGTCGACGACGGTGGGGAAATTATCCTAACTACCGGCTCCAGAGACGTGCTGGTAAACGGTCAAAAAACGAGCATCGACTGCGTCCCGGTGGTTCTGCCACCCGGCCGAACTTTCGTGCCCCTCCGCTTCGTCAGCGAGACCCTGGGCGCGACTGTGGATTACGTTAACGCCACGAAGGAGATCATCATCAAACGGTAGCGGATATTAGGATAAGAGACAAATCAATGCAATACCCCGCGGCGGCTTAACCCCCGGGAGGTATTGCATTGATCCCTCTAATATATCAGTAATAAACCTGGGCTTAATATGAATTGAATTTTTCCGAAGTTTTTAAACAAATTTTTTCTAATCTGCTCCACAGTGATGTTGTTGTACGGTGTTTAGAACCGATCTTATGAGCGTGGGTCGCAATAAAACATAGATAAATGGGGATCGAAGCTGTCTGTGTATACCGCTGGGTACGCTCCACCTCCACCAAACAACAGACGGTACATATCAAAAAACAAAACGGACCTATATATCTAGGCCCGTTTGTTAAAAGTTAAATTCTGTTCGGATATCCTCGCAGTGTGTGGTATCCGGTGTGGTGACGGAGGCGGGACTTGAATCCGCACAGTGATTTTTGAGCGGTACTGTTATGGGCTATAACCTTTATAATCGTCATTCCTTGTTTCTATGTGGTACCTTTAATATGATTACGAAATGAGAGTTATGAAATAAGGTAGCGCCCGGTCCCCGGCACTAACCCCAAATGATATGGCAAGGTGTCACTAGACTCAATATTCCTATCATTGCTACTATACCATCTCAAAGAGATACTCACCATCTCCTGTAGCGTTTTTTTTGGAAAACATAATTTCCATATTTTGAATTGTTGCCTTCATCCGTAGTACGGAACTTTATTATTTTACTGAACATGTAAACCTAAAGCGTGTTCATCATCTAGTACGCAACTTTAAGGTAAAATAATAAATTGCATCCATAAATAAATCAATGTTTCCTAGTATTTTTATTGTTCCCTGACAGCTGTTTTATCAGTTGTACCACGAACTGTCAGTAATTGTATTAATAGTTGTCAGTAGATTGTACCGTACAGTTGTCAGTGACGGTTTTATAGAGGGCTCACGGTTACGTGGTGGATTCAAAAGGGGGATTGACCAAATAGAGGGTTTAGTCAGTTTACGATGATTAAGGTAATCAACTTTGTGCCAGCATCTTTAGGGATGTTGGCTTTCATTTTTTTCAGGAGAAAATTGTTTATGTTTCCACATACAATCCACGTTGAGTGCGTGGTATTGATGTCGCGGGTAAAAGACTGAATGTACGGAAAACCCAGTAAATAAGCCATTTCTGTGGTAGATCGCCATCTATTGCCGCGTCAGCACAGCGTATGAATCTTAGGAAAAAAGCCTGGATATTCAGACTGCAACCTTAAAACAGGCGGTTGCGTACAATCCCAAATGGAAGCTGTACCATATTTATACCAATCAGGATTCCGGCGGAAATGTGTTCCGTCACGGATTTCAGAAGATGATCTTTGATTGTTATGAAAATCGGATAAATATTGTTTTGGTGAAAACCATCAGCCGCTTTGCAAGAAATACCGTTGATTTACTTGAAACGGTAAGCAGGCTAAAGAGTCTTGGTTGGCGTCGAAATCATTTTTCATCAGGAAAACCTCCGAACCAGCAAAAATCTAGCCTGTCAATGGTTTAAGGATGGAGATTTTTTCGCCGCATACAAGCGAAAAAATACTACCCGTCCATTGATAGGCTTGATAGTTGGAACGGAATAAAAAGGGCAAGGTCTTTTTCGTCTTACTCCATGTATTAACTTTCGTATATGGTAGCTATATCATGTATTCTACGCTTCATTTCTGTGCGGATATGTAACGGCTCTAAACACTCACATTTATCCCCAAAACTGAAAAGAATATTGTAGTAGTATTCGTTCTCTATGAAAGGAAAACTAACAATGCAATGCTCATCACCGTCTGGCGAAAAGTGTTCATAAGTGCAATAATCAAGTACCCTGTCCATGACAGATTTATGAATACGAATTTTGATTTTTGTTTGCATAGTTGCCAAAATATCAGTAAAATCTAACTGCGGTTTTTGATAATCTCGTGGCGTAAAAAATTCCTCTTGTATTTGTAGGTTTGATGTGCGGGATAGTTTAAATAAGCGAAAATCATTTCTTTTATGGCAATACCCTTGCCAATACCAATGACTACTTTTCAACACAAGCTGATACGGCTCGGCTGTTCGTGCGGTTTTATTTCCGTAGCGGTCTGCATATTCAAACGAAAGTAGCTTGCTTTCCTGTAAAGCTGTTTTGATAATTTCTAAATATGGTTGTATGTTCCTGTTGCCCATCCACGGACTTAAATCTATATATATTTGATTTGCTTTTAATTCAATGTCTTTCGATCTGTCGGCGGGGATAAAACTCTTGACTTTCGCAAGGGCGTTTACCAGTTCATCACCTCGTATCATGTTGGAAAGACTGGAAAGCCCCATCAAGATAGCTGAAAGGTCGGCAGTCGAAAAAACCTTTCTATCAATCTTGTATTTCTGCATGATTTCAAAGCCGCCGCCCACTCCCGATGTTGAGCGAACAGGAATACCCGCCATGTTGATAGTGTCTATGTCGCGGTAGATTGTGCGGGGTGAAACTTCAAACATATCTGCTAACTCCTGTGCGCCTATACGCTTTTTATCAAGGAGTATCATAATAATGCTAACAAGCCTGTCAACTTTCATCTGATAGCCGCCTTCCAAAATTTCTTGTTATCATTATTGATTGTTGCCATAATGTTGTCAACAATTACAAGGTATAATAAAAAAGCAAACAAATCAATCTACCTATCAGGAGGAAATACTATGCAGAAAAAAGCCTTAGTAATAATCGATATTCAAAATGACATAACAAAGAATTACAAGGATGTTATTGGCAATATCAATAAAGCTATTGATTGGGCAGTCAATAATAATATTCATGTTATTTATATAAGGCATGAAAATTTATCAGCCGGCACGAGGACTCTTAAACCCAATACATATGGGTCTGAATTAGCTTCAGACTTGAAAATAGTATCAAAAAATGTTTTTACAAAATACAAAGGAAACGCATTAAGCTGTGAAGAATTTACAGACTTTATTAGTAAAAATGAAATATGTGATTTCTACATAGCAGGAGCAGATGCTGTTGCTTGTGTTAAATCAACCTGTTACAACTTACGCAAAGCAAATTATGGCGTTAATGTCCTATCAGATTGCGTTACCAGTTATGATAAAAGGAAAATTGACGAAATGCTACGTTATTATGAAAGTAAAGGTAGTAAAATCATTAGTTTAAATGACTTGTTACCTAATCACATCTTTGAAGCACAAAAACATTATAGAGGCGGCGAATTAGAAACACAATGAAAATGGAGGAAATTTATGTTTACAATCTATGTTTACGTTCTTGATACTTTAGCCGACTGGGAACTGGGGTATGTTATTTCGGAGCTGAATTCTGGTCGATTTTTCAAAAAGGGCGAGCAACGTGTATCGCTCAAAACGGTTAGTTATTCTCAAGAGCCAATCAATACAATGGGTGGGATGACAATAGTGCCCAATTGCTTAATTGATGATATTGTTGTGAGTGAAACAAGCATGTTGCTATTACCGGGCGCAGATACATGGAACGACCCAAAGCATGGCGCTATCATCGAAAAAGCAAGCGAATTTCTCTCTTTAGGCGCTATGGTGTGTGCAATCTGTGGGGCTACCGCTGCGCTTGCCAACTTTGGGCTATTGGATAAGCGTCCGCATACCAGTAATGGACCGGGATTTCTTGAAATGGTTTCTCCTGGTTATAAAGGGCAAAGTTTTTATATAGACAAGCCATCTGTAGCGGATAACAACCTTATTACTGCAAGTTCCACCGGAGCTTTGTTATGGGCGAAACAAATTATTGAGCATTTAGGTGTTTTTCAATCAAACACACTGGAATCTTGGTATGAATATTTTAGTACCGGTGAGCCTAAACATTTCTTTGCCCTCATGCAAACTTTGCCGTCTAGCAATGAAAACTGATCCACCTTTGTCATAAACAGAACGGGGACATAAACCATATGGGATGCCTAACAAACAATCTTGAAATTTACCCGCCGTGCAAAGCGGAAAAAGAAAAAACCGTTGCTCGGTGGGTCGTTAGTTGTGTCCGAATACTGTTCTAACCAATGAACGGCGGTTTTCAAAACTAATGAACAAACCCGAGCGTGATGCAGAAGGTGTGTATATAGTGGGGGAGCCTCAAATTTGTTTTAACACTTTATAAACTGCTTCTTTTCCTTTTTACAAAACCGCATAATTGTGTCTTTGCCCGTAATCAATGCCACGGGCAACCCCCCCGGTGGCTGCAACCACTGGCCGCTTAAAAGAATATTATCCAAGCCTTTAATCCGCCCCGAATGGTCCATCATCTTGCCGCGAACGGTGGGTAAAAACGGCATGAACGCGCCCCGGTAGGCATTGCAATACCTCTCGTATGTTTTCGGCGTAGTAACATCAATTACTTTCAGTTTGCCCCCCATGCGGGGAAACCGGGTTTCAATAGCCCCAAGAACCTCTTCGCCAATCCTCGCTTTTTCCCGACGGTAAGCCCGGGAATCTTTAGCCAGGGCGTGCCAGGCCTCATAATCGGAATGGAATTGGTTGATGCTGCAGGTAATCAGGGTGTGGCCATCCGGCGCAAAGGCGGGCTCGTGCTGATAATGGGTCATTGTTAAATGACTAATTGGCTTTTGATGGATCTTAAAACCAGCAACCGGAAAGCGAAAAGTCCGCGGCAGGTCGCCCACCGTGCCTGCATAACCCAACGCCACACGGATTTCCGAGGCCAGCGGATAGTCTTTCGGATTATTAAATCGTTTTTCAAAAGCACTATCGGGGTACTTACCTTTCAGCAGCCGCTCATAAAACATGTGTGCATCGCAGGCGGCAATGAAATAGTCGGCCCCGAAGGTTTTACCATTGCTGCAGGTTACGCGGCGCACCTTGTTACGGTCAATAACCAACTCTACGGCTTCACACCGGGTTTCAATGGTTCCACCCAGGGCCAGATAACGCTCCTCCATACGCATCGCCAGCGCTTTGGAGCCCCCATAAGGAATAGAAGCCTGCCCCTTGGTGAAGGCCGCCAACGCAAAGAAAACCGACGAGGCGCTGTAACCTTCCGGCAAAAAGGAAGCCAGGGTCTCCCGCAACGCCGGGTGCTTAAAGGTTTTAGCGTACTCCGTTAAACTGATCTTGCCGTACTTTTGCATAATCATGCCCGCGTCTTTCATGGCCATCATCAACTTGAATTTTTCCACAAGCGACATTAAATCCATCGGTTTGGCCACAGGTACTTCAAAGGATTGCAGCTGACAAATAGCCTGGCAAAAATTATTAACAGCCTCTTCGTCTTGTGGCGATAGTTCAAGCCAGCTGGATTTCAACCGGTTAAGGTCGTGGTAAAAATGCACCGTGTCGCCTTCGTGCTCAAAAGCTAAAAAACTTTCGGGATGAAAAATCTCCACCCCGTCCAGGGCACCAACCGTGGTCCAAAGATCGTGTATCGGGGTTCCTTCTTTGGTTCCCACCAGCCAATGGATGCAGCCATCGATGTGATAACCTTGCCGGTTCCAACCAGTGCATTCCCCGCCCAAATTATGGTTTTTCTCCAGTATAATACTTTCAAACCCATTTATCCGGGCAAAGATGCCCGCACTGAGACCGGCGATTCCCCCACCAATAATAACTACCTTTTTCATTCTCTAATTTCCCTCTCGTTTTAAATTTTGCACAAGTAAAAGATCCTCTCCCATTTCCATCAGCAGCGCTTCAACGTCTTGCTCATCCAGCCAGGACGGCATGTGGCCGTTGGCAACCATAACCGAAAGCCCCAACTGAAAAATGCGCATTTTTAAAAACAGGCGCTTTCGTTCATCCAAATTCCAACCCCGCATGGATTCAACGTCAGCAAGCGCTTCAACCATAGCATTTTCAACAGCTTCATAAGAATTCATGTACGGATTTGGCTGCATTACCAGTTCACGAAAAAGTACCGGGTACTCCTGCGCGAACGCTAAACTGGCTTTCCCGATGTTTTCAAATAAATGAGGTCCTTTTTGTTGGGCCAGCATGGCATCGGAAACGGCAAAAACACGCTTGACCACAGCCCCAATCAAGTCATCAATTGTGGCAAAGTTTACATAGATTGGCGCCACTGAACTATGCAGGCGTTTTGCCACATTGCGGGCGGTAACTCCTGAAAAGCCTTCTTCTTTGGCAATTTTAAAAGCGGCTTCTACAATATCTTCTTTGGTGAATTTAGTTTTGGGTGGCATAAACCCCCGCCCTTTCTTTTAGAATAAAACAACTGTTGTCATATAACCTTTATTATATAACATATGTTATATAATAAATAAAAATATCCTATTTGTCAAGAAAAGAGCTTCGTTTAGAATTTGATATCCGGCTTGCTTATTAAAATGGAAAATCTTTAAAAATTGGCCGCGTCTTGGGCTCCCTTACTGTCATAATTCTCCCGGACGGTTTCAATAAAAATTTCCTCTTCATTCATAAATATTACTTCGAGACATTAAGCACGCAAATTTTTTTTAAAATTAGGTTAACAAAGTGCCTTTCCCGTTGGCTAATAAGTGAAGGGGTTTTTTCTATTACCAGAAGATGGGAGGTGGATAAAGACGATACGAATACCAACGCCAAGGAAGCCGACAAAGAAAGGCAGGCCGAAATGGCCGGCGGGATGAGGAACCGGCCAAGGAAGGAGCCGCCTAAGATGAGTGAAAACAAATGGGCTTTGGATGGGCTGGGCCGGACCGGGGAGGATTAAAGGGCAGTCATCCTGAGCGTAGCGAAGGATCTTATCTTTTAGATTCTTCACTTCCGTTCAGAATGACAGGCAAAAGAAAGATTCTTCAATTTTTTAATAAACTGAGTTGCCTTAAATGGACTACCTGCGTGAAATGAATGCCTTTGTAGATTGGCTCGAAACAAATCCGTTGGACGCAATGACACAGGCTTTATGGTTCCATCTGATGGCCATAAACAATAAGTGTAATTGGCCAGAGTGGTTTGCAGTAGCCAATCTGACGTTACAGGCTAAGCTGGGGGCAGACAAAAAAACCATCATCAAACAACGCAATGTATTAGTCCAGAAGGGGCTTATCGCGTACAAGAACCAGGGCCGGGAGGCCGGGCGGTACAAAATGTTGTCCGTCGACGCGCGTATGGGGGGAAATATTCCACCGAACTTGCCCCCGAACGAGGGACTTACCGAGACATCGGTGGAATTATTCCCCCGAAGTGTCCACCGACCCTGGAACCGATCTTGGACCCGACCCGGGAACCGAACTTGGTACCATTATATAAACTAAACAAGACTAAAACTAAACAAAAAGATATATATACCATTTCCAGACACTGGAACACGCAGCAGATATGCAACCAGGACAAACTTACCCCCCGGCAGCATGAGCTTATTAAAGCCCGGCTGGATGAAGGCTGCCCGGTGGAAGAGCTGCTGGCCGCCATTGACAATTACGCGGCAGTGGTGCACGGTGACCAGTGCTACTGGACCCACAAATGGCGCCTGGATGAATTCCTGCAGTGTGGGATGGACAAGTTCAAATTCGCGAGCGAGCCCCGGACAAACGTCCTGAGCGTTAGTGGTTGCTTAAGCGCCAGCATTCGTCATCCTGAGCGCAGCGAAGGATCTTGTTTTTAAGATTCTTTTTACGTTCAAAATGCGGAAAAGAAAGATACTTCACTTCGTTCAGTATGACATACTTTTTTTTCTTGAGTTGGAGTATTTTCCTGCAAGCTGACCTTTCGTTCTTGGATTGTGTCGTCCCTTGCGACGGGTAGAAGGTTTATCAAGACAGGTTCCTCTCGGTGGGCAACCCTGGTCATTGCCGGGGGGGGGGCGGAAAAAACGCATAGGAATTGCAAAGCCGGCAGTAGGTCTGCCGGCTTAAGAATATGTTATCGTAAGTATCCAGCCACAAGTTCGGCTATATCTTTCGCCTTTATTTTTTCGGTTTGGTCACATTCCTTAAGACCGTCTTCAATCATGGTTAAGCAAAACGGGCAGTTTACTGCTATAACTTCGGGTTGGGTTGCCAAAGCCTGCTCGGTGCGCATCACATTAATACGCGTACCAATGTTTTCCTCCAGCCACATCCTGCCTCCACCCGCGCCACAGCAGAACGCCCTGTCTTTATTTCTATCCATTTCCACCATAGAAGCACCGGTTAAACTTTTTATAATTTGACGCGGCGCTTCATATTCGTTGTTATAACGACCAAGGTAGCAGGAATCATGATAAGTTAATTTTATTGGTGCATTATCACCCGATAGCTTAATCTTTTGATCATTAATAAGGTTATTAATAAACTGGGTATGGTGAATGACCTCAAAGTTAGCGCCGAAACGCGGATATTCATTCTTCAACGTATTAAAACAATGGGGGCAGGCGGTAATAATTTTTTTAACCCCATACTCGTTAAACGACTCAATATTCTCTTCCACCAAGGATTGGAACAAATACTCGTTGCCTAACCTCCGGGCTGAGTCGCCGCAGCATTTTTCTTCGCTGCCCAGGATTGCAAAACTTACCCCGGCTGCTTTTAATATTTTGGCCAGAGCCGCAGTTACATTTTTAATTCGGTCATCAAAGGAACCGGCGCATCCTACATAAAGCAGATATTCGGCATCTTTGTTTTCTTCCAACGTTTGCACGCCCAACTCTTGGGCCCAATCGCCTCTTTTTGACAAACCAATGCCCCACGGGTTGGAGTTGCGTTCAATGTTAGTAAAGGCCAATTGAGCTTCCGCAGGAAATTCACTTTGGTCTAAAACAAGGTTGCGCCTTAAATCTATAATTTTGTTAATATGTTCATTTAGCTGAGGACAGTGCTCCTGGCATGCATAGCATGTCGTGCAAGACCAAATGATGTCCTCGTCAATTATATTGCCGGCCAGTTCCGGTAAATCAACTTGTTCACCTTCTGTTTCTGCTGCGTGGGCAGGGCTGGGCAGGTTTTCTTTGATGGAAGCAATTAATTGCTTTGGTGATAATGGTTTTCTGCTGAGGTAAGCCGGGCAGTTATCCTGGCAACGTCCGCATTCTGCACAAGCAAAGCAGTCAAGTAATTGCTTCCATGTATAATCAGTTATCTTGCTAACCCCAAAGTTTTCTTCTTCCTCATTTTCCAAGTCCAAATCCCTTATGGAACCACCCTTGGGTTGCAGGTTGCGCAAGTAAATGTTTATAGGTGCGGCTAACGGGTGCACAAGATGTGAATAACGGAAAAAGACCATTAAACCAAGTGCTAAAGCCACATGGATCCACCAGAATATTTCATATAATCCCTGGCGCAAAGATTGGTTCATTGTTTCAAAGAGCCCAGCCAGTGTGCCTGAAACTAGTGCCAGAGCATAACGCCCTTCACCAACTGCAACTGCGCTTGCGCCGCTGGATATAAAATAGCTTAATACCATTAAAACAATGCCCGCTACTAAGGCTACGATGACCCTTTCTTCAGCCCAATCGCCAACTCCCAGTCGGGGTATTTTGGCCACATATCTACGATATGCTGAAACAAGCATGCCAATCGCGGCCAGCACGCCAAACACATCAACAAGCATATAAAAATAAGGATTTTGGCCTAAAAGAGGCAATGTTGTGCCGGGGAATAATCCTTCTAATATAAATTGTATAATACCTAAAGAAAAAACTACTAATCCCCAGAAAATCATGATGTGCATCAGGCCTGCGCCGGGATCTCTAAGCAATCTCCTCTGGCCCAGCACAATAGAAAGTGTCCCTGAAAGTCTATTCCCCGGTTGGTCAAACCTATTTTCGGGCTTTGCTAAAGCCAATACGTTGTAACGTTCCTTCAAGCCCATTACAAAAGAATACAAAGCAAAAACTGTCATCAATACAAATACAATAATTTTTACAGCTGCCATTAACCCACACCTCACCAAATAGATTAGATAGTTAGATAGGAATTTGCTTTTTCCATCTCGTTAGTAACATCTACATTACTACCCGTACCAGTTTAACGGTTAATTAAGTAGAGATATAGCAAGTAACTGACAAAGTAATTCGATGCTAGTATTTGTAAATTAACTGAAAGGAATGGTGTATTTTTATTGGCCGCGGGAAAAATTAATCGGCACCTGGCTTATGCAGGTGCCGAAAACGATATTGATAATATTAGATTATGTCTAGCGGGTGGCGGTAATATCCGCATGGTACTCTTGTAATGATTTTAAATTGCCGTTTTGTGCATCATTTTCTTTATAGGCTGCAATACCTCTTGCACTGGCCAGGGCAGCTGCCATGGTGGTGATATACGGTACTTTATATTTGATGGCTGTCTTGCGGATATAGGAGTCATCGTGTTGGCTGCGTTTTCCGTTTGGGGTGTTGATAACTAGGTTAATCTGCTTATTGGTAATGCCATCGACTATATTGGGGCGTCCTTGATATAGTTTTTTAATCTCTTCGGATGCGATTCCATGTTCCTTAAGAAAACGGTGGGTTCCTTCCGTGGCTTTAATAGTAAAGCTCATTTTGCAGAACACCTTGGCCGTTTCCAGTGCCGCCGGCTTATCCTGGTCAGTTACACTAATTAGTACGGTTCCAGATATGGGCAGGGGAGACTGGGTCGCTTCTTGGGCCTTATAGTAGGCTAACTCATATGAATCTGCAATGCCTAAAACTTCTCCGGTCGAGCGCATTTCCGGCCCTAGTACCGGGTCAACTTCTTGGAACATGTTAAACGGGAAAACTGCCTCCTTGACCCCGAAATGAGGGATTCTTTTGGAGACAAGGCTCTTGACAGGGGACTCCTGGCCAGTTATGCCCGCCAACATTATTTCGGTGGCCATCCGGGCCATCGAGATATTACAGACTTTAGAAACCAGGGGCACGGTTCGTGAAGCTCTCGGATTGGCTTCCAGAACATAAACCTGATCATCGGCGATGGCGTACTGCATATTCATCAGGCCGTCCACCTTCAATTCTTTTGCAATCTTTTTGGTATATTCAATAATCGTTTCCATATGTTTGGCAGAAATACTGATCGGCGGAATTACACAGGCTGAGTCTCCAGAGTGAATGCCTGCCAATTCGATATGCTCCATTACCGTCGGTACAAAAGCATCGGTACCATCGGCGATGGCGTCGGCTTCTGCTTCAATGGCGTTATTCAGGAATCTATCTATTAAAATCGGTCTTTCCGGAGTAACCCCTACTGCAGCAGCTAGGTACCGGCGGAGCATTTCTTCATCGTAAACAACTTCCATCCCGCGGCCGCCCAAAACATATGAAGGCCGCACCATCAAAGGGTAACCAACCCGGTTGGCGATGGCCAGGGCTTCCTCAAGATTTACCGCCATGCCGGATTCCGGCATGGGAATAGCAAGTTTCTCCATAATCTGGCGGAACCGGTCGCGGTCTTCGGCCAAGTCTATTGTATCGGGCGAAGTGCCGAATATTTTTACCCCGGCCTCAGCCAGTTCACCGGCTATATTTAAGGGGGTTTGCCCGCCAAACTGCACAATTACCCCCAGGGGCTTTTCCTTTTCGTAGATGCTGAGTACATCTTCCACTGTAAGCGGTTCAAAGTACAGTTTATCGGAAGTGTCGTAGTCGGTGGAAACCGTTTCCGGATTGCAATTGACAATAACAGTTTCAAAGCCCATATCGCGCAGGGCAAAAGCTGCATGTACGCAGCAGTAGTCAAACTCGATGCCCTGGCCGATCCGGTTCGGGCCGCCCCCCAAGATCATCACTTTCTGCCGGTCACTTGACGTGGCCTGATCAGGGGCGTTGTAGGTGGAGAAATAGTAGGCCGCGTTTTCGACACCGCTTACCGGGACAGCTTCCCATCCTTCAACTACACCTAAAGTGATTCTACGCTGACGAATTTCTGCTTCCGGTAGATTTAACAGCAGCGCTAAATAACGGTCGGCAAAACCGTCTTTTTTAGCCTGGATTAATAGTTCATCCGGCAGATGCCCATGCCGATACTTTAGAATCTCTTCTTCCAGCGTAACCAGTTCTTTCATTTGCTGAATAAACCAAGGCTTGATATGGGTCAGCCTGTAAAGCTGCTCTATATCCGCACCTTTGCGTAAAGCCTCATACATCATAAACTGGCGTTCACTTGTTGGCTCGGCCAAGAGCGATAGCAATTCTTCCAAGGAGCACTGGTTAAAGTCTTTAGCAAAGCCCAGCCCATAACGACCAATTTCCAGGGAGCGGATTGCTTTGTGCAAGGATTCTTTATAGTTTTTGCCGATGCTCATAACTTCACCGACGGCCCGCATCTGTGTCCCCAGTTTATCCTGGGCACCGGGAAACTTTTCAAAGGCCCAGCGGGCAAACTTGACGACCACATAATCACCTGAAGGGGTGTATTTATCCAGGGTGCCATCCCGCCAGTAAGGAATTTCGTCCAGGGTTAAGCCGGCTGCCAACATGGCCGAAATTAAGGCGATGGGAAAGCCGGTGGCTTTTGAAGCTAAGGCAGACGAACGAGAAGTGCGCGGATTAATTTCAATAATCACAACCCGACCGGTTTTGGGGTCATGGGCAAACTGAACATTCGTGCCGCCAATTACTTCGATTGCTTCTACAATGGCATAGGAGTATTTTTGCAATCGTTGTTGAAGTTCCGGGCTGATTGTAAGCATGGGCGCCGAACAAAAAGAATCACCGGTATGCACACCCATGGCATCAATGTTTTCAATAAAACAAACGGTCAGCATTTGGTTTTTGGCGTCCCGCACAATTTCCAGTTCCAGTTCTTCCCAGCCAAGTACAGATTCCTCGACTAGAACTTGTCCCACCATGCTGGCGGTGATGCCCCGATTGGCAACAGTTTTTAGTTCTTCAACATTATAGACCAGGCCACCACCGGTGCCTCCCATGGTGTAAGCCGGGCGGATCACTACCGGATAGCCCAGTTCTTGGGCGATTTTTTCTGCTTCTTCAACACTATAGGCTGGTTTGCTGCGGGGCATTTCGATACCCAGACGATCCATCTCTTTTTTGAAGGCGATGCGGTCTTCACCACGTTCGATGGCATCAATTTGCACCCCGATTACTTTGACACCGTATTGTTCTAAAATACCGGCTTTGTCCAGTTCAGAACATAAGTTTAGGGCTGACTGACCTCCTAAATTAGGCAGTACCGCATCTGGCCGTTCTTTAGCTATAATGGCAGTTAGACTTTTTACATTTAGTGGTTCAATGTAGGTCACATCGGCGATTTCCGGGTCAGTCATAATAGTAGCTGGATTTGAATTGACTAAAACAATTTGGTACCCTAATTTTCGCAGGGCTTTGCAGGCTTGGGTTCCAGAATAGTCAAATTCACAAGCCTGCCCAATAACAATCGGTCCTGAGCCAATAATTAAAATTTTGTTGATGTCGGTTCTTTTTGGCATGTTTTTCCCCCTATTTTAAAATAATGAATTAGTTTTTTCTGTTCATTGTAGACTAGGGCTAATCAATAAATTATTATATCAAAAAAACATTCATTTTACGTCACAAAATGCCGTTTTTGAAGAGCATGCAAAAAATTACCACGGTCACAGGATAAGAATTGGTATAAATAATGGCTTGTTTAGGTCTGTTCTTCTTTTAGTAAAGTTTTTGTAGTAAAATAAAAAGAGTGAAACGAATTAAGTAACGTAGCCTTACCGGTATTTGTAAAACAACAAGGATGCACGGTTTGTGTTAAGGAATGTGCGTTTACTCAAAACGGTTATCATGAATTGCAAAATAAATTTAAACTAAATAGATAGGCAGGTAAAAATATTTTATGCCAGGTAAAAATAGAGCAAACATTTACGCGGGCTTAACAGTGGATATTATTTTGAAAAGGGATCAAAGGACAGGTGAGCGGACACGCGGAGTCGTCAAAGATATTCTAACAAAATCAGCGAATCATTCCAGGGGAATTAAAGTAAGACTCGAGGATGGGCAAGTAGGAAGAGTGCAAGAGATTATAGAATAACATCACTATACCTGGTTACAACAAGGAGGGTGTAAAGATTGGGTGCTGTCGAAAGCTTTTTAAATGTATTACTAATTTTCTTAATTGTAAGTAGTATATTTAATTACTTTGCTTTTGCACGGGCTAGGAAAGCAGCTCAAAAAGCAAAAGAAGAAAAAGCTGAATTAAAAATTGAAGTTAAAGAAGAAATTGAAATGGTAACTGATGATTTTTGCGGGTGTACTCTACCAAGGTCGGAAGCGTATATCTTAGCTAAAGATAATCAGAAACATTATTTTTGCAGCTGGGATTGTAGAGAAAAATTTATTGCTGGTAACTAAGTGTAAAAAAATGTGAAATGGATAACTGGCATAAACAAAGAGCAGCTTGATCCTATGCTGCTCTTTGTTGTTTTAAGCAGGGGGATTATTTTGTGGGAAAAACATAGCCTATTCTCAGGGAAAAAAATCCATCTTTTGCATATAGTGTATCAATAAAACTATTGGCAAGGGAGTAATACAGATGACTAATGATAAATATACCAGAGCTTTGACGCCTGTTATAGCAGGGCAGGTTCCCCGTCCGCCCCAAAGATGCGATGGGCGGTTCTACACCGTAGTTGCTTCAAATACACTCTTTAACATTGCGCAAAGATTTGGAGTGACAGTCCAGCAGATTATTGTTGCCAACCCACAAATCGAAAATCCAGACATTATCTTTGTGGGGCAGGTGATCTGCATTCCCACCGGTACACCCACACCCGAACCGAATGGTGAGTTTCGCGTTTTAACACTTAGATTCCTTTCAGAAACTGGCCAACAGTTACCCGTGGTTAACGGGGCTGTCCAGCTTAATGCCCGTGTAATTGTTCGGGCCACATTCACTCGTCCGGTCTCCCGAGCTTTCTTTTTCCAGGAACCTACCGGCACCGAAACTTGCGAACTCGCTCAACTGATCGGTGTGGATTGCCCCAGTGCAGTTACCGGGGTTGCCGAGATCCTTTGGCAGGTGCCCGCAGGCACACTGGGCCGCGTTTTTGTTGTTGCATGCATTAACAGTATCTGTGCCAAATCTGACGAGGTGCTTGTTGTCCGTAATAATTGATAAACCTTATGTATTAGTAAATTACCAAACATATTTTAAATTTTAGTCAAATGAATATATATTTTGGTATACTACAAGTATCATTATTGGTTTTAGTTCTATTGGATTTGTTTATATGCTCCTAGGGTAAAGTGAATTAAAAAGGCATTAATAATGGTATGGTTGGGATTGGCCATAGTTTTTCATTATATCGTAAGGATCAAAAAACATGAGACAAACTTTTTCATTGCAGGAAAAGAGGCAGCATTTTTTAGCTATCTTATGGCCTATTCTGATGACTCAGCTTGGTTTTTACACCATGGTTTTTTTTAATACGGTCATGTCTGGTCATGCAGGTGCCAACGACCTGGCGGGGGTGGCTATCGGCGCAAGCCTATGGATGCCGCTGTCTACCGGCATAACCGGCATATTATTAGCTCTAACTCCCATTGTTGTGCAGTACATGGGCGCCGAGCGCAGGGAGAATGTCCCTTTTGTGGTGGTGCAGGGTGCTTATTTAGCTATTGCCCTGTCCTTATGCGTCATTCTTTTTGGTGTTTTTGCCCTCAAACCCGTATTAAATACCATGCACCTGGACGCACCGGTACGCGATATTGCCATGCGTTACCTAATGGGAATCTCGTTGGGTATTATGCCTTTTTTTGTTTATATGGTATTCCGCTGTTTCATTGAAGCCTTGGGACATACCAGGGTTACTATGTCTATAACCTTTATTTCGCTGCCTATAAATTTGTTACTAAACTATTTGCTAATCTTCGGCAAACTTGGATTCCCCCGCCTGGGTGGTGTGGGCGCAGGCTATGCCACTGCCATTACCTACTGGTGCATTTTGTTCATGGCCCTGTATGTGGTGCACAGGGTGAAGCCCTTTGCGGAGTTCGGGTTGTTTAAGAAGTGGTACACTGTTTCTCTGGTAGCCTGGATGGAGCATTTGAAGTTGGGCGTGCCTATCGGCTTTTCCATATTTTTTGAAACCAGTTTTTTTGCCGGGGTGACCCTGTTAATGAGCCAGTTTGGTACTATCACCATTGCGGCCCACCAGGCGGCATTGAATTTTGCATCTATGTTATACATGGTGCCGCTAAGCATCTCCATGGCTTTAACCATTACCGTAGGGTTTGAGGTTGGGGCTAAAAGATACCATGACGCCAAACAGTATAGCTTAATTGGGATTTGCACTGCCCTTGGGATGGCCATCTGCTGTGGTATCGGGTTACTGCTTTTTAATGAGCAAGTGGCGGGTTTATATACCAAAGATTTATCAGTGTTATTGTTAACTAAGCAGTTTTTAATCTTTGCTATCTTCTTTCAGCTATCAGATGCCATTGCTACACCAATGCAGGGAGTGTTGCGGGGGTACAAGGATGTTAATTTTGCGTTTTTTATCTGCCTTGCCTCGTACTGGTTAATTGGCTTGCCACTGGGGCATATCCTGGCTGTTTATACATCGTGGGGGGCTATGGGTTATTGGATAGGGTTTAACGCCGGACTGGCTATTGGGGCATCTTGCTTAATTGGCCGCATAATTACCGTGCAAAAGAAATTCCCGCCACCTAAAGTTTATCCAGGTTATCAATAAACAGCAAAAACGTTCATGATACGGGTTTAATAGGTATACTGTATAACAGTTTGTAATTTTATTATTACTTGCGAAATTAGAAGGAGGCATGCTAGATGAAAGTATTAATACCGGTAGATGGATCCGACAATTCAAAGCGGGCAATCAATTACGCGCTGGAACAGGCAAAAAAAAATCCCGGCACTCAATTTACTCTATTGGCAGTTGTGACTATGAGAATGGAAGAGTTATATGATACTGACTTGGTGAATCTTTCAGAATTCCAAAGACAGGACTTTGAATTATTGAACCTTGCTGAATTGCAAAAGCATTTCGAAGGGGCTTCCAATTCCGTTCTTGAGAATGCCAAAGTGCTATTTGATGAAGCCGGTATTCAGGTTGAGACTGCAATGTTAAAGGGAGACGCGGCCAATAAAATTATACAGTATGCTTCAGACAATGGCATTGAAGAAATAATTATGGGGAGTAGGGGGATGGGTACTCTCAAAAGCGCTATTCTGGGCAGCGTAGCTTACAAAGTGCTGGCGAAAACAAATATTCCACTTACCATTATCAAATAATCTAGGGAGGCTTTTTTTATGCCAGTGGTTGAATCATCAGCCGTAACTGATCGGCAGGCCGGCAGGCTAAAGGCGACAATTGGGCCGGTGCAGGCGGTCAGTTTGTATGTCGGAGCTGTTTTGGGTTCCGGGGTGCTGCTGATGCCCGGCTTGGCGGCCAAAATCGCCGGTCCGGCTTCTTTGCTGGCCTGGATATTTATGTCATTGATCGTGATTCCCCTGGCCTTGACCATGGGCTTGTTATCAACGCGCTTCCCTGACGCCGGCGGTGTTTCAACCTTTGTTCGGCATGCCTTTGGCCCGGACGCCGGGGCGATAGTAGGGTGGCTTTTTCTTATTTCTGTCCCGGTAGGTGTGCCGGTGGTGGCAGTTACGGCCGCCGCTTATGCGCGAACGGCCTTTGGCCTGAATTCGGCCGGGGAGATCGGGATTAGCGCAGCCGTCCTGGGGGTTGTTTTTACTTCCAACTTCCTTGGTATGCGGCTTGCCTCCAGGGTGCAGGTGCTGGTTGTTTCGGCCATCGTGGGCGTTATTATCTTTGTGGTTGCGGGTGCGATGCCAGGCACGACTGCTGCCAGTTTTACTCCGTTTGCTCCCCACGGGTGGTATGCTGTGGGGCAGGCAGCGGCTATGCTGTTCTGGTGCTTCATCGGGTGGGAAGCGGTGACGCATCTGGCCGAAGAGTTTGTCGACCCCCGGCGGGATCTGATGCGCAGCATAGTACTTAGTATAGTGGTTGTTTCGCTACTGTACTTTGCCGTGGCCCTAGCCACAGTCGGGACGTCAAGTTACGGGGGCAGCGGCTCTTATGCTTCCCTGGCTTTGATGATGCAAAAGCAGGTTGGGCCGGTTGCCGGCGCAACCGTGGGCGTCACGGCCTTCTTAATTTGCGTCGCGGTGGCCAACGCCTATGTGGGGGCTGCTGCCCGCGTTGCTTATTCTTTGGCCCGCGAAGGTGCAGCGCCTGCATTTCTTGGCTATCTTAGCCCGTCGCGTTCGACTCCTGTCGGCGGGCTGGGATTTATCGCAGTGATAGCCACTTTGACCCTGGTGCTGGTAACCGTTGGAGCGGTAACCCTTAAGGAACTGATCACCATTTCCAACGCGGCTTTTATGGCTATTTATATCGGTGGCTCTTTGGCGGGAATCCGCCTGCTCCGGGATATCCGGTGGGGAGTGCTGTTAGCGTGGATTTCCCTGGTAGCTACGCTGGTCGTTTACGTCTTCCTCGGTTGGGCGGCAGTAATCCCGCTTTTGGTTATCCTCGTCTGGAAGATTGTTTCCTGGTTCAGACCAGGTACATAAGGGGTTACAGTACAAAAAAGCCATTGTGGCTGCTGCCTTCAGGGGAATGTTCATAATTGGCAAAATAGTAATCGATTCTTGCGTTCATATAAAAGGCCCGGCTCTATGCCGGGCCTTTTATGGGTGGAGACATTTGGAAATTCTTAGTTTAGGTACAATGAAATGCTATCTTCGTCCGAGTTGTCATCTTCATCTTTATCATCCAGCTCAATTACCACTTCCATGTCGTATTCTAGATAATCTTCTAATTCGTCTTCGTCCCCGTTAATAGTATTTCCATCAACGTCTTCAATGGTTACGTTTTCGAATGTGGCCCAGATGTAGTAGTAATCATCGCCATTTTCTAGTAATACCTGTGTTTCGTCATCGCTGTTACCGAACGCAAATGCTTTGACGGTACCTTCTATTGTTTCATTGCTATCGGAATCCAGTTCATTATCTTCGTCATAGAAGATTATGCCGGTGGTGTCAAGGCTGTCGTCGTTTTCTTCTATCTGGGCGCTTATTTTCACTTCGGTAACGTCGTCTGCCTTAATTTGAATTCTATCGAAATCATCATCGGAAATTTCTTTTGTGAACTCTTTTTCTTCACCTGGCTGAACGGTATCCCAATTAACGTAAATATCATTTTCACCGGTGTTTTCCACGATCCAAATAATATCTTCGGTTACGTCAAAGGAGTTACCGGCTTGATCCGTTATATGGTAATAAAAACTGATTTCATATTCATCCCCAGCTTTGGCTACAAAGGCCGACCCTTCATTTGCGTCAGAAGTAAATGTGAGGTCGCTGTACCCCGAACTGAGGGTTCCGTTTGTTGCCGCGCGCTCTCCTACAGTTACTGTTATCGTTGCGCTGTCAACGGCCTCGTCCTGGTCATTGTACAATGTAACCTTTATGGTTGCGGTGCCATCTTCCTCATCGTCATTGGCGGTGACAGTAATAGCTTTAGTGAAGCCGTCTTCATCCAGTTCCACTATGTCCCCGTCTTGGGGATTAGTGCTTACAACGCTGTCATCATCGCTGACTTGCAATATCATTTCGTAATTCTCAGGCAAATCCGCTGCATTTGCCTCGCTGTCTTCCACTAAAAATCTAATGTCCACAGGGTCTTGACCAAAATATAGTTTTATGTTGGAGTCGCCGTCAACAGAAATGGTGTATTCCTTTTCTCCTATTTCATCGATGTCTTCAAGGTTTCCGCCCCGATGCATTATTTTTTGCTCGAATTTATTCAGCTTCCATTCCGGTGCCCCGTTGCGGTAGAGATTTCTATAAGCATTTTTGAGACCTTTCACGCTGGGGTGCACCCAGTCTTCCTGTGCTAACATCTTTTTAGCCTGCCCCGGTGGCATCTTTTTCGACCAGTCCGAACCATTGGCCAGTGCGGCCTGGGGGACTATGAACAGTGCACCGGCCAAAAATAAAAGGGCGGTGATTGAAAAGATAATCTTTTTTAGCTTCATGTGTGTTCCTCCTTAATAATTCTAGATTAAGCGGGTAAAAAAGAAGAAAAAAACACCTCCTTGGTTCTGTTCTGCTATAATCATTCGTTAGGTCAGGGGGTGTTTAAGGGGTATCAATTAAAATTTGTGACTAAAGTCCTAGAAGAGCTAACCACTAAAAATGTATATGATCCAATAAAAACACTCAAAAAGACCAATAGATCGCGGAGTAAAAAGGGTGACTGCAGCCAAAACAGCCAGGTCTTAAAAAGTTCTGGCCAGAAAGGTACCGCTTGTGCTAATGAATGAGCCGCTATCCGGTCTTGACCCAATGGTACGGGATACTATTATTGATACAGTGGAAGCGATCCAAAACGGTCAAATTTGCGGCATAGCCGAGGTTGAGGATATCCGGGGCGTGCACTGTCTGAGTCTGGTGGAGTGGATGAAATAGAAACTTAACTAGTTTAATCAATCCTTATTGGTTTTATCTTTTTTATTTGGAATATTATCGGGCAAAGGCTTTGCATAAACACTTATTCTTTTTAACGTTTTCCCGGGTAGTACTTTAAAAATATAAAAAAGGCTTAAGTAAAAGGCGGTGAGTATTAACCCCACATATAGACCTGAGCCCTGCCCCGGGATAAAAGGCATGGCCAGGATAGCGATCACCAGGCCTGCAATGGCTAACATTGAAGTATAAGGAAAACCGACCAACTGGCAATGCCCCCGGGGAGGACAACCATAAAGCTTACGATAGCGATAATGGGTGGCTAAAATAATTACGTAAGCAAATAAAAGAGAAAAACCACCGGAACTGACCAGAAAAATATAAATCTGTGCCGGCAATAGATATCCCAGACTCACAGAAAACAGCATGGCAGCGCCGGAGAAAAGAATTCCACGCAGGGGTATATCGCCACGGTCTATTAAAATGGATGGGGCATGTCCCGCATGTGCCAGTGACCGTACCATTCTGCCCAGTCCAAAGGTGGCTGCCAGCATAGTTGAAATGATTGCGCTGACCAGGATAACGTTAATGGAGCCGGCGGCCCAGCCCAAACCACCGGCGCTTAAAGCAGCAACCATCGGGCTTACTTCTTCGGTAAGGGTTCCCGTCGGAGTAAGTGGAAGCAAGGTAGCAATTACGGCGCAGTACAGTCCCACCAGGGCTATAACTGTATACGTTATAGCCCTGGGTATGGTTTTATGAGGTGTCCGGGCTTCTGAAGCGGCTAACCCTATTATTTCGAATCCGGCATAGCTGAAAAGCACAATTAGCATGCTTCCCGCGACCCCTGCGATGCCTGCCGGGAAAAGTGGTTCCAGAGCCAGTGCACCTACCCCAACAGGAGCCTTTTGAGGAATAAGTCCCAATATTAGTGCTGCAGCCAGGCCGATAAAGCCGATTAAAGCCCCTAATTTTATGGTCGCCAAGCCGCCCTCCAGGTTGCTTAGAAGTTTTGCACCCAGTAAATTTAAAAGGGTGACAGTAACTACTATTGAGATTGCTAAAATTGGTAATGGAACTTGAGGTATCCAGGCCCGCAGGAAGATCGAAGCTGCCGTTGCTTCACTGGACATAGCCAGAATCAAGCCTGTCCAATAGACCCAGCCCACCATAAATCCAAGCCATGGTCCAAATAGCTGTTCTGAATAGGTTCGAAAAGAGCCGGGCTTGGGGTCCGCCACCGTCATTTCGGAAAGAGCCGTCAGAATTATATAAACTAAGATACCTCCCAGTATAAAAGACAGCAGGATTGCCGGGCCAGCAGCCCTAATTGCTATTGATGAACCTAAAAAAAAGGAACCGCCAACAACAGTTCCAAGGGCCAGCATGGTTAGTTGCCATGCAGATAAACCATCATTTTGTTTCATAGATTCAAAACTCCTTAGAGTATTTGACTGTAATTATAATATGAGCCTATTTGTGATGACTTATAACAAAATAATTTGGCTTATCTATATTTGCCGGCCATTTCTTAAAAAGCCAGAGCATAAACCCTTGCTTTGTCATCAATTTATAGTATCTATATTTCAAGGGGACGGGTTTATTGACAACAAATGGATGTCAATAAACCCGTCCCCTTGACAATCTGATTGTTTTTTGTTTTGACTGGCAAGAAAACAATAGAAATATGAGTAAAATGTATCTATAATACAGATTAAGATTGAATTCAATCACAATAAGGATGAAAGGCGATTTTTATGACGAATCTTTTGTTTAAATATAAATATGTGATTATATGTCTGTTATTTTTCTTTATGCTATTTTTATCTTATCAAAACTACCAAAACACAAAGGATATTATTAATGAAAATAATGCCATTCAACAAGCTATGGTTGAACAAAATGTCTTAGAATCTCTAAAATATGCAGATAGCAGTTATAAAATATTAGAAAGATATTTAAATCAAGAAATGTCTCAGTTATCCGGGGTGATGGTAGAAAAATACACTCAAAACCCGGACATTATCAGTTGGGATTTGGAGCAGCTGAAAAAGGAATTCACAGACTATGAAATCTATATCGTGGATAGTAACTTAGAGATTATACATACAACATTTATAGAAGATTTAGGGCTGGATTTTAAACAATTTCCCAGTTTTGCCGGGTTGCTTAGGGAACGGATGGCAGGTAATGAGTTTAATGCAGATCGGATGGATATATCAACAGCTACCCAGACAATTAAAAAATACAGCTATATGCCCACTCCTGATCATAAATATCTTTTAGAATTAAGCATAGATATAGCGGAAAAACATCCCGCAATGCAAGATTTAAATATTTTTTCCCATGCCGATACCGTAACTGAAAATAATGAATTAGTTAAAATGATTTCTTTTTATAAGTTTAATGAAACGGGCAGCGAGGTAGGAGTAGTCACCAAAGGGGAAGGGCCTTATATTGATGTTGCAATATCTAGTGAAGTAAAAGATATCGTTAAGAATGCTGTTTTATCTAACAAGTCGATTAAGGTTGCCGGGGGTAATTACTCGCAAGTCAGCCAAGTACATAATTATATCCCTTACTTAAACTATACAGAAGATGGTGAATTTAACTGGTGGAATTCATATGTTGTTGGAATAACTTATGATGATAGTATTCTACATTCAAGGTTATTAGTGGAGAGGAATTTATTCATAGGAAAAACGGCATTAATAATTTTTGTGTTTATATTATTTACCCTTAGCATGGTATATCTGCTGAGACGAACTGAACAGTTGGCATCTTGTGATTCCCTGACCAACTTACCCAACAGGAAGCTTTTTGGGGAATACTTTAGGAAGGTAACTTCTCAAGGTAGAGATGTAAAAGAAAACACCAAGATGGCCGTTCTGTTTATCGATTTAAATAATTTTAAAATACTAAATGATACATTCGGGCATGAAGTTGGAGATCAAGTCCTTAAGGAAGTAGCCCGTAAGCTAAAAAGCAATCTTCGTAAGGATGACATGGTAGTTAGGGCCGGGGGTGATGAATTTTTGGTGCTTCTTACCGGCATTACCTCAATTGAAGATGCTAACTCAGCAGTTTTAAAAATAATCGAGGCATTAACAGTTTCATTCGTTATTGATGGTCAAGAAATAGATATCAAGGCTAGCATCGGTGTAAGTCTTTATCCTGATAACGGAACTACTCTGCGGGAGTTGATGCAAAAAGCCGATGTCGCTATGTACAAAGCTAAAAGAGAAAAACCGGATATATCAAATTTTGTAATACATACCAACGCGTAGGATGTATAAGTGAAATATATTGCATTATGACATATAATCATATAAAATTAAGTATAAGTAAACTTTTTTCAAAAGGAGGACTTTTTCTTGGCTGTAAACTTACAAAAAGGTCAAAAAGTGGACTTGACAAAGGGTAGAGCAGGTCTTGCCAAGGTTATTATTGGGCTGGGGTGGGATACAAACAAATTTGATGGCGCTGATTTTGATTTAGACGCCTCCGTATTTTTACTGGGGGAGAATGCTAAATGCTCCGGTGCCGAGGATTTTGTGTATTATAATAATCTGAAACACAAAAGCGGCTCTGTTGAACATTTGGGGGACAACCTTACCGGTGAGGGTGAGGGTGACGATGAGCAAGTTAAAATTGATTTAAGCAAAGTACCGGCTAATGTCAGCAAAATCGCTATCACTGTTACCATACACATGGCAGCGGAGCGCAACCAGAATTTTGGCCTGGTATCAAACGCTTTTGTTCGCGTATTAGACGAAACTTCGAACGCTGAACTGCTGCGCTACGATCTAAGTGAGGACTACAGTATAGAAACCGCCCTGGTATTTGCTGAGCTTTATCGCCATGGTACGGAGTGGAAATTTGCTGCTGTAGGTCAAGGCTTTAATGATGGACTAGCTGGTCTTGTTCGTCTTTACGGTTTGGAATAGGAAGGGAGCTATTTAATGGTTAACCTGCAAAAAGGACAAAAGATTGATCTAACTAAAACTAACCCTGGTTTAACAACCATTATAGCCGGTTTGGGATGGGATCCAGTTAAAAGTGGCGGCGGTGGTGGTGGTCTGTTAGGCGGTCTTTTCGGTGGTGGGGGCGCCCCGAAAATAGACTGCGATGCTTCGGTATATCTATTGAATAAAGATGGTAAATTAGCTCAGAAGAAGAACCTTATTTATTTTGGCAATTTAAAAAGCCCTTGCGGAAGCGTTCGTCACACTGGAGACAACCTCACCGGAGATGGTGACGGTGACGATGAACAAATTCATATCGAACTGGCCAGAGTACCTGCAGATGTGCACCGGCTGGTATTTGTGGTTAACATTTATGATTGTGCTAAACGTAAACAGCATTTTGGGATGATTAAAAATGCCTTCATTCGCATTATCAACGGTGCAAATAATAATGAGTTATGTAAGTTTAACTTATCCGAAGGTTATGAGGGCAAAACATCTTTAATTACCGGTGAAGTCTATCGTCATAACGGCGAGTGGAAATTTGCCGCTCTTGGTGAAGCAACTATGGATCCCGGTCTGGAGTCCCTGACCAGACGGTTTGTGTAAAGAATTATAATTAATTAGTGGGGGTAAATACATGATCTCCTTAGCTAAAGGGCAGAAGATAGATTTAACTAAAACTAACCCCGGCCTAACAAAAATTTTCTTAGGTCTTGGTTGGGATACTAATAAGTATGATGGTGGCAAGGATTTCGATTTAGATGCAGTGGCTTTCCTGGTAAATACAGAAGGCAAGGCTGCCGGTGATGGCGCCTTCATTTTCTACAATAATAAACAAGACCCCAGTGGTTCGGTTGTCTTATCCGGGGATAACCTTACCGGTGCAGGCGAGGGTGATGATGAAAGCATTAAAATCAACCTTGCAACAGTTCCGGCTGAAATTGAGAAGATTGCAATTTGCATCGACATCCACGACGCTGCTACCCGTAGTCAAAACTTTGGTCAGGTTTCCAATGCCTTTGTGCGGGTGGTAAATGAAGACAATGGTGAAGAAATTATTCGCTATGACCTAGGCGAAGATTACTCCATTGAAACAGGTCTGGTGGTTGCCGAGATATACCGTCATAGCGGTGAATGGAAATTTAGCGCAGTAGGTAGTGGGTTCCAAGGCGGCTTAGCTGCACTTGCTTCCACCTATGGTTTAAACGCCGGCTAGAAACAAAAAGAACTATTAGTATATGAAAGGGGTGCCTTTTAGAGCACCCCTTTTCAGAGTTGATTAATATCTTAGACTTGACGGCCTTCCTGTAAATAATTAGGAAATATAATGTTAGATAACTTAAAATAACTTAACAATTAGCCCAGACAATCAATCCACATTTAACAAGGAGGCTTTTATTTTATATTGGAAGCTATATCAGTTTTTTTTGCCGGGCTTTTAGCTAATTATGGGCATTTTTTATCGTGGGATTTGTTCTACGGGGCAATTACAGACCCGGTAAATTTGGGCATTATTTTTTGGTTAGTTATTCTTGAGGGCTTGCTATCCTGCGATAATGCATTGGTACTGGCTGTGGTGGTAAATAGGCTGCCGGAGCACCAGCGCAAAAAAGCACTACTCTATGGTATTTTTGGTGCTTATTTCTTCCGAGTTATAGCCATCGGCTTGGGCACTTATCTGATCCAGATACAATGGATTCAAATTCTAGGTGCCGGGTACCTATTGTGGATGGCAGCTAAATACTTTCTTGCCAAAAAACAGGAAGCAGGCGAAGAGGGCGAAGTTAAAGTCAGAAAAGGTGGTTTCTGGGATACGTTCTGGGGTGTAGTAGTTACGGTTGAATTAATGGATATCTCCTTTAGTGTTGACAGTATCCTGGCTGCCTTTGCCTTAAGCGATCAAGTCTGGGTGCTGGTGCTGGGTGGTATGTTGGGTATATTGATGATGCGGGGTGTGGCCACAGTTTTCATTAAATGGCTGGATAAGTACCCGACACTGGAATCTGCCGCTTATGTACTTATTGCCTTGATTGGTACAAAATTAATGGCTCAGGCCTTTGGCATCCATGTGTCACATTATGTTGTTTTTTCCTTGATGGCAACTGTACTGCTCGGTACCATCCTACTTCATCACTTGCGTGAAGGTGGTAAAAAAGCAGCATGACTTATTTTGATTATCTGAGCAATGAGCTAAAGCAAAAAATATTTTTCTTGCCCCCGACTCAAGAAATCCTGGACACAAACAAAATAACATTAGCTCATGCCCTGGGTGCTACCCTTTATATGCCCGGGACTTCACACAGGGCCATCAGCAAAATAATGAATAACGAAATTCCCGGTCTCATATCTACTGTCATTTGCTTGGAAGATGCGGTGGATGACAGGGAAGTCGATGCTGCAGAAAAAAACCTGGCCCTGCAACTAAAAGGCCTGCTCTCTTCGTCCCCAAATAATGAAAAGGGGGGCTCGCTCCCCTTTATCTTTATTAGGGTTAGAAATATTAACCAGTTTAAAAGGCTAACCAATAATTTGGGATCTGCATTAAGCGTTTTAACCGGCTTTGTGTTTCCCAAATTTAATACCAGCAACGGTTATGAGTATCTTGAACAGTTGGTTAAAACAAATGAAAAAAATGGTATAAAGCTATACGGTATGCCTATACTAGAGGATCCTGAAATCATTCATGTGGAATCCAGGGTGTCTTCGCTGCTAAAGATTAAAGCATTACTGGATGATTACCAAGAAATTGTTCTAAATGTCCGCATGGGGGCCACTGATCTATCCGGGTTATATGGCATTAGACGGAGCCCTGAGTTAACCATCTACGACATTGCGGTTATTCGGGACTTTATTGCCGATTTGGTTAATATTTTTAGAAGAAATAATGGCGATTATGTGGTCTCCGGCCCTGTCTGGGAATACTTTTCCTCAGGTGAAAGGGTTTTAAAGCCCCTATTAAGGCAATCACCATTCCATGAGCAGTTTGGACAAGAAGGCCAAAGAGTACGCTACAATTTACTTTGCAGTTACATGGACGGGCTGATTAGGGAGGTTATGCTAGATAAGGCAAACGGCCTGATTGGCAAGACCGTTATTCACCCGGATCACATACTGCCGGTTCAAGCGCTTTATGTTGTAACCCACGAAGAATACTGCGATGCCCGGGACATTCTCGCTAACGGTGGAAACGGCGGGGTTACAAAGAGCGTTTATAACAACAAGATGAATGAGTCCAAGCCCCATACTTTCTGGGCCCAAAGGATTATGGAACTATCAAAAATATACGGGGTACTTAATGAGAAGTATGATTACACAAGCATTATTTACGAAGGAGAAAAATTGCACTGTATTGAATGGTCTAACGGTGGACATCAAAGTTGAAGAGAATTACTACTCTTTGCCCCCCGAATGCCTCTTCTCTATGGCCGCCAGAAATAACCCGAAAAGAAGCTACCTATTTGTAAGCAAACTAATTGGCAAACATATACCGGTGCGCCCCCGGGTTCCGTTTATAACAGGGTTTCTTTTAGCCTCAAGACTGGCACAAGCCCTGAACATAACCACCGACAGTGGTGTCGGTAATGATCAGGTTGAACAAGCCGCCAAAGCCCTGGCCGATGATTTAAAATTTGACATGGAATCGGTTATTGAAAAACCAATTTATCATTTCCCCGGGCAAGCGCTATTTATTGGGTTTGCTGAAACTGCCACAGCACTCGGCCATTCAGTATTTACCAGCTTTACAGGAAATATTCATTACCTGCATACAACGAGGGAGAACCTTGAGGGTTCATTTGATACCTTGTACTTCACCGAGGATCACTGTCATGCACCGGATCAAAGGTGCCTAATCAGTAATGTTGAGCTCTTAAAGGGCAATGACCTGCTGGTTTTGATTGACGATGAAATTACCACGGGTAATACCTGCTTGAACATAATTAAAACCATACAAAACAAGTTTCCCCAAAAGAAATATGCCATTCTAACCATCCTGGACTGGCGTTCTAAAGCAGCTCAAGAAAAATATAGCCGGATGGAACGGGAGTTAGGTCTGCAAATTGAAGTCATTTCTCTTATTAAAGGAAGTTTTTACGCACAAGGTGATTCTCCTACCATCGATACTCCATTAACCGCCCCGGGCGGTTTTATTCCAAAAGTTAATGTAATGCATCAACCCATGGATTTTATTTATCACCCAACATCCCCCGGTGGTAGCAAGGACACCTACCTTGGATATACCGGACGATTCGGGATCACTGTAGACAATAATAGGGATTTATATAGAGAAGCAAAAAGAATCGGCCATAAACTTGCCCAAACCAGAAGCGGTGCAAGGACACTATGCCTTGGAACCGGTGAATTTATGTATATCCCTTTTTTAATCGCCCAGTTTATGGGTGATGGTGTATGGGTGCAGTCAACAACACGCAGCCCGGTGCACCCATGTTTAAAGGATGACTATGCTGTTAAATATGCCATACCCTTAGAAGACCCTTTCCGACCAGATATCAAAAACTTTGTTTACAATATTCCTCCCTACTATTACGATGAGGTTTTCATATTTTGGGAAAGAAGTGTGCAACCAGAACAGGTAGCCCCACTGGTGCTAGCACTTAAGCGTTTAGGGATTACTTGTATAACATTTGTTATCTTTTGTCGCTGATTACTACCTGGAGGTGTTCACCATCAAATCTTTGGCAAAAGACGCAATTTATGGGGCCCTTAAGGAATGCCCTTGGATTCCCGACCCCGCTCCTTTAGGTAGTTATAGCGATGACGATGCTATATTCTTATTAAAGGATATTGGGCCATCCATTAAGGAGCAGGGCAACGAGGAAAGGGAAAGGGCGATCCAAAAAGGCAAGCATTATTCTGAAATGTTACCCATTGAATATAAACCTGTTCCACAATACATTGAGTTATTTCACCAGTCTTTAAAGGAAGCCAGCCTAAGGCTGGCTTTAGCCACTGCTATAGTATCCGAAACCATTCTTAAGAAACACACTTCTGAAAGTGGAATGGGGACACACCTCCGAGGAGGAATGTCCCCAATTAATGTGGTGCTGGTGTCCCTGGCCAGAGCCGGTACACCTGCAGGGGTGCTTATCAAAAAGTATATCCGGCTTTTCTATGGCATTGATGTGCCCCATTATAGTATTTCCATTATTCGGGATAAAGGAATTGATCAAAATGCCCTTATTTACATCCTTCAAAGACACCCGGGATGCGAAATTCAGTTTATTGATGGATGGACTGGCAAAGGGGCCATTACCAATGAATTATTTAATGCCCTGTTAGACTTTGAACAGAAGTTTGGCATTGTAAAAGGCACAATTGGCAGAGATATGGCTGTGCTGGCCGACCCCGGTTATTGCGCCGGTATTTTTGGCACCAGGGAAGATTTTTTAATCCCCAGCGCTTGCTTAAATGCAACTGTATCCGGGTTAATGTCCAGAACGGTATACCGAAATGACCTCATTGGCCCACTGGAATTCCATGGGGCCAAGTATTACAGGGAACTCGCCAGTGAAGATCTATCTAATTACTTTGTTAATACTATTGCCCGGCACTTTACCAGCGCCCACAAAAATGCCCGGCATCTTTTACAGAACAACCCGGAAATAGGGATTGATAACGCCCCCGAGTGGCTCGGTAAAAAAGAAACGAGGAAAATTCAGCTTGAGTTTGGGATTAAAAGTATTAACATGGTTAAACCGGGGGTAGGGGAAACGACAAGGGTTTTATTACGTCGGGTGCCCTGGAAAATACTAGTAAGAAATATTGAACACCCTGACATTAAGCATATTTTGATGCTGGCTAAGGATAGGGGGGTGCCAGTTAAAGAGTACCCCGGGATGAATTATTCCTGTTGTGGTCTGATTAAGTCAATGGAGGACAACTAGATGATCTTTGCCAGCGACCTTGACCGTACCTTAATTTATTCGGATAAGTTTCTTAAAAGTTTCTCAGGCCGGGTCAAGGCGGCCGAAACCGGCCAGTATTACTCCTACATGACTGAGGCTGCGGCGCAGTTGCTAAAATATATTGCCGGCAAAATACTATTTGTCCCATGCACCACTAGGACTATTGAACAGTACCTGCGCGTTGATTTTCTTCAAACCGCATTAAAGCCTGAATATGCCATTACTAGTAACGGTGCCAATTTGATTAGGGGTGGCGTTGTGGACACAGGTTATAGGGATATGGTAAGCCGGTTGCTTAACCACCACTGTGCGGCAGGACATGATGTTTTAAAGGAGTTTGACCGGCTGGCTAGTGACGAATGGGCGCAGCCAATGCGTGAAGCAGACGGGGTGTTTTATTATTGCATTATAGAAAAAGCAAAAATACCGCTAAAAGAACTGGCTTCTTTTTGTAATTGGGCCAGGGGGCAAAACTGGGTGGTATCACTACAAGGGAGAAAGCTTTACTTGGTTCCCCAGATGATAAATAAACGGGCTGCTTTAACCAGGGTAATTCAAATGACAGGTGATTACAGAGTGATTGCCGCAGGGGATTCTTTGTTGGACTTACCTCTTCTGCAAGGGGTAAATTACGCTTTTATACCCGCCCATGGTGAATTGTACGAGCAGTTGGAATGTTTACCAGACAATTGGTTACTTACCAAGTCTTCCGGACTGTTGGCCGGCGAGGAAATCTTACAGGCCGTGGTTAAATTAGTCAAAAGTCAAGTCTTATGTCATTCTGAGCGCAGCGAAGAATCTTAAAGATTAGATCCTTCGCTACGCTCAGGATGACAACGACGTGTTTCCCAAAATCTATCTTGAGGACAGTAACAAATAAACAATTATGGGGATGAAAATATGAATTACAAGATACTTTATCAGGGTGCCTTTCCACTGGTACAGGCATATCTTCAACAGGGTGAAACAATCAAGGCTGAATATGATGCCATGGTGGGTATGGCCAATACCATTGATGTAGAAGGTAAAATGGATGGCGGCCTGCTGGGCGGCATTAGCCGTATGATTGCCGGGGAAAGCTTTTTCTTTCAAACCCTAACTGCACGCAGGGGGCCCGGGGAGGTTCTACTGGCCCCTTCCACTCCCGGGGATATTATTGACGTCGAGCTTGATGGTTCATACAGTATGCTTGTTCAAAAGGATGGTTTTTTGGCCGGCTCGGCAGAACTTGTTGTGTCTACCAAAATGCAAAACCTGGCCCAGGGGGTATTTTCCGGAGAAGGTTTCTTTATAGTTAAAATAAGTGGTAAGGGGATTGTATTTATCAATACATATGGTGGTATTCACATGATTAACCTTGAACCCGGACAGGAGTACGTTATAGACAACAGCCACTTGGTTGCCTGGCCTGATTATATGCAATATACCATAGAGAAGGCATCCAAGGGGTGGATTTCATCCTTTACTTCTGGTGAGGTTGCGGTCTGTCGGTTCATAGGGCCGGGCCCCATCATTATTCAAACAAGAAATCCCAGGGGATTTGGTAATTGGATTCGCAATTTCATTCCCCAAGGTAAACGATCCTGAACAACCACCTGCGAAAAACTAAATAGAAAAGGGGGATTGGTGTTGTCGGTAACTGTAATGAGGGGACAAAAGACTGATCTTACCAAAAAGTATCCCGGTCTGACCGAAATTATTATTGCCATGGGATGGGATACCGGTATAAGCGGCATTGAAATAGATGCTGCGGCCTTCATGCTGCAAGCTAATGGTAAATGTCGGGGTGACGAAGATTTTATTTTTTACGGCAATCCAGCCAGCCAAAATAATGCTGTAACTATTCAAACCCCTAATGCACCAGATAAGGCGCACCTGAAAATTAACCTAAATGCAATTCCCGCTGATGTGATGAAGGTTGCTTTTACCCTAACTATTTATGAAGGCCCACAAAGAGGACACACCTTTGGACAGGTGCCAAATGCATACTTAAGGATAGTTAATAACAGTAACGAAGAGCTAATTAAATTTGCTATGGGCAAAGATTTTAATGTGGAGACCGCCATTGTTGTCGCTGAACTCTACCGCCATAATGGTGAATGGAAGTTTAGCCCTGTAGCTATGGGTTACCAGGGAGGACTGGCCGCTTTGTGCGGGGGATTTGATATTGCTGTAGATAACCAAACAGCTGCTCAACAAGCTAGCAAACCAAAAACAGAAACGCCGACCGTGTTTGTGCCAAAACCACAGGTTCAAGAACAACCTAAACAAAAGATAAATTTAAGTAAAATCGAATTAAAGAAAAAGGGACAAAAAATCAGTCTTGAGAAAAAGTCCAATAACAAACTGGGTGAAATCCTAATTAATCTTAACTGGAATCAGCAACAAAACAACAAACAATCAACTGGTTTACTGGGCTCTATCTTTGGCGGTAAAAGTGGCGGGGTTGATCTGGATCTGGGCTGTTTTTTTGATATGAAAAACGGGGATAAAGGGGTTATCCAGGCGCTGGGCAAATCCTTTGGTTCATATCAAACCTTTCCGTATATAACCCTCGATGGTGACGACCGGACGGGTGCAGTGTCTGGCGGAGAAAATATCAGGATTAATGGTGACCGCATACCCGAGTTTAAGCGTATCCTTGTCTTTGCCTATATTTACGAGGGCGTGGCAAATTGGGCCCAGGCAGATGGAGTGATTACCATCAAGCAACCCGGGGGGCCTGATATTGAGGTGCGGTTGGACGAGCATGACAACCGCAAAATTATGTGTGCCATCGCCTTAATTGAAAATGTCAATAACGAAACTTTTAGCGTTGAACGTTTAGTTAAGTATTTCACGGGACATCGCGATGTGGACCAAGCTTACGGCTGGGGTATGCGTTGGAAGACCGGCCGTAAATAAAGTTTTTCCCATAGCAATAAAGCCACATTAACAATGGGGTTGGAGTGGACTTACCTTTATTGTTTAAATAACTTCTCGTAATATGTCCTGCGGTTTATTGTTATTTTAAAAATTCTAATCCGTTGAGTAATCGCGATAGTGAATATGAGTGCCGTGATCAGTGTTGTCGAAATTAATTCACCCAAGCTTAATCACCTGCCTAACACCTTAATGCTTTAATATATGCATTTCATAGATATTGGTGAAAGTAAGGGGTCAGGCTTGAATTTTTGTTATATTTTAGGCTCAACGTGATCGAGGTGTAAATTCACCCTGCCACGGTGAGCCTATTTTAAAGCGGTTAAAAGTTCTAGATCAGTTAAATTACAATTAAAGTGGTGCACCACATGGAGTGAAACTTATGAACGTTCAAATGATAAAAGACGAACTTCTCCAATATTCAGATGCAGGGAAAGCAGCATTCCTGCCAAAATTCTTTAAAACCAACCCTGGCGGCTATGCTGAAGGAGATATTTTCATTGGGGTTACTGTGCCCAGCCAGCGGAAAGTGGCTAAAAAGTTTTATCAGCAGGTATCATTGGATGATGTGGAAAAACTGCTGCATGAACCAATTCATGAGTACCGGTTAACTGCCTTATTCTTGCTGACATACAAGTACGAGAAACTAAAAACCGAACCAGATAAAAAAGCCGTTGTGGATTTTTACCTGGCCAACGCAGCGCATATCAACAACTGGGACCTGGTTGATTGCTCGGCGGATAAGATTCTCGGCGCTTACCTGCTGGAAAGAGAAAAAGACATCTTGTACGAGTTATCCGAGTCAAATAACCTTTGGAAACAGAGAATTGCGGTAATTGCCACCTTTCATTTCATTAAGCATAACCGGTACGATGATACCTTAAAAATAGCTGTGATGCTGTTGCCCCACGAACATGACCTCATTCATAAAGCAGTGGGCTGGATGTTAAGGGAAATCGGCAAAAGGGACTTTGAGGTGGAGTTTAATTTCATCAAAAAACACTACAGGCAAATGCCCCGCACCATGCTACGCTATGCCATAGAGAGATTTGAAGAGGAACTGCGGCAGCAATTCTTGAAAGGTTTAGTATAATCTGAGAACCGGCAGGAACATGCCGGTTCTCAGTCTATATTGGAAATATTCTTGGCCAAACTCTTCTTCCATGTTTTTCTCATCACCTAATCGATTTAGACTTTGTTCCCTTGACAATAAAATGCATGCCCAGCGCCATACAAAAAGCATGAAAGGCCAAGCCGCCCCAGAGTTGATTAACTGTTAAATAAGTATGGGAGAAGACCCCTCCCAAAATGCTGGCAATTCACACCAGGCCTAGAATAATAAATAAGTAACCTAATATTTTCAAACCAACTACCTCCTTTAAGTAGCCTGTTATTTTGAGCCTGGGTTAAGAATTAAGCGCTTTTATCACCAACGCAATCGCGATGATGGCCGTAACACCGTGAAAGGCATAGCCAATGGTAGCATTTTTACTAAAGGGGGCAGATTTGCCGCGGATCACGTCCGCCATGACGGCCATAATTCAGATCGCAGAAATCAGCCATACCAGCGCTGCTGCTATCCACCAAAACATTTTTAAACCACCTCTCATATTAAATCAAAAAGTATTGATTCACTTTATTGGTTAAGAAAGTTTTGTTCCTGCTAATTGCAAATTTTTTTCTTTTTGCGTTTGCAAGGCTTGTTTGAGCGCCTGTTTTTCAGCCCACCTCCCAACTATTTTCTTATACCAGGCTAGTTTAGTGGGATAATAATAATCGGCTTCGAGCCAGCCTTGTTCTTTGTAGTACCGATGGTCTCGGGACAATCCCGCAGCAAGTGAGTGTATAGCCCGCACAGAACGGAAAATAAGCACGTCTTTTATGCTGGGGACGGGGTCAGCCTGGTTGGTTAAGGAGTTATAAAACCTCCGGGCAGCTTCATTTATTTCGCGCTCGTTTTTTTGTTGTTCGGAAGGTAGTGGTTTATCCCATGCTACGGTCAGACCAAGGCCCGGGCAGGTTTTAAAACCCCAGAAATGAGCCACCTCATCCAAATATTTTAAGACCCCTTCAGCGCCGTAGACCCCCTGGGTTACCACCGGCATAAAAGTTTTATGGAAAAAACAAGGGCGATGGAAGACATAAGCCAAACGATCCAAAAGGTTTTTCAATAGTGCAGTTACCTGTAAGGAATATACCGGTGTGGCAAAGATAACCCCGTCAGCGTGCATCATCTTCATAAAAATATCTGTACGGTCATCTTTTAAAGGGCAAAATTCTTCGCCTCTCTCCAAACAAACCCCACAACCCCGGCATTGTTTTAGGTCAACATCTCTTAGAAAAACATATTCAAAACTGATATTGTCTATCTCTTTTAGACTTTGTTCTAGTTTGTTAACTATCTCCAGAGTTCTTCCTTTATGAGGACTACCTATGATAACGACAACTTCCCTGGGCACTGCGATCCCTCCAAACATTCTTTTAACATACCTAATTTTAGTGCGCTGCTTTGCTTTTATGTAGTGTAATTAGTCATGTCTTTATGTGTTAAGTGTCATATGAAGGTTTACTGTTTTAACCTGGTTGGGAATCAAGCTTACGGCAGGCGGGGTGGCACCATATTCTTTTTTATAACACTGGCCGCATCTAAGGTCATATGACATCACCCCAGGATAATATGACTTATTACACTACATGGCAGCAAGATAACACATTAGAATAAAAATGTGCAGGCAATTAAATATCCTATTAAAGAAAATGAAAGGCTCAGATGAAATAGTACATGATTAAAAACACTTTTCTGCAGGAGGTTATCAGGAATGCTATAATTATTAGGGTAAGAATTAAGGAAAGCGCAGGGTATTTTATGAGTGAACAACCCAGAACCTGGCAGTGGTTGGATTTTCTGCTCACCATGGTGCGAGCCGGATGGTTTTTTATCCTGGTCATCGTTTTCATAACGGATCCGGATCACACTAGTATGTCCTTTTACATTTTGCTAATTTGGCTGCTGGTGGCCTTTATCGTGCCGCAATTGTTTTGGCAGCCCGGGACCATTAATGTATTGCTTTACCCGCTGGCCGAGCTGGTCTGCACCGGTGGGCTGCAGGTTTATATTTCCCTCATTTTGCATAAAAACATTTTGGTTCTGGCAGTGCCATTGTTAACCGTAGGGTATTTTATTCATAAAAAGAACCTGTGGTTAATTATAACTTTTTTTGCTTTGTTGATTCCTTTAGCTAGTCTGGCTATTCCCGGTGGCCCCAAGACAGATGTATTGCTAGCAGTATTACAAAATCTGATCATGCTTGCCCTGGGTTACATCTTCAGGCGCATGCTGGATGCCCACATTAAGGTGAAGCAGTTGCTTAGGGATAACAAACGACAGTATCAACTGATCCAAGAGCAAAACCGGATGCTGGTGGCACACGCCGAGCAGGTGGAGCAACTTACCCAACTGGAGGAACGCAACCGCATGGCCAGGGAATTACATGACACGGTAGGGCATACCTTTACCTCTGTAATCATGGGCATGGACGCAGTTAGTTATTTAATTGACCATACACCGGATAAGGCCAGGGAAAAGTTGGATGTGCTGCGTCGGGTGGCCAGAAATGGACTGGCCGAAGTCCGGCAGAGTATTCACCAGATTGCTCCCGAAGGCCAGGAACTGCCTTTGACCCAGCATATAGCTCGCATAACTAATGAATTCTCATTGCATACGGGCACAAACGTCAGTATCAATACCGAAGGGGAAGTTCGCGATGAGGTTCTGCCGGTAAAGATGACAGTTCTGCGCTGCATTCAAGAATCGCTGACCAACGCCCTGCGGCACGGCCAGGCGAAAAATATAATCATCAACCTGAGCTTTACACCCACAGAAATAATGTTATCTATACTAGATGACGGTTCGGGATCCGATGATCTCAAGCCCGGATTTGGCCTTACTGCCATGCAGCAGCGCCTGGCGGCTCTGCATGGCATACTGGAATACCAGTCGGAAAAAGGAAAGGGTACCCAAATTACCTGTTTAATACCGACAGGGAGGTAAAATATGTGAATAACGTAAGGATACTGCTTGTAGATGACCAAGAGCTGATTAGAGAGAGCCTAAGCATCGTTTTAAATATAGAAGAGGACATCGAAGTGATCGGCATGGCCGAAAACGGGCGCGTTGCCGTGGAGATGTGTGAGCGGGAACAACCCGATGTTGTTTTAATGGATATCCATATGCCGGAAATGGACGGCATTGTAGCTACCCGTTTAATTAAAAAAAGCTGGCCGCAGATAAGGGTTATCATTCTAACTACCTTCCAGGAGTTGGATTATGTGGTGGAAGCACTGGATATCGGCGCTGAGGGGTATTTGCTTAAAGCAATCCACCCCAAAGATCTGGCTACTGGCATTCGACTGGTCAACCGGGGCGGAACCCTGATTAACCAGCAAATGGCTAGGCTGATGGCCAGCCATTTGAAACAAAACGAGCCTAAAAGCTTGAGACACGGGTTGAGCGAGCGTGAACAGCAGGTATTGGAGTATCTTGCCCGGGGACTGAGCAACCGGGAAACCGCGGAAAAGCTTTTTCTTTCCGAGGGCACGGTAAAAAACTACATTTCCAGTATCTATAGCAAACTGGAAGTGCGTGACCGGTTGCAGGCAGTTAAAAAGGCCAGGGATGAAGGGATAGTATAATCAGGAGTCAGATTTCAGGAGTCAGTAGTCAGAATGAAAAACAAAAGCCATAGATGCCAAAAGGAGTGGCTCTTCTTGAACCAATCAACCAGAAAAATTACAATTACTGGGGTGCTAGGCGCTATTGCCGTTTTTCTGGGGGTGACTGGACTGGGCTTTATTCCGGTTCCGGATCCCAATATTGCCGGAGACGCCACTATAATGCACGTGCCGGCCATCCTTGGGGGCGTTTTGGAAGGTCCGGTGGTGGGAATTATTGTAGGTGCGGTGTTCGGGTTGTTTAGCATGCTTAATGCCAACAGCCCCATTTTTGCCGATCCGCTGGTATCAATATTTCCCAGGCTATTTGTGGGTCTGGTGGCCTACCTGGCTTTTACCGGCTTAAAGGGAGTAAGTCTTTATTTAGCCTGGATTGCTGCGGGTTTTTTAGGCACCCTCACTAACACAACACTGGTTTTGTCCATGGCTTATTTAAGGGGTTATATTACATGGGCGGCGGTGGTCGATATTATTCCCCAGTTCATTGCTGAGGCGGTTATCGCCATCGTTTTGACCATTGCCATAGCTCGGGGGATCGAACTTTATAAAAGTGGCAGGGATTCCTGGTATGCCGATCAGGATGAACAGGATATAGTATAAAGGTTATATTACAGATAGTGTTTTTACAGTGCGGGCTTTGCCCGGTTGTTATATGGAGGTTTTAATAATGAAGGCTTCCAAACTAGTTATAGCACTAGCCTTGCTTATTTGCATTTTGGCGTCGGTTGCTGCCGGTGCGGGGCTTTTTTATCATGATCAGGGTAGCCCTTTCTCCTTTGAAACCATACGCGGTGAAACCGTAATTCTTTATGGAGAAGGGCTCTATCGGTATGACACACTGTTTAGTGCCGCCGGTTTCATGGGCCAGGATGCGGTAACGTTGTTTTTAGGCATTCCCCTACTGGCGCTGGTAACTTTGCTTTATGCCCGTGGCTCTGCCAGGGCACACCTTTTGCTGACCGGTATCCTTGCTTTTTTTCTTTACGCATACGCAACGATGGCCCTGAGAGCTTCTTATAACAATTTATTTCTGGTCTATGTGGCCCTGTTTTCAACATCACTATTTGCTTTTATCCTGTCTTTCTCAACGGTCAATGTGAACGTTTTTTCCCAGCAGGTTATGAGCAAATTACCCCGGCGTTTTGCCGCTGGCTATATTTTTGCCAGCGGGCTGGTTACTTTAGTAGTATGGTCGTCTCAGATTGTGGCGGCTCTCATTGAGGGACGACCGCCTGTATTGTTGGAAAGCAGCGCCACAATGGTAACCGATGCTTTGGATTTGGCCATTATAACCCCGGCCACGTTTATATCCGGGGCGTTGATTCTTCGCCATAACGCGTGGGGTTATCGAATACTGTTTCCCTTGCTCGGTATTATTATCTTTTTATTACCTATCATTGTGGTCAGTACAATTCTTCAACTGTCGGTAGGAGTGACCTTTTCCGCCGGTGAAATTATCGGCCCGATATCCGGTTTTCTCATCTTGGGTTTGCTGGCCGTTATATTGATAATAAAAATTATTCGTACCATTCCCGACTCTATAGAATGCAGGGAAAAACATTAGATTTCACGTTACTGGAAACAATATTGTGTAAAGTAAGTAGCACTATTGCGAATACGGGGGAAATAACGTGGAAAAAAACTTGGGCCATGTCTACCAGCAAACCACAAAGTATTCCCGCAACAATCTTGAAGGAAGAAGACTGGACTGGGATAACAAGCCTGAAAGCTATAAAGAGTATGACGGTGAATATCTAGTATTGCCCGGCCCGCCGCCTGACGGAGGGAAGTCCCTCTGGCAGTCGTTGCTGGAGAGGAGATCAGTAAGGAATTACACCGTGGAAGAGCTTACCCCGGAGGAACTGGGGCAGCTTGCGTGGGCGGTCATGGGGGCCACCAGAGTTACGGCCCGTAAGGACTTCTTCTTTAGGACCGCTCCATCAGCCGGAGGCCTTTACCCCATTGAAACATATATTCATATCAACCGAGTAAAGGACTTTAGTCCTGGTATCTACCATTACAGCGTCCCCAAACACGGGCTGTATTTACTTCGGGATGGGGATTTGGGACATTCCCTGGCCGAGGCGGCGTTAGGCCAGCAAATCGTGGAGAATGCCGCTATCAATTTCTTTTGGACGGCGGTTACCAGCCGCACCTTCTGGAAATACGGCCAGCGGGGCATCCGCTATATTTATATGGATGCCGGCCACGCAGGACAAAATCTCTACCTGGCGGCAACGGCACTGGAGCTCGGTTGCTGTTCCATAGGCGCTTTTTTCGACGATGAAATAAATAAACTTCTGGGTGTCGACGGGGAAGACGAGACCATAGTGTACATGGCCTCGGTAGGCAAGTTAAAGAAATAGTAATTATAAAGTTAAGATGGCTTAGCCCCTTGCTGTTTAGGGGCTAAAATCTAAATACTCTTGGCCAAGATCATTTTACATATTTAATGAGACCACTTTCCCGCGTATATTCTACCATTTGCGCTAAACAATAGAATGGGAGTAATTTGCGGGGAAGTGAATGATTTGGTTGATTTTAATGAACTGATTCAAGCTATATCCCATTCGGTAATGGTTTTTATCATGCTTGTTATTTTATTCAGGTTTATTGGTAAAAAATTTCTGGCCCAAATGACTTTCTTTGATTTTGTTACCGGCATCACCATCGGTACAATTGGCGGAGCCAACCCACGGCCAGCTAAGCGTCCTCAAAAAAAGCCAGCACTTACCTTTAACACCCCAAGACTTAAATAAAAGCACCATTTATAAAGGAGTTTCGTCCGAAATAATAAGAGAAGGACAAATTGTGGAACAAAACCTTAAACAAAACCATTTAACCCATGAATGGCTGTATAACGAACTTGCATCCCGTAAGATTGGTAATATACGAGATATCTTTTTGGCTACTTTGTCAACGGACGGCAACCTGTATGTTGACCTTCGGGAAGATAACCTGTCATACATCCAGGAAGTAGAGGATGATGATTCAGTAATCTAATTTGCAGTTTAAAATATACATTTGCCATAAATTGACACGCAAATAAAGTAGGGATTTTGTTTAAATAAGTTAATCCAACCGGTTGGTTGGAATTTTTTTGGCCCAGGGCGTAACTTTTTAATACTCTAATTACTTAATCATTATAAAGAAGACTTGGTTCAGGTGGGGTTTTGACCCATACGTTGGGGACATTCCTCGACCCAAAAGCTTGACCCATAAGCAGAGGTGTGTCCCCTGACCGCTGAACCTTAGTCGCACTTATTTCGAGCTTACAGCCTGCTAATCCCATACGTTGGGGACATTCCTTTCCCCAGAGAAATACCCGAGCTTCAGCAGGTGTGTCCCCTTTCCTTATGCGAGGGTGGGGTCTTACAGGCTGTGCGAAGATAAATAGGCTACACCCGCGGGGTAGGGGGGATTTATACTTGGACTTGTGTTTGGAAAATGAGGCCCAGCTAATAGAAAAGGCCAGATCGGACCCGAATGCTTTTATTACTCTTTATGAGTACTATTTGCCTCACCTGTACCGTTATTCATACTACCGTACCAAAAGCAGGCAGGATGCCGAAGATGTTGTGTCGCAGACTTTTTTAAATGCCATGGAGAACATTGCAGGTTTTAAGCAAAAGGGAATTCCTTTTGGTCACTGGCTTTACCGGATAGCAGGAAACATTATTTACCGCAGCTACAAGCGCATGAACAGGGAAAACAGCTTGCAAGAGCATCCGCACAGTGCTGACATAGAAATTGTGCCCGAGCAAATGGATCTGCTGAAGTTTCTTCATGAACTGCCCGAAGCGCAGCAGCAGGTTCTAACACTTCGTTATATACAGGATTTAAGTATACAAGATGTGGCCGGGGTGATAAACCGCTCGGAAGGGGCAGTCAAGCAACTGGCTCTAAGGGGTCTGCGAGCACTGCGGGAAAGGATGGATGGCCATGAAAGATGAGTTTGAAAAACTAAATTCCGACCTGGGAAAACGCCTGCGTGAATTTCCCGATGTACAGGCGGACACTGTTTTTAAAGACAAGCTGCGCAGCAAGATACTGGCCGGACATACTCGAAAATCAAAGCGCGGGCGCTCCAGAGGTTTTAGTCTGTTTATTCGGTTGGGGTCGGTGGCGGCGGTGCTGGTGGTGATGCTGGCAGGTTGGCTGGCTTTTTTCAACCCGGGAAAGGACAGTAATCGTCCCAACGTTGGACCGCTGTTTATGGCCCAGGCTCAGGCAAGCAATACCCCGGTACCCCAAATTACTCTGGGCAGCGGCCTTGACGGCCTGCGGCAAGTGCAGTTTAAAATGCAGGGCGACATGCCCGCCGGCCTCGAAGAAGGAAATGTTTACAGGTACAAAAATGAAGTAATGACTGCCCAAAAGGCCCTGGAACTGGCCCGGCGCCTAGGTATCAGTAATGCGGAATTGGTAGAAGACGGAAGCAATATTCCTGAAAACAGGCATATTTATATCGCGGGACAAAATGCGGACCTTACAGTATGGCCTTTCCAGGGTTCGTGGTATTATTTCGGTCATCCTGACGGGGCAACCGGCGGCGGGCAACTTACTGTTAGTGAAATGGAAAATGCAGCTCTTGAATGGCTTAAAGCTGCAGGGCTATTGCCGCAGGAGGATTTTAACGTAGAACACACCATGCAGGAACCACAGGCTGCGGATGTTGTATTAACTGAGATAGTATTAACCCTGCCGGAAGCTCCGAACGGCCTTGCCTTGAACGGTTACATACCTGAAATTAGGGTTACGGTAACCTCAGGCGGCAAGGTGACCCAAGCCAACGGTACATGGTATTCCGAAGAACAGGCGATTGAGATGCCGTTTGCGGATTATAATGAAGCACTGGAAGCTTTAAAACGCGGTGAAGGTGTCTTTGAAGCCCCAAATTACCGTCATTACCAAACCGGCACGGCCACTATCCAGCGTGTGCAAACAGCCTATCAACTTGCCTACGCCATAGACTATACGCCTTACCTGATACCGGTGGCTGTCTTTAGCGGGGAATATAAGCCGGAAGGTGAGCCCGGGGATCAATTTACCGCCCTGGTGCCCCTGCTGAAAAACAATGTTAGGCCCAATTCAGGTAATTTCGCCCTGCAAACAAAGCTCCCAGTTGTAGATTCAGCCCTGACTTCAGTGATTGAGCGGGGCGTAGCAGTCTCCAAGTCCGAAATACCGCAGTTGGCTGCTTTCTTTAACATCAAGGGCCAGCCATTGGAAGACGGTTCTATCCGGGATGCCAGCGCCGAAATTTCCCCGACTTCATGGGATGGGGGCTGGCTGTATAGGGCTAATATAAACGCACAGATACAAAGTCCTGATTCTAACCGTATCTCAGAGGGCAAAGCCATGGAGATAGCCACCGGGCTGGTGCAGCAAATCCCGGTGCTGCCCGGGGAACCTGGAGCACCGGTAGTAAAAGATGATGGTTCAGGTTTCAGCTTGGTGGTATTCCCGCTGCTTTACAGTGGGGTGGCCATTACCAGCAGTGACCCGCCGGGTTTTGCATCGTATATTGCCGTTCAATTGGGCCCCGAAGGTGATGTGTGGTCGGTAAACTGTTTCCGCCCCATGCAAGCAGTCCCCGAAGAAAAACCTCTGCTTACACCGGAGCAGGCGTGGGATAAGTTACTGGTTAACAAATCGCAAATACATGTGGAAGGCTTCTTTGGCTCTATGCCCGGTGACCGATTTGTGGCTGATTCATCAAGTGTAACCGCGGTCGAACTGGCTTATATACCGCGCCACCCGGAAATGATGCGTAATGATAATTACGACCTGGTTTACGTGTTCACCGGCCAGGCGCAGGTGGGCGAGCGGTTGGTTAATTTTACAGCCTATGTAGATGCCGTGAAAGAATCATCATAATGTACAAGATATTTGTTGAACCAATAGACCCCCATCCTTGGATGGGGGTTGTTTCATAATGAAATGGTTCAGGTAAAATTTTGAACCAATAAAATGATTAACTATTCTAAATAGCCAGTAAAATAGAAAGGCATCGTAATTGCAGAATAAAAAGCACAAACATTGATGATTATACTGGAGGATTAACGGAGGATTATATATGAAAGCAGTTGTTAAAAAGAAACCTACCGGCAACTTTTTTTTTTCAACCACGGCCAGATCAATACTTTGTGTTGGTCTTACCTTGGTTTACTTGGTAGGTGCGTTTATAAATATACCCTATATTAATAACGTATTAAGCATTGTGAGCTTAACCTGTTTGATGGTTTGTATGCCTATTATTAAAAACAATGCCCGGGTAGTGGCATCGACTTTATTTATAGTGGGTGCTGCGATACTAGTTTATGATGGTGCGGGTTTTGAAACGTGGAGAACCGGATTAATCTATAACGTAAATTTAATCGCTTTACTGCTCCTGGTACCCGTTTTCGGTATGCCCCTAAAATACGGGGGCTATTACGGTGTTTTGGATGCGCTGGTGGGCAGGTACATGAATAACCGGAACCGGATTTACTGGGTTCCAGCCCTGCTTACCCATTTTTTCGGGGCGTTAATGAATATGGGTGCCATGCCTGTAGTTTATCAGTTAATTGTGCGTGGTAAACTGCCACGAGCATTTAATTCGGTCCCGGCTTCAATTTTAAGGGGTTTCTCCTCCTCAATATACTGGTCTCCCAATATGATTTCAGTTGGGGTGGTAACCTATTATCTGGGCATATCCTGGGCCGAATTCGCCCGCTATGGCATTTTTCTTACCGTAATAAGTTTAGTGGTTGGCTGGCTGGTACATATCTTTGCCAATAAAAAAAGCAGTGTTCAATTAAGTCTTTCTTCGCGCAATGACCAGATAGATATTAAAAAACTAGCGGAATTAATTATATTTTGCACAGCCTTTATCGGTACTATTATCTACATCGCCACCCGGACCTCTATACCAGTGCTAGATGCCGTTCCTCTAGTAGCATTGGTTTATCCTGTCATATGGTTGGGCGTGCTGGGTAGGGGGAAGGCAATTCCCCCCGCTTATACTGAATATGTGCAAAACGTATTGCCTCGGTTCACATCGGAAATAGTAATTTTTATGGGAGCGGGATTTGCAGCTACGGCGCTTTTAAGTTCCAATGCCGGAAATAAAGTTTCTGTTCTAATCAGCAGCATTGGTTTTCCCAACGAGTACTTTTTGTGCTTAGGTATTTTGGCTTCGATAGTGTTATTGGGTGTGCTTGGAGTAACGCCGATGGTAACGGTCATGGCCTACGGTGCCGCGCTGCAACCGGCTCTGCTGGGTTTGACTCCGATACAGCTTGCCCTGGTACTGGTTGGCGGGTGGGCGACCAGTGTTATTATTTCTCCTTTTACAGGAGTTACCTTAATCATGTCCGGGTTGGCGCAGAAATCACCTTTTGAAATAGTCCGTGCCAACTGGCCTTTCACTGTCCTGATGGTCTTGTTAATTGCTGCATTGCCTTCACTTATTAACTATTTTTCATTATAGTAAAAAAATGTCGAAAGATATCTATTATTGTCTAAATGTCTGCAGTATTGTAAACTACTTAAAGATGCATTTCGAAAATATATAATAATTTATAAATATAATATTTGGAAATATGACATAAATTTTAGCCAGGCGGGGGGATTAATATTATGGAGGAAACCATGAAGGATATAAAAATAGGTGTAGTTTCCACTTATCCGGAAATGTCCAAGTTGATTAACAAAATGGCTAGTGAAATGGAAATTAATTTGGAGGTAAGGGAAGGGATATTGGAGGAAGGCGTGTCTATTGCTTACCAATTTGAACACGAAGGTGTGGACGTAATCATCAGTCGGGGCGTGACGGGCCGGAAAATAAAAAAGGCTATTTCACTGCCTGTTGTTTTAATAGAAATAACTTCATTCGATATATTACAAGCACTTTACATAGCCAAAGGCATGGGGCGCAAGATTGCTTTTTTGGGCCACATGACCCATGATTTCAGTTCCGAATTTAAAACCATAACCAACATATTAGACATCCCAGTGGATTGCTATCCATATACCAATCTTTTTGAAATGGATGAACAAATGGGTAAAATTTTAAGATCAGATATTGATGTTGTGGTTAGTACGGGCTTATGCGTTTATGAGATGGCTAAGAGATCTGGTGTAAATGCCGTCCTGGTACAATCCGGTAATGACGCCATTCACGGTTCTATTAACCAGGCCTTGGAATTGGTGCAGGGAATTCGCCGCAATCACGAACGTTCTAAGCGATATCAGGCTGTGTTGGCATCCACCAATGACGGCATACTGATTATGGATGAGCATAAGCGTATTGTTTTTATGAATAAAGCTGCCGAAAGTCTTTTGGAAATGGATGCCCGTACCATAGTAGGGCGGCATATGGAAAATATAAGTGAATCCGTTATTTTAGGCTTTTTGTGTAATGGAGGCGCTAACAGCACAGAGGTTTTTAAAGAAATAGGACGCAAACAGTTCTGGATAAACAGTATGCCTATCATTTTGGAGAATAAGCAAAAAGGTACTGTTACTATGTTTCAGGGTGCGGATCGAATTCAGGTATTGGAACAAAACTTAAGGCGCCAACTGTTTAAAAAGGGACTTTTTGCCAAGCATACTTTTGAAGATCTTATTGGTAGCAGCGACCAACTTTTGGACACCATAGCCAGGGCTAAAAAGTATGCCGCTGCAAACGCCACTGTTCTGATATGCGGGGAGACTGGTACCGGAAAGGAATTGTTTGCCCAAAGTATTCATAATGACAGCGCCAGGCGGGATGGACCTTTTGTGGCCATAAACTGTGCTGCTCTGCCTGAGAATCTGTTGGAAAGCGAATTGTTTGGTTACGAGGAAGGAGCTTTTACAGGGGCAAAAAAAGGCGGCAAAACCGGTTTATTTGAGATGGCGCACGGGGGTACAATTTTACTTGATGAAATTGGTGAAATGCCCTTGCCTGTGCAGGCCCGCCTGCTGCGTATTTTGCAAGAACGGGAAATTATGCGATTGGGTAGTGACAGAGTGATTCCGGTGGATGTTAGAATAATTTCCGCCACCAACTATGAACTAAGCTTAGCCGTTAAAGAGGGTAACTTTCGCAGCGACCTGTTCCATCGTTTAGAGGTGCTAAACCTGGATATACCTCCTCTACGTAAGCGTAAAGAAGATGTAGAACAACTTGCGGAATTCCTAATTAAAAAGTTCAGTTTCGAGGAGAAAAAACATGTATCGTCTTTAACTGAATCGGCTATGGAAAAATTAAAAAAATACGATTGGCCGGGCAATGTCAGGGAACTGCAGAATGTAATGCAAAAGTATGTCCTTTTAATTGAGGAAAATCAAAAGGCTGAAGAATTAATTGCTAGACTGATCAATGAGAAAATTAAGAAGTCTTATGCAGTACCATCTGGAGATGAAAACAGCATCACGATTAAAATAGGTAAAATGGATGATATGGAGCTTGAGATTATAGAATACTTGCTTTCCACCGGCGCCAGTATTAAAGAAATTTCTCAGATTACTGGTACCAGTCGCACCACCTTATGGAGAAAGCTAAAGGACCTGGATGAAGCCATGTTTCGATAAGTAACTTCTTGGGTTGCATTTTGAACTTTTTAATGGTTGCATTTTGAACTTTGGCCATGTTGGAACTTAGTTTTAATTGAATTTTTCTGAGGATTCATAACAATATATATATTTGCAATCAATGGCACAATATTTGCTCTTGTTATTGGGCAAGTTAGTTAATTTGGGACGGGAGGTGTGCGTGGAAGGGGTTCTTGGGGCGGTTAAGTAATCTAATGTAAGTTGACCAAAGAGGAGGAGCAGAAAGTGCATAAAAAATCAATATTAGTTCTTATTGCATTACTGATAGTTACCCTGCTAACTGCAGGATGTGGTTCTAAGAATGAAGGCGGCGAAGGTGATAAAGCGGCTGATAGTAAGACTTATACTCTTAGTATGAATTGTCCTTATCCTCCGCCCGTACATGAATGGGAATCAAAGCACATAGCCCATGAAAAATTTGCCGAGCGCGTTAAAGAAGAAACAAACGGTAGAGTAAATATTAAAGTTTATTATAATGGCCAGTTGTCTTCTACCAATGAAGCATTAGATTCTTTAAAGCGGGGCGTTACTGATATGGAAAGCTCAACTTCCTATTGGGGTGGCGTTGTTCCCGAATCCGATGTTATCTGGCTGCCATTCTGGAGTAAAGGTCACGAGCATGCCATGCACGTTATGCGTGAGACCAAGGTCGGTGAAATGTTTGAAGAAGCTTATCAGAAACAGGGATTAAAAGTGTTGTTTTATTGGCCGGTCAGCATTGAAGGGTTAATATCTACTGAACCAATTAAAACATTTGATGACATTAAAGGTACCAAACTTCGCATGGGCTCCAGCATGTGGCCCACCTGGTTTAAATCAATGGGAGTAACACCTATAAATGTTGCGCCCTCTGAGCAATATGAAGCTATGATGAGAGGCACAATGGATGGAACTATTTATGTTTTATATAGCATTGATACTTACAAGTTTTATGAAGTAGCTAAGAACATAACGCTACCCGGCTTTATTGACCCATTCCTCTGCTATGTTTTAGTAAGCGAAGAATCATGGAATGAATTGCCGGAAGATCTGCAGCAAACTATTGAAGGAATCGCCAAGGAAATAGAAGCGGAAGCCGTTATAGGTTCCCAGAAACTCACCGATTCGATATTGGAGATTTCCGATGAAAACGGTGTAACAGTAAACAAATTAAACAAAGAGGAATTTGAGAAATTTAGAGCATCAGCCATGCCTCTGTGGGATGAATTCGCTGCTAGAAACGAAAATACCGCGGAAATGGTTGAAATATTAAAAGAAGATCTTAAGCAATGGGAAGCAAACAATCCCGAATCAAAAGAATGGGAAGAAAGATGGTTGGCCGAGTAGCAATTGTAAGTCTTTATGAAATGACAGGGTTTAGGCCCTGTCATTTCATAAAGAAACGGGGGGAAATAAATGAATTCTTTAGAAAAATTAATAGCAAATATAAATGAATATATGATGTGGATATGCGGCTCAATAATTATGTTTATGGGTTTGTTAATTACCGTCGATATAATACTGCGTTCCACGATAAACTATTCTATTCAATGGGCTTTTTCTCTTAATGGCTATTTAAGCGCTACAGTTGCCTTACTGGCGGGTGGCTATGCTTTACTGCACAAACACCACGTTAAAGTGGATATTTTCTACATGCGGTTTCCCTCTAGAGTAAAAGGTATTGTTGACATTGGTACATCCTCATTATTATTTCTTCTTTGTGGAGTTTTTGTCTGGACTGGTGGCAATTTATGTTTTGAATCCTTTGTTTCAGGGTACACCACGGGAGGTGTCCTTGACATGCCGTTATATATTCCCCAAATGCTAGTACCATTGGGAGGGGCATTGCTGGGATTACAGGCATTCGTTGATTTAACCTATAATATAAAACTGGCCCTAGGCATAAAAACACTTGTCGAGGAGGGCTCATCATAATGGAACCTTCATTATTGGCACTAATTCTGATCGGCGCATTATTAATAATTATGGCTTTAGGCTTACCAGTTGCGTTTACCCTGGGTGGTCTTTCACTAGCCATTGGTTTTTTTGTCTGGGGAGGTACTGGTGGTTTTTATGCGGTGGCCCTGGGGGCACTGGGTAAGGCTACTAGCTTTACCCTGACTGCTATTCCTCTTTTTCTGATGATGGCGGCTGTTTTGCGCTTTAGCGGGATGGCCGATGATATGTATGAAATGATTAATCGTTGGATGGGCAAAATTAAAGGCGGACTGGCTCTGGGCACAGTTATTATTTCCGCTATCTTTGCCGCCATGGTAGGCATCAGCACGGTGGCCACTGCTACCCTGGGTTTGACGGCTATGCCGGCCATGCTTAAAAGGGGTTATAATAAAAAGCTGGTTGCCGGCGCCATCTGTGCTGGCGGTGCCTTGGGCATCATCATACCGCCCAGCGTAATCATGATTATCTATGCCGCCGAAGCCGAAGTATCGGCGGGCCAGATGTTTTTTGGCGGTGTTGTTCCCGGCCTTATTATGTGTTCATTATTTTTAATTTATATCGCCATACTGTGCATAAAAAACCCCGCCTATGGGCCACCTGTGGAAGAAAACTTTACTTTACCGCAAAAAATGGAGTCGCTTAAAGCAGTGACGTTGCCTATGTTTATTATTTTATTGGTTTTGGGTGTAATTTACACCGGCATTGCCACACCAACTGAAGCTGCTGCAATTGGTCTTGTGGGTTCTTTAATGTGCGCTGCAATAAAACGCAAGTTGGACCAGGGAAATATAAAGAATATGATGGCCATGGGTGTTGGGGTTAACGCTATGGTATTTTGGATTATTCTTGGTGCGGTTGCTTATTCTCGACTTGTTACCATGACCGGTGTTGGTGAATGGTTCAGCGAGCTGGTCACGGGGATGGATGTAAATAGATGGGTAATATTATTGGGTATGCAGGCTATATTTTTTATAATGGGTATGTTTTTGGACCCTGCCGGCATTATATTAATAACCGGGCCCTTCTTCCTGCCTGTGGTTAGTGCACTTGGCTTTGACCCGCTTTGGTATGGCGTATTGTTTGTCATCAACATGTGCATGGCTTACATTACCCCTCCATTTGGATTCAACTTGTTTGTTATAAGAGCGGTTGCTCCCACTGGTATATCAATAGGCGAAGTTTATACAGCCATTTGGCCGTTTGTTTTTATTATGGCCTTGACCCTGTTAATAGTTGCTTTAGTTCCGCAAACTGTTACCTGGTTACCAAGTTTACTTATTAAATAGCCATGATTCTTTGGAGGGATAAACTTGTCAGTCAATAAAGTAACAACTCTAGCAGAAGCTGTACAGGGGCTTGTTAATGACCATGATACAGTTGCCCTGGGGGGTATACTATCCCGCGAACCGGTGGCTTGTAGTTATGAACTGATCAGGCAAAATAAAAAAGAGCTGACCCTTATTGTCGATAGTCATGACGAATCAGTAGAGCTGCTTATAGGCGCCGGCCTGGTAAAAAAGGTAGAGTCAGCTTATGTATGGGTAGGCGTAATAGGAAGCGGGCTTAACTTTAGAAGGGCGGTTGAAAAGGGACTTCCCAAACATATAGAAGTAGAAGACTATACCAACCTTGCTATTGGCATGCGCTTTTTAGCCGGAGCGTTGGGCGTTCCCTTTCTCCCGGTTATGTCAATGTCCGGATCTGACATTCCTAAGTATAATGACAAAATTATAAGCATGGCAGATCCTTACAAAGGACAACCAGTCAACCTGGTGCCGGCTGCTGAACCCGACGTTGCCTTTATCCATGTTCAACGGGCGGATAAAATGGGCAATGCCCAAATTTGGGGGATGCTTGCTAACGATGTAAATATTGCCCGGGCGGCTAAAAAATTGATCATTACCTGCGAAGAAATTATTCCTACGTCTGAAATCAGAAAGATACCCAATATGACCCAAATACCGCATTATTGCGTAGATGCAGTGGTAGAACTTCCTTTTGGAGCACATCCATTAGGCGTAGCCGGGTATTATTGGCTGGATACGCCATTCAGGCGAGATTGGCTTAAAGCATCGAAGACACAAGAAGGCTTTGACGCCTGGGTAGAGGAATGGGTTTTAAGCTGGGATAAATTTGAGGAATACCTGCAGAAATTAGGCTCAGACAGGCTGGCCAAGCTGCGGAAATTGGAAAGAGATAATTATCAAATCCCAAGAATAGAGAATTACTAGGGGGTATTGCAATGAATTATACAACACAAGAATTTATGGTTTCAGCTTGCTCCCGCCTAATTAAGGACAATGAATGTGTTTTTATAGGTGTAGGGATTCCTTTATTGGCCGGAGTAGTAGCCAGCAAGATTCATGCGCCAAATTCCGTATTAATTTACGAGGCTGGTGGAATTGGGGCTATAAGCCGCAGGTTGCCATGGAGTATTTCAGATAACGCTACCACTGATAATGCCCTTGTGGCAACTGAACTATGGAGGGTTCTAGGTGATGTTCAGCGTGGCTACATTGATGTGGCTGTCATTGGTGGTGCTCAGATAGATAAATTTGGCAACCTTAACACCACAGCAATAATAGGTGCAGGAAAGACCTATCAAAGGCCAACTACACGTTTACCCGGCTCAGGCGGTGCTAACGATCTGGCTTCTTCAGCTAAGAGGGTGCTTATTGTAATGAGGCTGGAAAAAAGAAAGTTTGTCGAAAAGCTTGATTACATAACCAGCCCGGGTTATATAGCGGGCCCTGGAGATAGAGAAAAAGCTGGTTTAAGGGGTGGGGGACCGGAAACGGTAATTACTAATAAATGCATTTTTAGATTTGACCCTTTAACCAAGGAAATGTATCTAGATGAATTGTTCCCCGGAGTGACTGTGGATGAGGTTAAAGCAGCTGTGGAGTGGGATTTAAAAGTAGGTTCCAATTTAAAACAAGTTGAGCCCCCTACCGAAGGTGAAGTTGAAATCATGCATCGAATCGATCCGCTTGGGGTGGTTTTAGGAAGCAAAAGCAAACAAGAAAACCAATCTTTTGAGGAGTATTATAAAATTATGAAAGAGTGCTATGAATCCATGGCGCTATTAATTTAATCATTTTATGGTCCTTTAGCATATTTGAATTGTAAGACCACCGCCATAGGCGGGTCTTTTTTTGCCTTTTTGAGTGTGGTTTTAATAAGCAACTGCCGGGTTACATATTGAAACCCGGGGCGAAACCAGCTAGCAAATGTCATTAAGCACTAACTTCAACAAATGTATTGTCTCTTGGCGTTTTTCATACTTTTCAGCATTTTAATTTAATTATTAGAATAATGGCACACGTTTTGCTTTATTAAGAATAGTAAAAAATGCGCAACTATTGATTCAATAATCGGTGGGAGCGCAAACAGTTTTAAAATGGGAGGGTTAATTAATGGCCGAATTTGCATACGATGTTCGGGACATCAAGTTCATACTAAATGAATGGCTGGACATGGAAGAAGTTTTTAATCTGGACAAATTTAAAGAGAATTATGAGCTGGATGACGTAGACTTTATACTAAATGAAGTTTATAAGATCTCCAAGGAAGTTGTATTTCCCATTAATAAAGAAGGGGACGAAATTGGCGTCAAGTTTGCGGACGGTCAGGTTAAAGTTCCGCCGTCGTATATAGAGGCCTATAAATTTTTGCAGGAAAACGGCTGGGGCTCTGCTAATGAATCGCTGGGCTCCGAAACCATTATGCCGTTAACTTTATACAGGGCGTACAACGAAATAATTATGGCAGCCTGCCCGGCACTGTCATCCTATATCAAGTTGACCACCGGTGCGGCCAACCTGATCTACAGGTTTGGCCAGGACAAAGACCGGGAACTGTTCATTGAAAATATGCTGAACGGTCGATGGACTGGCACCATGTGCCTAACAGAGCCGAATGCCGGTTCTGACGTGGGAGATTCCAGCACTAGAGCTTATCCTACCGATGACCCCAGAATATATAAAATTAAGGGCACCAAAATGTTTATTACCGGTGGCGAGGTTGATTTAAGCGATAATATCATTCACATGGTGCTGGCTCGCCCAGAAGGAGGTGCCCCCGGTTCTAAAGGACTGGGCCTGTACATTGTGCCCAAAATTTGGGTTAATGATGACGGCAGCATGGGTGAACCCAACGATGTTGTATGCACCGGCGTTGAGCATAAGATGGGGCTTAAGGCGTCTGCCACAGCTATGTTAAACTTTGGTGAAAATGATAACTGTCTCGGGATACTGGTGGGCAGCCCACCGGACGACGCAGGGGCTTCCAAAGGTTTGTCCATGATGTTTCACATGATGAATGAATCACGCATCGGCACGGGCCACAATGCCCTGGCCCAAATGGCTGCGGCTTATAATTTCGCGGCGCGTTTTGCCACCGAACGGATTCAGGGTCGCCCCTTTACCAACCCCAAAGAAGGACGGGTGCCACTGATTAAACACGAAGATGTAAAAAGAATGCTATTAGAAATTAAAGCCCAGGTCGAGGCCATCCGGGCCATGGTATTTAAGGGTTTTTACTACCTGGATATTGCCGAACACGGCAGCGACAAGGAAAAGTCCACCAGGTGCCAGGGACTGGCCGAGATACTCACCCCACTCATTAAGACTTACTCCAGTGAAACCGCCTGGCAGATGATCGGTCAGGCCATTCAAGTATACGGCGGGGTGGGTTACACTGAAGAATACCCCGTCTCCCAGTATGCCCGTGATGTGAAGATACTTTCCATTTGGGAGGGAACTTCATTTATTCACGCTATGGACTTGGTGGGCCGAAAAATGCGCATGAATGGCGGGCAGTCGTTCGCTAACTGGATGGATGACCGGAAAGACTTTATCGAGCAAAATAAAGATACTGCAGGGTTTGCCGTGGAATTTGGCAACCTGGAAAAAGCATACTGCTGTATGACCGAAGTTAAAGATCTGTACGCTTCGTATTATGCTAACAAGACCGAAAAGGGAGAACTAATACCACTTTACGCACCGCAAGTGCTTACCTGTTGTGCCCAGTTGTTTGCCGGAGAAGCGATTATGGATCAGGCTTTGCTAGCCAATAGCAAGCTGGCTACCTTGGATGCGGGCCACCCCGATTATAACTACTATAAAGGTAAAATTGCGGCTGCCCGGTATTTTAGCAATAATATTCTGCCCCATGTGGTTATGCTTACCGAGCTAATTAAAAATGCTGACAAGTCGGCTGTTGAGTGCCCGGAAGAGGCGTTGGTCATTAATATCTAGTTAAGAATTATTAATGAGAACTCTGATTAAAAGCCAAATTAGCAGAAAGCACACATGACCGTAGACGGCTAAGAAACCGATAACATTGTACTGATAAGGGGAATTAATGGTATGAGATACCAAGAGGAGTATAGGAGCAAATTGGTTACCGCTGATGAAGCGGTAAAAGCGGTAAAATCAGGCGACTGGGTGGCCTACAGCCATTTTGTGACCACCCCTCGGGTTTTGGATGAGGCTCTGGCTAGGCGGAAAGATGAACTAAGTGATGTTAAGTTAAGGGGCGTTTGTTCACTTTACCCGGTTCATGTTGCCCTGGCCGACCCGGAACAAAAGCATTTTATTTATAATAGTGGTTTTTTTAGCGGCGTAGACCGGAAACTACAGGACGATGGTATGTCTTTCCATATCCCCGGTCTGTACGCCGAGTCACCGGTGAATATCCGGTTGGGTAATTCTCCAGCAATCAACGTGGCCATGCTCGTAACCACCCCCATGGATGAGAACGGTTTCTTCAATTTCAGCTTATCCAACTCTTACGAGCGGGCGCTGTGTGAAAAAGCTCAAACCGTAATCGTGGAAGTGAACCGGAATGCGCCTCGCTGCCTGGGTGGGGATCAGGAGTGTGTACACATTTCCGAAGTGGACTATATCGTTGAGGGTAGAAACGATCCGCTGTTTGAGATACCCGTGCACCCGCCCACCGAGGTGGATAAAAAAATTGCTGCCCTAATAGTGGAAGAAATTGAAGATGGTGCCTGTCTGCAGTTGGGTATCGGCGGTATGCCCAACACCATTGGCCAAATGCTGGCCGATTCTGATCTAAAGGATCTGGGTGTACACAGTGAAATGCTGTGCGGCTCTTTTGTGGATCTATATGAAAAAGGGATCATCACCGGGGCCAGAAAAACGATAGACCGCTTTAAAATGGTTTTTAGCTTTGCCTTGGGAGACGCCAGGTTATACGAATTTGTAAATAATAACCCTGCCTGCGCCATTTACCCGGTGGACTACACCAACTCGGCGGAGAACATTGCCAAAAATGACAAGCAAATTTCCATTAACAACGCCATCGAGATAGATTTATACGGTCAGGTTAGTTCAGAATCAGTGGGTTCCCGGCAGATTTCCGGAACCGGCGGCCAGTTTGATTTTACTTATGGCGCTTTTCGTTCCAAGGGTGGCAAGGCATTCATCTGCTTGAGCTCGTCCAGGAAGGTTAGGGATAAACAGATCTCCAGGATTGTGCCCACCATTACCCCCGGCAGCACTGTAACCGTGCCCAGGTCAGTGGTGCATTACGTAGCTACCGAATACGGTAAGGCTAACTTGAAAGGCAAGCCAACTTGGCAACGGGCGGAGATGCTGATTGAGATCGCCCATCCCGACTACCGGGATGACCTGATTAGGGAAGCAGAAAAGATGAAGATATGGACCAGAACTAATAAGCGGTTATGATTTGAAAATAAATTAATTTTTGAAAAAGAGGTGCAATGATAATGGCAAGTTTTGCAGTCAAAAATATTTGTATTATCGGCGCGGGGAATATGGGACACCAGATAGCCCTCTCCGCAGCTTTAGCGGGCTACAAAGTGGTCTGTACTGATATCAATCAAGAGATTTTAAAGCAGGCTGAAAATTTTGTTGATACCTATCTACCCCAACGGGTAACCAAGGGTAAGCTCACCGAGGACGAATCCAAAGCAGCCCGGGCTAGGGTATCTTTTACCAGCGATTTAAAAGAAGCGGCCCAGGACGCCGATCTAGTGATTGAGGCCGTGATAGAAAAACTGGAGCTAAAACGTAAGATTTTTGCGGATTTGGACAAAATTTGTCCCCCGCATGCCATATTAGCCACCAACAGCTCCTACATAGTCAGCTCCAAAATCGCTGACGTAACCGGTAGACCGGACAAAGTTTGCAATATGCACTTCTTTAATCCGGCTCTGGTGATGAAGCTGGTGGAAGTGGTCAAAGGGCCGCACGTATCCGATGACACGGTGGAGATAGTGATGGAAGTATGCAAAAAGATGGGGAAAGTACCTGTTATGCTGCAAAAAGAAATATACGGCTTTTTGGTTAACCGGATTGTTTCCGCCATTAAAAACGAAGCACTGTATATCTATGATATGGGGGTGGCTACTCCCGAAGATATTGACACTGCAGTGGTACATGCCCTGGGACACCCGATGGGCCCGTTCAGATTGCTTGATTTAACCGGTGTCGACCTCACTTACTATATTAGTACGGAACGCTACCAGGAAACTGGCGATCCCAAGTACAAGCCCTCGCCTATTATTGTAGAAAAATTTATCAAGAAAGAATGGGGCCGCAAAACCGGTAAAGGATTCTATGACTATTGCAAGTAAAAATCAAACAATAAAATATAAGCAACACAAATATCCTGCCTAAAAGGGGGCTAATTATAAATGAGAGAAGTTTACTTGGTTGAAGGGGTGCGCACGCCCATAGCCAAGGCGGGCAAAAGATCTTGGTTTGCCAATGTCAGGGCGGACGACCTGGCTGCCGCGGTGATAAATGAAGTGTTGAACCGGGCCGACGTTACCGGGTCCAAGAGAGAACAAGTGGATGATGTTATGCTGGGCGGCACTTATTTAATGCAGGATATGGGTTCCAATATCGGTCGCTATGCTACTATCATGGCCGGCATGCCGTTTAGTGTCCCCGGGTGTACGGTGGATCGCCTCTGTGGATCCGGTCTGCAAACCATTGCCTTTGCTGTTTCTTCCATTGCTATGGGCTGGTCGGATTTAATTATTGCCGGCGGGGTTCAACAAATGACCCATGTGCCGATGGCCTCGGGCTTTAGCCCCAACCCCCGGCTAGCGGAGTTTACCGACCCCGATATGATACGGATGGGTTATACCGCGGAAATGGTAGCCAGACGGTACAATATCAGCCGGGAAAAACAAGATCAGATGGCTGCAGAGAGCCATGCCAAGGCCCATAAAACTACCGAAGCAGGCCTTTTTAAGGATGAAATATTACCCATTGAAGCAGATGTGCCCACCGAGGACGGGGGCACTCAAAAAATGCTGGTTACCCGGGATCAGGGTATCAGACCGGGCACTACTATGGAAACGCTGGCCAAGCTAAAGCCGGTATTTATGGATGATGAACTGGCCACCGTCACTGCTGGTAATTCCAGCCAGACCAATGATGCTTCCGCTGCTGTTCTGGTGGCCAGTAAGGAAAAAATACAAGAGCTGGGTTTAAAGCCTAAAATGAAGCTGGTGGCTTATGCTGTGATTGGCGTAGACCCCGTCGTCATGGGTATTGGCCCTGCTTTAGCTATCCCCAAAGCCCTAAAGCAAGCCGGCATGACTATTGATCAAATAGATTTGTGGGAAATTAACGAGGCCTTTGCCTCCCAGGCTGTTTATTGCACTGAAGAGTTAGGCATCAGAAACCATCCGCTGCTTAATCCGCGCGGCAGCGGCATAGCTCTGGGGCACCCGCTGGGCTGCACCGGGGCGCGCATTGCCACCACCCTGATGCACGAAATGCCTTATTACAACGCCAAATTCGCCGTAGAAAGTATGTGTATCGGTCACGGTCAGGGCGCTGCAGCGATCTGGGAATGGGTTGGCTAATTAGATTTATTAAAAATTTCGAACCACAAGAGGAAGGGACAAACATGGATTACCAAAATATACTGCTCGAAAAAGACGGTCATATTGCCGTGATTACTTTAAACCGCCCGGAAGTGCGCAATGCCCTGGATCCCCAAACATGGGCTGAGATTCGCGGCGCCGCGCGGGAATGTCGTTTCGAAAAAGATGTGCGCGTGGTAATTATCACCGGGGCGGGAGGAAAAGCATTTGCCTCCGGGGCAGATATCCGCTCTCTTAGGGAACGCGAGGCACTGGAAGTACTAAAAAGCGAAGCCCAGGAATCATTGAATGACCTGGAAAACCTGGATAAGCCGGTTATTGCCGCTATTGACGGGTTTGCCCTGGGCGGCGGATGTGAGCTGGCTCTGGCCTGCGATATCAGGATTGCCACCAGTCGCTCCAAGTTAGGCCAGCCCGAAGTTAACCTGGGCATTATCCCGGGGGCGGGCGGCACCCAGAGACTACAGAGAGTAGTTGGCGTTGGCAAAGCTAAAGAACTAATCTTTACCGGCGATATCATCAGCGCCCAGGAAGCTAAAGAGATTGGTCTGGTGAATAAGGTAGTAGAGCAGCCCGAAGATTTGCTTTCGGTGGCCAAGGAAATGGCCCAAAAAATAATTGCCAAGGGGCCGATGGCTGTTAGCCTGGCCAAAGTGGCTATCAATGTGGGTGCCAACACGGATATTAACTCGGGGTTGTTATTTGAGAAGTTCGCTCAGGTAATCGCCTTTTCCACCGCAGACCGCATTGAAGGTACAACTGCATTCTTAGAAAAACGCAAGCCGAATTTTAAAGCTAAATAAAGAAGCCGACGGTTATCGGCGCTATCCACTAACAAGTTGATGCGGTGCTTACCCGGACTTCGGCGTGGGCATCGCATGCCTTATTTGACGCAGTTACATTACCGGTTAAAACGGGAGTAAAAAGGAGGGCTAGCTATGGACTTTAGTCTGTCTGATGAAATGAGAGACATGAAACGGACGATTCGCGATTTCGTGGATAACGAAGTGGAACCCTGCGCCATGCAAATAGAAGAGGAAGACCATATTCCCCAGCATTTGATTGACCAGGCCAAGGAAATGGGCCTTTTCGGCATGAGCATCCCGGAACAGTATGGCGGTCTGGGCCTGAACATGGTGGAAAAGTGCCTGCTGCTAGAAGAGCTCGGCCGGGCCAACATGAGTTTCACCACCTATATCGGGGCCCACACGGGCATCGGCACCACCGGTATCGTAGAACTGGCTAACGAAGAATTAAAACAAAAATACCTGCCCGGCCTGGCCAGCGGTGAAAAACTGGGCGCTTTTGCCCTGACCGAACCCGATTCCGGTTCGGATGCCACCAATATGAAAACCTCGGCAGTTTTAAAGGGCGATAAGTGGATCTTAAACGGCATGAAACATTTTATCACCAACGCACCAGAAGCAGAAGTATTTACAGTTATCGCCGTAACGGACAAGGAAAAAGGGGCCCGGGGCGGATTTACCGCTTTCGTGGTGGAAAAAGATTCTCCCGGCTTCTCCATCGGTACCATTGAAAGAAAGATGGGCCTGCGCGGCTCGCACACTTCAGAGGTTATCTTTGAGGATTGTGAAGTGCCCAAGGAAAATGTGCTGGGGATAGAAGGCAAAGGTTATTCCAGTGCCTTGCGGATTTTAAGCAAGGGTCGGGTGGCGCTGGGGGCCCGCTGTGTGGGCGCTTGTGACAAGCTGGTGGAGTTATCTGCTAAATACGCTCAGCAGCGGGTGCAGTTTGGTCAGCCCATTGCCAGTTTCCAGGCTATCCAGTGGATGCTGGCTGAAATGGCTACCGATACCGAGGCGGCTAGGGCGCTGACCTACCGGGTGGCCTGGATGGTAGACCAGGGCCTGCCGGTGTTGAAAGAAGGCCCCATGGTTAAACTGTTTGCCTCTGAAGCACTGGGCCGGGTGGTTGATAAGGCGGTTCAGGTGCACGGCGGCATGGGATATATGAAGGAATTCCCGGTGGAACGTTTTTACCGGGATGCCAGATTGACTCGCATCTACGAGGGAACCAATGAAATACAGCGGATGGTTATAGCCGCCCGGCTGCTTAAAGAATTACAAATATAAGCTGCCGAGCAAGAAAGAAGGTGACCGGATGGAAAGCGTAGCCATTATTGGAGCCGGGCAGACCAAATACGGTGATTTTCCCGGCCTTGGTGTTAAGGAACTGTTTGCCGAAGCTTACCTGGAAATGCTGCAGAGTGTAGACCGGGGGCTGGAACAGCAGCGGATTGGGGCCGCCTATATCGGCAGCCTTAGTGCGGGCAGTGGATTTCAACTGGGTCAGTTGGCCCCACTGCTTATGGGCCATGTGGGCCTGCCCCACGTGAATGCAGCTCGCATTGAAAATGCTTGTGCCTCGGGTGGGTATGCCTTGTATAGTGCGGCCTGCGCGGTGGCGTCCGGCAAGTTTGACCTGGTGCTGGCCGCGGGCGTGGAGAAGATGAGGGACGTTTCTTCAAGCAAGGGCAGATACTGGCTGGGGGTTTCCGGGGATACCGAATATGAGCGCCTGGCCGGTTCCACCTTTGCCGGCATCTATGCCCTGATGGCCGCCAGGTACATGCACGAATACGGGCTGAAAAGGGAGCACCTTTCCATGGTGGCGGTAAAGAATCACCGTCACGCGGTGTCCAACCCTAAAGCCCAGTTCCGTAAAGAAATTACCATCGAGCAAGCCCTAAAGGGTGTTCCGGTGGCCCACCCCTTTAACGTGTGGGACTGCAGCCCCACCACCGACGGCGCGGCGGTGGTACTGCTCTGCAACGCCAAGATTGCTAAAGAGTTTACCGATAAACCCGTTTATTTAAAAGGGTTCGGGGCGGCCAGTGATTATCTGGCCATCCACGACCGGGACAGCATGACCAGGCTGCTGGCTACCCGTAAGGCTGCTGACGAAGCGTATAAACAGGCTGGTGTCGGGCCTAAGGATATTGATTTTGCCGAGGTGCACGATTGTTTTACCATTGCCGAAATTCTGGCCTACGGTGACCTGGGCTTTGCCGAGGAAGGACGGGCTCAGTACCTGTTGGAGGAAGGTTTTACCCAATTGGACGGCAAACTGCCGGTTAATGCCAGCGGGGGATTAAAGGCCAAGGGGCACCCCATTGGGGCCACCGGGTGCGGTATGGCCTGCGAAGTTTTTAAACAACTGCGTGACGAGGCCAAAGAACCCAGCCGGCAGATTAAGAACGCCAGGTACGCTTTATCCCATAATGTAGGTGGTTCCGGCGGGACAGCCGCGGTATTCATCTACCAGAGGGGGGACGCCTGATGACCAAGAGTATCATATCCGGTGGAGTTTACTTGCCCACCTTACGGATCAAGCGCGATGAGTACCTGAGCGCCTTGGGCAGTTGTTCTGCCGCCATGCGGGAGAAAACAGTCATGGACATAGATGAAGATGTGATTACTATGGCGGTGGCAGCAGCCAGGGACGCCCTGGCTGACCTGGATGTTTCCCGCGTGGGTGTGCTGACCCTGGCCTCCACTAATTTTCCCTATCAGGAAAAGGCGCTGGCCGGTACCCTGGTAGAGGCGCTGGGGCTGGATAAGCATGTGCTGACCTCTCAGCATGGCAATTCCACCATAGCAGGCACCGAAGCACTGCTGGCGGCGCTGGGCTTGCTGGAACAAACGGAGCAGCAATACGCCCTGGTGGTTGTATCCGATGCCCCGACGTCCGGGCCTGATGTGGACATGGAACATGGCTTCGGTGCTGCTGCCTGCGCCTTTGTGCTGGCCAAAGACGAACCGGGTCTGGCATTTGAAGGGGTTTATGCCCAATCCGGGGAAACCATGGGCCTGCGCTACCGTCTGCCGGGGGAAACCGATATCAGGGATATCGGAGTAAAAGCCTTTGCCACCCTTGACTACAATGAAATGGTCAAGGCCGCAGTAACGGGGTTGGTAAGCAAGCTTAACCGGAACTTGGCGGATTACCGCCATATAGTTATGCACCAGGCAGATGCAAAAACCGCTGCGGCTTTGGCCAAAAAGATGGGTTGCAGCGATGTGCAAACCAAAGAAGGATCTGTATTTGCTGATACGGGAGACATCGGGGCCTGTTCATCTTTGCTGGGTTTATGCCGGGTACTGGAATCCGCTGCTTCCGGGGACTGCCTGTTAATATCTTCCTACGGTTCGGGCTCGGGAAGTCAAGCCCTGAGTTTTCGTCTGCAGGCACCCCTGAAGAACAGCGGTTCGTTCCAAGCCAGGCTTGAAGATAAAAAATATATCGGGTATATCCAATATCTAAAACAGAAAAGAAGTATCTGAGGTGATTAAATGGGCGCTCACATATCTATTCCCATGTACCAGAGGGCGGTTCCCCAGCGTTACAGGCTGGTGGGGCAGCGCTGCGGGGCCTGCGGCAAGATTAACTTTCCTCCCAAGGCAGTGTGCAAATATTGTTACCAGGGTACATCCTTCGAAGATGTCCAGCTAAGCGGCAGGGGCACGGTATATTCATATACCGTAATTGCCGGAGGCGGCGCCCCGCCCGAATTTGCGGCAGAAGCCCGGTGTAAGGGCAGTTACCCCGTAATAATTGTTGAGCTGGCAGAAGGACCCCGGGTAATTGCCCAGATGGTTAATCCCCCCGAAGAGGGAATTGCCATAGGCATGCCGGTAAAAGCGGTATTTAGAAAGATATATGAAGAAGAAGGGGTAATCAGGTACGGGTTTAAATTTAGCCCGGCCTGATTGAACTGGCCTTTCGCTGGGCCAATAAATATTAAAAAGGTGGGAAAGCTCATGAAATACGTTGTGCTACTGAAACAGGTATATGATACCGAAACAAAAATTACCCTGGATGCCAATGGCACGATTAGCAATTCCGGCATTACTTTAATTATGAATCCCTACGATGAATATGCCGTGGAAGAAGCTCTGCGCCTTAAAGAAAAGGGCGAAGGCGAAGTAACAGTGGTCAGTGCCGGAGGCCAGCAGGTGCAGGACGCTTTAAGACAGGCGCTGGCGATGGGGGCCGATAAAGCGGTGCTGGTGGATTCGGAGGGTGCAGACCTGGACGAATATGCTACAGCTATAATATTGGCCAAAGCAATTGAGAATATTGGTTTCGATGTTATCTTAGGCGGGTTCCGGGCCATTGATGACGGTTCCGCCCAGGTGGCTGGCCGGGTGGCGGAAATATTAAAAGTCCCGGTGGTCAACGTGATCACCAAATTAGAGGTTGAAGGCTCCCAAGCAACAGCTACCCGTGAGATAGAAGGCGGCAGTGAAGTGGTGGAAGTATCCCTGCCTGCTGTTTTTACTGCTCAAAAAGGACTGAACGAGCCTCGATATCCATCTATGAAAGGGATTATGAAGGCTAAGAAAAAGCCGATGGATAAAAAGACGCTGGCCGACCTGGGTCTAGATAACGACCAGATTGCCGCCAGGGTCAAGCCGATATCCTTCTCGCTGCCGGAAGCGCGCAAGGCCGGCAGGGTTATTCCGGGCGAACCCGGACAAGCAGCGGCTGAACTTGCCAAACTGCTTCGTGAAGAAGCCAAGGTAATATAAACATAAGTACTAAGGAGTCAGGAGTCAGGAGTCAGGAGTCAGGAGTCAGAATGAGGGAACCGACGAAATACGGAAAAGCATATTTTCTGGTTCTTAAATTTTAAATACTGAATAGACCTTGATGTCGCTAATGCAAGCATTCGGTAGCAGTATTAAATTAATCATTTATGTCATTCTGAACGCAGTGAAGAATCTGGGTTTAAAATCCTTCGCTAGCTCTTATGATGACATTCCCGAAGTTTATTTTCAGAATAGTAATAATCACACCATAGTGTACGGAATACAAAGGAGGATAAAACCGTGGCCAAAGGAATTTGGGTTTTCGCCGAACAGCGTGAAGGGCAAATTAAGAAAGTGACATATGAACTTTTAAGCGAGGGTCGCCAAATGGCCGACCAGTTGGGTGAAGAATTATGTGCCGTATTGGTGGGTAAAGATGTGGCCGAAATGGCCGGCTCGCTTGGCGAATACGGTGCAGATAAAGTTTTGGTGGTGGAAAATGAGGCTCTAGAAAACTATACTACCGACGGTTATACTAACGCTATTGCCGAGTTGATTCGCCAGAACGAACCAAGTGCCTTCCTGCTGGGCTGCACGGTAACAGGGCGTGACCTGGCGGCTCAACTGGCTCAACGTTTGGAAACCGGTTTAATGACGGATTGCACGGGCATGGAAATTGCTGACGGTCAACTGGTGTTCACCCGCCCGATATATGCCGGTAAAGCCACTGTCAGGGCTGCCTGTCCTGAAGCGCGCCCGGTTATGGCTACCATTCGCCCTAATACGTTTGTTGCTGTGGCTAATGCCAAAACCGCAGAAGTGGTAAAAGCCGCCGTCGATCCAGGCAATATCCGTCAGGTAATCAAGGACATTGTGCGCCAGATTTCCGAGCGCCCTGAACTAACCGAAGCCGATATAGTAATTAGCGGCGGTCGGGGCATTAAAAGCCCGGAAAACTTTAAAGTTCTGGAAGAACTGGCTGACGTGCTTGGCGGGGCTGTGGGCGCATCCCGGGCAGCGGTTGATGCCGGTTGGATTTCCCACAGTTATCAGGTTGGTCAAACCGGCAAGACCGTATCCCCCGTGCTGTATATAGCCTGCGGTATATCAGGTGCCATTCAACACCTGGCCGGAATGAGTTCTGCAAAATGCATTGTGGCCATTAACAAAGATGAAGAGGCCAACATATTTAATGTTGCGGACTACGGAATAGTGGGCGATATATTTGATATAGTACCTGTATTAACTGAGGAATTAAAAAAGATAACTGCCTAAACCCCATGCCCCTGCGGGCATACAATTGATGTTTGGAAAAGGATTTCGATAGCTTATGAAGAAGGATTAATTTGGTTGGGGCTAAATTTAGCGCCAACCAGTTAGCCCTTCTTTTTTTTAATGATAAGTTAAGAATTTGTAATTATGGGAGAGTGTGTTTTGATTAGACCGGTGGTTTCTATTGTCAAACATAACGATACCTACAACACACTTAAAGAAGCTTTGGAACTTTGCGACGGGCTAAAAGGTTTTGCTAGGAACGATAAAATCCTGATTAAGCCCAACCTGGTGGCATGGGATTTTGATCTGCCTTTTCCTCCTTACGGAGTGCTTACCACCAGCGCGTTAATATTTGCACTAGTTCAGATACTGCATGAAGAGGGCTACGCAAATATTACTATTGGTGAAGCTTCTCTTGGTGGTACCGGGTCAATGACGAACAGAATATTTAAAGTGCTTGGTTACGACAAACTGCGTGAAAAATACGGTGTAGAGATTGTTGACTTTAACCAGGAAAAATTTGAGGATGTCGATGTAGGCGGTTTTAGGCTTTCGATTGCTGGCAAAGCCGTAGAAGCTGATAAAATTATCAATGTTCCGGTGTTAAAAACACATAACCAGTGTAAAGTTTCCCTGGGCATTAAAAACCTTAAGGGTTGCGTTGACCGGAAATCGAAAAAGTACTGCCACCACAAGGACGAGGAACTAGAGCATATGTTCCCCAGAATTGCAGAGAAACTGCCTGTGGAATTGACTATTATTGATGGTATATTCGCCCTGGAAAAGGGGCCGGTCCACTCAGGGAAGGCGTTCCGCAAAGATATTCTGGTAGCTTCCAGGGAACTGCTGGCCTGCGATGTGGTTGGCGCGGCTTTACTTGGTTATAATGCGGCCGAGGTTGAGCATCTTAATTATTTTGCCCAGCGTAACGGGCGCAGTATTGAGTTGTCGGAGGTCGAAACCCGGGGTGAATCAATAGCCGATCAGTCCCAATTTTTAGATTACAATTGGGACTGGACAGAGGACAATACCATGCCGGTGGGCTTTAAAAAACGCGGCATTACTGGTTTGGCCATCAGGAAATATGACGATTCCCTGTGCACAGCTTGTTCCAAGGCATTTAACCCGGTATTGATTTTATTTATGTCGGCCTTTAAAGGTGCGCCATTTCCGAGGGTTGAGTTTGTAAGCGGTAAAAGGCAGGAAGCCTCCCCTGGTTTTGAGAAAACAGTACTGTTCGGTAAGTGCGCCTACCACCGGAACAAGGATAATCCGAACATCAATAAGCCCATTATCATTAAAGGCTGTCCGCCGGATTTGAAAGAGTTTCAAAGGTTATTACAAGAAGAAGGCATTAATTGTGATTACAACGAGTATATCAAGTACCGTCACTATATTTTTAACCGCTATCAAGCCAAAGATGGGTTTGATATGGATCTTTTTGTGAGGTAAAGCTAGGTAATCAGGCATCCCATAATATTAACAAGTCAAAGTATACTAAGGAAACATAAATGTCAAAAATTACATAGCCGTTGACTAAGGGTCTCACTTCTTTTCGTTCTGCATGACATTCCAAAAACTCCTTCCTGGTGGTGTCGGACAGTGGCATGGTAGTTTACTCAGGGATCTTTTTCGCATAGGCCTCTTTTCTTTTAAGGATTACCATTCTTCTCAGTGCTTTTTCACCCTCCACGGCCAGTAAAACAGTTGTGGCTACCAAGGTTACCATGGCCCAGTCGCTTACGCCAAGGGCAGAGGTGCGAAATACAAATCGGAAAGACGGTACATAAATAATGGCAATCTGGGCTGCTATCGAGGCTAGGACACTGTAAAAAAGAAAGGGATTAGACAACATTTTCATCTGAAAGATGGATAATCTCTCCGAGCGCACGTTAAATACGTTAAAAAGCTGAAACAAAACGATTGTCGTTAGCGCAACGGTGCGGGCGTGGTCGATGTCATATCCCCGGTTTAAGGCCCAGGTAAAAGTAAACAGTGTTCCGGCCGCGATAACTACACCAATAATTAACAGCCGCTCGGCCATAAGCCTTGATATGACCGGTTCATCCCGCCTGCGGGGCGGTCGGTTAATCAGCCCCTTTTCACCGGGTTCAAAAGCCAGGGCCACATCCTGCAGGCCGTTGGTAACCAGGTTTAGCCACAGGATTTGAGCGGGCAAAAGCGGCAGGGGCATTAAAACGACCAGTGCGGTAAGGATGAGTATAATTTGAGCCAGGCCGGTGGAAAGCAAAAACAGGATCACTTTGCGAATGTTATCAAAGACCACCCGGCCTTCTTTAACCGCCTCAAAAATGCTGGCAAAGTTGTCATTGGTTACGATCATATCCGAAGTTTCCTTGGCCGCATCGGTACCGCCTTTACCCATGGCCACCCCGATATGGGCTGCCTTTAGCGCGGGTGCGTCATTAACCCCGTCGCCCGTCACGGCAACTACATCGCCTCTTTTGATTAACTGCTGCACGATCCTTAACTTGTGTAAAGGGGCGACCCGGGCAAATATATTTACATAACGCACCTTCTGAAACAGTTCCTCATCCGTCATTTCTTCCAGTTCCTTACCGGTTAAAACGGGGACGTTATCCCCTGACACCATTTTTAGTTTTTCCGCAATGGCCATGGCTGTCACCTGATGGTCACCCGTAACCATAATCACACGCACCCCGGCCTTGCGGGCCTGAGACATGGCATGGAAAACCTCTTCTCGAGGTGGATCCATCATCCCTTGCATTCCGATCAGGGTCAGGCCTTCCTGAAGCTTGTCAGGTTCAATGGCAGTTGTACCGACGGGCTCACGCCGGTAAGCCAGCGCCAGTACCCTTAGACCCTCCCTAGCCAGGCCATGGTATTGCTTTAAGAAGGTCTCCCGGTCCTTCAGGGGTTCTTCCGTACCTTCGGTACCGGTTATCGCCTTCGAACACATCTGTAGTACCCGCTCGGGTGCACCCTTTACAAAGACCAGGTTTTCGCCACTCGCTCGATTTTGTTGTAAGGAAGCCATATACATAAGATCCGACTCAAAGGGAATCTCATCCATGGTTTTATAAAGGCCGGCCTGAACCTCGGTGTCGAGACCGGCTTTATTAGCAGCAACGATTAAGGCCACTTCGGTGGGATCTCCCTCCGGGTAATAGTGCCTTTCCTGGCTAAAACCCAGTTTTGACTCGTTGGCCAGCAACCCTGCCTGCAGGCAAAGTTCCAGTGCCGGGTGTTCCTGCAGTTTTACCCGTTCTCCTTCGGAGTCGTATATTTCACCCCGTGGTTCATAACCTACCCCGGACACTCGGTAAAGCCTTTCACCGATGGCAATGGACTGAACCGTCATTTCATTTTTAGTCAGGGTGCCGGTTTTGTCCGAAGCAATCACGTTGGTGGAGCCAAGTGTTTCCACTGCGTTCAGGCGGCGCACAATGGCATGGCGGCCTGCCATCCGGTTAACCCCGATGGCCAGGGTAATGGTTACCACGACGGGTAAACCTTCGGGGATGGCACCGACCGCCAGGGCAATGCCTATTAGCACCATATCGGGCAGTGGGCGCCCCAGAGCTAGCCCCAGCAACACGGCCAAGATTGAAATGGCCAGTATGCCGTAACCAAGCCAACGCCCGAAGCGCCCTAATTGCACCTGCAGCGGCGTTGGCGCGGGCTTTACTTTTTGTACCTGCTCGGATATTTTACCCAGTTCGGTGGACTGCCCGGTGGCTACCACCAGACCTTTGGCCCGGCCCGATACAACCAGGGTGCCCATGAAAGCCATGTTGCGCATGTCCCCCAGGGCCAGGTGGTGCTCCATTATCGGGCCTGTTTCTTTAATCACGCTGAAGGACTCGCCGGTGAGGGCAGATTCATTAATTTCCAGTCTGTTTGTTTCAAACAAACGCAGGTCGGCCGGGATGCGGGCACCCGAGGTCAGTGTTACAACGTCTCCCGGCACAAGTTCGGTGCTATCTAATTCAATTTTTGTCCCGTTACGTAGCAAGGCGGCCCGGGGGGCTGAAAGGGCCACCAGGGATCGGATAGCCTGCTCGGCCTTCATTTCCTGGGTGAAACCGATGACAGCGTTGACAATAACCACCGCCAGGATCACCCACATGTCTATGTAATGCTGTATGAAGGCGGTAAATGCAGCCGCGATTAGCAGGATATAAATAAGGGGGTCGGCAAACTGGCGCAGGAGTGTTTTGAGTGGACTGGTCCTTTCCTCGGCCTCTAGGGTGTTGGGGCCGTATTTTTCCAGTTTGTGGGCAGCTTCTTCGTCTGTAAGCCCAGCGGGGCCGGAATTAAACTCTTGAAATAGTTCATCCATGTTTTTCTGATGGTACAGTTTAAACGCCACCTTTTAATAGCCTGAAAATTTTTTAGCCATTTCATTAGAATTACAAGCACCGTCTAAAATATACGGTACAGCTTAAAAACTAATGGCTGCCATTTTTAGGTGGGAAGGCAAAAAAAAGGAGCCAGGCGTCTGGCTCCTTACAACTAATCAATGTCTTTAAAAGAAACACGGAAGGGATTGAAATCCGTGTCCTTGTCAAAGTAGTCAATGGACTCTACTTTCTTTACATAACCAACTGCTGCATAGGTCAGGGGGGTGGCTAATATCTCAAAGGCGGTTTTAAAGATGTAATTTGACAGTATCATATATAGCAATAAGTTTCCCGGTATAACCCCTGCAAATGCGATTACCACAAAGATTACTGTATCTACACCCTGCCCCAGTATGGTGGACCCAATGGTTCTGCTCCATAAATGACGTCCCTGGGTGGCTACTTTCATCCTCGCCAGTATATAAGCATTAACAAATTCTCCGCACAAGTAAGCGGCCATACTTGCGGCCACTATCCTTGGTGTTTGGCCCAAAATGGCCATATACGAGCTTTGGGCATGCCAGTCCTCGGCAGAGGGTAAAATGCCAACCAGCCAGTAAATAAATGACATAATTATACAAGCCAAAAACCCGGTCCAAACAACAACTCTACTGCGCTTATAGCCATAGACTTCGGTCAATATGTCACCGAAGATATAGGCAATTGGAAAAAGGATTGTTGCCCCGTCAAAATAAAAAGGGCCAATATGGGTTATCTTTACTGCCACCGTGTTTGATACCAGTAATACTGTTACAAATAAGGCCATGATGATGGGGAATAAACGCAAAATTATCTTCCTCCTTGTTTTGTTAATCCGGGTGGTCTGCGACCGGAAATCTATATTAAAGCTAGGTTTTACCTTAGCCTACAATAATCTATGGGCACTATCACTAACTAAGTATACCAAAATTAAGTTGCTAAAAGGAAGACATAAGCTGGATGATGATGAAAAAGTCTAGGTTCGTGTCATTATGAGTAAAACAAAGAGCGCCGGCGCTTAAATACTCAGATTCTTCGCTACGCTTGAGATGACAATCTTGTATATTAATAGACTTTTTTCATTGGTTTCAAAAAGCTGCTATTTATTTTTCTATGTATATTGACTAAAGTTGGCACCGTCACTTAAAATAGCTACAGACAGACCAGTCGGTCGGTGGGGGTGTGGTCATGAGTAATGGTAAAAAAGATATCATAGCCGATGCAGCTATGACGTGTTTCCTGTCATCAGGTTACGGCGCCACATCCGTGGATGAAATCGCCAGAGCATCAGGATTTAGCAAAGGGGGTATCTACTGGCATTTTAAAAGCAAGGAAGATATTTTTATTTACCTGGTGGAAAAATGGGTTCGTGAATTCGACAACGGATTTATTAGCAGGCTAAAAGAAGACGATTCGGCCCGGGAGAAACTTAACAAGTTTATGATCCACTTTTTGGACAATGTGGACAACAATGTGCCGGGCTTAATTATGGAGTTCTTTATGCAGGCCAAGAATGAACTGGTTATCAATAGGGTCAAATCCTGTATCGATAAAACCAGGCTGGAAAAAATAATCAGGGACATCGTTCAAGACGCCATACATAAGGGGGAGTTCAAACCTGTGGATGCCGGTGCGGCCACAGATATTTTTATCAGCATTTTTCATGGTATCGGTTTTCGTTATAACACTGGACACCGTGATAAACAGTTTATGGAACATACCGGAGTTACTGCTTTGGATATCTTCCTGGAAGGAATATTAAATAAGTAATATTTTTTTTGCCAGTCAACAGACCGACCAGTCGGTTAGTAATTCGTGGAAGGGGAAGCATATGTTGAGAACGCTGACTAAATGTATATTAGTTGCACTTCTGTTTATATTACTGGCCGGAATCACCGGTTGCGGCAACCAGGAGGTGGTTCAAGATGAGCCCCTGGTGCCCGTGGAAACCGTCCAGGCTAAAAAAGCCGACCTAACCCATTCCTTGAATACTTCCGGTGAAATAGCGGCAGATGTCGAAGTGGCTGTAGCCCCCAAGGCCTCGGGACGAGTGACAGCGGTTCGTGTTCGGGTAGGTGACCGGGTCGGCCAGGGGCAGACGCTTATCCAGCTTGACGATACTGACGCCCAAAACGGAGTGGCCCAGGCCGAGGCCGGCCTGGGGATAGCCGGGGTTAATGTAGAGATGGCCGAACAGAGCCTGGCTGATGCCCAATTAAACTACGACCGCAATAAAGCACTTTTTGAAGCCGAGGCTATAGCCCAATCCCAGCTGGATCAGGCCGAAAGCGGTTTGAAAAACGCCCGGGCCGGGCTGAAGCTGGCGCAGGAACAACTGAACCAGGCCCAGACTGGCCTGAATAACGCCCGGCAAAGTGTGAGCAGTTTTACTGTGGTCTCCCCTATGGCCGGGCTGGTGGCTGCGGTTAATGTGGAAATCGGTGCCATGGCCGGACCCCAGGCTCCAGTGGTTACGGTGGTGCAATTGGATACGGTGCGGGTCAAAGTTAACTTATCCGAAAAATTTATCGGTTCGGTCAAGCCGGGCCTGGAAGTGCCGGTGACCATTAACTCCCTAAACAAACAATATACTGGAATTGTGGCTACCGTTGGGCCAAAGGCCGATCCCGTTACCAGGGCCTTTCCCGTCGAAATTAAGCTGGATAATCAAGAGGGTGCTATAAAATCCGGCATGGTAGCCGATCTGCTCCTGTCCACCGGTACTTCTAAAGATGCGGTGACCGTGCCGGTGGACGCAGTGATAGAACGGGAAGGGCAATTTACGGTGTTTGTGGTGGAGGACGACCAGGCCAAAGAGGTCAGTGTCAAAGTGGGGGTCTCCGCAGGTCAATTGACCGAGATTAAAGAAGGCATTAAAGAGGGCCAGTCGGTGATAGTAAAAGGCAACCGGTTGGTAGTGGACGGGCAGTCGGTCAGGGTGGTTGACGGGCCGGGAGGTGCCGCCCAGTGAAATTAACCAATCTATCGGTGGACCGGCCCCTGGCCATTAGCATGCTATTAGTTGCCCTGGTATTGTTGGGCTTGTTTTCCCTGCCCCGCCTGGCGGTGGATCTATACCCGGAAATGGAACTGCCCTTTGCCGCCATAATCACATCTTACGAGGGTGCCGCCCCGGCCGAGGTGGAAAAATTGGTCACCAAGCCCGTTGAGTCGGCGGTGGCCACGGTGAGCAACGTTAGTGAAATTCACTCTATCTCCCAGAACGGCAGCTCACTGGTACTGATATTGTTCAACTGGGGCACTGATGTGGACGACGCCGTTAACGATCTGCGGGAAAAGGTGGATCAGATGAAGGGCATGCTGCCCGACGGTATCCAGACGCCCCGCACCATGAAGGCCGACCCCAACTCAATGCCCATCATATCCTTTGCGGTCACCGGCGGCGATGTGGTTAAGCTGAAGAAAATCTCCGAAGACACCATCAGGCCCCGGTTAGAGCGGATTGAAGGAGTAGCTTCGGTTACAGTGAACGGGGGCCGGCAGCGGGAGATTAAAGTGGTGCTGGACAAGGCCAAGCTGGATGCTTATGGCCTGGGCGTGAACCAGGTGACCCAGGGGCTGGCCGGTGACAATGTTTCCGGTACCGCGGGCACGGTGCAAAAGGGTACCAGCGAAATGTCCCTCCGGGTAATTGGAGAGTACAGCAGTCTGGAAGACTTGCGCAACGTGCGCATCTACTTACCCACTGGAACCACCGTGGCGTTAAGGGATTTGGCCGTGATCGAGGATTCATTTCAAAAGGAAACTCAGCACGCCTTTGTGGACGGCGAGCCGTCCCTGGGACTGGATATCATGAAATCTTCCGACGGCAATACTGTTCAGGTGGCCAGGCAGGTGCACCAAGAAGTTGAGCAGCTCAACAAAGTGCTGCCTGCCGGGGCCACAATCGAAGTCATCATCGACCAATCTAAGTTTATCAACCAGTCTATCAATAATGTAATCCATCATGGCCTACTGGGTGCTTTCTTTGCCGTTGCCATTTTGTACTTGTTTTTGCGCAGCGTGCGCAGCACCTTGGTGGTCGCCCTGGTAATACCCATTGCCATTATCGCCACCTTTACTATGATGTACTTCGGCAATCAGACCATTAACCTGCTGTCACTGGGCGGGCTGGTGCTGGGGCTGGGTTCACTGGTAGACTTCTCGGTAGTGGTGTTGGAAAGCATCTACCGCTACCGGGAGAACGGGTACGGCATCATCGAGTCGGCCAAGCTGGGCAGCGCCGAGGTGGGCAACGCCGTTATGGCGTCGGCAGCCTCCCAGGTGGTAGTGTTTTTGCCCATAGTATTTGTACAGGGATTAGCCGGCATTTTATTCGGCCCCCTGGCTTTAACAGTAAGTTTTTCGCACATTGCCGCCTTGTTTGCCGCCCTGACCCTGGTGCCCATGCTGGCCTCCAAACTGCTAAGGGATGTGCCCCCGCCAATTGCCATCAAGGCCCCGGTGAAGACCAAAAACCCGGTGCTTATCTTCGGGCGGTTCATTAACATATTGAACGAGCGGTACGGTAAACTCTTAAAATGGTCCCTTGCCAATCGTAAAAAAGTGGTGGCTTTCACCATGGTGCTGCTAATGGCGAGCATTGCAGTTACCCCATTGATTGGCACCGAATTTATACCGGGGATGGACCAGGGGGAAGTAACTGTAACCCTGGAAATGCCTGCGGGGACCAAACTGGCCGAAACCACCCGGGTGGCCGGTGATCTGGAGTACTTAATCCGGCATGAGATTGATGAAGTGGAACACGTCTTTACCACGGTGGGCACCGGTGCCATGGCCATGCTGGGTCTGGGCAGCGGTGATACTGCCACCATCCAGATTAAATTGAAGCCCTTGGCCGAACGGGAACTAACCACCCAGGAGGCGGTGGAAAAACTGCGCCTGGCCATGTCCGGCGTTCCCGGCGCGGACATAACCGTGGCCGCAGCCGACAGCAGCGGTGGCATGACCGCTAGCCCGGTTGAAATAACCATTCGCGGTGATGACCTGCAGGTACTGGAGCAACTGGGGGATACTGTAGCAACAATAGTGGCGGATGTGGAGGGAACTAGAAATGTGGCCAACTCCCTCACCGAGGCCAACTCGGAAATCCAGCTGGTGGTGGATCGGGAAAAGGCGGCCCGCTATGGCCTCACTGCCGGACAGATACTGTCCGCGGTGCGGTTATCCTATGACGGTAGCGTGGTCAGTCGCATGCGTACCGGTGATGATGAAGTTAATATCAGGCTGTTGACATCCGGAGATTTTGAAAAAACGCCGGATACCCTGTCCGGGATGATGATCGTGACACCCACCGGGGCCCTGGTGCCCGTGGGGGCAGTAGCCAGCATTGAAACCAGGGAAGTGCCGCAGGTAATCAACAGATCCGGTCAAAACCGTCAGGTCAGTATTACAGCCGATGTGGCCGGTCGGGATACCGGCAGCGTGAACAGGGATATTCAAACCCGGTTGGACGGGTTGACCATGCCCGAGGGGTACCTCGTGGAAACCGGCGGTCAGGCCCAGGACATGGCTGAATCATTCGGTTCCCTGGGCACGGCGCTAATTCTATCTGTAATACTGGTGTTCATGGTGATGGTGGCCCTGTTTGAATCACTGTTTCAGCCCTTTATCATCATGTTCTCCCTGCCCCCCACATTCATCGGGGTTGTTATGGGCCTGCTGGTGACGGGGCACCGCCTGAGTGTGACCGCCCTTATCGGCGCCATCATGCTGGTGGGCATTGTGGTGAACAACGCCATTGTGCTGGTGGACTACATCAACACTCTGCGCAAACGGGGCTACGAGCGGAACCAGGCCATATTAGAGGCCGGACCGGTGCGCTTGCGCCCTATTATCATGACTGCTCTGACCACAGTGCTGGCGCTGCTGCCCATGGCTTTTGGCGGCGGTGAGGGCGCTGAAGCCCAGGCGCCCATGGCGGTGGTGGTGGCCTTTGGCCTTACGTTATCCACCCTGATTACTCTGGTATTCGTCCCGGTGGTCTATACCATCTTCGACGATCTGGGCCAAAAGCTGGCCGCTAGGTTCGGCAGGTTAACTAGTCCCAAAACTAAGGACGCTTGATGCCTAATTAATTATTTAACAATAATGGCTTGCGGTGCCCATGTTTAGCACTTAAACATGGGCACCGCTTTTTTAACAGCAAAAAGAGTAGCAGTTACTGCTACTCTTTAAATTAAAACCTTACTTAATCATTTTTTCTAGGTACTCATCATAGGTTAGCTGCTTATCTATCAACCCGTTGGGGGTAATTTCGATGATTCGGTTGGCAATAGTTTGAATGAACTGGTGGTCGTGGGATACAAAAAGTACGGTACCACCAAATGCTATTAGTCCATTATTGACCGCGGTTATCGATTCCAGATCCAGATGGTTGGTTGGCTCATCCAGGAGTAAAACATTGGCGCTACTTAACATCATCATGGTAAATATTAAGCGTACTTTTTCGCCGCCAGAGAGAACACTAACCTCTTTAAGTGCCTCATCTCCGGAAAACAGCATTCTACCCAGGAAGCCCCTGATAAAGGTCTCGGTTAAATCTGTAGAGAATTGGCGTAACCAATCTATCAAATTTAACTCTACATCGTTAAAGTAGTGGGAATTATCCTTGGGAAAATAAGATTGCGTAGTAGTAACTCCCCATTTGAATGCTCCGCTGTCAGCCTCTAGCTCACCCATCAGAATTTTAAATAAAGTGGTTTTAGCAGTTTCATCCTGGCCGACAAAAGCTATTTTATCGCCTTTGTTTACCGTAAAGCTAATATTATCTAAAACCTTGTGGCCATTGACCGTTTTACAAAGACTATCAACGGTTAACAAATCGTTTCCTGCTTCTCGATCCGGCTTAAACCCAACAAAAGGATATTTTCTTGAAGATGGTTGAATATCTTCTAAGGTAAGTTTTTCTAATTGTTTTTTTCGTGAAGTTGCTTGCTTTGATTTTGAAGCGTTGGCACTAAATCGTTTAATGAATTCCTTTAAATCATTAGCCTTTTCTTCCAATCTTTTGTTCTTGTCCCTGGCCAGCTGAAGTATAAGCTGGCTAGATTCATACCAGAAATCATAGTTACCGACAAATATTTTAATTTTGCCAAAATCAATATCTGCAATATGGGTACAAACTTGATTAAGAAAATGTCTATCGTGGGAAACCACAATAACCGTGCCTGCAAAGTCATGTAAAAAATTTTCCAGCCAAACAATGGACTTTATATCCAGGTGGTTTGTTGGCTCATCTAGTAGCAATATGTGGGGGTGGCCAAATAATGCTTGGGCTAGTAGCACTTTTACCTTTTCAGTACCTTTTAATTCTTGCATTGTTTTGCGATGCAGACTTTCGTTAATGCCTAAACCCGAAAGCAACAATGCCGCCTCATATTCTGCATCCCAGCCGTTTAGTTCTGCAAACTCACCCTCTAATTCAGAAGCTTTAAGACCATCGGCATCAGAAAAGTCTTCTTTAGCATATAACTCATCTTTTTCCAACATGATGGAGTAAAGCCTGGCGTGCCCCATGATTACAGTTGACAGCACGTCATATTGGTCAAATGCAAAGTGATCCTGTTTTAATACCGCCAGCCTTTCACCGGGCGTAATGCTTACCTCTCCTGTGCTGGGTTCCAGGTCACCTGAAAGGATCTTTAAAAATGTGGATTTACCTGCTCCATTAGCGCCGATTAATCCGTAACAGTTGCCAGGAGCAAATGTAATATTCACATTGTCGAATAGTTTTCTGTCACCATATCTTAAACTTACATTATTTGTACTGATCAAATTATAATACCGCCTTAATATATTTTTTAGTGTTAAAACTACCAAAGCATTATATCACATAATAAGATGGAGTCATTCTTGAATTAAAAGGGTAAAGTGAATAATCTGACGAAATATAGGTTTAATTGTAAAATTAAGGGGCGTTATGATTGATTTTCGAGGACATGTCAAGGGAGCAGCTAATTGATGCCTTGCTTCAAAAAGACCAGGTAATAAAAAAACTTGACCATGACTTAAAAAGGCTGGAATTGATTTTTAACCATACTAAAATAGGTATTGTTATCGGCAGTGCGGAAGGGAAAACGCTGGAATACATGAACCCCGCATTTGCACAGATGCATGACTATACTGTGGATGAATTGACCGGTAAGCCAATTAAAGATGTTTTTGATCCTAATTTTAGAGCTAAGCTACCATTCATAACAGAAATAATCCATAAAAAAGGTTCCCATAGCTTTGAATGCCTACATATGCGCAAGGACGGGACATTGTTCCCGGTTCTGGTCGAATCAATAGCCATATATAGTGATGATGGCACTGTTCTCTATCGTGTTGTCAACGTCCAAGACATTACGGAACAAAAGAATTTGCAAGAACAAAACAAGTTAGCACTTCAAAAATCCCGGGATTTTTATCAAGCAGTACTTGAAGAGTTTCCCGCGCTGTTATGGTGCTCGGGGCCAGACGGAAAATGTAATTACTTTAATAAAGGCTGGCTGCAGTTTACAGGTCGAACAATAAAACAGGAATTGGGTGAAGGTTGGACTGAAGGCGTCCATCCTGAAGACTTGAATAAATGTCTGAAAATATTCCATGGGGCAATTAAGGAGCATAAGCCATTTAGTATGGAGTACCGCCTGCGGTGTGATAGTGGGGATTTTAGATGGGTTGTTGATAATGGAACGCCATACACTAATCTTGATGGAAGATTTGCGGGGTATATGGGAGTATGCTATGACATTACTGAAAGGAAAGAAACCAATAAAGTATTAAGCATGTACCAGCTTTTGTCCACACAAGCCCGTGACATCGTGCTGTTTATAAAACTTGATAGTATGATCATTGAGGCCAACAATGCCGCCCTTAAAGCTTACGGTTATACCCGGGATGAATTGCTTAATAAAAGTATTTATGATTTACGCCACCCCGATACTGTGCAAATGATTAAACAGCAAATGGTGCAAGCTCAAAAGCAAGGTATTACTTTTGAAACTATTTACCGTAGAAAAGACGGCAGCGTTTTCCCGGCCGAAGTAAGTTCAAAAGGTGCAGATATTAATGGAGAGCGTGTGCTGCTCAGCATCATTCGAGATATTTCAAAACGCAAACGTCTAGAGGATGCACTACATAGGTCTGAAATATTGTATCGTACCATTTTTGAGGCAAGCAGCACTGCCATGGCAATTATAGAAGATAACGGATTATTATCCGTGGTTAATATGGAATTTGAAAATATTTTTGGTTTCACCAGGGCTGAAACAGAGAACAAGCTTTATTGGAAAGAAATGATTGCCCAGGAACATATCTCAGAAATAAAAATATTCCACCGCTGTATCAATCTAATTGATTCCGATGCTGCGCCAAGGGGTTATGAATTTACTGCTATAAATAAGCTTGGCAATCTAATAAATGTATTTGCAACATTCTCTTTAATACCTGGATCCCAGAGGATAGTTGCATCCCTAACAGATATAACCGACCGTAAGCAGAGCGAAGAGGCGCTAAGAAGGGCCACCCAGGAAAAAACACTGATATTAAATGGCATTTCAGAGATTGTATTATACTATGACCTGGATATGAAAATATTATGGGCCAATAGGGCTGCTTCTATATTTACAGGCTTAACACAGGGACAATTAAGAGGGCGTCATTGTTATGAAATCTTCTTTAATAGTTTTAATGTATGCGCAGATTGCCTTTTTATAAATATCATGTCAAGTGGTAAACCGTCTAATGGAGAAATAAAAAAAATCATGGGTAGAACTTTCTTTGTTCGTGGCTATCCGGTTGGGGATCAAAACGGAGTGACAATCGGATTTGTTTTTGTAATGACGGATTTAACTGAACGTAAGCAGATTGAGAGGGCGTTAAAAGAGAGCGAAAGTAAATTTCGAGCAGTTTATGATGCGGTAAATGTGGGTATAGCCCTTGTAAATCTTGGTGGTAAAATCTTTGACATTAATAAGACCTTTCAAAAAATGCTTGGCTATAATGCTGACGAACTTGACGGTATGCACTTTAAGGATATCACTCATGAAGAAGATTATGAGCAGGACAGGCAGTTATTTAATGAGTTAATAAGCGGAACACGTAAGTGCTACCAGTTGGAAAAGAGATACCGGCATAAGAATGGCAATATAATTTGGGTGCGTCTTAATGTTTCCGTGGTGCAAGACGGAAATGGTAAGATTAATAATGTTATTGGCGTCGCAGAAGATATAACACAGCACAAACTGGCAGCAGAAGCGTTGCGCATCAGTGAGGAAAAATATCGACTACTGTTTCATAATGCTAACGATGCGATACTTTTATATGATATAGGTGATTACAACGGGTCAGGCAGGTTTATTGAAGTAAATGATGTAGCTTGTCGAGTATTAGGTTATAGCAGAGAAAAACTTCTTACAATGACTCCCGTGGATATTAACCCACCCTGCAATTTTAATTTTATTAGCAACTTTATTTCTATTGTAATCCAAAATGGTTTTGGAATCACTGAAACATTCCACGTTACCAAAACAGGTATCAAAATACCCGTAGAAGTAAACGCTCATTTATTTAATTTAAGGGGTGCAAATGTTATTCTTGCCATTGCCCGTGATATCACCGAACGTAAAAAGGCCGAAGATGCGCTTAGTGAGGCCAAAACCAAGGCTAATCGGGCAGAGAGGCTGGCCTCTCTTGGGACTCTGACTGCCGGAGTGGCCCATGAAATCAATCAGCCTTTAAATTCAATAAAGATGACTGCTGATTCCCTGCTTTACTGGCATTCGTTAAACGGTACATTAGATTTAAACGAAGTAGTCGAAGAACTTAATAATATTTCCAATCAGGCCGAACGTATTGGAAGTATTATCAACCGCATGCGTGTCTTTGTTAGGAGTGAACACAACGCTCAACTTGATTACTGCGATTTAAACAACGCGGTGGAAGGTGCGTTAAATATGGTTGAATGTCAACTTACCGCACACGGGGTTAATGTAAAAAAATCCTTACTTTATCCTATGCCACCAATTATGGCTGACAAACATAAGCTGGAAGAGATAGTTATTAACGTGACTATAAATGCCATGCAGGCGTTGGACACATCAGGCAAATCTAATAAAGAACTTTTAATTTCTACTGATTATAAAAACAACGTCATACTTGAAATCAGTGACAATGCCACCGGGGTGGATAAAAGTATTACCCACAAGATATTTGAGCCCTTTTTTACCACCAAGGAAGCGGGAGTAGGCATGGGATTGGGGTTATCAATTGTTCATTCCATTATCACTTCATTTGAAGGGCAGGTTTATGTAAAAGAAAACCAAATGGGCGGTGCCACATTTAGGATTGAATTTCCGGTGGCCAAGCCCCAATCTTAACGGGGGTTACTTTTTTATGCATATCCTTTTGGCTGAAGACGATATAGACAGCCGCATTACCCTGGCTAAATTTTTACGTAAACTTGGCCACACTGTGGAAGAGACCGATAACGGGCTGGACGCGCTAACATTATTTAATAATGGTAATTTCCATATGATTCTTAGTGATTTAAAGATGCCCAAACTGTCGGGTATTGACCTGTTAAAAAATATTTCTACCGGGTACCCGGACCGGGATGTGGCCGTGGTCCTTTTTACCGGTCACGGCGAATTAAACTCGGCCATTGAGGCGTTAAGAGCAGGGGCTTATGACTATCTGCTTAAACCAATTAATATTAAAGAGCTGGCTGTTATGGTAGAGCGAATCGCCGAACACCAACACCTAAAAAAAGAAAACAAAGTTTTAACTGAAAGGTTTGATTATGAAGTAAGGACTGCCACCGAAGAAACGAAAAAAGAACTAATGCGTATTAAAAAGGCCTATGCCGTAAAAATAGGTATTGGTGGAATTGGTGTTTTTTCCGAAGCAATGAAGCGCATTTTTGAACAGGCTGCAAAGTTTCACGGTGACCGGTCAATACCTGTTTTAATTCAGGGCGAAACGGGGACAGGGAAAGAAATTATAGCCAGGTACATTCATTATGGAGACGCGATTGTTACTTTACCATTTATAGATATTAATTGTGCAGCAATTCCACCCAACGTATTCGAAAGTGAGCTGTTTGGCTATGAGGCTGGCGCGTTTACAGGTAGTATGCCGAAAGGTCAAAAAGGCAAGTTGGATTTGGCCGCTGGGGGAACATTATTTCTTGACGAGATTACTGAACTGCCCCTGGAACTGCAAGCCAAGTTGCTGCGGGTGATTCAGGAGAAAGAGTACTACCGGGTAGGCGGGCTGAAAAAAATAAAAACAGATTTACGATTCATATGTGCAACCAACGCTGATATTGAAAAGAGTGTAAACCAGGGACAATTCAGGCAAGACCTTTTTTACCGTTTAAATATTGGTCGCATTATATTGCCCCCGCTGCGCGAAAGGCAAAACGAAATTTTGCCGTTGGCTAATATGTTTTTAAAAAGGTTTGCGCAAAAAAGAGGCAAAAATTTTGTGAAGGTCAGCAATAATGCAGGCGAGGTTCTACAATCTTATCACTGGCCCGGTAATGTTAGAGAACTGATGAATGCTGTTGAATATATTGTCTTCATGCATGATGATGAAGAATTAAATATTAAGCATCTTAACAATATACCACAGTTTCAAAATAAACATTATGTTAGAGGTAACCGCGAATACCCGACTACCTTTGAAACCTGCCCACTTCCCCCGGACAGTTTAAATTTGACCCAACTAAACAATAATCTCATTAGGCGGGCATTAGAAATGCATAATGGAAATAAAACCAAAACAGCTGAATACCTTGGCCTAACAAGACGAATATTGCAGTACCGGTTAGAACGCTTGGAAGAAAGAAAGATAAACACATGATTAATATCGTGCAAAAACAGGTTAATGTGACAAAATTGTACACTTGGACAATTTTGTATATACATTCTTGTACACATTATACATTAAGGCAAAATAACGACATATAATACCACAACTCGCCATATGGCGAGTTTTTTGCTTATATTAGGCACTTGGGAACCATTACCACCACCATTTAGCTGGTGATTTGAGAGTGGTTGGGCATCATAACCACTAATATATAAAGGTAGGATTTGGAATGAGAAATCTTTGCAACCTTATTTCCAGTAGTGAGAATTGGCTTGTCAATCAAGTGATTCATTATGCTAAAGCACATAATTTTACCAAGTACTCTTCTACGCTGAGTGAAGCCTGGCGTATGTCTATCGTCAACCTGTCCGATACGATTATTTCAGCCCTGCAAAATAACGATAATTCCCTGGAATTAGACCCGGATGAGAATTATGTCCTGGACCCCATTGCGGCTTATGGTATCACGCAGGCTAAAAAGCACCGTGTGCGCGGTATCAGCCTGGGCATGTTTCTTGGCTTGTTTAAATATTACCGGCAAAGTTATCTTGACCTTGTAAAGATAGAGAAATTTGAACAAGAGCTAAGTGAATTTTATTGCTTATTTATAAGTAGGATTTTTGATCGCATAGAAATAGGTGTCTGCTTGGAATGGGCCAAAGAAAATGAAATTAACGATTATGTTGCTGGTTTACAAAATAATAACCGGATAATTACCAATGAAAAAAATAAGTATCTTACTATTTGTGAAAGCTTACCTAATCCCACTATCCTATTAGATGAAAATAATCAAATTGATTATATGAACCACTCTGCGTCAGTCTTTCTTAATTCCTCTCATAATCCAGGCGCCAATTATTATAATTTTAAGCACGCTCAAGCGCAGGTGCCTTGGCTAATTGAAGAATTAAATACTTTTACTAACGGTCATGAACAAGAATTATTTTTCGAGAAAAGGATTAACGTTTCAGATGGCACTCATTATTACGAAATAAAAATGAAAAAAATGCTTGATATTAGTGGTAAATTTAACGGTACTGTAATTTCGATGAATGATATTACAGAGCGCATTAAAGCATATATCAACCGGTTTGCTGTTAGTGCCGAAGGCCCACTAAACTTAAGTAATTTGTTTAAAGAAGCAGATAACAATATGTACCGTGAAAAGCTGTACCATAGCCAAAGTTCGCGCAGTGCCATTGTAAAAACACTTATGAAAGCGCTAGAAGCCAGAGATTATATCACCGAAGGTCACGCAGATCGACTGCAAACACTCGTGTCGAGCATGGCTTCTTTTATCGGTCTACCCGAACAAAAAATAATTGATTTACGCCTTTTTGCTCAATTCCATGATATCGGCAAGGTAGGCATACCTGATCGCATTCTTTTTAAAGCCGGACCACTGACAGCCGAGGAATTTACTGAGATGCAGCGACACTGCGAAATCGGTTATCGCATAGCAAAATCTGCTCCGGATCTTAATTATGTTGCGGATTGGATTCTTAATCACCACGAGTGGTGGGATGGCCAAGGTTATCCCCTTGGTTTGCAAGGAGAAGAAATACCTCTGGAATGTCGTATTTTAGCTATTACTGATGCTTATGATGCTATGACTAGTCATAGACCTTATCGAAAGGCGATGTTGCATGAAGAAGCCCTGCAAGAGTTAAAAAAGTGCGCCAACATTCAATTTGACCCGCAATTGGTACAAGCATTTATTAAAGTTATTGAAGAACGCCCATAATAGCTAAGTCGTCAAATAATTAGTGCTAATTTATAAGTATAGAAAGTGAAAAATTCCTTATAGAATAATCCCGAGGGCAAACCCGGTGAAAACCAGGGACGCAAAGTTCTGGGTCTAAGGTCGTTATGACTATGATTGCCAGACTGCATGGAATAAAGCCCTCTTTGTTTTAGGGGTTTTTTTACTTTTTAATAAACACACACTTATTAAAAAGTAAAGTGGGGGTGACGGTTATAAGTCAATTATTTTTAGCAGCATAAATAATTAGCATAAAAAAAATTAAAACGGCTTAAAAAGTGTTTTACTTACAAGGGAGGAAAATAGGTTGCATAGTTTAAAAATCAGGTTAACTTTAATTATTTCTATTATATCCATTTTAATTTTTGGCGCCATATCTTATATTAACTACAACAAGGCATCCAGCATCTTGATGAACCAAATACAATCTGCGGCAACTGACAGCGCTGAACACAATGGCCAAATAATAGACGAATGGTTGTTGGGCATAAAAAAGGAAATTGAAGTTTTGTCACAGACAGAAGTGGTACAAAGCTTAGAATCAAAAAGATATATGCCTATCATCAAAGGTATTGCCAAGAAACAAAAAGACTACGATATGATATATGTAGTAGATAGCAGCGGAAACGGTGACACAACTACCGGCGCCGCTGTGAATATTGCCGACAGGCCCTATTTTATGGAAGCTATGGCATCTGGTAAATCCGTTATCTCGGAACCTATCATCAGCCGGGCTACTAACGAACAGGTTATTGCCATTGGTACACCAATTTTCCGTGCAGGAGAAATTATTGGTTTTGTCGGTGCATCAGCCACACTAAGCCACCTGCAGGAATTAGTTCAGGATATGAAATTAAACGGTTACGGCTACGGTTTAATTCAAGGCACAGATATGACTACCATTGCCCACCCGGACGTAAAATGGTTAGGAACCAAAGATATTGTAAGCGCTGGCGATGAGAGTTTAACCAAAATTTTTGAGCGCATGAGCTATGGCGAAACGGGTTATGGAGAATACTATTTTGGCGTTGGAAAAGTTATGGCTTTTGCGCCAATAAACACCACAGGTTGGTCCATCGCCCAAACTGCCGACATGTCTGACATAATGGCGCCGTTGGCTGATATGCGCCAAAGTATTCTAATGATGACTATTATAGGCTTATTAATGATGATTGTAATTTCTGTTTTTATAGCTAATTTTGTGGCCAAGCCATTGGTTAAATTAAGCGATATCGCAAATTTGGTTGCCCAAGGTGATTTAACCCAAAAAGCAGACATTAATGACAAAAGTGAGATTGGTATGCTGGCCTCAGCCTTTAATGAAATGATTCAAAACCTCAAGGACATGGCCTTTGTTCTTCGAGATAAATCCACCAGCTTGGCTTCTTCCGCCCAACAGTTATCAGCAAACGCTGAAGAAACTTCTGCTGGGGCCAACGAAACCGCCTCAACCATTGTTGAAGTCTCCTCCACTGTGGAACAAACAGCTCAAAACGCACAAACTATAAAGGATACTGCAGAGGCGACTGCAACGGAAGCAGAAAAGGGCCGCGATGGAATTCAAATGGTAACCGGCCAGATGCAGAATATCAGCAGTTCAGCGCAGGGCGTCGCCGAAGCAATCAATAACCTTAACCACACATCTGGAAAAGTTGGTGTAATCGTACAAACTATCACAGACATTGCCGACCAGACTAACCTGTTGGCCTTAAATGCTGCCATAGAAGCGGCCCGTGCTGGTGACCAAGGCCGGGGGTTTGCAGTTGTGGCTGAAGAAGTACGTAAGCTGGCCGAACAGTCTGCACGTGCCGCCCAGGAAATCCAACAACTTATTGCCAGTGTACAAACTGAATCCAAACAAGCCTCGGAAGCTATGGGGCTTGGTGCTAGCGAAGTTCAAAAAGGCGTTAATATAGTTGATGATGTCGGGCAAGTGTTTGCCGGTATTATTAATAAGGTTAATGGGTTGGCCGAACAGATTGAAGAAATTGCATCTGGTACCGAGCAAGTATCCACTGCCGTACAAAGCGTTGCAAGTACCACTGAGGAAGTGACAGCGGCTATGGAAGAGATGGCCTCTTCTACCGAAACGTTAAACGAAATGGCCGAAGAACTGCAAAATATGGCTGCCAGATTTAAAGTGGATAACACTTCGAAAGCAATTGCCTTATCAAAAAATAAAATTAACCCAGAAGATGGTGAAATGTATGACTAATAATGATAACCAATTAGTTATTTTCTGGATAGCTAAACAAAAATATGCCGTACCAGTTGGCTGTACCAACGAGATAATCCGTATGGTTGATATTACACCCTTGCCTCAAACTAATGACTATGTGTTAGGTATAATTAATCTGCGGGGAAAGGTCATACCGGTGATTAACCTACACCGCAAGATGGGTCTGCCTGAGCAAGAAAAAAACAAAGACAACAGAATTATTGTGATTGAGAACGAGGGCAAAAATATGGGTATGGTTGTAGACAGGGTGGATGAGGTTAGCAAATATAATGAAGAGGAACTAGGGTTGGTGGATGTTGAATTTGGTGATAACCCTTTTGTTAAAAATATAGTAAAACGCAATCAAGACATATGGTTAATTTTAGACTTGGAAGTTATAGTTCATTAGTCATTCTAAAAAAGTTAATACGGACTAAGTTTTACTTTATTGTCAGTGTTATGGTGGCCTTGGCCACCATTTTTTTTGTCTTCCAAAAGAATTAAAAATAGCACCTGCCAGTGACGTTGTCTAAATGCTGTCAAAGTTTAGAAATTGACAAGTTGTCGAAATATTGTTTAAACTTAACTAAGCCTTTGGTTTAAGACAACGTGTTGAAGGGGGATTAGACATTGAAAAGCGGTGCGGAATTTATTGCTGATCTAAAGGAGTTCAACCCGTTAATTTATTGTATGGGTGAAAAGATAGAAGACTTTATGGGGCACCCGTTGCTGCTGCCGGTCATAAACGCCGCCAGGGCTACTTACGACCTGGCTCTGGATCCGGCCCATGCAGCACTCATGACCACCACTTCATCGCTCACCGGGGAGAAGTGTAGCCTGCTGGGAACACTGTTTCAAAGCCGGGATGAGCTGGTGCGTACTGTTAAACAGCGCCGCTGGTGGCATAACACCACCGGCACCTGCAACGCCGGTAGGTGCGCCGGGACGTGCGTGTCCAACGCCATTTACAACGGCACCTTCCTGCTGGACCGGGAGTATCATACCGAGTACCACCAGCGGTTTAAAGAATTTTACCGGACGGTACAGAAAGAAGACAAGATCTGCGCGGCGGGGGTAATGTGCGTTAAAGGCGACCGGAGCAAAGGGCCCCTGGGGCAAGAGGATCCCGATTTATACCTGCGGGTGGTTGATAAAAACGCCAAAGGCATCGTGGTGCGAGGAGCTAAAGCCCACCAGAGCAACGGTGCGCTGGCCCACGAAATCCTGGTCGTACCTTTTAGGCCCATGGGCGAGGGCGAGGAAGACTACGCAGTTTCTTTTGCCGTGCCCAACGGTGCCCCGGGGCTCGTCCACGTCTGGCAGCATAACCTGCACGATTCTCGCCGGTTGGTGGCTAAGGGCACGGATTTGGGCAGCCAAGCATACGGAATTGAGTACCACGGTACCTGTTTGACTATTTTTAACGATGTCTTTGTCCCTTGGGAAAGAGTTTTTATGTGCGGCGAATATCGCTACACCGGAGTGTTTGTGGAAAAGTTTGCCGACCTGATCCGCATGTGCGGCGCGGGCTGCCGGCCGGGGGCGGTGGATTTGGCCATGGGTGTGATGGCCCTGCTCGCCGAATATAATGGAGTAGAAAAGTCCCATCACATATTGGATAAAATAACAAATATTGCCGGCATGAACGAGGTAGGTTACGGGTGCGCGCTGGCTGCTGCCCATGAAGGGGAAGAGACCGCATCCGGCCTCTTCTTTCCCAACGGGCTATACGTTAACGCCGCTCGGCTAAACGGTACCCTGACCTTTGCCGAGGCCAACAAATGGCTGGGCGACGTGGCCGGCGGCCTTATTGCCACTATGCCGTCAGAGTCTGATTTTGCTCAGGCCGAAATAGGCCCGCTGCTTAAAAAATACCTGCGGGGCAGGGCGGACATCCCCACTGAACACCGGGTTAGGGCCTACCGCTTTGCCGAAATGCTGGGCAGCGGCGCAGTGCTGCACGGCTTGCTTTGCGGCGGTGGGACCACAGAAACCCAGAAAATGATTATTCGCCGGGGCATGAAACTGGAGCAAAAGAAAGACTTGGTGAAAAGATTGGCTGGAATAAAGTTAAAAAGGCAAATATAAATTTTTGGATTGTTATTAAGGGGAGATCTTATGCTTATCAGCCCTTCAGTAAAAGTTTTAGGTAACCAGTTATTTAACGTTTACCTGGTTGGGAAGGAAAATAAAATAATAGTTGAGTGTGCGGTTAGTGGTATAATCCCAAAGCTAAAAAAACAAGCAGCGGAAATGGGTGGCATTGGTAATATTGAGCGTCTAGTGATTATGCATGCCCACTTTGACCATGTTTGCGGGCTGCCCGGGTTGAGGGGGTTATTTCCGACAGCACGGGTAGCTGCTTCTGCCAAGGCCGCTGATATCCTGGCTCGCGAAACCGTGGTCGAAAACTTTTTTCGAGAAGATAAAGCGATGACGGTCACTTTGAAAGAATCCGGGCACGACGGTGATGTACCGGCCGAAAGTATAGCGCATCCCCGAACCTTACCAATTGATGAAATAATACAGGACAAACAAGTGCTGCACCTGGCAAATGATTTCAACCTTTATTTTCATCATGCCCCGGGGCACAGTCCCTGCAGCCTAATGGCTTATAGCCCGGAAGATGAAATACTGTTCTCTTCGGATAGCGCCGGTTTCCCAGTTGATGAGCAAATGGTTTTCCCCATATTTTTTCATAGTTATGAATTGTATATTCAGACTATTAGAAGGATGTTGGAACTTTCGATTAACGTCCTGGCAGCCGCCCACGGTGATGTTATTACCGGCCCATCGAATGTACGGTCATACCTTAAGTTAGCGTTGTACTGGGCGGAAAGGGTCAGGCATATGGTGCTTGAGGCTGTAAAGAGGGGGGATGACAGGGAAGAGGTGGCGGTGCGCATTTTTGACCTCTTTTACCACAGCAGGCTTAAAATATATACCCCGGAGAATATCATGATGTGCTCCCGCCTGATTGTGAAAAGGGCTATGGATAAATAAATTTTTCACTAACCATTGGGACAAACGTTAATAATTATAATACTAAAATTTTAATAATTTATAAAATGGGATAGTATTAAAAAATAAAAGCCCTTGCATCTGAATGGTGCAAGGGCTAAAATAATGCTTTACTTTTATGTAAAAATTATATATAATAAATTTTATGGCCTAATAATTAAATATAAACATTCTACAAAATAATATTATCACATATTAATATATATGTCAAGGGCGAAAGTGAAAATATGTAAAAGGGCTACAAATTTAACAATAGTTATGGGAAATAGTCTTTGGCCAAACTCTAATGGCGATCTTTAAACTATTGGAAAGCGGGGAAACAGTATGTGCGCTCTAAGATCACAGCTACCGTTTACATATCAAGGTAAACACGATTTTTCAGCCAAACTCACGGAATGGGTCGGGCAAGTATTTTATGATGTCTTGCCGGGGTACGGATATGAAATCCGTGAGGAGCAAGTTTATACGGCTTTTCAGCTTGCCGAAGCTGTTTGCAAGGGCAAGGTGCATTTTGCCGAGGCCGGACTAGGCACTGGTAAAACCTTTGCTTATTTACTTACCGCGGTTGCTTACGCCCGGTTTAAGGGCCGGCCCGCTATAATCGCCTGCGCTTCCACGGCGCTTCAGGAACAGCTTGCCGGACCCAAGGGAGATATTGAAAAGTTGTCGCGCCTGCTGGGCCTGGATATCGATGCCCGCATGGCCAAGGATCCGCGCCAGTACATCTGCGACGTAAAAGTCAACCAACTGCATAATCCCCTCTTTGCGCAACCGAGTAAAGCGCTTACCAGTGTGCTGCACTGGGCAGGAGAAACCGGGCGGGGCGAGCGCTCCGAGATGCCCAACGTGCCGGATCGGGTGTGGACACAGGTGGCCTGGGATGAGGCCATGTCCTGCGAGACATGCTCTTCCCGGGGGTTCTGTAGGCTGGTCAAGGCCAGGCAGCATTACCGGTCGGCTGTGGATTTGATTGTATGCGACCACGGCATTTTCTTTGATGACTTGTGGACGCGGGACGAGCGGGAGGCTGACGATAAGTTGCCCCTCCTGCCGAATTACTCGACGGTAATCTTTGATGAAGGCCATAAAGTGCTGCTTCCTGCAGCGCTAAGGGCGGGGCGCCACGTGGTCCAAGAGGACATTGACAGTATGCTCTCCTCCATCGAGCAGGTCCAGGGAGCCAGAACTTCTCTGATTTCTATTGCCTATGCCATGGATAAGGCGAATTCGCGGTTTTTTAAGCTCCTTTACCGTTCAGCCAGCGAGGATGAGCGAACGGATCGGCTGACCGTCCAGATTAGTGATGAGCTGCTCAAAGCAGCTGATATCTTGCGGCGCGCCCTGCTTACCTTGCATTTTGAACTGCAGAATGAACAGGAACTGCACATCGAATCCCTTTCCCATACCCGACTGCAGGCATATGAGGCGATGGTGGAACGGGCGACGCTGGCCCTGGAGCGGTTTGGCCGCAACAGGGGTAAAGATACCATTGTCTGGGCCGACCGGGAGGAAAAGAGCTTCTGGGTGGTGCCCCGGGATCTCAGCGGCATGTTAAACAAGCACCTGTTTGCCAGGAAGCTGCCTGTGGTGTTTTCTTCTGCTACCATAAGCACCGGAGGGGATTTTAGTTACTTTGCACGCACCCTTGGTGTGCAGGAGCCGTCAAGCTCGTCAGTGGGCAGTTCCTTTGACTTTGATAAGCAGGTATTAGTCTATCTGCCGCAACGGCTTCCCAATGGCGACCCACAAAACTGGTTCCCCAAGGCCTTGAAACGGTTGGCTTCTCTTTTACGGCTTGCCAAGGGGCGAGCGTTGGTGCTGACCAATGCCCCATCTGATGTGCGCAGGATTCGATCCGGACTAAAAGAATACCGGCTGCCCTATGAATTTCTCTGGGAAGATAGTGCGGAGCGGGGATATCTAGTCCGAAAATTCCGTGAAGAAGTCTCGTCGGTGCTGGTTGGATCCGGGTTCTGGGAGGGCATCGATGTGCCTGGTGAAGCACTGTCACTACTGGTGATCTGGCAGCTGCCTTTTCCGCCACAGGATCCGCTGATCGAAGCCCGGAGGCGCGAGGCGGTTGAACAAGGGCTTGACCCGGTAATCGCGGTTGACTATCCCGAAATGGGCCTGAAATTAAAGCAGGGGTGCGGTAGACTGATCCGTACCCAGGATGACCGGGGCACCATAGCTATTCTGGAACCGGTACTGGGCATGCCGTGGCAGCAGGCCGCCATGGGAGCATTACCGGTAGGAGCTAAAGTAGTACACAATCTGGATGGTCTTGACATCCTTAAACCACGCTCTTCGTCTGAGCAGAAACGCCTTGTCCAGGCTGCCGCAAATATAAATTCTCATTTATAAGAAAGCTGCCACGGTTGAAAGCACTGAAAAGCTTGGTTCGTGATTTTGTAATGAAACGAAGTCAATACCCTCACCATGGGTACGTTTTGTTGTTAAGGAGGATATAAAATGCAAGAGTACCAAATAAGCCTTACCGCCATAATGTCAGCCTACCTTAGGGCTTACCATTCTCGGCACGATAACCCCAAAATTTTTGATGATTTTTTAGCCCACCGTATCATACCGGAGGAGAGACAGGCACTCATTGAACAGGGCTTGGCCAATTCTCTCAAACTTAGCGATCCTGAACGGGCTGCGGTATGTCCTGACCAGGCAACTGCCCTGGCATGGGTGCTTAGGGCCATGACCGGCCCACCCAACATACTTAGTCGTTCACGGTATACCGAAGACAGCCTTGAAGAGGCCATCCGTCAGGGTGTGGAGCAATATGTGATTCTCGGGGCCGGGTTGGATACCTTTGCTTTCCGGCGTCCTGACTTGGTTAAACAGCTGAGGGTTTATGAGCTCGATCACCCTGCCACACAGACCTTTAAGCGCCATCGTCTCGCGGAGCTGAAGTGGAAAATTACACCGAATCTTAATTATGTACCGATCGATTTCACCCAAGGTAATCTAACCGCAGCACTAACACAATCTTCATATGCCCCGCAGGCTAAAAGCTTTTTCAGTTGGCTCGGTGTAACTATGTACTTAACCCGGGACGAGGTGTATACCACTTTGCGGGCCATTGCCAATATTGCCCCCGCAGGCAGCACAGTGATTTTTGATTATCTGGATACCGACGCCTATGACCCCGGGAAAGCAGCTTCGCGTGTGCAAGGGATGCTAAAACTGGCGCAGCATGCGGGTGAGCCAATGAAAACCGGCTTTGAACCCTCCACGCTGGCTGCAGATATTGCCCGGTTGGGCCTGCGCATCCAGGACAACCTAAGCCCGGCCGATATTGAAGAAAGATATTTCCAGGGCCGTGTGGATGGGTATTATGCCTGTGAACATGTACATTTTGCACGGGCAGTAATCAAATAATTGGCTAGAGGTTATCACGTGTCATCAAAGGAACTATTTGGATTAAAGGAAGAGGGAGATACCGGTACTGGGAAGTAACTGTTGGAATTGGGAACCAGGGATTATCATGGTATTATAGTTCTATAAATTCATTAAGCCCTGAGGAGTATCATGATGAGAACCTGGTTTGCCCTGGTTATGGTTATATACATACTTTTAAACTTGCTTATTGTCAGGCAGCTTTATGACTTATTGAGGATTAACCAGGTCGCTTTTGCGCTGGTCTATAGTTTTCTTGCCGCCACCCCGCTATTAAGCCGGGTTGGACATTTGGGTTTGTTCGAAAAAGTGGGAAATTATTGGGTGGTGTTTTTTTATTACGCCGCTATTGTCGCGGTGCTGGGTATATTGATCAAGAATAAACCGGTGATTATCGGCTGTTATTTGCTAATCATCATCATAATTGTTGTTGGTTCAGTACAGGCCAAAAAAGTGCAGGTAGTATCTTATGAATTAAAAATCCCCAAAAATGCAGCCAACCTTCATGCAGTCCTAATTTCTGACACCCATATCAACAAAACCAAGGGTAGCAGCTACGTGGCCAAAATGGTTGAGGATATTAACAGCCTCAATCCGGATATTGTTTTTTTGGCCGGAGATATCTTTGACGACCGGGACATTAACATCCTAAGGGAAGAAAAAGAGACATTGAAGGGTATTAAAGCCCAATTAGGTGTTTATGGTGTGGTGGGAAACCATGAATATTATAGCAATAATCTTAGTGATAGTTTGGCCATTTATGAGGAAGCGAATATCAAAATACTAATAGATGAAGTTGTTCAACTGGATAGCTTTTATATAGTGGGCCGGGATGACGTTCATAACAAACGCAAAGGTTTGCCTGAGCTGCTGCAGGGCGTGGACAAAAATAAGCCTGTCATACTATTGGACCATCAACCTGTGTCACTGACGGAAGCCGAAAACAACGGTGTTGACCTGCAATTATCCGGTCATACTCATAAAGGACAATTCTTTCCCAACCAGCTGTTCACCAAAAGGATTTTTGAGGTGGACTACGGGTACCTGGTCAAGGACAGCTTGCAGGTAATTGTCACCTCGGGCTATAGTACGTGGGGGCCGCCCGTCCGTATTGGAACACAATCAGAGATTGTAGACCTGTACATTAAATTTAATCAATAGTAAAAACAGTTAGGGTTCAAGCAGACTTTTTTCATAGTTATGCCTGAACCCAGCTTTTTAGTGGGAAGACTAAATTAATTAAACCTTAATAAAAACGTCATGGTTAAATAATTATTAAAGTTTATAATAACTGCCTAATAGCTTTGCCAGTACGTTCTTAAATGTGAGCAATATCATAGCATCCGGTGGCCATAGCCAGTAAACTATGTACAGGAGCTAGCACCAGGCCAAAACTTTAACAGACCGGAGGGTCAATGATGAAAGTCATTGTACTGATTAAACAGGTACCCGGAACAGCAAATACCCGCATGAACCCTGAAACAGGCGTAATGATCCGTGATGCGGGCGAAACCATTTTGAACCCGCTGGATGAACATGCGGTTACCGAAGCCGTTGCCATTAAGAAAAAACATCCGGGTACAGAAGTTATAGCCCTGACTATGGGCCCGCCTTCCGCGCAGAAGGTGCTGCGGGAGGCCTGCGCCAGGGGTGCTGATAAGGGAATTTTGCTTTCGCACAAAGCTTTTGGCGGGTCGGATACCCTGGCTACTTCGCGCGTCCTGGCAGCGGCCATACAAAAAATCGGTGCTATTAACCTGGTTTTGGCCGGGGAGAAAGCCACCGACGGGGAAACCGGGCAAACCGGTCCCATGACAGCAGCGCTGCTCGACATCCCGGTAATTACCTTTGTACACCGGTTAGAGGTTAATGAGATGCATATTATTGCCCGTCGCATGGTGGAGGAAGGGATTGAGGAAGTTAAGGCAAGTCTGCCGGCACTGGTGACGGTGGTCAAGGACATCAACAACCCTCCCCTGCCCACGATAAAAGGCTATATTTTAGCCAAGAAACAAACCTTTCCTGTGTGGGGGCCTGCAGACCTGGCCATTGAAGAAGGTACACTGGGTCTAAAAGGATCCCCAACCCGGGTGGTCAAAATATTCACCCCCAAACTGTCTCGGCAGACTACCTTTTACACCGCTGCTAATGAAGAACAGATGCCGGGTGCAGCGGAAGCGGTTTTAAAGGTGCTCCTAAACCGCAGTCTAATAGAAAAAGGTGATCGCTATGGAGCCTAAACATAGTGTGATGGTACTGGCGGAAATACGCAGCCAAAAGGTGCACGAATTGACTTTGGAGATGATCGCTTGGGGCAGAAAGCTTGCCGACAAGCTGGGAGTGCCGGTTGACTGTGTGGTGCTGGGCATTGAACAGGCAGATTTTCAAAAACTTGTGCATTGGGGAGCAGACCGGGTGCTGGTGGTGACTAACGGCAGGCCGGACAGCCTTTTAGCCACCCCCGCAGCCCGATTGCTGGTGGAAACTATCCGTGCTGAACAGCCCGGGATAGTAATCGCTCCGGCAACTACTTTTGGGAGAACCATCATGCCCATAACAGCCGCCAGGCTGGCGACGGGGCTGACCGCAGATTGTACTGAACTGGATATAGATCCCAAAGACAACTTGCTATTGCAAACCCGCCCGGCCATTGGCGGCAATATCATGGCTACCATTAAAACCGCCCGCACCAAGCCGCAGATGGCCACCGTCAGGCCCCGTTCCATAAAACCTGGCGGGTTTGACCCGACAAGTCAGGGTGAAGTAATTATTAAACATTATGATACCGGTAATGCCTGGCAGGAAACTTTATTATCCTTCATGGGCAATGAAGAAAACGATATTAACCTGGAAAATGCCGATATTGTTGTTAGCGGTGGTAAAGGGATGAAGAGTAAAGAGAATTATCAGCTACTGGAAGAGCTGGCCGGTTTACTAGGTGCCGGATTGGGGGCAACCAGGGATGCTGTGGAGGCCGGGTGGGCGCCCTTTGCCCGCCAGGTAGGTCTGACAGGTAAAACCGTGTCCCCGAAAGTTTATCTAGCGGCCGGGGTATCCGGTAAAATACAGCACCTGGCCGGCATTCTCACCTCTGAGTACATTATTGCCATCAATGAAGACGCCGATTCCCAGATTTTTAAAGTGGCTGACCTTGGTATTATAGGCGATGCGCCCACTGTGGTCACCTGTTTAATTCAGGCCTTTAAAGACCTAAAAACAGATGGGAAGGAGCATGAAAATGGCTGATCAATTTAATATCATAGTGCGACAGCTTGTATCCCTGCTGGGTGAACAAAATGTTACCCCGGGTAAGGAAAACATTGTGGCCAGGCCGTCTTCAAGCGAAGAGCTAGCCGGCATATTTGCCCTGGCCGCGCAAGGGGCGATGACCGCCACAGCAGCCGGGTATACAGTAGGTCCTGCCACTGAGGTTATTGGTCAAGCGGATATATTGATCTCACTCGAGAGAATGAATGAAATTAGGTTTGACCGGGAAAGTTTAACCATTACTGTCCAACCGGCGGCAGAAATGGATAAGATAATTAATGCCGCCCAAAAAACAGGTTGTAAATTTCCCGGGATAACCTGCCGGCATAAACATGCAACCGCCGGTGAAAATGTAGCTGCTTGTTTTAATGAAGGTGAACCGGATTTTAAATGCCCCACTGCCTGCCTGTGCGGCCTGGAACTGGTGCTGGCTGACGGTAGGATCATCACTGTGGGAGAGCGCTCCGTAAGGGATTTGGATAATTATCAACTGACCTATATTTTGGGGGGGTACAAAGAAGAAAAAGCGGTGCTGGGCGGCATATATTTGAGGCTGTTGCCCGAGGAGCAGGATCAATACTGGCTAATTACAACCTTTAAGGACTTAGATATATTCCCTGGAATTTTGTCTTCCCTGATGCAAAAATACCGTCGTGAACTTGACGCCGTTGTTGGTATTAAGTTGGCCGATTATCCCGATTTGGCAGCCATGCTGCGCCAATGGATACCGGTTCTTAATGAAGTTGACCATCCATCAACTTCATGCATGCTGGTGTCTATAAATTGCCACCCGGTAGAATTGGAACCGCTTTTAGAGTTGCTTGCCGGCGACACATCTATAGCCGGTGGTACATATCAAAAACTTGTCATATCAACTTTTTACAATAATTTGATGAGAGATCTTAAATTTAACCCACAATTATCTAACGTCAGTGTTAATGAACAGGATTGTGATCAACAATTCAATACCGGGCGATTACATGCGTTTTATTGGGTAAAAGAAGAAAGTAAAATTCATTTGTTTTATGAGGGTTAAACAGATGATTTATTGGTTTAAGGAAAGTCTTGACTTATAAGCTTTTCTTGAAAAAAAGTTAATAAGTCAAGACTGACCAGGTGAAGAAAACAAATGATTGCTTAATAATTCTTTTGGTTTAGACGGTAATGAATAGATGCCAGAAGCCAAAATATCGCCGCTAAAATAATGGTTTCACTGTCATCACCATCACCCATAGCGATAGCACTTATAAAGCCAAAAACAATACTGGTCAAGATGTAAATAATAGATTTGTACATAAATTTACCACCTTTCAAAATAGTGAGTTTAGATAATGATTGTTTTAAATAAGATATTTGAAAATACTTGAGATAATACCAATATTAGGGGTCAGGCTTAAACTTATTGACTTTTGGTCAAAAAGCCAATAAGTTAAGCCTCACCCCTAAACTTTTGGGCCTTTAAATTCGTGATTCACTGTAATCAGCCTATAATCTCTATCTAAACGATGTACACAAGTTTTTGCTCCATCTGTCGAAACATCCTTTGAGGTAATTTGATATAATGGTAAGATATATTAAAGGGGGAATTGGTATGAGCGTGCATGATTTGGCCCGCCGGGTAAAGGAAGCTTCCATCAAACTGGCCGCTGCCGAAACGGAATTAAAGAACAAAGCCCTGACTCAAATAGCTGAGTCATTAAAAAATAGTAAGGAAAAAATCATCAAGGCCAACAGGGATGATTTAATCAGAAGTGAAAACGAGCATCTTTCCGCACCCCTTTTAAAAAGACTAAAATTTGACGAGGCGAAGATCCAGGATGTGGTTGACGGGATCTACAGCCTGATTGAACTAGAGGATCCGGTCGGTAAAACCCTTTTGTCCACTGAACTGGATGACGGCCTGGAATTGTACAGGGTGACCTGTCCCATAGGGGTAATCGGGATGATTTTTGAATCCAGGCCCGACGCCTTGGTGCAGATTTCCACCCTTTGCCTGAAAAGCGGGAACAGCGTGCTGCTTAAAGGCGGTTCCGAAGCCAGAGAGACTAACCGTATCCTGGCCGAGATTATCGTCAGGGCCACCGATGAAGCCGGCATTCCCGCCAACTGGCTGGCGCTGCTGGAAACGCGTTCCGACGTCAACGAAATGCTTAAAATGGATCGTTATATCGACCTGATCATTCCGCGCGGATCCAATGATTTCGTCCGTTATATCATGGATAACTCAAGAATTCCGGTGATGGGCCACGCGGATGGCATCTGCCACTGCTACGTGGATCAAGAAGCAGATTTACTGATGGCGGTTAATGTTGCCGTCGACTCCAAAACTCAGTACGTGGCTGTCTGTAACGCCACGGAAACCCTGCTGGTGCACAAAAAAATAGCCCCGGCTTTTTTACCTGAACTGAAGCAGGCGTTGGCAAGCAAAGATGTGGAATTATTGGGCTGCCCTAAAACCACGACTATTATTCCGGCCAATCCAGCTTCAGAAGAGGATTGGAAAACCGAATACCTGGACTATAAGCTGGCCGTGAAAGTGGTTGCGGGGTTGGATGAGGCCATTGAACATATTAATACGTACGGTTCGGGACATACCGACAGCATCATCACCGGGGATAAACAAACAGCGGCCCGGTTCATGGACTACGTTGATTCGGGGAATGTTTTATGGAATTGTTCCACCCGTTTTAGCGATGGGTTCCGGTACGGGTTCGGGGCAGAAGTGGGGATAAGTACCAGTAAAATTCACTCCAGGGGCCCGGTCGGCCTCGAAGGGTTGGTTATTTACAAATACAAGTTAATCGGAAACGGACATATTGTAGAGGATTACGCTAACCATACAAAAAGCTTCAAACACAAAAAAATGAACAAGGAATTTGAGCTATAGGATGAAAATAATATAATGGTAATGGTACAACAAGAATGCGACAGGGAACACATCCCCGTCGCATTCTTTATTTTTTCTTATCAATTAATGAAATTTCTCTAGTTTCTTCAACTCGTTCATTATGATTTAAGGCTAAGCAGTCAACTAATTTTTTATTGTCTTTTTAACAAAATAGCCTTTGGGATCAATTACTTCCCGGATTAAGTGGATCTCTTCGACGGTTGGCGGTTCAAATGCGTAGACATCGTCGGGTATAATCAGTTTAAAGCCGGTGGCATCTTGGATACTCCGCACAGTTTCACCGGGCAGAGTGGCGATAAGTTTCATCCGCCTGGTGTCATCGTCAAAGCCCAGGATGGCTTTGGTGGTAATAACCCGCTGCGGCCCCTGTCCGACAAGACCGGCGTTCCACCGGGCATTGGGTGAGCCGTCCAGGTAACCGGGACTGGTGACGTAATTGAGTTTTTCGTTAAATCGCCTTGGCTCGTGCACCATTATAATGATGGTTTGCTCACAGGAGCAGGCCATGTCACTGGCGCCACCGCTGCCCGGCAGGCGGGTCTTCGGTGATTGGTAATTGTCGGGGAATGCACCCATCATAGTAGAGTTCAGGTTCCCGTAAGGATCGATTTCCGCGCCGCCGATAAACCCTATGTCGGCAAAGCCCCGCTGGGTTAATTCAAACGCCGAGTTCAGGCCAAGTAGATAATTGGCCTTATTAGTGGTTCTGGAATCACCAACCGACAGCGGCAAACCGCGAGATAAGCTGGGGCCTACGGCACCGGCCTCGAACACAGGCACAATCCCGGGGGCGTGCGTCAACTGGGCCAAAGTAATAGCCACCAGGGGTAGTCCGGTTCCGGCAAATATAACTTTATTATCCGGCAGGGTTCGGGCGCCGGCCACTACGATCATTTCCTGTATGGTAAAGTCAGTTGCATATTGCTTGTCCAAGAACTACACCTCTTCCTATTCCAATACTGTAAAACCGGCATCCAAGCGACTGCCGGACTCTATTTTTTGCACCTGCTGAACCTGGCTGAATGGAATCTTGTCCATAAACCTGGCGGTATTCTTTACCCCGAAGATAAAAGTCTCATAATAATCTTTAAGTGAAGAATAGTCGCCCTTTCTGGCTTGCTCACAGACTGACCTGAATTCGGGAATATGTTTTTCATCAAAATAATGAACGCCGTGACTATTGCCCGGGTAGGACCCAAATGGCACCTCTACGACAGCGTCAACAGCAAAGAATGGTATGCTAATCCGGTTGGGGAACCTGACCATATCGTCATGCTCGATGAGCCGGTCGCAAGTAACAATTGTATAAGCAGAGGCCATGGCGATTTCCGGACAGGTAAAAAGAGGACCCTGGATCCGGCAGTTGCCATAAATATCTGCCTCTTGGACGTGAATAATGGCCACGTTTGGATGGGAGGCCGGTAAAAGCATAATCGGCCTTTGGGTAAAGGGGCATTCCATTACTTTGGCCCGGTTGCGCTGAATCATGTCACTGCCCAGTGGGCTACGGCACGGGATGAAGGGTAAGCCCATAGATCCGGCTTTAAAACGGGCAGACATGTTATAATTGCTCCAATCTTCCAATTCAAGCTTACTGTTTTCGGCCAGGTAGCGGAAAAGCGGAGAAATACCAAAAGCTTCATGTGCCCAGTAGGCGAACTCCATCCTTTTTATATTTAGGTGCTCTTCATTTAAAACCATTGCTCCGGCTAAGTATTCAACGGCCAGGCCTGCGGACTGGTAGGAAAGGGTCAGATCTTTCCGCCCCTGCCGGATAATCTCATGTACGATGGAAACGGGCTGCCGGCTGTTGACAAAACCGCCTATACCGATATTGTCTCCGTCATTAATAAATTCTTGGACTGCATCATGAAGGCTCTTTCTTTTGTCTCTTTTGGATTTGTTTTTATCTGCCGTGAATTTCCTTGCTTCGTCTGGGGAAAGTCCTGTCCAGTGCATTATGTGCCCCCTTAATTCTGTGTGTTCTGTGGTAAACCCATCACTCAACCTCTGTATTCACAGACGATTGGTCATCTGATAAATACATGCTCATTACACTTTATTGATAGTATCATATATAGCCTTGTTTCCGCACTACCCAAGAATTACCGGTAATAATTAAACGCTTTATTCACTAACTCACTTTAAAAGAGTCAAAAGTTCTTCCTTGGCAGGCTGCAAGGCCAAATTAATTTCACTTACAGACCGGTCAGACCCTGCCGCAACCGATAGACACTCCTGGAGGAGTTTAGTCAGGCAGTACTGGGATGCCAGTACACCCTGCAGCAGGTTATCCAGTTTGAGGATGTTTTCCAACCCTTGGCTGCCCTTGTGTTCCACTGTCTCATTAACCAGGGCCATGTAGGCCACCGGATCCTGGCTCAACAGGTTCATGAATTCAGTAAAAAATTCTTCCTCTGCAAAAACCCACAGGTTGTCCAAACAGTAATTAACCCCGCCAGGGCCTCGTAGGCAGCGGTGCCATGCAGTAGCCCCGGCGGCCAGGGTTTCCGCCAATAAAATATTCATGTAACTGTTGCTGTTGGTTTTAAATATGCCCCCGTCGGGTTTATGCAAAATTAACTCTGCCTTTAACGACCGGCAGTTTTCTTTTGTCTTTCTGAAACATTTCGTTAGCCACGCCAAGTCTGCCGGGCTTTCCGTATCCGGCTGCCAGCGCAGTAACGAAGACCTAAGCAAGGTTAAAAGCTCTGTCCAATTATTTGCTTTGCCTAGTTCGTTTGCAATTTCTTCCCGGTCATGGCAGTATTCAATGTGCAGAGGCTGCTGTTTCTCCTCTAGGCCGGCCAGGGCTGTGATTATAGGCATTTTTTTCTGCAGCCCCTTTTCTTCATACACCATGGTGGCTAGGGTTAGGGACAGCCAGCGCCGGTTGTCGGCATCAGGACTTTGGGCCAGCAGTTCATTAGCCAGCCGGCTGACTTCAGGAGTATTGCCAGACATAGTTAATTCCCTTATTCTTTCAAGTGTTTCCTGTTTATGCACCGGGGTCACCCTTTCGGATATAATACTAGCTTTCTTCTATTGCATAACAATGTCGTAAAGTTTATTTTACACTTAGAATAGCAACCTTGCCAGATACGTTTTTTGTATGCCTAGCCGGTCTTGTAGTTAAAAAAACGCAAAAAAGTGTTAAAATTATAGATGTGGCATAATACCATCAGGAATGATGGTAAGTAAAGTGCAGAAAGGAAAGCCAATGCATCTATTAAGTGCTGAAAATATAGTCAAAAGCTACAGCGAAAAAAATCTGCTTAGCCAAATAAATCTTGGTATCAATGAAGGGGATAAAATAGGACTGATTGGAATTAATGGCACGGGCAAGTCCACGTTGCTTAAAATCATTGCCGGTGTGGAAAAAGCAGACGGAGGAACCATAACTAAGGGCAAGGCAGTTAAAATAGAATACTTGCCCCAAAACCCGGTTTTTAATCCCGAAGCTACGGTACTGGAGCAGGTTTTTAAAGGGAACGCCAAGATTATGAAGTTAATCAGGGAGTATGAAGAAGCAATTGGCAGACAGGATACGGCAAGCGATACTATTTCGAACCTTATTCACGAGATGGACGCAATGGATGCCTGGAATATTCAGAGTGAAGCAAAAGCTATTCTGACCAGGTTGGGTAGTTTGGATCTTAATGCCCTAGTAGATACCTTATCCGGGGGGCAGAAAAAGAAAATAGCTTTGGCTGCCGCATTGGTTAACCCTGCGGACTTACTTATTTTAGATGAGCCAACAAACCACTTGGACAATGATACCATTGACTGGCTGGAACAATACCTAAATAAGCGCAAAGGTGCGCTGCTGATGGTCACTCATGACCGTTATTTTTTAGATCGGGTGGTAAATCAGATCGCCGAGTTAGAAAACGGTAATCTTTATTTATACCAAGGTAATTATAGTTATTATTTGGTTAAGAAAATCCAGCGGGTCGAAATGACGGAAGCAAGCGAGAAAAAGAGACAGCGGTTGCTTAAAAAAGAGTTGGCCTGGATTAAGAAGGGTGCTAAAGCTAGAACCACAAAGCAGAAAGCTCGCATTGACCGTTTTAACAAGTTAAGTGAACAGACTGGGACTCCAACCGATGAAAAACTGCAAATATCAGTAGCTTCCAGCCGTCTGGGTAAAAAGATTATTGCACTAGACAATATAAATAAAACCTTTAATCAGATTAAGATCATAGATGATTTTAGTTACTCCATGCTCAGAAATGACCGGGTTGGTATCGTTGGGCCAAACGGATGCGGTAAGTCAACGCTTTTAAATATTATCTGCGGTAGGGTCAAGCCCGATAGTGGCACGGTAGAAGTGGGCGAAACAGTTAAAATTGGTTTTTACTCCCAGGAAATGCAGCATATTGACGACAGCTTAAGGGTTATAGAGTATATCAAAGAAACGGCTGAGTATTTAAACACCGCTGAAGGGTATCAAATAAGTGCATCGCAAATGCTGGAGCGGTTTTTATTTCCTCCTGCACTACAATGGTCTCTAATAGAGAAGCTTTCCGGCGGGGAAAAAAGAAGGTTAAACCTGCTTAAAATACTTATGGAAGCGCCCAACATACTGCTGATGGATGAACCAACCAACGACCTGGATATAGAAACACTGGCTGTTTTGGAGGATTACCTTGAAGATTTTAACGGAGCTGTTATTGCTGTTTCTCATGATCGATATTTCCTAGACCGGATGGCTGAAAAGATATTTGCCTTTGCAGGGGGCGCAAGCATTGTGCAGTATCCGGGGAATTATACTGATTTTAAAGAAAGAGTTATGCATAACCAAAATACAGCCGCTGCGAATATAATTGACGGTAAAGTTAAAAAGGATATTACTGTAAAAACAAAGGAAAAGCCGTTAAAGTTATCTTTTAATGAACAAAGAGAATATGCTGAAATAGATACTATAATTGCTGAGATTGAGGTTAAAATTAAAAAACTGCAAGAAAAAATCGATCAGGCGTTTGACAATTATGTACTCTTGCAGCAATTATTAGACGAAAAGGAAGATCTGGAAAAGCAGCTGGAAGAAAAGATGGAAAGATGGGTTTATCTCAATGAGCTGGCCGAAAAAATATCTAAGGTGTAGGAGACGCTGCCACGGCATCGCTAGAAGGATGAAAACTTTTTTCAGGACAGTATTATGTCATTCTGAAACGAAGTGAAGAATCTTAAGATCCTTCGCTTCGCTCAGGATGACAACATAAAGATTGTTTTCCGGGTATCCGAGGATTCCAAATCGTAGGGGCACCCCTACGACAAACAACCAAAACTACCCCCGAGCCTTTAGTCGTAATAATTCCTTTCGGATACCTAGGTATAAAAATAAAGCAACGATAACAGTTACCACTAGATTCCAATAGTTATTGCTTAAATTCAATAGATTATAACTGAATGCTGATTCCAGTGCCAGTGAAGGAATTTTACCGATAGCCGTGGCAATAAGAAAATTAACCACTGAAACAGATGTTATGGCCCCCAATAGGTTGATTAACCCGGAGGGAATAAAGGGAGCAACGCGTAAGACTGCAAGAAAATAGACCTGCTTTAACCGGGGTAAATTATTGATAAACTCTGAGAGTTTTAGTTGATCTGTTGGCAGCTTGGCTGCTGTCTTGATCCCCCACCGGTAAAGAATCAGGGAAATTACCGCACCGATTATTTCTCCGGCCCAAGACACCAAGAAGCCGCCATAAATGCCAAAGACAATAACATTTGCCGCGGTTATAAAAATAGAGGGCAGGATACCCAGGATATTGATTAAAACATTAATTAAAATACTGATTAAAATGGCAATGCTTCCTGCGTTGGCAATGACCTCGGCCATTTGATGCGTGTCCCCTGAGCTTATAAACCTAATCAGCTCGGACAAGCCGTAATCCCAAAATAATATGATTGATATGATAATGGTAAACAATAAAAAAAGACGGAACATTGATATATTCAATGAATCAACTCCGCTCTATCATGAGCTATGAAATGTTGTATTCAATATCCAATACCTCAAATTGGTACCAGCTAAAATCGCCGGTTTTTAATTTCCAGATCACTTCCCCTTTGGCCGGCACCAACACACCGTCAAATTCCTTGTAGTCTTCCAGGATGATCTGCCATGTTTCCATTGAGTAATGCCCGTCAAAATCCCCGTACCTGGGCGCCACAAAATCGATTACTTCGCCCCGGTCGTTAAAACTAAATACCCCTGACGCATTTACTCCTCTGTAGTTCATGGTGGCTCTGGCTGTATTGGCGTCGACTTCTTCCCACGTAATATAACTGCTTAGGGCCGCAGTCGGAATCCATACAGTCTCAGCGAGAAATCTTACCATTGAACCCTGGTCAACTTCTTTGCCCTTGGCATCTGCCACTGTTATTAAGGCTAGCAATTTAATAAGCACGTTTCCCTGGCCATCGTCGTATTTATCCCTTGCCGTCAGGGTTACAAAAGGGGCGGCTTTAACCTTTGCGTTCCATATGTAACCAGGTTTTTCTACCGTAAAGTGTTGCTCTGCTTCCAGGGGCATCCACGGGTTTTCTTCTTTCATCCGCATAACCGCTTTTTGTTGTGAACGGGCCGAGGTAATTTTTTCTTTTCCAATCACCTGGGAGTGCTCCAACCATTTTTGCACCACAGGCGGCAGACCTGCCAAATCGGCCTCTTGAATGATTTGACCTGGATTTTCCACGTTGTTGCTTAAGAATTCGCTTACTTCTTTAGCTACTTTCTTCTCAAACAGGCTCTGGGCAATAAATGAAACTGTTAAAAATAAAAAAACAATAATGGCTAAAACAACAAGCATTACTAATAGCGCCTTAGGCATATTATTTAACCCCCTAGGTCATAACCCAATTATTACGCCATTCAGATAAAAGTGAAAGATCTAGATCCTTCGCTAACGCTCAGGATGACATCATAATAGGGTTCCAGTTAGTAGGGGCACCCCTCGCGGGTACCCGGTTCACCCATACTCCCGTGGTTCCAAAGTTTATTTTCTAAGTAGAAAGGCATATGAGTCAAGGGAAAATTTCCTTGACTCAATGTATTATGCGGGTTTTATATGCCAATTATATCTTTACTGCAGTCCCGTAAGCAATAATTTCGGCCGCTCCGGCGGAAACATTCGATGTACCGAATCTGATACCGATAATTGCGTTAGCCCCCAGGGACTCAGCTTCCCGGATCATCTGGGCAATCGCCTCTTCCCGGGCCGACTTAAGCAGGTCGGCGTATTCTTTGACTTCACCGCCAATCAGCTGGCGGAAGAAAGCAACAATATCCTTGCCCAAGTGTTTAGCCTTCATGGAACTGCCTCGGACCATGCCGATTACCTGGTATTCGGTCCTGATATCAACGGTTGTTAAAAGCATATTTGTACCCCCAATTTGTTTTAATTTATTTGTAATGCCTAAAAATCCTTTTTCAGCAATTGACTCAGCCCAATCCGGTAAAAAATCCAGGCCACCAAAGTCATGATTACTATGGCTCCAAGCTGGAAACCGTCTCCGGTATAAACAGGCCAGGCATGCATCTGGCGGTATACGGAGTACATGCCATAACCGGGAATCCAGCCGGGTATGCTCAGTACTAATGCGACTCCACAGGCCGCCGCCCCAGCTTTGAGCTGGTCGTCAAATATTACCGAAAACATCAAAGCTAGACTGTAAATTAACAGCAATCCCGCCGCGTTTACAACCAAACCGGCCATAAATAGGGCCGGCAACCCCTTTCCGGCTGTCAGGGCAGCCAGGTAAGTGAGGGTGGTAGCGACCGTCATCACTGTCAGCATGGCTGCCGCCCCGGCAATAAACTTGGAGCGGTATATTGTTTCCCGGCCCAGGGGCTTGCTGAATAAAAAGCCGGCGGTATTGCGGCCGGTTTCTCCGGCTAACTGAGCCATGCCCACGACAACGGCGTAAATAACCAGGATTTGATACAGGTTTTTACTGTACCAGTTAGCCCACATATAAAGTGTAAAGTCACTCATCTGACGACGGTACGTTTCACCCAGGGCACCACCGATGTCTACCTGGAATTTGCCCATCCACTCAAATACAAAGGGGAGCGTGATGCCCAGAACTGATAACAGTACCAGGGCCAGGGCATGTTTCCAGGCGGTTTCACGTAGTTCCTTTTTCAGCACAGCTCCATTAACCATTCCGGTCAGCCCCCTCTCGGCGGGTATATTCAATGAAAATATCCTCTAAATCCAGGTCGATTATTTCCAGGGCGAAATGAGGGTATTGGGATAACTTTTCCAATACCTCGTGGACATTCTCAGTGACCGTCAGCAGGTAACCGGAACCTTCAGGCTCAACCCGGGCAATGCCTGTCTGTTTAAACACATCTTCCGGCGGTCGGCCTTGGAATACAACCCTGATCCTTTTTTCAGCGGTTTTCAGATCGGCTACGTCCTTAACCGCTACCAGGCGTCCCCGGCTAAGAAAAGCTACCCGGTCGGCCAGTCGCTCAACCTCATGGAGGGTATGGGATGATAAGAGTACGGTGCTGCCCAGGGCCACCACCTGTTCCATCAGCAGCTTAAAATAATCCCTTCTTTTTATGGGGTCAAGGCCCGCCCCCGGTTCATCCAGAATCAGCAATTCGGGTTCAGGACCCAGAGCCAGAGTTAGGGTTAGGGCGCTTTTTTGGCCGTGGGAAAACTCTTTTATCTTTTTGTCTACCGGGATGCTAAATTGCTTAAAAGCCGAGTCCACCAACCTTGGATTCCAGCGGGGATACAAGGAAGCGCAAAAGTTCGCCATTTCCCGGGCTGTATAATAGCCGTACAAAACTGGATTTTCGGCCACGTAGCCTATTTTAGCCCTGAATGCAGTTTCGTTTGTGCTAACCTGGTAGCCTAGCACCCGGGCTTCCCCGGAAGTTGGGCTGGCAAGCCCGGTCAGTATTTTAAACAGGGAGGTTTTGCCGGCACCATTGGGCCCCAGCAGGGCGAAGATACTTTCCCTCGGTACTTCCAGATTAAGACCTTGCAGAGCTGTTGAATGCCCGTATCGTTTGGTTAGGTTGCTGGTTTGAATGGCCAGGTCATGCACTATTTTTCTCCTCCCTTGGCGTAAAACTCCTGAATTATTTTTTGCAGCAAATCTACCAGTTTTGCTGGCTTAATGTTAAGCTCCCGGGCTTTGTGCACTGTTTCCACCAGCAGCGGTCGGAGTAGCTCAATTTGAAGTTCCTGTCGTTTATTAGCGTCAAACTGGGCCACGAAGGATCCCAGGCCGGGGCGGCTGTAGATTAAATCCTTCCTTTCCAGCTCACTGTAGGCCCGCCGGATGGTAATTATGCTCACCAAATTATCCTGGGCCAGCTGGCGTATGGATGGCAGGGGATCTTCGGGCTGCAGCTCACCGGTAAGAATCCTTTTCTCTATGTTGTTAAAAATTTGCTGGTAAGCCGGCAGCGGACTGTTTTTGGTAATGGGAATAAGCATTGGCATCCCCCCGGTAATAGGTTGTTAGTATCTGTGTATACTATGTATGCACAGTATATTATATGAGCAGGGTTTCGTCAATATTAGATGATAAAATTTTTTTAACTTTAAATACGATTATTGAAGCTTTTCATAGTAAACTTTTTATCAGATAATAGATACTAAAAGGGGGAGTGGACTACCCACTGTGATTAGGTGTTTTGTATCTGTGTTTGGTAAGATGACCGGTAGGAGGCGTGAGGGGTTTTGAGTGGATGGACAATTTTGCTTTTAATCCTGGTTTTGCTGCCCGTGGGGTTGTTAAGCTTTCCCTTGACCTTTAAGGCCAGGGGCAGCCTGCGTAAGGAAGAGCGTAATTTGAATTTAAAACTTGCATGGGGTTGGGGGCTGCTATCCGCTGCTGTTGAAATAAACGGCAAAGAAACTGCTTTCCGGTTGCGGCTGGCTGGGATTTGGCTACCTGCCCCCCGTAAGAAACCGGTCAACATCGGCACAACAAAAACCGGTAAGCAAACCAAACGGGCTGGTAAACAGGCCCAAAAGCACGCCGGGCGCCGTAAAAAACACGGTTTCAGTTTCTCCTCGGTAATCGCTGTGCTCAACAGGCAGATGTTGGCGGCCGTACTGGGCTACCTAAAAAGGCTGTTTAAATCCCTTCGTTTACGATTGCGGCTAAACGGTGTTTACGGTACCGATGATCCGGCCATGACCGGAATGATAGCCGGGCTCATCGCTGCGCTGCAAGCCAAACACTTAAAATTTGACCTGGATGCCGATTTTAGCGGGCCAATTATTGACCTAGCCGGTGAAACATCTGGCCGGATGGTACCCATTTTCATCCTGTGGCACACCATGAGCTTTTTCCTGGCTAAACCGGTGCGGAAGCTTTGGTGGTCCATGCTTAAAATAAAGAAGACTTGGTTCAGGTGGGGTTTTACCCCATCTGAACCTTAGTCGCACTTATTTCGAGCTTACAGCCTGTTAATCCCCGACCTAAGAGGGCGGGGTTTTACAGGCTGTGCGAAGATAAAGTTGAGAAGAAAAAAAACAAAGGAGAGTGCCCAATATGTTTAAAGAAGACATTGAAACCCTTGTGTCCCGCCTGGAGAATCTTATATCTACCAAGACCATCGTTGGAGAGCCTATTATCAGCGGCAATACAACCATCATTCCCATCGTAACTGCTTCCGTAGGCTTTGGTATGGGTAGCGGTGAAGGGCAGGATGGAGCGAACCAGGGTGGTAAAGGCACCGGCGGAGGTGCCGGCATGAAACTTAGTCCGTCAGCGTTGCTGATTATACAGGGGGATAATGTACAGGTGTACTCCCTGGCTCAAAAAGGCAGTCTGACCAAGCTGGCCGAAATGATTCCTGATGTCATTAATAAGTTAAAGCCCCAGGAGAAGGATGAACAGTAATTCCAAACAGAAGAAAAAAAGACCGTTGTAGGTCAATTAAGGGTTTTCGGACTTTTGCGAAAACCCTTTTACTTTTTGTGTTATTATCCCTTGCGCCTGGCGGGAGCAGTAAAATATACTAAATAAAAGTTAACCAGCAAACTAATTGCTTTGGAGGATTAATATGGAACACGTGCTTTGGAATATTGGACATGACCTGATTATAGAAGATATCGTCAGGGCGCAGGGCTCTTACCTTTATGATTCCGACGACCGGCGGTACATAGATTTTGAATCGGGGGTTTGGTGTACGCCCCTTGGGCACAGTCACCCGGTTATTAATCAGACCGTTAAAGCCCAGTTAGACCGGATAAGCCATACCGGTTATTGTTATGCCCACCCTGCCACTAAAGAAGCGGCTAAAGAAATTCTGAATGTGACCGGCTTACCGGGTGGTAAATGTGTATTCCTTAGCTCCGGCAGTGAAGCGGTAGAATTTGGGGTTCAGGTACTACGCAAGCTTGCGGGTAAACCGCTGCTTTTGACCCTGGTTGATTCATTTTTGGGTTCATACGGCTCGGCGAGCAAAAAGAAGGCCGATGAGTGGCACCTGCTGGACTGGAGTTTATGTTCCACCTGTTCTCAACCGGAACAGTGCAGTCCGCAATGCCGTGTTTTTTTGGATATTCCCTTTGCCAAAATTGGTGGTTTTGTATTTGAACCTGGAAATTCTTCTGGACAGGTCAGGTTTCCGCCCGAGGCATTTATAAAGCACCTGGTGGAAATAACCAGGTGCAATGGCGGTTTTGTCCAGGCTAATGAAATTACCACGGGAATCGGGCGTACCGGTGAGTGGTTCGGATTCCAACACTATGACATACAACCCGACATTATTTCCATGGGCAAGGGGTTGGGCAACGGTTACCCGGTGAGCTCCATTGCCATGTCTCCGGAAATAATAGGCAAGCTGCAACAAATCTCATTTTACTACTCGCAGTCACATATCAATGACCCGTTGGGGTGTTCTGCGGCTAGGGCGGTAATAGCGGTGATTAATCAAGAAAAACTAATCGAGCGCAGCAAAAAATTAGGAAAAAAAATTCTTAACGAACTGACTGAGATATGCAGGCATTACAATTTTGTCAGGGAAGTCCGCGGCAGGGGGCTGATGATTGCCATAGAGTTCTTGCCGGCGCATGACATCAATCCTGCGGCGCTAGTCTACCGGGAACTGCTTAACAGGGGGTTTATTATTGCCCGTCGCCCCGGCCTTAATATACTGCGCGTAGACCCACCGCTAAACGTAGATGAAAATGATATTAAAGGCTTCCTGGATAACTTTAATCAAGTGTTGAAAGGGATAGAATAGTTTAGACGTCTACTGCCTGGAAAACGGCAGCAGTACGGTGAAAATGCTGCCGCCGCCCGGGCGGTTGGCGGCCCGGATGTTTCCCCGGTGCTGTTCGGTAATCCACCGGGCAATGGAAAGGCCCAGCCCGGATCCTTCTTTGGCCCGGGCTTCCCGGCTGCGGTAAAACCGGTCAAAAATTAATTCTTCATCCCCGGGGGCTATTCCCGAACCCCGGTCTGCTACCGTAATTTCAAACCGGCCCTGCGGCTCTTCCCGCATCGCCAGTTCCACGCCGGTGTCCGGTGGTGAGTATTTGAAGGCGTTGTCCAGCAGGATAAATATAAGCTGGCTCAGGTAGTCGGGGCTGGCCTCGACTAGTTTTCCCACCGGGTACTGGTCAGACAATTCCAGTTTTCTGCCCACGGCCCAGAAACGGGCCCGCCTGGCAATGTCATCCCACAATTGTTCCACCGGAACAGCCTTTTTTTTCAACTCAAAACCGGCATCGGCCCGGGCCAGGGCCAGCATGTGTTCTAAAAGCCTGGTCAGTCGGCGTGCTTCACCGGCGATGTCCTCCATGGCTTCCCGGGTTGTTCTGGCGTCAAGATCCGGCGTCTGCAGAATAAACTCAGTATTGCCGCGGATGGTGGTCAGCGGTGTACGCAATTCATGGGAGGCATCGGACACAAAGCGGCGCTGCAACTCGTAGCTTTCCTGCAGCCGATTGTACATGACCTCCAAGCGACCGAACATATCGTTCAGGGTATTGACCATCCGACCTAATTCATCCTGGGGCCCCAAGTAATCAATGCGTTTGCTCAGATCGCCGCCGTCCCGGATGGATAAGGCGGTCCTACTGATCTTCTCCACCGGGTTTAATGCAGCCCGGGCCAGAAACCACCCCAGCAGACCGGCAACAATAACGATGGCGACCCCGCCGGTAAAAACAATAAACCGCAACCGATCCAGCAGCAGATCAACGGTAGCCATGGTTCGACCAACCTGTAGAATGCCCAATAAACGACCATCTACAGCCAGGGGGACATTATAAACCCGGATGTCCTGCTCTCCGGAGCGCACTGTTTCATAAAATTTTTGGTTTTGCATGGCCGATTTCAAGGTATATTCACTGAGGGGCAGGTATTGTTGGCCCAGGTTTTTAGAGTGGCTGACCACCCGACCTCGGGTATCGACCACTTGCAGGTAGGTATCCGGAGCGGCAAAAACATTAATATCGGGTAGAACTATTTCCTGTAGTGAAAAGGGCGATTGTTTGATCACCGTTGATTTTACAACTGAAGCGGCAGTGGCTGAAATGCTTTCGTCCACTTCGCGGTGCAGTATGCGCGTAGCGGTAAAAATAAGCACTGTGGCTAAAAGTGCCAGAGCCAGTAATAAAACACCGGTATACAGCAACGTAAGTTTTAAACGCAGGGCCAACTTAATCACCCCTTAAGGACGTATCCGACGCCTCGTACTGTATGGAGCAGCCGTTCTTGGCCGCCGCTACTTTCCAGCTTTTGACGGATATTGCCGATATATACTTCCAGCACGTTCGATTCACCGGTGAAGTCGTACCCCCAGATGCGTTGCATGATTACGTCCCGGGTTAGCACCTGACCGGGATGTTCCATAAAAAGACGGAGCAGTTCAAATTCGCGGGTGGTTAACTGGATTATCTCATCCCCGCGGCGAAGCTCTCTTCTTTCTATATCCAGTAACAGGTCGGCAAAGTTAAGAGTCATTTTTTCCCGGCTGTCGTGCCGGTGGACGCGCCGCAGCAGTGCCCGCACCCGGGCCAGCAGTTCCTCCAGGGCAAAGGGCTTGACCAGATAATCATCCGCACCGGCGTCCAGTCCCCGCACCCGGTCTGCCACCTCGTCCCTAGCAGTTAAAAGAAGTATGGACACATCGCTTTCCATTCTGAGACGGCGGCATGCCTCCCAGCCGTCCATCCCAGGCATCATGATGTCCAGGATAACTAGTTCCGGTTTAAACCGCCTGGCCATACGCAAACCTTCTTCACCATTGGGGGCAACCATTACCTCGTGTCCCTCGAAGGTGAGCACCCTCTTCATCATGGCAGTGATTTTAGCATCGTCATCAATAAGCAAAATACGCATCTAACCAGCTCCCGAGCTTTGGTAAAGAAAATATTATATTCAACTTTCGGCGGCGTTCGGCATTATCCTATTGGTTATTAACGGTAAGGGTGGTTTTTTATTTTTCCGCCAAGGTAACTACGATTGCCTTTTTACCACTGCTGTTTTCAATCTGCAGCTGCACTTTATCGCCCACCCTGCTCTTTTCTATAAAACCGGTAATATCGCCGGCATCGTTAACCTTTTGCTTACCTATTTGCAGGATGGCATCCCCTTCCTGTAAGCCTGTTTTTTCAGCTGGCGAACCGGGCACCACCCCGGCAACAACGGCTCCGGTTTCACTTGCCAAGCCCAACCGATTGGCCAGTCCGGGCGTGTTGTTCTGTAGATAAACCCCCATAAAAGGACGGGATATTTTGCCGTCGGTAATCAACGTATCGACCACTTCCTGTACGGTATTGGCCGGAATGGCAAACCCAATTCCCTGGGCTCCGGCGTTGATGGCGGTGTTGATGCCGATTACGCTGCCCTGAAGATCCAGCAGCGGGCCGCCGCTGTTCCCGGGGTTAATGGATGCGTCGGTTTGCAGCAAATTTTTGTAGTTGCGCTCCTCAATACTTACCGGCCGCCCCTTGGCGCTGATGACACCGGTGGTTACCGTATGGTCTAATCCGTACGGGTTCCCGATAGCAATAACCCAATGGCCTACCTGGGCGGCGTCCGAATCGCCAAACTCCAGGTGGGGCAGAACCGTATCGGCCTCCACTTTAAGTATCGCCAGATCCAGTTCAGTGTCGGAGCCTACCAATCTAGCTACCAGCGGTTCTTCCTGATCGGAAAGATAAACCTTAATTTCAGTGGCCTCGCTAATTACGTGTTCGTTGGTTAATATATAGCCCTCTTTATTGAAGATAAACCCGGAACCCAAACCTTGCTGTACTTGTTGTCTCAGCTGCTTTTGGTCAGGCACACTGAAAAATTGCCTAAAAAACGGGTCAATGTCCTGAGATACCTGCTGCTTTGTCTCAATTTTAACTACCGCCGGGCTGGATTTGGCCACAACATCGGCCACAATGTTAGTACCTTCGGGCGAAGAAGTCACTACATCCGGCTGTGCTGCACCGGCCTTGACGGATAGGAAGCTTTCCGCAGGAGCAAAAAAGAACACCCCCGCCACCAGAGCAATTTGCAATACAATGGCTGCCGCCAGACCGGCCACTAAGGTGCCGCGGTATTTGTCTTTAAACATTATTATCACCCTCCATTTAAAATCTCTGTGATAATAATGACAGGATCGGCTTAAAACAACCTTAAAGTAAAATAAAAATTTTTTAAGCCAAAATGAATGTTAAAATAGTGGATGTGGTGCACAATATTTTAAATAATGGATGGAGAATCAAATGGATAACCAAATATACGAAAATTATCAGTCAAAGAGAGCAAGGGTGGCGGAAAAATTGTCCGGGGTAATGAAGCATAACAACCGGCTGGTTTTGTTGCGCCCTCTGGTTTTTTTGGCCGCAGTTGGTTTGTCACTGGTCTATTCCTTTCTGTCGGCCAAACCGGTATATCTGTTTGGCAGTGGCATGCTGATAGTGATATTTCTTTTTTTAATCGCCAAACATAATCGAATTAAAGCCCGGGCGCAATATTTGGAGTTTCTGGTGCATATAAATGATATGGCCGTACGGCGCCTTGAAGGCAAATGGTTGGGATTTGCCAACACAGGGGAAAATTTTATTAACCCTGAACACAGATACTCATCAGATCTGAACATTTTTGGACGGGGGTCGTTGTTTCAGTACGTTAATGCCGCCACCTCTATAGTTGGTGAAGAGAGATTAGCTCATTTGCTGAGTTCGCAAACTAGTTTGGCTGAAATTCAACAGCGCCAGGAAGCTATCCAAGAGCTTGGCCTGCGCCTGGACTGGCGCCAGCATTTTCAGGCCACAGGAATGCTGGATAGCATAAAAAAACCCGGCGGGCTGGAAAAATTATTAGCCTGGGCCGAAGAAAAGCCGGTATATACAAACAAATACATCTCGCTACTATTGTTTATCCCTTTCATTACCCTGTCTCTGGCTGTACTTGGGTATTTTCATTTAATAACATCGTATCTTTGGGTTATACCCCTTGGGTTTCAGGTTTTGATTGTGACCGTTACCGGTAAAAAGGCTTACCAAACATTCAATAAAACCGGCAGCGCGGTTACTGAAATACAGCGTTGCTCGGCCCTGTTGGCATGTATTGAACCGGAAAACTTTGAAGCCCCGTTGCTGAAAGAATTAAAGAACACCCTGGTTAAGCATGGTGATACCCCGTCTCGGCAGATAAAAAAGCTCTTTGGCATAGTTGACCGGATGAGTCTGCGGTATTCCAGTATCCACCCGGTAATTAACATAGCTATCTTGTGGGACTTGCAAACGCTAATTAAACTGGAGAATTGGCGAGGCGGTTCGGGCCGGTCACTGAGGGAATGGATTGGGGTGCTGGCTGAATTTGAAGCTTTGTCCAGCCTGGCTGGTCTGGCTCATGATTATCCCCACTGGACGGTACCCCAAATAACAGAATCGGCACCGGCTATAAAGGCTGTGGCGTTGGGGCATCCGCTGATTAGGGATGAAATACGCGTGAGTAATGACGTAGAATTACCCGCACCGGGTACCATTTTGCTTATCACCGGTTCAAATATGTCCGGCAAAAGCACTCTCCTTAGAACAATAGGAATCAATTTAATTCTTGCCTATGCCGGGGCTCCCGTATGCGCTAAAGAATTTAATTGTGCCCTGATGAACGTATATACAAGCATCCATATTAACGATAATCTGGAGAAAAACATTTCCACCTTTTATGCTGAATTACAAAGAATCAAGCTGATTGTGGACGCCGCCAGATCCGGGGAGTCAATCATTTTCCTGATCGATGAAATTTTCAAGGGCACTAATTCCAAAGACAGAATCTTAGGTGCCCGGGCGGTGATTAAGAATTTAAATGAACTGGCCGCCATCGGGTTGGTATCCACCCATGACCTGGAGTTAAGCCGCCTGGAACATGAAAGTCCTTTAATTAAAAATTATCACTTTACGGATCAGATATCCGGTCAAGAAATTACCTTCGATTACCGCCTAAAGCCCGGGGTCTCCAAGTCAACCAATGCTATTGCGCTGATGAAGATTATCGGCATTGAAATAGGCAAAACGAAATGATATAAAACAGGCAGCCGGTACCCATTTAATAGTACCGACTGCCAACGATAAAGAATATGTTCGTTAATCATTCATTTTGGGTGTAATAAGCAATTCCCAATGTGCCCGGCCCCACATGCAGGCCTATCACAGGTCCAATGGGGTAGACAGATAATTTGATACCTAATTTTTCTTCCACCAGGGTTGCTAACCTGGTAGCCTCGGATTTGCAGTTGATATGGTGAATTATAACTTCCCCCAGCCCTTTTTGCCGCACATCTTCTAAAAAGATTTTGGTTGCTTCCTGGATAGCACGCTCTTTTTTGCGAAATTTGCTAAGCAGGGCGGTCTTGCCATCGATGACGGTAAGAATGGGACGGATCTGAAATAATGAGCCCAATACTGCTGCGGCTCCACCTATACGACCGCCTTTCTGTAAATATTCCAACGTGTCCGGTACAAATAAAAACCTGCTCCTGGTTACGACAAACAAGGCCTGTCCCAAAACTTCTTTTATTGAAGCCCCTGCTTTAGCGGCCTTGGCCGCTGCCAGTACGGCAAAACCCAATTCCATACAATTTGATCTGGAATCAATTATTTCAATCACCGCTTCCGGGTACTTTTCAATAATCATCTTTTTGGCCATTAGTGCAGTGAAATAGGTGCCGCTCATATCCGAAGAGATAAAAATACCCACAACAGAGTTTTTGGCTATAATTAATTTTTCAAAAGTATTGTAAAAATCCATGGGTGATGGTTGGGACGAGGAAGGGATTGTTTTGCTGTTAGCCATTTTATCGTAAAAAGTTTCATTGTCTATTTCTTCTTCTTGAAAAGTTTCCAGGTCAAATGTTACCCCCAGTGATATAACGGAGATGTCATATTCTTCTCTTAACTGATGGGGTAAATATGATGTACTGTCTGTAACTATTTTTATATTCAAGTAATTATAACCTCCAAAAGTGTTATTTAATAAAGCGCCTTTAATAAAGTTAACATTTATTATAACATAATTGGGGAATGTATACATTCCCCCGTTCAACATCATTCTAGGCGGGGCGAAATATTCACAAGTGAGGATTATTAGCTTAATAAAATTGGATGGCAAGAATCGTCCAATTGGTCGTTGCTCGGCCATGATAAACAACATATAATAATTCTTAAATTTATAAAAGGAAGGGAAAAACATGAAATACCAATTTGCTGAGCGGGTTGACCTTATGAAAAGTTCAGCTATCCGTGAGATATTGAAAGTTACCCAGGAACCGGATATGATTTCTTTTGCCGGCGGTCTGCCAGCTCCGGAGTTGTTTCCCCTGGCAGGGATCCGGGAAGCCTTCCAGGAAGCGTTAAGCAGCGATCCAGCGGTCCTGCAGTACAGCAATACCGAAGGTTTTTTACCCCTCAGGGAATACATAGTCTCAAAAATGCAGCAGGACGGTATCAATGCCCGGGCAGAAAACGTCCTTATAACCAATGGTTCGCAGCAGGCCCTGGATTTAATAACCAAGCTTTTTATCAATCCCGGGGACATTGTGCTGGTGGAAAAGCCCAGTTACCTGGGAGCACTCCAGGTGTTTCGCAGTTACCAGGCCAAATTTGTCGACATTGCCACCGATTATGAAGGTATCAATGTAGATGCCTTTGAATTGGCTATAAAAGAGTATCACCCCAAATTAATTTACCTGACCCCTACATTTAAAAACCCCACCGGCGTCACCTTGGCCGCTGACCGCCGCCGCGCTGTTGCTGGACTGGCAGCAAAATATAAAGTGCCGCTAATCGAGGACGATCCTTACCGGGAACTGCGTTACTATGGAGACCCTGTTCCCCCAATCAAGTCCTTTGACGGGTCAGACTGGGTAATTTATATGGGGAGTTTCTCCAAAATCATCGCCCCCGGGTTGCGGTTAGGCTGGGTGGCCACAGAAGGGGAATTGATGGACAAGCTGGTGCTGGCCAAGCAGGGAACCGACCTGCATACGGGTACCCTGGTTCAGAGAGGGGTATACAATTATCTGGTGAATCATAATATTAAAGCGCACATTGAGGCAATCAGGGCTGAGTATGGCCGGCGTAGGGATGTGATGCTGCAGCAAATGGATGAGCAATTTCCTAAAAATTTTTCCTGGACTAAACCGGACGGGGGCATGTTTTTATGGGTCACCCTGCCGGAAGGTGCAAATTCCGGTAGCCTTTTAAAACAGGCGATCAAGGAAAAGGTGGCCTATGTGCCCGGCGCCATGTTTTTCCCCAACGGGGGCGGTTTAAACACCCTGCGCTTGAACTTTTCCAACTCCACACCGGTTAAAATAAAAGCCGGCATTCAACGGCTGGCCCGGCTTTTGACCGAATGATTAAAAAAACAGGGAGAACCATTGTTAAATACTGGAGGAATAAGCACCTTGCGCGGTAAAGAGGGTTTTTTAGCGGGAGCCAGAGACATTGCGCCCATTCTACTTGGAGTTGTCCCTTTTGCCATGGTATCAGGTATTGCCGCAGTCGGAGCGGGCTTGTCCATGGCTTCGGCCATGGGCATGTCGGTATTTATTTTTGCCGGTGCCGCCCAACTGGCGGCGGTGCAATTAATTGGCATTGGCGCTGCCCCGCTAGTCATAATTAGTACTGCACTGATCATTAACCTGCGGTTTGTAATGTACAGCGCCTCAATTGCCCCTCATTTTCAGCACCTGACCCAAAGATGGAAATGTTTATATGCCTACCTGCTTACAGACCAGGCATATGCGGTTTCCATCAGCCGGTTTTCCATTGACCGGCACATAGACCGGGGGTGGTACTACTTTGGGGCATCTTTTGTACTTTGGGTGGTATGGCAGATATTCACCCTGACCGGGATACTGCTGGGATCGGGGGTACCAAAAAGCTGGGGCCTCGATTTTGCTGTACCCCTGACGTTCATGATACTGCTTGTCAAGGCCCTTGGGGATAATGCCACGGTGGTGTCTGCGCTGGTTGGCGGTATCATTGCCGTTGCTGCAAAGCCGCTCCCCTACAACCTGGGGCTGTTGGTGGCAGCCTTATGCGGTATCGGGGCAGGGCTGTTTTTGGAAAAGAGTTTGGAAAAAAAATCTGCCGCAGAAAACATTTAAGGTGGTGAAGTTTATTGGATATGGCTTATATTTGGCCGGTAACGATTGCTATCGGCGCTGGCACTTTTGGTTTGCGCATTCTTTTTATTCAATTGTTTGGGAAAATAAAAATGCCGCCACTGCTCAAGCGTTCCTTGCGGTTTATACCGCCGGCGGTACTTTCAGCCCTGGTTTTCCCGGCCCTATTCTATCCCGAAACCACCCTTGACGTTTCCTGGGGCAATGAAAAATTATTAGCCGGGATTATTGCGGCCATTGTGGCCTGGCGGACCGGAAATGTGCTGTTAACAGTATTTTTGGGTATGGTTATTTTATGGTTACTTAAATCTTTCATAGAACACGGTATCTTCTAAAGGTTTACGTGCCTTGTCGTGTCTGTCAGGAGAGAGGATTTTCCCGGTCGGGTAACCGATGGCCAGTATATTTATCGGCTCAACTTGGTCGGGAATGTTAAACTCCGTTTTTAAGACATCGGTTTTGAAATAACAAATCCAGACCGTCCCAAGCCCCAGTTCGGTGGCTTGCAGCATCATGTGATCGGTTACGATGCTGGCATCAATATCCACAGTTTTTTTACCGTCGAGAGGTCTTTTCCAGGCTACATCATGGTCGGCGCACACAATAATGGCCAAAGGGGCGTCAAATACATTGACGGCCTTTTTCAGTTTTTCCAGACCTGTTTTTTCACGCACCACAAGCACGCGCTGCGGTTGGAAGTTTACTGCTGTCGGCGCAACCCGGCCGGCTTCAAGGATTTTAAGCAGTTTTTCTTCCTCCACCGGTCGGTTTTCATATCTTCTTACTGAAAATCTTTTTTTGGCCAGTTCCAGGAAACTCATTAATACGTCAACCTTTCGTTAATTTTATGGTAGTAGCTTAATTTTATTGTATTAATAAGCAACGAGTCAAATACTGGATCTGTTTCCGGTACGAAAGTAAATTTATTTCTGCAACCGGCTTGACATGAATAGTGTCTAATGGGTAGAAGGTCATGGGGGAAGCATGCATGCTCACAGAAACTGAAATTATTTCAGGGCTAAAAACCGGAAAAGATGAGGCCGTGGAAGCTGTGCTGAACATTTTCGGCGACCGGTTACTGCGTGCTGCTTTGGCCATCACGGGTGACTTACAGACTGCGGAGGAAGTGGTTCAGGATACCCTGTTGCAGGTTTGCCGCAAGATCCACTCCTTTCAGGAGCAATCTGCACTGCAGACCTGGATTTTTCGGATTGCCGTCAACCTGGCCAAAAACAAAGTGCGGGGTAGCTGGTTCCGCCGTGTTATACCAACTAAGGAAAAGGAATTAAACCAATTACCTGATAACCGGAATAGTAGTCCGGAAGTTGAAACAGTAGACCGGGAGAGCCGGGAAGAGGTGTTGAGATGCTTGCAGAGTTTGCCTGTCAAGTACCGCGAGGTGCTGGTTCTTTACTACCTTGAGGATTTAAATATCCGGGAAATTTGTGCAGTACTTGAGCAGCCTGAGGGAACGGTTAAAAGTAAACTTTCCCGGGGCAGGGCTTTAATAAAGACTAAAATGGAAACAAAGTGGGGGGTTGCTGGTGGAACGTCTTGATCGTGAGGTACAAAGTTTCTTAAAGGGCGGTCTGGAAAATGTCAAGCTGTCCGCTAAGCAAAAGCAAAGTCTGCAGTTGGCTATAGCCAAAGAACTTACAGTACGGCAAGTTAGCTGGTGGCGGCGAATCATAATCATAATTAATAGGTTTATGGAAACGACCTTTGAAATACCGGTAGCCCCTGTGGCGGTAGCCGTGTGCTCGGTAATGCTGGTAGGGGCGGGTATGTTGGTTTTTAATTCAGGCACTGAGCCAGGCCAGGCGCCGAACCAGATTGTATATATCCAGCAAGCCGTCGCCGGTTCGGACGGTAGCCTCCAAATTACTTATATACCGGTACACAAGGAGGGCTTTTAAGTGGTCATCAGGGTCAAGGGCAAGTACCTGGTTTTAGTTGTCTTGTTATTAGTTGTTTTTGTCGGCGCGGCCTACGCTGCCGCACCTAAAATACTTTACTCCAGGGCCCAGGCTCTGGAGTCCGTGGGGCAGCAGGAACGATCCGGTGTTTATTACAGTCTGCTGGCTAAATATTTTCCGGTATCGGATGAAGCGGTGCGGGCGCTGTTTTTTTCGGCCCAGCAGGATGTGCAGGGCTACAGTAACCAGGAAGAGCCCGGCCTGATTTACATTTTCCCGGGCGGCACTGGAATGAGCGGTTGGGCGGGAGAGGGAGATCTTAAAGGCGCTATCGCCAAGTTTAAGCTGGTTCGGGAACGTGCCCCGGAATCGCCGTGGGCCACACACGCACTACGTGAATTGGGTCAGGCATATTACGCCCTGGGTGATTATAATAACGCCGTAAAGCATTTAAAGCTTTCCATAGAGGAAAGCGATATGCAGGCTTCGGAAAGCACTGAACTATTGGCTAAAATTTACCTGGAGCAGGGTGAAAACCAAAAGGCCCTGAAACTGGTGGAACGCAGTTTAAATGAAAAACCAAGGTTTATTCCGCTGGAGATGATGAGTTTAAAGGGCCGGGCTCTTATGGCCATGGAGCGATGGGAAGAAGCCAGGCTGGTGTTTGAAGATTTACCACGTAAAGCTGATTCATATTATGGCGAGATTCTGCAGGATGAAGGGCCTGATACGGTCAGTATGAATATTGTAAACTGGCAAGCCACGGCCCAAGGTTACCTGCGCAAATTGGATGCATTGCAGCAAGACACAGGAATAGCGGGTACGCTTTCCGGTCGGGTGGTGCTGGATGACCGTAATTTACCGGGCGCACGCGTATATCTAATTGACAAAGCCGTTAATGATGACTATTTTCAGGGGCATACCAGTAACCTTGAACATGTGGTAACCGGCCCTGGGGGAGAGTATATTTTCGAGAACTTGGCATCGGGCCGTTACGCCCTGGGTTTGGGGGTCAGACCCGGGGAAGTAAAGGGCCATACCTTACAGCAGTGGGAAGGGGATATTTTAGTCGCAGCTGGTGAAACTGTCCGGCGGGATTTGCGATTTGCGCCCACGGTTAAGCTTCTTTCGCCCCTTGCGGGCCCCACATTGTCAGGCCGGGTTGAATTTAGCTGGATCCCGGTACCCGGGGCGGCCAGTTACGACCTATTCATCGGGCCGATAACCAGAGATGACCAGGGGGGAATATCGGCTACCTATACCACCCTGCTAAAAACCGGGCTTACAGGCAGTCGGGTAAACCTGGACTTGCAAGAGGAAATGGCACGCAACCGTTTTAGCGGTGGAATAGCACATAGCGATGGAGGGGTTAACCCGCTGTCCATTCTGGGCCTGCTATACTATGGCGGTGAATATACCTGGGGAGTTTATGCCAATGATGCCAGCGGTAACCGGATATCTGACAGCTCGGGGTACGGCTTTTACATGGCCCGAAAGGAACTGCCGTTATTTAAGGTAGCGGGGGGCAAGTTAAGCGCTGCCGATAAGCTGCTGTTGGATCGTAAGTATGATGAAGCCATAGCTGCCTACCGGCAGCAGTTGGATAAAACACCTGGTGACATCCATGCTTTACTAACACTGGCCAGGCTGCACCAGTACGGTTCCCGGATGGGTACCGCGGATCCGGCCACTGCCGCCACATATTACGAGCGTCTGCTGAAAGTGGAGGATACACCTGAAGCCAGGTCGGCCCTGGCCGATGTTTATTTCGATGCCGGCATGTATGACCAGGCTTACGCCAAGTATCAATCCCTTACCGACAGCCACATGGAAAGCTGGCGTACTTACTACCAGATGGGGAAAATTGAGTTTCATAACGGTAATCTGAAACAGGCATTGGCATTAATGGAGTTGGCTGTGGGCATGGAACATGGTTTGTATGCCAGGGCATATCCGGTGGCATTAGCGCTTCTTAGTGGAGATTTGGAACGGGCGGTTACCTTTGCCCGGGTAGTGGACCAGGGCGAGGGTTATCTGGAACTGCTCTCGGAATACGGTAACAGGGGTTATCCGGCCAATAGTGATATTATGCTGGCGGTTGGACAGGGTGAATATGACCGTGCTTTACAATTGCCGGCTCTGGAACAGCACGATTTGTTTATCAAGGGCCTGTTAATCTATGTTACCGCGGGGTCCTATCCCGGTGATCAGGTAACCGCTGTAATTAAAGACATGGAACCGGGTCTACTATCAGATTTGCTATCTAAAATGGTACATTAAGTCTCCTAGCCGTAGGTTACAAGAAAGCGGTTAAATTCAAGTAGAGATGTATCATTGCGATTCTTCGTCAATTATTATATTATTAATAGATATAATTCAATATAAATAGTAACTGACCATAAAAAAGTCGCACCCGGGGTAACTTTGTGAAAATTATTCCAATGCTACCGGGAACGATTACAAATTAAAGAGGGATAAAGATGGGGTCAGAAATAATTTTAAGTGTCATTGGCGGCATGGGGCTCTTATTGTATGGAATGCACATAATGAGCGAAGGCCTGCAAAAAATAGCCGGGCATAGGTTAAGGGACGCAATGGGTTCTTTGACCCAAAACAAAATTATCAGCCTTATCGTCGGTGCCCTGATTACTGTGTTATTCCAAAGCAGTACAGCTACCACTGTTATCCTTGTAGGTTTGGCCAACGCATCCATCATCACACTAAAACAAACTCTGGGCATTATCCTGGGGGCCGACATAGGCACAACCGTTACCGCGCAGCTTATCGCCCTCAAAGTTACGGAAATTGCGCTGCCTGTTGTTGGTATTGGGGCTACCATAGTTTTCTTTTCCAAACGCGATAAGTACCGCAGGATAGGCCAGGCGATTTTAGGGTTTGGACTTTTATTCCTGGGCCTGAAAATTATGGCCGACGGTATGTATCCGCTCCGTGATTCCCAATTTTTTAAGGACATCCTACTACAAATGAGTGATAATCCCCTACTGGCCATTTTTGTGGCAGCGCTGTTTACTTTCTTGGTCCACAGCAGTGCAGCCACTATCGGTATCATGATGGTACTGGCCATGCAGGGCATGCTGCCGCTTGTTTCGGCCATTTATTTGATGTACGGAGCCAACATAGGAACGTCTTTTACCGCTGTACTCAGCAGTCTCAGTTCTACCAGGGAGGCGCAAAGAGTTGCCACGGCCCACGTAATTTTTAAAGCGGCCGGTGTTTTGGTATTTCTACCTTTCACCATCCCGTTTGCTGAATTTATGCAGTCCATTGCCTCGGGGCCCGGGTTTCAGGTGGCCAATGCCCATACCTTTTTCAATATTGCCATTGCCTTTATCTTCCTGCCGTTTACGTCCTACTTTGCAGTTTTACTGGAAAAGATTGTGCCGGAAAGAAAAGAGCGCTCTACCGAGCCGCGCTATTTGGATGATTCGCTGATTGGTACTCCTTCTATAGCTATCGGGTTGGCCTTAAAAGAGATTATTTATATCTCCGATAATACGGTTAAAATGTTAAAAGAAGTGAAAAAAGTTTTGGAAAGCTATAATTCCGACCTGGTAGAGTCTATTTTGAAAACCGAAAACAGGGTGGATCGGCATACTTTAGCCACTAGGCAGTATCTCACGCAGGTATTAAGAAACCCTATATCCAAAGAGGAATTTACCAAATGTTTACGCTTGATTAACACGGTTAACGAGTTAGAAAAGATAGGTGACATTGTTGAGAAGAATCTTCTTTACCTCGCTGAAAGTAGAAAAATTAATAATGCCAAGTTTTCAGAAGAGGGCAATAAAGAACTAGAGATTATGTACAGTAATATCTTCAAGCTGGCCAACATGGTAAACAATATTATTATGACCAACGATTCCCGAATGACTTATAATGCCCTGTGCCTGCAGGAAGAAATTACCGACCTGGAGTTTAGATCGCGCATCTCGCATATTCAGCGATTAAGTAAAGGAGTCGTTGAATCTGAAAACACCAGTGCCATACATCTGGAGTTAATTAATGCATATTTGAAAATTGCCCAGCACCTATTCCAAATCATTGAAATAGCCAATGACCCGGAGATATTGGATATTAAAAACATTGATGAATTTTGCAACGGCGGCAATATTTTTGACGTTAACTCTTTCAAACAATAATCATGGATTGTGGATTATCCGGAGAACGTTTAGAGAAGCATTAAGTATACAGTATTTATTGAGATTACCAGTAAACTTTTACAGCTAATTAGTTTATAATGTATGGTAAGAGTTGTTACCGGGGCAATGGCGTCCCTTACGTACCTGTATCTGCAGGAATGTAGGGGACGTTTTTATTTTTTTAACTCAACCTTTCCGGGTCAAGGAGGAATATAATGGCTATAGCATGCAGAGTCAGGGACAACAAAGTTATTCCCATAAGAAAAGGCATACTTATCAGTGTAAAAGAAAATATTACTGAACTAATAAACCAGGCCTTTGTTTGTGCCAACTGTGGATTCGGCACAGCTTTTGAAAAAAAGTGGCAGCCGGTAATGGAAACGAGTCGCTGCCCGATGTGTGGCAGCCAAAAGAAAAGGTAGTTACGGAAGCCCGGTTTACACCGGGCTTTAACTTTTCTAATCAAGAAAATAAATAAGCCGCTGGGCAGCTGGTTTGTTTTGTTGTTTTTAATCATTGCCCACAAAAATGCCGATCTTTTCTTACAGTTTTTTCATAATTAGTGGGTAAAATATAAGACAGTGAGGTTAAAAATATTACTGTTATGTGGAAAGGAGGTGTAACAGTGAAAAAGAAATTAGTTTTGTTAACCGTTACACTACTTTTGGTATTCAGTATTACTCAGGTGGCTGCGGCGGCCGGAATGGGCTGGGATGGCGGCCCGCACAAGCTAAACAGTGATAAGATGTTTAACCCGGTTGAGAAATTAAACCTCACCGATCAACAAATTGTTAAAATGCGGGAAATCAATCAAAAGACCTATGAGCAAACCCGCGACCTGCGTATTAAAATGATGGATAGCCGGCATGAGCTTAAACAACTTAAACTGCAGAAAAACCCGGATCAAGCCCAAATTGATGCCAAGGTAAAGGAAATTAACAACCAGCGTGATAAGCTTCACGGCATTTTCCAGCAGAGCAAGGAACAGTGCCACTCTTTACTTACCCAGGAACAACTCGAACAGGTCAAACAATTCAAAGGGAATAGGGGCGGCGGTTTACGAGGGAATACCGGGCCGGCCAATCAGTAGATTCTGAAATTAGCAAAAAGCTAATTAAAACAAGAACCAGTCTGCCTGTTTCCCGGGCAGACTGGTTCTTGTTAAATTTAGGATGCAGCGAAACCTGGTTCTTCGGCGTTATCTTATAAAATATACTATTTCGGCAGTGGCCCTGATGATTACCTTGCCAGGGTTTACAGGTGTGCTTTGCGCTTCCATTTTGTCATAAAATATAGGTGATGGTGACTGGTCAAGCCAGTTGCCGCTGGCTGATTTGACTCCTACAATTTCTTTACCCAACGCACCGGCAAGTATCTCTGCCTTATGTCGGGCGTTTTCTACTGCCTGGCGAAGCGCAGCAATTTTTTGCTCGGTGTTGCCCACGGCATAAAAGTTAATATTGTGAACTTCATTAGCACCGTTTTGTACCGCTGTGTCAATAATACTCCCGACAGTGCTCACGTCCTCTACTGTAACTTTAACCTCATTAATCACCTTGTACCCAATCAACTGCGGTTGACCTTCCCTGGCATAATCGTAATTCGGCTGGATGTTGTAGCCAGACGTCATGATGTTCTGCTGATTAACTCCCGCATTGTTTAAAGCTTCGATTAGTTTTTTGGCAATTTCAGCATTTTGGTTCTGGGCTATTTTTACGTCCGTGCTTTCGGTAACCACTGCTACGTTAATATCGACCCGGTTTGGGGTCACTTCCACCGCGCTTTCACCATTTACCGAAATGTAAGGCTGCTCAGCCTCGGCGGCCCAGCCAATGGCGGAAAAAGATAGCAACAGCAATACCGTCAAAATTAAAACTACAGGAAACCTACGCATTAGTACCACTCCTTTATAGTATTATAACTTTGACGGTGCACCGGGCATTTTGTTCCGTAAAAAACAATCCATAAAATCCCTGTTCAAAAAATTATATTTTAGCTTGCTCAAGCAGGCGCACTACGGCGGAATGGTTTCCTGCCCGGGCAAGTTTCAGGGCTGTCAAGCCGCTGCTACTGCACATGTTATAGTCGGCCCCGGCAGCTAAAAACATTTCCACAATATCGGCATGACCGGCGTAAGCGGCTACCATCAGGGCCGTTACCAGGTCAACGCTTTGGGCATTTACATTTGCCCCTTTATCCAGCAGGATTTGGGCTACTTGGACATGACCATCTTTGGCTGCCAGCATCAGGGCCGTAGCATCATAATTATCCTTAACATCCGGGTTCATGCCCGTAACTAAAAAAAACTGAACCATGTCATAGTTCCCTTCCCGTACCCACTGCAGGAACGAATCCTTTGACCAATCAATTACCGATACATTATCGCCAACTTTTACCCGTCCACCTTTAACCACTCGTCCGAAACGGCCTTCGCGGCTGACTATATAGGGCCGCCCGTGTTCTTTGAATTCTTCCTTGCCGATGTGCAGAACCCTAATGATAGATTCGCCAATAACTACATAACTGCCGGCGCTCAACTTGGCCTGTTCAATACCCTGGATAGTAAAATTTTCAGTATATCCACCGTTGATCACTTCTTCTTTTTTCTCTGGCGGCACTTTTTCAATAGCTTCGACCGGTAAAATGCTTACCTGACGGTCCCAATCACCGCCGTGGGCATCCCCCTCAAGACCCCATCCTTCATTTACTTCCACCTGTGCTATACTGTTTTTTTCTATACCCCGGGTTAGGCCGATATTTATTGACAAAACTTGTCCCATGTTCTCTCCTTTGTCTTAAGAAAATTATTTATATGAACATCCGCTCATATTTTACTTGTTCCATTTTTACTTGTCAAAACCTGATTATATGTTATCAGGATAATTAAAGCCAATTGTGTAGTTATTATTGACGTATGTTTATAATAAATCTATAATATTTTTAATAAAAACTTTTATGGAGTGCTGTGATGAGCGTTTTGGATTACAATGAGTTGACCATTGAACATTTTCAAAACCCCCGCAATGTTGGAATGGTTAAAGACGGCAATGGGTATGGAAAAATTGGTGAACCGGGGTGCGGTGATATTTGTGAAATTACCGTGCGCATTGAAAACAGTATTATAAAAGACATAAAGTTTAGAGTTTACGGGTGTGCCGGAGCTATAGCAACCTCTAGCGTGGTAACCGAGATTACCATGGGTAAAAATATTGATTTTGCTTTAAAACTAACAGATGACAACGTGGTTGATTTTCTTGGCGGGTTACCAGAAGGTAAAAAACATTGTTCACTACTGGCCATAAAAGCATTGCACCAGGCAATTTACGATTATTTAATTAATAAACGTCTTGTTAATGAAGGAACAGTAAGTACACAAGACCAGTTTAATCAACTGGCTGAACAAACTCTGCGGGAGATACTGCAAAGGGCGAAACAAAATTAAAAGTTCCAGGACTTAACAGGAACCGGTATATATTTAAAAGCCAACCCTGTGCCGAAAGGCCGGGGTTGGCTTTTTTAGGCGGCACCAACTTGATATCAGCCATCTCATCACCCGGGTTATTGAAAATACAGGTTCCAAAGAATACAAGTTTCAAAGAAGGGATACTGCCTGAATTTGTCGTATTAGACTAGAATAAAATAAAAAAAGTCGAATTAAGTTGATATAATAACAAAAAATTAAAAAGGAGTAACTTAATTTGATGAAATTGATTTCTAAAATTTACTTCCGTCTAATGGGGTGGAAAGCTATCGGCAGTTTACCTGCTGATGTTAAAAAATGCGTTTTTGTTGCGGCGCCTCATACCAGCAATCATGATTTTACTCTGGCCCGGGCAGCTTGTTATATCCTTAATGTAAAAATTAACTTTTTAATTAAAAAAGAGTGGATGGTTTACCCGCTGGGGCTTTTTTTTGAAGCCATAGGTGCTGTACCCGTCGAGCGTAAAAAAACAAGTAATATGGTTGACCGATTAATAGACATCTTTAAAAAGTCAGATGAACTGGCTATTTTAATTTCTCCGGAAGGTACGCGCAGAACCACAAAGAAATGGAAAACAGGTTTTTATTATACTGCCCTGGGAGCCAAGGTGCCATTTGTTTTGACTTATCTTGATTATAAAGAAAAAACTGCTTGTATTGGCCCGGTGATTTACCCAACCGGGGATTTTGTAAAAGATATGGAGCAGGTCAAAGAGTTTTATAAAGACATTACTCCCAAATTCCCTTTAAATTACAGCCTGGAAATTACATAATAATTATCAACTGCATAGCTGATTAGGCCGGTATAAATACCGGCCTTTTTTAATCCTTAGCAACTTTTTGAAATGAGCTTGGGCAAATAGTGAGATAATACAAGTTAAATACAATGCCCGGGTGGAGTCATTATGCTGGTACGTTTCGGTTTTGTTGCCATGTCAGTAACCCTGGAAGATGCTTCTCCGTCAAAGACAGTCACCATGAAGACCTATAAAAGAATAGCGCTACAGGATTCTGATGCCGCCATGGAGAAAGTTAAACGTGTTGCCCGGGAGAACCTGTTTAACTGCTTGCGTTTGCTTCGCCACTGCCGGGCGCATAACGTTAAAGTTTATCGTTTTTCATCAAAAATAATCCCTCTGGCCACCCACCCGGAAATAACCGGTTGGGATTATATAAAAAACTTGAAACCTCAGTTAATAGAACTGGGTAACTTCATTAAAGAAAACAAAATGCGGGTGACATTTCACCCGGATCACTACACTTTAATCAATACGCCTAAAGAGGATGTATTTAAAGCATCAGTTGCCGACCTGGTGCATCATTGCCGAATTTTTAACGCTATGGGGCTGCGTGAAAACGCCAAGTTGATTACCCACGTCGGTGGAGGTTATAACAATAAAGAAGAATCTCTGGAAAGGTTTGTAGATAACTGGGCTCGCATACCCAAAGGCATCTATAAGCGCATGACTTTGGAAAATGACGATAAAACATATACAGCCAATGACACTCTTTATTTATGTGAAAAACTACAACTTCCACTGGTACTGGATATTCACCACTTTCAATGTAATCATGAAGAGGAAAGCACCCTGGATGAAATTTGCCCCAGGTTTATAGCCACCTGGGATGGAACAGGATTACCGCCCAAAATACACGTCTCCAGCCCCAGAAGTGCAGCCGATTTCCGCAGTCATCATGATTACGTTGATACCGCTAACGTATATGCATTTTTATTGTTGGCCCGAAAATATATAGACAGCTTGGATGTTATGGTAGAAGCTAAACAGAAAGATAAAGCAATGTTTAAATTGGTGCAGGAATTAAGTGGATTGCCGGACATTGAATTATTAAATGACGCTTGCTTGAAAGTTTTTTAAATTATCCATTTTTAAAAGGTGATATAATGAAATGTTTGCAAAACAATCCTGGTTGTTTGGTGTCTTTAATTATTAAACGGGTCAGAATCTCATTTTATTGAGAGAGGATGGTGTAGTATGTTAAAAATTGATCTTAATTGTGATATGGGTGAGAGTTTTGGGCACTATGGCATTGGCATGGATGACGAGGTTATTAAATTAATTACATCTGCGAATATTGCATGCGGATATCATGCAGGCGATCCGGGGGTTATGCGTAATACAGTAAAAAACGCCAAAGAGTCTGGGGTACGAATAGGGGCACACCCTGGTTTGCCTGACTTGCTTGGCTTTGGAAGGAGAAAACTATACGCTTCGTCTAGAGAAATAACCGATATGGTTATCTATCAGATTGGTGCTTTGAAAGCTTTTGCTGAAAGTGAAGCGTTGTCCTTACAACACGTTAAACCTCATGGAGCTCTTTATAATATGGCTGTTGCCAATGAAGAATATGCTAGAGCTGTGGCTGAGGGTGTATTCGCGGTGGACAATAAGCTAATTCTTTTTGGTTTAACAGGGTCCAGTTTAATTAAAGCGGGAAAAAAGTTAGGTCTTCGGGTTGCAAACGAGGTTTTCGCTGATCGTGCTGTAAATGATGATGGTACGTTGGTAGCAAGGGATTTGCCAGGTGCTGTTATTAAGGATGTGGAGCAAGCTATAGATAGAGTAGTTGAAATGCTAACCATTGGACAGGTAAAAACGATTCAGGGAAATAGAATAAAAGTCAAGGCAGATACTATATGTGTCCACGGGGATAATCCCAGTGCATTAAAATTTGTTAAATCTATTAGAAAACGTTTAGGTGAAGAAGGAATTAAACTAATGCCTGTAAGTGAGTTTATTTAATTAAAATAAACAATTTTAAATAATGGGAGTATTGTTATGATGGAGCATGTACGTTATCTTCCTATAGGAGATACAGGATTGTTCGTTGAATTTGAAAACAAAATTTCTCAGGAAGTTAACGAAAAGGTTCGTAATTTGTGGTTAGCATTAGAATTTGGTGATTTGAAAGGAATAAACGAAATTATACCAACCTACCGTTCATTATTTATAATATATAACCCGGGTGTCCTTGCACTGGAAAAACTAATCTCGAAGATACAAGACGCTATAGAAATTATGGTAAAAAAGAATTTTCCCAAACCGGTAATTACAGAAATTCCAGTCCTTTACGGGGGTGAATATGGCCCTGATTTGGAATTTATAGCTGAATACCACGGTTTAATGGCCAAAGACGTTATTGAAATACATAGTTCTAGAAGTTATTTGATACACATGCTTGGATTTGCCCCGGGTTTCCCGTATTTAGGAGGAATGTCTAAAAAAATAGCGACACCACGTTTAAAGAAACCGCGTGTTTCTATACCGGCGGGTTCTGTTGGTATAGCTGACCAACAGACAGGAGTGTATCCTTTAGAAGGCCCGGCTGGATGGAGATTGGTCGGGAGAACACCTTTACGGCTTTTTGACCCGCATAGGGAGCCGCCAATTTTACTAAAGGCAGGGAACTACATTTTATTTAGGCCTATTGACCTAAAAGAGTATGGTGACATAGAAAAAGAAGTAATGAGTGGTTGTTACAATGTAAAGAGGTGGGAGTTCTAAATGCCCGGTACGTTTAAGGTGATAAGCCCTGGTTTATTGACAACGGTTCAGGATTTGGGGCGTTTTGGTTTCCAACAGTATGGGATGACACCAGCTGGAGCTATGGATCCTTTTGCACTTCAAGTAGGTAATTTATTGTTAGGGAACGATATAGCGGAGGCGGCTTTTGAAATAAATTATCTAGGGCCTGTAATGGAAGTTTTAAAAGATGCATTAATTGTTGTTAGCGGTGGCAACTTAAGCCCTGTAATAGATGGTAATCCTTTACCTATGTGGGAGGTAGCCTGTATTAGAAAAGGGCAGGTTTTGGGTTTTGGAAAAATTAAGAATGGATGCCGCGCTTATGTTGCTGTTGCAGGTGGAATAGATGTTCCTGTGATTATGGGGAGTAAATCTACTTTTTTAAGAGGCAAGATGGGAGGATTTAAGGGTAGACAATTATTGCCAGGTGATATTCTTTCCACCAGCAGCATTAATGCGAATATATGGAAAAGAATGGGCCAAAGGTTACCGGCAAGGTTAATTCCCAACTATGATGTAATTGAACCCATCCGAGTTGTTATGGGTCCACAAGATAATTATTTTACAGCTACCGCTTTAAATACTTTTTTGACTTCTAAGTACACGGTAGGCATGGAATCGGATCGTATGGGTTATCGGATGGAAGGGCCTAAACTGATGCACAAAAATACGGCTGATATTATATCTGATGGGGTGCCGCTGGGAGCAATACAAGTGCCAGGCAGTGGAACACCAATTATTTTAATGGCTGACCGTCAAACTACTGGAGGTTACACTAAAATAGCAACAGTTATATCAATAGACATACCAGCATTGGCACAATTAAAGCCGGGAAATTCAATTTATTTTAATAGAATAACTGTTGATAAAGCTCAACAGTTATGGCGCCAGCAACAGGTAGTGTTTGAAGAATTAAAAAGTAGTTGTGTTACTAAATAGGTATCAACACTGCTATAAATTAAAAATGGAGGGATTGGCTTTGAATAATCTTTTTAATCTCAAGGGTAAAGTTGCTGTTATTACAGGCGCTTCCGGTGGTATCGGAAGTTTTTTTAGTAAAGAGTTAGCCCAACAGGGGGTAAAAATAGTTTTAAATGGACGTAATGAAAAAAAACTAGAACAATTGGTAACTGAAATTAATAATACAGGCGGAAACGCGTTGGCAGTTGTCGGCGATGTAACAAAAGAGGATGATGCAGAAAAAATTTTAAAAGCTTGTTTAGACAGGTTTGGTACCGTTGATATTCTTGTGAATTGTGCCGGCATTATTTTACGTATTCCTACTGAGGAGTTTCCATTGGAGAAGTGGGAGCAAGTGATGGACATTAATGTTAAGGGAACATTTCTAATGTGCAAAATAATTGGCGGTGAAATGATAAAAAAGAAGAGTGGTAGAATTATAAATATCGGCTCAGTAAGGGGAGGTTTTGGTTATCGCGGTGGTTATTCGGCTTACTGCCCAAGTAAGGGGGCGATACACTTGCTTACAAAGACACTTGCTGTGGAATGGGCGAAGCACGGTATTTTAGTTAATTGTATTGCTCCTACTTTTGTAAAAACCGAATTAACGCAAGAAGTCTTAAGTAATGAGCAGTTTTATCAAGAACTAATTAATGCTATCCCGCTGGGCCGGATAGCAACGCCGGAAGATTTAGTCGGCCCGTTAGTGTTTTTTTCATCTGCTGCCTCAACTTTTGTTACCGGGCAGATATTATATGTTGACGGCGGAGTTACTGCCGAATAAGAAAAGGTTAGTGGCTTTAAAGTTGATGTACTGACCTATTGTAAATGACATAGATGATATTCATAAAAAGCGTCTCACAAAATGAGGCGTTTTTTTCTGCTAAAATAATCTCCATACCAATATAACGAAGATTTTGATAGATATTGGGCGAAATTCAGTAAAAAATCATATTAACTAGTTCGTTTATTCAAAAATTACCTTTGCTTTTCGACAAAATTTTCAGATATAATAGAAAAAATTCTAATTGTGGATATGAAATTCGCAATGTGAAATTCAAGGAGGCATTCTATCATGCAAGAGAATTCATCAGCGTGGGGTACAGCGGTAAAATCTCTTGAGGAGGCAGCAAAGCTAGCTAATTTAAACCAAGATGTGCTGAACATCCTCAAAGAACATCAGAGAATTTTTATCACAACGTTTAGTGTTCGCATGGATGATGGGTCTTTAAAAATTTTTAAAGGTTACCGGGTTCATCATAATCATGCACTGGGGCCAATTCGTGGCGGCACAAGGTTTCATAAGGAAGAAACGCTTGATGACATGAAAGCATTATCGCTATGGATGACAGTCAAAAACGCTTTAAACGGAATTCCCGCCGGTGGCGGTAAGGGTGGAGTTGTATGCGACCCGGAAGCAATGTCGGAAGGGGAATTACAAAGGTTATGCCGCGCATACATAAGGGCTATTGCACCTGTTATCGGTTCTTGGATTGATTTTCCAGGGGCGGACGTGGGTACTAGTTCAAAAACCATGAGCTGGATGATGGATGAGTGGGAACAAATGCACGCCATGACCCATGAACCTACAGCTATAAGCGGTAAAGAAATAGTAATTGGTGGTTCAGAAGGTAGACCTGCTGCTACAGGTTATGGAGTATGCCTAACTGTAAGAGAAACCTGTAAAGCGTTAGGTTTGGATATTAATCAACAGCGGGTAGCTATTCAAGGTTTCGGTAAAGTTGGGTCCTGGGCGGCGCGTTTGATTTTTGACATGGGCGCAAAAATAGTTGCTGTTGGCGATGTTTTTTCTGGTGTTACCAATGAAAACGGTATTAATCCATATGAGTTGTTGGAGCACGTAGAGAAGACCGGCAAGGTGCAAGGTTTTGCAGGTACCAGCCCAATAACCAATGAAGAACTTTTAACGTGTGAATGTGATGTACTGATACCGGCAGCAACACAGAGCGTTATAACTGCAGACAACGCAGCTAAAGTTACAGCCAAAATTGTGGTCGAGGGTGCAAACGGTCCGACGACAACCGAAGCAGAAAAAATACTCGCTTCCAAAGGTGTATTTTTGATACCGGATATTTTAGCCAATGGTGGCGGAACTACTATTGCTCACCTGGAACGTGTGCAGTGTTTATGCGATGACTTTTGGACGGAAGAACAAGTAAATAACAGATATGAAGGTATGTTTATAAAGGCTTGTCAGGAAGTTTTTGACATAGCGAAAAAAGAAAATATCAGCATACGCATGGCAGCCTGGGTTAAGGCACTAAGAATAGTCGAAAAAGCGATTGTTGCCCGTGGTTGGGTGTAGTAGGATTGATTTTATAAAGGGGGAGAATGATAGCATATGGCTAGTATAAAATCTTTGGAGAAGGCCTTTGCTATTCTAGAGGCATTCTCCCCCGCTAATAAAAGAATAGGGATTGCAGAATTAAGTCAGATAGTAGGGATGCCCCGCCCCACAGTTAGTAGGATAATCTCTACATTAGTTAAATTGGGCTATATGGAACAAGAACCGAAAGGACACAAATATAAATTAAGTTTAAGAATTTTAACGCTGGCAAACATAGTACAAGCAGGATTAGATTTACAAAAAGTTGCCATGCCTGTTTTGCAGCGACTTAGGGATCAAGTTGAAGAAACTGTTTACATGGATGTTGTGGACGGTGATGAGCGGGTATGTGTTTGTTCATTAACCGGAACACAAGCTGTACGTACGTTCGTTGAAGTCGGGCAGCGCTCTCCTTTGCACGCGGGGGCGGATTCTCGCCTTATTCTGGCCTCCCTTACAGATGATAAAATTAAACGCTATATTGAGCGTACCGGATTAAAACCATTGACTAATAAAACAATCAAAGAGGAAGATTGTTTATGGGAAGAAATAAATAAAATTAGGCAAACAAATATGTCGGTTAGCGCTGGCGAATATAATCCCGGCAGCGCCTGCATATCGGTACCGATTAGAGATTTTAGCGGCAAGTTTGTAGCTGGTTTATCGGTTTCCTACCCCGTTACCAGGGACAGCCCCGAAATATTTAACAAATACTCCAAGGCCATAAAGGAAGCTAGTTTGGAGCTTTCTCGCTTATTGGGGTATAAACAAAATCTCGATTAAGAGCAGTTAGGTGTGATTTTCCAAGATATTTTTTACAAGGGGGCGATTTTTTGGTTAGAATTACTACTAACACTAAATCAATTCTGAGAGAAACGGGCCTTGATACCAGAAATAACCTACTTTATGCACATATGGATTTAGATTCTACTGAATGCTCTTCACCGTTGTTGGTTAGAAAAAATGATGAAAAATTTTTGCTGGTTAAAGATATTGAGCGCGGTAATTTCAATGATGAAGAGCTGTCCGCAAAGGTGAGTTATTATAAGACATATATAACCTTTGACGTAAATGTAAATAAGAATCTACCTGCGGATTGGCTTGAATTACTAAAAGAAATAGCTGCCGATGATCAATTAGTTGAAGTAGATGATGATGTCTATACGTCTGCTTACTGGAAAGTGTCAGATTCTTTTGAAATAGCTTTAAGCAAAACGGGGAAATGGCAAAGAACTTATTTTTACGAAGTGCATCTAAACGATGTCACTGCTGCTTTTGCTGCTGGTGATAGTACGGGTCAAGTAGATGCCGAAAAAATTATCACTGGCCTGACACAAAAGCAGAGAATTTTAAATCTTTTACAAAATATTCCGGCGGATTCAAGGTTTACTGCATTAAATGATACCATAAAGGATCTGAATCTAGACTTAATTCTATTTAGCTCCCCTTTAAATGTTCAAGAAGTGACGGGTATTCCTTACACTTATTTGCTAGCCAACGATGTATTGGCGATGTATCGTGCAGACGGTTCCTTATATGTGTTTAGCAATAGGCCCATTCCTTATCAACACCTGCAGCTTAAAAAAGTATATCAAAATATGGAAGAAGCCGCTGTAAGTAGTGCCCCTGCAAATGCATCTAAAATTGGCATTGAAGAAAATCACCTGGCCTACAAATACTGCCTGGCGTTTGGGTTGCAAAGGGACAAGACAGTTGCTATGAGTAGCAGGTTGCGTTTGTGGCGTGAGTCTCGCGCGTGGGAAGAGTTCCCATTTTATGTGGTTGCAGCCCAAGCTACCGTAAACGGTATGGAAAATGCGCTTAAAATAGCTGCTGAAAAATTCTCTGTGGGTGAGGATTTTACCGAGTCAGATGTCCAGTGCTGGCTTTACGAGCAATTTAGGTATTATAAAGCTTCAAATGGGCTTTCTACACAGATTGTGCCTTATTTTATCGTGTTGCATGCCGGTCATCGGGCGCGAAAGCCTAACTTACCATCCTTTGAACTGTTAAGTGCTAAGAATACGAAAACGCTGAAAATTGATTGTGGAGTCATGGTATTAGACCAAAACGGTTTACTAAGGGGTGCTTCCGATCTTTGTCGGACATTAAATCTTAGTTCGGAAGCACAGGAACTTTATAAATATTTGGATAATCTTATGATTTCAGTCACAATTCCGGCTGCTCTACCCGGTAAAAACGGCAACCATGTTTACTTAGAAGGTGTGCGCGATATGATTGCCCACGATAGCAGGTGGATTGAGTTGGGGTTATTGCCGAAAGAAGGTCTTGGCGGCAAATACGAACGGAATATAGGACACGTAATGGGAAAACAGGAACCTGCCAGTATCGGTTTTGAGAGTGGAAGTAATGGTGCACTTCAAGAGGGTATGGTGGCCTGTGTTGAGTACCAATGGCCGTATTACCCGTACGCGATCGGTGTTGAAGATATGTTTGTTATCACCTCTGACGGTCCGGTTAATATAACCAGATAGTAACTATTCTGACTACCTGAATAGTCATCATGTGTGTAATAAATTTGCAGAAAGGAGGATTCTTAAGGCGCACGATAATGTAGTGTTGAGAGCCACCCTCTATCGGTATCCAGCGATCAGAAACTTATTCAAAATACTAAATTACGAGGAGGAAATGTTTAATGCGTATGTTTAAAAAATCAAGTGTTATTACGCTTATTATTTGTTTATTCTTGTTATCCATGGTAGTCGTAGGTTGTGGAGGCAAAGAGCAGTCCGGTGAGGAGCCCAGTAATTCTGAACCTGTAAACTTGTTGGCAAACTCAGTGTGGCCTGCGGAAAACCAATATGCCATTGCCCTGCAGGAATTTGCAGACAGAGCTGAAGCAGAAACAGACGGGAAAGTGGTAATCACTGTTAATAGCGGTGGAGCCCTTGGTTATAAAGGACCCGAGCTATTGAAGGCGGTTCGCGATAATCTGGTTCCAATAACTTCAATGGTTATAACCCAGGCTGAAGGAGACGAGAAGCTTTTTGGTGTTGTTTCCTTACCGTTTCTTACTCGGGACTATGAAGAAGCCAAGTTGTTAAGTGATATTGCTCGCCCATATTTTGACCAGGCGAGTGAAGGGAAATGGAACCAGAAAATACTGTTTATGGCCCCCTGGCCTCCAGCCGCTCTATGGACCAAAAATCAGGTTGACGCTGTGGACGATATGAAAAATTTAAAGGTTCGTACTTATGATAAGAACGGTGCTCTTGTAGTAGAGTCCACTGGGGGTACCCCATATGCCCTTCCGTTTAGCGAAGTTTACTCTTCACTGGCTACAGGTACCATTGACTCGGTTATCACGTCGACACCCACAGCGGTAGACGGGAAGTTCTGGGAAGTCCTTGATTACCATGCGCCCATCAATATTACCTCAACCTTGGAACTATTTACCATTAACCTCGATGAATTCAATAAACTTGACCAAGAAACTCAAGATACACTAATGAAGATTAGCCAGGAAATAGAAGCTGATATGTGGAATAAAATTTCTGTGTATGAAGAAGAAAAGAAACAGCAATGCAATGAAAACGGAATTACTACCGTCGAGCCCAGCGATGAATTTATGAGTAATTTATCTACTCTTACGGAAAGCATTCGGGCTAATTGGCTAGAAAATGAAGCCCCGCCTGAGGCTAAAGAAATTGTTGAGAAGTTCCTTACTGAAGTTGGTCGCTAGTAATTAAGTACCTTGGAGTAACCTAAATACCTCGGAGTAACCGCATAAATAGCAATATTTTGCGGTTACTCCACTTTTCCCCCAAGAAAGGATAGTGAGATATGGAAAGGTTTGTTATTTTATGCGATCGCTTTTCCAAGGCTTGCGGTGCAATTGCAGGAGTTATGATGCTGATTGGTGTTACATTGACACTAAGCGAAGTCGTTCTGCGTACTTTTTTTGATAAGACGACTTATATTGCTGAAGAATATGCAGGTTACCTCATGGTAGGTTTAACCTTTCTTGCCCTAGCCTATACTCTCAAAGAGAAAGGTCACATTCGCATGACTTTTCTTCATTCGGTGGTTAAGGGGAAGGGTCGAATTTACCTTGATATCTATACATTTACTGTTGGCTTTGTGCTCTGTGCCGTCATCTTCTATACTACTAGTCAGTTTTTTTGGGACTCCTTGGTATCACAGTCCCAATCAATGAGTATTACCGCTACCTACCTTGCGATCCCTCAGTTCTTTATGCCTATGGGTATTCTTGTGTTGGCAATTCAATTTCTTGCTGAAATTGCCCGGTCAATTCTTCATCTACGTTTAGGAATTGTGGATGAACAGGATGTTGAATCCAGTATGTTGGGCCGCTGAGCTTTCAATGGTAGATATGTCCCCAATTGAAGGAGGTAACTTGCCTTGGACGTTTTTACGAGCTCTTTTGTAATATTGGGCTTTCTGATCTTTTTTTTAGGAAGCACTGTATGGATCGGTATATCTTTGTTTATTATTGGTATCCTGGCATTTATGTTCTTTACGGGCAGCCCGCCGCTCACGATTCTGTCTAATGTACTCTGGAATAACGCAAGCAATTCCACCATGATCGCACTGCCGCTGTTCATCTTTATGGGAGAAATATTTTTTCGCAGCAATATATCCCAAAACCTTTTTAAAGGGCTTTCTCCCTGGTTGGAAATCATACCTGGCCGTCTTGTGCACGTTAATATTGTGGCCAGTGCTTTGTTTGCAGCCGTAAGCGGATCATCCGCTGCTACCACCGCTACCGTGGGAAAAATAACCATCCCTGAATTACTCAAGCGAAATTATAGTCGTTCGCTTAGCATTGGATCTTTGGCCGGAGCCGGTACCCTGGGGTTTCTCATTCCCCCAAGCATGTTGATGATTGTTTATGGTATCGTTTCAAATGTCAGTATCGGAAAATTATTTGTTGGTGGTTTGATTCCCGGCTTCATGCTGGCTGTCGCTTTTTCCGGCTTTGTTTTTCTCAGATGTCTATTAGATCCTGAGCTTGCACCGCGAGGAGATCACAAATATACCTGGAATGAACGCATTAAAGCTATTCCACTGGTGCTTCCGGTAATTATCCTGATTATCATGGTGCTGGGAAGCCTTTATGCGGGTTGGGCTACTCCCACCGAAGCAGCTAGCGTTGGCGTACTCGGGTCTCTTTTATTCGCAGTAATATCCCGTAGCATAGACTTAAAATCATTTTGGGAGGCAGTTCTTTCATCAATGAGGACAAGTTGTATGATCATGTTGATCGTATGCGGTGCTTCATTTTTGTCAGTGGCAGTGGGCTATATTGGTATCCCGGCCCAACTTACCGAGTTCGTAGGCACTCTGGGGTTATCCAAATATGCCTTGATTGCAATCTTGACTATCTTGTATATTTTGCTGGGCTGTATGCTGGACGGGTTTTCTATAATCGTCATGAGCCTTCCGCTTGCTATGCCTCTAATCCTGGCGGCCGGGTTCGATCCCCTTTGGTTTGGCATATATCTTGTAATCATGATTGAGATATCTCAGATTACTCCTCCCATTGGATTTAATTTATTTGTTATTAAAGGTCTTGTTAACGATGATATATTGACAATTGCCAAATACGCATTACCTTCCTTTTTATTAATGCTTGTAATTGCTGCGATTATTACTATTTACCCCAATATTGTGCTTGTATTACCAAATTATATGATTAAATAGCCTAAGAAAAATATTATCCTTGTTTAAATGAGGAGAAGCATACTATGCCCTATGGTTGGTCAGGAAAAATACTATATATAAACTTGTCTGATCAAATATTCTATACAGAGAATACAGCCAACTATAAAGAATTTATTGGTGGACGTGGGATAAACCAGTGGCTACTTTTTAAATTGCTAAACAATGATATAGATCCCCTGGCCCCTGAAAGCACTATCATTTTGGGTGCGGGCCCTTTTGTCGGCACATTAGTACCGGGAGCCAACAGGTTATCGGTAGATTTTAAGAATGTAATTAACAAAGGTGTGGGATCTGGCAACTGTGGTGGTCAATTTGCTGCAGAAATGAAGTTTGCGGGGTACGATCATATAGTTATCTATGGCCAAGCGGAACAGCCCGTTTATATTTATGTTATAAACGATAGGGTGTATTTTAGAGCTGCTTCGTCCTTGTGGGGTAAAAACACCTGGGAAACAGAAAATATGATCAAACAGCGTGAAAGTGAACAAGATTTAAAGACCCTGACTATTGGAGTTGGGGGTGAACACCTGGTAAAATATTCTTGTCTCATCGGCGATAGAGGTAGGGCTGTGGGGTATGGCGGCAGCGGTGCCGTATTTGGTAGCAAAAAGCTGAAAGCTATTGCCGTTAGAGGCACATTGCCTGTAAAAATATATAATCCAGAAGGTTTTATTGATAAACTGAAAAGATTTAATCAAAAAATAGAGCATAGCGCTCACGTTGCCATGCACCGTCAAGGCGGTACTCTTTTAGCTTACCTGAGCCCTGGTCAAGACAGACCCCATGGGGTAAAGAACATGTCGGATGATTTTTGGGGTAATGAAGCAATCTATGATGTAAATAGGGAAAGATTCGACAGGTATCTTAAACGCAGGCACTCATGCTTTAGTTGTCCCGTTTATTGCAGTGGTATTTATGAAGTAAAGGGGTTTAAATGTGAGGGTGTCCAGGCCAATACCCTCAGGGCATTTGGCTCTAATTTGGACTTGCGATCCCCCCGGGCAATACTACAAGCAAATGCATTGGCCAACCTGTACGGGTTGGATGTTGATCAAACCTCAGCAGTTATAAGTTGGGCTACGGAATGTTTCGAAAACGGGATCATAAATGAAAGTGATACCGGCGGTATTCAGCTTAACTGGGGAAATGGCGACAGCTTATTAAAGATGATTAAGAATATTGCATTTCGCAATGGCTTTGGCAATACCCTTGCCGAAGGAGTCCATGAAGCTTCCAGAATTGTAGGCAGGGGGTCGGATAGATATACTGTTTTAGTTAAAAAGAATAGTATTATGGAAGCAGCCATGCGCTGCGCACGGGCTTGGGCGTTGGGTGTTGTAACGAGCACCAAGGGAGCCGGGCACTTAAGAGGGGCGCCTGCTATTGAAATGAAAAATATACCTCCGGAGGTAAGCTTAAAATTATTTGGCCTTGATGATATTTCAGACCCCGGGGTTTACAAAAATAAAGCCAAACTTGTTACTTGGCAAGAGTCTTATAAAGGCATTATAGATAGCATGGGTATTTGTGCATTAATTACAATGTGGATGGATACAAATCTTTATACACTAGAGGATGTCGCTGACTTTTATCGACTCGTTACAGGTGAAAAATTTTCACCTGAGGAACTTATGACAACAGGTGAAAGAATCCAAAACATAGAAAGAGCCTTTAACCTGCTGCATGCGGGGTTTGACCGAAAAGATGATATACCTCCTGATAAATTTGTTAATATACCTGTTAGTGATGGAAAATTTAAAGGAGACAAAATAAATCTTGATCAGTGGAACGTTATGTTAGATGAGTATTACTCTTGCCATAATTGGGATATTAAAACAGGGCTTCCTACCAAAGAGATTTTAAAAAAATTGGGTTTACAAGAGATTATTGAATCATTGCAAAAAAGCCGATTAATGTAAGGGAGTTACCTGATGAAGGCGCAGATAGTGATTGATAAAAATAAGTGTGTAGGGTGCCGTACTTGTGAATTGTCCTGTTCTTTTCAAAAAAACAAAGATTTTAACCCTGTTAATTCAAATATAAAAATATATCTTGATGATGACGGTAATTTGGAAATAAAGGTAAATCTTCAATGTGACTGTAGCTACGCGCTTCTACCCTTATGCGTTGAGCTATGTCCCTTGAAAGCTATGTCCCTTGAAAGCTATTAAATATAGGCCTGCTTAAAACACGTTTGTATTTAGAATAAATGTTCATGTTAAGGAGTGTTTTTTTTGAATAAAGGTAAAGACAAAATGGAAACCACAATTATCCACCATGCTGAGAATAAAGGGGATTTCTGGGATTCCATCGTGCCACCTATTTTTGAAACGGTTAATTTTTATTTTCACGATACCAAGGAAGCGGAAGATTACTTTTCCGGGAACCTGCCTGAAAAATATTATTACACACGGGGCCTTAACCCAACAGTTCATTTATTAGAGAAAAAAATAGCAGCCATTGAAGGGACTCCGGCATGTAAGTGTTTTGGTTCCGGAATGGCAGCTGTAAGCGCTGCTATAATGGCTAATGTCCAGGCGGGCGATCATATTATCAGTATAGCTGGTATTTATAAAAACGCTTACCGTTTTCTTAATGAGGTAGCAATTCGATTTGGAGTCGAAGTTACTTTTGTAGATGGAAATTGCATTGCTGATTTTGAAGCGGCCTGTAAATCAAATACAAAAGTTATTTATTTAGAAAGCCCTTCCAGCACCAATCATTCGCTGCAAGATCTTACTGCTGTGGCGGAGTTTGCCAAGCAAAAAAAAATAACTACCATTATTGATAACGCCATGGCCACACCTTATAACCAGCGTCCTTATGGGCTTGGCATCGACTTAATTATTCATTCAGCAACCAAGTATATCAACGGTCATGGAGATGTATTAGCCGGGGCTATATGCGGTAGCGAGCAGGCTATCAAGGAGTTACTCTCCAGGGAGCATGCTCTTTTTGGGGGCATTTTAGGGCCTTTTGAAGCCTGGCTTGTTTTACGTGGTTTGCGAACCTTTGCTGTGCGGATGAATCATTATAACCAAGTGGGGTTGGAAATAGCGAGCTACCTGGAAGAACACCCCAAAGTTAACAGGGTGTATTACCCTATGTTGCCTTCACATCCCCAACATGAGCTGGCTAAGAGGCAAATGAGTGGTGGGAGCTCCTTATTGACTGTGGAATTAAAGGCAGGGAAAAAAGGTGCGCTAACATTTATGGATAGTCTAAAACTTTTCAGAAATGCGGCTAGTTGGGGTAGTTTTGAAAGCCTCGCTTGGTATCCTTTAACGGGGGTAGGCGCAAATAGTAATAATTATGAATGGTTAAAGTTGCGTGGCCTTAACGAGTCTATGGTCAGGTTAGCTATAGGAATGGAAGACGTTAATGACATTAAAGAGGATATTGAGTCAGCTTTACAGAAATGTTAGGGCCAGCATATGTAACACGCTTATTTTTACGATAACCTAAAAAAAACTTGAGGTTTAGGTTTAAACACCACGAGGGCTGGTTTTAAAGTGAATGAATTAAAACAAAATATTGATGAACAGAAAACCCATGAAGCTAATTATAATAGACGAATCAGGGTTAGACGCGCTATTATTTTTCTGGTGTTAAATATTGCGTATTTAACAGTATATTTCCATCGCGTATCGCCTGCGGTAATTGTAAATGATATTTTTGTATTGTTTAATGTTAAAGATGCGGCAGTAGTTGGCAGCCTAGCTGCGGTTTATTTTTACGTTTACTTTCTCATGCAGATTCCAGCTGGTCTATTAGCCGATTTGTTGGGACCCCGGAAGATAATTTTTGCTGGCATGTTGGTATCTGGTATCGGATCTATTTGGTTTGGTTTAACCAGCTCCCTATCGGGTTTGTTTGTGGCTAGGTTTTTGATAGGCTTAGGTGTTTCGGTAATTTTTATATCCTTAATAAGGGTATACTCAACGTGGTTCAAACCGCGCGAATTCGGAACAGTGATTGGTTTAAGCGTCTTTATAGGTAATTTAGGGGCGATTATTGCTGCTACGCCGTTGGCAGCAATGATCGCTGCTTTTGGTTTACGCTATACGTTTGTGTTGGTGGGGCTTTTTTCCCTGGCTGTGGCATTGCTTGCTTGGTTTGTCGTACGTGATGATCCACAAGAATTACTGGTTCCCAAGCATGGTTATGCAAAAGAAGATAAGCGAGTTGCGATGTCGTTATCTACTATGGGCAGTGAAATTTATAAAGTGGTTTATAACCGGTATGTTTGGCATGCTTTTGCCAGCGCCTTTTGTGTTTATGGACCTTTTATGGCTATAGCAGGTATATGGGGTGTACCTTATCTGATGCAGGTTTACGGTATGGATCGGAGTACGGCCGCTACATTTATGATCATATCAACAATAGGTGTGATGTTTGGTTCATTTGCTATTGGTTTTATCTCTGATCGGTTATTTTCCAGGAAAAAACCGTATCTTGCTTTTGTAATCGGAAACGCTATGGTTTGGGCAGCACTGGTCTTTTGGAATGATGGAGCCCCCCCGCATAATAGTTTGTTTATAATTTTTTTCTTGTTGGGTGTATTTGGTAATACAGGCATGGTATCGACAATAATGGTTAAAGAGTACAACCCTCCGGCCGTTGCCGGATTAGCGTCGGGCATTGGTAATATAGGTGCCTTTGTTGGTTCAGCGTTAATGCAACCTTTTTTAGGATATCTATTGGATAGAAAATGGGATGGAGCTATTGTCGAAGGGATCAAGTTTTACCCATTACAGGCCTTTCAATATGCGTTCGGAGCATGTTTTATTTTTAGCTGTCTGGCGATAGTTAATGTTTTTCTATTGCGGGAAAGCTTTAAGAAGGAATAGAGTATGTAGCATCTATAACGTTTTACAGCACAGGCCTTATTATCCATTATGGGGGCTTCTGTTTGGAGGAATAAGTATGAGTATAGATGTAATGAACCAAAGGGTTCAAAGAGTGTTAAAATTAAGATGGTTAATTTGGGGAGTTCTAGGGATTGCATATATCATAGTTTATTTCCATAGAGTTGCCCCAGCCGTGGTTTCTGATCAACTAATGGGGGGCTTTGGAGTTACTGCAATAGCACTTGGTAACCTTGGAGCCATATATTTTTACGTCTACATGATTATGCAAATCCCGGCAGGGATTCTAGCGGATACCATGGGCGCAAGAAAAACAGTTACTATAGGTACTCTTGTCGCAGGTACGGGTTCCATTTTGTTTGGATTCGCTCCTTCAATTGGATTTGCGTATCTTGGCAGGTTTTTAGTAGGGTTAGGTGTTTCTGTAATCTTTATTGCCATACTAAAAATACAATCGGAATGGTTTAGAACAAAGGAATTTGGGACGTTGTCCGGGTTAACCATGTTTGTGGGTAACATCGGGGCTGTTTTGGGAGCGACCCCATTAGCAATGCTTGTTGGATGGATAGGTTGGAGAAATGCTTTCGAGGCCATCGGGGTTGTTACTTTGATTATAGCATTAATAGGGTGGATAGTGATTAGAAATAGTCCTACCGAACTGGGATTGCCCTCGTTGAAACAAATAGAAGAGATGGAAGGCTCAAATACTCAAAAGGTTGTTTCGGAACCCAAAAGCTCAGTGTGGGAAAGTATTAAGCTAATTTTTAGGAATAAGTATACATGGCCTCCTTTCTTAATATTTATGGGTATTTATGGCACTCTTATGGCTTACTCGGGGATGTGGGGTATTCCGTATTTGATGCAGGTTTATGGATTGGATCGCAATAGCGCTTCAACATATTTGATGGCTATAGCGATAGGTATCATGGTAGGTAGTCCGATAGTGGGTTTCTTTTCGGATAAAGTCACCAGGAGAAAGATGCCCTTTGTCACATTCAGCTTAGCCTATATTATCATGTGGTTATTGCTGACATTATGGAATGGTGGCAAACCTCCATTGATATTGCTATATCCCATCCATTTCCTAATCGGTTTTTTCGGCTCAACCTTTATTCTGACCTGGGCCTGTGCAAAAGAAGTCAATCCTCAAGAAATGGCCGGTATAGCTACTGGTACTGCCAATTTGGGCGGTTTTTTGGGTGCCGCAGTAATGCAAACCCTGTTTGGCTTAACACTTGATCTTAAGTGGCAGGGCCAAAGCTTAAATGGAGTACGGGTTTATCCCACAGAAGCATACCAACTGGCCTTTTATGTCTGTCTGATAGCGCTAGCTATTACTGTGATAGGTTTAATGCTGCTTAAAGAAACAAAATGTCGAAATATATATGGTAATATTTAACTTTTAAGTCAAGTGGCTGGTTACCTATTAAAGTGTGGCTAATTTGTGCTTTGTAATAAAGTGCTGGTAGTTCCATGATTTAAAGACGATGGAGGAAGCATCATGGTTGGAATTAGGGATCTGGCTGACGGGCAATTTTGGCATCTGTTGGGTATTGAACCAATTTACCATAAGGACGGAAAAATAATATTACAGGTACCGGTGGAAGAAAAGTTGCTTCAGTTTTACGGCAAGGTGCATGGAGGGGTTGTCGCTTCTCTGGTGGATGCCGCAGCTGCGGTGGCCTTGAACCAAGAGTTGGGTCGGGAGCGAGGGGCCACAACGGTGGAAATGAAAGTGAATTACCTACGTGCTGTGGAAAAAGGCGTTTTATACGCGGAAGGTAATTTGGTGCACTTGGGACGCACGCTGGCGGTTGCAAACGCTCGGGTCTGGGATGATAGCGGGCGAGAGGTCGCGTTTGGCGTGGCAACGTATTATTTATTGGATATGACCAAGGGGTTGAACGATAATTGAATGGCTAGTTAAAGGAAATTACTATGCGTATATTATATAATTCTTTGGATAATTAACTGATAAATGGGTTTTATACCGAGGAGTGTAAGCCATTTGTTGAATAAATCTAAATTGTGGGTATTAATTATTCTATTAATTACGGCCATTACATTGGCGCCTGTTTTTTTCAACAGAATAAGTGAGACTTATAATGCTGTGCGACAAATTGACCTTTTGGATGAAGAAAATAACTCCTTAAAGAGAGACCTAAAAAAACTTAAAGAGGAAAACGAACGGCTTCAATCCCAACTACAAAAACAAAAACTTTTTACCCTAGAGGCAAAAACCGGTCTGGTCAGAATTGAGGATGTAGATGACACTATAGTGATGGAACTGAGGTATGCCACTGATAATAATTTTACCGGTCAAAAATTATATCCGGCGTCAGTTCCTCTTCTACAAAGGGGCACTGCAAATAAGTTAAAAAGTGCCAACGACCGGTTCAAAAAGGATGGCTACAGAATAAAGGTATGGGATGCATACAGGCCTTTAGATGTACAAAAGAAGTTTTGGGAATTAAACCCGAATAGGTTGTATGTTGCCAATCCGGCCTATGGATCTAAACACAACCGGGGCAGTGCGGTAGACATCACCCTGGTGGATAAGCTGGGCAATGAGCTGGAAATGCCAACTGAGTTTGACCACTTTTCGGAAAGAGCCTGGAGAAGTTATGCCGGAAATACACCGGAAGCACAGCGTAACATGGAATACCTGGGTAAAATTATGGAAGAAAGCGGGTTCATTGCCAACAGTACCGAGTGGTGGCATTTTGATGACAATGCATGGAAGTCCTATCCGGTGCTAAATATTCAGTTAGAAGATTTTATCTTGGAATAACGTTTATTAAAAACAAAAAAAACCTTCCCGGCTGTATATCCAGGAAGGTTTTTAATGCAATTTATTTACCAGTTATTGCGGCGCTGTTGGAAACACTCGCGGCAATATACCGGCTTGTCACCACTGGGTTTAAACGGTACGGTGGTGTCTTTCCCACAGGCTGAACAAACCGTATCGTACATTTGGCGCTGTCCACGGTCATAACCGCCACCGCCGCCTCTATTATTTCTGTTCTGTGCTTTCCTTGCTGCACGGCACTCAGGGCAACGACCGGGTTCGTTTGTAAACCCTTTCTCCGCGTAAAACTCTTGTTCGGAGACTGTGAAAACAAAATCGCGACCACAGTCCTTGCAGTTTAAGTCTTTGTCATTATACATTTAAAAAACCTCCGTTAATAGTATTGCCCGTTCCGGGGAAGGTATTCATAAACTCTCCCAGAGACGGAACAATCGGAAGGTTTCTGTACTTCACCAGTATTTAACGAGCCTTTATTAAGTATAATTACAGAACCCAAAAAAATCAAGCAGTATCTTTATATTTTCAGGTAGCGCTGTTGACGATATTTAAAACATATCAGTTCTTACGAGCTACAGTAGATAAAGGCATAGGGCTCGTAATTTTATTTAAGGATTTAATAGCAACTGAACTACTTAATGCGTAAGATAAACCACACTAGGGATATAATGTCAGGAGGCGCTGTAATGGTGGATATCATGTCCAACACAAAGGGGAATCCTTTGGCCATCGCCTATGTTAAAGGCGGGCCACTTAGGCCGCAAATTGATGGCGTAGTTCGTTTTTACAATGCGCCGGGAGGCACCTGGGTTTGCGTTAAAGTAAAAGGGCTTCCTCCTTACCAGCCGGCGCCCAATGGTGAAGATCCCATCGGCCCGCACGGCTTTCACATTCACGAGTTTGGAAATTGCCTAGTTGGCAATCCGCAAGATCCCTTCCAGGCGGCCGGTGGGCACTGGGATCCGACAAATCAGCCTCACGGTAACCATGCCGGTGACTTTCCGGTGTTGTTTTCCAATCAGGGTTACGATAAAATGTGTTTTTTTACTGATAATTTTAGGCCGCATGAAGTTATTGGATTATCAGTAATCATTCACCAGAACCCGGATGATTACAGAACTCAGCCGGCAGGAGATTCCGGAAAGAGGTTGGCTTGCGGCGTAATCAGGGAACCCTGAAAAACGGCGACCGTTGTGGGAGGTTGCTTTTAGTGGCCTCCCGGCATGGCCGCCGTTTTTTAACCCTTAGACATGGACGGGCGCTTGTTAAAAATTCCATACCTCCTGCAGTTCTTCGGTGGTAAAATCCCATGTTTTGTTGTGGGGCGGGAAATCTTCGCTAAAGAACTCCGGTAGTTGATCGTCTTTGGCTGTAAATCCGGCGGCTATATTATACCCGCGTTCGGTACGGAGCACATTTTTACCCATTTCGTTAAGATCGTCTCCGGTCATGTTAAGGTTGCACTGAGCATTTACCAGGTCTACAATAGCCTGGAAGGCGTCGGGGTTGTCGAGGATGCTGAAAGCCACAAACAGACACAGGCCTGTGCTGTCCAGGGCTGCGGTGGCAATTTGCAGGTTCCTGGAGAGGTCGATGTTGCCCTCTTTCTCCAGTGGGCTGACGAAACCACCTACTTTCAGGATGTTTGTAGCCACTGCATACCCCGCAGTGTGGTCGGCACCCATGGTAGTGGTGGCATAAGTAACTCCTACGCCTTTAACTGCCCTGGGGTCGTAGGCCGGTATCGCCTGGTTCTTAACCACTGCCACCCTGGTTACCCCGTAGGCCTTACCGGTAAAACCGGCACCGTTGCCGATAATACGTCCCAGGGGAGTACCTTTTTTAATTTCATTCAAGAGGTTAAGCATTCCCTTACCGTCGCCAAATTCAATGACTCCGCCTTCCATGGCGGTGGAGACGGCCACCGCGGTTTCGATGGTGTCTATACCGATATCATCGCAGATTCGATCTGCCTGGGCAATGATATCCAGGTCGTCAATTAAACATACCGCGCCAAAACCCCAGATGGTTTCATATTCAAAGCCTGCAGTGACAAATTGCCCTGATTCGTCATGGTAAACTTGGGAGCAACTGATTACGCATCCTGCATGGCAGTTGTGGGTGGGCTTGCCCTTACGGTCGATGATCTTTTCATACATGGCTTCGCCGCTTATCTTATGCGCCCCTTCAAAACGCCCCATACGGAAGTTTTTTGTAGGTAGCCCGCCGGCTTCGTTTAAAATATTAACCAGAACGTTGGTTCCGTACGTCGGCAGACCCTGGCCTGTAACAGGGTGCTCTTTCAGGGCTTTGCCCAGCCTGAGGGCCGCCGCCTTAAATGGCTCGGGGTTGGCTATGGGAACGCCCGGAGCGCCAGTATCATCCACGGTGATATACTTAATCTTCTTGGACGCCATAACCGCGCCCAAACCACCGCGTCCGGCGCTGCGGATATTGCCATGGTAGTCCTTAACCGAGATATTGGCGGCCGCCATTCTAAACTCCCCAGCTTGTCCAATGGTCATAACCCCTATTTTATCTCCGTGCTTTTTAGATAAGGTGTCAATTACTTCGTAATTGCCTTTGCCCAACAACTCGGTTTCTTCCTGAATTTTAATGCCGTCCTTGTCCACGTGCAGGTTATAATACTTGTCCTCGGCAGGTTGTCCTTCAATTATTATCCCCTTGATGTTCATTTTGCCAAGCTTTTGAGATGCGGAACCCCCCACATTACTTTCCTTAATAGTCCCGGTGAGCGGGCTTTTGGCACCCACAGACATACGACCGGAATTGGGAGCATTGGTGCCCGACAATAACCCTGGGGCAAATACCAATTTGTTTTTTGCTCCCATTGGATTACACGCCGGGTCAACCTCTTTGGCCACAACTGCTGATGTAAACGCCCGCCCCCCCAAGTACTGCCACTCCTGGGGTACTTCTTCCTTCTTAACGCTTAAATCACCCATATTCACTCGATAAATTATCATTCTTAAACGTCCCCCCTTTTACTAGTCTGATTTATTGTTTGCAAATGATAACCAAATTATGTCTGATCCGGCTATCTGCAATTAAACATCCAAACGGCATAATCCAAGGTTTTGATGGGAAATTTAATGTTACTATTAAAAAGTTTTAATTTAGATTTTCATGCTACTGCTTGCGGCACCATCAGAAATGAAAACCTATTTTCAGGCAGTTTTATGTCATCAGGACATTTTGGGTTGTCATTCTGAACGCAGTGAAGAATCTAGATCCTGCACTAACGCTCAGGATGACAGCTTTGCTAAAGTATAGTTCAGAATAGAGTTCTAATTACAAAGGAGTTGTAGAGTATGGGTATGTTTTGTAACCAGTGCGAACAAACAGCTAAAGGATTTGCCTGTACAGTGGCCGGTGTCTGCGGAAAAACACCCGATGTGGCGGCGCTACAGGATTTATTGCTGCACGCAGTCAAAGGATTGTCCCTGTATGCCGAAGAGGGGCGCCGCCTGGGCATAGTAGACCCGGAGGTCAACGGGTTTACGGTTAAGGCGGTTTTCTCCACCTTAACCAACGTGGATTTTGACCCCCCGCGCTTTCAAGGTCTAATCGGACGAACCGTAGAGCTCAGGAAACTAATGAGAGAAAAGGTGGCCAGTAAAGGCGGTAAAGTGGACTTTACCGATCCCGCGGCTTCATTTGAGCCCGCGGCTAACCTGGCTGATTTGATTAAACAGGGTGAGAACATGGGCCTGATTATCGACCGCGAGGCCGACCAGGATATCCAGTCTTTGCAGCAGATTCTGGTTTACGGCATCAAAGGGGTTGCGGCTTACGCCGATCACGCGCTTATTATGGGCCAAGAGGATGATCAGGTTTTTGCCTTTATTCATCAAGGGTTAGCGGCACTGGCTAATAAAAATTTAACCATGGATGACTGGCTCAAACTGGTGTTTAAATGCGGCGAAATCAACCTGCGTACCCTGGAATTACTAGATAAGGGCAATACCGATACATACGGACATCCAGTGCCCACCGAGGTTCCCCTGGGACATAAAAAAGGTCCTTGTATCCTCGTATCCGGGCATGACCTTAAAGACCTGTCAGACCTGTTACAGCAAACCGAGGGCAAGGGGATCAACGTATACACCCACGGTGAGATGCTGCCGGCTCATGGTTACCCCGGCTTAAAGAAATATGCTCACCTCTACGGCCACTTCGGTACGGCCTGGCAGAATCAGAAGAAAGAGTTTCCCACTTTCCCGGGTGCCGTCCTGATGACCACCAACTGCATCCAGGAACCCCAAGAGTCCTACCTGAATAACATCTTTAGTACCGGTCTGGTGGGCTGGCCGGGGGTTCAGCACCTGGAAAACGGCCAATACGGCCCGTTAATAGAAAAAACTCTGGGTATGCAGGGCTTCTCCGCGGATGAAGACAAGGGTACGGTGATGGTTGGTTTTGGGCGCAACGCTCTATTTGGCGTGTCCGATAAAATTATTGACGCCGTTAAACGCGGGGCAATCAAACACTTTTTCCTGGTGGCGGGTTGTGACGGAGCCAAGCCAGGCCGTAACTATTTCACCGAGTTTGTGGAGAAAGTGCCCCGGGATGCGGTGGTTTTAACCCTGGCCTGCGGTAAATTCCGTTTCTTTGATTTAAAGCTGGGCGATATCGAAGGGATTCCGAGGTTGATAGACATTGGTCAGTGTAATGATGCGTATTCGGCTATCCAAATTGCTGTGGCGCTGGCCAAAGCCTTTGACTGTGAAGTAAATGACCTGCCCCTTTCCATGGTGCTTTCCTGGTACGAACAAAAAGCAGTGGCCATCCTGCTGACGCTGCTTTACCTGGGCATTAAGGATATCCACCTGGGACCAAGCCTGCCGGCGTTTATATCGCCCAATGTCTTGGATGTACTGGTTAAAAATTTTAATATCAAGCCCATCACCACTCCTGATCAAGACCTGGCTGCCATCCTAAACAAAAACGCTTAGAATTTAGCTGATAATAATAGCCGGTACGCAAATAAAGATGCGCACCGGCTTTATTAATGCAAAAGTTTTTAGCTTTTTTTGACGGCTATTTTTTTAAATACCGTTGGTTCATGCTCAACGAATATCCTGGTTTTAGCCAGGGAGAAAATGGTCAGCGCCGTCCAGATTAAACTAAATGAAATCAAATGTACTCTGGTAAATGGTTCGTGGTATAGATTGACGCCTATAACCAACATTAAAGTTGGTGCAATATACTGCAAAAAACCGATTACCGTTAACGGCAGCCGGTTGGCACCAGCGGCAAACAGGATTAGAGGCACTGCAGTGATAACGCCCGCCCCCATCAACAACCCCGTAATACCAGGTGTAACGTTTCCAAAAGCCCCGCCTCCGCTGTTATGCACAAAACCCAGGTAAGTGAGCATAAAAGGGGAAATTAACATGGTTTCCAGGGTAATTCCGGTAATCGCCCCCAGGTGAACCATTTTTTTAATTAACCCGTACACACCAAAACTGGTGGCCAGGATCAGCGCTATCCAGGGGACAGTGCCAAAATTTACGGTCATATATAAAACACCGATGGCAGCCAGGATGAACGATACCACCTGCCAGAATGAAAGTTTCTCCTTCAGGACGATGATTCCCAACATGACGCTCACTAGCGGGTTTATGTAGTACCCTAAACTGGATTCTACCACGTGATCGTGATTCACAGCCCAGATATAAGTAAACCAGTTAACGGTAATAAATACAGATGCCAATACCACGCCGATGATTTTTGAGGGTTGGGCAAGTATATCACGCAATTCAGTTACAAATGACTTCATCTTGCCGGCTACAAGCAGTACCACCAACAAGAAGACAAAAGACCACACAATCCGGTGAGCCAGTATCTCTTGCGGGGAGACAATTTGTACCAGCTTCCAGTAGATCGGCAAAAACCCCCATAGCACGTATGCTCCCGTAGCTGAAACTATGCCAATAAATTGATCATTATTCTGCCAGTTTTTCATTTTTTTAGCTCCGGTAAAAGTTATTACAAATAAACTAATTCTAATGCCATTTTTCCTTAATGACAATATCGTTTTGCTGACCATTACTAAGCCAAGGCTTAATAATTTCTTAATATTTCTATAAGCGGTGTTTAAGCTTTATTTGTAAAAATAGCTGTAGAGCACGATTTTGAGGAGATGGTCAAATGAATGGTGAACACGTTATTGAAGTTAAGAGCCTGCGAAAATCCTTTGGTCCAACCAAAGTTGTGGACGGGATTGGCTTTAACGTTGAAAAGGGCGACGTTTTCGGCTTTCTTGGCCCCAACGGGGCAGGTAAAACTACCACTATGCGCATGATGCTGGGCCTGGTGTACCCCGACGAGGGGTCGGTAACTATTAATGGATACAACATAGCCAAAGATTTTTTAAATGCCATCCGCGGGGTGGGCGCCATAGTAGAAACACCCAGGTTTTATCCCTACCTTACCGGGCGTCAGAATCTGTTGCAGATAGCCAATCTACACCCCCGGTTACCAGGCTCCAGAATCGACGAGGTGCTGGATATGGTGGGCCTGACCGGCAGAGCCGCTAACCGGGTGGGGACTTACTCACTGGGTATGAAACAGCGATTGGGTATTGCCCGGGCTCTTTTAAACCACCCCAGCGTTGTCTTTTTGGATGAGCCGACCAACGGTCTAGATCCACAAGGCATGAAAGAGATCAGGGAAATGATCAGCCAGTTGGCGCTGGAACAGGATATAACCTTTTTCATATCCACCCATTTATTACATGAAGTCGAACAAATATGCAACAAGGTGACCATATTAAACAAAGGCCGGCTAATCGCCCGGGGGACAGTAAAAGAATTGCTTGGCAAAGACAACGAACTGGTGGAAATTAGCACTCCGGATGCCGGAAAGGCCTTGGAAATATTAACAGGTATCGGTTATGTGAAGTCCGTTAAGCCCGGTCTCGGCGGTTTGGAAGTGGAGCTGGAAAGAGGCCGCTCGGCGGAATTAAACGGGCTGCTGGTATCTCACAGCGTGATGGTCAATTACCTGGTACCGAAAAATCAATCCCTGGAACAATTCTTTATTGAACTTACCGAAGGGGGGCACCAAGTTGCTTAACCTGATCAAGAATGAACTGATTAAACTAACCGCCAATAAAAAGCTTTACGTGGGCATGTTCATTATCCTGGGTGTTAACCTGCTGCCTCTGTTGGAAATGGTTACAGGTTCCCTTGGTGATATACCTATTGCCGGTCAAACCTTCCCCCTTTACATGCTATCAACCTATCTTAACGTGGTGATGCCCATTTTCATCAGTGTGTTAATCGCTGATATGATTACCGATGATTATGTAAACGGGACGCTGACGCTTTCCTTAATCCATCCGGTGTCACGGGGTAGACTGCTGGCGGCGAAAGTGCTGGCCCTGGCAACAATGATAACTTTGCTATTGCTTTATTCATTACTGTTGGGATATGTTTTCGGGTCGGTAATCTTTGGCTGGGGTGAGCAGTTTATATACCAGGATGTAGTTTCCGAAACCAACTACACCTTTTCCGCTGCCACCGGTTTTGTTATAACCCTGGGATCTTACGCGGTTTCTATAGCCCCCCTGTTGGCCTTCGGCATGGTAGTCCTGCTGCTGGCGTTCCACTTTAACAGCGGCGGTGCATTGGTGGGCACATGCATCGGTTTGGTGATAGCACTCAGCTTTCTTGGAGAAATAGCTCAAGGTTTGCGTCCGGTTTTGATTAACCATTACTTTGCATTGTTTAAATATGCCTTTTTAGATAAGAACACTGCCCAGGTAATGGTTGCAGTTTTGGTACTCGGGGCCTACAGTATTGTACCGTTAATGCTGAGTTTAAGAACATTGAAAAAGAAAGATATAGTTTATTAAATCACGAAAAAATGAATGCCTACAAAGAATAGCGCTTTCCGATTTGTTCCCGGCTGATATAATACACTTAATAACAGTAAAGCCGGGAGGTACAATGTCTAGCGATAAGATTTTAATTGTCGAAGATGAAAAGGAGATTGCTGAATTAGTCCGCGATTACCTGGTGCGGGAAGGTTACCAGGTAATTATTTCCCCTGACGGGGAACAGGGTCTCCAGGATTACAGACGGCATGCACCGGATATGGTTATATTAGATATTATGCTGCCCAGGGTAGACGGCATGGAACTGTGCCGAATGATTAGGAATGAATCAAACATACCCATACTGATGCTGAGTGCTAAGCATAGCGAAGTGGATAAAATTTTAAGCCTGGGACTGGGCGCCGACGATTATATGACCAAGCCCTTTAGTCCCGGGGAACTGGTGGCGAGGATCAAAGCGCAACTGCGGCGGTATACTTTGCTATCAACCCCCCCGGGCAATCAGGGGATGCTTAAATATGGTGAACTAGAAATTGACAGTAAAGGATATAACGTTTTTCTGGCCGGCAAAAAGGTGGACTTGTCGGCCAAGGAGTTTGAGATTCTTAATTTATTGGCAGCCAATCCGCAGCAGGTTTTTACCCGGGAACAAATTTTTGACCGTGTTTGGGGCTTTAATGAGTTTGGTGACATCAACACAGTTACTGTGCACATAAGAAAAATCCGGGAAAAGGTAGAGCCGGAACCTGCACGCCCCCGGTTTATTAAAACAGTTTGGGGAGTAGGCTATAAGTTTGATGGAGGGTAAAAATGACACCGGGTATTAGGTCGAAGCTGGTAATTGCACTTATTCTGATTCTTCTTATACCGGCCGTTGCTGCCGGTGGTGGTTTTGCTATTAGTATGTACCGGCTGCAAAACAGTGCCGGCAACGAACAGTTGGATCAAATGCAGCAGATTAACCAGATTGTTGTCCATGAAGTAATTAACGGTTACCAATATATTGGGAACCAGGATAGATTTTTTACGCATCTAAAGCCGCTGCTGGAAAAGTACCATTTAGAGCTGCAAATAGAGAGCCTGACGGGAAAAACTTTTTTTGATTCTACTCTTTTTAATACACAGGAACTGCCGGAAAGCGACTTTATTTGGAATCGGTTTGGTGGGCAGGCCAGCAGGTCTTCGATACCCATAGTCATCGATAACAAAGTTGTGGCTAACGCTGTGCTTAATTCGTATGACCCAGCATTAACCGGTTTTTTTACCAGGGTATATTCATCAATGCTGATGAGCCTGCTCCTCGGGGTCTTAACCTTAATGAGCTTGGTAGTTATTTTTACATTGTATGTTTCTAAATCGGTCTTAAAGCCTTTGCAGGAGCTAAATAACACTGCGGAAAACATTGCCGAAGGTAATCTCGATCATGAAATTAAATACCGGGCCGGTGACGAGCTAGGGCGTTTCAGCCGCACATTTGATCAAATGAGGCTGAAGTTAAAAGAATCACTGCACAAGCAGCAGGAAATAGAAACGGCCAGAAAAGAAATGTTGGTCAGTATCTCCCACGACCTGCGCACCCCCATTGCATCAATAAAGGGGTACGTGGAAGGCCTGCAGGACGGTGTTGCTGTTGACGCGGCTATGACTAACCGGTATCTAACGGTGATTAAAGATAAAACGGAAAGACTAGACCGGCTTATTGATGACCTCTTCCGGTTTTCTAGACTGGATCTGGGGCAGGTCGATATGCATTTACAGCAGACCAATAGCCTTGAACTTTTGGAAAGCGCTTTTTCGGGTTACGAGTTGGAACTGGGTGCCGGCAGGTTCATTGTAGACAGGCCGTTGCCTTCAGCGACGGTTAAGTTGGATAGGTATAAAATAGAGCAAGTTATAGATAACCTGATCCAGAACGCCCGGCGGCATGCCGGAGACAGCAGTATTATAGGTGCGGGGGCCTTTGTGCAGGACGACCGCTTAACCGTGGCGGTACGGGATAATGGCCCCGGGATTGCAGAGCACGACCTGCCGCGGTTGTTTGATCGGTTTTATAGGGGGGAAAAATCGCGCTCCCGGGATTATGGCGGGACAGGACTCGGGCTGGCGATCTGTAAGCATATTGTAACCGCCCACGGGGGCGATATATGGGTTGAAAGCATCCGCGGCAGGGGCAGTACCTTTTATTTTTCCCTACCGTTGGACGGTAATTTATATTAAAACCTAACTGGCAATGCATAAAACCGGGTGCAAAAACAGAAATTAAACCTGGAGGTGCAATGCAGATGAAAACAATAGCTTTGAGCGGGGATCTGGCCAGGCTGCGCGGCGACCTGGAAAGAGAAGGTTTTAATGTCGTGGAAGGTACCAATGCTGAGCGTGCCGACGCTCTGGTGGTATCGGGCATGGACAACAACGCCATGAATATGGAGGACATCAAAACCAGGAAAGTGGTTATCGATGCCAGTGGCAAGAGTACCGGTGAAATAATAAACGAACTGCGGAATATCCCCTGACCGGGTGATGTTCCGCAGTTTTTTTAGCTTAACCGGTCTGGTTTATTTTTGGCACGCACAACACATCAAAGGGGAAAATCATGTCGGGGTTCGCAATATGGGGATTGGATGTAATTAGTTTTTCCTCGCTAATATTAAACTTTTGAGCCACCGAAAAAATGGTGTCTCCGTCCAGCACTTCGTAACGGCCCTGGAAACCGGGCGGACAGTTTACCGGTTTGCGAAATCCCGGCACACACAAAGCGTCCCCGGGATAAAGCATATCGGGGTTTGAGATATGCGGGTTAATAGCTATTAAATTCTTGGTACTGGTGCCGAACCGCTTTGCTATGATGGAAACCGTGTCGCCGGAGATTACAAAATAAATACTTTTGTATCCCGCCGGGCAATCCGATGGATATCGGCCCATTTATTACACCTTCCTTGCCGAGGTTTACCTAATTAGAACATATGCAGTTGAATGCAAACACGTTTTTGATAATTAAAATATTTGATAATTAACCAGTTTTTTAACAATAATAATTTTCAATATTTATTGACAAGTTAGGACAAACATCGGTAAAATTATAAGTACAATCCGTAAAACGGTATACGTACCGCTAGATGGTATACGAGGTGCTATAAATGTCGGAAGTAAGGGCTGTAAAAAGGGCTTTTGAAATACTGGATTATCTCCGGGTGGAAAAGGAGCCACAGAGTCTGGCATCTTTACATAGATCACTGGGTCTGTCCAAAACCACATTGGCAAGGATTCTGGGCACCCTTGAAAAAAGCGGTTTTGTGGAAAGAGACAGTGTTTCCCAGGGATACATACTGGGTATGAAATTTTTACATTTCGGGTACGTGGTATCTGAAAGGTTTACTGCAAAAAAAGTGTCAACGCCTGTTTTAAAAAGAATACGCGATGCTTGTAACGAAACGGTTTATATTTACCTGTTGAACGGAAATAGCAGAATATGCGTGGATTATCTCCAGGGTAAAAGCACGGTCAGGGTGATGGTATATTTGGGACAAGAATCACCATTATATAGCGGCGCATCAGGAAAAGCTATTCTTGCTTATTTTGCAGATGAGAAACTAGAAAAGTATTTTAAAGAAACAGAATTGGTACCATTGACATCCAACACAATTGTGGATCGAGATAGGTTAAGGCAGGAATTGAAAACCATTAGGCAGCGAGGTTACGCAGTAAGCCTGGGAGAAAAAGTGCCCGGGGTATTTTCTATCAGTGCGCCGATACGGGACGAAAAGGGGATCGTCAATGCCTCACTATCTATTGCTGCTCCACTTGATCGGCAGTCTGAAATAGATAGTTTTGTCAAGCTTGTGGTAGAAGGCGCCGTTGAAATATCAAATTATTCACAAGTATTTCGAAATGAGTTATTTAATTAGATAATTAGTTTGCGGACAAACAATTTATATATAACTCATCTTATTTTTCACCACTATGCGGTATGCGTACCACAGAGTGGGATGGTTTAGGTGAAACTGTTATTGTATTTTTGTTCAGGGGGAGGTGAAATTAGTTTCTTAGAAATTAGTTTCTTAATAGACAACTGAATATTCGAACATGAAAGGAGAACGACATTAAATGTTAAAAAACAGAGGTTGGGTGTTTGTAGTCATTGCCATTATGGCCCTGTCATTAATGGTAGTCGGATGTGGTGGTAATCAGGAAGAAAAAACACAGGGCGAGCAGAGCGATCCGCAGGCTATGAGTATTGCATCCGGTAAAGCCGGCGGCACATGGTACCCGATGGGTGGAGCGCTGGCGGAAATTGTTCAACAGACCATAGAAGGTTCCAGTGTATCAACCATGCAGGGAACCGGGGATGCCAATATCATCGGCGTAAATAATAATCAATATACCATAGGTATGTCCTTTTCTTTCTCTAATGCTGATGCGGTAGAAGGCCGGGGCCCCTTTGAAGGCACAAAGCAGGATAATATAGCTGGGATGTTAGCTCTTTATTCCTCGCCGCTGCAAATTGTTGTCAGGGCAGATTCAGGTATTAATACCATTGAAGATTTGAAAGGCAAACGAATTGCTCCTGGTCTGGTGGGAACCTCCGGTGAAGTACTGGTCAAAAATATACTTGAAGTGCACGGGCTTACTTACGAAGATATGGCCAAGGTTGAACACCTTGCTTACGCTGACGCCGCCATGTTAATGCAGGATGGCCACCTGGATGCTTTTATGCCGTTTACAACTGTGCCGGCTCCGGTAATCCAGGATCTGGCCGTATCCATGGGCGGGGTCAAATTACTTAGTTTATCCGAGGATAAGTTTGCACAACTGAAGAGCATTAATGAAGGTTACAGCAAATATACGATCAAGGCTGATACTTACAAAGGTCAAACCGAAGAAGTGCTGTGCGTCGGTTCCAACAACGTGCTTGTAGTACAGAAGTCCCTTAGCGAGGATCTTGTTTACAGGATAGTTAAAGGTATCTGTGAAAACAAACAAAAACTGAAGGACGTTCACCAGGTTATGTTGGACTGGAATGAAGAATATGCTGCCGCTGATATCGGCGTTGATCTGCACCCCGGTGCCGAAAAATATTTTAAAGAAATCGGTGCCCTTTAAGATTTACATGGGCCAATCCGTGTAACCGGGTTGGCCTATTATCTCCAAAACTATCACTTCGCTTTTAATATAAGGAGTTGGTAACTTGGAAAACGCCGAGAGTTCAAATAATTTAAAACTACTTATGAGGATAACGACGCTGGTTGCTCTTTGTATGGCAGCCTTCCATATCTACACCGGGGTTTTCGGTGTTTTTGAATCGGTTTTTCAAAGGTCGCTACACGTTCTGTTTGCGCTGGTGCTGGTGTTTTTAATGTATACACCCAGTGGCGCAAAGAGAGAAGACAACTCAAAAATGGCCTGGTTTGACTATTTTCTAATCTTTCTGGTGCTAATTAGTGTAGGTTACGTTACGCTAAATTCCAGCACTATTGCCTCTCGCTATGCCTATGTAACCCCATTAACAGGTTATGAAATATTTGCCGGTGTTATAGGTGTGGTGCTACTCCTGGAAGCCACCAGGAGAACAATGGGCTTGGCTTTGCCCTTAATAGCAACTGTTTTTATTGGTTATGTTTTTGTGGGTGACTACTTGCCCAGCATCCTTCGCCACCAGGGCTTCTCAGTAATGTGGACTGTCGACCAGCTGTTTTACACTACTGAAGGAGTCTGGGGTATCCCGGCGGGGGTATCGGCCACCTTTATTGTCATGTTTATTATTTTTGCCGCTTTTTTGGATAAATCCAGGGCCGGTGATTTCTTTATTAACTTATCCCTGGCAATGCTTGGTAAAGCACGTGGGGGGCCGGCCAAGGCAGCTATTTTTGCCAGCGGTGTAATGGGTACAATATCCGGCAGTGCGGTTGCCAATGTAGTTACCACCGGAACATTTACCATCCCACTGATGAAAAAGCTTGGTTATAGGCCAACATTCGCCGCAGCGGTTGAATCCGTGGCCTCCAGCGGCGGTCAGCTGATGCCCCCGATTATGGGCGCGGCTGCTTTTATCATCGCTGAATTTACCGGGGTGCATTATGTTAAAGTGGCCCTGGCGGCTGTAATTCCGGCGCTGCTTTATTACATGAGCGTTTATTTCATGGTGCACTTTGAAGCACTGCGTATCGGGTTGGTGGGGCTACCCAAGAGCGAACTGCCAGATTTTAAGAAAACGCTGATTAACGGCATTCATTTTACAATTCCCTTGATCATACTGGTTTATTTCCTGATGCAGGGATACAGTCCCATGAAGGCCGGGATTTATGGAATATTAGCAACTATATTAGTAAGTTATGTCAGGAAGAACACCTGGTTGACACCCGGGAAAATTATATCCGCTCTTGAGGCCGGAGCCAAAGGAGCGGTCGAGGTTGCTATTGCCTGTGCCACGGCGGGCGTGGTCATCGGGGTTCTAACTTTAACGGGCCTGGGCATGAGGTTTAATTCGGTGATTCTAGCCGTCGCCGGAGAGAATCTGCTGCTTACCCTTTTCCTGACCATGTGTACGTCGATTGTACTTGGTATGGGCCTGCCGACGGTGGCTGCTTACATTATCCAGGCGGCACTTACGGTGCCGGCCCTTACGAACCTTGGTGTAGAGCCCCTGGCCGCCCACATGTTTATATTCTATTTCGCTATTATATCCGCCATAACTCCACCGGTTGCGCTGGCAGCCTACGCTGCGGGTGGTGTGGCCGGTTCCGACCCCATGAAAACAGCTTTTCAGGCCTGTAGACTGGGTATTGCCGCGTTTATAGTGCCTTACATGTTTGTGTACGCCCCTTCATTATTGGCTATTGGCGAATCGACAGAGATAGCCCTAGCTACAGTAACGGCATTAATCGGTGTTCTGGCTCTGGCGGCGGCATCGGTTGGTTACTTTATTCGTAAAGCCAATGTGATTGAAAGAATTGTTTTTCTATGTGCGGCCCTGACACTGATTAAGCCCGGGATTATGACAGACATTATCGGCCTGGGGCTTTTTGCACTGGGATTTTTCATGCAGAAGTTTCTTTTCAAGCAGGAAGCAAAGACTGATGAACTAAATTCAAATAGCTGACTAACCGGGAAGAAGGTGTAGTGTTTTGGCAGGGCTTAAGGTTTTATTGACAGAACCAATCTCACAGGTGGGTATAGATTTACTAGCAGCACACGCAAAGGTGGTTATTGCTCCGGAGCCCGCGGAAGATATCCTGATACCGCTAATCCGCGATGCCGACGCCTTATTAATTAGAAGCACCCGTGCAACGATGCGCATGATGGAAGCCGGGGCAAATCTTAAAGTTATCGGTCGTCACGGTATTGGTTTGGATAATATTGATTTAACTGCAGCCACCACAATGGGCATAACAGTGGTGCATACCCCCGGAGCCAACACAAATGCAGTAGCCGAGCACGCCCTTTGGGCCATGATGCATTGCGCGCGCAATTTCAATAAGGCCGAAAGGGCTTTTCGGGATGGCAAATTCTGCACTGGCGGTTCTTTGCCCGGCCTGGTGCAAAAATACGGTTATACCACCATTGAGTTGTCCGGTAAGACCCTTGGGCTGGTAGGGATGGGCAGAGTTGCGCAGCGATTGACCCAACTGGTCAAACCTCTTAATATGCGCGTAAAAGCATACGACCCACTTGTTAACGATGAAGTTTTTCAATCCGCCGGTGTGGAACGCTGTCTCTCGATAAGTGGTGTTTTTGATCAAGCTGATTTTATCTCACTGCATGTGCCGTACTCCAACGAGACACACCATCTGGTGGGGGCGAAAGAGCTGGCGCTGATGAAAGATTCGGGCTGCGTTATTAACACATCCCGGGGCGGAATAATTGATGAGCAGGCTTTATTACAGGCACTCAAAGATGGAACCATCGCCGGAGCAGCCCTTGACGTATTTGAAGAAGAACCGCCCGCTGTCGACATGCCGCTTTTTACTTTGGATAACGTTTTGGTTACACCGCACATGGCAGCTATGACGGATCTGGCGCTTGTCAATATGGCCGTGGACGTAGCCAAAGGAATCATTGAGGTGCTGCAAAATAGAAGACCGCAGTACCTGGCTAATCCCGACGTGTGGGGTAGCTTGTCATGGCGTCTCAAAGACAAGTAAAAAGTTTTTTAATCTTTTTTGTTGCCTGTCTTTATCTGGTGATTAGCCTTATTGAAAACTACTTTTTGTATTGCCTGTTAGCTGCGTTATCTGCTGTAACGGTTATAATGTGTTTGCTTTCCGCAGGCAGGCTAAACAGGAATATAGGGATTCTGCTCTTTGGGCTCGGTTCTGTTATCCTGATTTATTTTGGGGCTCCGGGGTCGGTTTGGGTTGACTCACTGCATGCAAACGGTAATCTTATTGCACTTATAGTATTGGTGCAGATGCTGGGTATACCTCTAAAATTTGATCGTTATATAAAAGTTCTGGAAAGAGTGCGCAGTTTATTATCGGGCAAGGGTATTAAGGAATTGTATATGGGATCCTTCGGGCTCTCACACTTCCTGGCGGTAATATTGAATTTTGCCTGTATCCCGATCAGCTACCAGGTGTTGAATGCCGAAGGTAGTGATTCAAATGTAAAAAGAACTTTGTTAACTGCTCTCAGCAGGGGGTATACAACTTCATGCATTTGGTCCCCCAATACCGGGGTTATGGCGCTGGCGTTGATGTGGGGAAGCAGTTGGCTGGGTGTACTGCTGCCCGGCTTAATCCTGGCATTTATTGCACTGCCTGTGAGTTGGTGGTTGGAAAGAACCAGGCTGCGTAAAGAGAAAATCGATTATGTGTATAGCGGTCAAGCCAACCCTAGACCTATACTGGAGCCCGGTTCCACAAGGGATACCCGCCAGTTTTTGCTTATTATCTTGGCTTTTTTGGTCGGTATTATTATGTTGGATCACTATACCATGTTTGGCATTATTACTATTGTACCTGCCCTTTCGTTGCTGCTGCCGCCTATTTGGGCCACAGGAATCGGCGAATGGGGAGCCTTTGCTACCGGGTTTAAGGGGTTTTTTGCCAACAGGTTGGCCGTTATGGATAATGAAATAATAATATTTTTGGGTGCCGGTTTTTTTGCCGCTTCGATAGGTTATTCACCAATTAAATATACGTTGATTGCTGTTTTTTCCCTGGTTGCGGGTTCACCCGTGGCACTGGCGGTGGCAATTATGTCTCTGGTCATAGTCCTGTCTCTTGTGGGCTGCCACCCGGTACTGGTGGTTAGTGCTATGGTGAGCACTCTTACCCCTGAACTTTTACAGTGTTCACCGCAGTTCTTGGCGCTGACTGTATTGATAGCCTGGAGCCTGGCCATTACCAGTTCGCCATTCTCGGCCTGTAGTTTAAGCGTAGCTGCGCTGGCCCGGAAAAGCGCCGTCGAAGTAGGGGTTAAATGGCATTTAGTATTCGTTTTAACTATGGTTTTAGTTTCAATTTTTTATCTGGCGCTATTAAATAAAGTCTTTGGTTATTAAAAAAAAGGGGGATTATAGTGCAGCGTGAAGCAAAACTCGTGCAAGGTAATGAAGCTATTGCGCACGGGGCCATTTATGCCGGAGCCAGGTTTTACGCCGGTTACCCCATCACACCCTCCTCGGAAATTGCCGAGGAATGCTCCAGGCTAATGCCCAAAGTGGATGGCGTATATTTGCAAATGGAAGATGAGATAGCCAGTATTGCGGCTATTGTGGGAGCCTCACTGGCCGGCGCAAAGTCTTTTACCGCTACCAGCGGCCCGGGCTTTTCGTTAATGCAGGAAAATCTGGGTTTGGCGGTAATGGGGGAAGTTCCGTGCGTTGTAATTAATGTGCAGCGTTCCGGCCCCAGTACCGGACTGGCCACCAAACCGGCCCAATCTGATGTAATGCAAATCAGGTGGGGTAGACATGGGGATCAATCAATAATTGCCTTGACACCGGCAACGGTGAAGGAATGCTTTACCTTGGCTGTTCAGGCTTTCAATTTTGCGGAAAGATTTCGCGTGCCGGTAATACTGGCCGCCGACGAAATAGTAGCCCATATGCGTGAGAACATTATTTTCCCGGATCCGGGTGAAGTGCAGGTTATCGACAGGAAAAAACCCACGGTGCCTCCGGAGCAATATAAGCCATTTGAACCCGAGTCCGACGGAATTGCACCCCTGGCTGCTTATGGCAGCGATTACGTGTATCACGTAACTAGTTCCATGCATGGTCTGGATGGTTACAGTAACAATGACCCGGCCAACGCCCAGTGGAGAGTGGCCCAGTTGCACAGAAAACTGGAACGGTACCGGGACGAGATAGTGATGACCAAAAGTTATGACACCGATGACGCAGAAGTGCTGCTGATTGCCTTTGGGGCAACAACCCGCGCGGCCAGGGCGGCAGCTTTGGAAGCACGCAAAAACGGTATTAAGGCGGGAGTACTGCAGTTGATAACCCTGTGGCCGTTTGCGGACAAGGAAATTGCGGCCCACGGTAAAGGCGCCAAAAAAATAGTGGTTGTGGAAATGAACTACAGCGGCCAGGTGACCGGTGAGGTTCGACGCATCCTGGGGCCGGAAAAAGATATTACTCTGGTGAACAAGTACAACGGCCAAATCATCACTCCGAAGGACATCCTGGAGGTACTTAAATAGGAGTCAGGAGTCAAATGACAAGTGACAAGTGACAATTGACAATTGACAAGAGGCAAGAGGCAAGAGGAAAGAGGCAAGAGGCAAGAGGAAAGAGGCAAGAGGCAAGAGGCAAGAGGCAAGAGGCAAGAGGCAGTCTAAAGATAGAAGCCAGAAGACAGTAGACAGTAGACAGTAGAAAGTAGGCAGAATGAGAGATGGTTTACGTCTTGTATTATTCTGAATTCTGACTCCTGATTACTGAATACCAATAAAAAGTTTTGTAAGAGAGGTGTTATCGTGTCGCACGCAACAGGCGTCGGGTATTTAAAAGACGGATGCTTGCCCCATATGTGGTGCCCGGGGTGTGGTAACGGCATAGCGTTGGCGAGTATGCTCAGAGCCTTTGAGGAACTGGGCTATAAAAAGAACGAAACGGTAGTCGTTACCGGAATCGGGTGCTGGGGAAAAACAGACGATTATCTATTAACCAACGCACTGCACACCACACACGGGCGCGCCCTGGCCTTTGCCAGCGGTGTTAAGGCCTATAACCCCAAATTGAATGTTGTTGTACTGATGGGTGACGGCGATAGCGTTACCATCGGAGGCAATCACTTTATCCATGCCGCCAGGCGGAACATAGACGTTACCGCCATCGTTTTAAACAATTACAACTACGGTATGACCGGCGGACAATGTTCGGGCACTACTCCGTCGGAAAGATACACCAGCACCACTGTTTATGGTAACCCGGAAAGAGGCTTTGACATTTGCGCTCTGGCCGAGGTTGCCGGTGCCAACTACGTGGCCCGCGGAACGGTATACCATGGCTGGGATTTAAAGGAGCATATGAAAGAAGCCCTGGGTAACAAAGGCTTTTCAATGGTGGAAGTGGTTAGCCCATGCCCCACTCACTATGGCAGGAATAACAGCATGAAACAGGGCGTGGAAATGCTTAAGTGGCTCAAAGAAAAAGCTGTGAGTAAAGAAAAATACGCCCAGTTGACCGACCCTGAAAAAGAAGCTTATTTTGTAATTGGCAAAATGGTTGATAAAAATGAACCCGACTTTTCTACCCGGTACGAGCAAATTAGGGCCAGGGCGCTGGAGGGTGGTGCAAAAAGGTGAAAGAACAATATGAAGTAATCATGGCTGGTTCCGGCGGCCAGGGTTTGGTGGTTTGTGGTATTATATTGGCCCAGGCAGCCATACTGGAAGGCCAGAATGCGGTGCAGACCCAATCTTACGGCATCGCCAGCCGGGGCGGTTTTTCCAAGTCCGAAGTGATTATCAGCAGGAACGAAATTATGTTCCAGCAGGTTCAGGAGCCCGACGTGATTCTGGCACTAACCGAACAGGCCATGAAAATGTACGCTTCCGGTGAGCCTGATAGGCCGGTTTTCTATGACACTACCCTGCTGGAGAAACGCAGCGGTCGCAATTTGTACGGTTTTCCCTTCACCGAAATGGCCAGCTTGCTAGGACATGTTGGTACCGCCAATATAATTGCCCTTGGCGCTATGGCAACGCTCACGGGCATGATTAAAACCGATAGCCTGGCTACTGTTCTGACCAGGCGGTTTGCTGGGAAAGTGGCCGATATGAATATCAAAGCCCTGCAAGCAGGTATTGAATTAGTTACACAAGACTGAAAGGAGACCACCTATGAATAACGCAAAGTGCGCAACACCCTCGTGCACTGAGGCCTGCCCGGCGGGGGTGGACGTTCCGCGCTATGTAAGTTATATCAGGGACGGAGATTTTAGTAGTGCCCTGGCTGTAATCCGAGAAAAAATACCTTTCCCTGCGGTGTGCGGGTATGCTTGTATTCATCCCTGTGAATCCAGGTGCGCGCGTGTACAGTACGACGAACCGGTGGCTATCAGGCTGCTTAAAAGGGCGGCGCTGGAATACGGGGACGAAGGTAAAGCTGAAGAAAAACCGATGCCCACCGCGAAAAAAGTGGCTGTAGTTGGCTCGGGCCCCTGCGGCCTTACAGCGGCCTATTTCCTGGCCGGAAAAGGACATAATGTACGAGTTTATGAAGCCCTCCCCCAACCGGGCGGCATGTTGCGTTACGGCATACCCGAATATCGCCTTCCCAACCGGGTACTGGATCGGGACATTGATTTAATCACCCGGCACGGGGTGGAAATCGTAACCGATACCAGGATAACCTCGGCGGACAACCTGCTGACGGACGGATTTGATGCCGTGCTGGTCACTGTGGGCGCCTGGCAGAGCCAAAAAATTGGCGTTGCAGGTGAACAGGAAGCAAATGTGCTGGACGGCATTGCCTTCTTAAGGCAAGTCAATGCCGGCGAGTCACCGTCTGTGGGCCATAAAGTAGTAGTTATAGGCGGTGGCAATACCGCTATTGACGCCGCCAGAAGTGCAGTGCGCCTGGGCTCACAGGTAACCCTGCTGTACCGTCGCACCCTGGCACAAATGCCCGCCAGCCCCGAAGAGGTAAAAGCCGCGCTGGAAGAAGGGGTGGAGATTAAGTTTTTAACCGCCCCAACTAAAGTCAATAAGCGTGGCATTACCAGTGTCAGGATGGCCCTGGGCCCCGCTGACGCCGCCGGAAGGCCTGTTCCTGTACCGGTAGAAGGAAGCGAGTTTGACGTGGCCTGCGATACCGTTATAATGGCGGTGGGGCAGACGGTGGATGCCGGCTCGCTTAACCTTGAAGCCAACAGCAACGGCACCGTAAAAGTGAATACGAGCCTGGAAACCGGAACCAAAGGTGTCTATGCCGCCGGTGACGCTGTCACCGGTCCCTCGTCAATAATTGAATCTATCAACCAGGGCAGGCAGGCCAGTCAGGCCATTGACAACTTCCTGGGCGGCACGGGTGTAATTGACAGCATCTGCGCCGGTACACAGTCAGAAACGCCCGAGGAAGCACCCAGGGGAACATACCGCCCGGCGGTTTTAGATATTCCGGTAAGCCAACGGATCAACAGTTTTGATCTGGTGGAATTAGGTTTTGAGCGTGAATCCGCCATGCAAGAAGCCCGACGTTGCCTGGCCTGTGATACCAGAGATTACCGGGTAGCGGTTAACGATAAAATATGCAAGGGATGCGGGTATTGCAGGGAAGTATGCTCCCTGGGCATTTTTGAAATTACCCAGGCTTTTAATTCCCAGGGCTATAATCCTGCCGGGGCACAAAATAGCGAAAGCTGTATCGGTTGCTTGAAGTGCCTGTATGTCTGCCCCGACTTTGCCATAAGCGTTGAAAAAACTAGCTAAATAATATAACGGATTAAGCGTGCCGGTGGGTATATACTTGCCGGCACTTTTTTCTTTTTATATGGTTAGAGCCGTTCCAATTACTCTGGCCATGTTTTGGGTCAGGTAAATTTCTTTCTCTTTAAGAGCAATATACCGGTAACCATCTACCTCCGGCAGCCTGCGTCCTGCCTTGTTAATAAAGAAAGAACTGCAGCCCATGTTTCCCGTGTCGGGGAGGTCTCGCCGATACAGCAAAAATAGATGCAGATCTTTATCTCTGGTATATTCATAAACGCCAAGGTCGGCAATTATTTCCCGCTTGATCAGCAGGTTGGTTTCTTCCCTGACTTCCCGTATACAAGCTGCTGTCGGTTCTTCACCGTCATCCACCAGACCCTTGGGGATGTCGTAAAAATTACGGCCCGTCACGTGGCAAACCAGTAATTTTGCGCCGTCGGTAAGTAGCAGTCCGGCGGATATCTTTTTCATCTATAGACCCCTTCTTTATGGTATCTTTAAAGTAAATCTTTAAAACTTTACGGGAGGCTGTTATGTTCAAGATAGCCAGTTTCAATGCTAATTCCGTCCGGGCCAGGCTGCCGATTATACTGGATTGGCTGGAAAATGAAAAACCGGACGTACTGTGTTTGCAGGAAACCAAGGTGGAGGATCATAATTTCCCCGCCGGTGATTTCAACGCGGCCGGTTACAATGTCATTTACAAAGGGCAAAAATCTTATAACGGGGTAGCCATTGCCAGCATTCATGAGCTTAAAGAGTTCCCGCTTGATATTTCAAGCTTTTCCCGGTCCGGAGAAGCGCGACTGATAGCGGCGATGGTTAACAATATCAATATTATAAACACTTATATGCCCCAGGGGAGAGTACCGGACACCGATGAATTTACCTACAAGATTAATTGGATTAAAAACATGAGAGAAATTTTTAATCATTATTACAATCCGGACATGCATTTACTGTGGACAGGCGATTTTAACGTAGCCCCCGAGCCCATTGATGTGCACAGTCCCGATAAACTCCTGGGCCACGTGGGTTACCACCCCGTGGAACATGAGGCCTTGCAATTTGTTAAGGACTGGGGTTTCGAGGATGTTTTTCGCCGCCATGTGCCCGAAGGAGGACATTATACATTTTATGACTACCGGGTACCCAACGGTGTAAAAAGAAAAATGGGCTGGCGAATCGACCACATCTGGGCCACCAGGCCACTGGCCGATTTATCGCGACATTCTCGTATCGACATGGAGCCAAGGATGAAAGATAAGCCCTCGGATCATACCTTCATAATTGCTGAATTTGATGTTTAAAACCATTTAGTAGCCAGGACATAGCGAATAATTTGTGTATTTAAGCCACTTAAGAGATTCTTTTGCACTTCGTTGCATCGAGCATGTCACGGATCTAAACCTTTTTAGTGGCCTCGTCCAGCCCTGTTTCTTTTTTCTTGATTACCTCATCCAGCCGTTTAATATAAAGCCAGGGTTCCTTGGGGTTAAATTGATTAATATACACCCCGTCCGGTCGCAGATATTTTGAACCGGCCCCCGCGCCAAGACCGAGCACGGTATGACTTTCCTCGATGGTCATAATGTTATACAGGCATTCGTGCCCAGGTAAGGTATACCCGATGTTTTCTTGGTTTCCCAGGGTATTCTTTTGACGGTACATATAGTAGGGTAGCATGCCCTGCATTTGTGCCCGGTGCCGTGCTATTTCCATCATAGCGGCGGTTTCTGTGGCACTGGGCATGGGCTGCTTACTTACCTCCCACCTTAACCGGGAGGCTTTTTTAACTGCCAAGGTATGTAAACTAAGATTTTCCGGGCGCAGCACCGTTATTTGTTCCATTGTATCACGCATGTCTTTTACAGTTTCGCCAGGCAGCCCGGCGATAACATCCATATTGATAGTTGCAAAGCCCGCAGTCCTGGCCCGTTCCATCGCTAAAACCACATCACTTACTGTGTGCTGACGCCCGACGGCTTGCAGGGTGCGGTTTTGCATGGTTTGTGGGTTGATGCTTAGTCTGTCTACGCCTGCAGCTTGGCAAATGCCGATAATCTCTGCAGTCAAGGTTTCCGGCCTGCCTCCCTCAACGGTAAACTCTGTTGTGTCAGCAGTTCGCAGGTGGCGGTTGGCGGATGCCAGTACCGCGTCAAGTTGCGCGGGTTCCAGGCAGGTAGGGGTGCCGCCACCGATATAGATACAGCTTAGGCTTACTGAAAGCGGGTTGCTCCGTAAGGCTCGGCCAGTAGCTTCAATTTCCCGCAGCAGCGCGTCCACAAAAGGGGCCAACCATTGTCGGTGCTTGTCTCTGGGGTAGGCGGGAAACGAGCAGTATAAACAGCGCGAGGGGCAAAAGGGGATGCCGATATAAACACCGACCTTGTGACTACAGCTTGGTTCGTCGGCCAGATAATGGCGCTGGAACAGCGCAATGCCGGTAACCAGTTCGGCCTTGTCCGGGGTCACCGCGAATTCGTCCGCTAGCTTTGCTTTTACTTCACTGGCGGTGAATCCTTCATCTAACAGGCGGTGCACCACCTTGGCAGGTCTTATGCCGGTCATAATGCCCCAAGGACTGGGCTGCCCGTGGGTAAATTTCTCCAGCAGGCGAAAAACGACCAGTCGAGCCAGTCGTCTGGCTTCATGCCTTTCGTTGATACCGTGCTTAAGCTGGCTCTGCTCCAAATGACCGGATTCACCGGCTTCGGATTTGAGCTGTCCCCGCGCTAACAAGTACGGCTGTTGTACATCCACCATTATATTCAGTTTAATATCTGCACCGATATCAGGGTTCCCGGTTTTTATTGTGCATCCAGGATAAAAAACCCTGACTACATCGTCTATACCTGGTCGGTAGATATCAGGTGCGTCCACTGTTATGATCATGTATTTCACCCTGGTTGAATTGTTTACTCCCCCAATATAAAATAAACCCCGTTATCGCACAACATGTTTTTTGCCGGGTACCGGGAATTGCCCGTTACACATCTTTATTTTAGATGACATTTCAGATTAATTTAAGCGGGATAAATGTGCATTTGATAATAGTGCTATAATTTACGTGACCAAAATAGTTAAAACGCTTGAAAAGAGCAGTAACGGAGAATAGCAGAGGGTTCCCCCCCAAGGGGAAACCGCCTGCCATTTAAAAGGATTAGACTAGCATACGCCGCCGCCAAAGATACCCATGCCGAAAACAAGCAGAATCAGAATCAGGAACAGAATAAAGCTGCCGTCAAAAAATGGAGCTTTACCTACACCGCCAGTAGCACCATAACCCATTAAGCATACCTCCTCGTATGTTTTACGGTTCTATAATATTCAATGGTGTAGGAAATTGCTAATATTTAGGTGCAAATATTTTAACTGATGTTTTGGTTGAATATAAGCATTTCGATAGGGAATTTTGGTAATATCCGCGGTTTATGTGTTTAGACAGGTGTAAGGACGTGATACAAGTGGCTCAAACAGCTGTATTACTAATTATTGCGGCGGTAGTACTTTTTTTTCTTGTCCGCTGGCACGCTGAGATATCTGCTTATATTTGCCCCCGCTGTAAAAACTGGTTTATCATCTCGCCTCTCACAGATTTAGTCACCCCCCAGACCTTCACAAACAAATATTTGAAATGCCCCAAGTGTGGCAAAAGAAGCTGGGCCAGGGTCATAAGACGACATCGGAAACGCCTCGGATAGACGATAAACCGCAAGCACGAACAATTAGGCATCCTGCCATGCCAGTAAGTATTTAAATGTTTTCGCGGTTTTCTCATTCTGACTCCTGACTTCTGGCTCCTGAGTAGTTACAATATCCTTACAAAAAATTATGCCGGGATAAAGGTGAAAAACGTGATATTAGCCAACTATACAGATATTATGGACTTATAGGGAGTATGACCATGCGCGACAATAAACACGGGAAACAGCCAAATGAAAACGCAGTCAGCGAAAAAAACAGCCGGCCACCCGGGCAATTGCACCAACAAAAGGTGAGAGGTGAAACCGAATTACCGGGGTCTGTTGATGACGCAGATGACTTAGCAGGCGGGCAACCTCAAACCCAGGTTGAACTGGTTGAGAAAACAGACGAAAATGAGGATTGGGATTACGACAGACAAGATGATGACGATGACTTTGAAGAAGAGGATGTAGAATCACCGGACGAATATGATGACGACGACTACTTGGAAGATGGATACGAGGACGACCGAAATAAAGATTATCCGGAAGATTATGACTTGGAATATCTGAAGCAATTTGAAGAAGCCGACGACCACCCGGATGATGATTACGGTGCTGAAAAGCCTTATAAATCGCCATTGGTGCGCATAGTGGCTTTGGTAACAGTGCTGGCATTTTTAGGACTTGCCCTGGCCGCATCCTGGCCCGTACTCCAGTTTCCATTGGCCGAACTGGTGGGCAGGTCAATACAATTGCAAAAAGATATTGACGTCCAGCGGTTGCAAGCGGCAGTGGTGCAAATAGACGTGGTGTCGCGCCAGGGTGCCTCAATTGCTGCGGAACGCAAGTCCGGTACCGGGTTTAACATTAGGCCGGAAGGGTTTATTGTAACTAATCACCACGTTATAGACGGTGCACTTAACATGACCATCACCTTTCCCGGGGGTAAAATCTATAAGGCCCAAAGCTGGGCCTCCAAACCGGAATATGACCTGGCTGTGATTAGACTGCAGGGAGAAAATCTGCCGGTGGTTCCTATTAACGAAAGCAACTATCCGGCAGTCGGGGATAAAATCAGGGTGGTGGGCAATCCGCTGGGCCTGAATAACGTAGTGGTGGATGGAGAGATAGATGGTTACCTGCGTGTTAAAGACAACCCCGATTTGGTAATTAGCATAAACGCTCCGGTTTACCCGGGCAACAGCGGTAGTCCCGTATTTAACAAAAACAGTGAAGTGGTGGGGGTTGTTTTCGCCCGCTACCTCAAAGAAATCGAAGGCCAAGAAACGATATTCGGCCTGGCCGTGCCAATAGACGCCGTACTCGACATCCAAACCAGGGGTTAGACTTAAACAAAACTATAATAACTGAATATCTGCGAATTTAGCATAGTGGTTATTGTAGTGCTTAAGCCTAACCCCTAGGAAGGTTTGCGGCGTGCATTAATGTGGTAACTGCGTCCATCGTGGCCGCCTTTGGATTGGTAATCGAAACCGTTTGTGTCAAGGATGCTGATGATCGGGTCGGCCTGGTGCGCATCGGCGGCCTCAACGGTAATAGTTATTTCGTCACCGGGGTATAGCTGCTCCAGTGTATTACGAACATGATCCACAGCGCGGGAATCAATCTCCGGTTGTAAAACCAAAGTGGTTTTAGCCATTTGATGTTATGCTCCTCTTTTTTTGGAGTTAGAGTATTCAGGTGCACTTTTATTTTGTCCCGTGAATGTGCCTGGTAAACAGCGTTTTATTTATAAATTATTTGGCAGTATTGCTCCAAACGATGGGGAAGAATATTATTTACCGAGATAAGATTAAACTGAGTTACGGACGGAGGGATGGGTACAGGTTGGCGTTATTCGGGGTGTTTAGAAAATGGAAAAGGCGGGCCAAGGGTTTTAAAAAGGACGCCTATGTTTTGTACTACGCATACCAAGATCCCCGCATGCCCGAGACTTTCTTATATCGCGTTATGTATACGGTTTAAAAATTTTTGTTAAATTATCCTGCCCCTCCTGTTGACAGCAATGCTTGACACTGTTAAAATTTCTAGGAATGTAAATATCTATAAAACAACGATGATGGGGAATAGTAGGCATTCATTTAGCTGGTGCAGAGAGCCGCCGGGTGGTGCGAGGCGGTCGAGGCGATACGTTGAACTGCCCCCTGAGTTGCCGACCGAAATCATTGGGAAAGTAGGCTCGGACGGGAACTTCCGCCGTTAAAAGGAAGGGGATATCGGATTATTAATACAATGATCTCGTATCTTACCAAGCGAGCGGCAAAATGCCGTTAATTTGAGTGGTACCGCGGAGTATTAACCTTCGTCTCATTTATGGGACGGGGGTTTTATTTTGTTTAAAAGGGGGTGGTGTTGATGGAATTAGACCTTAGTGACCTGCCACTGTTTAAATTTTTATCAGCAAATGTATTAATCCAATACCTAAGGAGGATAAAAAATGCGCAAACTCTATATTTTCGATACCACCCTCAGAGACGGAGAACAGTCCCTGGGTATAACCCTCAACGTCAGGGAAAAATTAGATATTGCCAGACAACTGGTTAGGTTTGGCGTTGATGTCATCGAAGCCGGCTTCCCTGCTTCATCGCCCGGTGACATGGAGGCGGTGCGCACCATTGCCGCGGAAATAAAGGGAGCGGTAATCTGCGGCCTTACCCGTGCTGTTGAACGGGACATTGACTACTGTGCCGAGGCGCTCAGAGCAGCCGAGGCGCCCAGGATACACACCGGGATTGCCGTATCACCCGTACACATGGAAAAGAAATTGCGTCTTGCCCCGGATCAGGTGGTTGAGGCAGCAGTGGCTGCTGTTAAACACGCTAAAAGATATGTGCATGACGTAGAATTTTACGCTGAAGACGCGTTTCGCAGCGACCCTGCTTTCTTGGTGCGGGTGTTGGAAAAGGTAATTGATGCCGGGGCCACGGTGGTAAACATCCCCGACACGGTGGGCTATGCCACCCCTTGGGAATACGGGGAACTCATTTCCCACGTGATGCATAATGTCAGTAATATTCACAGGGCGGTGGTGAGCATCCACTGTCATAATGACCTGGGTATGGCTACCGCCAATTCTTTGGCCGGAATTAAGGCTGGTGCCGGGCAGGTGGAAGGCACCATTAACGGTATCGGGGAACGGGCAGGCAACACCTCGTTGGAAGAGGTTGTCATGGCCATCTATACCCAGCGCGAACGGTACGGTGTTGACCCGGGAGTGAATACCAGGGAAATAGCGGCCACCAGCCGCTTGGTGGCGCGCATTACCGGGGTTCCCGTACCCAGCCATAAAGCAATTGTGGGGGCCAACGCTTTCATGCACGCTTCGGGTATTCACCAGGACGGAGTGCTTAAGGAAAGAGATACTTATGAAATTATTGACCCAGAGGTGGTCGGTATTCCCAAAAACAGAATTGTATTAAGCGCCCGTTCGGGACGGCATGCCTTGAGGCACAGGCTGGTTGAACTGGGGTACCCTTTGGAAACGGATATAGATATGCTTTACCAAAGGTTCCTGCAACTTGCGGATCAGAAAGGCGAGGTATATGACGATGACCTGCACGCCTTGATGGGGCAAAACGGAGCTAATGGCAGCGGTATTTGTTTTAAAAATCTATCGGTAACAACCACCGGAGCCACAACGGCCACTGCCACCGTAACGCTGGAGCTTGACGGCAATACGGTTACCGATGCTGCCTGTGGGAATGGGCCGGTAGACGCGGTTTTTAAGGCCATAGACCGGCTTATGGGATGGTCAGTAAAACTGGAGGATTATACATTAAAATCAGTCAGCCGGGGCAGTGAGGCTTTAGGCAACGCCACTGTCAAGGTGCGCAGCGGGGATAACATTGCCGTTGTGGGCAGGGGGGTTAGCATCGACGTAATTGAAGCCAGTGCCAGGGCATATGTTAACGCACTAGCCAAGGTCAAGGGTATCACAACCGGCCGTTAACTTAACAGGGCAGCCGTTTAAGGCTGCCCTGCGCTTAGAAGGGTTATCTTACTTTTTACCAGTTCTTTTCTTACCATATGTGCTATTTGGCCAGGGCCACCACCATGGACCGTAGTACCCTGGGCCTGGACCCGCACCCGGTTCCGGACCCGGATTTGGACCGTAACCTGGACCGTAACCCGGGCCGGGGTTATATCCCGGTCCGGGTCCGTAACCAGGATCTGGTCCATATCCTGGACCGGGCCCGTATCCAGGTCCGGAGCCAAATCCTGGACCCGGCCCATAACCAGGACCTGGACCGTAATCAGACCCGGGGCCATAACCGGGAATCTGAGCATTATTTTTTCCCTGACTTGTGCCGTCCATTTTTAGATCTCTAAAAAAACCACCGAAAAAGGGCCACCCGGGCTGCCTGCCGGATGGGCCTTTATTCTTTTTAGGGGGGCCTCCACTCTTTGGTTTTTTATTAGGGCTGCCACCTTTGGGAAATTTAGGAGACGCGCCACCTTTCGGACCTTTTGCAGGCCCTCCGGGAGGATTCCCAATACCATATCCCATGCCAAATCCCTCCTATTTTTTAATACAATATATAGTTACTCGATGTAAATTGTTACAAATTACCATTGGGGAATTGCTTTTAGCTGGGCTATAACGCTAACATTTTGTAGCAAAACCGAATAACTTGTAAGTAAAAAGCCTAAAAAATTGCAGTCTCCAATACAAAAGGGCTTTTGGACTTGCGGGGAATGGTTTTTGCCCCGTGCAAACTAAAAAGGGGAGGTAGTCATATGGCTTATGGAGCCGGCGGCAGTTCTGCCTACATTCTCTTCCTGATCCTAATCCTGCTAGTTTTTGGGATGGGCATCTGGGGCTTCGGAACTTACGAAGCATCTTAATAGTGATTAAAAGTGATTAAAAAAAGCGTGGTGTAGAATCATAATTCTTAATCCGCGGTGGTGCATATGTTAACTGTTGTACCACCGCTGTTCCTTTATTTAATTAGCTGGTTTGGGGTTTAAGACAGGCCCAAATAATACAGAGAATCCGCTGTAAATGCGGATTCTCTGTATTAACAGCCGTTCCTTATATTGATGACAAAACTTTTTAAAGGTATACCTTTCCCTCGTTGCCGTCAACGGTAACTGTTTGTCCGTCCTTTATTAAAACCATAGCGCCGGGAACATTGACCACGGCTGGAAGGCCAAACTCCCTGGCAACTATTGCTCCGTGGGACAAGGAGCCACCGGTTTCCATCACCAGAGCGGATGCTTTAAGAAATAGCGGTGTCCATCCGGGATCTGTGGAAGGGGCTACCAGCACTTCCCCAAGGTTCAGTCTGTTGCCTTCATCAGGGTGGTTAATTAGACGTGCCGGGCCAGCCGATTTTCCGGCAGCGACTCCGACGCCGGTCATGACGTTGTTGGCCGGGGAAGCCTGGCTGGTGTGGGTTGTTTCATGAGGGCTTGGGGACTCGTTTACAATCAAGTCGGGTGCCGGAATTTTTCTGAGGATATTTTCCCTGTCCCGGCGTTCATTAACCAGCGTGGCCAGACCCCGCCCATCCCAGTGTCCTGAAAGTATTGCGGCCAAGTCCGGCCATGAACAGTGGAACACGTCTTCCCGGTTAACAAGGACACCCCGTTCGACCAATCTGCGTCCAATTTCCATAGCCACAGCGCGAAACGGTTCGGCTAGCCGCACCAGCTCCGACTTGGATGTTTCCCTCATTTCCGCACTCCGGATGGCCTGTTTTGCCCACCAATTAACCATGAGACGGGCTAAATAAGGTGTTGCGCGGTTGATCCGCTGCTGGGAGGCCTTGTTTTTTTCAAGTTGATTACGCTTAAAATTGCCATAATCTGCACCATCCATCAGGGTTCTAACCAGATCCAGTAGGTAGGAAGGATCCTCACGCCAGCGCGGATTGTTCAAGTCCCCCTCGTAAACCGCCCGGTGTCCGAATTCGTCCAGAAAAATACGAAAAGAACTCTTGAAAGGTGAATTTTCCGGCAGCACAGTTTCCCATTCCAGGGGGTTGTAATCTACAGCAGTCAGGTAGTTTTTGGCATCTAAATCCAGGTGCGCTTTTTCGGCCATTTTTAACAACCGGTAACCCTGCTCAGCGCTGGTAATGTTGCCTTTACCTAGCATAATGGCGTTTGCCATAGCATTACCCTCACCAGGAAAACTTTTTTCTAGGGTTGCAGTGAGCATTTGGAAAGATAACCCCAGCGAACTGTTCATCATCCCCAGGGTTGGAGCGTAGGTTTTAGTTCTGGCAGTAATATCAATTACTGCCGTTAACAGTTCCTGATCGGTTAGCCTGGTCAGATCCGTCTGTCGCCAGGACCGGGCATAGACCCGGACGGACTCAAAATCACGCAGCGCTTTTTTGTGGGCCCTTAAAATAGCCAATCCCAACTTAAGCTTGCGCCAGTTTCTTGCCCGGTTGGTTTTCTTGTTGGTTTCCTTTTCTTCGACGTATAGCTCCGGCTGACGGCCGCCTGCTGCCTCGTTGGTTTCTTTGGGGGTGATGCCTAAAGCGTCGTAGAATTCCCACTGCATTAAAGATGCGTTAACGTAAATTCGTCCGTTATAGAACTTATTGTAAATTAAGCCCGGCAATACAGGGTAGCCGGCTACTTTAAAAGGGGCAGTTAAGATAGATGTGAACAGGTTGGTTACCAATCTGCGGTTCAAAGTGCACTGCACCATGGGCAGGGCGTCTTTGACGTTGGCGTTAGACCAGTAATCCGGCTGTCCCTGCAGTTCGGCGTAAGTATATCGGGGGAAACATGTCACCGGCCTGGCCTGGAGCAGAAAAAAATCCCGGCCATCAAAAGCCCATTCAACGTCCTGGTTTAACTCTCCCGCACCCAGAGCCTCGAAGACTCTTACCAGCAGCAGAGCAAGCTTGGTTATGTTCTCATTAGATAAAGCTTGTTGATCACCTAACCCGGGAGTTGAATCTCCTTTAATAAAGGCAGTGCCACCCTTGGCCTGTGTTATAGTGCGTCCATCTTTCTTACCTAAGTTTTTATTTAGCAAGCGCGGTATGAAACCCAGAGCGTCTAGTCGATATTCGTCGGGTTCAACCAGACCGCCCACCACGGACTCTCCCAGGCCAAAATTGGCGTTAATAATAATTACATCCTGGCGTCCGGTTCGGGGGTCACAGGTGAAACCAATACCGGCTGCCTGGGCTTGCACCATGGTCATAATCACCACCGCAGGTAGGAGCTCGTCATCCGGTATATTCATTTTGCGGCGGTAGGACACCGCCCGGGTCGTCCACAGAGAAGCGTAGCATTTTTTAACAGCCTCAAAGATGTTTTCACTCCCTGTGACATTTAAATAGGAGTCTTGAATGCCGGCAAAGGAAGTAGTACCGGAGTCCTCCAATGAAGCCGAAGAACGTACCGCCACCGGTTGTCCGGAGAGCCCCTGATTTACCAGCTCTAATTCTATTTGTGCTTCGCTATCCGGGGGCAGTGCACCACCTATTATTTTATCCCTGAACCGGGCTAATTGTTGTTCTATTTTTGGGTCTGTAACGTTTGCCACTGTTATACCTAACGCAAATTCTTTTATCATTTTCCCTAACCCGTTATGCTCTATAAAAATGAGGTAGGCCTGGGTGCTCAAAACACACCCGGGCGGAACCGGAAAACCGTACCTGTCCAGGCGCCCCAGGTTCCGCCCTTTGCCACCGGCGACCATGGGGCCAGCTTTTAAAGCCTCATCCCAGTTAAGTATGATTTTGTTACTAGCGCTCATTTTATTCCCTCCCCGCTTGCTTGCGCCCCGCTCAGGAAAAGTTCCACCATTTCAACAAACTGTTTATCCTGTTCAGACGGGTTAGTTCCGCTAAGCCAGTTAATAAACGGCACCAGATACATTACCTTAAGGTAAAGGGCCAAAATTTCCACCGGCATGTCATTGCGGATTTCTCCGGCTTCGCGCCCTAACTGAAGTATGCGTGCTAAAACCTGTTCCAAATTACCGGAGCGTTTACCATTCTCGGCAGGGGAAGTAACCAGCTCGTTTAACTTAATGGATGAGTACATACGTACGAGTTCCCGGTTAGCCTCATTCCAGCTGTGCATCTGTGTCAAAAACGCTGTTAGGCGTGAACGTGTATCTGGTTTTTCGCAGATAATCCGGTTAATCTCTGTTTCGTTTTCCCGTACTGTTTCCCGCATGTATCCGCTGATGATGGCTTCTTTGTTGGGGAAGTAATTGTACAGCGTGGCTTTGGCAATATCTGCTTCCTGGGCTATTTGTTCCATGGATGTTGAGTCGAACCCCTGCCTGGCAAACAGTGTTAGCGCTGTACCAATAATCGCTTTTCGGGTACGTTCTTTTTTTCTTTCGCGACGGTTCAGGGAGCTTGATTCATTATTCATAAACTACCTCCGTACACAGTATAAAGTTATACGTTGTATAGTTATTATATTGGGGGTTGAACCAATTTGACAATATATTTTTTACTCCCAAATAGGTAATGAATTACAAAGGGTTGGGGAACAATAACTAACAGTATTGCCATATCATGAGCAAGGAGTTGAGTATAAGGGATGGATTTTGAGCGGGCCCAGGAAATTTTTAGTTCTGATGAACGTATCAAAGTGCTTCATAATGGCACGCCGATATGGATTGAGAACCTTGACGATGATAACAATTCAGCCACCATTAAACCGCTTGACGGTAAATTCGGTACCTCTCAAGTGCCGGTTAATGACCTGGAAGAAGGTTAAACTGCAAGTGAATGTTCAAAAAGCCCGCATGAGGTCACGTAGAATTTTATTTTAAATGCTTTTTAGTATGCTGCAAGGGCGCGCTAAGAGAACTGATTATAGCGCGCCCTTGCAATTCGGGGCTAAAACTTTAAAGTATTCTACCGGCGCCGGGGATCCGCCTGACCATGCAGTGGCTTATAATGAAACACAGCGGCACTCCTACCGTCGCGACCAAGACTAATTTTAGTAACGGGTAGATGGGGATGTCCTTTAACAGGTAACTGAGCAAGACAATAACTGGCGCATGAATAATATATACCGTGTAAGCGTTGGATGACATATGTTCCAAAAGGTTGTTTTGCCGGTTATAATTACCGCGGAATAACGTCAGCAGGCCAAGGATAATTCCTGTCCCCATGGTGGATTCCCAAATACAGATGGCCATAGACTGCCAGTGTAACCCGCCGGCAAAAAAAGAAGTTTCACTATTTAAGGCGCCGCCCACAATAACGATTACAGGCCAGGCGAAAATGGCGTAAACGGCTGTTTTCATCCATAATTCACCGGTGGTATCTGGCAGTTTGGCAAACCAGTTGCGCTGGTAGGCCATGATGCCGATGGCAAAAAGGCTAATATAACCTGGGAAGTAGCCTAACTGTAAATTGACGAACTCTGTGCCGATGGGGTACCAGATGCGCACGATAAAGCTGACCACAGCCAGAGCAACGATATAAATAACAATGGCCGCGCTTGAAGGCAGTTTGTTTTTTAAACCTGTGTCTGGTATGTGCGGGCCGGATTTTCTGGCTAGACGCCATAGAGCATAAACGGTAGTAAATATTAATAACGTTTGCACGAACCACATGGGACCCGTGTTTATGTATTTAAATCGAACAAAACTCTCGTATAGGAATTCCCCGAATGAGAACTCCAACGAAGTAAAATTCACATAGTACTGGTATGATAAAAGAGGACCAATAAAAACGGAAAAGAACAGTAGGGGTATACCCAGTCGTACCAGACGATCCTTCATGTATCTTCCGGCGCCCTTGCGGTTAAAGGATGCCGGTGTGAAGTAACCGGCAATGAGGAAAAAGAAGCCCATAAAAAAGGACTGGTTAATAGCTGCAAACAGCGTTAGCAGCACTTTAACAAACATGTCTTCCGTCGGTTCGTAATAAAACCATGAGCCCAGCGCGCCGTAGGTTATAGCAGTATGATGTGTAACCACCAGCACGGTAAGGAATACTTTAATGTTATTTAAAAAAAGCATTTTGGTGGTGGTGCTTTCCCCGGTGCACACGCTGGATTCCCCCTAACAGGTTAAGAGATAAACTAATTATTAAGCCTGCAAGATAAAACGTCAATATTTTGCCAACAAGTAAAATTAAATTGGAAGCTTAAGGGAGACCAAATGAATAAGGGAGAACCATATGAATAATGAAGCAGAAAAAGTGCTGTGGCACTGTACATTTTAACCGGTTATTATTATGATGGGCCAATGGTGGAATAATAAAGACAAGATATATTCTGCTGCTGGAGAGGGTGTTTTGGTGCAAAATACGGTATTGCTTTACCGGTTGTACGACGTAGCAGACGAAATAAACCTCGTGTTGGTGGAAGAGCTGTTATCGGTGGCTAAAGCCACCACCCGCCTCAGGTTGTCCCGCATTCCCACCAAGTCTATCGACATAGAAAACCCGCCTGTAAGCGTTGAGTTGGGGGAGGGGACTATTGAACTGGCTGGGGTTGACTACAAAGTCGGCTATTTGGCCCGGGTTTACGACCTGGGGGTAGTCAGTGTGCTGATGCGCATTTTGCTGCCCCAGGAAGTGAATTACGAACTGGTGAAGCGCATAGCACTGGATCTGGAAAAAGAAAGCGGTTACGAACGGCACTTCAGCGACCGGCTGGGTGAATTGAAAAAGACTCTGGCGCCAGCACTGGTGGGTAAAGAGTCTAATAAACTGGAAGAAGATTTCACGGTTTTCTTTTTCACCCGCTGGCATGACGACTGGGATCCTCTACCACTGCTACTGGGCGAAGAGGGCCCCTTTAGCGATTGGGTACGTCGGGATACGTTGCAAAACACGTTTTCTTACTCACCGGAGGACATGATTATCATTACCTGGGACTCGGCCTTAGTGTTCGACTCCAGCGGTAGCACTGATTTGCCCGATTTACTGGAATTTGCGCTCTCCCAGTTACTGGAACTGCGCTATTACGATGGCTTGCTTACTGCGGAAATGGAGAAAATGTACCAGGAATTGGATTTAGCTGCCCGGGGTCGTGGATTCTCTCGACTGCGGCGTTACCGCCGCATTATGAGCAGACTGATGGGACTGGTTGCCGAGGTCACCGATATCACCGAGCGGATTCACAATTCGATTAAAGTTACTGAGGATATATACTATGCCCGGATTTATTCTGTTGCCCTAACACTGTTCCGTACCCGGGCGTGGATGGACAGCATTCAACGCAAAGTGGCGGTTATCCAACAGAATTATTCCATGTTAAGCGATGAAATTGTCACTGCTCGTGCTACCTGGCTGGAAGTGGCCATTGTACTGCTCATTGCCTTGGAAATTGTACTGGGTTTACTGCAACTTTTAGGATAAGCGCCGACCGCACCGACTGATTTTTCAGGAAGTTGCCGGGTGTGGGGAATAATGCAATCCGAACTTAATGGTAGTGAGGAATAATTATGTCAAACGCAGGAAAAGTTTTGGTTTTACCTAAACAATTTGGCAAGGGCATGGGTTATGACCTGGTGGTCACTAACCAACGGGCGTCGGTGCAGGATTACCTGGATGCCCTGAATAAGGCCGTGGATGATTTGCCGCTGAGCCGCAGCCGGAAAAAAGCTGCCCAGTGTGCCGGATGCGATTTATGCTGCGCCGAACGGGCGCCGCTAACCTGGCCGGATGTCCTGCGCCTGGAAGAATACCTGGGTTCCGGGGAAAATCTGCAGCGGTTGCTGGACAGGGTAGGTCACATTGCGGTGGACGGCCCCGTGGTAGACATTACTCTGCGCCGTGAAGGGGACGGGCGCTGTTCTTTCCTTGATCGTAACAAGCGGCTGTGTACTATTTATCCTGCCCGGCCCCTGGTCTGCCAAACCTTCATCTGCTGTTCCGGAACTAGCCGGGCCGCCGGGGTGCGTAAATGGGTGGTCAATTTGGGCGAAGACGAACTGGTACGTCGCTGGCTGACCCAGGCAGTTAACCAGGGGCTGAAACCACGTTATCACGAGGGACACCAGCCCAATCCACGTCTGGATGACTGGTGGCCCAACGCATTTACAGGTAAAAAACAGTACCGCCAGGTGATGCTAAGAGACATATTACCACCAGGTTTATGGAAAGAAGTTTTTAACGCACCTTTTTCCTGATCTCGGCGATGTATTGTTCTACCACCGGGAGGTATTTTTCGTACTGCTTTTGCAGGTACTCTTTTGCGTTTAAGCCGGGGATGTTTAGCACAATAAAACCGATTAGTGCCAGCACTAAAAGCATAATTAAAAACAGTGCTGTTTTCCAACCCTGCCTTCCGGCTTCTTTACCGGTTATGCCTTCGGCTGGCGGATCCAGGCCCAGCAATGCAGGCACGGAGTTCGCTAAAAGCGTTATACCGTTTTCGGCCTGCCACTTTTCATTAGTGTAAGTGCCGGCCTCAATAAGCAGCGCAGTGGACAGCAAGTCCTGGTTGTAGTTCCCCCGGGCAATATAAATTTCTTTCAGCAGTTCGGGGTGTTGTTTGTTGCCGAAAGCCAGCAGCCGCTTGGCAAAATCAAGGTTGGTCTCCATTTTGGGGTTCTGCCTGCCCACCACTAGCCGCATTTGAGTTACGTTCTTGTCTGACACTATACGCCGGTAGAATTCAGGGTCATCCACACCGTCCCGATGCACATCAAAGATGGCTACCGGATTTTCCTTAAGCAACTGGACAGCGGTGCGGCGGGACCGGTAGTAGGCGTTAGCGTCGTGGGGATCATGGGACGTACGGTTATAAAGAACCTTAACCCGCTCATCTGTCAGGGCATCCCCGAAAGTAGCTCCTACCTGGAATATCCCTCCTTTAAAAGGGATAGATGAAGCCCCGTCTGTAGGCAGGTAGGATTCATCGGTGTGGGTATGGTACACCGCTACCGGGCGCTTAGCCCATTCGCCGGCTGCTGCCGGTACAGTTTCCAGGCTGTCATAGTATTTAACCAGGGCCAGGTATTCCTTTTCCTTACCAACCAGTTTCACCCTGGCTGTATTTTCCTGCACGGAAGCGACCCGGTAATGCAGCCCGCCGGCAGTGATAATCTCGTCACCGGTAAAAGGCTGACGCGATGTCATGGTCACCAGTTTACCTTTTTGGTCGAAGAACTTGTAGTTCTTGCCTGCTATATGGTCGCCGTCTCCGCCCGATGTTTCAGCAATAGGGATCATAAAACCCAGTAATAATAACAGGCCCAGGATAATGGCCAACTTAATTTTGCTCATGACTAACAACTCCCGAATGATACCCTTTTAAGAATTTTGCCCTGAATTACCCGTCCTTTATTATTCTTTTTATTAACCTCAAAAATATAATGTTTATATCACGGGCGGTTTATTAATGGCAAAAATTTTTTTTGGGAGTTGGTTTGTTGATGAATAAGGAAGGATTGCCGCCATGCCCCAGCGGTCGTTACCTTAGGGTTGCGGCAGGTGACACACTGTACCTGATTGCAGTGCGCCTCGGTACCACGATGTCTGAATTGATCAGGTTAAACCCTGACGTAAACCCGTTTAACTTACAAATTGGGCAACTACTTTGCCTGCCGGAACGGTTTTGTCCCTCCAGAGTTTTTTGGGAAGTGGCACCGGGCGACACACTTTTTACAATTGCCCGGGCTACCGGTAATACGGTGGAAAGGCTGTTGGAACTAAACCCCGGTGTTAATCCCTTAAACCTGCAGGTCGGCCAGCCCATCTGCCTGCCCGGTTAACCAAAATAGGGGGTCAGGCCTGTCGTAATTAAATAACTTCAGAACTTTTTGTCACCGCCCAGGATACCGCCCAGGATGTCACCGCCAAGACCGGCTACGCCTTTCTGCTCGCCCCGCTGTTCGAATCGTGACGCGGCAATAATCCGATCGGCCAGACGGGAGAAAGGCAAGCTTTGCAGGTATACTCTGCCGGGGCCCGTTAACCGGGCGATAAACATGCCTTCACCGCCGAAAAGGGCGTTTTTAAAGCCACCAACGAACTGAATATCATAATCAACCGAGGGCTCAAAAGCCACCAGGCACCCTGTATCCACCCGCAGGCTTTCCCGGGGCGCCAGTTCTTTGGCGATAATTGTGCCGCCGGCATGGACAAAGGACATGCCCTGTCCGGTCAGGCGTTGGAGGATGAAACCCTCACCACCAAACAGACCTGCTCCAAGTTTTTTGGTAAAAGCAATTTCAATTTCTATTCCCCTGGCGGCACAGAGGAAAGAGTCTTTCTGGCACAGAAACTCGCCGCCCAGCGAAGCTAAATCCAGCGGGATAATTTTGCCCGGATAAGGAGCGCCAAAAGTAACCCTGGACTTTCCTCGACCGCTGTTCATAAAGGTGGTGATAAAAAAGCTTTCACCGGTAATCATTCTTTTAAAACCTCTAAACAACCCGCCACCGGTGGATGTTTGCATCTCGATCCCGTCTTCCATGAACATCATGGCGCCGGCCTCGGCCCGCACACCTTCGCCTGGGTCAAGCTCAATTTCCACCGCCTGCATGTCGTCGCCAAAAATCCGGTAATCTATAACATCAGCCATAACTATCCCTCCCATGCAGCCTAATTGTAATTAATTATTATCCTAATTCCTGGGTTAATATTTAGCAATAAGAGATTTAAACTAAACAAGTTATTTAAAATCCATGAGATTACTTGTTGTGACAGGTAAAATGGTATTATTGCAAGGAGAACCGGTTTAGGATGGCGAAAAGGAAATAGCATACAGTATCACAATAAAACCGGGTAATGCACAGCCCGAATAACCATAAAAGACATGGTCGAGATTATAAGCCGGGGGGATGACAATGGATCAGAGTGCTGCTTTAAAACGCTACACATTGATGGTGGCCGCCACCGCTGCTTTTTTAACCCCTTTTATGGGCAGCTCTATAAACCTGGCCATACCATCCATCGGCCGGGAATTCAGTGCTAACGCCTATATGTTAAGCTGGGTGGCCACCAGCTATATCCTGGCCTCAGCAGCGTTCCTGCTGCCATTTGGAAGATTGGCCGATATCGTGGGCCGGAAAAAAATATTTCTCATCGGCATGGCCTCATTCGGCCTGTCTTCGTTATTGTGTGGGCTGGCTTGGTCTATTGAGACGTTAATTGCTTTTCGGGTGCTGCAGGGTATTGGCAGTGCCATGATTTTCGGTACCGGTATGGCCATCCTGACTTCGGTATTCCCGCCCCAGGAAAGGGGTAAGGTGCTGGGGATTAATGTGGCCACCGTCTATGTGGGTCTTTCCATGGGGCCGGTGCTGGGCGGGGCGATGAACCACAACCTGGGCTGGCAGTCCATTTTTTTACTTACCGCTATAATTTCAGTCTTTGTGATATTACTTACCGTGGCCCGGTTGAAGGGCGAATGGGCTGGAGCCCGGGGTGAAAAATTTGACCTGGGCGGGGCGGTGCTATACGTGGTCGGCCTGGTGGCACTGATGTACGGGTTTTCATCGGTGGCTGCCTCGGAATGGGCCAAATACCTGTTGGCGCTCGGCCTGGCTTTGATGCTGGTATTTATCCGGCACGAGATTAACCTGCAGCAGCCCCTAATGAACCTGCGCCTGTTCCGCAACGCCACCTTTGCTTTTTCCAACCTGGCGGCCTTAATTAACTATAGTGCCACTTTTGCGGTGGGTTTCCTGCTCTCGCTGCACCTGCAGGTGGTGCTGGGATATGATTCCCAGGCCGCCGGGCTGATCCTGCTCTCGCAGCCGGTACTAATGGCGGTGATATCGCCCTTTGCAGGAAAGTTTTCTGACCGGGTGGAACCACGGGTATTAGCCTCCTGGGGGATGACCCTGACCACCCTGGGTCTTTTATTCCTATGTTTTATCAGCGCGGCCACACCGCTATGGCTTTTGGTGATTAACCTGGCCATTTTGGGTACCGGTTTCGCTCTATTCTCGTCGCCCAACAGCAATGCGGTCATGGGGGCGGTGGAAAAGCGTTTTTACGGGGTTGCCTCATCCACCCTGGGCACCATGCGCCTGGTGGGCCAGGCCTCCAGCATGGCTATTGTGACGCTGGTCTTGGCCATGTTCGTGGGTCGGGCGGAACTCACCGCTGCTAATGCCGGGCAGTTTTTGGCCGGTGCCAGGTTGGCTTTCATTATTATGACTGGGTTATGCTTTGGCGGCATCTTCGCTTCTCTGGCCCGGGGCAATGTTAGATCCGGACCGGCAAACGGCGTACCTGCACCAGACCCCGGAACTAAGACGTAGGGCACCCCTTGCGGATGCCCGGTTTATTATCATTCTAATACTGCATTATCATTTCGGGCACTCGCAAGGGGTGCCCTACTGTTTTGGTCTGGGTGGGCGGGGTCCGTAATACTGATAATAGTTGACCTGAATATTACCATTGTAAAGCTTTCTTTTTTTACTGGCCGGCCGTCCGAACAATTTCTCGAAAAACGGATGGGCGGTGAGGACATAAAATGACCAGGTATCAAACTGGTTAAAGGTTTTACCCATCTCCCGGTACAAACTTTCCACTTCCCGCTGTGTGCCGATCCTTTCGCCGTAGGGGGGGTTGCATATTATCTTGCCATACTTTTTCCTGGTCTGAATTTCTGCCACTGGTATGTGCTGCAGGTGGATACAGTCATCCACCCCGGCCTCGATAGCATTCTGTCGGGCTGTTTTCAACAACCGGTCGTCTATATCGGTACCTATTAGGTCAAGAGACTTATCAAATTTCGCCAGGTCATGGGTCTCCCGCCGGGCCTGCCTCCATAGCTCCTTGGAGATGGTGGGCCAACTTTCCGAAGCAAATGTCCGGTTCATACCAGGGGCCATGTTTCGGCCGATAAACGCCGCTTCGATGGGTATGGTGCCCGAGCCGCAAAGCGGATCCCATAAAACAGTGTCCGGGTTCCATCGCGACAGCAATACCAATGCTGCCGCCAGCGTTTCCCTTAACGGGGCTTCTCCGGCCGCGCCCCGGTAACCGCGCTTGTGCAGTCCCGCCCCGCTGGTGTCTATGGTCAAGGTGGCCATGTCCTTCAGCAGGGACACCTCCAACCGGTACAGAGGGCCTTTTTCCTCGAACCATTCTTTTGGATACTTTTTTTTCATACTCTCCACTACGGCTTTTTTCACTATGGCCTGGCAGTCCGAAATGCTAAACAGTGTCGACTTTACCGACTTCCCGTCTACCGGAAAAACGGCGTCGCCCGGTATTAGTTCGGGCCAGGGGAGCGCCTTGGTTTGCTCGAACAATTCATCAAAGGTGGTGGCTTTAAATTCTCCTACTTTTAGGCGGATCCGGTCTGCCGTGCGCAACCACAAGTTGGCCCGGCAGATGGCACTCAAATCTGCCGCAAATGTTACTTTGCCGTTTTCCACTACTGCATCTGCATAGCCCAGCTTCTTAACTTCCTCGGCCAGCACAGCTTCCAGGCCAAAGGTTGCTGTAGCTATCAGCTCAACTTTGTTCATTAACCCATCTCCCACGAACGAATTTTATGTCCTATTGTTACTATTCAGGTATTTATAATATAAAGTTTAAAATGTACTTAATGTAATGTTTTCGCGGTTTTCTCATTCTAAATCTTGACTTCCGGCTCCTGAATCCTGAGTAGTTATGTCATATTTATGAACAATTTGACGCATATAAATGCCTTATAGGAAAACTTTCTAGTATAATGGTTTATAGATTCTGTATCGATTTCCTCTACATTATTTACCGCTGGCAAATAAATAATTGCATAATAGAAAATCCGGCGAACTTTTTGTCGTCCGGGTTCGTCAATATTGATATAAACAGGCTAATTATTAGTTGTTAATTTTTTAACAATATTAGAGTGGGGTGGGCAAATGAGAAAAACATTATTATTAATTCTAGTGCTGCTTGTAGCGCTGACTCTGGGCGGTTGCGGCGGAGCGAAAAATGAAAGTGCGTCTGATCAAAGTGCGTCTATGGAAGTAGGCGGAAGCACCTCGTACGAATCGCAGGCATCTAGTGATGCTGTGGAAAAGGAAAAGTCTGAAGAAAGCGGTGTCGGTGAAGGAACGGCGCAAAAAATAATTAGAACTGTTGCACTTTCCATTGTTGTTCCCGATGTGGAAAAAACCGTCAATGAAATAGAAGCCATGTTAAAAAACGTAAACGGATATGTACAGGATGCTAATCTCTGGCAGTCTAACAATAATCTGCAGGGGCACCTTACCCTGCGGGTGCCTTCCTCAAAGGTGGACGGGTTCATCCCCCAACTGGAATCTTTGGGAAGGGTGGAACGGAAAAATGTTTCCGGCCAGGATGTTACAGAGGAGTACTATGACGTCGAAGCCCGTAAAAATAATCTTAAAAAACAGGAAGAGAGATACCTGGAACTACTGGGTAAAGCCAATACGGTAAAGGAAATGTTGGAGATAGAAAGCCAATTGGCCAGAGTGCGGGGTGAAATTGAATCTATGGAAGCCCGGTTAAAGGTTCTGAACAACCGGGTGGATTTGGCTACTATTACCATAGAACTACAAGCACCGAAAACTCTGTCTACCGGAGAAATCCTGCGCGAGCCATTTGGGGAACGTATCCAAACCGGGTGGCAGCGGGGCGTTAACGGTATGATGAACTTTGTTCAGGATCTGGTATTAATTTTTGTGATACTGCTTCCCTACACTCCAATAATCGCCCTGCTTGGTTACGCGGTATACCGGATTAGAAAGAGCAAGCGGTTTTTTAAAGGCAGAAACGGAGACCAGGACGGTAACTGATTAGTTAATACCCCTTGAATATCTTATTTTAATCGTGATAGGGCTATCCAGCGGAGTGTTTGAAACCCGAAGGGTAGCTTTTACCTTATCCCGGCGGTCTTTTTAATGTTATCCGGCATTTTACAGTGTCTATGATATAATTGTTTAATTAAACATTATATGGATTTATAAGAATCCGGGGGTACAGCTAATGGGTAAATCCAAAAAAGTGGGGCTGGCTCTAGGGGGCGGGGCGGCCCTGGGGGCCTCGCACATTGGGGTGTTACGTTACTTGGAAGAAAATAATTACGAAGTTACTCATATAGCCGGTACCAGCGTAGGGGCATTGGTTGGAGGCGCTTACGCCTGCGGTGTGTCTATCGGCGAGATGATTAGGTTTGCGCGCCGGGCCAGGTGGACAAGTCTAACCCGGCCATCCATACCACGATTAGGCCTTTTCACCAATGAACGACTGCGGGATCAGGTGCGCCGTTTGGTTGACGATAAACGGTTTGACGAAACCAATGTGCCATTTGCCGCTATTGCCTGCAGTCTGATCTCCGGACAGGAAATAGTAATTCATGAGGGTTCACTGGTAGATGCCATCCTGGCCAGTTGCGCTATTCCCGGTTTATTTGAGCCATTTGATACCGGTGAAGACTTGCTATGTGACGGGGGGGTAGTAAACCAGGTTCCCGACGATGTGGTTTGGGGTATGGGTGCCGGTAGAGTGATTGCCGTGGATCTTATCTCCAATGTAACGGGTAACGAGCGGCCCGACAATCTTTTTGGTGTTTTTTATAAATCACTTAATATATTAATGAAACGTACGATGTGTTACAGGCCCGATACCGAGGTTATATATCCTGATACCACCGGTTTTTTAACTACGGATTTAAAAAACTACCGAACTTTAATTTCTATTGGTTACCATGCAGCGCAGGAAACACTTAGTAAATGATAAAACAATTTATTTTAATTTTACTATAACACTATTTTTTTAAACTACGGCTAAAATGTGTCACACATAGTCAACAGATTTGAGGGTACCATAACTATTGAAAGCTGAAACAATTAATTAACAAAAGGAGGTTATTGTAAATGGCTGAAGGACAAAAAACGAACCGTAAATTAATACCCCAGGCTGCCAGTGCGATGAAACAGTTTAAATATGAAACCGCTGCTGAACTGGGTATCCCAAATTACCAGGGTTACCTTGGCGACGTACCTTCGAGGGTCAACGGAGCGGTTGGCGGCAACATGGTTAAGAAAATGGTTGCAGCCTATGAGCAGAGCTTGGCCCAAGGTCAACAACCTCCCACTCCGCAAGTAACAAACCAGCAACCGACACCTTAAAAATATTACCGGCCTTAAAGAGGGCCGGTAATATTTTTTATTTAAATCAATTTTTATACTATTATTTTATGCTATTTGTTATTCTCCGTCGTAACGGAGCAAACGGGCCACCTGGGCGATAATTGTTTCTACGCCAAGCAGATTAAAACCGCCCTCAGGCAGGATTATATCTGCATGATACCTGGATGGTTCAACATATTTTTCGTGCATTGGCTTAACGGTGTTAAAATACTGCTTTAATACAGAATGCAAAATCCGGCCCCGTTCGTCGATATCACGTTTAATTCGCCTAGCCAGGCGTACGTCGGCGTCAGTTTGGACAAATACCTTCAGATCCATTAGATTGCGCAATTGGGGGTAGTGAAAAATTAAAATTCCTTCCACAATAATAATTTTGGCCGGCCCCAATGCTCTTTTTTGTTTTGTTCGGGTGTGGCTGGTAAAGTCATATACTGGTAGCTGAGCTTTTTTATTGTTTTTTAACTGCATCACGCATTGCTGCAGTAATGTTAAATCAATGGCTTCGGGATGATCAAAATTAACGACTTTTCTCTTATCCGGTTCTATATGGCTGCGATCCAGGTAAAAACAGTCTTGCTCCACCATAACCGAGTTATCCATAAAAGCCCCGGCAACGGCCTGGGCGACAGTGGTTTTGCCAGAACCGGTTCCGCCGGCGATACCCAAAACGATAGCCAACTTAATATCCTCCCTGATGCCCACTAAAAACCTAGTCCGTGTCATTATTATTGAAATGAAGTGAAAAGCATGAATCTTAATACTCAGTTTCCCGAGCTACGTCAAAATGATTATCCTGACTATAGAAGATACTAACCTAGTATTTCTGTTCCAGGGCGGGATATCCTTCCGATAATGTTTTTTCACGTTTAAAGTGACTTTTAAAGCTTATTAATCTATATATATTTGCATATATATTTTTTTTCGGGTTACCATAATGCACGGAGGTGAAAAAATGCCCAATATTAAATGTAATGTTACAGAGTGCGACTTCAACGAGTCCGTGGAATGTGCGGCACCCATGATCCAAGTTAACCGGAATCATGCCAATAACGCCGGCACTTCGGATCAAACAAAGTGCGAAACCTTTAAGCCAAAGGAATAGTTTTGCATTGTACTTGGGAAACCGGCACAACGGGGTGCCGGTTTCCTTTTTATTTTTTTGTAAACCGTATATTTGGCTGGTGCTGATGAATACTGTTTTGAAGGCAAATATTTTAGAAATTAAGAAAAATATTCCAGGCAGGTCACTTTTACGCCCGGGTTATAATATAAATAATTACATGAGGAGGTGATGACGGTGCTGAGAAAAAATTATATGATTCGCCCAGTGGCGCACTGCAAGGGCGGCTGTAGTATTATGTCCCGGGCACGACTTTAAACTGCCTGTTACATTGTTACCTCAAGATTGTCCTTTTGGGGCAGTTTATATCGTTAAGCTTAATTTTTTTTGTATATTAATGTTAGAATAAAGAGATTCTGTCTAATACAGAACCTCTTTATTTTTTTAACTATTAATTATAAGTGTAAAGCAATGGCCAAGTATGTTGTTATTATAACTTGCCAAGATGAGGATTGTTTTTTAGCGTTTCTTTCTGCTAAGCTTGATTTAATGTGCTGTTATAAATAAAATATATTTAACTATAATTACAGGGTTGTTATTTTATAATATATGTACGGTATATAAATGGTATATATATCGTACATATAAAATAAAACAAAATAAGTTACATTAAGGGAAGGGATACCCAACGTGTAAATTTCCCCAACGTATGAATTTCCCAATTAAAAAAGGAGGGCTTAATATGGGTTTTGAGGTTTACAGGCCGAGATCTGCCAGGGACAACATGGTGGCACTAACCAAGCATCACATAAGGCTGGGCGGCAAGTTGGCGGAAAAACTGGGTAGCAGGCGGGTGGAAGTGGCTTTTGACAAGGAAAGCGGCAAACTCCGGATCAGGGGTGTTAAAGAAGGCGGCATGCTACTAAACAAGAACAAAATCGGCGCCCGGGGTATCTTTACGTTTTTTAACATCGAGGACAAAAAAGGTAGTTACCACGCCGATTACGATGAAAAAGAAAAGGTAGTTTACGTTTACCTGCAACCGGAAGAGTAAACTGCCCTTTAACTGAATTTTATGAGGGTATTGACAGGTAACTCGGAGGCCGGTTAGAATAAGGCAAACATTTGTTTGGAGATGCAAAACAATGCGAACCGGCATGGCCAATTTACCTCTGCACGGACACCACTGCCCCCGCTGGTTATTTGAACGTATGACTCGTCTTAGTACAGCTATTGTGGAAGCAATTGTTGAAGAGTTCGGACAGCGGGCATTGCTCGTCCGTATGTCCGATCCTTTCTGGTTTCAGGCCTTGGGGTGTGTAGTAGGTTTTGATTGGCACTCGTCAGGGCTTACAACTGTCTTATGCGGGGCACTGAAACAGGGTCTGGTGCCAAGGCAGCGCGACCTGGGTGTTTATTTCGCGGGCGGCAAAGCCATGACATCACGTAAAACGCCCGGTGAGATTGAGGCCTACACCGAAAAATACGGTCTTCCTAATCACGTGGACCAGCTGCAGTACGCCAGCCGAATGTCCGCCAAGGTGGATTCTGCAGCAGTGCAGGACGGGTATCAGATTTATCATCATTTTTTTATGTTCAGTGGGGACGGCAACTGGGCGGTGGTGCAGCAAGGGATGAACCCTGGGGATGGATGGGCCAGACGCTACCACTGGCTGAGTGACAGTCTGGAAAGTTACATAGAAGAGCCACACGCTGCGGTTTGTGGCAGGCAGGGGGCCCAGGTTTTAAACATGGTCTCCAAGGAGAGCGTTGCTGCCCGGGATGTTTCAGTGTTTGTGGCCGGAGAACGTCCGGAAAAAACGGTTGCCGAATTAAAAAGAATTGCTGAATTAGTGGAGCAAAAACCGGCGTTGCTTAATCTGCCCGCCTCCCACCCCGTACCACAGGCCGGCAGGATCGAAAAAACTTTGCGGCGCTTATATGACTTGACGCCCCGGGACTACGAACAACTGTTGGCTACCGAAGGAGTGGGGCCGGCCACCGTAAGGGCTTTCGCACTGGTGGGAGAGGTAGTTTATGGGGTAAAGGCCAGCTACCGGGATCCGGTGCGCTATTCCTTTGCCCACGGGGGTAAAGACGGCCATCCCTACCCGGTGGATCGTAAGAACTACGACCGCTCCATTGTCATGTTGGAAACGGCACTACGTCGGGCCCGAACCGGGGACAGGGATAAGATGGAAGCGCTACGCCGTCTGGCCCGGTTGGAAAAAGGTGTTGCACAATAAATAATAATGTTTAAAACAGGAGTCAGAAGTTAGAAAATCTTACTATAAAATTCTGTATACCTGAATAGTAAAACTAATTTTTATCATCTGGTTGGAGGTGTGTTAAATAAATAAACGGGAAACTTTAAAAGAATTGTTAGACACCTTGGCCTTTGAGCGGCGACAAGTGGTACTATCATCCGGCCGCACAAGCAACTACTATTTTGATGGTCGGAAAGTATCACTTACCCCCAAAGGTGCTTATCTGATTGGCGAGGTCATTTGCGATATGATTGAAAATGACGATATAGATGCCGTCGGTGGTCTTACCATGGGGGCAGATCCCATCGTAGCCGCCGTGGGCGTCGCGGCCTACCACCGAAACATGGACTTGACTCTCTTTCTTGTTCGCAAGGAAGCCAAAAAACACGGCACCATGCGCCTGATCGAAGGCCCGGCTTTAAGTGCTGGTCAGCGGGTGGTTGTGGTGGACGACGTAATTACCACGGGAGGCTCATTTGTTCAAGCAGTGGAAGCCGTACGTGAAATAGGCTGTCAAGTAGTTAAGGCCGTGACGCTGGTGGACAGGCAGGAAGGTGGCGCTGAAACTTTAGAAAAAATGGGCGTTACCGTTGAACCAGTGTTTAAGGCGACGGATTTTGGACTATAGAAATCTATGACGTGTGGAAATAGATAGAATGTGACGCTAATAGGGCAAAATGGTTTGGGACTACCAGCTAAATGTCGCCCTGTGGTATAATATGAGTGTAGAATGGGCTTGTGATATTTATTGCAAGCCCATTTAAATTATATACTATAAACAACCAGTTATTTAAACAATTTTTAATACTGTTGAGGTGTAATTATGGCACAAAACACGCAGTTAGCCCCCATGGACACTTTTAAAATCCATCTGGCCGGTTACGGTATGCTGGATGTGCCCCGGGGAACAAGATTTCTTGATTTATTGCCCTACGATAGAATGAACAGGAGATCACCAGTGGTAGCGGCGTACGTCAATAATGTATTAAAGGGCTTGCAAGGTTGCCTGGATGGTGATTGTGACATTGAATTTGTCGATCTGGAAAGCCAGGACGGCATGCGCATATACACACGCAGCCTGGTGATGCTGTTGGTCAGAGCGGCCAGCGAAGTATTGCCGGGTTGTAAAGTCAAAATGGAACATACTTTGGGTAATGGTGTTTACGGTGAAATAAACTATCAGCATTTTATCCGCCTTTCGGTTATCCAAGCTATTGAAAAGCGGATGTGGGAAATTGTGCAAGCTGACGAGCCGATTGACGTGCGCCAGGTAAATAAAGAACAAGTTAAAGAGCTTTTGCAAGAGTCCAAACAGACTGATAAACAAGATTTGCTGCGGTATCGTAAGCATGACAACGTGTGGGTGCATACCTGCGGTTGGTTCCATGATATTACGTACGGGAACATGGTGCCCAGCACCGGATACCTTAAGGTGTTTCGTTTACGTTATTACATGCCGGGTTTTATTCTTGAATTCCCGCGCAAGGAAGAACCTTTGGTTTTGCCCGAATACGTGGAACAGGGCAAACTGGCTAATATCTATTACGAATCGGTAAAATTGGGTAATGTGTTAAAAGTACGCAACCTGATTGAGCTTAACCAAATGTTAGAAGAGGATAACGGCGGGAATATAATTCGGGTGGCCGAGGCATTTCACGAAAAAAAAATCGGACAGATTGCCGACACCATCGCTCAAAATGCTGACCTTATCCACATAGTTCTTATAGCCGGGCCCTCCTCTTCGGGCAAAACAACTTTTGCCCAGCGTTTGGGCGTGCAGTTGCGCATCCATGATATTAACCCGATTCCCATTTCACTAGATGATTACTTTGTTGACCGGGAACTTACACCGCTGGATGAGAACGGGGAATACGATTTTGAATGCCTTGAGACTGTGGACAGGGATTTGTTTAACGATCACCTAATCAGGCTTATCCAGGGTGAAGAAGTTGAACTTCCCACCTACGACTTTCTTGAAGGTAAACGTAAAAACAGCGGCAAAACACTTAAGCTGGGCGAGCGGGATTTGCTTATACTGGAGGGTATTCATGGTCTGAACGACAGACTGACGTCTTCCATACCCAAGGGCCGTAAATATAAAATATATATCAGCGCATTGACCCAACTTAACCTGGACAGCCATAACTGGATACCCACTACCTACCTACGTATGTTGAGGCGCATCGTGCGTGATTATAACCACCGGGGTTATTCCGCCACGGAAACTATTCGGCGTTGGCCTTCTATTAAACGCGGCGAGGAACGCCATATCTTCCCCTTCCAGGAGAGTGCTGACGCCATGTTCAACTCAGCCCTGGTATACGAACTGGCAACTTTAAAGAACTATGCTATGCCCTTATTGGGTATGGTTAGCCCGGATGAACGTGAATATGCCATGGCTTACCGCCTACGACGTTTTTTAAGCTACTTCACCCCTGTTTCCTGTGATGCTGTGCCGCTTAATTCAATAGTCAGGGAGTTTATTGGTGGTTCTTGCTTTCTTTCCCACTAGGAGTAATTGTAAAAATATAACAGGGATCCGGAAGGAAAAAACAGTTCCAGTGGTATGTATAAATAAGATAGATATATTAACGGGGAGGGCTTAGGATGGAAACCTTAGCAGAACTATTAACCGATGATAAAGAAACAACCGGTAAAATAATATTCCAGCTTACTGATGCCAAAGTATTTGACAAAAACGTCAAAGATGTTACCGTTTTTTATAAGCTGGTAGGCGAATCCCGGTTTAAATTATTTCGCAGCAATGCGTTTGAACTGGTTTTTGTGCACCTGACCGAGGATTGGATGCGTCAGGCTAGGGTAGATTTGGGTGGTGTCAAATGTCCGGGCGGCATCGATGTAGAGCTGACCTGGGACGATGAGAAAGACACCATGTCAGTAAGAGGACTTGGTGAGGTTAAATTTATTACTGTTACGGCTATGCATATAGATAACTGACCGGGTATGCCGTATGTCGTTGTTAGATATATGAACATACTTATACTTGCCCGGCCTTAGTCAGTGGGATTTTGATTTGCCGAATGGTCCTGGGTTTAGGTTCGGTGACAATGACATCCACCACAAAGTAACCGAAGTATTTACGCACCCCCGTGGCCAAGCCATAAGTGCGCAGCCCGTGTTTGTCCAATATCTGTACCAACTCACCGTAAATCCACGCTTCCATAGTAAGTCTTTGATTCAGGTCCGAATGATCGATGCCAAGCAGGGATTTGCGGACTGATGCTTCAAATTCATCAAGAGCAGGAGCAAGTGGAGAAACGTTGAAATCCCTGTACTCCTCAATTATATCAATCATACGCTCAACTCCTTGACACATTATGGTATATGTTACCATAAATACATTAAACTATCTATGGAGTAAAAATGTATTAATTTGTCCTTTTTAAAAGGTGGATTTGCGCGGATGTCACTATGTGTAAAAAAAACAAAAACCCCCGTATATGAATACGGGGGAATATACGGAAGCACCGCTTCCGTTTTATTTTAGCCTCAGGTAAATCTAGAACCGCTGCTGCCGCACCCGCATCCCGGTTTTTTATCCTCCTGAATTTTAGGGCTGCTGCAATACGGGCAGGTTACATTTACTGGCTTGCTAAAGATGTATTTTACTGTAAAATCTTTTAAACAACTATCACATTTAAATTTTAGCTGTGGCATGACAGCACCTCCTTTGTATCTATATATTAATATATAGGGAACAAGAGGTCAATGGTCTTGACTTATGATTTTTTAAATTGGACATACAGCGTAAAGGTGGTACCTGGTTTATGGCCCTAGATTGTTGGTATGTGTATATTTTAAGGTGCAACGATGGCACACTTTATGCGGGTTGCGCTATTGATTTGCAAGAAAGATTGAAAAAACATAACCAGGGAGTTGCCAGCAAATATACCCGTTCTCGGTTGCCAGTGCAAATTGTGTATAGCGAGGTACTGCCGGACAGGGGAAGCGCCTTGCGCCGGGAAATAGCCATCAAGGCCCTGAACAGGCGAGAGAAGCTGCTTTTAATCAGTGGATCTGAAAAGAAGTAGTGGTTCAAATAGTCTACCCTGAAAAAGGCTTTAGGGTAGCTGCATGGGTGGCTAACTTTTTGAAAGCTGAATTAGATTATAATTTTTTATATGGAGGTTAATTAAAACATGTTAATAATCAGCGCCTGTCTGGCTGGTGAAACTTGCCGTTATACCGGAGACGGGTTTAACGATTATCCGGAATTACGGTGGTTAGTTGAGAGCGGCCAAGCAATGCCAGTTTGTCCGGAAGTGCTTGGTGGTGCTCCGGTGCCCCGGGATCCCTGTGAAATAAGGGGAGGGGACGGTTTTGATGTATTGGATGGCCGGGCACGGGTTTATACCAACCATGGCGAAGATAAAACAAATGTTTTTTTAACCGGTGCCAGAGAGGTTTTAGGCGTAGCTCGCCAGTATGGTGCAAGGACAGCTGTTTTAAAAGAGCGTAGTCCTTCCTGCGGCAGTAGCTTAATATATGACGGCTCATTTTCCGGCAAAAGGGTGCCAGGTTGTGGCTGCACAGCTGCAATTCTTGTTCGGGCGGGATTGAATGTTTGTTCTGAGGAAAATTACTGGCAGAAAGTTTGTTTTGTTAAGAAATAAATCTTGACGCTTGACCGGCCTAAAGGTATAATTTAACCAAACATACGTTCAGTTAAATATTGCAAATTGATTGGAGGCCGGGCATATGCACACCGATACCGCTGTCTTAGGGCAAACATGTAGGCAAGTTCCTGTTGCTGAATCGGTTGAACACGAAAGTGTGTTTGTTGAACAGGTACAAAGTTGGCTGGAAGAGGAAGATTCAATCGCCGCATTACTGGTGGGATACGGTTTGTGCGGCCTAACGGCCTTTTATTTGTTGGGATGTGTAGTGCGCGGCTTGTTAGGCTAAGTTATAAATTAAAACAATGTTCATTATCGAATTTTTAAACTATCTTTTTTCAATGATGAATAGAAAACCGTAAAACTTTTTAAATATTTTACGGTTTTCTTTAACCATCTTGAATAATAATTTTGCTACTATATGGACAGCATAACAAAAGCTTTAGAAATAGCGCCATTTTGGAAAGACTAGGGTAAAGAGGTGAATGGCATTGCTAATAAACATGGCGGCAGAAATGATTGAAAAATTGGAAAAGGAATTTATGGATGCTAATCCCGAGGAAAAAGAGCACTTTATTAAGAGCGCCCTTTCCCTTTTACAGACGATAATTGCAGATTCCAAGAAGATAATTTAGTTTAACGGAAGGAAATTAATTAAGGACCCAATTAAACCTATATTTTAAAAATATGACATTCTTCTATAACTCATGGCAATATTCGCCAACTCCTGAGAAGCCAAGGATACCTGCTGAACTGTTGAAGCAATTTCTTCGCTGGCAGCACTAAGTTGTTGCGTACCCTCGCTCACATTTTTATAACCATCCGATACAGCCTGTATCATAACCTAATTTTTTTCTAACGCTATTATAATTTTACCAAGTGATATACCTGCGTTATTTGCTATTTTAACCCCTTCTTTTACCTCTGTAATACTACCTCCCATTGCATTTATAGCATTATTAACACCTATTGAATATCCTTGATTAAACCAGTTATTTCATTAGATGCGCTTGCCGCTTGTTCCGCTAGCGCACGTACTTCATCTGCCAGACTGCAAACCCGCGCCCGTGTTCACCGGCTCTGGCCGCCTCGATAGTCGGACTTATCCATCGTACTATTTTCGCACTTTGAACACCTGGGCGTTATTAACCCGTAATATTTCCCTGGTTGGTATCTTAGTCAGAGAATACTCCGAGCCACCGCCTGAATAAACCACATCCCTGTCCAGCACCGCCGGATCGACTATAAAGGTGGCCTCGTAGCCAAAGGAAGGTGTGCCACCGCAGGGATATCCGGTTAACTTCACTATCTCATCCGGTGTGGCCATCCTGGGCCGGCCCGTTCCCAGTGCAGTGGCCACTTTTTTTGTGCTTACCCTGTCCGTGCCCATCACAATGGCCACCACTAACTGGTTTTCAGGGGTAAGCATGCAGATGCTTTTAACTATGTTTTCCGGATCGGTACCGGCCGCTTCGGCGGCCTCTTCCACCGAGTGGCAGCAACTGGTAAAAGTTATGTGTTCGGCTTGGATGGAGCGAAAGGTAATGTAGTCCTGCAGTTTTTTTTCGTAATCTCGATCGTTCAATGAGCGGAACTCCTTTCGGCAGCACAGTGGATGGCAGTATTAACAGGTACCTCTACGGGCTACTTATCGGGGGTAGAACCCCCGGTTCCAGCCAAAATTACTTTGCTTTCGGGTTGATAATAATCCCGGGTAATTAATTGCCTGGTTTCGCCGTAACTGCCTTTGGCTACTTTATAAACTAAAGCTACGTAGCCGCGCTTGCCTGGATTTTGAACCACCTGACTGCCCCGAGGCAGGCTGGGTTCCTGGTGAATTAGCGTTTTTGGGTTAACAGTTTGGATATTTGCTTCTATATCAATGCGTGGTTCGTTATCACTCTTGACGCCCCAAAGTCTGACCCTTAGATTACCGTCCTCCAGGGTTCCATTGATTAAAATTGGGAAGCTGCGATCGTTTCGAAAACGTAGGTCTATTTGCCCGTCAGCAACCGTGGCGTCCAGCCCGGGGGAAACATAACCTACTGGTCTGGTGTGCGGTTGGCGTTCCACTATATCCAGGTTTGCTGCCAGCAGCGCGTTATAAAGGGTGGTTGATACTTGGCATACTCCGCCGCCCAATCCCTGGACTGTTCTGGTGCCGTCGATTACCGGAGCGTTTTTAAAACCATTCTCGGCTGACCTTTCGCCCACTTGATCATTAAACGAAAATACAGCACCCGGTTTCACCAGTGTATCGTGCAACGCATTAACGGCCAGGGCTATATTGGCGGTGCGGTTTACCTGGTTTGGATTCAACTCGGTTACGCATTCGCCCAATATGTTGCGAAGCGGTTCCAGGTCTCCTGTCTTAACCGGTGCCTCTTTCCGAACAACAACTGCCTGGATGGTATCGGGCAGTGGCGGTCGTATGGTGCGCAATTTATCCAGTGTGGCAGGTACATCTATATACTGTCCGGTTTGCTCGGGCACCAGTATACGCCCGTTTTCGTCACCGGTCAGCGTGGCGCCCCGGGGCGCCTTGTCGACTAAATTCTTAAGCTCTGCTAGCTGGCCTGTCATTTTATCATGGTTAAATTGCAATGTTAGTGGGATATCATATAATCCAGCCAGCAGTGCTAGTTCCCGTAGTGCCCCGGTCAGTCCTGTGGCTTGCTCTTTAAGGTCAAGCGCTTGTTTAATAGCGTAAGCGTAATCCAGCCTTGCATCTACTGCCTCCGGCCTTATGTGTACGCTTTGGCCGGCTGCCTGAATAATCAGCGTATCTTTGAACTCGCCGCCAAAGGTTTCCTCGAACAATTTCTCGGCTTGCAGCTTGGTAAGACCGCCAGCGGGCACCCCGCTTATTTTTATTCCCCGGGGAATACCCCCGTCACCCCGAAAATTATTTAACATCGTCCAGGCAGTTAATGCAGAGGCTGTCTGCACGCAGATTAAGGCCGCAATTATACCAGTTTTTATATATACTGCTCGCATGAAATTACAACTTACTCCACGAACATGGTTAAATCAACGTATTTATCCACCCGTAAAGCGCGGTCGATAATATCTTCTGTGATTACAGTACCTTCGGAGACCACAATGTTGCCGTTGGCATCAATAATCGTCTTGCTGACAATTTTACCAATTAGATATTGGCGCTGCTTTTCGCTAAACAATTCCAACGGATCCTTTTCTCCGACCGACCCGGCATCATCCTGCGTCTGAACCGGTGAGGCGGGGGCGGTCTCATGGTTGGTATCCACAGGGGGGGAGAGAGTAATGCTGTCAGCTTTGGGTTGCCCTGTGCCGGGTTCCTTCTCCAGGAATAAATCGGTGTTTTCCGCCACAACCAAGTATTTCTGTCCGATGGTAATTATTTGGGCTGCTGGAATTATGCCGGCCGGTTCGGTGCTATCTTGCGACAGTAACTCACAGTCGGTGATTTTACCAGAGCTTTCGTCAAAGAAAAACTCTGATACTGTGCCTAGCAGCCGCCCGTCCCGGGTCATTACGCCCGCGTTTAACACCTTTGTTTCTTTCTCCAAAAGTTTGACGGCCTGTCCGAACTGGGAGACTGGTTTTACGTTGGCCTCTTTTTCGGTGGTTAACGCGTTTGCGCCGACAGCGGTAACATCGCTGAAAGCAATACACTTTTTCTCCAGAAACCACTGGTCTCCTTCCAGGAGCAGATATTCAATTCTTGCTTCTGTTGGGTTAATAACAGGCGCATAAACCCGTGCTACGAAATCTCCTTCAGCCACGGCGAACACCGGTAAACCGATTAAGTCCCTCGTTTGTTTCATGCTTTTACCCCCTTTTTGTTAAGCAATTCATGTAGTTGATTGATTTTAATTTCTAACCTGATTACCTTTTCAGTATCCAGCTCATTGCGCCAGCTGTCTAATAGTATGTTCAGAATTTCCGCTGCCTGCCAGAACTGGCCCGCTTCCCGGTAAATATCACTGATTTCCACTGCTAGTAATATGGCCAGCCCGGGTTCTGGTTGCATTTGCAGTACGCTAAAAAAGGTTGTCGCTGCACCAAGGTAATCACCATTTTGTTTACGGTCAAACCCTAAATTTATAAGCGAATTCAGATTTGTTTGCTTGGTTACAACCATGACGGAATTAGATTCTGTCACTACGGCTGCTGAGTACTCCCGAGGCCAATGGATGGTTTGGGTCAAGTCTGTGTCGTCAGGCTTTCCTTCAGCTGCTACCTCCTTTGTTTCATCCAAAATTTCTGCATCATTTGCTTCATCGGCTGTTTCATCCTCTACTAGAGCATCTATTTCATCACAAATTTCAGAACTCTCTGCTTTAGGCGCGGTGTGTACTAACGCAAGCTCGTTTTCCAACCCGGTGCTTTGAGTCATCTTTTCCGGTGTTGTTTTCCCCATTTCCTCCGGGGGTTGTGGTTCTGGTTTTAGCTGGTTTTCAGATTCGTTTTCCTGCAACGGTTTTAGTGTCTCCGGCAATTGGTGTGCGATTACCTTTGGGTCTTGTGCTGTAACGAGTGCTGTTATTTCTACTGCCTTTTTTTCGTCGGTAGTGTTTAGGCCGCTGTTTGGTACTTGTTGGCCACTTGGACAACAATCTGTACCTGCAGCACTTAACGTCTGGGCAGGGTACTTTTTATCAGCCAGAGTTAACAGAACCGAGAAACAAAGGATTATAAAGCAGAATATCAATGCCAGGTAACCATAATCAAAAATCGCGGCAAGGTAGGGAAAAGTAATAGTACAAAAAAAAGCGACCAGGGCTGTCATTACCAGCACCGGCGTAGTAATAGCAATCATATGCCGGATGAAAAAGAGCAGGCACATAAAGATTAAGTTGAACAGCAAAACAGTTAGAACAAAAGCCCACATGGTTAATTAGCTCCACTTACTTGTTTTTGATATTTTTCGACTTTATTCGAAATTTTACCTTTAAAAACATAAAAATCTTAATCCTCCATATGTGAACATATATACTTTAGGCAGGATTACAAACACCGGTCCGGAAATAGTAAGTTTAGCATCTTAATATTATTGTCGTACAATAATGGCCGGGGGTTTATATGGAAAGCACAAAAATATGCCTGGAGGTCGCTATAATAAGAAATAGTTTAGAGTCGGCTCTAAGTATTGCAGCTACCCAGGGCCGGGCCGTATTTGGCACTATGGACGGCCGGATTTTGGAAAAAGTTATTTCTGCAGGTGCTAGCATCCCGGTCTATTTTTACGAACCGGGCTGAGACTGTCCTCGCAAAGTGATTGCCGTGGGCCATCTGGGGGAAATATGGACGGATTTACCCGCCAAGGGCAAGGTAGAGTTCCAACGTGATTTTACCGACTTTTTTGGTGCCGCCTGGGAACTTGTAATGGTGGGGGCGGAAAAACCTTTTGCCATGCACTCGTACTGGGATGGTTACTTTGCCGTGCGGGAGATTAAACCGTTAATCGGCCTTACATTGGATGATTTAGCTTGGCCGGGGCAAAATGTAACCCGCTTCAATATTGTGGTAGGTTAGTGGGTAATTTATATTTGGAGGAGGATCCACGTATGGCTTTTGATTTTCAAAAAGGAGTGTTAGATAAGCTAGAAACAGACACCCTGGAAGCATTGGGTCTGGATCATGGTTTTGAGTTTTCTTGTAATGATGAGTGTATGGGGCGGTGCTGCCGTAAAATAACCATCCTGCTTGAGCCTTGGGACATTGAAGTGATGTCCAGACACCTGGACATGCCCGGGCAAAAGTTCTTCACCACTTTCTGCCGTATGGAACTGGATCCACAGGCAGGGTGGCCAGCGGTATGGCTGGCTCATGCCGCCGAAGGGCCCTGCACTTTTATGCTGGAAGACGGTAAGTGCTCAATTTACCCGGCCCGTTCGGGTAACTGCCGCACTTTTCCCCTGGGGCGCGCCGTTCGCTATTTAAAAGAAGACCATGGTGATAAAGTCCGGGATGAACGGATTTTTATGGTGGATCGGATGCAGTTTTGTCTGGGGGGCCGAAAAGGTAGGACTTGGACGGTCAAAGAATGGTTGGATGATGCTGATGTTTTTACCTGGTACCAAATGTCCGATCAGTACACCGAACTTGTGGATTACGCCATGCGGGAGCTTGCTGTGCGACAGTGGATGAACGATAAAGTTTTGCGAATGATTATCCCCTTTTTATACGCCCCGGACATCCTGCGTAAACGGCTGGGTGCCGCTGCGGATGATATTACCCACGAAGAATTTCACCGGCGTCGTATGGAAGCAGTTAAACTAATACTCACCGACCTGGCTGCCGGATTCGGCTTTGGGCCCCGGGCAGACAAAGGAGTAGCCGGAAATTCCGGTAGTTTAATGGAGCGGGTGGGTAAGATACTGGCTCAGGGTAAGTAAAAATACGGGGTCAGGCTTAAAAACCTGACCCCGTGTGACTAGACCTTTAATAAATCCTCGGAAAGGCGGGCCATATCTTCGGCCATTGATTCTATTTTTTGCATGCTGGCGGTTATTTCTTCTGTGGATGCAGCCTGCTGCTGCGAGACCGCTGATATCTCGTGCGTTTGGGTAGTAAAATTAAGCATCGTTTCCTGGATATGTTTAAGCTTATCGCCGATTTCTTTCACGGAGTTTTGTGTTTTGGCGGCCAGCTTGCGGATTTCCCCGGCTACCACATTAAATCCACGCCCGTGTTCGCCTGCCCGGGCAGCCTCTATGGCGGCATTAAGACCAAGCAGGTGGGTTTGGTCGGAGACTTCCTTAATCAAAGCGATTACGTTATCCATTTCCTTAATGTCTTTTTCAATGCCGGAAGTGTTTTCGGCCAGTTCCTGGGCGGTGGCGGCCAGTTGCTCCGAGGCGCTCATCAGGCCGGAACTTACCGTGGATATGTTTTCCATGGAACTGCTAAGTTCCTCGGCCATAGCGCTGACCTTTTCCTGGATCTCTATAGGTTTACCAATGGCGATAGCACCGATAAACCGACCATCTCCATCGCGCACAGGGATACCCAGTCCGATATACGGTGTGCCCAGCACTTCCTTGGGAACTCGTTTAACAACTTTTTGGCCGGCTTTCATTGTAGTATCGGCCATACTGCCTTCCGTGAAGGAATCACCGCTTTTGACCGGTAAAGTCAATTTTGTACCCTGGCCCATGTATAAGTATCTTTCCCGGTCAGTAATCGTCAGCACAGATTCCTCGCCAAGAATTTGGTGTAAATAAGGCGCCAGATGAACTAGCATTTGCAAATTGTCGCTGGTTAGTTGTTTTACGTTTTCAAAATTATCACTCATGTAATCACCTCTTAGATTAGTGTTCTCTTTATGTAAGTTGCCTGTTGCTAAATTCGACACCATACCACATTTATCCTCTTTGTATGGGCACAGTGTCGTAAAATTCTGAACAAACAAAGCGGCTCCTATATTCGTTTTTATGTGTAAACCATAGTGACACTTTGTTGTTTACTTCCGTAATCGGGTAAACTTTTTTTATTTACGGGAGTTCTTTATTTTTTTTAAATAAAAACTTTTTTATATTAATTGCTGTGCCAGGAACAAGGCAACGCCAAGGGGTGCGCACTATAAGATAAGTAATGTCTGACTTATGGCACTGGTTTTGCTTAATATACAATTAGTACTATGTTTAATACTGTGGTTACCTAGGAGGTGGTAACCGTCACACCGGTAAAAGCGCCGGATTCATTGTGTCTTAGCCCCAGGGATATAGTTTAAAGAATAATCTAAAAACTTGCCCCGGGGATAATAAGTGTAAAATAAATTAACACTTTATGCAGATGGGAGCTGGTAAAATTGGATGAAAAGTATCTCAGAGACTTGGATTTTGGACTGCAGGAGAAGGAATCGGTAGCTAAAAAGGGGGGTGCCCCCAAGTATCACGAAAGCAATGCCAAAAAGGGCAAAATGTTTGCCCGTGAACGTATTGAACTATTGCTGGATCCGGGTTCAATCACCGTGGAAGACGGCTTATACGCCAATAACCTGGTAGATGGGTTGCCGGCCGACGGGGTTGTTACCGTTGTGGGTAAAATGCATGGCCGCACAGTGTGTGTTATGGCCAACGATTCCACTGTAAAAGCCGGTTCCTGGGGTTGGCGCACTGTGGAGAAGATTATCCGCATCCAGGAAATCGCCATTAATATGAAGGTGCCTATGCTGTACCTGGTGGATTCCGCCGGTGCACGGATCACCGATCAGTTGGAGATGTTTCCGGGCCGCCGGGGGGCAGGGCGTATTTTTACCAATGAAATTAGAATGTCCGGCATGCTGCCGCAAATTTGCCTGCTGTTCGGTCCTTCAGCCGCTGGCGGGGCATATATTCCCGCTTTTTGCGATGTAGTATTTATGGTGGACGGCAACGCCAGCATGTACCTGGGTTCTCCCCGGATGGCGGAGATGGTTATTTTCGAAAAAACAAGCCTGGAGGCAATGGGCGGAGCCCAGATGCACTGCAGTGTCAGCGGCTGTGGTGATCTGCTGGCGACCACTGAAAAAGAGGCTATCGAAGCCTGCCGTCGCTACATCACCTATATGCCCCAAAACTGCACTGAAAAGGTACCCCCGGTCGAGCTTATACCGCCCAGGGACGGTCGCCCCATCGAGGATATTGTTCCGGTAGAAGAAAACAAACCCTTTGATATGTTCGAAGTTATTGAACAAATCATTGACCAGGACAGCTGGTTTGAAATTAAAAAATTGTTTGCCACCGAGCTGATTACCGGACTGGCCCGTATCGGCGGGCGCACCGTGGGCATACTGGCCAACCAATCTACCGCAAAGGGCGGAGTGCTATTTGTAGACTCAGCGGACAAGGCAGCCCGTTTTATGAACTTGTGCGACGCCTTTAACATCCCTTTGCTGTTCCTGATGGATGTGCCGGGGTTCATGATCGGTTCCGCAGTTGAGAGGCAGGGCATTATCCGGCACGGGGCCAAAATGCTTACGGCCATGTCCGGAGCCACAGTACCAAAAATATCGGTAGTGGTACGCAAAGCTTACGGCGCGGGCCTTTACGCCATGTGCGGCCCGGCTTTTGAACCTGACTGCTGCATGGCACTACCCACTGCCATGATTGCGGTTATGGGACCCCAGGCAGCGGTTAATGCGGTGTACGAGAATAAGATTATGGCCCTGCCCCTTGACGAAAGACCGGCTTTCGTGCAGCAAAAGCGCGAGGAGTATGTCAAAGACGTGGATATTTACCGGCTGGCCTCTGAACTGGTGGTAGACCATATTGTCACCGGTAACGAGCTGCGTGATGAATTAGTTAAGCGCTTTGCCCTGTATGAGTCCAAACAAGTGGCGTTGGTTGAACGCAAGCACCCTGTATACCCTGTATAAGCTTGTTTAATTTTTCCCGAGGCCGCTGGGGACGGTTCGAAATGGGTTCCCCCCCACCAAAGACCGCCTGCCGGTGACCCGGGATTTCTTAATATATTTGCAAAGTGTTTTTAATACCGGGAAGGATGTGATTTTAGGTGGATTACGAAACCATTAAACTGACCCGGGAAGGTCACATAGCCATTATGGCTTTTAACCGGCCCCAGGCCATGAACGCCCTCAGCACTCAATTGGCCCTGGATATACTGGCCGTGCTGGACGAAATGGAGCAGGACGATCAAATTTTTGCCGCGGTGCTTACCGGGGAAGGCGAAAGAGCTTTTTGCGTGGGAGCGGACTTGAAGGAAAGAAAAAACATGACAAAGGACGAAATGAGGAAGCAGCGGGCGCTTTTTGTGCGTGCCTTCACCGCCGTGGCGGAATTTTCCAAACCAATGGTGGCGGCGGTTAACGGATTTGCCCTTGGCGGGGGCACAGAATTTGCCTTGTGCTGTGATTTCATTATCGCCGCTGAAAAAGCAACCTTTGGACTGCCCGAGGTGGGGTTGGCTGTAATACCCGGCGGTGGTGGCACCCAGTTAATGCCCCGGGTCATCGGTCGTAACCTTGCCAAAGAACTAATCTTCACTGGCCGACGCATTACTGCCCGGGAAGCATACGACCTCGGCCTAGTCAACCACGTTGTACCTGATGAACAGCTAATGAGTAAGACCATGGAAATAATGCAGGAGATTACCAAGAACGGTCCCATTGCTCTGAGGCAGGCCAAACGAGCCATTAACTTGGGTGTGGAACTGGAACTGCATACCGCCCTGGCCCTGGAGGCAGAATGCCACCTGGTATGCCTGGGTACCGAGGATCGGGACGAGGGGCTATTGGCGTTTAACGAAAAGCGTAAGCCCGTTTATAAAGGTAAGTAATCATAATAATTTTAACAAAGGAGGAATGAGCATGTTCGAGCTAAAGTATCCAAAAAAGGTGAGACTCGGCGACATCACCGTAAGAGACGGTTTCCAGCACGAAGAAAAAACTATTCCCACCCAGGCTAAACTCTGGATTCTGGAAGAGCTGATCCTGGCCGGTTTCCGTGAAGTCGAAGTTACCAACCTGGGCAACCCCAAGGGTATGCCCCAATTCGCTGATGCCGATGAATTGTTCAGACTACTCTATAACTCCAAGCGGGTTAAAAATATTCTACCAGAGGTTGAACTCACTGCCATCACTATCCGAGAAAAGGCGGTTGACCGGGCCATTGAACTGAAAAAGAAGGGGTACGGCCCTACCCGGATACTGCAGATGGTTTCCACATCGCCCTCACATATGTACAAAAATTCCGGTCTGGATCACAAGGGCTACTGGAAAATGACCGAAGAAAGCATCAAGAAAGCACATGACGCTGGAATCAAAGTAAACGGCACCGTTAGTACCATTTGGGGCTGCCCCATTGAGGGCCCTACAGAGCTAAAAAAAGCAGTGGAGTTCACCAAGCATTACCTGGAGCTGGGCGCCGACGATATTGAACATGCCGACCACGACGGCTCCGCACCGCCCAACAAGGTTTACGAGTACTTCTCTATGATCCTGGACGCCATGCCGGATCCCAACCAGCACTTGGCCCACTTCCATGTTACCCGGGGCTGGGGCTTGGCCAACGTTTTGGCCGCGCTGCAGGCCGGCATTATCCGCTTTGAAAGCACCATCGGCGGCACAGGGGGCCAACCCGCCAATTTTGTTGACGGTACTCCCGTATCCGGCACCGGGGCATACTATTACCAGGATGCCAATATTGTAGGTCTGGTTTCCACTGAGGACATGGTGGTAATGATGGACGAAATGGGCATTGAAACCGGGGTAGATGTGGAACGGTTGCTGGAAATCGGTAACATGGTGGAGAAAATTTTAGGCCGCAGGCTGCGTAGTGAGTGCATCAAGACCGGGCGTATACCTAAAGGCCCGACAGGATTTTAGATATTTCGTCGAAACTTGTAATAAAATTAAAAAAAAGCGCGTCAGGAAAATCTGTTTCCGGCGCGCTTTTTTGATAAAATGGGTTTAAGCAAGACGGCGGTTTGCTAACGGGGTGATTAGGAAATGATTACCAGCAACATGCAACAAAACCAACTTGCAACACCTGGCACCAGGGTGATGATTCGCGAGGTGGGGCCTAGGGATGGGTTACAAAACGAAAAGCTGATATTACCGGCCCAGATTAAAATTGAGCTCATTAAACGGCTGGTGATCGCGGGTATCACTGCCATCGAAGCTACTTCCTTTGTGTCTCCCCGGGCCGTGCCACAACTCAGCGATGCCGAGGCGGTGCTGGAGGGAATGCATGAACTGGCCTCAGGAGTGATTTTAAGCGCCCTGGTGGGCAATGCAGCCGGCGTGCAGCGGGCGTTGGGCGTTAGGCAACCTGCGCTGCAGGAGATCGTGGTGGTGGTTTCGGCCAGCGAAGCCCACAACCAGGCCAATCTTAAACGTTCGGTGGCGGAATCGCTGAGCGGGTTGGATGAAATCTGCCGTCTGGCAGCGGGACGGTTTAAGGTACGGGGGGCGGTGGCTACTGCCTTTGGCTGCCCCAGTCAAGGTTGGATCAGTTCCGGTGACGTTTTTCGAGTTATAGACAGCATGATGGAGGCGGGCATTGAAGAGATTACCTTGGCGGATACGGCAGGAATGGGAAAACCGGAACAAGTGAAGCAGTTGGTTGGGGAAGTTCGGGAACGTTACCCCGGCGTAACCCTGGCGCTGCATCTGCACGATACCCGTGGACGGGGACTGGAAAATGCCCGGGCCGGTGTGATAGCTGGAGTTGCGGTTGTGGAAAGTTCGGTGGGCGGACTGGGCGGCTGCCCATTTTTACCTGGTGCCGTCGGTAATGTGTCTACCGGTAAACTGGTGGGTATGCTGCACGAGATGGGCGTGGAAACGGGCATCGACCTGCAGCGGCTATCGCAATGCGTATGGTTTCTGGAAGAGATTTTAGTCCGGCGGCTGGATGGTTAATTACCAGCAACTTGCAACAAAACCAACTTGCAACACCTGGCACTAGTTGTTTACCAGGTAGTACGTGTTGCGGGGGCGGCCCCGCTTGCTGGAAGAGCCGTATAAAACTTTGATGGCGGCGTTGCCGTTTTCTACCAAAAACTGCAGATATCTGTGAACCGTGGGGTAAGCCAGATTAACTTCCTGGCATATTTCGTCTATGGCCAGAGCGTCGGTCTTTTCTTTCAGGCAGTCAACGATTATTTTCAGAGTAGCGCTGTTGATGCCCTTATCCAGGAACAGTTCCTGCTGTTCTCTGGTCGCTTCTCGTTGCAATGCCCCAATTTTCAAATTTACATTGATGCGGCTGATTAAATCGGGAGCTTTGATAGGTTTAAGGGCGAAGTCTGTGGCACCCGCCGCAAGGAAAGCGTCGGCTATTTCCTGCCGCTCGTCTACGGTAAGCACTACCACCGGGGTAGTTGTATCTAGGCGGCGGATTTTTTTCACCGTGGCCAGGCCATCCATGCGGGGCATATGGTAATCTACCAGTACGATGTCCGGGCTATGCTTCATGAATTTCGCCAGCCCTTCCTCGCCGTTGCCTGCGCCAACTATCTGCCAGCCGGCTATGGCGCATATTTCCCCGATGGTATAGCGGATATCATCGTCATCGTCAATGATTAAAACCAACGTTTTTTCTTCGTTCATCCTTTTTCCCCCTGCAAAAAAATTTTGAACTTGGTTCCTTCGCCTGCTTGACTTTCCACAGCTATAATGCCTCCGTGGTCGTCAATGACATTTTTGACGAATGGCAATCCCAGGCCTGGCGTGTTCCTGGTGCTAAAACCAGTAACCCAAATCCGTGCCAAATTATCCGTGGCGATACCGGTACCGTTGTCAGCAATGTATATACAGACCGCTTGCGCATCCCGGCTGGCGCCGATATCGATACGCCCGTCCTTTTTCCCCCTAGTTGCTTCCATGGCGTTTTCCAGCAGGTTTATCATAGCCCGAGCCAGGCGTACCCTGTTTACCCTGACCAAAGGCAAGTCATCCGGGACATGAAACTCGATTTTCTGTTCCAGTTTTTCCGGCACCACCTGAGCCCGCACATAGTTAACCAGGTCGGGCACCGGGATTAGCCGCCGTGTTTTAGCGTACAGTATTTCCGAAATCATCTCATTCATGTTGCTAACCGACCGTTCAATACGCCTGAAATATTCGCCGTCCTTTTCTTCACGGGCATACTTCATCTGCATCAGGGAACTTAAACCGCCAATAGTCATCAGCGGGGTTTTTAGGTCGTGTACCAGGGAATGCATTTCTTGCAAAGACCGGGCCTGCACCGATTGCAGCCGGTATTTCTGCAGTTCTTCCTCCTGGGCCGTAGCAGCCTCCATATTTTTTAGCTGCTGATAGTGATTGTTAATCAACACCGAGGTGGTAATAGCCGTCAGCATCAGGGGGATAAAAAACGACATGCTGATGAAATTCATAACCGGCACCGAGTTTAAATAAACAGCAGCCAGCTTAATGCTTACCGCTATTTCGTCCCGGCCTGGTCCGAAGCGATCCAGGAACGGGCATAGGTCGAGCCAAAAACTGCCTAACAGCAGCTGCATGGTTACAGTTATCTTGTGTACCAACCGCAGCTTGCTGTGCTGCGGCTCGGCAGTGGATAACACAAATCCGGCCACCAGTAGGGGCACAAAAATATCGGGGGGGTGCCCCATCAGTCCGAACACCAGCGTGTATAGGGTTACAGCCGCGATTAGGTTGACCCAGAAACCGGCCAAAGAGCTGCCGTCTAAGCCGGCTCTGCTGATGATGAATTTCCCCAGGCTGAAGCTCCCCAACAGCAGAGGCAGGGCTCCTGCCGTTTTAACCAGGGAGTACATGATGGCGGCCAGGATGAGCCGGCTGCTGTTGGCGTATTCAATACTGGATTCTATGACGTCGGTGGTTAGAAAAAAAGCCGGGTTAATCAGGTACATTACCACCGCCGCTACAGCCAGCCATACCAGGCCGGTCGTAAGGTTTTCCCGTTGCTCTGCGGGCATCTTATTCACCTATCGGAATGCAGAATTAAGCGGCGCTTTTATGGAGCCTATATCCCTGGTCAGGGTTATAGGAATACCTTTTTTATCAGCGATGCGCCCAAAAATATTGTCATTATTCGCGTCATCCGCCACTAGAATGTAATTGGCCTGGGGGGCGAAACGACGGATCAGCGCATCGTCTTTTACGCCCCGGCGGTTTTGGCCGCCCAGATGTATTAAAACTACAGCGCCCGCCTTAAGCTGCGTGGCGGAGATGAGCCCCTGGATACGTTCCATTTCTTCCTCGCTAGTCAGTTCGGCTTTGCGTAACCCGGTGTCACTGTGACCCAGTACAAGCACCACGCTTTCATACCACTGAGTGACATCTTCGCCCCGCGCCGTATTGCGATAGGCGTGGGACACGTTCAGTTCCCTCATCATTCCAGCCACAATCAGCCCGTCGCTGCTTTGGCCGGCCGGAGTGACCAGTACCTTTTTTTTGGCTACCGGGTAGGGCAGATGGGGGTAGGTCCACGGTCGTAACCCCTGCTTGTCCGGCATTGCGTAAATAAAAGCTATGATTACAATAACTGTTACGACCGTTAGAATCTTACGCAATGGAGACGCCTCCGTATTTATACTAATGCACTGTTTTTTTTCGCGGTTCCAGTCCCAAAAACCTTCTTTAACGGGGTCAGGCCTTAACTAATTAACTAATTGGCACTTTTGGCAAATTAGTTAATTAGTTAAGGCCTGACCCCTAATAACTAAGTTTAAGAGTCTTTCAAACGCGGATCCAAGGCGTCGCGCAGACCGTCTCCCAGCAGGTTGAATCCCAATACTACCAGCAGTATGGCGGCACCCGGGAACATGATTACCCAGGGGGCAATTGACATTACTTCTTTACCCTGGTTTAGCATAATGCCCCATTCCGGATGAGGAGGCTGAGCTCCCAGACCTAAAAAACCCAGGCCTGCGGCATCTAGGATGGCGGTTCCTACGCCCAGGGTGGCTTGCACCACCAACGGAGCCATACAGTTTGGCAATACGTGCCGGAAAATGATCCGGAAGTTGCTGCAGCCGCTGACTTTGGCGGCGTCTATGTACTCCATTTCCTTTACGGACAGCACTACACCCCGGATTACCCGGGCATAAATTGGTATGCCCACCAACCCGATAGCAATCATGGCGTTGGTTAAACCCGGACCGAGCATGGCAGTAATAGCGATAGCCAGCAGGATGTACGGGAAGGCCATGACGATGTCGATGGCACGCATTACCACCAGATCAAGTTTGCCGCCATAATAACCCGAGACAGCGCCTAAAAAGGTGCCAAATATCAGCGATATGCCCACCGCAATAATGCCTATCTGAATGGAAATTCGGGTACCGTGGATAATGCGGCTCAGGATGTCCCGGCCGTGGGCATCGGTGCCGAATAGATGTTCAGACGACGGCGCCTGCAGCCGGTTGGGCAGGTCTTGGGTTATCGGGTCGTACGGTGCCAATAGCGGTGCCAGTAGCGCGGTAAACAACAGAATGCCTACAATTATTAGGCCTACCAGCGCCGTTTTGTGACGTAGCAGCCGTAAAAAACCCTCTACCCAGGGGCCCCTGCTGACGTATTCATTTAGCTTAACGGCTACTTCACCGGATGCCGTTGTGCCTTGCGGTGTCATTTCTAACCTCCTAGGTTTAGGTACTCAGAATTCGTAGTCAGAATTCAGAAGAAGGAATTTGTATGTCCCGGGAAATGCTTTCTACTCGGTTGCTTAGTTACATAAACCTTCCGCAAAATTCACTGTACCACGATTTTTCCATTCTGACTCCTGAGGTTTCTTAATCTAAGCGTATCCTGGGATCTACGTAGGTGTACAGGATGTCTACAATCAGGTTGATGGTTACAAACAGTAGTGCCACCATCAGGATGCCTCCCTGAACAATGGGAAAGTCCCTGGCCGAAATGGCAACGAACAGCCAGCGCCCTACCCCGGGCCAGGAGAATATCTCCTCGGTCATCACCGCGCCGCCCAGCAGGTAACCGAACTGCAGACCGATAACGGTAAGCACCGGCAGGAAGGCGTTTTTGAATGCGTGGCGGAAAATAACCAGCCGTCCCGGCAGGCCTTTGGCCCAGGCCGTGCGGATATAATCCTGCCCCAGAACTTCTAACATGCTGGAGCGGGTCACCCTGGCAATCATGGCCATGGGAATGGTGGACAGGGCCACGGCGGGCATAATGATATGGCTTAATGCATCTTTAAACGCCTTCCAGTTACCGGTAAGGAGGCTGTCCAAAATATAGAGGTTGGTTATTGTTTGCAGTTCAACACCCACGGTTAGCCGCCCCGAAGGCGGCAGCATATGCAGGTGCACCCCGAAGATCCAAATTAGCATCAACCCCAACCAGAAGACGGGGATGGATACACCGAATAATGCCAGTCCCATCGACAAGTTATCGAATATTGAGTAAGGTTTGACAGCCGAAACCACCCCCGCCAGACCGCCCAGCAAGACGGCTATGGTCAGGGCAAACAGGGTCAGTTCCAGAGTGGCTGGAAGCTTGTTGCCCATTTCTTCAAAAACCGGCATCTTGCTGCGCACCGAGCTGCCCAGATCCCCCTGTACCGCTTTTTCCACAAACCGGCCGTACTGGACGTAAAGCGGGTCGTTAAGGCCCAGGGTTTCCCGCAGTTCTACCAACTGCTTGGGCGTCGCCCTTTCGCCCAGCATCATCCGGGCCGGATCGCCGGGCACCAGGTGGATAAGCAGAAAGGATAATATGGAAACGCCGATAATCACCGGTATAATCATTAAAATACGTTTGATTATGTAACTTAACAAAATTGCCGTCCCCCTCAAAAATGGAGGTTTGGGCGGCGACACCTATTACGAGGCCGCCGCCCAAAGCACAACTAATACCGTTTTACTAAAACACTACTGCACGCTTACAGTGTTAACTTTCTCAATACCCGTGGGATGAGGCATGTAGCCCTTAACGTATTTCATTAGTACCAACGGGTCGGTTGAGTGGTCAAGGGGTACCCACGGGGCGTCCTCGTGGATAATCACTTGGGCTTGTTTGTACAGGTCGGACCGTTTATCCTGGTCCATTTCCCGCTGAGCTTTAATTAACAGGTCGTGCACCTGGTCGCTCTTGTAGAAAGCGTAGTTGTTGGAACTACCCTTGACGGCGTTGTCTTTGTCCAGCAGGGCGTAAATAAAGTTATCGGGGTCGCCGTTGTCGCCGGTCCAGCCTAACAGGATCATGTCGTGCTCGCCGTTTTCGGCTTTTTCAAGGTAAATGCCCCACTCGTAGCTGACGATTTCGGCTTCAATGCCTACGGCTGCCAGGTCGGCCTGGATGGCCTCTGCTACCTTCTGGCCCTGCGGCATGTAAGGCCTGGGAACGGGCATGGCCCACACGGTGGTCTTAAACCCGTCGGGATATCCGGCTTCTGCCAGCAGTGCTTTGGCTTGTTCCGGGTTGTACTCGTAAGGCACTATGTCATCATTGTAGCCCCACAGTGAAGGGGGTAGCGGGTTTTTGGCGGGCTTGGCCAGCCCGGCAAAGAAGGCGTCGATAATGGCTTGCTTGTTTATAGCCATGTTAATGGCTTGGCGAACCTGCTTGTTGCCCAGGGGCTCTTTCTCGGTGTTTAGGGCCAGGTAGCCAACGTTCATGCTGGGCCGTAAAATCATTTGGAACTGTTCGTTGGCCTTGGCGGCAGCCACGTCATCCGGGTTGACGCCGTCCATCATATCAATGGTACCGGCTTGTAGTTCCAGGAAGCGGGCCGAGTTGTCCGGGATGGAGCGGAAAACCAGGGTGTCGATTTTGGCTACTTCACCCCAATATTCTTCGTTCTTCACCAGGGTCACTTTGTCGTCCTGAATCCATTCCACGAACTTGAAGGGGCCGGTGCCCACAGGGTTTTTGAAGAAGTCGCTGCCGTATTCTTCCAATGCCGCCGGGCTGGCGATAGCAAAGGGGAACATAGCCAGGTTTTGGATGAACGGAGCGAATGGCTCTTTCAGGGAGAATTGCACCTGATAGTCGCCGGTTGCTTCAACTTTAGTTACAATGCTGTCCGGGGCGTAGCCGTTGAACATGTAGGACCAGTATTTGCATTCACCGTTGTTCAGCGGGTGATCTTTGTTCATCCAACGCTCGACGTTAATCACGACAGCTTCGGCGTTAAAGTCGGTACCGTCGTGGAACTTAACTCCTTCGCGCAGGTTGAATGTCCACACGGTGCCGTCCTCGGAAACTTCCCAGTCGGTGGCCAGGGCCGCCTGTACTGCGGTGTTGTCCGGCTCGTATTCTACCAGGGTATCAAAAACGTTGATGGTTACCTTACCGGATTCGCCGTCGGTGATCATCGATGGGTCAAGGCCCACAGAATCACCACCGCGGCCCCAGACTAAAATATTTTCCGCTTTGCCTGCTCCGGGCGTGCCTTCATTAGCGTTGTCACTGGAGCCGCCGCAGCCCGTTACCAGCATGGCTATTGCCATCAGGGCTACGGTGCAAAACAATATAAATCTCTTTTTCACCTTGATAAACCTCCTCCTAATTAATAAACCACACAAATAATATACCGCCTCATCGTTCTACCCCCCGGGTACCACCTCCTTTTTGCATTTTTTGTATTTACCTAAAATGACAGGCTACATGATGTCCCGAACCTGTATCTTTAAGCGGTGGTTCCTGTTCCCGGCATACCGGTGCATATTCGGGACAACGGGTGTGGAACCGACAGCCCGTCGGCGGGTTGATGGGGCTAGGCACGTCCCCGGTCAGGATGGTCCTTTCTTTACGCATATTGGGCCTAGGCACGGGTATGGCCGACAGCAGCGCCTGGGTATACGGATGCTGTGGGTTTGAGTACAGGCGGCGGTAATCCGTCAGCTCTACAATTTTGCCCAAATACATAACTGCTACCCGGTCACTGATATGCTTTACCACGCTGAGGTCGTGAGAGATAAAAATCAGGGTTAATTTGAAGTTTGACTGTAATTCTTCCAGCAGGTTAATTACCTGGGCCTGAATGGAAACATCCAGCGCCGACACCGGCTCATCGCAAATGATTAAAGAAGGGTTTACCGACAGCGCCCGGGCGATGCCGATACGCTGACGCTGCCCACCGCTAAACTCATGCGGGTACCTGGTGGCGTGTGAACTGCTCATGCCCACAGTTTCCAAAAGCGTGTGTACCTTGTCGCGCAGCTCCTTACCTGAGGCCAACCCATTAACCAAAGGCGGTTCGGCGATAATATCGCCCACCGTCATGCGCGGGTTCAGGGAAGCGTAAGGATCCTGAAACACCATCTGCATCTGCTTGCGCAAGGGGCGCAGGCCCGACTCACCCAGATGCGTAATATCCTGGCCCTTGAAGATCACCCGCCCGAGCGTAGGTTCCAAAAGGCGCACAATCAGCCGGCCGGTGGTGGACTTGCCGCAGCCGCTTTCGCCCACCAGACCAAGGATTTCGCCCTCCTGAACATCCAGAGAGATCCCATCTACCGCCTTCACCTGGGCCGATACCCGGGGGAAGATGCCTTTCTGGATGGGAAAGTATTTGGTCAGATTATCTACTTTCAGTAGTGGTTCCACCGTGGGCACCTCCGGGAAATTTATTGGCTGATTACGCATTGGCAAAAAGGTGGCAGGCCACAGTATGGCCTGGCTTAACCTGCAAAGCGGGTGGTTTAAAGGTGCGGCATTGGTCATTGGCCTGCTGGCAGCGAGCGGCAAAATTGCAGCCTAGGGGCAGGTTTTTGAGGTCGGGCGGCACACCGTCAATAGGGGTTAGCTTGACCTTTTCATCGGTGTCCAGGTTCGGCATTGAAGTTAGCAATCCGCGTGTATACGGGTGACAGGGATTGTTAAAGATGTCCTCCACGCTACCCTGTTCCGCAGGTTCCCCGGCGTACATTACCAGTACTTTACGGCAAAGCTCAGCCACCACACCTAAGTCGTGGGTAATCATGATGATAGCGGTACCGGTTTTTTCCTGCAGCTTTTGCATTAGGTCCAATATCTGCGCCTGGATGGTTACGTCCAAGGCAGTGGTTGGTTCGTCGGCGATTAAAAGGCTGGGGTTACAGGCTAGGGCCATAGCAATCATCGCCCGTTGGCGCATGCCGCCGCTGAGTTGATGGGGGTAATTCCGGGCCCGTTTCTCCGGTTCGGGGATGCCCACCTGCTGCAGCATCTCCACGGCCCGCTGCATAGCCTCTTTCTTAGTTTTGCGGCGATGGATAAACAGCACTTCGGCGATCTGAAAACCTACGGTAAGCACCGGGTTAAGCGAGGTCATAGGATCTTGGAAGATCATTGAAATCTGGTTGCCCCTGATATTGCGCATATCTGTTTCAGGCATGGTTACCAGATCGATGCCCTTGTATAAAATGGAACCGCCTACGATTCTTCCCGGCGGATTAGGAATAAGGCGCATCACCGACATGGCCGTAATGGTTTTGCCGGAGCCGGATTCACCCACTATACCCATAGTCTCACGTTCACCCAGAGTAAAACTGACCCCGTTGACGGCCTTGGCCACTCCGGAGCGGGTAAAAAAGTGTGTTTGCAGGTCTTTAATTTCCAAAAGCTGAGGGTTCATCGGACGTCCTCCTGCTGGCTTGTTAGGCAATTAAGAAAAAATTTTGAAAATAACACTATTTAATTAGCCAAACAAGGGTGCCAATCCTATTTTTTATTTTTTTTATCTCCGGGAAACACAAAAAAATCCTGGAACATTAAAAACTTGTCTTTATCCAGTAGAACCATAGGATGAATTAAATTAAACATGTTTAATACTGTTGGATAACGAAAAATTTAAGTCGTATTTTTGCCCTGCCCGAAGCCGATAATAAATATAATTGAGAGTTAGGAAAAGAAACAAAGAGAAATAATAAAACGGAGGGATGCGTCGTGGCCAAGTTCCTTTCCGATCAAACCAAATTCGAATTTGCCCAGGAACTGGGGGTGGCCGACCAGGTAACCCAGGGAGGCAGTCTCTACTTCGGGCATGTTAGTTCAAAAAACTGCGGCAATTTTGTAAAACTGGCCATCAGTAAAGCTGAACAATCAATGGTCTAGATTGAAGCATTTTGAAACGGAGTGACTATATCAGTGGCCTCCCGAAGGGCGGCCTTTTTTTTGGTTAAGCTCACATCAGGCGTATGATTTTTTTTTAGTTTGTAAAATTTACTATAGACGTGGCATGCCGGGTTTTGTACAATGAAGACAAGCGGTCTACCAAAGACCGGAGGGTATACCCTTTAATAATAATATTGTGGGAGAGGGAGGCAAAAAGTTATGTTCGTGGTACAAATCGATGCGGACAAATGTGAAGGTTGCGGCGAATGCACAGAATCCTGCCCGGCTGATATCCTTGGCATGGAAGGCGATAAGGCTGTTATTACCGGTGACCCCACCGAGTGCCTGGGTTGCGAAACCTGTGTTAGCGTGTGCCCCAATGAAGCCATTACATTAACCGAACAGTAAGACAATCAACTAGCAAAAATTCACAAAAACCCACAAAAACCCATGTCCGTCGGGATATGGGTTTTTGTTTTTTTGTGTTCCGCAACCCTCACTAAATGATGTCAAGAAGCGACATTATAAATCGTTGTTGCCGAAGCAGAATATGCTTTATCATAATTCTGTGGAGGTGGACTTATTGTACTACATCGCAGGGATAACCGAAGATGGTTCGGAAAAAGCTTGTGACTTCGGTTTTGACATGATTGAGCGTATTTTACTGGACGACGTTTTAACCAGGCTGCCCGGGCAGATGACCGGCAAAATTGTGAAAGCCAAAAGGTTTTCATATTTTGGTGTTAAACCAGAACCACCGGTGGAACAGCTATTAGGGATGACTTCCAGGCGTCTCAGTGCCGAGTGCAATATCAATGTAAGCAGAGAAAACTGCCTGGCAACTGTTCTAAACATGGAAGACCTTATGGCGGTGTTAAAACGTGGATTGATTAAGGTGCTAAACACCAGCCGCTGGCAATGCGAACCGAGTTTTGCACAGCCCAATTTGTTCAGTGACATTGTTGTTTTCAGCCCCATGTTTTTGTACGAGATGTTGGGCCGGGAAAAGTACGGAGTTTGGAATCACGATGATGATCGAACCCGCGCATTACGGGTATTATATAAATTTATAAATTTCCTTTATGAAAGCGATGATCTGCGATACATTATACTTTACAATGAGCTGATGTGCCCCCACTGGGAAGCATCTGGGGAAATACACTTTGACAACCGGGGTGAACTGGTACATTTCAACTATTTTGGTCCGGGTAACGGGCAACTTTATAAGTATCATCCCCAAGTGGAAGCCTGGGAACGCAGGTAACCGGCAGGATTTGCCTCATACGCTGTAGAAAAGTTTATTCTGAAACAACCCAACAGAATTGGAAACAGGGGGCAAATGGAACATGGACAGACTATGGGCGCCGTGGCGCAGCGTATATATAGGCAAGGATCACGGTTCCGGCTGTATTTTTTGCAACAAGCTGGAAGCCGGCGAGGAAAAAGACAGCGAAAACCACGTGCTTTACCGGGGAGACAAAGTATTCGTCATCCTCAATATTTACCCCTACAACAACGGACACCTGCTGGTAGCTCCCAAACGGCACGTGGGTGACATTGAAGAATTGGACGAAGGTGAAATGCAGGAGCTATTCGCTGTCACCAGCAAAATGGTAGGCCTGCACCGCAAGGCGTTTAACCCCCACGGATTCAACGTGGGTATCAATCTGGGTAAAGTGGCCGGCGCCGGGATACCCGGCCACTTGCACATTCATATCGTCCCTCGCTGGGAGGGCGATAACAATTTCATGTCTGTACTAGGCGACGTGCGGGTAATTTCCGAAGCATTGGATCACACCTTTGACAAACTGAAAGAAGCAATGATGGGCGACTGACCTGATGCCTGAAGATTGCCATAACCATGGCATCAATTTGGTTAAATATAGCCCTTGCTATTAATACGGCAAGGGTTTATTATTTTATGGTATAATTCTTAGCTGGTACCTTTTTGCTTTCTTAAATTTTAAATAGTCCGGCCTGAATAAAACTGTTATCTGCGGGTAACATTAGACAGGTAATTTTAATTGCTAACCTTCTACCCGGATTTCATTTCCAGCTTATACTTCCTTGACTTAGCCCGGTGCATATGGTAATATACTTGTTGTGCCGGTTAGACCGGCTGACTAATATGGTGGGTGTAGCTCAGGCGGTTAGAGTACCAGATTGTGGCTCTGGGGGCCGTGGGTTCGAGTCCCATCACCCACCCCATCAAATTAATACTGGGGCGTAGCCAAGTGGTAAGGCAGCGGGCTTTGGTCCCGCCACTCGGTGGTTCGAATCCATCCGCCCCAGCCAGATTCAAATTTTGCGGCCGCCTGATAGTGGCCGCATTCAAGACCCATTAGCTCAGTTGGTAGAGCATCTGACTTTTAATCAGGGTGTCCCGCGTTCGAGTCGCGGATGGGTCACCAGAAAACCCCGTGGTTTTATACCACGGGGTTTTTGTGTGTATTAGTTGTTTAAAAAATAATTTATTAAGGCAAAGACGTGCATTTCGGGAGAACCCGATAAGCACGCCTTTCTTTTTTGGTATAATAGTAACTAATACTAAATGTTACTAAATAAATTTAATTAAGGAGAGATACATTCTTTGGAACCACATACCAGCATAATCGACATTGTGGCCCGGGAAGCGGAAATACCCCTGGAAAAGGTTGCCAACACAGTGCATTTGCTAGATGAAAAAAACACCGTTCCCTTTATTGCCCGTTACCGTAAAGAGGTCACCGGTGAACTGGATGAGGTGCAGATACGTCAGATTGAAGAGTTAATCAAGTATCACCGGAACCTGGAACAGCGAAAAACAGAGGTCATCCGGTTGATTGAAGAGCAGGGCAAAATGACCGAGGAGTTACGTGCGCGCATCATGAGCGCTGTTAAACCAACCGAGGTGGATGATCTGTACCGGCCTTACCGGCAAAAACGTAAAACCAGGGCGGGAGTGGCCCGGGAAAAGGGTCTGGCGCCATTGGCGGACTATCTGCTTTCTTTTCCGCGTACCGGCAGTCTAGAGGCCGAAGCCCAGGCTTATTTGTCCGAAACTGTGACTTCGGTGGATGCGGCTTTACAGGGGTCCATGGACATTGTGGCCGAAGTGGCGGCCGATGACCCTGATGTACGCAGTTGGATCCGTAATTACACCAGACGTCAAGGCAATTTGGTAGCCCGGGCAAAGGATGAGCAGGCAGAATCGGTCTACCGGATGTATTATGACTACAAGGAACCGTTACGCACAGTGGTTCCGCACCGGGTGTTGGCCATCAACCGGGGTGAACGGGAGGAATACTTAAGGGTAGCGGTTGATGTTGACCAGACAGCAATCCTGGCCTGGTTATTCCGGCGTTTTGTCAAAGATGGTGCGGTAACTACGGAACTGGTGCAGATAGCGGTAACCGATGCCTATAAAAGGCTTGTGGCCCCGGCAGTGGAACGTGATCTCCGTAATGAACTGACCGAGAAGGCGGAAGAGCAGGCTGTTAATGTATTTGCACGCAACCTGCGCAGCCTGCTGCTGCAGCCCCCGGTGTCCGGTAAAGTAGTATTAGGTGTTGATCCGGCCTACCGTACGGGGTGTAAGTGGGCGGTGGTCAACGAGACGGGTAAGCTTATGGAAACCGGGGTGGTTTATCCCACGCCGCCGCAGAAAAAGGTCAAGGCGGCGGAAACTGAATTTAGGCGTTTGGTGAGCCAATACGGGGTGCAGGTAATCGCCATCGGCAACGGCACGGCGTCCCGGGAAACCGAGCAGTTTGTGGCCGGTTTTATTAAGGAACAGAATGTTCCCGAACTGGCTTATACCATTGTCAGTGAGGCCGGAGCCAGTGTTTATTCGGCTTCCCAGTTGGCGGCCAAAGAATTTCCCAACCTGGACGTATCTGAACGCAGCGCGGTATCCATAGCCCGCCGCTTGGAAGATCCCCTGGCCGAACTGGTTAAGATTGAACCCCGGGCTGTGGGTGTGGGCCAGTACCAGCATGATGTGGCACCCAAAAGACTTGATGAAAGCCTGGCCAAAGTGGTAGAGTCGGCGGTTAATTACGTGGGCGTGGATGTGAATACCGCTTCGTCACCCTTACTCAGGTATGTGGCCGGCATTAATGCCACAGTGGCCGAGAATGTGGTTAACCACAGAGAGCAAATAGGGCGGTTTAAAAATCGCCGCCAGTTGGCCAAAGTGCCGCGCATGGGCCCGAAAACCTTGGAACAGTGTGTTGGCTTTTTGCGCATCAGCGGGGGAGAAAACCAATTGGATGCTACGCCGATTCACCCGGAATCATACGACTTAACCGATAAACTGCTGAAGTTAATTGGGGCCGGGCCGGACATGATTGGCCGACCCGCCTTACGAAGCAAACTGGCGCGTTTAAGTATCGAAGAAATTGCGACCACCCTTGGCGCAGGGGTGCCGACCCTTCGGGATATTGTCGACAACCTAGCCCGGCCCGGGCGTGACCCCCGGGAAGAATTGCCGCCACCCCTCTTTCGCACTGATGTACTCAGCATTAAAGACCTCGAGCCCGGGATGGTTTTAAAGGGCACGGTCAGCAACGTAGTTGATTTTGGCGCTTTTGTGGATATTGGCGTTAAAAATGACGGCCTGGTGCATATTTCGGAGCTAGCCGGTAATTATGTGCGCCACCCGCTGGATGTGCTATCCGTTGGTGATGTGGTAACTGTGCGGGTTTTGGCGGTAGATATAGAGCGCAGCCGGGTTTCCTTGTCCATGAAATGATTCAACAAATACCCGGAATAATAATATTAACCCCGGGGACCTTATGTTATTGGTGGCCCCGGGGGTTTATTAGTTAATAAATGAGCCCGTTTTACAAAGTTAGTAACACAAGCTAAATATTAACTGTTATAATTTATCTATTGACGCAGTTTAAAGTGAACAGGTAATTCCACTTGGAGGCGTGTTTTAGCTCATCGGTATAAATCTCCGTAATTATATTTCGATAGGGTAAAAATTCAAAACCAAACAATATCCTGCGGTATCTTTCTACAGCGGCAAGTTCGCCAAAGAGTGCCCTGGAAATACCATCACAATAGTTTAATGGCCTTTCAAATGGTGTATCAGGTGCATCAGGTATATCTTTGCCTGTAACCTCCCAGTATAATTGCCTAAATAGCCGGCCATGCTTTCTTTCATCGTCTCTAATTGAAACGATTATTTCTCTTTGATTGGGAGGTGCCACAGATAACAAATAGTCGTAGAATAACTCGTCCTCTCTTTCATCTCTAACGGATTCTACGATTAAGCTTAAAGCTTCCGGTAAGGCATAAACGGATACATATTGGTGGGTTGGATAATACTTGTATACGGTGTACGGGTAACCCGGGTACGGTGTCTGATAAACGGGAGCCGAGCCGCTTGGCGGATAATAGCCGTCTGCTGCGTTGGCTTTAACAGTTACCTTTTCTTTTGGCATCGTGTCTTTATTATTCTCAGCCATCGGATAACACTCCTTTAGTATTGATGTCTATAATATGGAAATACAGGTAGGAGTGTTCCAAATATGGCTATTACATAAAAATATAATAACTAACGAACAGGGGAATTAGTTCATGGAAACAGCTGGGGAGCAAATTCAGCCTACCCGAGGTAGTGGTTTACATTACGGTTGGGTTATATTAATGATGGGTATCATGGTGGTGGGCGGGGCGCTGGGCCTGGCCCGGTTCGGGTTTGGGATGATCTTGCCCACCATGCAGCAGGATTTGGGTCTTAGCCACGAGCAGACGGGATTCATTGCCTCGGCCAACATGTTTGGCTATTTTATCAGCGCGCTGGGAGCAGGACTGTTAGCCAGCCGGTTCGGCCCCCGGGTAATCATAGTTATAGGTCTGCTGTGGGTGGGTCTGACCATGGCCGCAACCGGCTTGGCAAATGGTATGTATTCCGCCGCACTGGTTCGCTTCCTCACCGGGGTGGGCAGCGCGGGTGCCAACGTGGCCATAATGGGACTGGCGGCGGCCTGGTTTACTACCCGGCGCCGGGGGATGGCCATGGGCTTTTTAGTAGGCGGCTCAGGCCTGGGCATCGCCATTACCGGCTGGACGGTACCTCTGATAAACGGCATATACCTGGATGCCGGCTGGCGATACAACTGGTTTTTGCTGGGTGCCATCGCGGTGGTGATAGCAGTTTTGGCAGCGTTTGTGCTGCGTAATAACCCGGCGGAAAAGAAACTGGCTCCCATTGGTGAAACTTCGGACACCTTTACGGCAGGCGGACGGGTGAAAGAGTCCTCCGCTACGGGCATAAAGGATATTATAAGCATTAAAGGTGTATTCCCGCTGGCCGCCATGTATTTTTGTTTTGGTTTTTCGTATATTATTACCGCCACTTATATGGTTACTTTTTTGGTGGCAGAACTAGGCTGCTCTCAAGAACTGGCCGGGCAAATTTGGGGCATTTCCGGCATGCTGGGCATCGGCAGCGGATTAGTGTGGGGCATGCTTTCAGACCGGCTGGGGCGCCGCTCCATGCTGGTGACGATTTTTTTAATCCAGGCCGGTTGTTACCTGCTGCTGCAAGCCCGTTTTACAGACGGATTTTTGCTTTGGCTGCCGGCCATTCTATTCGGGCTGACAGCCTGGAGTATTCCCGGGTTGGCTGCTTCCTGCTGTGGGGATCTCAGCGACGCCAAACGTGCTCCGGCGGTGCTGGGGTTTATCACCTTTGTGTTCGGACTGGGTCAGGTGCTGGGGCCGGCTTCGGCCGGGTACATTAAAGAATTTACCGGTTCGTTTGCCTGGGCCTTTGTGCTGGCGGCGGTGGTGGCGGTATCGGGAGCGCTGTTTAGCAGCCGATTGGTAATTCCCAGTTGGCGGGATGGACGTTAGCACTATAAACCGCTCATAAAAAAGGCCTCAGGTTTGTATATACCCTGAGGCCTTTTAATTAGTAGTTTACGTTCTTTATTTAAAAAATTTTGGCTTTTTATTTTTTTTCATCGGCCAGACGCTGCACCATTTTCTTTAAATCCTGTAATAAGTCCTCAAGCTCATCTAGCCTCTGGACGGTCTTACTTGGGCTGCAATTTCCAAATTGGGCGCATTCTGCACAGGGGTCAATATAGGCCAGTGGGCATTGACTCATAAATTTTTCTCCTTTCATCACCTAAAATCAATTGAGTTTGTTTAATTAACTAAATTATAGCTTGTGACAAGGTTTTTTATTTTATACTACACCCTGGGCCATCATGGCATTGGCCACTTTTAAGAACCCGGCAATGTTGGCCCCTTTCGCCAGGTTACCTTCACAGCCGTATTCCCAGGCTGCCCGGCTGGTTTGTTGATATATACTGGTCATGATGTCTTTTAATTTGGCGTCCACTTCATCGAATGTCCAATTGCACCGCATACTGTTTTGAGACATTTCCAGGAGTGAAGTAGCCACTCCACCGGCGTTGGAGGCCTTGGCGGGGGCATAAAGAATATTGTTGTCCTGGAATACTTTTATAGCCTCGGGTGTACTGGGCATATTGGCGCCCTCGGCGATTGCTATCACTCCATTGGCCACCAGTTTCAAGGCTGATTCCTCATCAAGTTCGTTTTGCGTCGCGCAGGGAAGGGCAATATCACACTTAATTGACCAGATTCCTTGAGAGTCTTCGAAATACTGATACGAAGGATGACAGCTAACGCAGGAACGGATTCTTTTGCGCTCAATCTCTTTAGTCTGTTTAACAGTATCCAGGTCAATTCCCCGGGGATCGTAAATATAGCCGTTGGAATCACTCATGGCTACTACCGTGGCCCCTAGTTGCTGAACCTTCTCGGCCGCGTAGATGGCCACGTTTCCGGAACCGGAAATAACCACGGTCTTGCCGGCCAGGGTTTGTCTTTTGGCCTTAAGCATTTCTTCAAGAAAATATACTAAACCGTAACCGGTAGCCTCGGTTCTGGTCAAGCTCCCGCCATAGGTCAGCCCCTTACCGGTAAGAACTCCGTTGTACAGGCCGGTTAACCTTTTGTACTGGCCGTACAGGTAACCTATTTCCCGGGCGCCAACTCCTATATCACCGGCCGGGACATCAACATCTGCCCCGATGTGCCGGTATAGCTCGGTCATAAAACTCTGACAGAAACGCATGACCTCACCGTTTGATTTCCCTTTGGGATCGAAGTCGCTGCCACCTTTGCCCCCGCCGATGGGCAGGCCGGTCAAGGCGTTTTTAAGTATTTGTTCAAACCCGAGGAATTTAATAATGCCCAGGTTTACCGAAGGGTGAAAGCGCATTCCGCCCTTGTAAGGACCGATGGCACTGTTAAACTGTACCCGAAAGCCCCGGTTAACCTGTACTTGGCCCTGGTCGTCAACCCATGGTACCCGGAAAATGATTTGCCGTTCCGGTTCTACTAATCTGTTTAAGATACCCGCTTCTACAAATTCAGGGTGTTTTTCGATGGCTGGCTCCAAAGATTCAAGCACTTCCTGCACTGCCTGGTGGAACAATGGTTCGCCGGGATTTCTTTTAGTTACCTGTTCCATAATTTCTGTCATAAGCTCTTGTGACTCCACTGATCTTCCTCCTTTGATTTTAACTGTCCTCTTTTTTTATTCTTTCTCTAACCCCATCATCTCTGTTATTAAGGCAAGAGAGCGTTTAAGAGATGGAGAGGTATTCTTTTAGCTCCCAGGGGTGTACAAAAGCCTGGAAACGTTCCCATTCCTCACCCTTTACCCGGGCGAACATGCGGTATATATACTCACCCAGTGTGGCCCTGGCTAACTGGTCAGAGGCAAGCTCTCGCAGAGCCTCCTCCAGTGTACGTGGCAAAGAATCAACCCGAACCCCAAAACGCCGGTTATCGTTTGGATGAAAAGTATTTTCGGTCAGCGGCGGTGGTTGTGAGAGCTGCTTTTTAATACCGTCTAAGCCCGCTTTTAAGATTACGGCCAGGGCCAGGTAGGGGTTACAAGCCGGGTCAGGGTTCCTTATTTCCACCCGGGAAACTTGTCCACCGTCCATAACCAACCGCAGCACTGAATTGCGGCTGTCTTTAGACCAGGCCACATACATGGGTGTTAAATCCCCGTGCACCAGCCGTTTGTAAGAGTTAATCAGTGGGTTGGTTATGGCTGTATTGGCCCGGGTATGGGTCAGGACACCACCGATAAAATGCCCAATCTTCTGGTTAAGTTTCAACGGCTGTTCGGTATTGTTAAGGGTGTCAAATTCGCGTTGAAGGAATAGATGCAAATGCAGCGCCGACCCCGGCATGCCATTTAGCGGTTTGGGCATCAACGAAGCGTGCAAGCCGTGCCGTTGGGCAATAGTGCGCACGATGAACTTGAAGGTTACCAACTTGTCTGCGATAGCCAAGGCGTTATCCGGCTTTAAGGTAATTTTGTGCTGGCCCGGGCCTATCTCGTGGTGGCTAAAACCAATGTCTAGCCCCGTTTCTTCCAGGGTTAGTACCATGTCCCGCCGGACGTTTTCGCCCAGGTCATACGGGGTTAAATCGCAAAAACCAGCATTGTCATGGGTATTGGTGGTGGGGTCGCCTTTGTTGTCAGTATGAAAAAGATAAAATTCTACTTCTGCACCCACCTGAAGTTCAAAGTTCATCTGAGCGGCTTCATCCAACACCTGCTGCAAGATGCTGCGTGAACATCCCGGGTAAGGCGTCCCGTTGGGATTGGCTACATTACAAATGAAGCGAGCTACGGCCCCCTCCCTGGGCCGCCAGGGGAAGACCACAAATGTGGATAAATCCGGGAGAAGGATAATATCCTGCTCCCGGTGGTTGATCACTCCGTCCACTACTGAGCTGTCGAAGGAAACCCGGCCTTCAAGGGCCTGATCCAATTCATCTGAAGTCACAGCGATATTTTTTAACACCCCGAATGTGTCGGTGAACTGCAGGCGCAGGAATTTTACTCGCTCTTCACTGGCCTTTTCCAGAACGTCTTGTCGGGTAAACATGCTAGAGCCTCCCAAAAAAATAAAAAGTCTTGGTAATGTTTAGCGTGTTCGATATTTATCATATTAGTTAATAATTTTAGTTGATTGATAGTAAATAAGTCATAATAAAGCACCCCTTAAACATAAAAATTTCATAAAATTATAAAAAGTATAAAAAAGTAAAAAAATAGGGGACAGGCTACTTTTTCAAAAAAACGAAAAAGTAGCCTGTCCCCATTTTTAGTTAATTGCCCTATAACACTATTCGGTTGTCAGTTGGTAACCGATTCCATGCTTGCCAAGAATGTATTTAGGGTTAGCCGGGTCATCTTCAATTTTTTTACGTAAACTACTGATATAGTTTCTCAGGTAGTGTAACTCGTTACGATATTCAAGTCCCCATACCCAGGTCAACAGATCCTCGTGGGTAATTATCTTACCTGCATTGCTGCCCAAGTGATACAAGACTTCGTATTCCGTAGCCGTGAGCTTAACTTCCTTGCCCTCGACAAATACTCGCCTTTGGGCAAAATTAATGACCAAATCCCCGGCTGTATAAGTAGGACACTTTGGCGATTCTCCTGCTTGATAAGTTCTTCTGAGCACCGCCTTGATGCGACGTAATAATTCCTCAACGCTAAAAGGTTTAGTTAAATAATCATCGGCCCCTACGTCAAAACCACGTATCCGATCCTGTTCGCGGGCCCGTCCCGTTAGCATAATCACAGGGATATCGGAGAATTCACGTATTCTTTTACACACCTCAAACCCATTCAACTGACCGGGAAGCATGATATCCAAAATCAACAAATCATAGTCGGAGGCTTCTATTAATTCGATAGCAGTTTTCCCGTCGGTGGCCGTTGCCACCTCGTATCCGCTGGCCAACAAGTTAACTTTAACCAATCGCAACAGGCGGGGTTCATCGTCCACTATTAATATCGTTTTATGTTTCATCCATAGCCCCCTAGTCTCCCAGCGGGTGGCAGTTTAATTCCGTTTTGGCTGGTTGTGGACTCATCGGTAGCGTGAAGTAAAAAGTTGTCCCCTGTTGCAATTCACTCTTAGCCCAGATTCTCCCACCATGGCTGAACAATATTTGACGGGCTAAAGGCAAACCAAGCCCCATTCCTTTCTGATGCTCCTTGGTGCCATTATTGACCCGAAAAAACTTTTCAAACAACTGGTTTAAATGCTCGTCGCCAATACCAATCCCCTCATCGGCTACCGAAATAACTATTTCCTCATCATTAAACTCTCCGTTTATCACAATAGGGGTGTTATCCAGGGAATATTTGACCGCATTATCTACCAGGTTGCGCAGCACCTGCTCAATCCTAATGGGGTCTGCTTCCACAAGAGGAAAACCCGGAGGGAAAAATACCGAAAATTGATTATTTTTACTGCGATATGAAGGATCCTTGAGTACTTTATTTACTATTTGGGGCAGTAAAACCGCCTCTTTTTTAAGCTCAATTGCACCTTTCCAGCTAAAGGTGGAAGAATCCAACAGGTTATTGATGAGCACCTCAATGTGGTCTGTCTCTTCAACAATAATATTTAAGAATTCTTTTTGCGCATCAGGAGCCCAGGTTACGTCTTCTCGCAGCAAGGTGGTGACGTAGCCTTTAATACAGGCCAGCGGTGTTCTTAAATCATGGGACAAACCGGCCAGCATCTCCGACCAAATTTGCGCCATGTCTTCAGAGGGCAGGAAATATGAGGCGGCTTTACCAGCGCGTTGACCGGTTTCCAGGCTGCATTCGATTACATGGGTTGTCGCTTTAAGTATTTCTGTAACTGGAAAAGAATTCAGCAACAGCCCTTCTCCGCAAGCCATCAAGAAGCCTTTCTTGCCGGCCATAGGGAAGCAGGTTACCTCCTGGCCCGGTTTGTCGCACCTTTCTAACACCCTTTGACGGACGGGGCAATCAAAAACATGGCATGGTACATTATTGTTTTCCAACGCTTCCTGTTGAGAGCACCAGAGAACATCAACGCCGATTTCCGTAGTATCCGAATTACTGTTTTTTTCTTGACTGTTAAAATGAACTATACACTGCTGGGCTACTGTAATTCCTACTGCGCATACGTTAAGCCCCAAGGTTCCTACGAGCCAGCCCGGAACCCAGTTGAAATTACCCTGTTCTTGTAATAATTTACCGGCAAAATAAAGCATATTAATATCAATTGGGTAATTAATTTTTGAATGGTTTTTTTGATTCATATAGTTATCTCCTCTTACTCAGGCCTGAATAGCCTGCCTTAAAAATTTGATTAATATTTTAATTCGTTAATTTAGCGCTAAATCCTTTACCTTTTTGGTCATTGGCCTGACCCTTAGGAGATAAAAGGGGACAGGCCCATTTCATTTTGTGAATGGTACCTGTCCCTTTTTTTTGTCTTTGTGATAGATTAATATAATTGTATGTTATTTTTTACGCATGCGGATAGATTTTGGTGTTACTTCTACAAGCTCATCGTCGGCGATGAATTCCATACATTGTTCCAGACTCATGGCCCGGGGCGGAGTCAATTTAACGGATATGTCGGAGGTGGAACTGCGCACGTTGGACATCTGTTTCTTTTTGCATACGTTAATAGGCAGGTCACCGGGACGGGCATGCTCGCCTACCACCATGCCCTTGTATACCGGTACGCCTGGGCCCAAGAACAGTTCGCCCCGTTCTTGGGCATTTTCCAGCCCGTAGCTGGTGGTAGTACTGGTCTCAAAGGCCACCAGCGAGCCCCGGTTGCGGGTCTGGATTTCACCCTGGTAGGGGGCGTAATGGTGAAACGAATGATGCAATACGCCCATGCCTTTAGTGTCGGTCATGAATTCAGAACGGAAGCCGAACAATCCCCGGGTGGGCACATGGTATTCCAAACGCACTTGGCCGTCGCCCTTATGGGTCATGTTAATCAACTCGCTTTTTCTGGGGCCCAGCCGTTCCATCACCACACCCACGTAATCTTCCGGCACTTCGATAAGCAATTCTTCCACCGGTTCGCACCTAACTCCGTCAATTTCCCGCTCTACCACCTGGGGCCGGGAAACCTCAAATTCGTAATCCTCGCGCCGCATGGTTTCAATTAATATTGACAGGTGCAGTTCGCCTCGCCCAGATACCATGAAGGTATCCGGGGAAGCGGTTCCTTGTACCCGCAGGCTGACATCGGACTCCAGTTCCCGGTACAGCCGCTCACCCAGTTTCCGTGAGGTAACATGGGAGCCTTCCAGCCCGGCAAAGGGGCTCTTATTTACATGCATGGATACAGCTACGGTGGGTTCGTCAATACGGACAAAATCCAGGGGCACCGGGTGTTCCGGATCTGCTACCGTGTTGCCTACGTTAATGTCTTCCAGCCCGGTCACCACCACAAGTTCACCGGCGCCGGCTTCTTCGGCTAGTACTTTTTTTAATCCGTTAAACACGTAAATGCCCGAAGGCCGGCGGCGCTTGATCACTCCACCGGGTGCAATAACCGCCACTTCATCCTTGGCCCTGATAACACCGTTATGGATTCTCCCGATGGCTTGTCGGCCCACATAAGTGTCGTAGTCGATTAGGGTGACGCCCATTTGCAGCGGGGCGTTGGGGTCTCCGCCGGCGGCGGGGATGTTATCTACAATCATTTGAAAGAGTGGTTTCAGGTCGGTACCCGGCACCTCGGGATCCGTGGTGGCTGTCCCGGTGCGGGCGTTGGTGTAGATAACCGGGAAGTCCAGCTGTTTGTCGTTGGCATCCAACTCAATAAACAGATTAAGAACTTCGTCTTGTACTTCGGCGGGCCTGGCGTGCAGCCGGTCAATTTTGTTAATTACCACAATGGGGGCCAGTCCGGCCTCTAGTGCCTTGCGCAACACAAACCGGGTCTGGGGCATCGGTCCTTCGAAAGCGTCCACCAGCAGCAGTACCCCGTCCACCATTTGGACGATGCGTTCCACCTCGCCGCCGAAGTCGGCGTGTCCGGGGGTGTCCACTATGTTCAGCTTGTAGTCGCCGTAAAAAACAGCCATGTTTTTGGCCATAATGGTGATGCCCCGCTCGCGCTCCAAGTCGTTGCGGTCCATCACGCGTTCTTCCACTATCTGTCTTTCGTGAAACACGCCGCTTTGTTTAAGCATCCCGTCCACCAGAGTGGTTTTCCCGTGATCAACGTGTGCAATAATGGCCAGGTTGCGTATCATGTTCTTTTCCAAAGTAAAAGTCCTCTCTTGCTGCATTTATAGTCCCGGTAACGAGACCACATCTTATATTACTTCTTTGGTGCTATGTTTTCAACTATGTCATGTTTATAAAGGTGTTATTTTTATGTAATTAACATAGTTTAAGGAGCCAGAAGTAGGAGTCAGGAGTCAGGAGTCAGAATGAAGAACCGGCCAATAACATTAAATTGCGGAATACCTAAATAGTAACAAAAATTTATAACAAAAAAAAAGGGGACTAGCACCGATTTTCAAAAATATTATCCGGTGCCGTTCCCTTTTTATACCGGATACCGCAGTGATGCCTATCCGGTAGGGGGCGTTTATATATCTTTGCGGCCAAATGCATAAGCAGCCAGGCCGGTGAAGAACACCACATAAAGCAGGGCGTAAACCACCATCCATACACTGGGTTCGGCCATGCTGCCAAAGGGCCCCATTTGTTGCAGCGCGTTGATGGGGTTGTCGGTAGGCCTCATCAGCAGGTGCACAATTTTACGGTACAGCGAGTCTACCGGCATCACCAGACTGGTTACTATACCGGCCTGCTGCAGCCCGGTGTTGCTGATTAGCCAGCCAATCTGCTCTACCATGCCGCCAATAACGGCCACCGCGTACAGCATGAACATGACCACACCGTTGGCGATGGTGGGCAGCACTACCGAACCGAAAAGGGTTACCGCCAACAGCACTACGGGCTGTAGGGCGAACAGGCCCAACGCCCGCCACTGGCCATCCAGCACCAGCCCGGTCTTAACGTTTATAATCATTGCAATAACAATAAAAAACAAAGCGGCGTAAAGGGCCAGGAACAAGCCCAGGCCCAGGAATTTACCCCAAACGTAGTCGCACCGCCGGATGGGCTTGGTAATGACGGCCTGGATAATACCAGTCTCAATTTCCGCAGATATTGCACCCACCGCCGAAAAAATGGCCAGGAAAGAGACGATGAACCCGCCGAAATACAGGCCAAAGGATAGCAGTTGCGGGTAAACTACCGCGGCCAGTATGGGGTTGGGGTGTTCGTTAAAGCTTTTGGCGGCATAATGCACACCGGTACCGTAAAGCCCCAGGAAAATGACGGCTAGGATTAAAGATATCAGCAGTACTTTACGGTTTAGACCTTCGCGAAAGGTGATCCCCATCATGGTTAGCATATTTCTTCACCCCCGCCGGTGGTGCTGATGAACATTTCTTCCAGGGTGGACTTTTTCCGGTGCATTTCAAACAGGTAACCACCGCCGGTGACAACGAGCGCGGCCAGGCGGGGAATGTCAGCTTCCTGTTTCACCCGGATCCGCACCAGGTCATCTTCCATTTCTATGGAACTTGCCAGGGTAGACAGCGCCGCTGTTAGCGCCGGGGTTAGCCCGCCCACCTTCATTTCCACCTCGATGTTGCTGGTGCGCAGATCTTCCAGCAGACCCTGGCGGATTATTTTGCCCTGCCTGATAAAAGCCACGGCGTCGCAGATCATTTCCACCTCGCTGAGCAAATGACTGTTAAGAAATATCGTTTTCCCAAGGTCTTTAAGGGTGACCAGTATTTCTCTTACATCTTTGCGGCCAATGGGGTCCAGGGCCGAAGTCGGTTCATCCAGGAACAGCAGGTCGGGGTCGGGCAGCAGTGCGCAGGCCAGGCCCGCCCGCTGCCGCATGCCCTTGCTGTAGGTTTGTACTTTTTGTTTTTCTTTACCCGCCAGACCTACCAGATCGAGTACTTCGCTCACCCGGCGCTTTTTAGCTGTCCCGCTCAGCCCGTAGAGGGAGGCGTGGAACTCCAGCAGTTGCTGACCGGCAAGCCAGTCGTGGTAACGAAAGTTCTCAGGTAAAAAGCCGATTTTTTTGCGCACTTCTGTGTCACCCAGCGCCCGGTTCAGCAGGATCGCCTTGCCCGAGGTGGGGAATAGCAGGCCCACTAGCATCTTGACCAACGTACTCTTACCGGCGCCGTTGGGGCCCAGGAAACCAAAGATTTGCCCCCGGGGAACCCGGAGGCAGATCTCGGCGCATCCAACCTTGGCACCGTATTTTTTAGTGAGGTTAAAGGTTTCTATGGCCATATCCAATGTAGGTTACACCTCTACTTCATTTGGGCGGCTAGAGCCAGCGCGTCGTTCAGTTCCAGGCCGGTGCCCGCCACCATGTAAATAACACCGTTTTGCTGCCACACCAGTGACTGGGTATCATTTACACCTTCACCCGCGGTAATAAGTACGCCTGTGGTACCGTTGACGGTTACTTCTTGGGAGCTGCCGTCCAGATTGGGTATCAGCAGGGTGTGCTTCAGGTCATTTATGGCCAGCAGTTGTTGGCGCAGGTTTTCCGGCAGCGCCGGTATGCTCAGCAGCGCATCGCGGATAACTTTCACATCAACCCCGGATGATGTTTTAATTTCCGGGCTGCGGGATTGGGCCACGAACAGCTTATTGCCGTCGCTTTGGTAGGTGGCCATAATCCCCGTTGGGACATCCATACTGAATGATTGCCCGTCAAGTTCGGCCGGCAGCATTTGGGTACTGCCCAGGGCCTGCAGCATGGCATTAATGTTATCCACCGCCAGGGTTAGCTTCACCGAATGCCCGGTAATCTTGTGCAATTCGGGCTCGTTGTAATTGGCCGGGCCGGGCAGTTTAAGATCGAAATTAACAGCCTCGGTTGCTTCGGCCGGGGTTACCGGAACCGACTCTCGTTTGCCGGTGACTTCTATTTTGCCGAAATTCTCAATATCAACTTTACCGGCCCCTTCCTGGAAGGCCTTTTCCAGATCCTGAATATCGGTAGTGCTGATATTGATAGTCTGCACCGATTCCACTCTAAATACAGTTAGGAATTCAGAGGCCACGCTGCGTACCGCAGGTAAACTAAATGCGGTGAACATTACTGCCGCCATGGCGGCCACAGCGGCCAGTTTTTTGTATTGATTCATGAAATCAAACTTCCTTCCTATTATTTTTAAAAGTATGCTTCTGCGCCCTTGGGGAACCACGTTTAAATGTGTCCTGGCCACAGGGCTGGTTGAGAAAGCGTCGGTCGGGAAAATAGACAGGCATTCTTGCACGAACATGTCGTTGGAACGCAGTTCGTCCAGATTGCTACGGCAGGTTGCACAGCGCTCTAAATGCCGAGTAATTTCCCACCACAACGCGCTTTCCAACTGGTCGTCGATGTATGCCTGAAGGATGCCCTCGTCGTAACACATTAGGCGCCACTTCCTTTCTGTTCGAGGTACACCTTTTTAAACCTGGCCTGGGCTCGGGCGATAATAGTACCCACGGATGATTTTTTAAGTCCGGTGGCTGCGGCTATATCTTCGTAGGTGAAACCGGAATGTTTCATTAACAGACATAACTGATCTCTTTCGGGCAGGTCATCCAGCACAAGTCGTACTGACCGCACTTCTTCGTTCTTTAAGGCCTGCTCCTCGGAAGAATCCGCTACCCGTCCCGGCAGACTAGTTTTTTCTTCTCTGCGCTGGCGGCTCTTTTCGCTGCGTAGGTAGTTGTAGGCCAGGTTGGTTGCCACCCTGGATAGCCACCCCCCAATATTTTGGAATTCACGCGGCGGAGAACTGTAGAATTTTAAAAAAACCTCTTGGGCCACGTCTTCTGCCATTGCCCTATCCGCCAGCATGTATGTTAACTGGCGGCAAACAAACGGGTGATAACGGTTATAAAGTTCCTGGTAAATTGCAGGCATCCCATTCATCATTTTCTCTGGTGGGAAAATGGCCGGCCACCTCCCGTTCCCTTTCACATATGTAACACAGCAGCCGTCATAAATTTGACAGATACAGTGTTGGATTCGAGTTTTTTTAAGTGGTTCATTTTTGCATAATTACATTTGGGATGATTGTATCATAAAAACAAGCACGTGAGCGGTATTAATAACTGGTCTTGCAGACCGGCAAAAACCAGGTTGCACGCAATGTAACCTCAGGGCGTGTTAAATTCCGGGACAATGGTCCCAAATAAAAATAGTACCGCCGCGCCCCCCTGAAAAAAATACCTGCCCGCGAATTAATTAGTAAAAGACCACAAGGAGGTATGACGTTTTGAAAAGGATTCTAATCATAATCATGACGGGGCTGTTTGTAATGTCCCTGTCAGCTGGCGCGGCCTGGGCCAATCCGGGCAATGCTCAGAAACACAAGGTCAAGAAAAAAGTAAACGTAATGCAGATGTACAAGGCCCAGTACAAGGCCATGGTAGACGGTAAGATTTCGGTTAAAAGCAATAAGTTTAAGGACACTGCAAATTACTTTGGCGCTAGTTCAGTTGATAAAATGGCGTCTCTAGGTCTGTTAGCCGGATATGCTGATGGTACCTTTAAACCAAACAAAAACGTCACACAGGCGGAAATGGTGGCCATATTAATGAGGCTGGTGGAAGTAACCGAACCTAAAGATGATATTGAAGACGAAGACGAAGACGAAGACGAAGACGAAGAGTTTAAAAAAGTTCCTGGCTGGATCAAAAACCAGGCTAAGTTGGCTACCGATATGGGCATTATTAACCTGAACCGCTTTCATTCCGCTGAGCAAGCTTCCAGGCTTCAGACCTGCGTAGCATTTGCAAAACTTTTGGATCTCGACCCAGTTGATTTAGAAGGAGTTTTGCCTTTTAAAGACGGTTTGCTTATAGATAAAGAGGATCTTGGCTATATCCTGGCAATGTACAATGAGGAATTAATTAGCGGTATGCCGGGCGGTAATTTTAATCCCAACCACCCTATCACCAGGGGACAAATGGCGGTTATAATTGAAAGAATCTTAGAAGAGCATCATGTTGACCTTGACACAATTGATGACGAGGAATTTGATCTTACCGATCTGGAAAGTGATTTGTTAGACGAATACGACGAAATTGAAGATGTGTCTGTAGATAACATTACTTTGGTCGGCAACGAAGACGAAGTTGAGGTTGAGGTAGAGGTTGACCCGTTCGACGATGACGATTGGGCTGATTTAAGTGAAAGTGATATCGAGGACTGGGTAAAAGACCTGGTGAATGATATTTATAAAGAACTTTCCAAAAATACAAAAGTTAGCGTTAAAATATTAAACAATAATGATGATGTGCTGTTTGAATTTCGCAAGAACGGTTCTGAGGGCATTTTAGTAAGATATATGGACGACGACGTGGACGACTTGGCGAATGAACTAGAAGACTATGAATTTAGTTTTGACAACGACGAATTCATTATTACTTCGATTGTATACAACGAAGTTGAAGATGATATCGAGGTCAATTTGGAGGTTTCGGATCTGGACAGCAACATTGAGGATAACCTGTCAATCATCTGCGAAAAAATTGCTGGAGCTTTTCAATACGCTGCTGACGCTGATCCGGAAATGATTTACATCTACGTGTATGATGAAGATTCAGATTGGCTGATGAACTTTCAGTATGAAGTAGAATAAACCACTGAATTAGATAACTTAGAAGACGTATAAACGGTACCCCATATAAGAAGAGAGCCGGGCCTATAATGGCCTGGCTCTCTTCTTTAGTATTTGTCAGTGCATGCTAATTGTTATCAGCATTAAATATCTAGCGCAGGTTAATTTGCTTTATCTGCCGTAGCGTATTAAGGTCATTTACTTTAACCGCCAGGTCAGAGATGGTGTAGAGCTTATCTTCAATATAAAGAGATCTTTTAACCGAGTTAAATTCATAATAATCTTTGGTGGTATCCATAGTGGCAGGGTGTTCCACTTTGCCCTGCAGACGGATGCCTTTTTCCGGGGAAATCTCGAATACAAATGCTCCCTGCCAGCCCTGATCCGCGGGGGCTATTTCCCGGCCCGGTTGATCAATCATAATCCGGTATTGCGGCATGTAGCTGATGGGTATTACCAGTAGGTTTTTATCCTTGCTAAACAGCACCGCCCGGTGGTCGCGCAGCGCCGGGGAATCGGAATCATCCCGATCCACTACATATTTGGCCACCTCTTTGGGTGCGGCGGGGTTGGACACGTCAAACAGGGCAATTTTAACTCCCTGCTGCCTGGTGGGCGGCGGCATAATCATGGGCCTTATGGAATTGGATGTCGGTTCCGAAGCCACGCTGACTTCCTTGCCGATACCAATCAACAGATTTTCATCGTAAGGGTGCAAGTAGTTGGAGAAGCCTGGTATTTTCAGTTCTCCCAGCACTTTGGGCGCGGCCGGTTCCTTCATGTCAATAACAAACAGGGGATCCACCTGCCGGAAAGTCACCAGATAAGCCCGGTCGCCCATAAAGCGGGCGGAGTAGATTCTTTCGGTGGGGGCCAGGCCTAATAGTTTGCCGGCCACCTTTAGGTTTTCGTTCAGCACGTAAATGTTGTTTTTGGGGTTGGACGGGCCGTTAAACCAAAAGCCCTCGGAAGTGGTGGCTATGCGGAAATAGCCGTTATGCTCATCCATGGAGAACTGGTTTAGAACCCGGCCGTCAACTTCGCCCTGGCAGCGGTATTCCACTTGGCCGTCCTTGATCGCCAACTTAAAAATAGCGGTTTTTTGCTGCTCCCGGGCTATATCCCGGTGCCACTTATCGCGCAGGGCTGCGATTTTTTCTTCCAGTTCCAGGGCCGGCCCGTAGTCTAACTGGTTTAAATAACTGTCGATTATTGTTTCGGCCTGCTGCAGTTGCTGGGCATAATCTTGGCTGGAGCTACGTACTGCCCGGAGCTCTTCTGCAATTTTATCTGGCACAACAGAGGCCAGGCCGTCCAGTAGTTTACCGGTAAACAGGGTGAAATCAGGTGTTTTAGGGCCGGTTAGATAAATGTTGTTTTGAGAAACATAAAGATTCTGGGAAGTGCCGGTCAGGTATGTTTTGGTTACCGGCAAACTTGATTTTTCCCCTGTTTTTAGAGTTAATACAGTTGTGTACTGATAAGAGTAATCGGGATTGGGGAAGAAGTGTATCTCTGTGGCCGGTACCGTGCGTACCTGATCGTTAGTGGTGATCCGGGGCAGGGTAACCTTGGTTGCGCTGTCGTTTACGCCTTGCCGGTACACCGGGGTGTTGATGACAGCGTAAATATTTTCGCCAATCATGCGCGAATTTACATAGTAGCCGTCACAGGTGTTTTCTTGGATTAAAACCGGTTTGCTGCGGTCGGCGATGTTGTATTTGTTTAAAAACATGGTCTGCGGATCCGGGCCGTTGCCGAATACCACCAGGGTGTCACCGTTGATAAAAGCTTCTGTGGGCTGGCCGGCAAACTTTAGCGTAGCCACGGTCCGGTTAGCCGGGTGAGCTTTAATGATAAACAGTTCGTTTCCGCTAATAACATACAGGTAGTTGCCGTCGGTTTTAACCAGGTCGGCTTCATCCACGCCCTGTACCTGGTTGTTGGTGCCGGAATAACCGGGAGCAGCCGAAGATTCTTGCATCGACCGCGCGCTGTCCTGGGCCACCGTGTTCTCCATCTTCATCATATTGCCGCCGCTGCCGATGGTTCCATCCATATCAACCATTACTTCGGGCATCGCCCCGCGCAGCCCGAACAGCATATTAAATTGCTCCGCCGTTTTAGTGCTGTTGCCGATGTAGTCAACCAGTTCTTCGTAGGAATTAAACCTGGCCGGCTCATTGGCCGCCGACTGGACGGGGTTATAGGATAGTCCAGCTGTTAGAGCTGCCGCCAGTATGCCTACAATTAAAATTCCGCCGATAATTTTTCGCACCAGCATTGTCACCTTCTTCCGATTATTTTTACAATGCTGACGCCACCGGCAGGAAAAAAGTTCCCATCCCCCTTGGTGCCAGGTGTTGCAAGTTGAATTTGTTGCAAGTTGCCCAAAGTTATATGAGCATGTTCCAGGCATATACCCCGGCGATGCCGCCCAGCACCACCAGCATCAGGTTCAGACGGTAAAAGGCCAGGGCAATAGAGACCAGGCCGCCGGCCAGTGCGGACGCTGTGCTGCCGGTGGAGGTGAGCATGCCGGGGAAAATTAGGGCGCCAATGGCGGCGTAGGGGATATATTTTAAGAAACGGTTTAAAAACGGTGACAGTTTAATATCCCGCAGCAGTACCAGTGGCAGCATCCGAGGGATGTAAGTCACCAGCGCCATGCCGAGTACCACCAACAGCAGGGAATAATCCATCAGGTGTCACTCCTCTCGGGGTAGAACAGCGCTCCGGCGGTTGCGGCCAGCACGGTGGTGATGATGATTGTCCAACCTGTGGACAACCCATGCAGCGGGGGCAACCATTGCAGCAGCGAGTGGATGCCGGCCGCCAACAGGGAAATGAGCAGCACCGCCCGGGAATCACGCATTGAGGGAATTAAAAGGCCAATAAACATGGCGTAAAGAGCAATACCCATGCTGGCCTGCAGCGAAGCCGGCAGCCCGGCACCCAAAAACACGCCAATCCAGGTACCAATATTCCAGGCGCTAAAGGCCACCATGTTCAGTCCCAACACAAATGCCGGGCTCAGTTCCGGTTCCCGGCGCAGCGAAGCCACGGTGAAGGTTTCGTCGGTGACGCCGAAGGCGGTCAAGGCCAGTGTTTTTTTGGAAGTTCCTTGCCGGATACGCTGCGATACCGATGCGGTCATCAAAAAGTGACGCAGGTTAAGGATAAAGGTGGTCAGCACGATTTCCCAGTGGGTAACTCCGGCTGCTAGCAGGCTGACGCCCACAAACTGGCTAGCTCCGGCGAAAACCAGCAAGGACATCATTATACTTACGTGGTTGGGCACCCCGGCAGCGTTGGCCAGCAAGCCGAAGGTGATAGCTATAGGTATGTAACCAAGGGCTACCGGCAGACCGGCGGTCACGCCGTGATAAAAGGTAAGGTTTGCGCCGTCTGATACGGCTCCGTCGCGTTTACTCAGCAGCGGTGAACTTATTTGACTCATCATCATTCTCCTCGGCATAATGAACCTTGATACAGGTAATTAATCAATCAGTAAGTATAAGAATAGCTGCAGCTATTATAAAACATGTTTACGCCAAAACCAAATAAAAAAACAGTACCCCTATTGAGTGGGGTACTGTTGTTGGTTGGTGGTGGAGTGGGAGATAAAATTCTGCGGTGTAGCCGGCAGTTGGTACCAGCCCCGCTGGGACATATAGTTATAAATTTCATATGACATTTCAATACAGTTGCGGGACATGTTGGTCAGTGCGTTGCGCAGGTGCGGTTCGGCACTCTCCAACGCGGCCGTGGTGTTAGTTTCGGCACTGAATTTATGAAACATCAGCGCACCTTCAGCGATAACCCGATCGTTTAGCATGGTGCCGGTACCGGTGGCCATGCCGGTTTGCATTTGCATGGCCGACTGTTGGCCGGTTCCCTGACCTGCGTTATACTGGGTACCGTACTGCATGCCTGCCTGTCCAGTGAAGGCCTGTTGCTGCTCGACCCCGTACTGTTGTGGTGTAGACCACTGGTTACCGTATTGAGCCGTTCCTGTTGTAACCTGTTGGTTGTTCATGCCTGCGGTCATGGTCGTGGGCAGGGGCATCCGGTTGGTATCAATACCGTGACTCTGGGCCATCTGCAGCAGTCTCTGGAAAGTGTCCATGGTATGTCTCTGCTGGCGATCCAGAATGCTGCGTAATTGTTGATCTTGGCAACTGTTTAAATAAAGGTTGTAATGGTCAATGATGCTTGAATTAGTTCGCAGCACTTCACTTACTACCATCGCTTCGCGGGTTCCAAGTTTCATGTTATTCCTCCCTTTGTATGTTTCTTTTCCACATTTAGTATTCAGGTATTTAACGGAAATTATACGGAATGTTTTTGGCCCGGCCTGACAAATATAAAAAAGGATCCCGAGTTGGGATCCTTTTTTATATCAGAAACCTTTAGACTTAAAAATTTACGGTTTAATGCGTTTCTTTTCCTTGTAGCCCAGGCCGTAGGCTGCCATTTTGCGGCGTACGAAGGCCAACTGCATCTGCAGGGGCAACTCCATGGGGCAGTTGTCGTCACAAGCCATCAGTCCCATGCAGCCGAAGGCGCCTTCCTCGGAGCCCACTATCTCAAAATATTCACCGGGGGAGCGCTCGTCCCGGGGGTCGACCATGAATCTGGCCACCCGGTTGATACCTGCCGCGCCCAGGAATTCATCCCGGATATTGGCGGTGGCACAGCCGGCTATACAGCAGCCGCACTCGATGCAGCGCTCGGCTTCATAAATCTGGTTGGCTACAGCGTTGTCCATCCGTTCTTCTTGGACTTTGGGGTCGGGCACTTTGCTGGTATGCACCCAGGATTCGGTTTTTTCCGACAGGTATCTGAACCAGGTGCCGGTGTCCACGGCCAGGTCGCCGACCAGTTTAAATACCGGCAGCGGGAACAGTTTAATCTTGGCCGGCAGTGTGTTGGTCAGCGTCTTGCAAGCCAACCGGGGCCGACCGTTGATGACCATGGCGCAGGAGCCGCAGATAGCGGCCCGGCACACAAAATCGAACATCAGGGAAGGATCCTGTTCTTCACGAATCATGTTCAGAGCCACAAATATGGTCATACCCGTGGTTTCTGCTAACTTATAGGTTTGCATGTACGGGGCAACCTCGGGCTTTAGCGGGTTGTACCGAAATATTTCAAAGGTTAACTGACGATCAGCCATTCTTTTTGCCGCCTCCTTCCGGTTGTGCCGAGGATTCTCCGTAACCGCGATCCCCGGGCGGCAGTTCGGTGATGGTCACCGGCTCGTACTTCAGCTCGGGCAGGTCGGCTCCCTCCGGCCAGTAAGCCAGAGTACGTTTTAGCCAGTTGGCATCGTCCCGTTTGGGGTAATCCTCCCGGGCATGGCTGCCGCGGCTTTCGGTGCGCGTCAACGCGCCGTAGGAGATACAAAGAGCCAGTCGAATCATCCCGGGCAGGCGCAGAGCCTGGGCCAGCTCAGGACTGGGCCCTTCGCCGCCGGATTTCAGACCGATATTCAGGGAGCGGTGGTATACTTCCCGCAGGTTGTCGACCGCTTTCTGTAAATCCGGGCCATTGCGGAAGATACCCACGTAATCCATCAGGCTTTTTTCCATCTCGTTGCGCAAATTATAAACGTCTTCCTTACCGTTCCAGCCGTTGACCAGCGCCTTGACGCGGTTTTCCTGTTCCTTGACGGCGTTATTAACCTGCTCGTAGCTGTACGACAGGGTGGCGCCCAGGGTGTATTCGGTTACTTTTTTGCCGATAATCCGGCCGGCCGTGATTGTTTCCGCCAGGGAGTTGCCGCCCAGGCGGTTGAACCCGTGCAAATCCCAGCAGGCTGCTTCGCCGCAGGCAAATAGGCCTTTTAATCCGTAAGCATGGCCGTCCTTGTTGGTACGCACACCGCCCATACTATAGTGCTGGGTGGGTCGTACCGGGATCAGGTCTTTCACTGGGTCAACACCGGCAAAGTTTTTGGCGATGTTGGCAATTTCGCGCAGGTTGGTATTAATATGGTTGGCTCCCAGATGCCGGATATCCAGCCACAGGTGCGGGCCGTAAGGGCTGTCTACACCGTGGCCTTTACGGATATGCTGGGTCATGCGGCGAGATACAACGTCCCGGGAAGCCAGCTCTTTTTTCTTAGGTTCATAGTCGGGCATAAACCGGTACAGATTTTTATCTAAGAGATAACCACCGTCACCCCGGGCGCCTTCGGTGATCAGGATCCATACCGGCACCATACCGGTGGGGTGAAATTGTACGGCCTCCATGTTGCCCAGGGGAACCACGCCAGTGTTTAAAGCTACGAACATACCGTTACCTTCGTTGATTACGGCATTGGTAGAGGCGCTGTACAACCGTCCGTAACCGCCGGTGCACATGACGGTGGATTTGGCAATATAAACCCGCAAGTCGCCTGTGCGCAGGCAGCGGGCCACCACACCGATGCATTTGTCGCCGTCGTGGATCAAAGAGATGGCTTCGGTGCGGTCATGCACCGTGATGCCCATTTGGACGACCATGCTGTCCATGGTGTACTGCAGGGTATGCCCCGTGCCGTCAGCGGTGTAACAGGTACGCCATTTGGCGGTCCCGCCGAAGTCCCGGGCCGTAATTAGGCCTTCTTTTTCCTTTTTTTCTTCTAATTCGCGCCCGTCGGGCAGGGTTCTTTTACCTGCCACAACGCGGCTCCAGGGTACGCCCCAAACCGCCATTTCCCGCACAGCCAGAGGTGCGTTTTCCACAAACGCCCGGGCTACGTCCTGTTCACAACCCCAGTCCGAGCCCTTAACGGTATCGGCAAAGTGGACGTCGGTGCTGTCACCTTCGCCCATGGCGCAGTTACCAAGGGAAGCCTGCATGCCGCCCTGAGCAGCGGTACTGTGGGAACGACGTGGTGGTACCAGGCTCAGAATAATTACGTTCAGCCCCTGGGAAGCAGCCTCAACGGCGATTCTTTCTCCGGCCAGACCTGCGCCTACTATTAACATGTCAGTGATGTGTGTTTGATAATTACTCATTTAGGCACCTCCTCCCAACCGGACGAAAGCAACCATGGCTGCCAGCCCTAGAACAATAATAACAACGGTGATTAGCTTGGCCACGTAACCAATAGGCTTACGGGGGAACATGCCCCACTTAACAAACTGACGGTAAATGCCAAAGCCGGCATGGTACTCACCGACGAACAGCAGCACTAGATAAAACCACCAGAAAGCCTCCATCCGGTCGGCACTGTTCATGGCGTTAATCGGCCAACCGGTTACCACCAACCATACGTGGATGGCGGCCAGCACTAGGATGGCCATACCGGTAATGGCTTGGAATACCCAAGTCCAGGTGTCGAAGTGGTTCAGCATTTTAGCATGCTGCCAGACAATTCTTTGCTCCTGGATACGGGTGGGAATTCTGCGTCCGGCAATGACAAAATGTAAAAGAGCTACCACAACTATAAACGGGATGGCGAAGTAGGATAGATAATAGGTGTCCAAAAACTCGGACAAGGTGTTGAACATTTCCGGGGAGATTAAAATTGTCGACACGAATAACATATGTGTCCATAAAAATCCCACCAGGAGAAGCCCACTGGCCAGTTCAATCAGATCCAAGTATAAATCTGATTTGTTACTTTTAGTCAAGACTCTTTGTAGCAACGTTTCTTCTCCTTTCCTGTGCAGAAGGTTTCATAATTCGACATGATTACCTAAACAATTACTTGGTTTACCGGCTATTACCATCCCTCCTTGGAAGAATTAATCATATCTGACTATAAATAAAATTAAGAATTCTTTCTGGAAATTACTAAAATTTTAACAACCGGTTATATATAAAAATTAGACATCATGAGGTGATTATCCTCTGTATTAAAGATACATTTTGAAAGTATGCAATTCTTGTGCCGCAAACAAATCTTAATTATACGGGCTGTCGGGGGGGGCAGGGGTTTTTAATTTCTAACATTTAAAAATTACTTTTTATACTTTTAAGAAATTATCTGCAAAGCGTTTAATATAAAGTAATTATATTATCACTAATAAGTAAAAAAATTTTTAGTAATTTTTGTTATATAAAATAAGAAAAAAAAGATTACTGTCTTAAGAGGCTGAAAACGTTGCAAACATTGGATCTGTAAAGATTTAACATAACTAAAAACCTTATTTATCACATATGCTGTAATGGTTTTCCTGTAATGGTTTGGTCAAAATTAGGATAATACTAAAGCAAGATCCAAACTAAGGAGGTTAAAAAATGAAAGCCACGGGAATCGTCAGAAGGATAGATGACCTTGGCCGGGTTGTTATCCCCAAGGAGATAAGGCGCACTATGAGGATCCGTGAGGGCGAACCCCTGGAGATATATGTGGATCGCGAGGGAGAAGTAATACTTAAAAAATACTCTCCGATCAATGAACTGGGGGAATTTGCCAAAGAATATGCTGATTCCCTTTACGAGGCGCTGGGACATGTGGTCTGCATAGCTGACAGAGACGAAATCATTGCCGTATCCGGTGGTTTTAAAAAAGATTTATTAAAGAAACCTATCGGAAACGTCCTTGAGGAAACCATAAGCAACCGTCAGACTAAGGTTTTGGAAGTTGAACATGGTCTTACTAACGACGACCGGGTACAGTTTAAAAACAGCGTTGTATCACCCATCATTGCCAATGGTGATGCCATCGGTGCTGTCATAATCACTTCAACTGAGGAAGCCAAGATGGGAGACTTGGAGAAAAAATTAGCCGAAACAGCGGCATCGTTTTTGGCTAAGCAAATGGAAGAATAAAAACTGTCACAAACGCCTCCACCGGGGCGTTATTTTTTTTGGTGTCAGACGTAACAATTTCAACATTTGATTACATTATTCGATAACGTACGAACGCCGTGTTTAAAAGACTGCGTACAGACATTAGGGCTACCGTGGATGGCAGGGTAAATAATGACCCGCCTATTGTTATCCAGCCAGGTTCGGTTGTGGTCTTTTTTCCGGCTATTGCCGGCGGCTAGGATAAAATTTTTGCCACAATTTACCACGTGTGTTATTTCATTTAGCGGGCACTATATTAACGCAAGGTTCGTAATGGCCGAGCCAAGACCGCTACAGGGTCGAAAGGCTCTGTAGTGGTCGGCCAAAGGTTAATACAGGGTCTCACAAGGCTCTGTATTAGCCGGCGGGCAGATCGGTAAGTGTTCTGGTAGGCTGTACTGCAGTCCGAACGATTGCAGTATGGTCACAAGGGATGCTAATCGGTCGAGCTAAGATTATTATGGGTGTCGAATATTTAACAAACTTAACATGGTTCCGGTATGTTTATGGTTAAGTCATTGGGTTTGCAGCAGTCGAGAGATTGTTGCAGGCTCATAAGATATCCATAATAGTCGAGCAAAGATCATTATGGGTGTCGTAATGGTCTATAGCAGCCGAAAGGTTGTTGTAGGCTACGTAGATACGCATAGTGGTTGTAGCGTAGGTCATTACGGGCTTGAAGTAAGAAACGAAATCCTCTTTTCCTAACGGAAAAGGGGATTTCGCTTTGATTTACCTATTTTGCTGCCGGGGGAAAGTCCCATTTCCATTGCCCGTTTTCACGTACCATATATGCTGTATAAGCTGCGTCGGGCTGTTCTTCGCCTTCCAGTACTTGGTCGCCTTTTATGGTTACTATAGCCATATCACCTTCTATTTTTTCCTCTGTTACCTGGTAGTTTTTCCAACTGCCCAAACCCTCGCTAAAAGCGGTGTACTCAATGTTGCCGGAACTCTCGTAAACTCCCCTGGCGTTGGCACCCATCAGAGCCCACATTTTTTCAATATCGGGTATTACAGCAATGAATAGGTCAAGTGTGTCAGCCGGGCTAAGAGTGGCGATGGTTTCAGCGGCAGGATCCATGGTCAAGTTCTTAAACAGGGAACCTTCACCGGTAAAGGGACGTTCTTCGGTGCCGACCCGCTCTCCTTCAATCATTAATACCACCGACTTAATCCCGGGGACGGATGACATGGTCCAGGTAAGCTGTTCTAACACAGCATGCAGCCGGGCAGTACCGCCGAACTGTTCAAATTCCTGGCTAAAATTTAACATTACATGTGGGCGTTCCACTGTTAAATCAAGTAGTTTAGCATCGGGAAGGCTATTGACCAAGCCCTGCTCTTTTTCTGTATTTGATGGTCCTTCATTTAGCAGTTCCAGTGCTTTTTTTGCTATCGCAGCGGGATCTTCGCTTTCTAAAACAACTTCTCTGGTTACCGGCACTGCCTCAATTTTACCCTGGTTGTCCCGGGTAAAATAAATTTCCAAGGCGGTTTTATTTTTGTTTTCATCATTATTCGTGGGTTGCTCCTGACCGTTGCCGGCCGGCGGGTTGGTGTCTTTGGGGTCTTTGGCGGCGCAGCCCGTCAGGAGTGCGGCACTAAGTAAAACTGCCATAAAAACTAAAGTGATTTTTTTCGAGTTCGTTTTTTTCAAGAACAATGGTATGTCCGTCCTTTCATTTCTTTTATTTGATTCCAATGACGGGACGGCTCTTAAAAAAGTTCCGTTTATTAAGTGGCAATATATGCAATCAAAAATATAAAAAGCCCGGCTTTTTACTGCCGGGCTACTCAGAGAATAGACTACCTTTCTTTATTGCTTCGGAGTATACCTCCCGGGTGGCGGCCGCTATTTGTTTCCAGCTGAATTTAACCATGATATTGCGCCGGGCCCGGTGGACAAAGTGCCGGGCCAGTTCTGTATTGCTGATAACTTCGGATACGTAGTGGGCCAGCATGTGTATGTCGCCGGGCGGGGAAAGGTATCCGTCCACCCCGTGCTCGATGACGTCGCTGAGGCCTCCGGTATCTGATACCACCACCGGTACACCGGCAGCCATAGCCTCAAGGGCCACGATACCGAATGGCTCATAGATGCTGGGGAACACAGCCACTGTAGCCTGGTGGAGCAATTTATTTCGGCCGGGGTCGTCCACAAAGCCTAGAAATTCCACTTGCTCAGACACACCGATGCTGTGGGCTAGTTTTTCCAGTTCTTGTTGATACGGGCCTTTGCCTGCCACCTGGAGTTTCACCGGGCCAACCGCCTCCATGATGGCCGGGAGTGCCGATATTAATACATGCACTCCTTTTTCGGACACCAGCCGGCCCAGAAAAACGATAACTTTTCGCTTCTGACGTTCAACACTATCGGTTCCCAACCCGGTGGTTATGTTGTCTGGGTCTACACCGTTAGGAATTACCCTTATCTTGTCAGCGGGCTGGTCAAATAGAGTTGCTATCTCATGCCCCATGTAACGGCTGCAACCGATAACCAGGTCGGCTTGCCGGGCTAGTTCCCCTTCCAATTGATGAATATGTCGCTGCAGATCGGTGTGCAGCCCCCGGTTGCGGCCGTGCTCGGTAGCGTGGATGGTAGCTACAAGCGGTAGTTTACAGCGGTGGGAGATGGTGACGGCGGCGGTACCTACCAGCCAGTCATGGGCATGGATGAGGTCAAATTTATCATAAACTTCCATCATTTTAATGGATAAGTCCAACATGCCGTTATTAAGCTGCTCCACCCAGTCCATAAAATTATCGGCGGTCAGACGATTGGGGTGAATCCTGTGCACGTGCACACCTTTGTCCAGGGTATAAACTCCCTGCTTTGCTACCGGGCAGGTGATTACGTGCACCTGACTGCCCGCCTCGGCTAGGGCCACGGAAAGATCGTGTACGTGCCTGGCCAGTCCGCCGACGGTTTTGGGTGGGTACTCCCAGGAGAGGATTAACACTCGGTACACCGGCTGTTGCTTGGGTTTTGCAGCTGCCGTGTCGCTTCGGAACACCTGATAGTCAATATCCGGTAGAAACGGTGAGCGTGTCTCGATCTCCGTCAGTGTTTCTACATCCACCTCGTTTTTTTCCAGCATTTCAGCAAGCATATTAAACCGGCCGGCGTGGTTTTTAAACCGCTTTACGGCGTAGTCTACGGTGGTGCCCGAATGCATAATAAACGGCCAGTCGCTGCTCTGGGCCAGTAATAGTTCCCGGGCTGCCTGGTTTAGGCATCTTTTGTCAGGATCCTCAGTAACCTGGTGCAGGTCAGCCAGTTCGGACATCCTGTCCTCGGCCCGGTGCAGGTGCCAGTAAATCCAGTCAGTGGATGGGTTAAGCCAGTATTGGTTATACCCGCCGGCGCCCCAACTGGACATTGGTATTTCCACGGTCTGGCTTTGGGGGTATTCATGCAGATAACCACCTGGCGTGACCATGCGCAGGGAGTTGCCGGCCGCTGTTTCCCGGCACAGGAATTCCAGCCAGGCGGGACCTTCGTACCACCAGTGGCCGAATAACTCGGCGTCGTACGGGGCGGTAATCATCGGGATGCGATCCATGCTCCGACCTGCCTTTTGCGCCTGTTCCAGGCGGCGGTGGTGGAAGTCCTTGGCGTCCCGGACTGCCCGCTCCAGGGCATGTTCCGGCAGGTAGGGTTCTTTTTGCCGGTCCGGGCCCGAAATACGGTGATACTTGAAGCCAGTGTCGATACGAATATGCCCGTCGGGTAGGTAGTGGCCCACGTAATCAAGGTTCAGGTCGTAACCGATATCGCGGTAAAATTCCCGGTAGAGCGGGTCACCTGGATAGCCTGCGTGCCGGTCCCACACCTGGCGGGAAGATTCCGGGTCTCTGCCGAAAACAGCTACCCCGGGCCGGGTGCAGACCGGAGCATAAATGCCGTAATAGGGAGCGGGACGGCTGTTGGTGATACCATGCTGATCCACAAAAAAGTATTTTATGCCATACTCAGCTAGAATCTCGTCCACCCCGGGGGCGAAACCACATTCGGGTAACCAGATGCCCGCAGGTGGATGGCCAAAATGGCGGGTGTAAAGATCCAGTGCCGGCTTCACCTGCCCACGCCAGCCCTCCCTGCTTCTAATCAGGGGCAGGAAGCCGTGGGTGGCGCAAGTAGTGATAATTTCCAGGTATCCTTGCCGCTGTAACTGTTTTAGAGGGAGCAGCGGGTTATGACCGCATTCCAGGTATAAATTGCGGGCCCGAGTAATTTTTTGCATGTAAAAATTGGGCAAGTGGCCGTAATTGGCATCACCGCCCAAACGTTTTTCTTCCAGTCCGGCCAGTGCCAGCAATTTATTCAGGTGTTCCATGTAGCGCTGCTGCAGCAATTCGTTGGTCAGCATGGTGATTAGAGTGGGAGATAGGGACAAGGTAATCCGGTAATTGATTCTGTCCCGGGCCAGGGCTTGAAAAACATCAATTAAAGGCAGGTAGCATTCGGTCAGGGCTTCATACAGCCAGCGTTCCTCCAGGGCTTCGCTCTGTTCCGGATGGTATACATAGGGCAGGTGCCCATGCAGCACCAGCGCCAGGTATCCGGCAGGCATATCGCTCACTTCCTCTCGGGGCTGTCGTCTTTTTTGATGCCCATGTAAAATGACATGGAGTCAATAAGCTCCTGCACCGTTGCCTTGACGGGTTGTTCGTCGGTAGTGGTTGTGGCCGTTGTGGCTTTAGTCGCTGTGGTGATTTCTACGGGTTGCCACCGGGGCTGTAAGGCGGTGGCGGTGGCGGTGGCTGGTGATGCTGGTGGAACTTCAACGATGTTTGATTTAATAAAACTATAAAAACGGTGGCCGTTTTCCCAGCCCATTTCGGCCCTGTAGCGACACGCCGGTTTTAGGTAGTGGAAGTACCAGTCATTGGTTAACGGGGGTAGTTCCACGCTTTGCACCAGCCGGGGATTTTCGCTTTCATGCCCCGATTCAGACGATAGCTCATACAGTTTAAGTACCAATAAGCGTTCCTGCAGTGTTTTGGTTTGCCCGAAGGCCAGCTCCCAGTATAGGAAAACCGAATTCGGATTGACTACCAGCATGGTTAAAGTGTTTTCATCGTACCAACGCGGAAGTTCCATCTGGTCAATATCGCGGGTCACAGGAAGACCCCCTTTCTGGTATGGCTTGATAAGTATATTATAGCAAAATATAGAAAAGGATGTTAATTAACAGATTATTAAATTTTACCAATAATATATTAAAAATTGACAACAGACGTGGAAAATTCAGGGCATAGACATTATAATGGGGAATAATAAATGCTCAGGCGCCGGGAGTCAGAAGTTAGGAGTCAGAATGAGGGAAACGGTTCTTGAATAATAATGAAGAATAAAACGAAGCGCTGGTAAGGAGGCTTAATCTGTTATCATTATGTACCCGTATCGTACTATTTCGGTAATTCCGCGCCTGCCGGATCCCATAAAACGGCTTAGGGAACTGGCATTTAATCTTTGGTTTAGTTGGGAAGACTCCGCCTTGGAACTTTTTCGCTCCATCAACCCGACCCTCTGGGAAAACGTATACCATAACCCGGTGCTTTTTTTGCTTCAAGTACGGGAGGAAGATCTTAATGAGGCGGCCAGTAATCGCAGTTTCCTGGAACGATATGCCAGCGTGGTTAATGATTTTGACCGTTATATGCAGGATGAAACCTGGTGCGGCACTCAGCCCAAGAAGGAAGGCGAACATCTAATCGCCTATTTTTCAGCCGAGTTCGGTCTGCACGAGTCATACCCTATTTATTCCGGGGGTTTGGGCCTGCTGGCCGGCGACCATTGTAAAGCGGCCAGCGATCTGGGACTGCCATTTGTAGGCGTGGGCCTACTCTATAAGTTCGGTTACTTTACCCAGTTAATCAACCGGGAAGGACGCCAGGAGGAACACTACCCGTACCATAATTTCCGTGAAATGCCGGTAACTCCGGTACTTGATAAAGATGGTAAAGATGTGATTATTACCGTAGAATTACCCGGCCGCCATGTTTGCGCCCGGGTATGGCGGATGAATGTGGGTAGGTGTAGTATAATCTTCCTGGATGCTGATCTGGCCGTTAATAACCGGGATGACCGGACGCTTACCGCCCAGCTTTACGGAGGCAACCAGGATACCCGCATCAGCCAGGAGATACTCTTGGGCATTGGCGGTGTCCGGGCACTCAGGGCTATGGGGTTACAGCCTACGGTATGGCATATTAACGAAGGGCATGCTGCTTTTCTGCTGGTGGAGAGAATGCGGGAAATGATTGAAGAGCAGGGTATGCCGGCAGGTCCGGTGATGGAATTACTTCGGGCGGATACCATTTTTACTACCCATACTCCAGTACCGGCCGGACATGATGTTTTCAGTCCCGAGATGATTGATCTTTACCTTGGTCATTATTATGGGCGTTTGGGCCTATCCAGGGAACAGTTTTACGAACTAGGTCACGATCATGGCCGTCATGGTTTTAACATGACCATGCTGGCCTTGGGGCGTTCGGGATTCTGCAACGGGGTCAGCCGGCTGCACGGCCAGGTTACCCGGGCTATGTTTCACCACCTCTACAAGGGACTGCCCGAGGAAGAAGTGCCCATCGGACACGTGACCAACGGAGTGCACACTTTGACTTGGCTGGCTCCCGGTGTACGTGAGCTGTTTGACGGCTACCTGGAGCAAGGCTGGGATACCCGCGTGTCCGACCCGGACTGCTGGAAAGGAGTAGACAGCATTCCTGACCAGGAACTTTGGACGATGCACAGCTTGCAAAAGGAGAAGGCCCTGGACTTCGCCCGCAAAAAGCTCGTTGAGCAGCGCATGCGCAACAGGGAGACCATGGATCGCATCAGCGAAGTGGATGATTACTTGCGGCCCCAAGTGCTGACCATTGGGTTTTCTCGGCGTTTTGCCACCTACAAGCGGGCCGACCTGTTGTTCAGGGATCTGGCACGGCTTAACGATCTGGTTAATAACCCCAGGCAGCCGGTACAATTTGTGTTTGCCGGTAAAGCTCACCCTGCGGACGTACCGGGGCATGATTTGATTAAATTGATTAACGAAGTTTCCAAGGAAGAACGCTTTCGGGGCAAGGTGGTGTTCCTGGAGAATTACGATATTAATGTATCACGCTACCTGCTTCAAGGAGTGGACGTATGGCTTAACACTCCCCGCAGACCTTTCGAGGCCAGCGGCACCAGCGGCATGAAAGCAGCTATCAACGGCGTGCTGAACTGTAGCGTGCTGGACGGTTGGTGGCCGGAAGCTTTTAATGGAGCAAATGGTTTTATGGTGGGAACAGATTGGGATTTCTCTGACGAGGAAACCCAGGATCGTTATGATTTCAACGCTCTGTACACACTACTTGAGGAGGATGTGGTTCCGGCTTATTACGAGCGGGAAGATGACATACCAAAACATTGGGTTAAATGGATGAAAGAATCAATTAAATCTATAGCACCTTATTTCAGCACTGAACGGATGGTTATGGAGTATGCTAAAAAATATTATTTTCCAGCCATGGAGCGACATACTGTTTTTTATGCAGACGGTTATCGCGTAGGCAGTGAATTGTATGCATTAAAAAAATTTTTGCAGGAAAACTGGCACCATATTAAGGTTTTATCCGTTAAGACTGACGGTGCCAAAAATATTCATCCGGATGAAAAGATGCTTATTGGGGTCGAGGTTGAACTGGGCCCGGTTAAACCCGAGCAGGTACGGGTGGAAATAGCTTATGGTGAAGTTTGGGAAAAAGGTCTGCGTGATATTCAAACCACTCCCCTAATGTTGGAAGAGGGCGCGGGTGATGATGGAAGGTCGGTTTACAAAGGTGAGATCTGCCTACCCCAGGGCATGTTTGGTTATACAGTGCGGGTTCGGCCACACAGTCCGCATTTTGCCGGCCGGTTTGAACTACCGTTAGTGGCCTGGTCACCGCCGTTTTAAAAAAGTCCAAAGTTAATATTATTTCATAAAAAACTTCGACCTTTGACCTTCGACCTTCAATTAGACATTTATGTGAGGTAAAATAACTTGAAGCAACATTCATTGCAACACCTGTACGAACGAATACGCCGGTGCAGTTGTGATTGCCCGGGTGAGAGGCAGGGTGCCGGTACGGTCAGGGATACCGGTAATCCGGAAGTTGGGGTAGTGCTGCTGGGGGAAGCACCTGGCAGGGAGGAAATCAAGCGTGGTGCCCCCTTCGTGGGGCAGGCCGGAATTAATCTGGACGGTTATCTGCGACTGGCCGACCTGACACGATCCGACGTCTTGATCACCAACACGGTCAAGTGCCGTCCCACCAAGAACGACGGGCGGGCTAACCGTCGGCCCACCGGGTGTGAAATAAGATCCTGCGCCCGCTGGCTGGACGAGGAATTGCAAATCCTTGCGCCGCGGTTAGTCATCGCTCTGGGGGACGTGGCTCTAAAGAGGCTTGGCGGGCAGGCCAAACGTATAGGTGAATGCCACGGCGAGCCGCTGATGTTAAACGGAATTACGGTCATACCCATGTACCACCCGGCCGCCGTCATATACCGTCGCCAACTGGAACCGGTCATCGCCGCCGACTTCACCAATCTGCAAAAATGGCTATAGTGGGGGCAGTCTTGGTGCGTAAAAACTAAAAGACGTTTAGGAGGGAACCAGTGAAAATAGCTGTTTTTTCTGATGTGCACGGCAACAGGCACGCTCTGGAAATGGTCTTGCAAGACATTGCAGTCCGCAACCCGGATTTAACGGTTTGCCTGGGTGACCTGGTGGGTTACAATGCCTTTCCGAGCGAAGTGGTGCGTCTAATCCGGGAAAACGGCATTGCCACCGTAATAGGCAATTACGACGATGCCATAGCCAACAGCCGGATGGTGTGCGGTTGTGATTATAAAGACGTAAAGGCCGCCGAATTGGGGATTAAATCAATTACCTGGACAGTGGAAAACACCGGCCCCGAGGAAAAGGAGTTTTTGCGTTCGCTGCCGGATAAGCTGCTCAGTAAACTTGGCGGTTATCAGGTGTTGTTTGTCCACGGAAGCCCCCGTAAATTAAACGAATACCTTTTTGAGGATACTACGGCAGGTGATGTGTTGGCCATGATGCAGGATGCCAGCGCCGATGTTTTGATATGCGGGCACACCCACCTGCCCTATCACCGGGTAATTGAAGGGCGCCACGTCATCAACGTTGGCAGTGTGGGTAAGCCCAAACACGGTGATCCGGATGCAGTTTACGCCTTGGTAGAGTTTAACGGTGGCGTGCAAACCAAGTTTATTAAGGTTCCGTACGACCACGAAGCCGCCGCTAGGGCAGTTGAAAACGCCGGGCTGCCGAAAGAATTCGCTGCCATACTGCGCACCGGACGTGGTTAGAGTTTAATGTAAACCAGGATTTCCTTATTGCAGCCCCGAATTAAACACGTAAAACGGTTTTTATTTTACCAACGGGGAATCTGGCAGGAGGAGAAAATTTGATCATATCTGTTATTTTAGGCCATCCCGATAATGGAAGTTTTAGCCACGCCATTGCTGAAACAGCGGTACGGGCATTAGAAGAAAACGGGCACGAAGTAGTTTTCCATGATTTATATAAGGAAGGATTTGACCCGGTACTGCCAGGGGACCAGATTCCCAAGGGGGCGCCTTTGGCTCCGGTGATAAGAATACACTGTGATGAGATATCGGTTGCGGACGGGCTAATTATTGTCCACCCGAACTGGTGGGGCATGCCCCCGGCAATACTTAAAGGCTGGGTGGATCGTGTTCTTTGTGCCGGGGTAGCCTATGAATTTGTGGGCGACGACGGCGGCGAAGGTGTTCCGATGGGCTTGCTTAAGGCCAGGATGGCCTTGGTTATTAACACCTCTAACACACCCCTGGAACGGGAACAAAACGTTTTCGGCGACCCCCTGGAATTAATCTGGAGAAACTGCATCTTTGACCTGTGCGGTGTAAAAGGTTTTAAACGTAAAATGTACGGGGTTATGGTAACCAGCACACCGGAGCAAAGAGCGGCCTGGCTGGAAGACGTAAAGGAAAGGGTGGACAGGTTGTTTCCCGCTTTGTCTATTACATAACTTTTTTTGGTACCGGGAGATGTTAAATAAAACAGCCGCGCTGGCCTTTAGAAACCAGTTCGCGGCTGTTTTTTTTTATCATAAGGTGAAAAAAGAGAAAAGGGTCACAGAATACTATTTTGTTTTTAGATCATCGGCCTGCGTAAGCTCAAACTCGGTCAACCAGTCGTGCAGCCGCTCGAACAGTAGTCCCACAACAAACCATAGTGGGGCCATGTCCAGGCGGATCAGCCCGTTAACCTGCCAGCCTTCCCGGTAAACCCAGGGGCTAGTGCCAACCAGAGAGCGGATTACAGCGCCGGTGGCATACTCCAAAACCCAGATTACCAACACCCAGACCAAACCTCGCAGGTACCAGTGCAGGGGGCGCATGGCGTTATGCAGCGGTTCCAGAAAAACTGCCAGCCCATATATGGGAAACATCCACAGGTAGGTGTGACCCTCCAGACGCGGGCTCCCCTGCATCGCGGAACCCAACCCTGTGTATGCCACCTCCAGACCCCAGCCAAGTAAGCCGTAAATGAAAAATCTAATGCTCATAGATTTATTTTGCGCCGAAAGGCAGTAATTATAGGGTCTAAAATCAATAGTAATAAATTGGCAGGAAGGTTTTTAAGCCACGTTCGTCGAAGGCTTTTCTGAAAATTCCAGCCCCGGAGGTGATAAAAAATGGGTTACGTTATTGTAGGCAACAGCGCCGCCGGGATAACTGCCGCCGGTACACTGCGGCGGCTGGAACCGGACGCCCGTATAACGGTGGTTGATTCGGACCAGCACGGAGCCTACGCCCGGTGCATGATTCCCGATGTTGTGGCCGGGAAAGCCGATCTGAACGGTATATTATTTCGGAGTACTGAATTTTACCAGGAACTGAATATAGAGTTGGCGCATGACCGGGTGGTTTCGGTGCACCCGGATAAGCACCTGGTTAAACTGGCCGCTGGCAAGGAATTGGGTTACCAGCGATTGCTGTTGGCCTCGGGATCACGCCCGGTTAAGCCACAGGTGGAAGGGATGAATTTAAGTGGTGTACTTAATCTGCGTACTTATGCCGATGCCTCCAGCCTGGCCGTTCTAGCAGAGAAGTCGCGCCGGGCTGTAGTACTGGGTGGCGGTATGGTGGGATTAAAAGGAGCTTTAGCCCTGCGTAAGAAAGGGCTGCCCAGGGTGACGATACTAATGAAAAGCAACCGCCTGCTGAACCGCCAGCTTCCCCCTGAGGCGGCAGAACTACTGGAACGAGAATTAACGCTGGCCGGAGTGACTATTATCCGTGGAATTAACCCAAAATCCATCAGCGGTCTGGGTGAACAAGCGCATACAGTGGTTTTTGAAAACGGTCGGGAGTTGTTGGCTGATATCGTGCTGGTCGCCAAGGGAGTACGCCCCAACGCTGAAATGATTAAGGACGCCGGCGGGCTGACTGACCGCGGGGTTAGGGTTAACGATTACCTGCAGACTTCGCTGACAGACGTTTATGCCGCCGGCGACTGCATAGAAGTAACGGATGCCGTTACCGGCCGCAAGGCGCCTGCCGGCCTGTGGCCACTAGCGGTGGAACAGGGCCGGTATGCGGCTTTCAATATGGCCGGCCAACGGCAGAAATACCCGCCACCGGTGGCTGCCATGAACGCGGTTCAATTCGGGGATCTGGCCTTAATTTCTGTCGGCCCAGTTGATTATCCCGGAGACGAGGTCTACACTTTCGGTCCCCGGAACCGGCTGTACCGGCGGCTTGTGTTCCGGGGCGGGTGCCTGGTAAGCGCGGTGTTTACCGGAGAGGTGGAAAAATCCGGACTTTATACGTGGCTAATCCGCAGTGGTCGCCGGGTGACGGATACCCTGCGCAGTAAAATGGTGGCCGGAACACTAACGGCCGCCGACCTGTCCCTGTCCAGGTGAGCGCTAAAATAGATTTGTATTCCTCACTAAAGGAGGTAACGAAATATGAAATCCAAAGACCCGGCAGTTAACCGGTTAATTAACGTGGCACTGGACAGGGGCGTGGAAACCGTCTGGGATCGCCTGGCGGCCCAGCAGCCCCAGTGTGGATTCGGTGAACTGGGGGTGTGCTGCCGTAACTGCGCTCAGGGGCCCTGCCGCATCAGTCCTTTTGGTGACGGGCCGCAGCGGGGAGTTTGTGGTGCCGATGCGCACACTATCGTAGCTAGAAACCTGGTGCGGGCCATTACAGCGGGCTGTGCCGCACATTCGGGGCATGCCAAACACCTGGCCCATGCCCTGCACAAAGGCCTTTCCGGTAAGGCCCCTGCTTACGGGGTTAAAGACGAGGTTAAACTGCGGGCGTTGGCAGCCCGGCTGGGGCTGGATGCTGAAAAAACAGCCGATGCATTGGCCCGGGATGTTCTGGGTATCGCACTGGCGCAGTTTGCCGAAGGGGAAGGGCCAATGCCCTGGGCCACTACCGTGATGACCGAAGGCCGCACCCAAAGGCTTGCTGAATTGGGCGCATTGCCCACCGGCATAGAAAATACCATAGCCGAGATGATGCACCGCACTCACCTGGGGGTGGATGCTGACCCGGTAAACCTTCTGTTGGGCGGGATAACTTGTTCGGTAGCGGACATGGCGGGCAGTCATATGGCCACCGACCTGGCCGATATTATGTTCGGCACCCCTGAGCCCGTGGTTACCGAGGCCAACCTGGGCGTAATGAATGAAAATATGGTCAATATAGCCCTGCACGGGCACAACCCGGTGGTGAGTGACGTGCTGGTGCAGGTGGCCCGGGAAATGGAAGACCAGGCCAAAGAAGTTGGGGCAGAAGGAATTAACTTGTTGGGAGTTTGCTGCACCGGGAACGAAGTGCTGATGCGCCATGGTATTCCGTCCATCACTCATTCCATTTCCCAGGAACTTCCCCTGCTCACCGGCGCGCTGGATGCCATGGTGGTTGATTACCAGTGTGTTTACCCGTCACTGGCCGGGGTGGCCCAGTGCTGTGGTACGCCCCTAATTACCACCATGGATATGGCCAAGATACCCGGCGCAACACACATTGGCGTCAGGGAAGAGGAGGCCCGGGAAAAAGCCCGCGAAATCGTGAACCTGGCGCTGGAGGCCTATCAAAGGCGGCTGGGCAGGCCGGTTAACATACCGCAATATAAGGAAAAGGTGGTGGCCGGCTTTTCCGTGGAAGCTGTGGTGCAGGCACTGGCAGCGGTGAATGCAGATGACCCGCTTAAGCCACTTATAGATAGCATTGTAAGCGGCAGCATCCAGGGTGTGGTTTTGATGGCCGGGTGTAATAACGTCAAGGTGCCCCAGGATCATAATTTCTTGACCATTGCCCGGGAACTGGTGGCTCGGGACGTGCTGATACTGGCCACGGGCTGTGGAGCTGGAGCTTACGCCCGCCACGGTATGCTAACGCCGGAAGCCGTGGGTGAGTTTGCCGGACCGGGGCTTAAAGCCGTACTCACAGCCGTTGGCGAGGCTGCAGGCCTAGGCGGTCCGCTACCTCTTATCCTGCACATGGGATCCTGCGTGGATAACAGCCGGGCGGTGGATTTGGCGGTGGCTGTGGCCAATAAACTGGGGGTGGATGTGGATAAGCTTCCGGTAGCGGCTTCTGCTCCTGAATTTAAAACCGAAAAAGCGGTGGCTATCGGTGCTTACGCCGTGGCTTTGGGGATGCCGGTACATTTGGGTGTTGTTCCGCCCGTGTTAGGCAGTGCCCAGGTAACTTCGCTGCTGACGGCAGGTATCAAAAATCTCCTCGGCGGTTACTTCATCGTGGAGACGGACCCTGTGGAAAGCGCCCGGCTCATATTTGAGGCATTACAGGAACGGCGTCAGGGTCTCGAACTGCCTACCAGGGCCTGGTAAAGGGGGTACTGTAGAGTTGAAAAATGAAATTTTAATGCGGTACGAACGATGCCTGGGATGCCGATCATGCGAATTGGCCTGCGCGGCGGCCCACAGCCAGGCGGGCAGCATTATTGGTGCAATATTGGCTGGAGAAAAGCCGGCCAATAGAGTCTTCGTTAGTCAGGTGGGGGATACAAAGGTGCCTCTTAACTGCCGTCATTGTGAGGACGCCCCCTGTATTGATGCCTGTATCACTGGCGCCATGCACCGTGAACCATCTGGTGCCGTTACCAACGAGGGTGGCACAAGCCGCTGCACCGGTTGTTGGATGTGCGTGATGGTCTGCCCCTACGGGGTAATTCGCAGCGATCTGATCCAACGCCGGGCGGTCAAGTGTGACCTGGCTTGCCTGGACGACGGAGGCATTCCCGCCTGCGTGCGCTCCTGCCCCACCGGTGCACTAGTGCTGGCTCCGGTGGAAGAGATCAGCAGTGCCCGGCGCAAACAATTTTTGATTCCGCAAATTGGTTAAAAGAAGTAAAAGAAAGTAAAAAGGGGACAGGCTACTTTTTTCTTGCAAGTGCAAGAATGTAGAAAGTAGCTGCCCCCTTTTTTGTTTGTATGTGTGTTATTCTGTTGTTGCTTTAACTGCTGGCCGAAACATATCGAGAATGCCAAGCAGGATGTGCGCAAGGCCAAACCCCATGATGCCGGCACCCCAAAGGTCACCCACATACCACCCGATTAGGGTAACAATGACACCCAAACCGGCGACGATATAACTAGTAGTATTGCGTTGCAATCAAACCGCCTCCTGTTTATTTACTAGGTTTTTAATATATTTTCCACTTATTGGCTGTTTTATTCAAAATCGTCTAAAAATAAATAAAAAAAAGCCCGGTGGCTAACCGGACAGTGTTTCGAAAGGTAAATGCTTAATTTCTAATTGCTTTTAGGATATTTTTTGCAGGTTCTCCTGTTGCTTCTGACGCTTATTGTGTAGTTCCTCTGCATAGTCAGTGGATATTAGATATAAATTAACCCATAAATCATGTTCATTATGCTTGCCCTCTAACTCGGTGGCCAGGATTTTAAATTTCTTGTTTACCCTGTCCTTGAAGGAAGAGAACTCAACTAGCAGATCCACAACTTCGCGTTGATTGTACGATGCCCCGTCTTTAATGGTTTTAACGGCCACGCTCTTTCACCCCCCGCTTGCAACAGGTATTTACCATATTATAAATCAAATGGGATATAATGTTAAGAACAATAATTGTCTATTAATTGGATTTTAAAAGGAAAAAAGGGAGGCCCCTTATAAGGGGCCTCCCAAACTGGTATGCAATTGAGTCAACCTGATTAGAACGTGGGGTTGTATGCGGACTGCCCAAACTGGCTGCTCTGGTTGGACATGTTTTGATTCATCCGGTTGGCCATGGCTTGCTGCGCCTGCTGGCTAATAGCCTGATTTTGGGCAAAACTCTGATTTTGCTGGTTTTGCAATTGGTTTTGTTGATTTTGGAATTGATTGTAACCCTGATTGCCGCCAAACTGGTTTTGTGACGCGTAGCCGCTGGCTGCGCCAGGGGTGGCGTAGGTTTGTGCAAATCCGCCTATACTGGGTGATTGATATGTTCCCGTGCTAAAACCGGCACCGAAACGCTGTTGTTGTAAAGGAGCGACCGAAGTGTAGTTAGGTTGATAATGTTGTTGATTTCCCATCATGCCTGTCTGGCTGGTGGAAAACTGGGAACCAAAAGTCATGGGTTGTTGAGCATACCCGCCAGCATAAGCGGTACCGAACTGATTGCCGGTCTGGCTCATGCTCTGAGTTGCCTGTTGGGCTGCGCCGCTGACGAGATTCAAGTCGTTGTTAATCTGATTGCAGACCTGTTGAATGCGTTGCAGTTGTTGACTGGCGTTTACTTCGTGCTGATGCAATTGTTGTAACTGGGATGCGTTGCTTTGCTCGAACTGCTGTAACTGGGAGGTCATCTGAGAAATGTTGTTAATTTCCTGGCGCAGTCTTTGGATTTGCTGTTGCAGTTGATAGATTTGATCCATAAAGTTACCCCCTTGGAATAGTTTTGTTTTTACATCCACGTATATTATGTTCCAAGTGATGCTTAATATTAGTGGCATTTGATGGTAAAAAATTTACTGGGCAACATTTTTCTTAACATCGCCCAGCGTATGCCATCCCGTGGGACTGAGTACGAAACCGTTTATGTGCGGAGCAGTGGCGGCGTGATAAAGACTATGACCAAGCACCACCCAGGGGGTATCTTGGTTCAGTATTTCCTGGGCCTGGGCGTAAAGTTGGCGGCGAATTTCCATATCTGTAGTGTTTCTTCCGCTAATCAGTATTGTTTCCAGTTGGGTACTGCGGTAGTGGGTAATATTCTGACCATGTTCTATTTGATCTGGGGCCAGCAGGGTATACAGAAAATTGTCCGGGTCTCCGTTATCACTAATCCAACCGTACAGGAAGGCATCTCCTTCCCGCCTCTGTAGAGCTTCCTTGAACTGATTCCAGGGATAAGCTCTTACATTGATGGTGATTCCGGCCCGGGCTGCTGACTTGGCCAGTGCTTCGGCCAATTCCTTCCCGCCACCGGGAGTGTATGGCCGGGAGTCAGAGTAAGTAATCAGCGTGAAAGACAACCCCTTCTGGTGACCGGCATCATTCAACAACTGGGCTGCCGTAGTTTGGTCATAGCCGGGCCGTTCATTTGATTCGCTGCCCATAACACCCGGCGGAAGATGCCCGGTTGCCGGCTGGGCCTGCTGTAAACCCAGGTGCTTGTACACCTCGTTTAAATCTAGGGCCCGGGCCACCGCTTTACGCACTACGACGCTGTTAAATGGTGCTCGTTCGGTATAAAAGCCAAGGTAGCATATGTCGAGACCGGTGGTTCTAAATACCGGGTAACCCTGAAAACGCACCCTGGTTGCGTCATTAAAAGTTAAATCCAGCGCAATATCGGACTGCCCATGCAAAAGCATTTCCGACTGCAGCAATGAATCTGTAACAGTTAAAAAAGCTATCTCTTGCACCCCGGGTGTTGATGCCCAGTAATGCGGGTTGGCGCGAAGTAATATTCCGCCTTCTATTTCCCCAGCCGGGATATAAGGGCCGGTTCCCGGCGGCGGCACAGGGTTTCCGTCTGCGCTGTCGTGTGCAACTGGGCCTACTACCGGTGCCGCCATCGGCACGGCCAAATTGTTTAAAAAAGGAGCGAAAGGGTACTTTAAATGAAATCGGACGACGTAATTATCTACCACCTCAATCTTTTGCACGGGAGCGTAAACAAAATCGGCGTAGCTGGTTTGATTATTTTTAGACGCTGTTTGCCTTTTTATGCTAGACTCTACCCAACGGGCGTCCAATGGCGTTCCATCGTGGAATAGGACATTACGGCGCAGGTTAAATGTCCATACCTTGGCATCCTCGGATACTTCCCATGAACGGGCCAGGCATGGTTCCACCTGTATTGTGCCGGGTTTAAACCGCACCAGGCCTTCGTATATATTGGCTGTAACCCGCAGTGACCCGGTGTCTGATGCCAGGGCCGGATCAAGGTTCTTAACGGCATATTCTTGGGTAACCACAAGCCGGTTGGGTGATATTTCAGCATTAACCGTAGTATTTACGCCGCTTTGTTCTCGTTGCTTTTCCTGGCTTAAAACTAGAAACGCTGCTAGACACAGAATAATAATAAAAAAAATATTTAACCTTTTTTCCATCTACTTAACCTCCGCTACTTAGTTGCCCTGTGTAATAACCATATTAAACAATTAATGTAAATATAAGTTATTTTCTTCATTAATCGGTAAATCCCTTTGTAAAACAGGGCAAAAATAGAGGAGGTTAAGCAAATGTCCAAATACCGATTTTTAATTGATAGCATTTTTGATATTTGTAGTTAACAGGAGGTTATGGTATGCAGGTTAAATTTGGCCCGGCGGGGAACTCGGATTCTTTTTACCAGGCAGGGCATAAATCTTCTTTGGAGATGCCGCGCTGGCTGGAGGGGATGGGACTTACTGCTTACGAGTACCAGTGCGTACGCGGAGTGCATCTTAAAGAAGAAACGGCCGGCAAGTTGGGGGAAGCAGCCCGCAAGCACAATGTGGCACTGAGTATTCACGGGCCTTATTACATCAGCCTTACTGCCACAGACCCGGGCATAAAGGAAAAGACACAAAAACATTTTATTGATGCGTTGCGAGCGGCTCATTGGATGGGTGCACGTGTGGTGGTTTTTCACCCCGGAGGTGGTGCGGGGAACCAGCGCGCCGGCACCCTCAAAAGAGTCCGCGACCGGCTGGCTGAACTGCTGGATATAGCCGCTGACCAGGGTTTTGGTGCTATACCGGTGGCGCCTGAAACCATGGGGAAGGCCTCGCTACTGGGCAACTTGGATGAGGTGCTGGAACTATGTACTCTGGGGGAAAATGTAATACCTGCCATTGACTTTGGTCACTTACACGCAGCCGGAGCGGGAGCCCTGAGGGAAGAAGAGCATTTCGCCGCCGTGCTGAATCGGGTAGAGGAGGTGCTGGGCGCCGCAGCGCTGCAAAAACTCCATATCCATTTCAGTCCCGTGGAATTTACCGGAGCTGGAGAGCGCCGTCACCGAACCATGTTGGACGATGGTTACGGTCCTGATTTTGCTTTACTGGCCCGGCAGATTGTGCAGCGGGGTATGGCACCCACAGTTATATGCGAGTCCAGCGGAAGGCAGGCCGAGGATGCGCTGCATTTTAAACGTTTATATGAGATGGCGGCTGGCAGTTAGTATTATAGTGAAGAATATTTTTATGCTGAAACATTTGAAGAATTAGAGCATAGCATAGAAAAAGTGAGTGCCTTGGCCTGATACAGAAAGGCACTCACTTTTTAGAAGGCTGTTTTTGTATTACTTTTTAGTTTGGTGTACCTCTACATCCTGGGCGCCTAGACGTTTAAGTGATTCTTCGGCATCGTTTATCTTTTGATCATCGGCATGAACAGAAACCAGCACCCGGCCTTCTTTTACCTTGCCCTCGTAGTACTTGCTCCGTTCATTAGGAATGCCCCAGTCGATTAGACCGCCGGCAACTCCGCCGGTGGCAGCTCCAGAAAGCAACCCGGCAATGGGCCCGGCTGCAATCAACGGCCCGATTCCAGGAATGACCAGCGCACCGGCTCCTACGGCTAATCCGGCCAAACCGCCGATTACTCCCCCTGTTGTAGTACCTCCGGTGAGGTTATTGCCCTGGCCCATGCCGCCCTGGTCTTGGCCCTTGTTTTCGTTATCCCGCGCCAAGATAGAGATTTCTTTTTCAAATCCTTTTCTGCGTAGTTCATCCACCGCTCTTTCCGCCTGTTGGCGGTCAGTAAAGGTACTAAGTACCGTTTTCATGTGGTTAATTCCTCCTTCATAGGTTGTTATTCCTTAATCTGTCACGATGCCCGCTCTCCTATACGCAGTAATTAAATCCTTTAAAAAATTTGTTTATTTTAGGGTCAGGTTTGATATAATAGTGTTTGTTGTTTTAAAAAATAATATTTGGAAGGGGTTTTAAAAATGTTGGCCACCCCCAAAAAGTTCTTTCTTACGGCAGCGGCGGCAGAAGGCCACAGTGAACTGACAGCTTTTGATAATGCGCTTTTAGCCGGCCGGATTGGCAACATTAATTTAATCCGGGTTACCAGCATTCTGCCCCCCAGCGCGGAGTACGATCCAAACCTGCAGATCCCTCCGGGTTCACTGGTGCCTACTGCTTACGGTTATATATACAGTGATGTTCCCGGCGAACTAATATCCGCGGCAGTGGGCATAGGGTTCTCAGCCGATACTTTTGGCGTGATTATGGAATTTGCCGGTTATTGCAGTAGGGAGGAAGCAAAAGATAAGATTGAATCTATGCTTCGGGAGGCTTTCGCATCGCGGGGTATGGAATTAAAAGAAATTAAAACGGCGGCAGTGGAACACCGGGTGGAAAAAGTAGGCTGCGCTCTGGCGGCCGTTCCCATGTTCTACTAGTTCACGTTTATTCTATTTAATAGGGAGGGGTTTCGATGGAGGTATGGTTCACCGAAGACCAGACCAAGAATCTGCGCATTAGTGTAAGGGTTAAGGAAGTACTGTTCAGTGGCGAGTCACCGTTTCAAAAGGTGCTGGTCATGGACACTTTTGAGTTTGGCCGGATGCTGGCCCTGGATAACATAATCCAGACCAATATCAAAGATGAGTTTATATATCATGAGATGATTACCCATGTCGGACTAAATACCCACCCCAACCCCAAGAAAGTGCTAATTATTGGCGGTGGGGATGGTGGCGCCGTACGGGAGATCGTGAAACACAAGGGTGTGGAAAAAGTTGTTCACGTGGAAATTGACCAGATGGTCATCGATGTAGCTAAACAATATTTCCCCGAGCTAAGTATTGGTTTTAAGGATCCCCGGGTGGAAATTCTAGTAGCGGACGGGATTAAGCACGTTAAGGATAACAAAAACACCTACGATATGATTATTGTTGACTCCACCGACCCCATTGGACCTGCGGTAGGGTTATTCGGCAAGGACTTTTACCAGGATGTCTTTGAGGCGCTAACTGAGGACGGGCTATTCGTGGCCCAAACTGAAACTCCTTTCTTTTTTGAGAACGTAATTAAGGAAGTTACCGCCTCTGTAAGTGAAATTTTCCCCATCATGCGCCTTTTCCAAGCCGTAGTGCCTACCTATCCCGGCGGATACTGGGCTTTTACGATGGGTTCCAAGAAACATGATCCGTTGGCCGTAGAAAAGGACAAGCTTCCGGTTCTGGACACCAAGTGGTATTCACCCGAAATTCATAAGAGTGCCTTTGTTCTTCAGCCTTTTGTCCAGGCGTTGGTAAAGCGGTAAAAACGCGGGGAGTTGTTTGGCAATGCAGCATAAACCAAGTATGCCATTATTGGAGCGGCGCGGTTTATTCATGGGCGCGTGTGAAAGCTATGATGAAGCTAAAGTTGTTATCCTTGGTGCGCCCATGGATTTTACCGTTAGCTTTCGCCCCGGTACCCGGCTTGGACCGGGGCGCGTCCGGGACGTTTCGGTGGGACTGGAAGAATATAGTCCCTACCTGGATCGGGATCTGGCGGAATATTGCTATTATGACGCCGGGGATATAGTCATGCCCATGGGGCACGCTGGTGAAAGCCTGCGCCGCCTGGAATCGGTGATTAAAAAACTGTTAGAGGACGGGAAGTTTCCGCTAGTTTTGGGTGGAGAACACCTAATCACCCAGGCCTGTGTCAGGGCGGCAGCAGTGAAATACCCGGGCCTGGTTGTGCTGCATTTCGATGCGCACGCCGACCTGCGCGAGGATTACTTGGGTGAGGTTCTGTCCCACGCTACGGTAATGCGCCGGGTGGTAGAAATAGTGGGGGGAAAGAACGTCTTCCAGTTTGGCATTCGTTCCGGCACCAGGGATGAGTATGCTTTTGCTCGCCAAAACACTAACTTTTTCCCCTTTGAATTGCTGGGCCCGCTCAGGAAAAATTTACCCCTCTTGCGTAATTGTCCGGTTTATGTTAGTCTGGATATCGATGTTGTTGATCCGGCTTTTGCTCCGGGTACCGGAACGCCTGAACCGGGTGGGTGCATGGCTGCTGAAATAATTGAAGCGGTGCACTTGCTACAGGGACTGAATGTGGTTGGCATGGACTTGGTAGAAGTCTGTCCGGTTTATGACCAATCCGAGCGAACTAGTCTGCTGGCGGCCAAACTTGTTCGGGAAAGCATTTTGTTATTCGGATAACAACAAATACAAAAATTTCATTTGACATAAGAGCTGAATTTTTGTATACTTGTGAATGTCAGCGGTACGGGAGAAACACTGAAATCACCCGTGGCCCGAAAGAGTTTGGCAAGCGTTTTGTAAAGTGGAGCTGTGGTGTAGCGGTCTAACATGCCGGCCTGTCAAGCCGGAGATCGCGGGTTCGATTCCCGTCAGCTCCGCCAAAATGCCACGGTAGCTCAGTCGGTAGAGCAGAGGACTGAAAATCCTCGTGTCGGCGGTTCGATTCCGTCCCGTGGCACCAAGTAAGGCTAATGTGCGGAAGTAGCTCAGTGGTAGAGCATCGCCTTGCCAAGGCGAGGGTCGAGGGTTCGAATCCCTTCTTCCGCTCCACATTAAACGTAAGAAGGTTCTGGAATAGTCCGGAGCTTTTTTATTTTGGTTCTTAAATATTTTAAAGTACCGCAAATTAGTTTATCGGGATTAGGAAAGCTAAATTGTTATAGGCAGGGAACCCGAGCTAATTTGGTTGCTTGGGCAGTAATTACCCTTGACTGGGCAAGAGCGATTTGTTATTATAGTTAATGCAGCATACAGAGCAATATAAGTGGCGACATAGCCAAGCGGTAAGGCAGAGGACTGCAAATCCTCGATTCCCCGGTTCAAATCCGGGTGTCGCCTCCACCTAAAGCCGGGAAAGCTGAGGAGCTAGTATCCTCGGCTTTTCTGTTTTTTATTGCTTCTATAATTACCGGGCTTGACTGGTCTACTGGCGAAGGCCAGAAATAAATATGTAGCACATTTTCAACAGGGTCGTATCGGAGTTCCCTAACAAAACCCTTCACGGCATATTTTTTATCACGATTGCTAAAATCATCACTGTGCAGGATTTTTTCCAGAGAATTTATTTTCTTTAGAATCAGTGCTTTATCTACAGTAATTCTTTTGGGTTTATCTACATTAATTTCCTCAAGATCATTCAGTAATGCCGTTTTTTCCTGTTGCATCTTATCTAATTCAGCAGTAAGGGTGGGCATAATAGACCTGTCTTGGGCATATTTTATTGCTTCCATAAGGTTATCTATAGCCTGCTGTTTTTCTTTTATAGATTTCTCCAGGTGTATAGATGCTCCGATTTGGTCACTACTTTCTTGTTCCAGTAATTTTTCTGTTTCTCTAACTATTTCATCAAGCATGGCTGGCGTAAACATTCCCTTGATATATTCAACAACAATTTTTTCAATTTCATTCTGTGCCAGGTGGGCATTATTATCGCAGCTGGCCTGATTATCTCTGTTTGAGCATATATAATATAAATAGCCGCCAGACGGTGATCCTTTCATAGGACCACCGCAGCGAAGGCAGGTGAACATATTTTCACCAAGCAGGTTTTTCCCGGTAAATAAGTATCGGCTATTTTCCGCCCGGGGAGGTTTGAACCCGGGTTTTTTTCTTTGCTCCATTTCTGATCCTTTCACTTTAAACAACTCCGCATGTTCATCATCAGTAATAATTTTAGGGTGGGCATTCTCTATCCGAAGCCATTCCTCTGCATCTTTCCATTTTTGACCGGTACCCACCAGGTCCTTACCTGTGCGGTTAAAATAACCTATTCCGTTATAATACCCTTCCATCGCTTTAACGCACATCTCTCGGATAGATGTTAAGCTCCAAGGTTTTCCTTTGGCATTTAGCACCGGTACACGCCGTCCGTCCCATTTGGGTTCAGAGGTCTGTAAATGGTTTCTTATTGCCTTAAATGTCATGTTCTTTTCCAACCAACAAGTTAGCACGATATATCGAACAATGGAAACATGTTTTTCTTCGATGTCCCAGATTAATTTTACGATATCTTTCCCACGCGCATCTTTGCCCCTGGTTACACGTACATTTTTATAACCGTATGCAGCCGGCCCGCCGTTCCGATAGCAATTTCCGGTAACCGTATCCCGTTCCTGGAAATTTCGTAGCATCCCCCGCATGGTCCAGTAGGCCGTTTCTACGGATCTGGCCTCGTCCTTGGTTTCGCTCATGCCCTCCCACCAAACGCCCATGACCGACTTGCGATCATACTGGGGCTCACTGACGCCGATTACTTCAACACCGTTTTTGCGGAGTTCGTCCGTCCAGGTGACACGCAAAAACTTGCGGCGGGCAAAGCGACTTTTCTCGTCAACCAGAAATAAAGACACACGGGGATCAGATTTGGCCCTCTCCAGCAGTCCCAACACTCTGGCGTCCTCATCCAAGCCCCGGTATGCCGAATGGCTGATGCTTTCTCGGTATATAACTTGAACATTGTTTTTCATGGCCCACTTGTCTATGCGGCTGTTTTGCTCAGGAATAGAGTTACCTTTGACATACTGGTCTTCTGTAGACACTCGGGCTAAGGCGACAGCATAGCGAATTGAGTTGATTTTTTCTTTATATGTGTTACGGAAATTGATAACCTTACTCAATTGAAATAACTCCTTTTATGTTGTCTCCAATATTAAGTGAGACGACTTCTTGATTTATTTTATCAGAACAATACCGGTTTTTACCTATTATAGTGTTTAAAAAATAATCATTAAACCCCTACATACAGTTATCGAGGAACAATACAGTTTCACATGTATATTTAGAATTGCACTTAAGATAAATATCCCTTTTTACCAACGGCTGGCAATATTATTTTCTTCAGTCACCCCAAAGCTATTTGCTTTGAGGAGACTTAAGAGTTTTTTGGAAAAGCTTAGAACTTTATAGACATAAATAGGAAATGCCATTTAATTTGTCGAATTAGGTAGTAATAACTGCAAAAAACACCTAAAAAGTCCAAAAACCAAGCGAATACGTAATAGGTAGCATATTAAATAAATGTAAAATCTGGCCTAAATTCTAAGCAAGGTAATTACTAACATTTCTACAACACCATGCCCCCATTAGGGTTATGAACATCAACTTTTAAAAACATAAATTGCCCTAAGTGCTATCTATATCGTCTATGGCTTCGTATTCAGGGCACCGGTTAAAACAAGATATTGAACCTTAAACGTATATTCGATCATAAAATGGTGCCGTGTTATGAATCACGATAGTGAGCTTGCAAAGGACATCCTTTTGAAACTGCACGGGATTTATGGTAGTAAATACCCCGCCATCGATCCCGTCTCTTTTGAAATTATATATCTGGGTACTCGAAAGCAACTGATGTCTGCCATAAGATTGCTTGAGATTTCAAATATTGATTATATGGTTGATTGGAGTGAGAACGATGACATAATCAATACTTATGTACTAATTATAAAAGTAGGCGTGATGACGTTAAAATCCCAATAACTCACACACATGTAAGCTTTGCATTAATGATAACAGGTTGAATGATATCCCTTTTATCCTTGCACCCTATATTTAAGAAATGCAGCTTCCGAAACATGAACCATGTAGTTGTTCCAAAATACCGGGATAAATCTTCGCAATTATGATATCCATTTTCTAATAGTAGCAATAGTTCATTAGTGGGTATTAGATATTCCGTGGCCCATATTAGGGCACTTTCCTCCTCTTGGTTTATTCTCCGGTTCATCCTATAGTTGGTATATACCTTAAATGTGCTTAGGGTAGTGCCTGTTACTGCATGTCCTAGTTCTTCGCATAGTATGCATCTATGTAAAAAATAGTTCTTAGCTCGAAGAAGTGAGTGGTCAAGGTATATTGTGCTTTCTGCCGGTGCATATAGACCAAGAAGTCCGTCATAGAATTGGCCAAGTGGAGTATATGTTATCTTTATCCTCATTTCAACCGCAAGCTTTTTTAATGAGTCCAATTCTTTACTCAGAGTGGTAAAAATTTATCTTGGATCGGTGGGGAATAATTAATCTCCCTATAAGAAAAGGATGAGTCTTAGATATCTTGGAAAAGGTTACGGGGTAGTGTAATCAATGGCTGTCTACTTTAATAGAAATTATGATCTTTGCTGCTTTTGACAAAGTTCTGCATATTGCAATAACTTGCCTTATAAAAACATGGATAGTTATGGAAATGTTCAGAACGAAATGATATAATATTATCTGAATATTAAAATTGCATGAAAGAAAAGAGTTGCGTGATTAGCCGCAAAGTAGCAAGCGTTTTTATTTGGACGAAAAGAGCAACTTAGCCCCTTGCCCGTTGCTATGAGCTTTTTGGGTATTGATATTGTTCGTTCCTCCGCATTTAGCATATGATCATCTGCGAGGGCAGTTTGCAATGGAATATATAACAGCTAAAAAAGCTGCTGAAAAATGGAGCATATCGGAACGCCGCGTGCAGATTCTTTGCCAACAAGGCAAAATTAAAGGAGCAAATTGGCTGGGCTTGGGCTATTCCGCGGGAAGCTGAAAAGCCTGTAGACAGGCGCAAAAAAGCATATGATGAAATCAAAAAAAATTAATAGAAAACTTGCAGTTCCAGAAGCCGCCCCCCTCGTACTATCTCTTCGCTCAGTAGGCTATACTCTTGAAACTGCGCTCGCTGATATTATTGATAACAGCATTGCTGCCAAAGCAACAGAAATACATATTGATGTCAAATGGAATAAAGAATTGGATTACATAAGCGTGCGCGACAACGGATATGGAATGAATGAAGACAATTTGCATCAGGCGATGAAAATTGGCTCAAAGAATCCGATTGATCCAAGAAGCCATGATGATTTAGGCCGTTTTGGAATGGGGTTAAAAACGGCAGCCTTTTCATTATGCAAACGGCTGACTGTTGGAAGCAAGCTCTTGGGCTCAAATGCGATCTGCGTGAGGGTATGGGATATAGACAATATCATGGATTCAAACAGATGGGAATTGTTCGATGACAGCTCAACATCTGCATGGAAAGATGCTTTAAGCAGGTTTGGCAATTACGGGCAAGGAACAATTGTTGTAATGGAAAAATTGGACAGACTCATTACCGAAAATTACAGTGATCAAGCAATTGGCCGTTTTTGGCAACGGATTGCAGATATGGAAAAGCACTTGTCCATGGTTTTTCACAGGTTTTTGTCAGGAGCGCAAGCGATACACATTTTTCTAAATGGGCAAAAAATTGAGTCATGGGATCCATTTATGCGCAAATCGCTTGCCACGCAGGAGTTCAGAGAAGAGTTTTTGGAATGCAATGGAAAAAGTGTTTGCGCGCATGCGTTTATTTTGCCGCATCATTCAAAATTGTCGGTTAAGGAATATGATGAAGCTGGTGGCGCCAGCGGATGGCTGGAACAGCAGGGCTTTTATGTTTACAGAAACAAACGCTTGCTCGTTCCGGGCACATGGTTTAAAATGCTGCGGAAAAATGAGCCGGGTCAGCTTGCCAGAATCCAGCTGGATTTGACTGGCGATATGGATTTTGGTTGGAAAATTGATGTAAAAAAATCATCAGCGGCTCCTCCGTCAATGCTACGGGAACGAATAAGGCGGATTGCAAGAACCGCGCAAGAGGCTTCACGCAAGGTTTATTACTATAGAGGTGCTGTTGTAAACCAGCAGATTAAAGCGGAAGACAATGATGCAATATGGGAACAGGCTTCAGTTCGAGGAAGAACGTTTTTTAGAATAAACCGCAACCACGCTATACTGAAGGATGCGGGATCTGAATTAAGCGCTGACGCTGCAAAGAAGCTTAATACATTTATAAGCCTCGTTGAAGGGTTTGCTCCTATGAATGCATCGCTGACAGGACCTGTTACAGGTGAGTCAAGCCAAAAAAATGAACTAATAGATAGTGCTGCAAGCTTTTGCAGTGACTTGATTGATGCAGGCTACAGCTCATGCGAGGCTCTGAGGAAGGTGCTGCAGATCAGCATCTATGAAGGAATGGCTGAGGATATTAAAAACAAGCTGCAACTTTAAAGGGAGATAGAGATTTTATGGATAGAGATGCAATTGCCAGAGTAGCGGTTGAATATTGCTGGTCGATGAAGGAAAAAGAAATTCCTTTTGAAGAAGCGGCTGCCAAAACTATTAAATTTGTAAAAAGCAGTTTGCCGGGCGGTTCAGAATTTGATATGGAATGGCTTAAAGAACATCTCAGATTATCCATCACGCAGGAAGTTTCAGACTATTTGATGCTTCAGGGAGAAGATCAAAGCATAAAAGAGAAATGGTGGTTTGAGCAAAAAAATGAAAATTTGCTTGGCCATTGGAGCCGCTGGACAAGATATCTTGGGAAAGTTAAAAATTGGAGCCCTGCAGTTATTGACAGTATTGACAAAACCACCGATAAAATTCTTGATGCTGTAGATGATCCGAAAAGAAATATGCTTCTCAGTGACAGGCGCGGGCTTGTATTGGGTTATGTGCAATCCGGCAAAACTGCTCATTATACAGGCTTAATCAATAAAGCATTGGATGCTGGATTTAAACTAATTATCGTGCTGGCTGGCATGCATGATAGTCTGCGCATTCAGACGCAGACAAGATTGGATGAGGAAGTTCTTGGATTCGAAACAAGTATAGATGTGCTTCTAAAGAATGGCATGGTAGGCAAACGGATCGGGGTTGGCGAGCTAAGCTATCCCTCCGAATTGAAGCTACGCACATATACAACTCGAGACCCAAAGGGTGATTTCAATAAGGCTCGTGCAAACAAAATAGAGGATTTGGAAGGGCGGCCATCCGTTTTTATTGTTAAGAAAAATGCTACTGTGCTCAAGAATCTTTATCAATTTTTTAGAACCGGAAATTTAACCAAGGCGCATCTGCTGAAGCAGGGCAAAGCGATAATTGCAAATATCCCTATGCTGATGATTGATGATGAGGCTGATCAGGCATCTGTCAATACGAAATCTATAAGCGATGAGAATGGGAACATACTGCCTGATTACGAGCCATCGCGTGTAAATGCAGAGATAAGAAGGATTTACAATTTGTTTTCCAATAAGGCGTATGTGGGATACACAGCCACTCCTTATGCCAACATCTTTATTCATGATGAAGCTGGAACGGAAGAATACGGCAGCGAACTGTTCCCAAAAGATTTTATCCTTTGCCTGCCAAAACCTTCGAATTATATCGGCCCTGCAGAATTTTTCGGACTTAACCGTGACGATGGAGAGACCATGCGCTTGATTAGAGAAGTGCAGTATGATCCGCTATTTGTGCCTGCTAAGGCTAAAAAGGGTTATGCGCCTCAACGGTTGCCTGAAACGCTTGTTGATGCGATTGGAGCTTTTCTCATCGCATCATCTATTCGTTTGGCCCGCAATCAGGAGAACGAGCATATGTCAATGCTGATTCATGCTGCGCGGTATACTGATATTCATTATGAAATTAAGGATCTTGTTGTTAGAAAGATTAACGACATCAAGAACCGCTTGAAATATGAAGATGCAGCTGAACCTACTTCTTTTGCAGCTAGGCTCAAGGCGCTGTGGGATGACGATTTTGTTGAAACTTCGCTCTATATGCGCGAATGTTTTTTTGATTTAGCCGGCGAATGCGGAATGCCTGAGTTTTCAGTTGTTTTTGACGGAATAGCGCATGTCTTTCAGAAGCTTGAAGTGCTTGAGGTTAATGGGGTCAGTGATGATGAGCTGAAATACAAAGATTATCCTGAAGGGAGAATCGTAATAGCAGTTGGAGGAGACAAGCTCTCTCGCGGGTTGACGTTGGAAGGACTGTCGACAAGCTATTTTCTTAGAGCATCAACTTTTTATGACACTTTGATGCAGATGGGAAGGTGGTTTGGATACAGGCCCGGCTACCTTGATGTGTGCAGGCTTTATACAACGCCAACTTTGGCCGAATGGTTTGGACATATTGCTGTAGCAACGGAAGAGCTACGCAGCGAGTTGTTTGATATGGACCAGCGAGAGTCTTTGCCTAAAGAGTATGGACTTAAAGTTAGAACGCATTCCGAGCTGTATATAGCGGCAAAAAACAAAATGCAATCAGCATATGAAATGCAGGATGACTACAGCAATAGCGTAAGCGAGACTACCAAGTTTGAGCTTGATGACGAGGACTTTTTCCGTGACAATCAGAGCGCAGTGGATCACTTTATAAGACAGCTTGGCGCTCCTAATCAAGAGTATCTTCTCAAAAAGCGTCCCAGCAAGTATGCGCAAGCTGCGAGCATGCCGAAACACTATTTTTGGGAGCATGTCGACGGCTTCAGCATTTGCAGCTTTTTATCGGAGTATAAGACTGCCCGCAATGCGCCACGAGCAAATAGCTCCCGCTTGAAGGAGTACATCAGCAAACAGAACGCAAAAGGCGGGTTGACGGATTGGACAGTTTGCTTTATCAATGCAGAGGACGGCGAACAGCAGACAAAAAAGGCGTTTGAAATTGGAGGTCTGCAAATAGAACGGGGAGTAAAAAGGGCTCGAGGAGCTAGGAGCGAAAAAAGGGGTGCCAAAGCGTTTGGCCGCTTGCTTTCACAGGAGCATGAATATATGGATTTTGATGATGATCAAATGAAAAAAGTTGCTGAACTGAGGGCCAAGGCAACCAGCAATAAGGGCAAGCGTTCCAAAATAATAAAGGACAGCATTGGTTCTGATTGGGAAGCTGCTACATATATTCGGCGCGAATTGAGGGGCAATCAGCCCCACCATGGACTTATCTTAATTTATCCTATCGAAAAACTGGATAGTGCATTTTCCAACTTGCCGGAAGATATTGTGCCAATTGGCATTGGCCTAGTATTCCCTCCAAGCCATGAATCCACTCCAGTTGCATATATGGCCAACAATGTCTTCCGTGCTTTGGAAGAAGAGGATGAGTAGCAATGATTAATAATCAGATGCAGGCTCGCGAAATATTTTCGGCTCTGGAACAGGAATGCCGCTCAAAAAAATGGATGGGACAAGACCCTCTTTTAACACGTCAAATGAGGCTGAGTCAAGAGATTCTGGCTGTTTTCGCTGTCAGGAAAACAGACGGGAAACACATTTTATATTTGCAATGCAATCCTGAGGATGCGGCAAAGGGGCATAGGTATCCAGCTTGGAAAGGCATTTCTATTGAATTTTCCGGTTTCGACAATGCAGGAATAGATGGATGCTATGTCCGTATTGAACAGGGGGAAGGAAGCGACGACGAGGTATATTTTGCGGTTTCCGATGATTTGTGCTCTTGCCTGAATAGCATTGAAAGAGCAGATTTGCGTAAAAGACTTTCTGAAGCTTTGGAGCGCTGGAGACGCTTTTTCTCTCTTCGTGAGAACATTAAATTGACAAGAGAAGAACAATTGGGTTTGTTTGGAGAGTTATGGCTGTTGCGTAGCATGCTTCAAAATAATTTGGGCTTGCAGACAATTGGCTACTGGAAAGGCCCATATCATGAAGTGTTTGATTTTTCTTTGCAGAATATGAGCATTGAGGTCAAGACTACAGCCGCAAAAATGCCATACAAAGCCTACATCAGCAATGAGGTTCAGCTTAATGATCGGCTTGCAGGAGGCACTCTTGCTCTGTTTTTTATAGCAGTCCAGCCTAGCGACTCTTCCGGAGAAACTGTCGCAGATGTAGTAAAAGGCATTGAGGATTATATCGAGAACGACGAAAGTGCATGCAGTTTATTTCGAGATAAAATATTCGGATGCGGACTGGGAAAACCATATATAGACAGCTATGCTGCCAGATATATCGTCAAAGAACATGCTATTTTCAATGTCAAGGAAGGGTTCCCGCGTATTTTGAGTGAAAACTTGCCAAATGGACTGGGAGATATATCATACTCCCTAGAGATTAGCGCTTGCGCCAATTACAGAATCGATGAACAGGAGTTTTGGCAGATTGCAAAGCTGCATGCAAAGGAGGAAACTGCTTGATCCTGGAAGACTTTCATGCAATGATTTGCGAGGATGCCAGAGCAGAGCATGAGGCTGGACGCTACCGCACAACAGAGGAAGCCATGGAAGCAATTCTGTGCGGCTACCTGGAAGAAGAGCAGGTGATAAGCGATATCCAGCTCAGTCCCTATCAAAAAACAAATTCCAGCAGACAGGCGATGTTAGTAAGCGCGCATGCGTTCGATGAGAAAAATGCGATGCTTAGTTTGCTTGCGGTTAAATGGGAGCGCAACAATAAGCTAACAAAGATGAGCCGGAACGATGCAAATCGCATGTTCAAAATGGTGCGCCGTTTTTATAGAAATGCTAAAACAGGCATGCATAAGGAAATGGAGGAAACTGATACTGCTTATACATTGGCGCAACTGATTTATGAAAGGCAGTCCTTTATCACAACCGTTCGCATCTTTTTGCTCTCAAATGCTTTTGTCGACATAGACCCCCCGGCAGATGCAGAAGAGGAGGATACAGTATTATCATATGATGTATGGGATATAGACAGGATTTTCAGACTTGTCGGCCAAGCTGGCAGTATTGGGGAAAACAATATTAATTTGAGGGATCAATACGATTGCAGCCTTTGCATGATGAAAATGCAGGCAGACCACCAAAAATATGATTGCTATGTCGGCATGCTGCCTGGAGTAGTGCTGGCAAGGATATATGATGAGCATGGACAGCAATTAATTGAGCGAAATGTGCGCTCCTTTTTGCAAGCCAAGAATGCTGTCAATAAAGGCATTCGAAATACGGTGCGTGATGAGCCGGAGATGTTCATGGCATACAACAATGGCATTTCAACGGTAGCGGCATGGATAGAAGCTGATGAGCTAGGCAATGGTATTGTTTCAGTGCATAGCCTGCATGGCTGGCAAATTGTCAATGGAGGCCAAACCACAGCATCTCTCGCGAACGCATATAAGGCAAGATTAGACTTAAGCCAAGTGTTTGTTCCTGTAAAGCTGACAATTCTCAAATCAGACCAAAACAAAGACCGGATTGTTGCATATATATCCAAATATGCGAACAGCCAAAACAAGATTACAATGTCAGATTTCAGCGCCAACACCCCGTGGCATGTTGAAATGGAGAAGTTTTCACGAAGAATATGGGTTCCGTCCCGCAAGCGCATGCGTTGGTTTTATGAGCGTGCCCGCGGGCAGTATCTTGTTGAGCTCAACAGGCAAAGCACAGCATCTCGAAAAAAGAAGTTCAGAGAAGAGAATCCAAAGAGCCACGTTGTCACAAAAACACTTGCGGCGAAGTGTATGATGTGCGCTATGCAGCAGCCGCATATTGTCAGCAAAGGCTCAGAAACTAATTTTGTGAAGTTTATGGCATTAGTTGAGGGTGGCAAATTATTTTTTCCAAGCGAGCGATATTACAAGCACATGGTGGCAAATGTCATTCTTTTCGACAAATGCGTCAGCATAGTAAAAAATTTGCAATTGGGAGACTATAAGGCAAATGTAGTAGCCTATACTATCGCTTTAGCTTATCGTATTTGCGAAGATAAAATTGATTTAGACAAAATATGGGCAAAACAAGATATAGATGAACAGTTTGAGTCGCTGCTGAAAAAGCTGGCTCAAAAAGTATGGGATCATATAACTCATCCATTGATTGAAGGAACCAATATAACCCAATGGTGCAAGCGTGAAGAGTGCTGGAACCTCCTGCTTAGGCGTCAAGGGATTGAAATTGCTTCGGCTAAGAAGGAGGATGAAGAAGATTAAGAAGCTTAATACAATAGATTTATTTGCAGGTGCAGGCGGACTGAGCCTTGGATTTATGAGAACCGGCGGTTTTGATATTAAAGCTGCTGTAGAATACGATAAATATGCAGCCAAGACGTATGCTGAAAATCATGAGGGAGTTGAAGTGCTTCAAGATGATGCATCCACGATATCGTTTAAAGAGAAAATAGAAGATAAATACGGCAAGGTTGATGTTGTCATAGGGGGTCCCCCATGCCAAGGGTTTTCAAACGCAAACAGGCAAAAAACCAGCTTAATCAGCGGCAACAATCAATTGGTGCAGCATTATGTTCGCGCCATTAAAGAATTGAACCCCACAGCCTTTGTACTTGAAAATGTAAAGACGTTGGAATCCAGCAGACACTTTTTCTTTGTTGAAAGTGGCAATATTAAAGAAGTGCGAGAATTGGGCATCCCAACCAGAAAAGAAAGAATCGCTTTATGTGTTGGAGAAGAATCAACGACATTGGCCACTGATGCGCTTCAGCATAAAGATGACTTGGATATGTACAGAATGAATAAGGAAGGGTACAGCGTGCTTTGCAAACTATTGAAATTTTCACGAACCAGTGAGCGTGCGGCGGAGTATGTCAAAAATCAAGAAAAAAAAGTGAAGAAACTGTTTGCAGATTGGGATCAGATGTATAAGGCTTTTTGGAATGAAAATTGGGAGAATTTCTTTTGCAGCAGCAAAGAAATTCTTCAGAAATTTGCAGACGAGAATCAGCAGTATTCTGTTTATTTTGAAAGGCTTAAAACACTCGTGGAAGTTGAGCAGGCAATAGAGCGCTTGAACGAATTGCATGAAAATCATATTGATTGTGAAATCCAAATATCTGATAGCCGCATAACGGTGATTGCAGATACTTTTAGTGTTAAGGACTACTTGGAGCATAATTTCAAAGCGCTGGGATATGTCATAAACAAGGCATTTTTGAATGCGGCTGATTTTGGCGTGCCTCAAACTCGAGAGCGCTTTATTATGATAGGTATAAAAAAGGACATTATTGGTGAGAAGGAGATCAAGCTGCCTTCCCGTATTCTTCAAATGGAAGATTACAATACTGTAAGGGATGCAATTGAGGATTTGGAGAAATTGGAAACATCAATTCAGGCAGATGCTCCAGAAATACATTCTATTTTCAAAGAAGGTTCAAAACTGGCAACTCTGCTTAACAACAGAAATACAATAAGCAATCATGTAATTACAGATACAGGGGATGTTGCCAAAGAGAGATTTAAGGCTCTTGAACAAGGAGAAAATTTCCATAATCTTGATAAGTCATTAAAGACTACATATTCGCTTCCTGAAAGGACGCAGAACACCATTTATCTGCGTTTGCAGTATGATGAGCCGTCTGGAACTGTGATGAATGTTCGCAAGTCTATGTGGATTCATCCGACCCTGAACAGGGCATTAAGCATTAGAGAAGCAGCCAGGCTGCAGTCTTTTCCCAATAGCTTTGTTTTGTATGGATCCAAAAACTCTCAATATCAGCAGGTGGGCAATGCGGTGCCTCCTTTGCTGGGGCAAGCCATAGCAGAGTGCTTGCTGGAGCAGTTGGGAATGCAGTCTGAGAGCTCTTTGGCTGATGATCTTGGAGTTGAAAAGGGTTGCAATAATGTTTGCTATTTGAATAGAGAAGGCGATCATGTTGCCTGATAATCCACAAAAGCGGAGTCTGAGATTATGTCTCATATCCGCTCCAAAAACACCAAGGGTGAAATGAATGTGCGCAAATATTTGCATCGGCTGGGTTTCCGGTTTCGTCTGCATGATCCAAACCTTCCTGGCAAGCCGGATATTATTCTTCACCAAAATAAATGAGCTGTGCTTATCCATGGGTGCTTTTGGCATCCTTATCAAGGATGCCAATACTATCGTGATCCCAAGACCAATCTCGAATACTGGATTCCCAAAATTGTAGCGAAATGTGGAAAGAGACAAGCAAGCTGTCCGAGAAATCACATTTATAGGGTGGCATGTAGAGATAGTTTTCGAATGCTAATTCAAAAAGAATGCGTTTGATTGCACGGACCGTCTGAATATTTCGTTTACGGTAATGAACCAATAGTAGACCGCAAATAGCTGTGCAAATTGGGGTAGTTTCATGGTTAAAGAAGATATTATAATTCAACAAAATATTGTTGAGATAAAATCGGAGATTAATGGTTCATTAGTTGAAATGCCGATTATATCTAGGCAATTTCGATCATACTGCTGGCTCTATCGGATGACAATAAACACACATTGCAGGAGATGCTTGAGACCGGGCTGAATGACAGTCTAGACTAGAAAAGAATGATACCAAAAAAAAGGAAACCACCAACCGCCGTAATGGCCACATCAAGAAGAAGGTCAGTGGCGAATATGGTCAGGTAGTGGGGAATGTTAAGAAACTAAAAATATTTTAAAAACATGACTAAGGTAAAGGTTATTTTAATTATTTTTATAATTTAAGATTAATTTAATATATAAAGTCATTATTTTTTAGCATTTATTAGAGAACGTAGATAATTTTGTGTAAATGGTTATAACTTACAGTAAAAGGAGCTGACCATTTATGCAAGATTATGCGAACAAGACTATCAAGGAACTGGCTGGGGAATGCGATACCGTAGAAGACGTACACAACTTGCTCAAGAACCTCTTCAAGGATACCCTGCAGCAAATATTCGAAGCTGAAATGGAAGACCACTTAGGCTACAATAAGCACAGTCTGGAAGGCAATAACACAGGCAACAGCCGTAACGGTTACAGCAAGAAAACCATCCAAACAAAGCTTGGTAAAACGGATATTGAAATCCCCCGGGATCGTAACGGGGACTTCGAACCAAGGGTCATCAAGAAGTACGAGACAACCTCTAATGACCTAGAAGATCAGATTATCGCCATGTACGCCAAAGGCATGTCTACCCGTGATATTGAAAGCCATATGCGGGACATCTACGGTATCGACGTATCCCCAACTATGGTTAGCAAAGTAACGGATAAAATCCTACCCGTAGTAACAGAATGGCAATCGCGGCCCTTAGAACGCATCTATCCAATCATTTACCTCGACGCCATCCATTTTAAAGTA
>LADP01000033.1 GCA_000961575.1 Peptococcaceae bacterium BRH_c8a
TTAGTACGCCCAGCATGGGCGTCATCTCTAGGGTGAAAGTCCCGAACGGGGGCTGGCGAGCGCCTACCGTTAGCCAAAGGCAAGGGTGTCCGTCGCGAGACGGAATCTGAAGGAAGCCGGCGGCAAACGCTTGACCCGAGGTACACGAACCCAATTTGAGGCTGCTTCAGCCGGACGAGTCAGCTAAACATGACAAAATCCAAAGCCGCCAAAGGCTGAGGCAGTAAACTTGGGCGGGTACATGAGCGGAAAGATGACGTTCTTATCTGGGGAGGCCTGCAGGATAAGCCAAGTAACTTGGTAACCGTCGCCGTGAGGCGGCGCTGAACCTGCAGGAGTCAGCCGAGGTCATAATACGGCAGTAGGGGACGCCCGAACCCGGAAGGACCGAACCTAAAGGAGAGAGGAACCCGATGCGTTCGTGCAAAGAGCAACGACAGCAGCCAACCTCAAACAAAGAGGGCTCACGGCAAAGAGCAGCGGTGAAGCCGCCAGGGTATGCCGGAGCGCCGAGCTCTTCGCTGGCACAACTCGACCATTCCCCTCGCGCAGACCAGAACGACCTGCTGGAACACATGCTGGCAAGGAACAACATGCTCTCTGCCTACAAGCGGGTTAAACAGAACGGCGGAGCCCCCGGTGTTGACGGAGTGACCGTAGAACAACTACAAGTTTACCTGATTCAACATTGGGGCACGGTGAAGAACCAGCTCTTAACCGGAACCTACAAACCCATGCCCGTCAAACGGGTGGAAATCCCCAAACCCGGCGGCGGAATACGACTGCTAGGCATCCCGACCGTACTGGACCGCTTAATCCAACAGGCCCTTTTACAAGTGATGACCCCCATCTTCGACCCTGAATTTTCACCTAACAGCTTCGGCTTTCGGCCCGGTAAACGGGCTCATGATGCTGTCAAATTGGCTCAGGAACACATCCAGCAAGGATACCGCTGGGTAGTGGATATGGACCTGGAGAAATTCTTTGACCGCGTAAACCACGACATTCTCATGGCAAGAGTAGCCCGGAAAGTTAAAGACAAGCGCGTTCTAAAACTAATCCGCACCTACCTCAATGCCGGAGTTATGGAACACGGAATCACCAAGGACACTGTGGAAGGCACGCCGCAAGGCGGACCACTGAGTCCACTGTTGGCGAATATACTTCTCGATGACCTGGACAAAGAACTCACCAGGCGGGGTCACCGATTTGCTCGTTATGCCGATGACTGTAACATCTTCGTCAAAAGCAGACGGGCCGGGGAACGAGTGATGGCAACAGTTACTCACTTTGTAGAAAGCAAGCTAAAACTAAAAGTTAACCGGGACAAAAGTGCAGTAGACCGGCCTTGGAAACGTAAATTTCTAGGTTTTAGCTTCCTGTCAAACAAGCAGGCCACCATTCGGCTTGCTCCAAAGACACTGGAACGCTTCAAAGACAAAATACGAGAGCTAACTTCCCGTACTAAGCCATATCCAATGAAGAAACGGATTGACAAACTAAACCGTTACCTCATGGGCTGGGTAGGATACTTTAAGATAGCTTCTGCCAAAAAGCACTGCGAAACACTGGATAAATGGATTCGAAGCAATGGAAACGTGTCCGAACCCGGATTAGGAAGCTGCGTTCTCTAGGCGTCCCTGATTGGGTGGCATTTATGATGGCCAATTCCCGGAAAGGGTATTGGCGTATGTCCCGCAACCTAAATAATGCCCTTGGCACCTCCTACTGGAAGGCGCAAGGGCTCAAAAGTTTACTTGCTCGTTATCTGGAACTGCGTAAACCTTTGGGAACCGCCTAGTGCGGACCCGCATGCTAGGTGGTGTGAGAGGTCGGGGGCTTGCCGCCCCCTCCTACTCGATTCCAAGAATTTCATTTTTAGTTTCCAGCGATGTACAAGCGTGTAATAAATATCCCACCAGGAACATAAGATTAAACATGTCCCACTGGGGGGATTTTTTATGTATAATACTTATTCTTACAGTTACCGCAGTAACAGATTGCGCCGCATCTGGCCGGCAATAGCAATAATTATTTTGTTGGCCGTGCTGTTCAGATTATTAGTGTACCTGGCCGACGCCACTCCGGCCACTGGGACGAGCAAACAATTTTTAATCAGTTCAATTATTAATTGGAGCGATAGCAGTCCCCGTGGTATCCTACAAGCCGGGATACCCATGATGGCCTGGGCGGGAGAAGCAGAAAGCCTGCCCCGAATGGTTTCCCCAGGCGAGACGGTTAAGCCATTGATTGGCTTGTTCACTTTGGACAGGCAGCAGCCTCTACACATGCTGCAGTCACAAATGCCGTTTCTGGAGGCCGACTTTGTTTCCGACCAGGAATCAGTGGCCGTAACCGCACAGGAACCCACTTTAATGCCGTTGGCTGACGACGAGGCCGAAGAAAAAACAACTACCACCGTTCTTTCGGAAGATAACCTGGTAGGCGTGTATTTCACTCATACCGGTGAGACGTACGCACTAACAGATGGTATGGAACGTTTGCATGGTAAAAAAGGTGGTGTGGTTAAAGTGGGCGAGGCTCTGCAGCAGGAGTTGGAAGAAAACCATGGCATACGAGTGGCCTGCTCAGATACCATAAATGACACCATCTATGCCGATTCATATGTACGGTCGCAGGAAACTTTAACCGGACTCCTGGAAAATAACACGTCACTTCAGGTGGTATTGGATATTCACCGGGATGCCGGTAAATCAAGGGAAAACAGCCTGGTGACAGTGCACGGCCAGGAAGTGGCACCGGTGTTAATCGTTGTCGGTTCGGATGCTCGGGCTTCTTTCCCCGCCTGGCGCGAAAATTATGATTTTGCCCGGGAATTGGCTGCCGAAATGGAAAAACAGCACCCGGGGCTGTGCCTTGGTGTGCAAATTAAAGAGGGGCGTTACAACCAGTTTCTGCATCCCGGAGCTATATTGCTGGAGGTGGGCAGCGTTAGCAATTCCACCGAAGAGGCCGTACGAACCGGACGTCTACTGGCCGGCCCGGTGGCAGAATTGGTCAAACGCAGCCTTGACGCTAACACTGAAACATCAGCTTCACAATAATTGGGGACATATAATGGGGACATATAATTAGTATATTAAATATTGGAGACATTCTACAGAATACCCGATTAAACAAATGGTAATAATAGCATTAACACACTAAAATAGCCAAGGTAATTAATCGGGTGATTTTATGACGAGTCTAACCAATAAAGCAGTTATAGCCAGCCTGGGCGTTTTTTTTGGCCTGGTGATCTTTGGTGTTAGCGTTTCGCTGACCCATTTTAACCGACTCGTTGATCCTCAGCATCCATTGCAGTTGCTGGAATGGCAATTGCAAAAAGAACAGCTGGGTTTGCGTTTGCTGGGCGAAAATCTGCTTTTTCATATAGACAGGGAACACTTGAGCCAACTGGCGCAGCAGATGGGTGACCAAGCAAAGCCGGTGATGTACGAAATAAGCGAGTTGACCGGCGCAGTAAAACATGAAGTAAGTGCAAGCAATTGGCCGGAAAAAGCCATAAGTGCTGCCCATGAAGCAGGGTATATCATGCTGGATATTTTAAATAAGTTTAAACAATGGCTGTGGGGCTAATAAGTTGAGCATGTCGACCCGGTTATAGGATGATGATAATAAAATGTACGCGTGAGTTAGTTTTCCTTCATTATATAGTTTCATATTACACGTTATTTATGGGGCGCCCCGAGCACGGTGCCCTTTTTTGCACTTAACGTGCTTTTCATGCTCCCCCGTCAAATGCTATAATATGTTGTATGTTTTACTGTCATGAACAGATGGAGAGGAGCTTTCCGTTGGAGAGAGACCAGGAACGTATTAGAAATTTTTGCATTATAGCTCATATCGACCACGGTAAATCTACCCTGGCGGACAGGCTGTTGGAGATTACCGGGGCTCTGTCCCAGCGTCAAATGACCGAGCAGGTACTGGACAATATGGATTTAGAACGGGAACGGGGCATCACCATTAAATTACAGGCCGTGCGCCTAAACTACCAAGCCAGGGACGGCCGTGAGTATGTATTGAACTTAATTGACACACCGGGCCACGTCGATTTTACCTATGAGGTATCCCGAAGCCTGGCAGCCTGTGAAGGGGCGGTGCTGGTGGTGGACTCAGCCCAGGGCATAGAGGCCCAGACTCTGGCCAATGTATATATGGCCTTAGATCACGACCTGGAGATTATCCCGGTGATTAATAAAATCGACCTGCCCGCCGCCGAACCTGAACGGGTGCGGCAGGAAATTGAAGAAGTAATTGGACTGGACGCCTCCGATGCTATTTCTGCATCGGCAAAAACCGGCACCGGGGTTGAGGATATCCTGGAGCAGATAGTCAACCGTATCCCACCGCCCAAGGGCGACGAGGATGCCCCGCTGCAGGCGCTAATCTTTGATTCCCACTACGATCCTTACAAAGGCGTGATTGCGTATATTCGGGTGGTGCATGGACGCATTACCAAGGGTATGCAAATTAGAATGATGGCTACTGGTAAAGAGTTTGAGATTAACGAAGTGGGCGTGTTCAAGCCTGCCCCTGTAGTAGTGGATGAGCTTAAACCAGGCGAGGTAGGGTTTTTAAATGCCAGCATGAAAAACGTGAAAGATACCCAGGTGGGTGACACCATTACCAATGCCGCTCGGCCCGCCGCCGCCATGTTGCCGGGTTACCGCCAGGTCAAGCCCATGGTTTACTGTGGCCTGTACCCGGTGGAGTCGGCGGAATACGAGGATCTGCGGGATGCCTTGGACAAGCTAAAGCTGAACGACGCCTCCCTGATTTACGATCCCGAAACATCTGACGCCCTGGGATTCGGGTTTCGCTGTGGTTTCCTGGGACTGCTGCACATGGAGATAGTCCAAGAACGTCTGGAACGAGAGTACGGGTTAAACCTAATCACCACCGCCCCCAGCGTGGTTTACCGGGTCAACACCACTACCGGTGAAGTAATCGAAATTGACAACCCCAACAAAATGCCAGTCAGTGGCAGCATAGAGTCAGTTGAGGAGCCGATCGTGTCGGCTACCGTGATGGTGCCTCATGAATTTGTGGGGGCGGTGATGGAATTGTGCCAGGATCGCCGGGGTACCTACAAAGACATGGTTTACATGGGCACCAGCAGGGTAATGCTCAAGTACGATCTGCCGCTGAGCGAAATAATATATGACTTCTTCGACCATTTGAAATCCCGGACCCGTGGTTACGCCTCGCTGGATTACGAAGTAGCCGGCTACCGGGCGTCCAATCTGGTGAAGATGGATATTATGGTCAACGGTGAGCCGATGGACGCCTTAAGCACCATTGTGCACAATGAGAAGTCATACCACCGCGGCCGCGCCCTGGTAGAAAAATTACGGGGGTTAATTCCCCGCCAAATGTTTGAAATACCGATCCAGGCCGCCATTGGAAACAAGATTATTGCCCGCGAAAACATCCGGGCCCGCCGTAAGGACGTGTTGGCCAAGTGCTACGGTGGCGACATCACCCGCAAGCGCAAGCTGCTGGAAAAACAAAAAGAAGGCAAAAAGCGTATGAAACAGGTGGGTAACGTAGAAATACCCCAGGAAGCCTTCATGGCCGTGCTAAACATTCGCGACGAGTAGTTTAAGTTGAGGGCGATTCAAGTCAAGAACCGTCCCCAACTTGAATCGCCCAACATGAATACCCTCAAGAAAGAGGTGCTGATATGAGTTGCTACTTACGTCACCTGGGTGGGGTTATGCAGAAGGCGGGCGTTACCCCCACAACCAAGGAAGAAAGACGCCGGGTCGACCGGGCGGTGCGGGAGATAGTTGGTATAACCGACGCCAAGTGCCCGGAAGTTTGGAAAGAAGTTAAAAAACAGCTTCAGGAACCCGCGGGCGAAGAAAAACTGGTTGTACGCCTGCGCGAAAAAATAGGTGCCGCCGACAATGCCTGAAGAACTGCTGTTTTCTACGCCTGAACTTCCCTCTTCATTATATATCCACGTGCCTTTTTGCGTTCGTAAGTGTCTATACTGCGATTTCACTTCCTATCCGTACAGCAGTGATGGTGAACGTGAGTACCTGACCGGCCTGGAACGGGAAATGGCACTGTGGAAAAAAAACGTGGCTGGTGAACGGTGGACATTGTCCACCGTTTTTATCGGTGGCGGTACGCCTACTTGCTTATCACCAAGCGGATTAGGGGAAATAATAACTAATGTGGGACGGCATTTTAACCTGGCACCGGATTTGGAGTACACAGTAGAGGCCAACCCCGGCACTGTGCACCGGGCCGGTTTGGAAGCACTGCGCCACAGCGGAGTTAACAGGCTCAGTTTAGGCGCTCAGGCCTGTTGCTCAAACACGCTGCGCACTCTTGGTCGTATTCATTCCCATCAGCAGACGGTGGATGCGGTACGGCAGGCCCGGGAAGCCGGATTTGACAACATAAACCTTGATTTAATTTTTGGGGTGCCCGGTCAAACCAGAGTTGGCTGGCTGGGTTGCCTGGAAAAAATAATTGCGCTTCGGCCAGAGCACATTTCTGCTTACGGTTTGCAATTGGAAACCGGGACTCCGCTTTGCGCCATGGTGGATGACGGCATTTTGCAGCCCTGTGATGAGGAACTGGGACTGGATATGTATTACTCGGCTATCGATACGTTGCAAGACGCCGGTTACCGGCATTACGAGATATCTAATTTCGCCCTTTTAGGCCGGGAGTGCCGGCATAATTTGGTTTACTGGCATAATGGCGGTTACCTGGGCCTAGGCCCCGCCGCCCATTCCCGACTGGGCATGCGGCGCATAGCCAACGAAGAACGGCTGGACAGCTATCTGGGTGCGCTGGTCGGCGAGTCCTTACCGGTGGTTCGTTGCGAAGACCTTAGTGTACAAGATGATATGTTTGAAACAGTTTTCTTGGGTCTACGGCTGGCCGCAGGACTAGACCTGGAAAGTTTTCTAGAGCGTTTCGGCGTTTCCCTGGAACAAGTATACCCTGGGCTGGCGGAGCGGTTAATCCGGGAGGGGTTTTTAGCAATAGATGCTAATCACCTAAGCCTGACCCGCCGCGGTTTGGCGATGGCCAATCCGGTAATGGCTGAGTTCGTCCCTATTACAAAATCTTGACAAACGGATTTAACGGTGCTATGTTTTTAAGTAGATGTTAGCACTCAATATAATAGAGTGCTAACAAGGGGGTGTTTGTAGTGCTGGATGCCAGGAAAAAGAACGTGTTATTGGCTATCGTACAGGATTACATCGCCACTGCCGAGCCGGTGGGTTCGCGCACCATTGCCAGGAAATATAAACTGGGCGTCAGCCCCGCCACCATCCGCAACGAAATGGCTGACCTGGAGGAAATGGGCTTTATTGAACAACCACATACTTCCGCCGGCCGGGTTCCATCAGACAGGGGTTACCGTTATTACGTAGATCATTTGATGAAACATGAAGAATTGACGATGGATGAAGAAAAACTAGTCCTAAACAGCTACCTGTCCAAGGTACAGGACGTGGGCGAGGTGCTGCGGTGCACCGGTAATTTGCTGTCCCAAATCACCAACTATACGGCAGTGGTGTTGACTACTCACTACGGCAAGGGCAGGTTTAAGCACATTCAGATTATTCATATGGGGCCTGGTCAGGCCATGGTGGTTTTGGTCAGCGATTCCGGCGCCGTGCAGCACCGCATTATTGACGTACCAGACAGCATTGGCCCGGAAGACTTGGATACAATATCCCGGGTGTTAAATCACAAACTGCAGGGCAAATCTATTAAGAACATTCGTCTGACACTGATTAAAGAAATCTACTTAGAACTGGCTAGACAAAAGCATGTGCTGAATATGGCCATGGATCTAATCCGGGATGGTCTGGATGTCAAGACCGGGGAAAAGGTATACCTGGGCGGGATATTCAATATCCTGAATCAGCCTGAGTTTCATAATGTGGAAAAGGTCAAAACACTGCTCAGCCTGCTGGAGCAGGAAAAAGAATTATCCAATATCATTGAAGGCGTATTTGATGCCCGTGGCGTAACTGTGCGCATTGGCGAAGAGTTGGAAAACGAGAGCATCAAAGACTGCAGTATGGTAATGGCTAGTTATGGCATGGACGGGAAACCGGTGGGAGGTATCGGCCTGCTGGGGCCCACCAGGATGGATTACGCCAGGGCTTATGCTGTGGTGGATTATATCACCAGCAACCTGTCGCTGGTGATGGAACGATTATTACGCGGCCGGGGTAAATAAGAGAGTGGATTTGAAAGTTGTACCGGCCGTTTTTTATTAGCGGAACGGGGGTGACTACTATTGTCTAAGGAGTATGAAAACAAGCAGACTAGGGAGTCTGCTGGGGAACCGGATGCGGGTACCGGGATTCCGGAAACGGGTGCCGGGCTAAACGATAGTTCGGTGGATGAAGGCCTGGAAACGGCAGAAGCCATGGAAGGGGAACTGATTACCGAAGAGGTCGTTGAACAGTCTGATACTGAGCAGCTAAAAAAAGAATTGGAAGAGAAAAAGGCGGCGGCTGAAGATTATTACAACCGGTTGCTGCGCTTACAAGCCGACTTTGATAACTACCGCCGCCGGACAGCCCGGGAAAGGGAAGACTTTGCCAGGTACGCATCAACGACCCTTTGCGAAGCTTTGCTGCCGGTATTGGACAACTTCCAATTGGCCTTGGGTGCTAAAGGACAGGATCCAGCCAAGGTGGTGGAAGGTGTGGAAATGATTTACCGGCAACTGCTGGATGTGCTGCAAAAGGAAGGGCTTACACCCGTGGAGACCCAGGGTCAAGAGTTCGATCCCACCAAACATGAGGCCGCGATGCAGGAAAGTACCGATCAATATCCTGATAATACGGTAATTTCAGAGCTGCGCCGAGGTTACTACCTCAAGGATAAACTGCTGCGGCCGGCTATGGTCACGGTGGCGAAGGCGGAATAAATGCAGTAGCCAGGAGTCAGAATTCAGGAATCAGAATGAGAAAAACGCAAAACACTTGAAGACAAAAGAAAAGTATATTACTTGGCATTTTAGAATTCTGACTACTGAATTCTGAATACCTAATAATAACAGGAGGCGATATTTAGAAATGGCCAAAGTGCTGGGAATCGACCTGGGAACCACCAACTCCTGTATGGCCGTCATGGAAGGCGGCGAAGCGGTGGTTATACCTAATGCCGAGGGCGGCCGTACTACCCCATCCGTGGTGGGATTTTCCAAGACCGGTGAGCGCCTGGTGGGCCAGGTAGCTAAAAACCAGGCGGTCAGCAATTATGACCGGACAGTAACATCCATCAAAAGGTATATGGGTAACGACCACAAAGTAAATATAGATGGAAAAGATTATTCACCGCCGGAAATTTCGGCCATGATCTTGCAAAAATTAAAGACTGACGCCGAAGCATACCTGGGAGAAAAAGTAACCCAGGCGGTTATTACGGTGCCGGCTTACTTCACCGACGCCCAGCGCCAGGCCACCAAGGACGCCGGCAAGATTGCCGGCCTTGAAGTGCTGCGCATTATTAACGAGCCCACGGCGGCAGCCCTGGCTTATGGATTGGAAAAGGGCGAAGACCAGACCATTCTGGTATTTGACCTGGGTGGCGGCACTTTCGACGTATCCATCCTGGAACTGGGCGAAGGGGTATTTGAGGTTAAAGCTACCAGCGGTAATAACCGCCTGGGCGGCGATGATTTTGACCAGCGTGCTGTGGAATACCTGCTGAGCGAGTTTAAAAAAGAATCCGGTATTGATCTGAAAAAGGATCGGATGGCCTTGCAGCGTCTGAGAGATGCGGCAGAGAAGGCCAAAGTTGAACTGAGCGGCGTGGTCACCACTAACGTCAACTTGCCTTTTATCACCGCCGACGCTAACGGCCCTAAACACTTGGACATTAACCTTACCCGGGCCAAATTCGACGAACTTACCGCCGACCTGGTGGAAAAAACCATGGGTCCTACCCGGCAAGCGATGTCCGATTCCGGTCTGGAACCTAAAAGTATAGATAGGATTTTGCTGGTGGGCGGCTCAACCCGAATACCGGCGGTACAGGAAGAGATTAAAAAATACTTGCAAAAAGACCCGCACAAGGGAATTAACCCCGACGAGTGCGTGGCCATCGGTGCAGCCATCCAGGGCGGCGTGTTGGCCGGTGAGGTCAAAGATGTGCTGCTGCTTGACGTAACTCCGCTCTCCGTGGGCATTGAAACCCTGGGCGGCGTGTTGACCAAGCTCATTGAACGTAACACAACTATACCAACATCCAAGAGCCAAGTCTTTTCCACCGCCGCTGACGGGCAGACCACGGTGGAGATTCACGTGCTGCAGGGTGAACGTACCATGGCAGCCGACAATAAGACATTGGGCCGTTTCCAACTGGCCGGCATTCCACCGGCGCCCCGGGGGGTACCACAAATCGAAGTTTCGTTTGACATTGATGTAAACGGTATTGTTAATGTATCGGCCAAGGATAAAGGTACCGGCAAGAGCCAGAGCATTACTATTTCCGGCGGCTCGGGTTTAAGTGATGAAGATATTGAAAAGATGGTTAAGGAAGCCGAGAAAAACGCCGAGGCGGACAATAAGCGTAAAGAGTCGGTGGAGCTTCGCAACCAGGCTGACACTATGATTTACCAAGCCGAAAAAACAATTAAGGACTTGGGAGACAAAGCCGACAAGGCCAAGGTAGACGAAGTAAACAGCGCAGCAGAAAAACTAAAAGAAGCCCTTAAAGGCGATGACAATGAAAAAATTAAGAGCGCCGTTGAAGAACTGACCAAGCCGCTTTACGAGCTAACTTCTGCCCTGTACCAGCAACAACAGCAGGCCGCCCAAGAACAAGCGGATCCCTCCGGCGGCCAGGAAGGCAGCGCTGCAGGCGCGGCCGGCGAAAAGGAAAATGTGGTGGACGCCGAGTATGAAGTTGACGGCGACCAAAAAAAAGATAAATAAATCGTAGGGGCACCCCTCGCGGGTGCCCGGTTCCTACGACAACCATTGGGGATAACAAATAATATTTTGTAACAGGATTTTGTACCGGCACGTAGAATACATGGATGGTTACGAAAATTATAAATTTAGCTGTAATTTGGGAGGGCTGCTGGTGGCCCTCCTGACGGTGTTTGAAATGAGTGTTCGAAAAGGAAATTGGACGTGGATCTCGCGCAGACTTTTCGAACTTCCTCTTGAATAGTAAGGTGGTGTAATCTTGTCCAAGCGTGACTACTATGAGGTTCTGGGAGTTTCCCAGGACGCGACCAATGATGAAATAAAAAAGGCCTACCGTAAACTGGCCCGTCAATACCACCCTGACGCCAATAAGGATGATCAGAACGCGGCGGAAAAGTTTAAAGAAGTGTCCGAAGCTTACAGCGTGCTGAGCGACTCTGAAAAAAGGGAGTCTTATGACCGTTTTGGCCACGCGGCCACAGACGGACAGTTTAACGGGTTCGGCGGGTTTGGCGGATTTGGCGGCACTGATTTCGGTGGAGGCGGCATAAACGATATTTTTGACATGTTCTTCGGCGGCAGCGGCAGGCAGCGGCGAGGGCCGGAGCAGGGCGCAGACCTGCGGGTGGACGTGGAACTGACTTTTGAAGATGCTGCCTTTGGCCTGGAGAAGGACATTAAGGTTCCCCGCACTGAAGAGTGCAGTACTTGCGGCGGCAGCGGTGCGGCGCCGGGCACCAGCAAGAAAAACTGCGATCAATGCAGAGGCAGCGGACAGATGCAATACGCCCAGAGCACTCCGTTTGGCCGTATTGTGCAAACACGTACCTGTGATCGCTGTCGCGGTACCGGGACAATTATTGAAAAACCCTGTTCCACCTGCCGGGGCGCAGGCCGGGTAAGGCGTACCAGAAGTATCAAGGTTAAAATTCCCGCCGGGGTAGACAACGGCGCTAGGCTGCGTCTGGCATCCGAGGGTGAACCGGGCATCCGGGGCGGCCCACGGGGAGACTTGTTTGTTTTTATCCACGTTCAACCGCATTCCATATTTAAACGGGACGGCAACCACGTGGTGGTTGATGCTGAAATAAATATGGCCCAGGCTGCCATGGGGGACGAAATTATGGTACCCACCATTGACGGGGAAGCCAAGCTTCGCGTTCCCGAAGGAACTCAGTCCGGTACTATACTGCGTATGCGCGGTAAAGGTATCCCCGATGTGCGGGGTTACGGTCGCGGTGACCAGTACGTGCAAGTGCGGGTGCTCACGCCCACCCGGTTAACAGATAAACAAAGGGAACTGCTAGAGGAGTTCGCGCTCATTGAGGGGCAAAAATCCCAGGGTGATGACAAGGGTTTCTTCAAAAAAGTCCGCGATGCCTTTATGGGTTGATGAACGGAGGTATTGGGCTTGGATAAATGGCTGGAGATAACGGTGTTCACTCCCCGGGAGCAGTTGGATAACGTGACGGCAATATTTCATGAATTGGGTTCAGGCGGGGTTGTCATTGAGGACCCTGCTTTTATTTTAGAATGCATCAGCCTTGGTAATACGGAAACCATAGCTCCCACCCTGGCCCCAATCGGCGAGGAAACTGCGGTGAAAGGTTATTTCCCCTGCGACGATGCTCTGTCCGAAAGGCTGGAGGCTATATCCAGTCAATTGGGCGAACTTTCTCTGCGCTGGCAAACAGGGGAAGTACGCGAGGAAGATTGGGCCACCGCCTGGCAGTCATATTACAAGCCGGTGCAAGTGGGTCGGCACCTGGTGGTAAAACCATCCTGGGAGGAATATAATAGCGCACCTGGTGACATAGTGATTGAAATGGATCCCGGTATGGCTTTTGGCTGCGGTACCCATGCCACCACAGCCATGTGCCTGGCGCTGCTGGAAGAACACCTGCAGGGCGGTGAGACGGTTTGTGACGTGGGCACTGGTTCGGGCATCCTTGCGGTGGCAGCGGCGCTGCTCGGCGCCGGGCAGGTCATTGCCGTGGATATAGATGAAGTGGCAGTGCGTACCGCTAGGGACAACATTACCCGTAACGGCGTGGCCGACAGGGTGACGGTGCTTGGAGGTAACCTGTTGGACAACCTGGCCGGCGTTAAAGCCGATGTTTTAGTGGCCAATATCATCGCCGCTGTAATCATCCGCCTGGCGCCGGACGCGGCCGCAGCATTGAAACCAGGCGGCTTGTTCATCGCTTCCGGGATTATCCGTGATCGGGTGGACGAAGTGAGCCAGGCTTTCCAATCTGCCGGTCTGGAACCGGTGGCCACAAAAGAAGATGATGAATGGGTGGCCCTGGTCGGTGTCAAACGTTAGGTGCCAGGTGTTGCAAGTTGATTTTGTTGCAAGTTGCTACGGTACGTACCAGGTTTTTCAAGTGAAACAGATTTAGTTTAATCGGAGTAAGCTTGGCGGTAGGCTTTGATGTTTGGTGTTGCAAGTTGAAAATCGAAGATTTTACAACTTGCAACACCAGGCATCTAGCTCCTGGAGGGTGTTTTGATGGCTAGGTTTTTTGTTGACCCGGATGATGTACACGGCGATACCGTTACCGTTACTGGTGAAGAGGCGCATCATATTAGCACGGTATTGCGTCTTGGCCCTGGGGATATAATTACATTACTGGACGGAAAAGGCAGCCTGTACCAGTGCCGGATCGAGGAAAAATCATCCGGTATCGTGCAATGCCGGGTGCTGGAAGCGCTCCCGGCGGGAGGAGAGCCGCCGCTGCGGGTGGTGCTGCTACAGGGCATTGCCAAGGGTGACCGGATGGATATGGTAATTCAAAAAGGTACTGAACTGGGCGCGTCGGTGTTTGTACCTGTACACTGCCGGCGCAGTGTGGTTCGTCTGGATGCCGCCAAGGGTGCCGCCCGGCGGGAGCGCTGGCAGCGTATTGCCGCCGGGGCCGCCAAGCAGTGTCGACGGGCGCTGGTGCCGGATGTTTACGAACCGGTGACTTGGGAAAATGCCCTCGGTCTTATTCCACCAGGCGCACCAGCTTTTTTACCGTGGGAGGAAGAATCCGGGCGTTCTCTGAAACAAGAACTACAATGCAGACCAGCACCGGCTGAAGCTTACATAATTATCGGGCCCGAAGGCGGGCTTGAACCTGATGAAGTAGATGAAGCCCGACACCGGGGTGTCGTACCGGTCAGCCTGGGCCCGCGCATATTGCGCACCGAGACTGCCGGGCTGGCGGTGATAAGTATGGTGCTTTACCAGTGGGGCGACCTGGGGGAATCTTTATATGGATCATAAAAGGGTGGCTTTTACCACCCTGGGCTGCAAGGTAAACCAGTACGAGTCGGCCGCTCTGGAGGAATTGTTCCGCCGGCGCGGTTACCAAGTGGTGGATTATAATCAGCCGGCAGATATTTATATTATTAATACTTGTACCGTAACTCATCTGGGGGATCGCAAATCCAGGCAGCTGATTCGGCGTGCTACCAGAACCAACCCGGAAGCGGTGGTGGCAGTTACGGGCTGTTACGCCCAAACGGCCCCCGACGAGGTACTGGGCATCGAAGGAGTGGATCTGGTTATCGGGGCCGGCAACCGGGCAGGTATCGTTGACCTGGTAGAAGGCACGGTCAAGGGCCGCCAAACAGTGGCGGTACGGGATATTTCAGAGGACCGGGAATTCGAGGAACTACCCGGCGAAATCAACCAGGGCCGGGTACGGGCTTTTCTTAAAATCCAGGAAGGCTGCCAGAACTTCTGCTCCTACTGCATTGTGCCTTATGCCCGGGGGCCGCTGCGCAGCAGAACGCCGGAAAATGTTTTGGCCGGTGCTGCCGAGCTTTTGGCGCGCGGTTTTAGGGAGATTGTTTTAACTGGGATTCACACCGGCGCTTACGGCCGGGAACCCGGTGGCAGTATAGGGCTGGCGGAATTATTGGAAAAGCTGGCTATCCTGCCGGGGCTTTTGCGGCTGCGGCTCAGTTCGCTGGAACCCCATGACGTTACCCCGAAAATATTAGAACTGTTATCATCGGGGCCGCCCTTTTGCAAGCACCTGCACATACCTCTGCAGAGTGGGGACGATGAGATATTAAAATCCATGCGCCGCACCTACGACACGTCTTATTTTCGCCGTCTGACGGCCAGGATAAGGGAAAAGATACCCGACTGCGGCATTACCACCGACGTGATGGTTGGCTTTCCCGGTGAAACCGACAGGCATTTTAACAATACTTTAGAATTTATCGCTGAAATGCAGTTTTCCGGCCTACACGTGTTTAAGTACTCGCCCCGCCGCGGCACTCCGGCAGCGAATTTTCCAGAACAGGTGGCCCCGGCGGCCAAGGAAACACGCAGTCGGCGATTGATTGCGCTGGGCAGGGAAATGACCAATCGGTTTGCGGCTACATATCTGGGGCAAACAGTGGATGTACTGGCTGAGCAACTTATCTCTGCTGACAAAGGTGGTCAGCTCGAGGGTTTAACAGAAAATTATCTGCGGGTTACCTTTGCCGGTTCGCCGGAAGTGCTGGGGAAACAAATTCGGGTTAGCATAACCGAAATTAATGACACCGTTCTAAACGCAAGAATAATTTAATAATAATGCAGGGATTTGCTTTACAGGTGTTGAAATATATATGCGGCCTGAAATGCCCTTATTTTTTGGTTTTAAAGGGGAGGAGGTGGAATAGGTGCAGGACTGTATTTTTTGTAAGATTGTCAAAAAGGAAATACCGGCCGAAATAGTATACGAGAATGACGACGTTCTGGTATTTAAAGATATTAAGCCGGCGTCTCCGATCCACCTTTTGCTCATACCTAAAAAACATATCCCCACATTTTTTGACCTGCAACCAGAGGACAGCAAAATAATAGGCGAGGTGCAGAGGGCGGCTGCCACTGTGGCCAGGGATATGGGACTTACGAAACAGGGATTCAGGCTGGTATCCAACTGCATGGAAGACGCGGGCCAGTTAGTCTTCCATATACATTACCACATGCTGGCCGGTAGACCGCTGCAATGGCCCCCAGGCTAATTGACTACCCGTGGGAGCTGTTATATAATAGCGCAGTGTTGTATTTTTTCTATGGGGGTTGTATCTGATTTGTTGTCGCAAAAATTTTATTTGCGCTTCAGCGGAGGGGAGGGAAAATTCATTGGCAGAAGTTAAAGTAGGCAAAAATGAGACCCTGGACAGTGCCCTCCGACGTTTTAAGCGCACTTGCCAAAAGGCGGGAGTTCTGGCCGAAGCCAGAAAGCACGAGCATTTTGAAAAGCCCAGCGTCAAGAAAAAGAAAAAATCCGAAGCCGCCCGGAAACGTAAAACAAAGTTCCGGTAAATATTATAGTCGTCCCAGAAATAAATTGCCCGGTACTTCGTGTGCCGGGCATTCATATTATTATAAGACATCGGTGTAAATAATATAGTTTAAATAAAAAACGTTCTGGGGGGTGTAACCATCATGGCACCCGAAATGGTTCCCTGGTTGGCCGCATTAGTCTTTTTAGTAGGTCTGCTGGCCTTGGTACTGGAGGTATTTATTGCTCCGGGTTTTGGCGTTTTCGGCATGATTGGCATTATTCTCTTTGGCTGGGGTATACTTTTGCTGAGCGTGGATGTTGCCGTCACCTTGAAATCAATAGTCATAGCCGTGGCTATTAGTGTAGTTGTGTTTATTGTGGGGATAAAAATATTAACCCGGTTAAATTTCTGGCAGCGGTTTACCCTTGGTACGCGGCAAGAAAAAAACACCGGTTATACAGCGCCCCGGGATGAATTAAGGCAATATACCGGACGAGAAGGGGTTACCATCACCCCGCTGCGCCCGGCGGGTTCAGCCGATGTTAACGGTGAACGCCTGGACGTTGTTACCGAGGGCGGTTACGTCCCGTCCGGGGCAAAAATCATCGTAGTCAAGGTGGAAGGTGGACGAATAATTGTCCGCCCGTTGTAAAAGAGTCAATGAATCGGCGCAGATGCGCCAGAGAATCGTAAGGAGGTTGAAATAATTTGCCCGTTGAATTTTTTGCTATGCTAATTCTGTTTATTCTGGGGTTAATTGTTGTTGTAACCATCTTTAGTTTTATCCCTGTGGGGCTGTGGATTTCCGCCCTGGCGGCCGGTGTCCGTGTGGGCATCATGACCTTGATTGGGATGAGACTGCGCCGGGTACCGCCGGCGCGGATTGTAAACCCGCTAATTAAGGCGGACAAAGCGGGACTCAATATTAGTGTGAACCAGTTGGAAGCCCATTACCTGGCCGGCGGTAACGTGGATCGCTTGGTAGACGCGCTAATCGCCTCGGCAAGAGCCGATATTAGCCTGCCCTTTGAGCGGGCGGCGGCCATTGACCTGGCTGGACGGGACGTACTTGAAGCCGTGCAGATGAGTGTTAACCCCAAAGTAGTTCAAACGCCCTGGATTTCTGCCGTGGCCAAAGACGGGATTGAGGTTAAGGTAGTGGCCCGGGTAACCGTGCGGGCCAACATAGACCGCCTGGTGGGCGGTGCAGGTGAAGAGACTATCCTGGCCCGGGTGGGTGAAGGCGTGGTCACCAGCGTAGGTAGTTCCGTTACCCACAAGGCGGTACTGGAAAACCCCGACTCCATATCCAAAGTGGTGCTGGCCAAAGGACTGGATTCCGGGACTGCTTTTGAGATTCTTTCCATCGATATCGCCGATGTGGACGTGGGACGTAACATCGGTGCCATATTACAGACCGACCAAGCTGAGGCCGATAAGCGTATTGCCCAGGCCAAGGCTGAAGAACGGCGTGCTATGGCCGTGGCCAGGGAGCAGGAAATGAGAGCTGCTGTGGAAGAAATGCGGGCCAAGGTTGTGGAGGCAGAGGCCCAGGTACCGCTGGCTCTGTCCGATGCTCTTAGGGATGGCAATCTAGGCGTTATGGATTACTATAACATGCAGAACCTGATGGCAGACACCACCATGCGGAGCAAGATCTCCAAGATGGGATCAGATGAGGAAGATGTTGAAGGCACCCAACCACCGAGATAAAATGGGGGAGATATAACCCATGAAAGAAATAATTCTGATCGCGTTTATATATTTCGTGGTTCAAATGCTCAGAAAGGCCGCTCAGGGGCAGCAACAACCCCGGCAAGACTTGCCGGAAAACCGTCAAACTGGGGAAGACGATCCGCTGCCCGGCCCCTGGAATCGCCGCGCCGAAACCGATGTTGAATCATCTCTGCCCGGACCCTGGGATATCCCTGGTGAACCACGCGGTGATATGCCGTTGCCGGGCCCCTGGGAAAATAAATCACCCCGGGAACGGCCTATGGAAACCACAATGGAACCCCGTTGGGAACCTGAATCTGAACCGGCCCAACCGCGCCGGGATACAGGTATGGGGACGCCGGTTTCCAGACGGGATACTTTGCCGGTTTCTGCGGGCGAGTGTGAGGCTGTAGATCCGCAAAACCGCAGGGCTGTCGTCATGCAGCAGGAGCGGTTTAGGCGAAGACGCCGGAAATGTCGGGTTAACCCGCTAACAGCGGTTTTGGACTCGCATTCGACGCTAGTGGGCAGTATGGTTTTGGGCCAAGTGCTGGGAACCCGTGGCGGCCTAGCTGGAGAGCGAAAGAAAACATCATCAAAAAATTTCTAGGTGCTTATTGAACAGTTCTCAATTTAATTTGATGAGCCACCGGTACCATAAGCCAAATAGAAATGGGAATAAATTAAAGAACCAGCTATAGCAGCTGGTTCTTTACATAGTTACTTTAGTTAAGTTTGGTCAGATGGCTTTACACTGAGGAATCTCTATTGACAATCTGCGAATTGTAGCTTCCGTTTACCTTTGCAACTAGCAGGGATAAGCCAAATCCGATGACTAATGCAAGTATTCGAACCACAGTCGGGTTATACAGATACCAGGCTAAAAGATAAAACATGGCTATGAAAATGGACATAATCATCAGTGGGAAACCAATTTTAAAAAACTCAACAAAGCTAATCTTTACGCCGCTTCTTTCAGCCATGCCGGCCGCTACTAAATTAGCAGAAGCGCCTATGATGGTACCGTTTCCGCCCAAGCAAGCACCCAGGGCCAGAGACCACCATAGGAAATCAATGTTTTCAATGGATCCCAGACGTGCCATTTCATTAATTAGCGGAATCATCGTAGCCACGAAGGGGATATTATCTACAAAGGAAGAAGCAATAGCCGACAGCCACAGAATAAACATGCCTGCCGGTAACAAAGCGCCCTGCGTGGTTTCCAGCGCTAACAGTGCAATGGCCTCGATTACACCCGTCTTTTCAAGACCGCCGACTACGATAAACAGACCAACGAAGAAGAAAATTACAGGCCATTCCACGCCATGAAAGGCATGTTCGGGATCAAACCGTGATATAGCTAGTAAAAGAGCTGCACCGGCTAAAGCAATAACTGAGCTTTCCAGGTGCACCACCTGGTGGATCGTAAAGCCAATAACAGTTAGGGCCATTACGGCGCCAGCCTTTTTAAGCAGGGCAAGATCCTTAATTTCCTTGTTTTCATCCATATCTAATATCTGCTGTTGCAACTCCGGGGTGGTTCTAAGTTCCTTACCGTAAACACGCAGCAGAATGAACACGGTTAGCGGGTAAATCACAATCACAATTGGAGCCAGGTTGATTAAAAAGTCCAGAAATCCAAGATGCGTTGCCCCACCAATCATGATGTTAGGCGGGTCACCAATCAGTGTGGCTGTGCCCCCAATGTTGGAGGCCAAAATTTCCGTAATTAAAAACGGAATCGGGTTCACCCTGAGTTTCTTGGTTATGGCCAGTGTAACGGGCACGATTAGCAGTACCGTTGTGACGTTATCCAACAGGGCAGAAAAAACGGCTGTTAACAGGGCCAACGAAGCCATAACCCTGAGTGGTTCCCCGCGAGCCATTTTACTGGCTCGAATGGCCACAAATTCAAAAATTCCGGTCTGACGGGTAATGCTGACAATAACCATCATACCGATGAGCAGCCCGATAGTATTGAAATCGATATAGTGTACCGCATCATCAGGGGACAGCGTCCCGGAAACCATAAGTAATGCTGCGCCGGCAAAAGCCGCCACGGTTCGATGGATTTTGTCCGATACAATAACAGCGTAAGTAATTAAGAATACCGCAATTGCCCAGTAAGTTACACTTTCAGTCATGCGTTTTCTCCTTTCCTTATTTCCAGAATTGGGCATAAAAATAGAGGGGTGGCCAGCACAAATGCTGGCTGCCCCCCCTGGCAACCGGATAATTCCGCAGTGGCCGTATGCGACCCCACCCGAATTTCCACTTTATTCATTTGTCTGTGTTTACAGGTACAAAAAAGAGCGGTTGGATCACCCGCCCCAGTGCATCCCATGCCTTGACCCCATTTTAGGGGGACAACACGAAACAGTTATTTGATTTACTTATTATTAATTATGCCATAACAGCTCTGAAAAGTAAATATCCTTATACTTGCCATTTTACAGCTGCGGGAGATTATATCTTGCTTATATACGGCAGGGGCTAAGACTGAAGCGGTAACATTTTCCTTAAAAATTTCATATATTTAAAGTAAATGACCCAAGGTTCTATGGCCTTGGGTCTGAAACGTTATTCGTTGGGGAGTTTGATACTATGTTTTTCAATAGAATAAAAAGGGCCGTGCTTAAGTACCAACTTAACGATGACCATCATGATAATTATGACATTGCCTGTATAGAAATTGGCGATCTAAAGGTTACATTAGCCCGTAAAATTACTATCCCAGTGCCCCACGAGTTTTCAGTATTTGTTCCCAGAGTGGAAATAAGGAAAAGGTGTTATAGCAACGGTAGTATAAAATGCGAAACGGAAACAATTTATAACAGTCTGACTATAGTGCACTCCCCACAGCGCCCTCCGACGGAAAGCCTCCAAGGTGCCAATAAAGAAAAAAACAAGACTTCTTAACGAAAAAAATAATAAAATATTGTAGCGTCAGGCGATGGTGATTACCATGTGTGGTCCGTAGAGCCAGTTGTTTATTTCAAACATGTTGGAGATAGAACCGATTTTAAGTTTTTCTTTGGCCTTGTAATAGTCCAGGCAGGTGCCGCAAGAAAGTACGGTGGTGCCGGAAGTGTGCATTTTTTCCAATTGGCTTATGACATCGGATCCAGCACAGGTCAGAAAAACGCCGGTGTTAAGTAACAGCAGCGCTGCCGGTGGCGGCTCCATCTCCACCAGGGTGTTAAACAGGCTTTTTATGAGCACCTGGCCCAGGTCTGGGGAACCCTGCCCCAGGGAGTTGGTTGTAATCAAGTAAACCGGGCCCAACCCGGCAGGCCGTGCGGTTTCCGGTTTATGAACGCTATCTGTTTTTTGGGGCAGGGCCTCGCCCGGGTGGCTGATACTCAAATGAAATGCGCCTTCTGTCGCTTCTTCAGTCACCTCATAGCCTGCGTTCTTAGCGAACAAAGTGACATTCTGACGTGCAACATCGTTATCAACTATCATAGTTATTGATGCGATACCTTTTTCTTCCATAGCTTTTTTAGTATTTATCACTGGCTGCGGGCAAGCCAGCCCACGGCAATCCACAGTTTTATGAGTCATTTGGTGCCAACTTCTCCTTTCAAGAGTGGGTTATGAGGATAGGCCTTGCTGACTGGGGTATCAATACCCGTCACCTGGCAGTACTCTGATTAATTTTTCTTCCCGGGGCAACACCCGGCCGATAATGGCGGCCTGGATGCCGGCTCTGGCCAACTCGCCGATCATTTTTTCTGCACCGGGTGCGGGGATGGACACCAGCAGCCCGCCGGAGGTTTGCGGGTCATAGAGCAGCATCTGTTCCTCCGGTTTAAGCCTTTCGGCTACCTCAACCCGACCACGCAGGTGTTCCCTATTGTCGTACGCCCCGCCAGGGATAAGGCCCATCCGGGCCATGTCCATGGTTTCGGGTAGCAGCGGCAGGGATGAGTAATCAATCTCCAGAATTACCCCGCTGGCACCGGCCATTTCGGAAGCGTGGCCCAAAAGCCCAAACCCGGTAATATCTGTGCAGGCATTGGCGCCATGTCGCAGCATGGCTTCGGAAGCTTTCCTGTTCAGGGCGGACATGCTTTGGCCAGCTTCACGTAAAGCCGCTTCCGATACCAGTTCCGCCTTAATGCCGGTAATGATGATACCCGTACCCAGCGGCTTGGTGAGCACCAGCAAGTCACCGGCTTTAGCGCCGGCGTTGGAAGTAATCTGTTCGGGCCGGGCCAACCCGGTTACGGTAAGACCGTACTTGGGCTCGGCATCGCGCACTGTATGTCCGCCGGCAGTAATACCGCCCGCTTCCTGTACTTTCTCGGCGCCCCCTCGTAATATTTCTTCCAATACAGTATGAGGCAAACAGTCCGGGAAGCATACTATGTTTAGCGCCAAAAGCGGTTTGCCGCCCATGGCATAGATATCACTCAGCGCGTTAGCGGCGGCGATTTGGCCATACAGGTAGGGGTCGTCTACCATGGGTGTAAAAAAATCCACCGTTTGAATTAGTGCCTGGTCACCGTTTAACTTATAAACAGCGGCATCATCCGAGGTATCCAGGCCTACCATCAGACGGGGGTCATTTGAAACGGGTATGTGTCGCAGTACCTGCGATAGGGTGTGGGGACCCACCTTGGAAGCTCACCCGGGAACCTGGGTCAGTCCAGTAAGTTTTACAATTTTTTTGGTATCAGACATGGAATACCCTCTTCTCTCTCTTTTCAATAGCATGTGCCAAATATTCAATTTTTACATTATTGTTTCCTTTATTGAGCTGATATAAGTTTTTTATGCAACTCCGGCAGTAAAAAAAGATTTTTATGTATTTCCATTTATGACCGAACATAAAGGTGTACTTCTTGAGCAAAAATATGATAAAATCTGAATGATTGTGTACAAGCCAGATTTTACAGAGGAGGAAACTTTATCATGGAGCAACCATTTGAAGTGATTGTTTTTGGACTTAACGCTCCGGCCGCCGTCTCTGGTTGAGGCCCGAGACCTTCCGCCGGGTGCGGAACAGAAAAAACCATGAAACAAGAGGCCGAAGAATTAGGTGCAACCCTGAAAGGTGATTTCGGGGACGACGTAACTATCAAGTTTGTGGACGTATCTACTGAGGACGTGAACCAGTACCCCAACATTGCGGCCATCCTGGGTAAGGTTAGGCTGCCGCTGACGGTAATTAACAATGAACCTCGTTTTCATGGCGGCATATCTGCCGACGTAATTACCAACGCCTTAAAAGAAATGCAGCAAAAGGAACAATAAGGAAAGGGGACACACCTCAGCTTAAAGTCAAGGCTTTGGGGTCGAGGAATGTCCCCAACGTATGAAAGGGGACACACCAAAGCGGAACGGGGACACACCTGCTGAAGCTTAGGTAATCCTCTGGGGACAGGAATGTCCCCAACGTGTGAAATATAATTGGTAAAAATAACCTTAAAAGCGTTATTTTTCCCCTCCGGGCCGCATACTTTAGTGGCAAGGAGGGGATTTTTATGGCCTGGAAGGATTTAAAAAACCGTTTTAAACGGCAATTCTCGGACTACCTGGAATTGCCCGGCGATATCATGCTTGATTTACCCAAGATTGTGCTGGTGGGTAACCTGCAGGTGTTTATTGAAAATCATCGTGGGATCCAGGAATATAACCCGCAGTTGGTCCGGGTCGTCGTAAACGACAAGATTGTAGAAGTCACCGGTGAGAGCCTGACTTTGCGCAATATTTTGCCTGATGAAATATGCGTGGAAGGTCAGATTAACTCCCTGTCTTTTTACAATTAATTAGGAGGCGAACTGCAATGCTGCTGTTTAGAATCCTGTCGCGCTTAGGCGGGTATGTTACTATAACGCTGCCCGAGGGGTGTCTGGAAAAATTCGTAAACCTGGCCGTTTCCCGGGGGGTATTCTTATGGGATATAACCGGCATAGGTACCGGTCGGGTAGCTATGAAAGTACGATTAAGCGGTGTACAAGCTCTACGTCACGTAGCCCGTATGACGAGCTGCCGGTTTAAAATAGTCGAGCGCCAAGGTCTGCCTTTCTTTGTTAGCCGGATGAAGAGACGCCGGGCTATGACAGCAGGCGCTCTGATATTTGTGGCAGCATTGTACGTGTTGTCGTCCTTTGTCTGGTTTATCGAGGTCACCGGCAATAAGCTGGTAACCGACCAGGCGGTAGAGCAGGTAGCCCGCCAGGCCGGCCTGAAATTGGGAGTGCCACGGTGGACGCTGGACGTAACTACTCTGGAGGAAACCATACTTGACCAGGTACCGGGTTTGTCCTGGGTTGGTGTTTACGTTGAAGGCACCAGGGTATACATCAAGGTGGTGGAGAAAAAACTGCCGCCACCGGATGAAACCGGGCATCCGGTGGATGTGGTGGCTATCAAGGACGGACTGGTTAAACAGATACTGGTGCTAAGCGGGCATCCCGAGGTTAAAGAGGGAGATACGGTTACTTCTGGACAGGTGCTGATATCGGCTGCTATCCCGCCTCCGGTAACGGATGAAGAAAAAGAAACACCAGATGGGAACCGGGAAGACGCCCTGGAACCGGAAGTGCAACAGCCGTTGCGTTATGTCCACGCCCGGGGGATCGTAAGAGCCAGGGTCTGGTACGAGGGCGTGGCTGATATGAGGCTAGTGGAAAATGGAGCCGAGATTACCGGCCATGAGACTACCAGGTTTGGCATTAAATTCGGCAGTAAGGAAATAATTCTAATAGGGCCGCGCAAAATCCCCTTTGAACACTATGCAGTGCACGTTGAGGGTAAACGGGCACCTGTTTGGAGGAATATTGATGTGCCCGTCGAATTACTAACGGTGAGGTACTATGAGGAAAATCCTTACACCAAAAGTTACACCAGGGATGAAGCCCGGCGCCTGGCCGGTCGGAAAGCTCTGGACAGCATTCGTGGGCAACTGCCCGAAGGTGCTAAAATAGTTGATGAGAGGCTGGAAGAAGTGGAAACACTCGACTCCGGTACCGTGCGAGTCAGAGCCGTGGTTGAGACACTTGAGGATATAGGCATTGATCAGCCCCACCAAAGTCTTGACTCATAAGTACTAAAAAATGTTGAATATTAATCTACTGTTACTATTGCTAAATACTTTAATAATGACCCATTATTCTTACATTATAGTTTTTGTATCGCTGCACTAGTACCGCGGAGGAGGTTCCGGCGTTTGACGGAAAACGTGGAAGATCGAGTAATAATGGATGATATAGGTGCCGCGGCGGAGATATTCGGCCGGCATGACCAAAATTTATCCCTTTTAGAGAAGGCTCTGGGCGTTAAGATGGTGGCCCGGGGTGAAGAATTGTTAATTATGGGTAGCCGGGAACAGGTGGAAACGACCCGGGTGGTTATCGGTCAACTGCAAGAATTTTACCGGGCCGGGAACCGGTTGACAACCCATGAGATTAATTATACCATTGACGCTGTAAAAGCAGGCAAGACTGACGCCATCCAGGGTTTGGCCAGGGACGTGGTACTGGTAACCCCAAGGGGCAAAAAAATCAAGCCTAAGACGGTGGGTCAGCAGCATTATATCGAGGCTCTGCAGAAATTTGACATTGTGTTTGCCGTAGGCCCGGCCGGTACCGGGAAGACTTACCTGGCGGTGGTGATGGCCATCAGGGCACTACGCAACCGTAATGCAAACCGAATTGTTCTGACCAGACCGGCGGTTGAAGCCGGGGAAAAACTAGGCTTTTTACCCGGTGACCTACAGGAAAAAGTAGATCCCTACCTGCGTCCATTATATGACAGCCTTTACGATGTGCTGGGGTTCGAAAGTACGCAAAAATACCTGGAACGTCGCATTATCGAGATTGCCCCTCTGGCTTACATGCGAGGCAGGACGCTGGAGGATTCTTTCGTCATTCTAGATGAGGCCCAAAATACCACCCCGGAACAGATGAAAATGTTCCTTACCCGCCTGGGGTATGGTTCCCGGGCAATAATCACCGGGGATGTCACCCAAGTGGATCTGCCCAAGGGGCAGCAATCCGGTTTGATTCACGCCCGGCAGGTATTGAAAAACATCAAGGATATATCATTCCAGTCATTATCCATCCAGGACATTGTAAGGCACCCGTTGGTGCGGGAAATTGTAAGGGCGTACGACGAGGAAAACACACCGGTTGAGTAGCGTTGACATTTTTACAATAAGAACTTTTGTGGGTCGCTACACTAAGAGGAGTGGATGACATGCGCCCTCCGGTTAAGTTTAAGGGAAAAATCGCGGACGGCTTTAGCCATCTGGCCGGTAAAAGGAAAGTGCGCCGGGGGTTGGCCGCTATAGTTTTTTTTATCGCCTTGACCCTAATTATAGCCGTGGATTTTATGCCTCAAAAGGTAAACCTGGTGGCAGGCCAAGTCTCACCAAGGGATATCCATGCCCCTCAAGGAGTAACTTTTGAGGATAAGGCCAGTACTGAAGAAGCCCGGGCATTGGCGGCGGCCAGAATTGAAAGACAATATATCGTGGATCCGCGCGTCAGCGTGGATGTGCAACAGAATATTTCCGAACTGGTTAAATCTATAAAAACCGTTCAAATAAACGAGGCACTGGATGAAACTGAAAAGGTGCAACGGTTGAAAGATATTATTCCATACAACCTGTCTGACGATGTAATTAAGTCGCTGGCCCAGCCTGACCAGGAACAAAACCTGAACCGCCTGGAAACCGGTCTTACAGCCATGGTAGTCAGGGTAATGGGCACACCGGAAGGTGTGGCCCAGGAAAACTTGTCCGAAGCGGAAAAAGAACTTATCGCAGGTGTGCCATCATTACAATTGTCCGGTGCTTATAATGAACTGGCCACCGGCCTGGTACGCAACTACTTGCGGCCTAACCGTTTTTATGATTCCGATAATACAGAGCGTTTAAAAGACACGGCCCGCGAAGCGGTTAACCCGGTGATGGTTACCGTTAAAAAGGATGAAAAGATCATTGGTGTGGGTGAAATCGTTACCGATGAACACCTGGCCAAACTGGACGCGCTGAACCTGACCCGTCCCACACTGCCGGTATCATCCGTGCTGGGCTCGGCCCTGCTGGTGGGTCTGATGATGGTGGTGGTATTATTTTACCTGTACCAGCAAAACAGGGAGATTTACCGCAACGCTGGCCACTTATACCTGCTGGGCATCATTGTGTTAGGTGTTTTGGGAGTGGCCAAAGCCATAATTGCCATTAACGTAGGCCAATGGCCTGAATTTGGAGCCCTATTTGGCTACCTAGCGCCAATTGCGGCAGCAGGGATGCTAATCGCCATTCTACTGGATTCCCGCCTAGCCGTGCTGGTGGTGGCTGTGATGGGCTTCATGCTGGGGCTGATGACCGGCGGAGATATTAATTTTGCAGTGGTGGGCCTAATCGGAGGTATCACCGGGGTTTACGGGGTAAGCAAGCTAAGCCAGCGCAGTGATCTGGCCCGGGCTGGTTTTTACGCTGGCGCTGCCAGTATGGCTGCCATATTTGCCATGGGGCTCTTAAGCGAAATATCCATCGGACTGGTGCTAACCTCGAGTCTGATACTTGGTTCAGTAAACGGTATACTATCTTCCATTTTGACCAACGGAGCCATCCCCTACCTGGAAAGCGCCTTCGGAATCACCTCTTCGGTGCGACTGTTGGAGTTATCTAACCCGGGCAACTCGTTGCTCAGGCGGCTCCAGATTGAGGCGCCGGGCACCTACCACCATAGCCTGCTGGTTGGTAACCTGGCCGAGGCGGCGGCAAACGCCGTGGGCGGTGACGCACTGCTGGTGAGAGTGGCTGCCTATTACCATGACATTGGCAAAATTAAAAGACCGTACTTTTTTATTGAAAACCAAATGGGAGATAACCCCCATGATAAAATAGCCCCCACGCTGAGCACCCTGATTCTAACCTCGCACGTCAAGGACGGGGTGGAATTGGCCAGGGAGCAAAAATTGCCCCAGGGGATTACCGAAATAATCGAACAGCACCACGGCAACAGTCTGTGTAGTTTTTTCTACCATAAGGCCGTTGAAAACAATAAAAATGAAAACGTTACCGAAGAAGAGTTCCGGTACGAGGGCCCCAAACCCCAGACCAAAGAAGCAGCCATGGTTATGCTGGCCGATGCCATCGAGGCTGCGGTTCGATCCTTACAAAACCGCACATCCGGCAGGGTGGAAGGGATTGTGCGGAAAATTATTAAAGATAAGCTGATGGACGGTCAACTGGATGAATGCGACCTGACCCTAAAGGATTTAGACATCATTGCCGCCGCCTTTATTAGGGTGCTGTCGGGAATATTCCATAATCGGATTGAGTACCCGGATCCGCTATCGCTGCAGAACAAGGAATCAGCTAAGAAAGCTAAACGCCGCAAAGGCCTGCAGAATCTAGGATAAACGTACAAAGACCCGTGCCGCTTCAGGGGCCGGGTCTTTGTTGACTTCAATTGTCCGCACCAAGATTAATCAGGAAAAACTAATAAGCTATTAAGACATTTTTTGGACGCTGTCAGCGTTAATTTTGTTTGAATTCTTGGGCACGAAGGTCTTGCAGCAAGTAGCCATGCAGGTGTCCGCCGGAGTGGGTGACAATTGCTTGGCCATGGCGGCATCAATCCGGTCGGGTTGTTGGCTGCCGAACTCGTCGTTAGTAACCATAATTTCGTTGGCGACGCACTTGTTGCCTTGGGCATAATAGTGACAGGTGTCAACAAGGCAGTGGATATGCTGTTGGTTCATACTTTGTCCCCCTTATATAGATATTAACTACGTAATAATTTTTAGCATTTTGCTCTTTTTTATTTTGCCAATTGACGCCACGAATTCATTATGCAATACTAAAAATTTTATAATCATCCCAAACTATAGTTATTAGCAATAATTGTTTAATAAGAGTTTAAGAAGAAAGCCTGATGGCTAGGCCACAGACTTCCTTAAAAAAGAGGGGCTGGTAAATATGGCGGTGTTTGTAAATAATCTGCAGGATAAAGTGTCTGTTGACGACGGGCTTGAGGAACTGCTTATTGCAGTGGTGGACGGAGCGCTGCGCGATTGCGGCGTCGCCGGAGACCCCGAGGTTAGCCTGGTGTTTGTTGACGACGAATATATCGCTGACCTAAACCGGCAGTACCGGTCGGTGGAAGGCCCGACGGATGTGCTGAGCTTTGCCCTACAGGATGGAGAACCCATGCCGGGCGGGGAAGATGAAGGCCCTCTGCTTGGAGATGTGGTTATTTCGCTGGAAACGGCCACCCGCCAGGCCGGTGAGTACGGGCACAGCTTCCAGCGCGAAGTTGCCTACTTGACGGTGCACGGTGTGCTGCACCTTTTAGGGTTCGACCACGACACCGAGATAGAAAAACAGCAAATGAGGGATCGGGAAGAAGCAATTTTAAATCGCGTATTGCCCGGCGGTAGAATCTGAACCGTATGTCATTGCTATGAATCCAACGAAGTGAAGGTAAGGTTGGCACCAAAGCCCAACCAGAAAGTTGTGTTCATTTATCGTGGTGCGGGTACGCTCAGGATGACAGCCCCAAAGAATATTTTTAGGGAAGGCCCAGCGGTGCTTACCGGAAAGCCCGGGAAGGGTGAAGGCGGTTGTTTAGACTTCTGAAAAGCTTTGGCTGGGCCTTATCGGGTATCCGGCAAGTGTCAATGACCCAGCCCAATATGAAAATTCACCTGGCAGCGGCTTTGCTGGTTATAATAGTTTGTGTGTCATTATTGCATATGCCGGCCTTGGAACTAGCCATTGTAATCCTGGCCATCTTCATGGTGTTGGTAGCGGAAACGTTCAACACCGCTGTAGAGGCAACGGTTGACCTGACTACCAGCCGCAGACACCCACTGGCCAAGGTGGCTAAGGACGCTGCCGCCGGGGCGGTATTGCTCACCGCTGTAAATGCCATTGTAGTGGCTTATCTGCTAATCTGGCCCTACCTAAAAAACCAAATACTGAGGTGATGGTATGAAGCCTGAAGAACTGGTGCAACATGCCCTGAAAGCCAGGGAAAAAGCATATGCCCCTTACTCCCATTTCAAAGTGGGAGCTGCTATACTTACCGATGACGGGGAAGTATTCACCGGCTGCAACGTGGAAAACGCCTCTTACGGCCTGACGGTTTGCGCTGAGCGGGTGGCACTGTTTAAGGCAGTCTCCCTGGACAAGCGCAACTTTTCTGCCATCGCCATTTTTGCCGGCACTGACGACTACTGCAGTCCGTGCGGCGCCTGCCGCCAGGTGCTGGCCGAATTCGGCGGCAGTACCAAAGTGTACATGGCCAACCGTAAAGGTGAATACCGCGAAATGACCGTGGCCCAGCTGCTGCCGGCAGCCTTCAATTTAGAGATGTAGCCCAGAAGCGGCTTTTTACCTAATTACAGTATTTAATAGAAACTAAGCGACCCGGGAGGATTTGATATTTTATGCTTGAATCAGGTTTTAAATCAGGTTTTGTATCCATTGTAGGCCGCACCAACGTGGGTAAATCCACCCTGTTGAACAAAATGGTAGGGCAAAAGGTGGCGATAATGTCCGACAAGCCCCAGACTACCCGGCACAAAATTCAGGCTGCGCTTACCGGGGACGGCTTTCAAATTGTTTTTCTAGATACCCCGGGCATCCACAAACCCAAGCACAGGTTGGGCGAGCACATGGTTAAGCTGGCGCTGAACACACTGCGGGAAGTGGACATGGTAATGCTAATGGTGGAAGCGGCCATGCCGGGCCCCGGCGACCGTTACATTTTGGAGCAGATTAAGCATATAAAAAACCCGGTGATGCTGGTAATCAACAAAATTGACTTGGTGGATAAGAATGATTTGCTGGCAATTATCGACACCTTTCAAAAGGGACACAACTTTGCAGAGATCGTACCCGTTTCGGCCTTAAACGGTGAAAATGTCCAGCGCCTGCCCGAGATAATTACCGCTTACATGCCCGAAGGGCCCCAGTATTACCCTGACGATATGGTAGTGGATCGGCCCGAACGGTTTATCATGTCCGAAATCATCAGGGAAAAAGTGCTGCACCTGACCAGCCAGGAAATACCTCACTCCGTAGCTGTGGTGGTGGATCAAATCGAAGAACGCCCCAACGACCTGTTGGCGGTGAGCGCCACAATCTACACCGAGCGGGACAGCCAAAAAGGGATCTTAATCGGCAAAGGCGGGGGGATGCTCAAACAGGTGGGCCAACTGGCCCGGGAAGAAATCGAGGTTCTGCTGGGTTCACATATATTCCTGGAACTGTGGGTAAAAGTGAAGAAAGATTGGCGCAACCGGGAGAACTACATGAAAAACTTCGGGTTGATGGAGAATTGAATCCCGGAAAATTCATTGACACATCTCGCGGGCTAGTAATATGATATAAACATAACTAAACAGCATTCTTCGTTAGGTGAGGCTACTGTACAGACACAGGCCACTGCCCGGAAATGTCGAGAGACAGTAACGGGTCAACTGATATTACCGAAATAAGGTTTTATCTAACGTGGCTGAGAAATTTTTATTTCTCTAGCTGTATTGAGCCAAAACTTGTACGAGTGAAGAAGGCGGATAATGGTCTGTTATTATTGGCCTTCCTAAACGTGGAGGCCTTTATATTTTTTTTAGGGAAGTTTATTGTGTTAGTTTGCTGTTTTTATTTTTTAACAATATGGTTGAAGAGGGGGTGACCTTGCATGGAAGAATCGGCATACCGACGATGGATGTCAGCCGATAGTGAACTTAAAATGTTAGCAATCCATGGAGGTGGCCCCAATGATCAAGACATACTTATTTGACTCGACTCGGGGGCAGTTGTTGCATGATGTGGACCTGTCCCGGCAGGATTTATTTCGGCATCAGGATGATTTGCTCTGGGTGGATCTTTTTGATTTTAACGATCAAGAATTAAATTACGTAGCCAAGGTTTTCGATTTTCATTACCTGGCAGTTGAGGACTGCCTGCAGCACAGCCCCCGGGCCAAGGTGGACGCATATGAAAGTTTCTATTTCTTCGTGCTTCACGCCTTGCGTTATAAGGAAGACAGCGACGAGGAAATTACCCTGGAACAATTAAACGTTTTTTTGAATGCCAATTTGGTGGTTACTGTACACCGCAGACCGCTGCCCACTCTGGGGCGCATAGCCAGGGATTGCCTGAATAAAAAAACCGCTTACCTGGAAAACGGGTCAGATAGATTTTTATACCATATTCTTGACGGATTAACAGACGAGTATTTTCCCATCCTGGACAGGGTAGATCAACGGGTTGACGAACTAGAGGATCAGCTTTACGAGCAGCCGAATAAGGAAATTACCGAGGAGTTTTTAGCCCTAAAAAGGACTATTTTATCTATGCGCCGGGCCATCCAGCCGCAGAAGAGAATGTTTTCCGGGGTCAACGGGAAGTACGTATTCCAGGTGGCCAAGGAAAACGAACCATATTATCTGGACTTGTTAGACCATATCGAGCGGATCACAGATTCTCTAAACAGTTTCCGTGACCTCCTGGACGGCGTCTTGGAAACCTATTATTCTACTATTACCGCCCGGACCAACGAAAGCATCCGGGTATTGACGGTGATATCGTTTATTTTCATGCCTCTGACCTTTGTGACCGGTTTCTTCGGTATGAACGTGCCGCTGCCCGATCAGCAAAGCGTGTGGTCCACTGTGGCCATTACCGCCGGGCTGTTGGGTGCCACCGGCGGGATGTTAATGATATTTAAGAAAAAGAACTGGATTTAATGTTTTCTCGCCAGCGGGGTGCAAGGCTGTTATCTATGCCCAATAGATCCATGACCCGCCCGGTGGTCTGCATCACCAGGTCGGTTATAGTGGTGGGCCGGTGGTAAAAGGCTGGTACCGGCGGCATAATTACCGCTCCGGCCCGGGCCAGTTTGAGCATGTTTTCCAAGTGAATCTCATGCAGCGGCGTTTCACGGGGCAGCAGTATCAGCGGGCGTTTCTCTTTCATGGTCACGTCGGCGGCGCGGGTAATCAGGTTATCGGCAAAACCGGTGGCCAGCGCGGCCAGGGTTTTCATGCTACACGGGGCTATCACCATACCTCCATGCCGAAAAGAACCGCTGGCGATGGGAGCGGTCATATCATCAGCATCGTGCGTTGTGGCAGCCAACTGCCCTATAGAAATATTTTTATAGTCGGTTTCTATCTCAATGGTGCGCTTGGCCCACTGGCTGAGCACCAGGTGAGTTTCCACGCCGGCCCTGGTTAGTTCGCGAACTAGGGTGATGCCGTAAATCGCGCCTGTGGCGCCAGTAATGCCTACAACAATACGCAATGTATAACTCCCTTTCATACAAAGGTTGGCTCAAAATCGCGCTTTTTATCAAAGAATGGAATTAAATATATAATTTCAACGCCAGCCGGGCATTATCCTTTACCCATACACTATGGGTGGCGATAGGCTCTACCCCATGCTATAATTTTAACAGTCCGGCAGGAATTTATTATATGTTATCAGGTAAGCGGCCCGGTGAGGCCGTTTGTTTAGTGTCAGGGGGATGTGCCAAAGGAACCGCTCCCCTAACACAAAGGATGTGGATAATATATGAAGCTTTACGGCGTGCAGGCGGTAGTGCTTAATTCGCGGCAGATGCGCGACGCTGATCGTGTACTGACCCTGTATTCCAGGGAAAAGGGGAAAATACAAGCGGTGGCCCATGGGGTCAGCAAGCCCACCAGCCGCAAGCGGGGGGCGGTACAACCCTTTTGCCACAGCGAATTTATGCTGCGCCGGGGCCGGGAACTGGATACCGTCAGCCAGTGCGAGGGCCGGGATATCTTTCCCGGGCTGTGGAACGACCTGGACAGAATGGGCTACGCCGCCTACGTTTCCGAAATAGTGGACGGCCTGACAGTTGACGGAGAGCCCAACAAAGCGGTCTTCGACCTGCTGTTGGGTACCCTGGGTAAGTTGGAGACGGCAAACGTACCTGATCTGACGGTAAGGGGTTTTGAACTAAGGCTGGTTTCTTTGCTTGGTTACCGGCCGCACTTGGATAGTTGCGTCAGCTGTGGAAACGAGTCTTTGAACCCGGTGGCGGTTTTTAGCGCGGCAAACGGCGGTTTACTCTGTAAAAGCTGTGCTGCCGGTACAGGTGAGGTGCCTTGCACCGGGGAGACAGTGGCAGTAATGAGGTTGCTGCTAAATTGGGATCCGGCCAAGGTGGGCCGGCTGAGGGTTTCCATACGTTCCCGGGATGAGATGCGCAAGGCGATGGGGGAATACTTACAGTGGCTTACCGAGAAGCGCTCCCGTTCAATGCATTTTCTGGAGAGTGTCAAGGAATACCGGACGACCGATTGACGCATTATGTATATTGGCTATTGAAAAGGTTAAATTATCCCCTAAAGCAATAAACCTAAGGGGGATAATGCATATGAGTAACGAACTGGGAAAAATCGATGTAATTAGAGAGCGTACCGGGGCAACTTACCGGGAAGCCAAGCAGGCTTTGGAAGAGGCCGGTGGAGACGTGGTGCAGGCGCTGATTAACCTGGAAGAAGGGGCAAAGGATTGCGGTGCCAAGGACTTTGCCGGTCAGAAAGTATTCGGGCAAAACGTATTTGGGCATGAACTAATGGACAATATCAAGGATGTATTGCAGCGGGGCCAGACCACCAGAATCAGGATCAAGCAGGGGGATCGTACTGTTTTCGAAGTACCGGCTTCGGTTGGGGCCGTAGGTATATTGGCAGCTCTGGCCAGTAGTGAACTGGCGCTGTTGGGCGCCCTTGGCTCGGTGGCTGCCATGTCTAAAAAATATACCTTGGAATTTGACCGTACTAATAAGAACGACAAAGAGGAAGTCGGAGTGGAAGCAAACGAGATTAAAGAAACTTTTACTTTTAAAAACGACCAATTGCAATAAACTGTTATTAATTGACTTTATGCCGCAAATTTGATAAATTTGTTTTGTTAAGTAATATAAAAGTATGCGATGAGGGAAAGAGTATCCGGGTTAGTTTCGCCCAGAGAGCCGGCGGATGGTGCAAGCCGGTGGAATTGCCCGGTGAAAGGGGTTCCCGAGCCGCAGGAGGAACGCCGGTTTTAATTTTAGCCGGTTAGTAAAGCCTGCACTTTTTAAAGTGGGCCGCCCGGTGTTGCCGGGGGTCAAACAGGGTGGAACCGCGGGAAATACCTCCCGTCCCTGGCTATAAGCCGGGCCGGGGGGTTTTTATATTTCAGGAGTAAGGAGTCAGGAGTCAGAAGGAAAGCTTGGTTTATCGTCTTTAATTATTCTGATTCTGACTCCTGAATACCTGTTATTAAAGGAGGTTGTGGTTGTGAACTTTCAGGAAATCGTATTGGCCCTGAACGAATTTTGGGCCAGGCAGAACTGTATCATTCAGCAGCCCTATGACGTGGAAAAGGGCGCCGGCACCATGAACCCGGCCACTTCACTGCGGGCGCTGGGGCCGGAACCCTGGCGGGTGGCTTACGTGGAGCCATCCAGGCGTCCCACCGATGGTCGTTATGGTGAAAACCCCAACCGGCTGCAGCATTATTACCAGTACCAGGTAATTTTAAAGCCGTCACCGGACGATGTGCTGGATGTTTACCTGGACAGCCTGCGGGCCATCGGCGTAGACCCGCTTAAACACGACATTCGGTTCGTGGAGGATAACTGGGAATCCCCAACTTTGGGTGCCTGGGGTCTGGGCTGGGAGGTGTGGCTGGACGGCATGGAGATTACCCAGTTTACCTATTTCCAACAGTGTGGCGGTCTTGACTGCCGGCCGGTGAGCGCCGAAATTACTTACGGCCTGGAACGGCTGGCCATGTACATACAGGAAAAGGACAGTGTTTACGATATCCAGTGGGTAAAAGACATTAATTACGGTGATGTGCACCACCGGGGCGAGGTTGAGCATTCCCATTATAACTTCAACGAGGCCGACACCGACATGCTATTTAAATTGTTTGAAATGTATGAGCGGGAAGCAACCCGGATTGGCGAAAAAGGTCTGGTGCTGCCGGCTTACGATTACGTGTTGAAGTGTTCGCACGCTTTTAACTTATTAGACGCTCGGGGCGCTATCAGCGTCACGGAACGAACCGGATTTATCCACCGGGTGCGCAACATGGCCCGGTTGTGTGCGGAAAAATACGTGGCCCAGCGGGAAGAAATGGGTTACCCCTTGCTTCAAAAGGAGGGTGCCTAGATGGCTAAAGATTTCTTATTGGAAATAGGCGTTGAAGAACTGCCGGCCCGGTTTTTAATGCCGGCCCTGGAACAACTGCGTGAACAAGCGCAAACGGCGTTGAAGGAGAACAGGCTGGCCCATGGGGAGATTATTACCTGCGGCACGCCACGACGGATCACTCTATACGTGCGGGAAGTGGCGGATAAACAGGAGTCGCTGGCCCAAGAGGTCAAAGGGCCGGCGGTAAAGGTGGCGTTTAACGCTACGGGTGAGCCCACCCGTGCCGCCCTCGGTTTTGCCAAGAGCAATGGGGTGCAGGTGAATGACTTGGTGCGTAGGTCGGTGGGCCCGGTAGAGTATGTTTTTGCGGTTAAAAAAGAGGAAGGCCGTACGGCCGGCAAGGTTTTGCCAGCCCTGGCCCCGGTACTGGTAACGGGGCTGCATTTTGCTAAGCCCATGCGCTGGGGCAGTCTGGAGATGCGGTTTGCCAGACCTATCCGCTGGTTGCTTTGCCTGTACGGCGATAACGTGGTTAGTTTTGAACTGGCCGGGCTGCAGTCGGGGCGCCACACTTTCGGCCATCGTTTTCTTAGCACGGGGCGGGTGGAAGTACCCGGTGCCGACGCATACTTTGACGTAATGCGTAAGGCCAATGTTGTGGTAGATGTTGACGAGCGGCGGGAGGAAATCAGGCGTCAGGTAATTGCCGTGGCCGGGCGGGAAGGCGGTCGGGCCGATATTGACCCCGACCTACTGGACGAAGTCACCAACCTGGTGGAATTACCCACTGCCCTGTGCGGCAGCTTCGACGAGGGGTACCTGGAGATGCCCGAGGAGGTTTTAATCACCCCCATGCGGGAACACCAGCGCTATTTCCCGGTACGGGGCAGTGACGATCGGCTGCTGGCCCGGTTTATTGCCGTCAGCAATGGCGGTGCCGATAACATTGACATCGTCCGGGCGGGCAACGAGAAGGTGCTCCGGGCCCGGCTGTCCGATGCCGCGTTTTTCTGGCAGGAAGACCTGAAAGCACCGCTGGAGGAAAAGGTGGAGGGGTTAAAAAAAGTTGTTTTCCAGGAAAGCTTGGGTACTATATACGAAAAAGTGCAGCGGATTACCGCCCTGGCTGATTTCCTGGCTGGGCGCCTTAGCGCGTCACCTGCTGAAAGGGAAGATGCCCTGCGGGCGGCGCAGTTGTCCAAGGCCGACCTTTTAACCAACATGGTATATGAATTTCCGGAACTGCAGGGCATCATGGGTCGTGAATATGCACTGCGTTCGGGCGAATCCGCCGGTGTGACCAAGGCTGTTTACGAGCACTACCTGCCCCGGTTTGCCGGTGATGAACTGCCCAATACTCTGCCTGGTCAAATACTAAGTATCGCGGACAAAATAGACACCCTGGCGGGCTGCTTCGGGGTGGGTATTCAGCCCACCGGTTCACAGGATCCTTATGCTTTAAGGCGACAGGCTTTGGGCATCTGCCACATTATTATTGAAGGCGGCCTGGTGCTGTCCCTGACGGAGCTCATTGACAAAGCTTACAGCGGTTACGCCGGACGGGTGAAAATGAAACTATCTCTGGACAAAGTGACTACCGAGATGGATGAATTCTTTAGGCAGCGCCTGCGGGGTATGTTCAATGAAAGCGGTTTGCCTTATGATACCGTGGATGCGGTTCTTTCTTCCGGTGTCGACGATATATCCGGTGCCTGGCTGCGGGGCGGGGCGCTGCAGCAATTCCGTGCCGAACCGGCCTTTGGTGCACTGCTAACCGCATTCACTCGAGCCTACAACCTGGGCAAAAAAGCCGCGCATGACCGGGTGAACCCGGCGTTTTTTGAAACTGAAGCTGAAAAAGAGCTGTACAGCGCTTTTCAGGCAGCATCTGTCGCTGTAGAAACGGGTCTGGCTAACCGGGGTTATGCCCGAGCGCTGGCATATGTCGCCGATTTGCGGCAGCCGGTGGACCGTTTCTTTGCTGATGTTATGGTGATGGTGGAGAACGAGCAGGTCAGAGATAACCGCTTGGCGTTACTTAAGCAGATCGCCGATCTGGCCGGCCGCATTGCCGACCTGAATAAAATAGTACAGCCGGGAAAATAACTCAAGAGCCAGGGTTCAGGAGTCAGGAGTCAGGAATAAAGAACGGTTTATCGTCTCTAATTCTTCTGATTTCTGACTCCTGAATTGTATATACTTGAATTGTAATAAATATTTTTTTCATTAGAAGGAAAATGCAAAGCCGGTATGTAATATATTATTTATTAAGATAAACATTATTAGTATGGCATAATTGCTCTTAAGGGGCGATGATATGCAGCTTACCAAGCGGCAAGAGCATATATTAGACATAGTAAAAACTGAAGGCCCCATTACCGGCGAGCAAATTGCCGAGCGGCTAAATCTTACCAGGGCTACACTGCGCCCGGATATGGCCATATTAACCATGTCCGGAATACTAGAGGCGCGCCCCCGGGTAGGCTATTTTTACAGTGGTAAAAAGCCTGGCCGGATGCTGGCCGACAAGTTGCACCAGGTGCTGGTGGGAGAAATTAAGTCGGTACCGGTGGTGGTGCCGGAAAAGTGCACAGTTTATGACGCCGTGGTGACCATGTTTATTGAGGACGTGGGCACCTTGTTTGCCGTTCGGGAAGGCGGGTACCTGGAAGGGGTTATTTCACGCAAGGACCTGCTTAAGTTTACCTTGGGCGGACAGGATATTAATAAACTGCCTGTTGGTGTGATTATGACCAGGATGCCCAACGTCGTATACGTGGAGCCTGAAGATTCCGTATGGGAAGCCGCTCGTAAACTAATTATCCACGAGGTCGACGCATTGCCGGTGGTCAGAGAATTTAAAGGTGAGAACGGCATGTCTGCCCTAGAGGTCATCGGTCGGATTAGCAAGACTAACATTACCAGATTGTTTGTGGAACTGGGCGAGGGTAATTTTTAAGTAGGAAGTTTCATTTGGGGGGGCGGTTTACATTTCCGCAGCAAGTAACCAATCTAACCGTATAGTATATATAATTTCGGACTCCATCGGTGAAACGGCTGAACTAGTGGTGCGGGCTGCCGCCAGCCAGTTTAACGGCGATGGCGTGGACATACATAGAGTACCTTACGTCAACGATGCATCCGAAATCCCGGAAATAGTGGAAGAAGTAGCTGGTTTTAACAGCATGATTGCCTACACTCTGGTGCTGCCTGAGCTAAAGGCAACCCTGATCAGGGAAGCCCAAAGGCACAACATAATTACCGTAGATATCATGGGGCCGGTGCTGGAAGCGTTGACCAAACTGGAGGGACGCCCACCCAGGCTGGAACCGGGACTTGTGCGTAAGACCGACCAGGAATACTTTAGCAAAGTAGAAGCCATTGAATTTGCAGTTAAGTATGATGATGGTAAAGACCCCCGGGGTATTACCCGGGCCGATCTGGTGGTCATCGGCGTCAGTCGCACCTCTAAAACACCGTTGTGTATGTATCTGGCCCATCGACGGATTAAAGCGGCCAACGTGCCCCTGGTTCCTGAGGTAGCGCCGCCGGACGAGATTTTTCATTTGCCCTCCCACCGGATGATCGGGCTGACTATCAGACCCAGTATATTAAATGAAATCCGTCGGGAACGACTCAAATCGCTGGGACTTACATCGAGCGCGGATTACGCCAGTATGGAGCGCATCCTTAGAGAACTTGAATACGCCGAAGGGATTATGAAAAAAGCCGGCTGTTCAATTATCGACGTGTCTAACAAAGCTGTTGAGGAAACTGCCAGCAGAGTGCTGGAAATTTACTACAGGGGGCAGAGGTATGGCAAGTAAAAAGTGGGTTTACACATTTGCAGAAGGCCGGGCCGATATGAAGGACTTGCTGGGCGGCAAGGGCGCAAACCTGGCAGAAATGACCAACATCGGCCTGCCTGTTCCGCCCGGTATCATAGTTACCACCCAAGCGTGCATTCAGTTTTATAATGAAAACAGACAGTTCCCGCCCGGGATGGAAGACCAGGTGCGGGAAAAAATGAGCACCCTAGAGGAAAAAACCGGCAAGCAATTCGGCAACCCTGATAACCCGCTGCTGGTCAGTGTGCGTTCCGGGGCGGTTATTTCCATGCCCGGCATGATGGACACGGTATTAAACCTGGGTTTGAACGACGATACCGTGCGCGGCCTGGCCCAAGAGTCCGGAGACAACCGGTTCGCCATGGACTGTTACCGTCGTTTTCTTAATATGTTCGGCGACGTGGTACTGGGTATTGACCATAATAAATTTGAACGCATCCTTGGCACACATAAGGATAAAGCCGAAGTCCGGTACGACAACCAGTTAAGTGATGAACAATGGCAGGCTGTGGTAGAAGATTACAAAAAACTAATCCTGCGGGAAACCGGGGAACCGTTCCCCCAGGAGCCCATGGAGCAGTTATTTAAAGCTTTATATGCAGTGTTTAACTCTTGGAATAGTGACCGTGCTATTGTATATCGTAAGGTTAACAAGATACCCGATGACCTGGGTACCGCGGTTAACATCCAAGCCATGGTTTTCGGCAATCTGGGCAACGACTGTGGCACCGGCGTCGCTTTTACCCGCGACCCGTCCACCGGTACCAGGGAACTTTACGGCGAGTATCTTATTAATGCCCAGGGTGAGGACGTGGTGGCAGGTATCAGGACGCCGCAGCCCATCGCCACACTGAAAAACGAAATGCCCGCAGTTTACGAGGAGTTTGACCGTATTTGCGGATTGTTGGAAAAACACTATCGCAATATGCAAGATATCGAATTTACCATTGAACGCGGCAAACTTTTCATGCTGCAGACCCGTAACGGTAAACGTACAGCCCAAGCCGCCATGAAGATTGCTGTCGACATGGTTAACGAGGGGCTGATCAACAAAGAAGAGGCCATTATGCGAGTGGAACCAGCTCACCTGGACCACCTGCTGCATCGCCGCATTGATCCCGATGCTAAACTTGATGTAATAGCCACCGGCCTCCCCGCATCGCCCGGAGCTGCCGGCGGCATGGTGGTATTTAGCTCCGACGAAGCCGAAAAATTAGCTCAGGAAGGCCACAAGGTAATTCTGGTGCGTACTGAGACCACCCCGGACGACATACATGGTATTGTAGCCGCTCAGGGTATCCTCACTTCCAGAGGCGGGATGACCAGTCACGCCGCTGTGGTGGCCCGGGGTATGGGCAAACCTTGTGTCTGCGGATGCGAGGCCATCCGTATTGATTATGATCAGGAACTTTTTTCAGTTAACGGGTTAACCCTTAAAAAGGGCGATATTGTATCCATTGATGGATCCACTGGCCAGGTAATCATGGGCCAGGTGCCTATGATTGACCCCGAACTGGGAGAGGAATTTCGTAAATTGCTCATCTGGGCGGATGAAATACGCACCCTAGGCGTGCGTACCAATGCCGACACCACGGAAGACTCAGTCAAAGCCAGGGAATTCGGGGCCGAGGGTATTGGACTGACCAGAACTGAGCACATGTTTATGGCTCAGGAGCGATTACCCATTGTACAGGAGATGATCCTGGCCGGCACAGATGAAGAAAGGGACGATGCCCTAGCCAAGTTGCTGCCCATGCAGGAAGAAGACTTTTACGGCATTTTCAAGGCCATGGAAGGCCTGCCGGTGACAATTAGGCTCTTAGACCCGCCGCTGCATGAATTTTTGCCCAATGCTGAAGAGTTAATGGTGGAGATCACCAGGTTGAAACTTACCGGTGGCGACGCCGTGGAATTGCAACAGAAAGAAGAACTACTTAGAAAAGTGCGCTCCCTGTCCGAATTTAACCCCATGCTGGGTCACCGGGGATGCCGCCTGGGAATAACTTTCCCTGACGTTTACGCTATGCAGGCCAGGGCAATCTTCCAGGCGGTGGCGCGGTTGGTGCAGGAAGGCTGCCAGGTAATACCCGAAGTTGAAATCCCGCTGGTTATAGAAGTAAAAGAACTGATTTACCTGCGTGCACTGGTGGAACAGACAGCCACAGATGTGATGAAGGAATCCGGCATTGCGTTCGAATATACCGTGGGTACCATGATTGAAGTGCCCCGGGCCGCCCTTTTGGCCGATGAAATAGCAGCTGTTGCGGACTTTTTCTCCTTTGGCACCAATGATCTGACTCAGACCACTCTGGGCTTTAGCCGTGACGATGCTGAGGGCAAGTTTTTACAGCACTACACAGAAAAGAAAATCCTGTCTGATAACCCCTTTGCGGTACTGGATCGCAAGGGTGTGGGCAAACTGATGGAAATGGCTGTAAAACTGGGCCGGGATGTTAAACCCGATTTGTTAATTGGTATTTGCGGTGAGCATGGCGGAGAACCTTCATCCATTGAGTTTTGCCACTTGATTGGATTAAATTACGTCAGTTGCTCTCCCTTCCGGGTACCCATTGCCCGTCTGGCCGCTGCCCAGGCCAAGGTTAAAAACGGTTAACACGAAAGGCTCATCAAAAGGGCCCGGTGCCTTTCCGTTCTTGGAAAGCCACCGGGCTCTTCTTTGCGCCATTTTTGGTCTTCTGTAATCTTAATTTCTAATTTCATAATTTGCCTATTAATAAAGCTATTATTTAGTTATTCTTAATTTTTTATTAAAAATTTGTTAACAAAAAGGAAAATGGGAAAAAAATATAGAAGTAAGTATTCCTTCAAATGGAAAAAAATATTGCTTGTGCATGTCATAACATAGTGGGCAGATTTTAGGCGGTGTAGCGGCGTGGATCAGGCCAGGCTCTTCTGGGCTGTAAATTTACCAGCTGAAATAAAAACAAAACTGGCTTCGTTGCGATCCCTAATGCGGGGAGTGCCGGTTGACGTTAAGTGGGTGGAACAACAAAATCTGCATCTGACTGTTAAATTTATGGGCGATGTGGACCGCACAAAGATTAATGACACTGTGCAGGCAGTGAAGCTTGCCGCGGCGGGTAGTGGGCCAATCAGTCTGGAACTTCACGGGACGGGCTTTTTCCCGCATTCACGGCAACCGCGGGTAATCTGGGTTGGTGTAAGGGGTGAAGTGGAAAAGTTTCGCCGGTTGCACCAATTGGTTGAAAAAAGCCTAATTGCGTTTGGTTTTCCACCCGATGGCAAGGGTTTTTCACCGCATCTGACCGTGGGGCGGGTTCGTTCTCCAAAGGGTGTCGGAGACCTGGTACAAAAAATTTTAACAGTGACGCAGGAATCGGCCTGTTTCGGCAGAGTAGATGTAACAACCATAGAATTGATGGAAAGCGAATTAACTCGCAGGGGACCGGTTTATTCGGTAGTGGACGGGGTAACACTTAGTGGTGTGTAGCAGACAGTTCGCGGGCCTGGCCCCGGAAACAAGTTCCAGCCGTATCTACTGCGGTTGATAGGCTGTTTACCAAGTATAAAACCCCTGCATGGGCATACATTTTTAATGAGCCGTTTTTGAAAAGAGGTTGATACAAAATGTTTATTATCGCTATAAATGGAAGTCCTAATCCTAGAGGTAATACCGCTCATATGCTTAGGACTGCACTGGATGAGGTTGCCGGGGCGGGGGCCGAAGGCCACTTTATGCAAGCAAGTGACCTGATCACCAAGGCTAAAGTTCCTTACTGCATAGCTTGCTCCAACCCGTGCGACGGCAAGTGTTACAGTGGTACGCCCCTTGAAGACGCGTTTAGCCTGCTACGACGTTGTGATGGCATTATCATGGGCAGTCCGGTTTATTTCTGTACTGTATCGGCCCCGCTCAAGTCATTTTGGGATAAAACCAGGTCATTGCGTAAGGATAAAGCGCTCCTGAACGTTGCCGGTGGTGCCCTTTCCGTGGCTGCTGCCCGTTATGGCGGGCAGGAAACCACCCTGCGTGCCATGCAGGACATGATGCTTTGTCAAGGTATGACCGTGGTGGGTGACGGTTTTGTCGATGATGATGCCGGTCACTTGGGCGCCTGTGCCCAACGCCCATCCAGCGAAGACCAAAACGGAATAACACGAACCCGGGTATTGGCCCGGCGGGTTCTACAGGTGGCCAGAGCCACCATGGAACTTCGCGCTCACAGGACTTGACATAAGTATCCTGAACGCCCCGCCGGTTTATGAACTGGGGGGGTTAACTGTTTAATTTGCAAGAAGTCAGTAGTTTAATTAGGGCGGAGGTGTGTGCGGGGTGGATTTTCGCCGGCAGACGGAATTATTGGAAGATGAGTATCTATCGCCATTTGCCGCTCACAGTAGTCGCTCAGTCGGGCGAATCAAAGGTGAGGAACTCTGCCAGGTACGTACAGAATTTCAGCGCGACCGCGACCGGATTATTCATTCCAAATCATTCCGCCGTTTGAAGCATAAGACGCAGGTCTTTATCATCCCCGAGGGGGATCACTACCGCACCCGGCTTACCCACACCCTGGAAGTGGCCCAGATTAGCAGGACGATAGCCCGGGCGCTACGGTTGAATGAAGACCTCACCGAGGCCATTGCATTAGGGCACGATCTGGGACACACTCCATTTGGCCACTCCGGTGAGAGCGCACTGGCAGAGGTAATGCCTGGTGGGTTTAAACACAACCGACAAAGCCTGCGGGTGGTGGAAGAGTTGGAAGGCGGTCGGGGCCTTAACCTAACGGCCGAAGTCCGGGACGGCATACTTAACCACACCGGACCCCAAAAGCCAACCACCCTGGAAGGGCAAATAGTTAAAATAGCCGACCGCGTCGCCTATATTAATCACGATATCGACGATGCTATCAGGGGCGGGATAATCAGGGTCAACGACCTGCCTGCCAGTTGTCTTGATGTGTTGGGCAGGGAACACCGCACCCGCATTAACAGCATGGTGATGGATTTAATTGAAAGTAGCCTCAACAGGCCTTTTATCGGCATGAGTTCGCGGGTACAGCAGTCTACCGATAAGCTGAGAACTTACCTGTTTCAAAACGTGTATATTGATACGGATGCCAAGCGCGAGGAAGGTAAAGCCCGGCATGTTGTCCAATACCTCTTTCAGTATTGGACCGAGCATCCCGACAAAATGCCCCCCGAACATCGGGAGCGGGCTCAGCAAGTAGGGGTACAGCGGGCTGTCTGCGATTACATAGCAGGTATGACCGACCGTTATGCCATTGCTCGCTTCAAGGCTTTATTTATACCGAGTTCATTTGCTATTCCCGGGGAAGGCGGATGAGGTAAAAAAATGTCGAATGAGGAAGGATAATTTATAGTGGTAGCGAATAAAAGTTAAACGTTAAATATATTTCTGCCGAATAAAATAATCCGGAAGGGAATTCCAACCTGCCGGGAGAATTCTCAAGTGAATGTTCGAAAGCCAAGCCAACGTAGAATTTCGAAGTGGAGCTCGCGCGGACTTTTCGAACATCCTCATTAATGCAGTTGTTTTAGGACGGGTGGTGTACGGTGGGGGGATTCATACCTGAGGAAATACTAGAAAACGTAAGAATGCGGGCAGACATAGTGCAGGTAATATCGGATTACGTGCACTTGCAGAAAAAAGGCAAGAATTACGTGGGCAACTGCCCTTTCCACCAGGAAAGCAGCCCTTCTTTCACCGTCACGCCGGAAAAGGATATGTTCTATTGTTTCGGTTGCAGTGCCGGAGGCAATGTTTTTAAATTTATTATGCTGCATCATAACGTTACTTTCCCCGAAGCGGTGAAAATGTTGGGCGACCGGTTTGGGGTGGCGGTGCCGGACGGTTACACTCCACAGATTCGTGAACGGCTACGCCGCGAGGAAAAGGCCTGGAAAATTAACGCATTAGCACGGGACTATTTTCATGATGTCTTAATGAAAAGCCCGGACGGAGCATCAGCAAGGGATTACCTGGCCCGCCGTGGAATAACCAGGGAGATAATCAGTGATTTCAAACTTGGTTTTGCGTTACCGGCTTGGGATGATTTGATTAAAACTATGCAGGGCTCGGGTATTGGTGTACAGGATTTGCTGGAAGTTGGCCTGGCGGTTAGTGGGGATCGCAAAACCTACGACCGATTTCGCTCCCGTTTGATGTTCCCCATCACTGATGCCTTGGGGCGGGTGGCGGGGTTTGGCGGTCGGGTGCTGGACGACCGGTTGCCCAAGTACCTGAACACACAGGAAACAGAATACTTCAGCAAGGGCAAGGTTTTGTACGGGCTTGATAGAGCCCGGCAGGCGGTTCGCGATACCGGTTACCTGGTTATTACCGAGGGGTACATGGATACCATCGCTGCGCACCAGTTTGGCATTACCAATACCGTGGCTGCTCTGGGTACCAGTTTAACCCGTGAACACAGCCGTTTATTAATGAATTACGCCAGTGAAATAATTATCGCCTTTGATGCTGATGCTGCCGGGGTAGCCGCCTCGTTGCGGGGGTTGGATATATTACAGGAACTGGGCGGCCGGGTAAGGGTGCTTACTTTGCCGGAAGGAAAAGACCCCGATGAATTCTTGCGGGCGCGTGGGGCCGGGGATTTCAAGCAGCAAATTGAACAGGCCACGCCACTGGTAGAGTATCGCTTAAAACAAGCGATGGAAAAACACGGCAACACCCCTTTTAATAAAGAAGCGGTATTGGGTGAAATGCTCCCTGTACTTGCAGCTATGAACAGCGAACTGGAAAGAAGCGAGGGCGTAAAACTGGTGTCTTCAAGGCTATATACCGGTTATCACGTGATAGCCGATGAATTAACGAGATTTTCTGCTCAACAACGAAAAAAATGGACAAAATCGGATAATATTACTAATAATAAGCATAATATTATTAATAGGAAAAAGTCTGATTTCGGAGAAAGAGCTGAATTGGGCCTGCTTAAGCTGATGCTTGAAAATACCGGCAAAATAAGTCAGGTAACTGGTGAACTGCCCGGTAATTTCTTTAAAAATCCCTTTTGTTATGGGGTCTACGATAAGGTTTTAGCAATAATACAAAATTCAGGTTTTAGTTTATCTGCTTTGCTTGACTATTTGGAAGAAGATGAACAGCAGCAATTGAGCGCCCTGCTGATGGAACCGTTCCCTGGAGATAACATAGACGCCATTCTGGCTGGTTATATCGCGGCCATTAAAAGGCGGGAACTCATGCAATCCCGCAATGCTCTACAGGCGGTGCTGGATGACACTGAGAAATCGGGAGACAGGGAAGAAATGGCGCGTATTTTACAACAAATAAGCACCATCGACAGGACATTGAAAGGAGGGAAGATGTGCCATGAGGGAAGGCCAAAATAAGAACGAACCCATTAAAGATGTTAAGGAATTAATCGAAAAGGGCAGGAAGCAGGGTGTTCTCACATACCATGAGGTAATGGATAGTCTTCAGGGCGTGGATCTTACCCCGGAGCAAATTGATGAGGTATATGAAAAATTGGCCGGGTTGGGTATTGAAGTTACTCCTGAAGCCCCGAATGCGGATGAGGCCAGCGGCACTTCCCTGGAAGACGGAGCTGCAGAGGAAGTTGATGTTGATTTAACCGTCCCCGAGGGCGTTGGTATAGATGACCCGGTACGTATGTATCTGAAAGAAATCGGTAGGGTACCTCTCCTTACGCCGGAAGAAGAAATTAATCTGGCCCAAAGGATGGAACAAGGTGACGAGGAGGCCAAGCGCCGCTTGGCAGAGGCCAACCTGCGTCTGGTGGTAAGCATAGCCAAACGTTACGTGGGCCGGGGCATGCTGTTCCTGGATTTGATTCAGGAAGGTAATCTGGGCCTGATTAAGGCCGTGGAGAAGTTCGATTTTCGTAAAGGTTTTAAGTTCAGCACCTATGCCACCTGGTGGATTCGGCAGGCCATAACCAGAGCCATTGCCGACCAGGCCCGCACCATCCGCATACCGGTGCACATGGTGGAAACTATCAACAAGCTGATTCGGGTCAGTCGGCAGCTATTACAGGAACTTGGCCGCGACCCTGTCCCCGAAGAAATCGCCCGGGAAATGGGCATAACCGAGGACAAGGTGCGGGAGATTTTAAAGATCGCCCAAGAGCCTGTTTCGCTGGAGACACCTATTGGTGAGGAAGAAGATTCGCATCTGGGCGACTTTATCGAAGACCATGACGCCCGTGCACCTGCTGAGGAGGCGTCGTTTACACTACTGCGGGAACAACTGGACGAGGTGCTTGAGACTCTAACTGACCGGGAGCAAAAAGTGCTGAGACTTCGTTTCGGCCTAGACGACGGAAGGGCCAGAACTCTGGAAGAGGTAGGGCAAAAATTCGGTGTTACCCGAGAGCGTATCCGCCAGATCGAGGCCAAGACGCTCCGCAAACTGCGTCATCCCAGTCGCAGCAAGAAGCTTAAAGACTACCTGGATTGACATAATTTATTCGGCTACTCTGTATTGACCTTGGGGGTAACGTATTGTATAATTACTTTTGCAGCGTTCCTCGATAGCTCAACGGTAGAGCATCCGGCTGTTAACCGGAGGGTTGCTGGTTCGAATCCAGCTCGGGGAGCCAATCCTCGGGCCCATAGCTCAATGGTAGAGCATCCGGCTCATAACCGGCTGGTTCTAGGTTCGAATCCTAGTGGGCCCACCACTTATTCGAGGCTCGAAATTAGAGGTTCGAGGTTGGAAAAAATAAGTTCTAAAAAAAGATAAAAAAAGCTACAAAAAAAAGAGAAAATAAGTTATAATAGCCTTCGGGGTTCGAACTTCGAATATCGAACTAGGACATCAAAAAGGCCCCATGGTCAAGTGGCCTAAGACACCGCCCTTTCACGGCGGTAACCCGGGTTCGAGTCCCGGTGGGGTCACCAACGGGCGATTAGCTCAGCTGGGAGAGCGCCTGCCTTACAAGCAGGATGTCGGCGGTTCGATCCCGTCATCGCCCACCAAAAAAAGGTTCGGCATCATTTTAATGATGCCGAACCTTTTTGCAGTCAAAAAGCAGTTTATTCTAACCTCTACTTAGGCAACGGTATGGCCATGATTAAAGCAATTAAAAAAGCAGATGATGCAATGGCAGCCACCAGCCACTTTTTCCAGACGGGATCTCTTTTAATTAAAAAGATTATAGTGGCAATTATAGTTAGTGGAACAAGGGACACGCTCAACATTGTTAGCCATATCAAGCCCAAGGTCATACACACCTTTCCGAGAATGTGCCGTTTTTTAAATCCTATGCACGGCTCCTGATATATCTTACTTTAACATTATTACTTAAAAAAAAACAACTTTAAATTATTTGCAACCCACTTGAAATTTGGGTCAATTTAAAGCCAAAAGGAATATAAATCAAAAAACGCCCCGCATTAGGGGCGCTCATTAGGGAAATTGGAGAAAGAGGAGGTTGAATTATCTTCTAGGGTTATACATATTATAATGTTGATTACCGTTTAATTCTGTCAAGTGACTGACAATTTAAATAATTTGTTGTTGGTTTTTTATTGTAAAATGTATCGACAATTAATTGTTTGTTATACCGTAATGTTTAATAGTAAAAGGATTTTATAAAAATTATGCGAAGTATAAATTATATCTATCTATTAATAACCATAAACACCGACTGGCACTACAGGAAACGAATTGTGTTAAGTTAAGTAGGAGAGGTGTAGGATGACAAAAAGAATACTAGCTGTGGATGACGATGCAAAGGTATTAAAAATATTACAGCATTCCTTAACCAGGGAAGGTTTTGAGGTTATCTGCGCTTCCGACGGCTTTGAGGCCCTGGAAAGGGCTAAAGAAACTAAACCGGATCTGATACTGCTGGATATTATGATGCCGGGCATGGACGGTTTTGAAACCTTACGGCATTTAAAAGAGTTTTTAGACGTTCCGGTAATTATTTTATCTGCCCGTGGTGAAGAATTAGACCGGGTGGTTGGTTTCCGCATGGGTGTGGACGATTACCAGACCAAACCATTTAGCCCGGTGGAACTGGCCTTGCGTGTAAAAGCGGTGCTGCGGCGCAGCGTATCATCAGCCAAGCAGAAGACGGCAGAGATTATCAAATACGGCGGGCTGGTCATAGATTACAACAAGCGGCTGGTAGAGAACGGCGAAAGAAGTATCAACCTTACGCCAAAAGAATTTGAATTGCTGTGGTTGATGGCTTCGCACCCAGGCCAGGTGTTCACCAAACCGCACCTTTTGGAACGTGTTTGGGAAAGTACATATGAGGGCGATGAGAACACAGTTAACGTGCATATTCGTAGGTTACGTGAAAAAATTGAGGATGACCCTTCAAGCCCCATTTACATAAAAACCGTGTGGGGTACGGGTTATAAGTTTTTAGGTTAAGTAATAACTAATCCCCACCGTCATAAATCCATTGGCGGTGGGGATTGCAGTTTATAAACGGAGCCTTATAATACCAGTCCGCCGTCAACACTTAAAATTACGCCGTTGATGAAATCAGCTTCGTCTGAGGCTAAAAACAGGTAGGCATTGGCAATGTCTGCAGGTCGGCCCAGCCGGCCCACGGGGGTCTTTTGCCTGACGGCCTGCAAAACTTTATCAGGTACCGTGCTCGTCATTTCCGTTTCGATAAACCCGGGCGCTACGGCGTTTACCCGGATTCCGTTTAGGCCCAATTCCCGGGCCCATGTCTTGGTTAGGCCGATAACCCCGGCCTTGGTGGCCGAGTAGTTGGTCTGGCCGATGTTGCCGTAAATACCAACTACTGAAGATGTGTTAATTACTTTACCCCAGCCTCTTTCCATCATTATCGGAGCAACTGCTTTGGTGCAGTTGAATACTCCCTTCAGGTTGACATCAATCACCTGGTCAAAGTCTGCTTCGGCCATTTTGACCAGGAATCCGTCCCGGGTTATGCCGGCGTTGTTAATTAAAATGTCAACGGTTCCGTACCTGTTTAGAACCTGCTGCACCATGTTTTGTACTGACCCGCTGTCTGCAACATTAACCTGGACATAAAAAGCATCACCGCCGCCGTGGTTGATTTCTTCCGCTGTACTTAACCCGGCCTGTTCGTCAAAATCCGCTACGGCCACCCGTGCCCCTTCTCGGGTAAACAGCAGAGCAGCCTCCCGGCCAATCCCCCTGGCGGCTCCGGTGATAATGGCAACTTTTCCCTGCAGCCGCAAAATAATACACCTCCGTTATTACATGTTTCCTAATACGGACTGTTTACTTGGTGGACAATTGTGTAATCAGCTTGCTCATGTTTCGGGCAAGTTGCTTACATGCAGTGACGTTCAATTCGTTATCCACTGCACTGCGCCACCAGGCTACTTTGCCATCCTTGATGCCGGCCATTAGTGAGCCGTGTACGCCGGAATCAAGGATGGGCCCGTTCTGGTCTCGAGTGTCCACCACGTGTAAACCCTGGGCTTGCATAAAATATTCCATAATCTGCACCGTCCATTCCTGACCACCATGCATGAGTCCGGCATTGGTAACAGCGGCGCCCACCTTACCGGACAGCATGTTCTTGACTGCGTGCATGTAACGTGTGCGATCCATAAAATTTTTCATCAGGGTGGTCACGTTGGCCCAGTAAACCGGAGAGCCCAACACTATCCCGTCTGCTGCCAGCATTTTTTCACCGATCCCTGCCATGTCGTCATCTGTGATGCTGCACTGGGTTTTGCCGAGGCACTTGTTGCAGGACAGGCAAAGTTTAATGTTGTAATCGGTTAGTTCCAGTAGCTCTGTTTCTGCGCCCAGGGTGGCTGCCTCTTCCAGTACGGTGTTCAGCAGCGCTGCCGTATTCTTTCCTTTGCGGTGGCTGCCGTTGATGGCGATTATTTTCATTTACCCAACCTCCTTTAAAATCTTTATGAACTCAACAACAAGCTTTAATCATTGTCACCAATGATAACACAATGATCGAACAGTAGCCGTACATTATCTAATTAGCAAGTTTTATGCCATAAAAAATCTAAACAGCGCTGTTTCATACACCTATAAACTTTGCAAGGTAAGGGGATTATTAAATGAAAATCGGTAAAACTTTATTTATCGTACCGGATCAAGGGAGTAATATTTGTGCATGAAAAAGAATTAATTGCCAAACTTAACTGGTTCTATAGCCTGGAATTAAACCAGGTGGATCTGTATACCGCCCAGGCTCACGCTATGGAAGATATTTACCTGGCCAAAACTTTGGCCCGCATTGCGGCCATTGAGCAGCAGCACGTGGATAACATGGCGGCAGAGATAAAAAGGAGAGGTGCAGAACCCACCAGGTTGGGAGACGTCATTTCTCCGCTGCTTGGTAAAACTGCGGGTTTTTTAAGCGGATTAGCCGGGCCCAAGGCGATATTAAAATTGGATATCAACCTAGAGGAAAAGGCCATGAAAGACTATAAGGATTTAATCGTGCGGGTAGGTAATGACGGTCATCTATTCGACGTTTTGTGGGACAATTTGATTGATGAAGATATCCATACCGCCTGGTTTGCCAATAAGCTTCGCGAACTTGAATAATTAAAGAAGTTCTAAAAATGCACTATTTTTTGAACAATTACAATCGCTGGCGGTGAGATTCAATGCCAAGATATAGATTACTAATTGCCGCCATAATGCTTATGGCAGTAATTATGGTCAACATCGGTTGTATGAAGGGTCAAGGAAGTATCCGGGGGGAAATGCCGCTGCAAAAAAAAGTACCGTCAAACAATGTTTTTTTCGAGGATGACCGGGTAGTGGTTTACAGGGATGCCGTAGAGACCAGGGTTATAAATAAGCAAACAGGACAGGAAATAAAGGTTAGTCCAAGCCGGGCAGTAAAGACCATCAGGAATAAACCCGCTACAGTTCCACCACTGGTGGGAGTAAGTATAGCGGAAGGAATTAAGCTGATTAATAATGATGAGATTAATGTCATAGAAACCAAACCCGGTTTTAAACACCTGCATTCTTTTCCCAACCCCGGTACAGGGGAAGATAAAATTATTATCAACAAAAGCACTAACACCCTGTATTTTTACCGTGTCGGTGAGTTGTACAAAACTTACCCCGTCGCTACGGGTAAGGAACCCCAATATACACCGGAAGGCAGTTTCAAGATTGCCAATAAGGTAGAGGACTATGGGGATGAGCTTAAAGAACAGTTGGGGAAATGCTGGATGGGCCTCAGCGTACCCTATGAAAAAGATAACCGGGCCGATAGTGATGACCGGGCGCCGCTGGGAAAAAAGTACGGTATTCATGGCACTAACGAGCCCGATTCCATTGGCCGGCACGTGTCGGGAGGGTGTATAAGGATGAACAATGAGCAGGCGGTGGAGCTTTTTACCTTGGTGGATGTAGGTACGCCCGTGGAAATAAGGTAGTGTCCAACCCCATCTGGAGGGTCTCATCCATTATCCCAGGCCAGGTAGATGTCGGCGATTTCTGCAGTATCCCTGTCCAGTGCGAATAAATCTTCCTTGTTTACTGCCTGTAGAGATTTTTTGCCTAGGGCGGCAGCTGCTATTTTCATTTCATCTACCGTTGAAACTAAATAATTGGCCAGGTTTTGGGCGCCCTTGTCTACGTCAAATGCTTCTTTATCTTGGCCTGCAAAAAACACTACTTGCACTGGTGGTTCGTAGGGCAGTGATTTAAATACCTGGGTGTGGGTCATGGCCCACAGGGCGATGGTTCCCAAGGCTACAGCGTCTGCTCCAAGAGCCAGAGCTTTAAGGTAATCTCCAGGTGTTTTTAGCCCCCCGCCAATAATTAAACTAATTTCTTTTTTAACCCCTTGTTGTTCCAAAAAATTAACTGCCCGGCACAGAGCGTGCATGGTGGGCAGGCCGAAATCGTCTTCCAAGATGGGCGCAGCACCGGCGGTGCCGCCCTGGGCGCCGTCAATAGCAACGAAATCTGCCTGGGCATCAATGATGTAAGCCAGGTCATTTTCCAGGTTGTTTCCTGCCGCTATTTTAACCCCTACCGGAATACCTTCCGTTATCTGCTTTAAATCTTCCACCAAACCGGCCAATTGTGCGGGTGAGGAAATTTCCGGCATTCGGGCGTGCAGCACAGCGTTTTCACCCGGTTTTAAACCAAGCAGGCGGATCATTTTTTGATCCATCTTATCCCGTTTAAAAATTTCCCCGGTTCCGCCAAGGGCTCCCTGTCCAAGTTGAATTTCCACGGCATTGGCTTTTCTCAGTATCTCCGGCTCCTTGGACCAGTTGCCTCTGCTGTATTGCACAATCAAGTGTTTAGCCGCGTCCCTTTCTTCCTGTAGGAAGGGGCCGTAACCGCTGTTGGTAGCTGTTCCTGCCTGGGACGCCCCCTTAGCCAGGGCCAGCTTAGCTTCCTCACTAAGCGCAAAACCGTAGGCCATGCCCGATATCATGATGGGAATATCCAGGCACAGGGGCCGCCGGGCCAGAGGGCCAATTTTAGTGGATGTTATGATTTCTACATCTTCGGAAACTGGAAATGTATGCAGCTGTGCTACGTCGAACATGATAGCGCTAAAATCAGGGAACCTTTTGGGCCCACCGAAGGGGCGTAAAATTTTTTTCCCATTTTCAGCCCTCATGTTGGTTTCCACAATCACCTGGGGCGTGGTTCGGGCACCGGCTGATACTCCTTCCCACAAATTATTTTCGTAAGGCTCGGTCATAAAGCGGGTGGCAATCCATTTTGATGTATACCCGGCCAGGGCTCGGCCCAGAAAAAGAGTGCCGGCTGTTATTGTACCGACTCCCATTAATAAGTATGGCCATTTTGTTTTGTTCCGTTTGCCGGACATAGCAATCTCCTTTTGTCTACAATTTTATGCCTGGTTATATTATTTCTGGAAAACCGCACAAAATGCATTATTTATCTCACTTCCCGGCCAGCTAATGCTTTATACTTAGCCTAGTTATATATATGGACAACCTTTTTACATGCACTGTAGTATAATATTGTAACTACTTATAAATAAAAATGGTTCGAACAATTTGGTTTAGGTGGTGTCAAGGGTATGCTGCTGGGCATGCGGGATTTATTGATGCGGGTGTTAATGGTGGGTCTGGGCGGCGCTTTTGGCGCCCTGGCCCGGTATGGAATCTCTATTTGGCTAAACGATAGGGATCTGATACCCTGGGGTACACTGGCTGTGAACCTGATGGGTTGTTTTTTGCTGGCCTTGTTCCTCACGATTGTACTTAGCGGATTTAGCGTTGGTTCATTTTTTGTATTGGCGGTGTCCACCGGATTTGTTGGCTCTTTTACCACATTTTCAGCAATTAGCGTGGAAAGTATCCTGTTAATGCAGTCTTTTATACATTTGGCCTTGCTTTATCTCTTACTGACCTTTACTTTTGGTTATATCTGCACCTGGGCGGGCTGCGCTCTGGGGAATTTGGTTTTGGGTACCGGTTGGGGAGAGCGGTGGTGCGGCAAAGTATTTGCGGGAGGTAAGGGGAATGATTGACGTTATAGCGGTAGGCGCTGGTGGTTTTATGGGTGCTGCTGGCCGCTATCTGGTGGGTCGGGCGGTGGTCGGTTTCTGGCGGGGTGATTTTCCGCTGGGTACATTTCTGGTCAACATGCTGGGCAGCTTTGCCTTGGGGATTCTGGTGGCCCACCCGTACTTCGCCGGCCAGTTGCTTAACGGGGGAGTCCGGGCCGCCCTGGGAATTGGGTTTATGGGTTCTTTCACCACCTTTTCCACTCTGATGTATGAAAGTTTTATACTGGTGGGCCGGGGTAAGCCATGGGTGGGTATTTTTTATGTCTGGCTCAGTATACTGACCGGTTTGCTTCTGGCCTGGGCGGCATTATGCCTTTTTTAATTACACATGGTTATTAAAACGAAAACCCTCCTTTGGCTAAGGAGGGTTTTTGAGTATTGATTATCTTTCTTTAATAACGGTGGTTAAATTTTGGTCGGCGTTCTTTATATCAGGCAAACCGTTCCGGTGGGAATATCTTGCGGCTTGCTCCATAAACTTAGCCAGCTGTAGCTCTCCGGTACGCAGTACTTGGAGTGCCCGGTAATAAAAATTTTGTCATAACTGTTCACTTCGCTTAATCGTTTAATTTCAGTGTCCTGATCGTGCTCGGTAGTGAGCATTTGGATATCTAGCTGGGCTTCGTCGAGTATAGGCTTAATATCCTCATTGAGCACCCGTTCCATCAGTTGCCGGGCTCGAATTTTATATTCAAATTCCGGCATCCAGAAACATAGGCCCGGGACATTGGGGTACAACTGCACGCACGTGGGATTAACGTAAAGTACCTCCACCTGGGCCCCGTCCTTTTTAGCCAGCCAAACCGCCTTTCTGACCGCTTCCATTGAATAATCTGCGCCATTGACGACCAAAAGCATTTTGGCCATTTGAATCACCTCTTGTGTTCTACTTTATCTATAAATTACATCCGGGGTCTCTTTAAAGCAATGAGTTGCTGCTGTTTTGACTTTTTTGACCCTTTAGGGGCTGTTTTTAAATGTCGAATTTTTCACTTGGGAGTTTGTCTACTGTTGGTATGTTTAGGGGTGTAGAATGACCGTTTAATCCGCTTGCGCAAGTAATAACTAAGCATCCTGCAAAATTTTTCAAAGATACTAAAGTACCTGTACCCTTCATTACAGGCGTCGGCGGGAGGAAAACGCCCGCCGACGGGGAAAGATATGGTTATAGTGCCATTTGGGGGTATAGGGTATGTCAGTTAGATTGTCTGCGCGGTTGGCGTGTGTAGCCTGCTATGTACCCACGGGTTCTGTGGTGGCGGATATCGGCACTGACCACGCTTACCTGCCTGTTTATCTGGTTAGAAATAGAATTGTAGACCGGGTGGTGGCCGGAGAGGTGACCCGCGGGCCTTACCGTATTGCAATTGAGGCTGTGCGCACAGCGGGGCTGGACAGCCAAATTGAAGTGCGTTTAGGTGATGGTTTACAGGTAATTTACCCTGGTGAAGTGAACGTTGTGGTCTTGGCGGGTATGGGCGGCAGAACCATCTGTGGTATTCTTGCCTCGGGCCGGTCGGTTTTGGAAAGGCTGGAAAGGTTGATTTTGCAGCCCATGCGTGATGCTGCTATGGTGCGGCACTGGCTGGTTCAAAACGGCTGGCAGATGACCGATGAGGACATGGTTTATGAGGATAACCATTTTTACGTGGTTATTGTGGCTAGGCCGGGCCGGGAAAAAATAACGGATAGTGTAGTTTTTGAACTGGGCCCCCGCCTGATGGAAAACCGTTCCGCAGTGTTTCGCCGGTTTTTGCTGAAAAGGAGAGCCGATATCGGGGCTGTGTTAAGAGAATTACAGACAGTCCGGGGAACACGGGTAATGGAAAAGAGCTTCCGGTTACAGAGGGAGGCAGATAAAATAGAGGAGGTGCTTAATAGTTGGCCGTCAGAGCAAAGGACGTAGTAGCTGTTTTGGAACAACTGGCACCGCCGAGATTGGCTGAGGAATGGGATAATAGCGGCTGGCAGGTGGGTGACCCCGGGGCTGAGGTCGACAAGGTGCTTTTAGCGCTGGACGTAACGCCCGAAGTGGCTAAAGAGGCTACCAAATACAGCGCCCAGTTAATTATCAGCCATCATCCGGTGCTCCTTAAAGGCATTAAATCAGTTCGTCGTGATGACCCGTCCAGCGATTTGATATACCGGTTAATCGGGGCGGGGATAGGCGTTTATGCCGCCCACACCAACCTGGACAGCGCCCGGGATGGTGTGAATGAAGTATTGGCTCGGTCGCTTGGTTTGCGGGAATCGGAAGTGTTGCAACCAGCCAAACACGAACAGTTTATCAAGCTGGTTGTTTTTGTCCCGGAAGAACACGCCGAAACGCTTCGTGAGGCTCTGGGTAGGGCAGGAGCAGGCTGGATCGGTAAATACAGTGATTGCACTTTCAACACGCGAGGTACAGGTACCTTTCGGCCCCGGGAGGGAGCTAGCCCTCATATCGGCACGGTGGGTGAACTGGAACGGGTGGACGAGGTGCGTATAGAGACCATGGTCAGGAAAAGTGAGCTTGGACGGGTGGTGGGTGCCATGCTACAAGCTCATCCTTATGAAGAGGTGGCCTATGACCTGTACCCGCTGGAAAACAACGACGCCAAGTTGGGATTGGGTCGGATAGGCTTTTTGGAGCTACCCGTCACATTGGCCGGCCTAGCTGTAAAGGTTAAGAATATTTTACAGGCCCAAAGCGTGCGTTACGGCGGCCACCCGGATGCTCTGGTAAAAAAAATAGCGGTATGCGGCGGCTCCGGCGGCGATTTATGGCCCCTGGCCCGGCGCAGAGGAGCAGATGTGCTGGTCACCGGTGATATACGTTACCACGCCGCCCGGGACATGCATGCGGCAGGGATGCATTTTGTGGACGCCGGACATTTTGCCACTGAGCGCGTGGTGCTACCCGAACTGCGGGATAACCTGTCGTTGGCCATGGCCGCTGCTGGCATGCCCTTGGAGATAATGGTTTCGGGGGTGGAACAGGAACCATGGTTCACGGTTTCCTGAGCAAGTTAATCTCGATTAGTGATTGCACAGTGTGGGGGACACACCAATACCCCCAATTAAGGAGGGTCGTACTTGTCTGAACATGACTTAACCAAGTTGGCCGGGACGTTCGACAGGGTGGCCCGTTACTTCGATATTGTGCGCCCTTTGTTTATCGGTCCATACCGGCGGGCAGCGGAATATGCCCTGGATAGGTTAGTAACTTCGAACAGCTCACCTTCAATAATGGACATCGGGACGGGCACCGGTACCCTGGCCGGGGCTTTTGCGGCCCAAGGAGCAAAAGTGACCGGAGTAGACATTTCACGGGGTATGCTTGAACAGGCCAGAAAAAAACACGGTCACCGAGTGCATTTTATTCAAGCCCCGGCTCATGCCCCCGGCCGGTTTGGCGATGACAGCTTCGATATGGTGTCGGCAGCATTTGCGCTGCATGAGATGCCCACGGACTACCGGGCCCGGGTGTTGGGAGAAATGAAAAGGCTGGCCGGGCAGAAGGTGCTGATAATTGATTACATTCCCAACCCAAACCCGGTCATCACATTAGTGGAGCATGTGGAAAAAAGCTATTATCGCCAGTTCCTGGCCGAAATTGACGACCAACTGAAGCAATTGTTTAACAATTACGAGAAGAAAAAATTAAACCATTTCATGGGCCTGTACCTATGCGACACAGGTGTCAGACGTTAATATTATTTTACTGTGATTAACATCACAGTAAAATAATTTAACAGTCACAGCGGGCAGGGGCAATTGGTTATATAATACGTTAAAACCAGAAATGCTTAGCTGAGGTGAATTGATATGAAAAAACTGCCTGGAAATTGTATGACTACGGCCATGGGTATTTTACCGCACACCAAAATTGAAGACGCTATGCCGTTGTCCCTGTCTGTTGATATTCCTTTCTGGCCCCAGTTGCCCCGTTATAGTTTTTATGAAGATATGTATGTGCAGGTAAGTGAGAATTTCCCCGGCATCAAGCTGGACGAAGACAAGAATAAGCTGTGGCTGGACACCGGATCGTTTTACGAAGAACTGGCTGATTACGCGGTGCGTAGCGAGGATGCCGAAACCTTCAAGCTTTCAAAAAAATACTCGGCTGCCTTTGACGCATTTTTAAGTCAGGATCTGGGCAAGTTTGAGCTTGTGCGGGGGCAGAATATCGGGCCGTTAAGTTTTGGTCTTAAAATCACCGACGAAAACAAAAAGCCCATAATCTATAATGATGATATACGATCCTTCATGTTTGATTTTATCGCCCAAAAAATTAACGCCCAATACCGTCAGCTTTTAGCAGTGCACCCGAATACCTTTGTCTGGATTGACGAACCAGGGCTGGAAATTCTTTTTGGTTCATTTACCGGTTATTCAAGCGACCTGGCTAAAAAGGATTTCAAAGCATTTCTTGATGCACTGGAAGGCCCCCGGGGAGTACATTTATGCGGTAACCCAGACTGGTCTTTCCTGCTTAGCGGGCTGGACCTGGATATTTTATCGGTGGATATTTACGGCAACGGACACATTTTTACCCGCTATGCTGATGAAATAAAAAGCTTTTTGGAGCGGGGTGCCATCTTATCCTGGGGTATTGTTCCCACGCTGACCGAAGAACTAGATACTGAAAACCCGGATCATTTAACAGCCAAGCTTGAAGAATACTGGGCTTACTTAGTGAGCCGGGGAATACCAATGGCAACAATCCTAGATCGGGCTTGGATAGCCCCGGCCCGCTGTTGTCTGGTAAACGCCGACGGTGCAGCTACAGTGGAGCGAGCCTATGATGCCGTAAGAAGAATCTCCCGCCGGTTGAGAGAAAAATATAATATTGGGTAATATAACAAAAATTAAGGATGCGAGGTGTACGTAAATGAAAGAAATTATTATGGAGCTGGAAGACTTATCCTGCCCAGTTTGTGCTCAAAAGGTTAACGATGCGTTAAAAAACGTGGCTGGGGTGGAAAATGTGGATGTATCATTTAATACTGGCCGGGCCAAGGTTAAGTTCGACCCCGACCGCCAATCACAGGACGAAATTAAAAAACTTGTGGAAAAACTTGGCTACGGGGTGAAAAGTATCAAGTAATTAGTAGTCAGGAGTCAGAAGTCAGTATGGCCGCGATAAGCGGCTTTCTTATTTCACCGGCTGGATTGCCGGTTTGAAGGGTTATCCGGTTTAAACGCTGTGTTAATGATTGCAGTCATGGTGGTGGCCGGATACCCTATAGCCCGCAGCGCCTTCGCGGCATTACCAGGGCGTCCGGCTCGCTGGTGGACGGGCGAACTGTACTTGTGGGCAGCAGGAGGATAATTGAAAGTTATGGCGTAATTATTAACTGTTGGGTGCCATAGTCATTGCGGACAAAATTAGACCCGGGGCGGAGCGGGTAAGTAGGAGACGGCATTAATGATGCGCCCGCGCTGAACGGTTTAACGTCTTAAAGGATTCTGAATTATGACTACTGAATCCTGCATACCTGAATAGTAATCATATTAGAAAATATGCTACTGAATGGGGGGCCTTCCATGCCAAATGAGAAGCTGCGATTGAGCGCCAAGGAAGAGTATTTATTGGAAGAATTAAGTAATGTCAATGTACAGTTAATTGCCCTGGGGCAAAGCTTAATGGCGCTAGGGCATAATCTAAAGGAAAATCCGGCCCAAATACTACTCACCGGGTGTGACATTAACAATCCTAATGCCAAGTGTTCTTTTTCCATGGATTTTGGGGAAATCCAGGAATGTCCGGACCTTATGCTCAGGCTCCTGCGTTCTTACCACAAAATTCAAAACGATCTGGAAAAAGTTAAGTCCCAATTGGAACAGTATGAAGAAGAAAATGACGATCTGGATAAAATTTAGTTAAATGAGGTAAAAATTTGTAAATTGTTAATGCTATGACGACCAGCTTCGTGTAAAATAAAACATGGTGAATAATATGAAAAAAATAGTTAACAAACTGGCAGTGGGCACTCCTAATATTATGGGCCAAGAAAATCTGCTGGTTTCTGCGGTTTTGCTGCCGCTAGTGGTAGTAGACGGGGTAACTGAGATTTTGTTTGAGGTACGTTCCATGTTATTGCACCGGCAACCGGGTGAGATTTGCTTTCCCGGTGGGCGGGTTGAAAGGCACGAACTGGATAACCCGGCTGCTGCTGCGGTTCGGGAGACCGCTGAAGAGCTGGGTCTGCAATGCAACGATATAGAGTTGTTGGCACCCATGGATTTAATGATTACTCCCATGGGTACGGTGACCTACCCTTACGTGGGTTACATACTTTCCCCGGAACGTATTAAACCTAACCGGGAAGAAGTGGAAAGCACGTTTACCGTTCCCCTTTCTTTTTTAACTGCATACCAGCCCCAAACCAGCATTGTAGATGTGGCCACCCGTTATAACCGAGACTTCCCGCTCCACCGGGTTCCTGAGTCATACCGGGGGGGATGGCAGAAACGGTGGTCTTTTCCGACTTACATTTACGAGTACGAAGATTATTTTATCTGGGGTATGACGGCAATTATCCTGCATCATTTTCTGGATATGCTACAGTCGTGAGTTCCTAAATCTAAATACCCCGGGGTTGCGATACCTCGGAAATTAATATAGTCCCGATGAGTTAAGCTCTCGGGGCTATATTAATTTTACTCCTTTAATTTTTTGCTCTCCTTACTGATTAAATCTTAAGATTTTGGTGGCTCTGTTTGATTAATGCAGTTTTAGAAAAAAGTATGTTTGTTGCAGGATTTATAAAAATTTTGTAAAAGTACTTTAAAGGCTCGTTTTAACTTTAAAGGATTTTAATAATTTTTGGGAGGCGTATCAAGTGTGCAAAGGGCATTAAAATTCGTTCCAATTATTGAAACAGTGTCTACATACAAGATGCAATATTTACGGTTTGATTTCATTGCCGCTCTAACGGTGGCGGTTGTGGCCCTTCCGCAGTCTATGGCTTATGCCATCATTGCGGGCGTTGACCCGGTTTACGGCTTGTACTCCGCCATTGTCCTTTCCATCCTGGGTTCCATGTTTGGAAACTCGAACCACTTGGCAACTGGTCCTACCAACGCTATATCGCTGCTAATTGCCAGTAACATGGCAGTTTATGTTGGCAAACCAAATTTAATTGAAATGCTAATGATGCTTACGTTTTTAGCCGGCGCCATCCAGTTTATGATGGGAGCCCTGAAATTAGGCAAGCTGGTTAATTATGTATCACACTCGGTAATTGTCGGGTTTACCGCTGGGGCCGGTGTAATTATCGCTCTGGGGCAATTTAATCAGTTGTTGGGTATTACCTTGCCCCAGGGAATCCATTCCACCGTGGAAAAGGTTATCGCTACTTTTGAGCACATGGGCCAGACTAACTACTATGCACTGGGTCTGGGTCTCCTGACCATAATTATTAGCGTTATGGCCAAGAAAATTAATAAAAATTTGCCAGGTGCCCTGCTGGGTCTTATCGTCTGTGGTTTTTTGGTTGTATTCTTTGGGCTAGATCGTTTCGGCATTAAACTAACAGGCGAAATACCATCCGCAATTCCCCCTTTTCAGATTCTAAGTTTTAATGTGCAGGCTGTGGGGGCTCTTTTTAACGGTGCCATGGTTATTGCGGTCATCGGTTTGGTAGAGGCCGTAGCCATATCCAAGGCCATTGCCACCCGCTCGGGGCAGAAACTTGATTCGAACCAGGAATTTATTGGACAGGGTGTCGCCAACATGGGGGGCGCTTTTTTTGGGGCCATCGCAGGTTCCGGGTCTTTTACCAGGTCGGCTATTAGTTTTCAAAACGGGGCAGTCACCAGGATGTCCGGAGTCATGGCCGGTGGCCTGGTGATGGTAATTCTTCTTTTCATGGCTCCTTATGCCAAATATATACCTAGCGCCGCCCTAGCGGGGGTAATTATGGTGGTAGCCTATTCAATGGTAGATAAAAATGCTTTTCGGAAGGTTTTCAAGTCCAATAAAAACGATGCCGCGATTATGACCGTTACCTTTCTGACCACCATCCTAGCACCCGAATTGGAATATGCTATCTACGCCGGCATACTTATTTCATTATTTCTTTATCTTAAAGATAATGGTCATGCTACGGTGCGCATGCTCTCGCTGTTGGATAGTGAAGGTAGCAAAGTTATGGAAACCAACGTCCAACCCAAGAGTAATTTGCCCCTGAATTTACCAATCGCCATCATACAATTGGATGGTAACCTTTACTTCGGTAATGCTTCCGACCTGGAAGAGAAATTAAGCCTTACCCGTGGGAATGCCAGCGTATACATACTGAAGTTTAAAGGCGTGTCGCTTATTGATATCACCGCTATGGAGGTTATTGAAAACTTTATTGAAAAAGTACAACATGAGGGCAAGAAGGTTTTGTTGTGCGGCATTCGTCCGGAAGTGAAAGAAAAAATGGAGAAATGTCATCTTACAAAATGCGTAGGTGAACATAATGTGTTCCTGGCTGATAACGTGGTATATAAATCACTGACAAGTTCCTTATGCCGTGCTGAAGCACTTTTGAGCGGTATTACCGTACCAGAGCCTGTTGCTGCAGTCGGTGTTGCTATGCCGCGTGAAGCTGCGACTCCCGTTATCGCAAAAGATTCAACGCTGAAAAGGCTGGCTGGATGGGTTGAAAGATCCTTGCAAGACCCTTTTTACCAGGCCGAGTTACTTAAGACGCAAATTAATCTAAGGAGTTAAGGGCTGGTTCCTTGACTCGAGTCGATGTATGTCTTGGTGTGGAAGGGGTAGGTGATTAAAAAGAAACGCTTTTCGATAACCGAAAAGCGTTTCTTTTTTAAGCTTTATAATTTACGGTTTTAAAATAGTGAGCCAGTATTATTTGACAATATCGGCTCTATCATAGTAAGTGAAGCCCAGCATTGATTTTACCAGGCCTTTCACGTAAGGCTTGATCATAGTGTTTTCAGTATAGTGCAGGATGGGGATCATAATCGCTTCTTCCATGATTATCTTCTCAGCTTCGTGCAGGGTAGCCATCCGCTCGCTCTCGTCAGTGGCCAGTCTGGCCTTATCAATTAACGCGTCGAAGTCATTGTTGCTCCACTGAGCGTCGTTATTGCCGTTGCCGGTAGTAAACAGGTCAAGGAAAGTCATGGGGTCGTTGTAGTCACCCAGCCAACCGTGCCGTGCGATCTGGAAGTCACCGTTTTGTCTGGTGTTGATAAATACCGCCCATTCCTGATTATTGATAGCGACATTTTCAATGCCGAGATTTTGCTTCCACATTTCCAGGGCAGCTTCAGCGATAATTTGGTGCTCTTCGCTGTTGTTAAAATTAAAGGCCACATCGGGCAAACCTTGGCCATCGGGATAGCCAGCTTCAGCCAGCAGTCTCTTGGCCTCTTCAGGCTGGGCCTTGATGGAGAAGTATTCCCCGCCCACTTCGCGGAAATCTTTGCCGGCGGCGGTGTCAGGCACCCCGGGGGCAACAAATGCGGTAGCGGGAACGCCGGATTTCCTGACCTTGGTAGTGATATCCTCACGGTCAATGGCCAGGGCAAATGCTTTACGTACCTTGGGGTCGTCAAAGGGCGGCCTGGTTACATTAAAGCAGTAATAATACGTGCCAAGTTGCGTAATCATTTGGAATTCGCCGGTTTGTTTCAAATTGTCGATTTCGTTTAAGGGCACGGAGTCGATGACGTCGATTTCACCGGCTTCATACCCGGCCAACATAGTGCTGGCTTCAGCGATAAATGTCTTGACTACTGCATCCAGCTTGACCCGGTCGCGATCCCAGTAATGCTCGTTAGGCACAAACTTCATGTGGTCTTTGCTTTGCCATTCCACCAGCTTGAAGGGGCCGTTGCCGATGTATGTTTCGGGGTTAAGTGCCCACTGTTCGCTGTTGGCCTCAACAATGTCCTGCCGCACCGGGAACAGGGTGGGGAAGGTGGTAAGCGCCAGGAAGTAGGGGGTGGGAGCGCTCAGTTCCACTTCCAGGGTGTATTCGTCAACCACCTTGATGCCCAGATCTTCGGCGTTGGCTGCGCCCTCGTTGTACTCCGGAGCGTTCTTAATGTAAAAGAGCTGGTAAGCATACTCAGCAGCGGTATCGGGGTGCAGCGCCCGCTTCCAGGCGTAATTGAAATCATTGGCCGTTACCGGTTGGCCGTCTGACCACTTGGCGTCTTTGCGTAGATGGAAAGTGTACAGCGTCTTATCTTCGTTTACATCCCAAGATTCGGCCACGCCGGCTACCGGCTGGTCGTTTTCGTCCAGTGTAGTCAGTCCCTCAAAACAGGCAATAACAATAGAACCGCCATCAACAGTAGTGTTTAATGCGGGGTCAATAGATTCCGGTTCTTCACCATGGTTGTGCCGCAGCACTTTCTCGCCGCCTTCGTTGGCAGTATCCTTGGTTTCGCCGCCGCCGCATCCGGCTGCCAGTGCCACCACCAGGAACAATGTCATCAGAACAAACAAAATTCTCTTGCTCAAATTCTTACCTCCTCCTTAATTAAATCGTGTGCTTTATTTATATTTCCATTTATTTTGGTTCTTTCCTTTTTTCGCCTCCTTACTAATTATTTTTTAAAAGTTATTTCGGTTAAGTCATGAGATGACAAGCTACCATGTGTTGGGCACCAACCTGAACCATTTCGGGATTTAATTGGCTGCAAATATCAAGGGCATATTGACACCTGGTTCTGAAACGGCATCCAGCAGGCGGGTTTATTGGACTGGGTACATCACCTTTAAGGATTACCCGCTGTTTATGCTCAGCTATATCAGGGTCGGGAACCGGGATGGCCGATAGAAGTGCCCTGGTATAAGGGTGCAGAGGTCTTTTGTAAAGTTCACTGCTCTCCGCCAATTCCACCAGTTTGCCCAGGTACATAACCCCGATGCGGTTGGAAATATGTTTTACCATGGACAGGTCGTGGGCAATGAAGAGGTAGGTCAGCCCCATCTCATGCTGTAAATCTTCCAATAGGTTAACTACCTGGGCTTGGATGGACACGTCCAGGGCTGAAATGGGCTCGTCGCAGACAATAAAGTCTGGATTAACAGCCAGTGCCCGGGCAATACCGATTCGTTGCCTCTGCCCGCCGCTAAATTCGTGGGGGTAACGATTAATATGGTCGGGGCTCATACCCACTTTTTGCAGTAGTTCCATGGCCTGTTCCCTAAGCTTGGGGCCCCGGGCCAGACCGTGTATATCCAGCGGTTCGCTGACAATGTCACCCACGGTCATGCGGGCGTTAAGAGACGCATAGGGATCCTGGAAAATAATCTGCATCCTTTTACGCAAGGCAAGCATCTCTTTTTCTTTTAGGCCGGTGATATCCTGTCCGTCAAAAACAATTTTCCCTGCCGTAGGTTCATACAGTTTGATGACGGTTCTGCCTACGGTAGTTTTACCGCATCCGCTCTCTCCCACCAACCCCAGGGTCTCACCCCGGCAAATGTGGAAGCTCACGTCGTCAACTGCCTGCACTATGGCCTTGCGGCCAAAAAAACCTTGGTTTAGTTCAAAGTGTTTAACCAGACCGTCTGTTTTTAATAAGATGTGATCCTTGCCCATCTCTAGCGCCCCCTTTCCACCCGGGGAGCCCCCGGGTGAAGCAACCAGCAGGCCGCCAGATGCTGCTCTCCCAGTTGGCTCAGTGGGGGCTGGGTTTGGGCACAAATTTGCATGGCATGGTCACACCGAGGACAAAAAGGGCATCCGGGCGGGGTATTTAGTAAATCTGGCGGCTGGCCGTCTATGGGTATCAGCCGTTCTTTATGGTCTGCGTTTACAATGGGTATAGACTTCAAAAGCCCCCAGGTATAGGGGTGCCTGGGATTGTAAAACACGTCCCGGGTGGTTCCCTTTTCCACCACGCTCCCGGCGTACATGACTATAACCCGGCTGCACAACTCAGCTACTACGCCCAGGTCGTGGGTAATCAGTATAATAGAAGTGTTAATCTTGTCTTTCAGATCCTTAAGTAATTCAATTATCTGGGCTTGGATGGTAACATCCAGCGCCGTAGTTGGCTCGTCGGCAATGAGCAGTTTGGGCTTGCAGCATAGCGCCATGGCGATCATGACCCTTTGGCGCATGCCGCCGCTAAACTCGTGTGGGTACTGGTTTAGCCTGTTTTCCGGCCCGGGAATGCCTACCAGAGAAAGCATTTCAATTGCTTTCTTTCTTGCTTCGCCGCGGTTTAGTTTTTGATGGCGTAAAAGCGATTCCATAATTTGGTTGCCCACGGTATACACCGGGTTTAAAGAGGTCATGGGATCTTGAAAAATCATGCCTATCTCATTACCTCTAACCAGTTGCATTTTCTTTTCCTTTAGATTAGTCAGTTCGGTGCCGGCAAAACAAACGGAACCATTGATAACTTTACCCGGAAAGGATAGCAGGTTCATTATCGAAAGGGAAGTGACACTTTTACCGCTGCCGGACTCGCCCACAATACCGATTGCTTCGCCTATCCCGACATTAAAACTAATGTCTTTGACGGCTTTAACTTCCCCGGCATGGGTAAAGAACGACGTACTTAGGTTTTTAACTTCTAAGATATTTTTCATGGCTGCTCCTTATTTGCGCAGACGGGGATCTAAGGCATCCCGCAGACCGTCGCCCAGGAAGTTAAACGCCAGCATGGTAACCGAAATGGCCATAGCCGGGAAGAATAACATGTGGGGGTAAGACCGGATAGCCGGCAGGGCATCTGAAGCCAGCACACCCCAACTGGCCATGGGAATGGCCACTCCCAGGCCTAAGAAGCTTAAAAAAGCTTCGGTGAAAATGGCCAGGGGAATATTCATGGATACGGTGATAATGATGGGGCCCATACAGTTTGGGATCAGGTGCCGGAAGAGAATCCTGGCCTGGCTGGCTCCTAGCGCCCGGGCAGCCATGACGAACTCCTGCTCCTTGAGAGTGAGAATCTGAGCCCGCACCACCCTGGCCATCTCCAGCCAGTAAACAAGCCCTAGGGCCATGAAAATACTTTTCAGTCCCGGCCCTATAACCACCATCATCAGAATTACATAAAGCACCAGAGGTATTGAGTAAAACATATCCACAATACGCATCATCACATTATCAACCCGCCCGCCGGCGAGGCCGGCAATGCCACCATACAGCACACCTACGGTGAGGTTAAGCAAACTTGCCACCAAACCCACAGCCAGGGATATCCTGGCCCCGTAGAGGACACGCACAAACAGATCGCGACCCAGACTGTCAGTGCCGAACCAGTGTTCATTGTTGGGCCCAAGCCCCTGTTTATCCAGGAATTGGTCGGAGTAAGAATGTGGGGATAAAATCGGGCCTAAAATAGCTAATAAAATGATAAATATAATGGTATACATACCCAGCATGGCCATCTTATTTTGACGCAACCTACGCCAGGCGTCCCCCCAGTATGTTACGCTAGGCCTTGATATGTCGGCAATATCTTTTTTGCGCGCCGGCAGAGGGGTAAATTTATCTTTTGAAATTTCATGTATACCGGATACTGGGATGTCGGCCATGCGGTGTTTCCTCCTATTTGCCAAGCCTAATGCGGGGGTCAATAAAACAATATAGTATGTCGACTATTAAGTTAACTATTACTAGCAGGGTGGCATAAAAAACCGTTACCCCCAGGATTACGGTATAATCCCTGTTCCAGATGCTGGCGACAAAGTGTTCACCCAGTCCGGGTATGGCGAAGATCTTTTCAATGACGAAAGATCCCGTCAGTATTCCCGCTAAAATAGGTCCCAGGTAGGTAACGATGGGTATGAGCGCGTTTTTTAAGGCATGCTTGTAAACCACAACCCGCTCGGGCAAGCCCTTGGCCCTGGCGGTGCGGATATAATCCTGCTGTAGAACTTCCAGTACACTGGAACGGGTAAGCCTGGCCACGTAAGCTGTGTAGTAGCCGGCCAGGGCAATGGAAGGCATAATTACGCTTTGCCAGGACAGCCACCTGGCAGTAGGCAGCCAGCCAAGCTTAACGCCGACGATGTACATAAGTAGGGTAGCAACCACGAAGTTAGGTACGGCAACCCCGACGGTAGCCAGGGACATGGCCAGATGATCCTGCCATTTGGTTTGCCTAAGGGCGGAAATGATACCGGCGGGCAATCCCACAAACAACATGATGAACAACGACGCCAGACCCAGTTGGGCAGAAATGGGGAAACTTTCAGCGATAATTTGGTTGACAGTGACGCCCTGGTACTTAAAAGAAGGGCCCAGGTCACCGCGGACAAGGTTTTGTATGTAGTCAGTGTATTGTTTCCATAGAGGGTCGTTAAGGTGATATCTTTCTTCGATGTTCTTCATTACGGCGGGGGGCAACGCCTTTTCCCGGGTAAAAGGTCCACCGGGTATGGCGTGCATTAAGAAGAAGGTAATGGTGACAACCATCCAAATAGTCACCAATGAAGTTGCCATCCTTTTCAATATGTAAATAAACATTTAATTTTGTACCCCGTACAATGTTTTAGGAAATCTAATCCTAATTCCAGAAAATATATACAACATTCTACGGTTTTTTAAATTTTACCTTCAGGATGCTTAAGATAATAAAGAGAAAAAAATATTTTCTTGTTTTCGCCGTAAAAGCAGAAATTATAATTAATTTTGTCGATATAACTCGTGAATAAGGTTAAAATGTAGTAATTTGTGTTGATATTATTGGAGTTTCATGTAACAGTTGGTTATAAGTTGGTGTTATAATTTCATTAAACTAATATATTCGGCTTAAAACTTTAAAACTTTACATCTTTTCAAGAAATTATTTAAAATATTATGTCTAATTGGAATATAATTCCTTGAAATATAAACATAGCAATGCTATAATTACTTAATCTTATATTATCTCAGATTTTTTGATTCTTGAATAGTACCTATTAGATAAAATAACAATTTATTTACTACTATTTCAATGAGCTTCCTGGGTATAGTCAACTTGTAATTTATTTCAGCGTATGTGTATTGGCTAATCTTCTAGTCAACCTGCTGGGAGGCAATATATATTGGATGTACAGGATTTAAAATTTAGGGTTTATTTTCTAGTTGTAGTTCTAGCTGGCTTATTAATACTATTAATTAGTTTAATTAACATTGATTTAAACATGTGGTATGTTTACATATTTTGGATATTAGTATTTATGATAATTGACATACGACCTATATCCCTAGATATTAAAGGTCAGGTTTCTCTCTCGTTTGCTTTGTCCTTAGCGCTTCTGTTAATTCACGGAACATGGTTTTGTATTGTAGTATCCAGTGTCGGCAGCGTGCTGACTGATATTCTTGGTAAACGAGGGTGGCAAAAAAATATTTTTAACTGCTCTCAATACTCAATTAGTATTTTTGCTGCTGGTACTATATATAGCAAATTAAGCCCACAAACAAAAGAAATTTTTGTAATTAATGAGCATATAATTCCTTTTGTATTTACTGCCTTTACCGATATAGTGTTTAACTTTTTATTGGTTGCAATTATAGTTGCATTATCATATAAAATACCCTTGTTCAGTGTTATAAAAAAAGATTTGGGAATGGTAGCATTATTCTTGTTTTCTCTTGCCCCTATGAGCCTTTTGATAGTAGTTTTATATACCAACGAACCTTGGAGCGTAATTTTGATACTACCTCCGTTGGCATTGGCACACAACGGTTTTGAAAACTATTTGAAGCTTAGAAAACAGGCCAGAACGACTATAGAATTGCTTGCGGATGTAGTGGACAGGCGTGATACCTATACAGCAAGCCACTCATCACGGGTAGCAGATTATGCCGAAAAAATAGCCACTGAAATGGGTTTGCCATACGAACAGGTGGAGAAGTTAGGGATGGCCGGCAGGGTTCATGACCTTGGCAAGGTCGCGGTGGATGATAGTATCCTGCAAAAGAATGAGCGGTTATCTGATAAAGAATTTAAGTTAATGAGAACCCACTCTGAAACTGGATATAACATATTATCACCGTTGGATATGTACAAAGACTTGTTGTCTTATGTCCTTTACCATCATGAAAGAATTGATGGCAAAGGTTACCCGCAGGGACTGATCGGTAACCACATCCCCCTTGGTGCCCGGATATTGGCTGTAGCTGATAGCTATGACGCTATGACCAGTAGCAGACCTTATAGAAGTGCCATGAGTGAGGAAGAAGCAGTGCAGGAACTCATTCAAAATTCCGGAAAGCAATTCGACCCTGAGATTGTGGCAGCATTCATAAGTGTTTGGGAAAAGAAGAGCAGGCCAGGGGAGAAGTGAATAAATGATTTTTCTAATACCATTACTAATTGCTGCAATAATTGTAATTATTTTTTTCGGTGGTAGACCGGCCAATCTTGTTGAATGCCAATTTAAACATCCATGGCTGGTGCTGGTTGCAGTAATGATAAAAGTAATAAGCATTTCTGGTTTATATAACATAGTTGGTTTGGCGGACTCCATTAACCCATTTTTAAGGATTTTATCGTTATCGCTGGTAATCGTATTCGCTTTACTTAATGTTTCATATCGTGGCGTGCCCATTGTTGGGGCTGGTTTGTTATTAAATACATTGGTTATATCGGTTAACGGTGGAAATATGCCCATAGATGAGGGTTATGCGCATCTTGTTTTTACCGCTTCTGAACTGGACAAATTAAAGAACGGTTTGCCAGTTGACAGCTTTATACTAAGTTCGCCTGATACCAAACTTTCATTTCTGGGGGATGTTCTATCTATACCATGGGGTGGGCCATTATTAAAACTTTTTAGTATCGGGGATATCGTTATTACATTGGGTGGCATAGTGTTTATCACTTTCTACTTAAAACATAAAAAAATTAGTTAAAGGATGAAAATATTTTGTGAAGGAGGCTACCCAAATGCGTCGTTGGTTTTCCGTTTTAGTTATGGCATCATTCATTCTGTCGAGCATCGCCCGTTGCCGCTGGTAGGACTAGACAAATTGTAAGTTGGATTGATTAACTAAACTAACAAAGGAGGCTACCCAAATGCGTCGTTGGTTTTCCGTTTTAGTTATGGCATCATTCATTCTGTCGAGCATCGCCCGTTGCCGCTGGTAGGACTAGACAAATTGTAAGTTGGATTGATTAACTAAACTAACAAAGGAGGCTACCCAAATGCGTCGTTGGTTTTCCGTTTTAGTTATGGCATCATTCATTCTGTCGAGCATCGCCCGTTGCCGCTGGTAGGACTAGACAAATTGTAAGTTGGATTGATTAACTAAACTAACAAAGGAGGCTACCCAAATGCGTCGTTGGTTTTCCGTTTTAGTTATGGCATCATTCATTCTGTCGAGCATCGCCCGTTGCCGCTGGTAGGACTAGACAAATTGTAAGTTGGATTGATTAACTAAACTAACAAAGGAGGCTACCCAAATGCGTCGTTGGTTTTCCGTTTTAGTTATGGCATCATTCATTCTGTCGAGCATCGCCCGTTGCCGCTGGTAGGACTAGACAAATTGTAAGTTGGATTGATTAACTAAACTAACAAAGGAGG
>LADP01000045.1 GCA_000961575.1 Peptococcaceae bacterium BRH_c8a
ACGCAGTTCCAGATAACGAGCAAGTAAACTTTTGAGCCCTTGCGCCTTCCAGTAGGAGGTGCCAAGGGCATTATTTAGGTTGCGGGACATACGCCAATACCCTTTCCGGGAATTGGCCATCATAAATGCCACCCAATCAGGGACGCCTAGAGAACGCAGCTTCCTAATCCGGGTTCGGACACGTTTCCATTGCTTCCACAGGCACATGCGCAAACGACGCCGAATCCATTTATCCAGTGTTTCGCAGTGCTTTTTGGCAGAAGCTATCTTAAAGTATCCTACCCAGCCCATGAGGTAACGGTTTAGTTTGTCAATCCGTTTCTTCATTGGATATGGCTTAGTACGGGAAGTTAGCTCTCGTATTTTGTCTTTGAAGCGTTCCAGTGTCTTTGGAGCAAGCCGAATGGTGGCCTGCTTGTTTGACAGGAAGCTAAAACCTAGAAATTTACGTTTCCAAGGCCGGTCTACTGCACTTTTGTCCCGGTTAACTTTTAGTTTTAGCTTGCTTTCTACAAAGTGAGTAACTGTTGCCATCACTCGTTCCCCGGCCCGTCTGCTTTTGACGAAGATGTTACAGTCATCGGCATAACGAGCAAATCGGTGACCCCGCCTGGTGAGTTCTTTGTCCAGGTCATCGAGAAGTATATTCGCCAACAGTGGACTCAGTGGTCCGCCTTGCGGCGTGCCTTCCACAGTGTCCTTGGTGATTCCGTGTTCCATAACTCCGGCATTGAGGTAGGTGCGGATTAGTTTTAGAACGCGCTTGTCTTTAACTTTCCGGGCTACTCTTGCCATGAGAATGTCGTGGTTTACGCGGTCAAAGAATTTCTCCAGGTCCATATCCACTACCCAGCGGTATCCTTGCTGGATGTGTTCCTGAGCCAATTTGACAGCATCATGAGCCCGTTTACCGGGCCGAAAGCCGAAGCTGTTAGGTGAAAATTCAGGGTCGAAGATGGGGGTCATCACTTGTAAAAGGGCCTGTTGGATTAAGCGGTCCAGTACGGTCGGGATGCCTAGCAGTCGTATTCCGCCGCCGGGTTTGGGGATTTCCACCCGTTTGACGGGCATGGGTTTGTAGGTTCCGGTTAAGAGCTGGTTCTTCACCGTGCCCCAATGTTGAATCAGGTAAACTTGTAGTTGTTCTACGGTCACTCCGTCAACACCGGGGGCTCCGCCGTTCTGTTTAACCCGCTTGTAGGCAGAGAGCATGTTGTTCCTTGCCAGCATGTGTTCCAGCAGGTCGTTCTGGTCTGCGCGAGGGGAATGGTCGAGTTGTGCCAGCGAAGAGCTCGGCGCTCCGGCATACCCTGGCGGCTTCACCGCTGCTCTTTGCCGTGAGCCCTCTTTGTTTGAGGTTGGCTGCTGTCGTTGCTCTTTGCACGAACGCATCGGGTTCCTCTCTCCTTTAGGTTCGGTCCTTCCGGGTTCGGGCGTCCCCTACTGCCGTATTATGACCTCGGCTGACTCCTGCAGGTTCAGCGCCGCCTCACGGCGACGGTTACCAAGTTACTTGGCTTATCCTGCAGGCCTCCCCAGATAAGAACGTCATCTTTCCGCTCATGTACCCGCCCAAGTTTACTGCCTCAGCCTTTGGCGGCTTTGGATTTTGTCATGTTTAGCTGACTCGTCCGGCTGAAGCAGCCTCAAATTGGGTTCGTGTACCTCGGGTCAAGCGTTTGCCGCCGGCTTCCTTCAGATTCCGTCTCGCGACGGACACCCTTGCCTTTGGCTAACGGTAGGCGCTCGCCAGCCCCCGTTCGGGACTTTCACCCTAGAGATGACGCCCATGCTGGGCGTACTAAAAAAGAATAACCCCGCCGGGGGAAAACGGCGAGGTTATTCTTTTAGCGCAGTACGGTGGGGACAACAGCATCTATAAGGCCGATTACGAACGCTGCAATTAGCGCCCCGATTAAGCTAACGCTAAGCAGGTTGGGGATAATAAACTGGGCCAGATAAATAACTACGGCGGCAGTGATGAACCCTACAATACCCCTGTTTTGCGGAGATATCCTGTCGCCTAACAGTGCTTCGGCCACGTAACCGAGCACGGCAATCACAGCTGCGGCAATAAGCGCGCCCACGATGCCTCCATTCACCACGAAGCCGGGGGCGAGCCAGCTCACCACTACCAGCACCAGCGCTGAAACGACGAAACGAATAATTAAACCAATCCACTGGGTCAAGTTAGATCACCTCCTTTTTACAAATCTATAATTATAATTAACCAAAAAATCCATGCATATACGGGTGATGCTTGCATTTTTTTTCAGTGCATGGTAAAATTGAGCCTGTTGAGGAGGTGAGAATGTATGCCTAATATTAAGTCTGCCGTCAAGCGTGTACGCATTATTGAAAAACGGACCGAACGCAACAGACAAATTAAGTCCACTTTGCGCACTGCCGTTCGCAAGTTTCACGAAGCTTTGACCGGTAAGAATATGGAAGAAGCCCAACTGAGACTGCACCGGGCGCTTGTAATTATAGATAAGGCCGTGACCAAGGGCGTGATTCACAAAAATAAAGCCGCCCGGACCAAGTCCCGCCTGACCAAGTTTCTCAACAAAAATAAAATTGCCGGCTAATCGTAACACAATAATGCAAAAAAGAACCACCCTGCCTGGGTGGTTTTGTTTATTTTCCGGCACAAATTTTTATGATTAATGTTTCCATGGCCGGGTAAAATACAGACCGGCCAGTTTTTATATGATAGTCCAGTTCGGTTAGCCGGTTAATAATGCCCACCAACTGAGCCCGGTCGAAGTTTTTGCGCTGGCGGTAAATTTTTTGGTAGACAAAAGGATGCATTTTTAAGGCCGCAATAATCTGCTCCCGGGTGTCTCCCCCGGCCGCCAGTTCCCGCACCTGCAAGATCAGCCTGAACTGCCGGGCCACCATACCGATAATCTGCTGCGGCTGTTGTTTTTGCAACAGCAAGTTGCGGATGCCGGACAGCGCCCGCAGGCAATCTTTTTCCCCGGCGGCATCCACCACCTCGAAGATATTTTCCTCCACTCGACCGGCCACCATTTCTCGCACCACACCCGGGCCAATACTCTTCCCGGAGCCAACGAAGCAGGTAAGCTTCTTGATTTCATTATACAGGGTGTACATATCCCGCCCGCAGCGGGACAGCAATTCGTCCGCAGCCTCCCGGTGCAGGGAGCAGCCTTCTTCCCCGGCCAGCTTGGCCAACCATTTGCTCAGTTCAGCAGGCTTTAACCGGGTGAAGTCCACTGCATAACCCACCTTGGCGGCCTCTTTGTACACCTTACGCCGTTTGTCCACCCCCTTGTCGGTGACAAATACCAGGCAGGTTCCGGTGCAGGGTTGAGCCAGGTAACTCAGGATACCGCTTTCATCGTCCGGTTTTTTTCCGTCCCCCTTAAACAGACCGGTGCCCCGCACCACTACCAGACGCCGAGCGGCCATTAAGGGCGCGAAGGATGCGGCGGAAAATATATCCTGCATGGAAGAGACCTCACCGTCCAGCACGTGGTAATCGAACTCTTGGGCGCCCGGTGGCAGCAGGTGTTCCCGAAGCCGCCGAACAGCCTGATCCCGCAGGTAATTCTCGGGTCCGAAAAACAAGTAAACCGGGGCGATAACGCCTTTTTTCAGTTGAGCCAAAAAATCAAGAAAATATTTCAAAACCAACCACCACAATCCGTTTTATTACTAAATTACTACCTTGCTTAAACCTATAATAACCGACAAACGCGCTGACATCAATGTCAGCGCGTTATATTTCAATCATCCTATATGTTATAACCGATCGGCAAAGAACAACGGGCTGCCGTACTTGTCAACGCCGAATGCACTGATAGTTTTTTGAGTATCCTTGTGGATCATAAAGTCTACAAAGGCCTTGCCACCCTCGGCGTTGATATTCAGCTCCGCAAACTTTTCAGGATTGATATTCATAACATGGTAAATATTCATCAAATCCTCGTCGCCCTCGCTGACTATTTGCATGTCTATATTTTGGGCTTGGGCCAGGTAGGTAGCGCGGTCGCTTAGAGTGTAGCCCTGCTTTTCGTTGGCCACGGCAATGGTGGCGCCCATACCCTGACCGGTTTCCTGGTACCACTGCCGACCTGTCGGATCTATGCCGGTGTTCTTCCAAAGGGCAAGTTCCTTCTTGTGTGTACCGGAATCATCACCCCGGGAAACAAACGCAGCAGCATTATCGGCTATCTTTTTAAACGAGTCGGTAACGCTGACTGTCCCCTTGATTACGACCGGGTCGCTGTTTGGCCCCAACAGCACAAAATCATTGTGCATAACCAGTTGGTAATTGATACCCACTCCGCTGTCCACCAGCGGTTTTTCAGCGTCCGGTGCGTGTACCAGCAGCACGTCGGCGTTACCCTTGGCGCCCATTTCCAATGCCGCCCCTGTGCCTACGGCAATTGTTTTCACCAAATAGCCGGTTTGTTCTTCAAACATCGGCACCAGAACGTCTAGCAGTCCGCTATCCTGGGTACTAGTGGTAGTAGCCAGGATAATATCTTTGTTGGCGGGTTCGGAAGCTTCCTGTTTCTGTTCTGCGCCATCCTGCTTGTTACCTGTGCAACCGGCCAGCGTTGCAAACATGGTTAGAATGATTACCATAAACAAAGACAACATTAGCTTTTTCTTCAGTTTTATAACCCCCTTGTGTATTTGGTTTTGTTTTTTTAAAATAAGTACTACCACCCATTAAAACTGTACATTAATCACCCCTTTAACAACAACTTTTGAGCCATATAAAAAAGCCGGTTTATGCGGAAAAACACATAACCCGGCTTTTAAGCCGATCGTTACATTCTCCTTTCCGCAATGGGAGGCACGACGGTTTCCTATCGTACCCTGTCGGCCCGAACGCCCTGGCGATCCCGCTTTAGGCAAACTGGGCTCGGAGATTATTTAGATTTTTATAATTCTAAAATACGAATATTACTTGATGGAATCATTATGTTTAAGATATGGAACCGCAAATAGGGCAGGATTGATCGCGTCCTATTTCGATGTCATAAAACCGCATGGTCAGCGCGTCATAGGTCATCAGCCTGCCCACCAGCGGTTCACCAAGGCCAAGAATTAATTTTACCGCTTCGGCAGCCTCTGCCGTGCCAATCATCCCCGGCACTGCACCCAGCACCCCAATGCTGGCACAGGAGGGCGCGCTTTCCGGCGGCACGTCCCTAAAAATGCAGGCCAGGCAAGGGCCACGGCCCGGAATTATAGTCATTACCTGGCCGGTATAGCCCAGCACCCCACCAAATATATATGGTTTGCGCTGCTCCACGCAGGCCCGGTTGATTAAGAACCGGGTGGCGAAATTGTCCGTTCCGTCCACCACCAGGTCAAAACCGGTGATTATATCCCGGTAATTATCCTCACCCAACCATTCATTAAAACAAATAACATGTATATCGGGATTTAACGCGGTTAGTTTATCCCGGGCGGAATCGGTCTTTGGGCGCCCCAAATCCGAGGTGGTGTGCAGAATCTGCCGCTGCAAGTTGGACAAATCCACCCGATCCCCATCCACAAGGCCAATATTACCGACACCCGCCGCGGCCAGGTAATATGCCGCCGGCGAGCCCAATCCACCGCTGCCCACAACAAGAACCTTTGCTTGCAGTAGTTTTACCTGGCCTTGTGACCCCACGCCGTCCAGTAGGATGTTACGTTTATACCGCTCAAATTGTTTTTCTGTAAGAGCATTCATTAAATACCCCCCCGGCACCTTTGATTTATTTTTTGTCGTCAACTAATTAGTTTTTTTGGACCGGTGGTTCTGTTTTATTTTCTTAAGTAATTGGCCGCTATAAAATCTGCCACACCGCTGGCATCATCAATGTTAAAACAGGGAATCCCCACGCTGCGGTACAATTTTTCACCCACCACGGCTACCAATTGCCCATCCCGAGCGGCAGACCGTTCTTCCTTGCAACCGGCGCGACACACCTCTATTTGGGGCAAACGCTCTTGTTTGTAACCTTCGGTGATAATAATATCCATACCAGGCATCAGGGCGGCAATTTCCTCAGGTCGCATATCTGCTTCGGTTTCCAGCACCAGGCCCACCTTGCCCGGCCCGGCAATAGCGGTACAAACAGCACCGGCTCTGGCCATGCGCCAGGTATCCTTGCCGGGTTTATCGATTTCAAACGTTCCCCGGTGGTGCTTGATAATTCCCACCCGACAACCTCGCTGTTTAAGCTCGGTCACCAGTTTTTCCAAAAAGGTAGTCTTGCCGGAATTGGCCCAGCCCACCACTGATATAACCGGAACAGCATAATTACTACTCAAGTACTCGCACCTCGTCGCCCACTTTAATGGTGCCGCCCTTTAAAACTTTGATGAAAATACCCTCCCTGGGCATCACGCAATCCCCGGCCTGGTGGTAAATAGCACAGCGAGTATGGCATTCCTTGCCAATCTGAGTAACTTCGCCGAGCGCTTCGGCACCGATGGAGATATGCGTGCCCAGAGGCAAAGAAACCAAGTCCACACCCACGGTGGAGATATTCTCGGCAAAATCACCCGGGTTAACGTCCAACCCTTTATCCCGCATTTTTTGCACGCTCTCTAGAGCCAGCAGGCTTATCTGCCGGTGCCAGGGACCGGCGTGGGCATCGTTCTCCAAACCATGTTCCACAACCAGTTGGCCGGTGCCAATGTTTTTCTTGCGCATGCCTTTTCTGGGGCTGGTGCAAACTGCCACTATATATCCCATTCCTGTTCGTCCTCCCTTGTAAAAGTGCCGCTTTTACCACCTGTTTTACTGGTTAATCTAACGCTGCCCACAACCATTTCCCGATCTACAGCTTTACACATGTCATATATGGTAAGCCCGGCGACTGCCACTGCAGTTAACGCTTCCATTTCTACCCCGGTTTTACCGGTGGTGCGCACCCGGGCCTGGATCTCCACCCGGCCCGGTTCCCGCAAGCGAAAGTCCACGTTAACCCCGGTGAGGTTGATCGGATGGGCCATGGGTATAAGCCGTCCCGTTTCCTTGGCGGCCATAATACCCGCCACCCGGGCCACCCCCAACACGTCACCCTTGGCCACCCGACCGCCTGTAATCAACTGCAGCGTTTCGGGGCGCATACGCACCTCTCCACGGGCAATAGCCTCTCGGGCAGTGACATCCTTGGCGCCGATGTCCACCATCCGGGCAGCACCTTGCTCATCAAAATGAGTTAACCCCCTGTATCCGTTTCTGCTCATGTTAGCATTAGCCTCCGATTTGCGACATGATCCGGTCGTCCTCCTGCCACCGGGCAGCCAGGTCGTGTTGATCCGGTTTATTTAAAATGGCTTCCCGGAAAATGCGCGTCAATTCTTCCCGGCCCGCCCCGGCCCGCAGCGCTTGTTTAATATCTGTTTCCCGGCCGCTAAACAGGCAGGGCCTTAGCTGGCCCGTAGCTGTTAAGCGCAACCGGTTACACCGGGCACAAAAGTGGTTACTGACCGCCGAGATAAAACCTACGGTACCTTGGGCGCCAGGCAGGCGGCCATAGTAAGCAGGGCCGTTTCCGGTAACCATCTTTTCCTCAGTAAGATTGCCCAGGGCGCCGGTAATCAATTCCTGTACCTCGCCGGTGGGTATATACCTTCCTCCGGCCCAGTCGTCAGATGTACCGATGGGCATCAACTCGATAAAACGTACATGCAGCGGTTGCCTGATGGTCAAGCGGGCCAAATCCACCAGCTCATCATCATTAAATCCCCTGATGGCCACTGTGTTTATTTTCACCGGCTGCAGGTTATTGTCCAGGGCGGCGTTAATGCCGCGCCATACCTGGTCCAGATTGCCACCTCTGGTAATCTGATGGTAACGGGTTGGTTTAAGGGTATCCAGGCTGATATTTATTCGATTCACACCCGCATCTTTAAGATCGCCAGCCATCTTGGCCAGCAAAATGCCATTGGTGGTCAGCGCTATGTCATCAATTTCCGGAATGTTGCGCAGGTTACGCACCAAGCCTAAAATTCCACGTCTCACAAGGGGTTCACCGCCCGTAAGTCGTACCTTCCTAATACCCAACGGAACACCTGCCACCACCACTTCAGTTATTTCCTCGATGGTTAAAATTTCATCATGGGAGACGCTCTTGACCCCTCCGGCAGGCATACAATAAATGCACCGCAGGTTACATCGGTCTGTCACCGAAATGCGCAGATAATTAATTTGGCGCTGAAATTGATCATGCATAACGTTTAGCACCTTCCTTAATCAGTCAGGCTACTTTTATCTCCTGACTCCTGACTCCTGTTTTAAATATAACGCCCTTTTTGCTGGGACAATGTCAAAAGCGCGGTGACAATGAACGCCAGCAACAACAATATGGTTCCCAGGGCAATAGCCACGTCATAGTGACCCTTGTTCACTTCTAATACAGTCGCTGTGGTAAGCGTTCTGGTGTAACCGGAAATATTTCCGCCCACCATCATGGCGGCACCCACCTCTGAAATTACGCCGCCGAAACCGGCTATTACCGCGGCCAGTAAACCCAGTCTGGCCTCGCGAATCATCAGCCAGATTAACTGCCAGCGTGAAGCCCCTAAAGCCATAATCTGCATTTGTAGTTTGGGATTAATCTGACCAATGGCGGCCGTGCTAAAACCTGTAACAATGGGTGCGGCAATGATACCCTGGGCCATTATAATTGCTATTGGTGTATACTGCAGACCTAAAGCACCCAGCGGACCGGCACGCCATAAAAGCAGGCTCACCCAAAGACCAACCACCACCGGAGGCAGACCCATGCCAAGGTTTACAACACTCATGATTAAATTGCGCCCCGGGAAAACCCTGGTGGCCAGGAAAAAGCCCACCGGCACACCAATTAAAACGCTGATGATAGTGGCGATTCCTGATACCTGCAAAGTAAATAACGTAATTTCCAGTACCTGCGGATCGCCCCATACCTTGGCCAACCCTTGCAATAATAATTCCAAAAAGTAACCTCGCCTTCCAGCGGATGTTTGAACAATCACTTATAATGCTCGAAATCATCCCAATATGTTTAGTTAAGCATAACGGGGGTAAAAAAATAATCCTAATTAATCAATAAAATTACGCTTAAATATTTTCGCTATTTCACTGTCAACATCCTGCCTAAACCTAAAAAACCGTTGCAACAAGTCTGAGGCTTGCGGGGTCAGTCTAGCCCCCCCACCTGTGTCACCGCCCACTTTAGTTGTAACCAGGGGCATACACCACTGCTTTTCCGCAGCCTTGATTTTACCCCAAGCAGCCCGGTACGACATCCCCATAGACTCGGCGGCTGCAGCTATGGTACCGTTTTTTTTGATTTGTTCAAGTAGTTGAAAAAAACCGTCACCCTGGACGCCGTCGTCTTTTTCCAGCCATATTTTATAACCCGGCTTAAATAAACAAACGCCATCAGTATTGCTAAATTGAGTCAAGCTACCCGCCCCCTACAGGTGGGAAAAATGATACTCTTTCTCCCTCGTTCAAGATGTAGTCAAAAGACTGGTGCCGGCCGTCAACCAGCATGGTAAATACCTGGTCTTGGGGTATCCCCATCTTTTCCAACAGATCTCTAATGGTGCTGCCGTTTTCCAGTTCAACACCTAGAGGCTCTCCGAAACGTTTGTGGGGCATGAATTTTTCCAGACCGCTAAAAACCCGTAACTCGACCTTCATGTTTTCCACCCCGTATTTTTTGGATACAATTGTTCGTTGTTGGAACAGTTATAGCCATTAACAACATGGGACTCGCGTAAAAAAACAGATTAATATGTCTTTCTTGTATTATACTTAATGTTATGATGCCAGTCCAGCACACATTTAATTACATTTTAGCTATAATCCCAAGTAACATTTATACCTGGTGTAAGTTAAATCATAGCAGAGCACCCTGCCCTGCCTTTTTTTAAGGTTGAAGGTATAATTATTGCATCGGAAGAAGTGCTTTAGGAATAAACAGGAAAGGAGCAGCCTTATAATGGATAGAATGAACTTAATCAAGGATTACGTCCGGGTGTTGGAGACAGCCATTGACGATATGAACCCGGAATTTTACCCTTACATTATAGATAAACTGCTGGCGGAAGGGGCACTGGACGCCTACCTCAAACCGGTAATTATGAAAAAGGGGCGCCCTGGTATTATGCTGACCGTACTTGTCCCGGACGATGACCGTAACACGGAACGCATCCTGACTGTCATCCTCAACGAAACCACCAGTCTGGGTGTACGCATGCGTACTGAACAGCGATTCTGTCTGCAACGGGGGTTTTCCACGGTGCAAACCGGATACGGTCAGGTACGCGTTAAGGCTGCTTTTACCACAGACCTGAAAAAACCAGCCCGGTTTGTGCCGGAATTCGAAGATTGCAAAGCCTTGGCGCTAGAAACAGGCGTACCCCTGCGTCAGGTGTATAATGCCGCCCTGCTGGCTGCCGAACAACTCACCGACAGGTGGTGATTCAGGTAGCCTGAATTCAGGAGTCAGAATTCAGAATAATACGAGATGATAAACATTCTTTCATTATGGCTACTGACTACTGAGCAGTAACAAAATATTTTACCCGAAAGAAGGATTGAAATGCGTTTCATTGATTTGACCCAAACCATATCGCCGGGCATGCCGGTTTACCCCGGCACCGAACCACCGTTAATCAGCCAGCCGTGCACCATTGAGCAAGACGGCTTCAACGAGCGCAAGTTGACGTTTTTTTCACACACCGGCACCCACCTGGACAGCCCGGGCCATATACTGAAAAGCGGCATAACCCTGGATCGCCTGCCCCTGGAGCATTTTTGCGGGACAGCGGTGGTCATTGACGCCACCAGCACCCCGGGACCGGAAATACTTCCCAAACTACTTGACAACCTGGGTGATAACAAAGTAGATTTTGTTATATTTTATACCGGCTGGTATGATAAATGGGGCGAACCCGGCTACTTTCAAGACTTTCCCGTGCCGGCTCCGGAAACAGCACACCAACTGGCGGACCGGGGCATCAAGGGTGTCGGCATTGACGCCATCTCGGTTGACCCGGTGCACTCCACCGAGTTTACCATCCATAAAATTCTACTAAGCCGTGGCATGGTGATAATTGAAAACCTCACTAATCTAAAAGGTCTGGTGGGTAAAGAGTTTACCCTGTACTGTTTCCCGTTAAAAATTGAGGCCGCCGACGGCTCACCGGTACGGGCAGTGGCTGTTATCGATTAAACTAAATGCTTTATTGATCATTACATTTGCCGTGGTGTTTTAATTATAGTTAAACTACGGGGAGAGGTGTGCACAATATGAAATATCTTAATTTAGACCAAAACCCGGGCAATCGCGTAATTGTCTCTGTCATCGGTCCCGACCGGGTAGGTATAATCGCCGGGGTCACCAGCATAATGGCTGAAAACAACGTCAATATATTGGATATCAGCCAAACCATTATGCAGGAATTCCTGGTGATGGTGTTAATTGGCGACATGGGGAAAAGTACCATTGATTTATTAGAACTTAAAGACCGGCTTAATGCCAAGGGGACTGAACTGGGCATCCGCATTGACGCCCAACACGAAGACGCATTTAAATTCATGCACAGGCTATAGGAGGCTGGCTGTTTTGCTAACCGTACAGGAAATAATGGAAACCATTAAGATGGTTCAGGAAGAGCACCTGGATATCCGCACTATTACCATGGGCATCAGCCTGCGTGACTGTGCCGATGCAGACCCCCGAGCAGCCTGTGACAAGATTTATGAAAAAATCACCCGTCTGGCCGGTAACCTGGTGCCGGTGGGGGAATCTATCGCTAGGGAATATGGACTGCCTATCGTGAACAAACGCATTTCGGTGACGCCAATTTCAATTGTGGCCGAATGCAGCCGGGCCGACCATTACATGCTGTTTGCCGAAACCATGGATCGAGCGGCAGCCGAGGTGGGAGTTAACTTTATCGGTGGGTTTTCCGCCCTGGTGCACAAGGGCACAACCGGGGGTGACAGTAAACTGCTGGCCACTATCCCCGCGGCCCTGGCAGGCACCGAGCGGGTTTGCGCCTCGGTAAACGTGGCCACCACCAAGGCGGGCATTAACATGGACGCCGTGGCCCTGATGGGCCGTGTAATTAAGGATACTGCCGGTCGAACTGCAGACCGGGATGGCCTGGGCTGCGCCAAACTGGTGGTTTTCGCCAATGTCCCGGAGGACAACCCTTTTATGGCCGGTGCCTTTCACGGGGTGGGGGAACCGGAAGTGGTTATTAATGTGGGCATTAGTGGCCCAGGCGTGGTCAAACGGGCGGTTGAGCGCCTAAATGGGGCAGATTTCGGCGCCCTGGCCGAAACCATCAAAAAAACAGCTTTTAAAATTACCCGCATGGGCGAGTTGGTGGGCCGGGCGGCTGCCGAGCGGCTGGGCATGCCCTTTGGCATCGTGGACATATCCCTGGCCCCCACTCCGGCGGTAGGCGACAGCGTGGCTGAAATACTGGAGGCCATGGGTCTGGAAAGGTGTGGAACCCACGGCACTACTGCAGCGCTGGCCCTGTTAAATGATGCGGTAAAAAAAGGCGGCGCCATGGCGTCTTCCTACGTGGGCGGGCTGTCCGGCGCATTTATCCCGGTCAGTGAGGACGCCGGTATGATCCGGGCGGTGGAGGAAAATGCGCTGCACCTGGACAAGTTGGAAGCCATGACCTGCGTGTGTTCAGTGGGGCTGGACATGATCGCCGTACCCGGCGACACCAGCGCCGAGACCATCTCCGCCATCATCGCCGATGAAATGGCGATTGGGGTAATTAACCAAAAAACCACCGCCGTGCGGATTATTCCCGCGCCGGGTAAAAAGGTGGGAGATTACGTGGAATTCGGAGGCCTACTGGGCCGGGCGCCGGTAATGCGGGTGCACCCGTTTTCCTCAAATGTTTTTATCGCCCGCGGGGGCAGGATCCCTGCCCCAATCCACAGTTTAAGCAATTAAAAACACTGGAATTTTGGAGTTGTCATCCTGAACGTTAGCGAAGGATCTTGTTTTAAGATTCTTCGCTACCCTGAAAGTACTTTTGATTAGTCTGCCCTCTTTCTTAATGCTGCACAGGGGTGCTGGTGAGCAGGTGCCGGTAAGCACCTAGAGCAGCCTTGGCACCTTCACCGGCTGCCACGATAACTTGTTTTTCCGGTATACTTGTTACGTCGCCGGCAGCAAACAAACCGGGCACGTTAGTGTTGCAACTGCAGTCCACTTCTATTTCGCCCAGCTTGTTTATCTGCACCAGTCCCTTTACCGGTTCGTTGCTGGGCATAGTGCCGATTTCCACAAATACCCCTTCCACCGCCAATTCCTTCTCTTCCCCCGATTCCAGAGAGCGTATAGTAATGCTGCGCACGTTCTCTTCACCATTAATAGAAAGCGTCTGGTACCCTTTTAGTACCGTAATATTTTGGGCCTGCAGGGCCCGTTCGGCAAGCACCGGGTCTGCGTTCCAGTCTTCAATGGACACCACGTAAACGTGTACAGCTATTTTGAGCATATCAATCACGGCCTCCAGCGCGGAATTGCCACCTCCAATAACCGCCACCGGTTTACCCTCGAAGAATGGCCCATCGCAGACGGCGCAATAACTCACGCCCTGGCCGGTGAATTTTTTTTCCCCGGGGACGTTCAACCGGCGCGGGTACTTTCCGGCAGAGTAGATAACGGTACGGCAGTGGTATTCCTCTCCATCCTTGCACCGGACGACAAAATGGTCACCCTCTTTTTCAACCCGGATTACTTCCGATTGTTTTCTTTCCACCGGGTAGTGCTTCACCTGTTCTTCAAATTTATCCATCAGCCCCGGACCGCTAATCATCTGGAAACCCATATAATTTTCCACTTCCGAAGTCCAGGCCACCTGGCCTCCGTACTCCTTACCCACCAACATGGTGTTCATTTTTTTACGCGCTGCGTAAACCGCAGCTGTCATTCCCGCCGGACCCATACCTATAATCACAGTATCGTACACGAAGAATCCTCCCATTGCTTTGTAAAATTAAGTTGGGTACATTAATACGTTGGGACATTCATCCTTAGGGACATCCAAGAGGTGTGTCCCCATTCATATTTTGAATAGGTTGCCCCGGACGAGATAAAAAATTAGTGTGCTTATGGCGTTTTAACAGTCTGTACTTTGATGTTTACTCCCTCGGTGGTAATAAGCACTGCTCCGTCCCTGTCGGTGCGCAGCACCCTGGCGTCGGAAGACATCAGGGTGTCAACAGCGTCCGCTGCGGGGTGGCCAAACCGGTTGTTTTCACCTACTTGAATCACGGCAAACTCGGGTGCTACTTCATTATAAAAACGTGGTTCATAAGACCGACTGCCGTGATGGGGAACCTTAAACACATCTGACTGCAAATCCGTACCACCGGCCAAGAGTAGCCGCTGGGCTTGTTCCTCTATATCCCCGGTTAACAAAAAAGAGCTGTCCCTGTAATCCAGTCGTAAAACCAGGGAAGCGTCGTTAGCGCTTAAACCGTCTACAGCATCGCCCTTGCCGGGGGCCAGTACCAGAACATCCACTCGTTCATCCAGTTGCAGCGCCTGACCGGTGCCAGCCCGATATACAGGAACCCGGAAACTTGCCGCTAAAGCAATAATCTCATCGTATCCCGGGGCGTCAGTGATGACCATCGCATCGACTTTAAGCTTCTCCAACACCGCCGGCACCCCGCCGGCGTGGTCTTCATGAGGGTGGGTAATCACCAGCGCGTTCAGCCGGTTAATCCCCAAATGGCGCAGGTACGGCACCACCACGGCATCTCCCGTCACCCGGGCTTCATCCGGTTCACCCGGGCGACCGCCGGTATCCACCAGCATTGTTTTGCCGCCCGGGAAGCGAACCAGTATACTATCCCCTTGCCCCACATCCACAAAATGCACTTGCATCCGGCCACCGGTTCCGTCCCAAGGCCAGATTAAGACAAGCATCAGCAAAACTCCGACTACCGCCAGTCCGGTTTTACCCCGGTTAATGCCAGGCAGTTTATACTGGCCGCGTACAGTTTCCGCCATCAGCACCAGACCGGCAAACCACAGTGGCACTGCCGACCAGGGTGGAGTGTTCACATATGCCGCTGCGCCCGGTATACTATTTAGCATTCCGGCCAGAGCCAAGAAAAGGTCAATAAGCGCACCGGTACCGGCATTAATTATCTCGGCAAAAGGCAAAAAAACAAGCCCGGTAACGCAGCCTGTAAATCCGGCCAGCATGATTACCCCCACCAGAGGCACCAGCAGCAGGTTGGCCAAAGGGGCAATAAACGAGATTAGGTTAAAATGGTATATCAAAAGCGGCATGGTGGCTAATTGAGCAGCCAAGGTAACTTGCAAAGAAATGGTCAGCCAGTGGGGCAGCGAACACCTTATTCTAAATCCCCCCAGTAGCGGGCCTAGGTAAAGAATCCCCCAGGTGGCGGCAAAGGAAAGTTGAAAACCCAATTCATGAATGTACAGCGGGTTAATCAATAACAGAACGCCTGCCGCCAGGGCCACGGCAGTGGGCCAATCTCTTTCCCGGCCCAATAGCGCAGCTGCCAGCACCAGCACCGCCATAACGCTGGCTCTAAACACTGCCGGCCCCAACCCGGTCATAACGGCATAAAAGATTAGCACCGGCACCAAGATTAGTAAATACAAGCGTTTGGGTACACCTAAGGCGCCGGCGATTAAATACACCCCGGCCAGCACAAAGCCGACGTGCAGGCCGCTGACACAGAGTACATGTATTATGCCAGCGGTGTAATAGTACATTTTTCTTTGGAATACAAATGGATGGAAAATGTAATACTGACTCCATAAGGCAAAGAGTAAAAGAAATACTATCCTGCTTTTCTTTGTCTGAGATTGACATGTCCTTAAATCCTGGCGAGCGTTTACGAACCTTAAGGCAAACGGCAGGTTTATCTATTAGGAAACTAGCGCGCTGTTCTGAAATTTCTACGGATACTATTATTAACGCTGAATATGGAAGAAAAAATTTACGTTTACCAAGTGCAATAAAATTGGCTAATGTATTTGGAATTTCACCGGGAGCTCTCATGATATCCAATACCCCATCAGGAAGGGGGGAACTGTCAAATAAGGTGCTTTCATCCCGCTTACTGCTTGGATTAAAACAAAACGAATTTGCTGAACTGTTAGGAGTTAATCCTTCTTCTATTCGGGATTGGGAACTTGGTAAGCGTGAGATTGCAGAAAGATGCTTAAGGTTGCTTGAAATAGTAGAGTGTTTAGTCTTTGAGACACTTACATACTCAAAGGCTAAAAGCCGCAATCCGTAATTTGGTAAAAACGTGAGATTTGGAGATACATTTACCCCAGAAAACGCATCTTCTACCCAAGCTGATCCAGTTGCCAAAGCTGCAGGTATTGCAATTCCTTCAACCCGCGCTGCAGTCTCCGTTTTTCTTTAGTATCGTTGTTTTCTTCGATTTGCTGCTTCATTCGGTAGATTTCTTCTTTTGTATGCTTAATAGCTTTCTCAAGTTCATCGTGAGTCATGGTGGTCACCTTCAGGGGAAGATTCGGCAGGGACGATTTTTGTTTGGCTAAAATTCATATTAAAAATTAACATATTAATGTAGATCTATTTACATGATTGTCAAATTTATGCTAATATTGTCGGGGTGATTTCAATGGACTTACATAACTGGGGAAAACTTTTGGTAAAAATAGAGGCCGAGCGTCGCAGGCTTTATGAGGTTTCACGAAAGGAACCGCACAATGCCAAGCAACTACTTCAGTTGAGCCAGCGTTTGGATGAGTTAATAAATACGTATCAGCGAGAAATAAAAATGGTTTTGCCATAAAAGCTCCGGGTAGAACGTTTCAACTACCCTGGTACATATTACCAAGAGTTAGGTTCTTATCAGTGCTCAGTTAAAATCATGAATATATTTTTATATCCCATTTCCAAAAAAGCATTAAGGATGTACTAATAAATATGAAATTCTCCGCACTCGTTAAAAATCTGCTTTAACTCACTTATGATATCGTAGTTTGAAGTATTAGGGCATTGAAATAAATATTAATTAATCAAAGCGATAGAATGCTCGGTGGTGTGTTCAAATTGAAAACTATACAAATACATTAAAAATGACCAAAATCTTGAGGTTTCATCCGTTTTCTTATCAAATGCTATTTTTTTTAATAAATCTAAATTATTGTCCAGGCGATCTATAATGGCATATATGCTTTGGCCTATAGAGCCTCTTTGAATACCTTCCTCCTCTTTAATGTATTTTAATAACTGTCTAATCTCTGTCTCTCCCAAGGACTTTTTTAATAATTCATAAGCGCTTTTTCGTGTTGATTCATTTATTATATTACCTTTATGCCAAAAAATATCTCCATGACCAGGGATAAGGGAAATAATGTGAATTAAATTTAGTTTTATATTTTCATCATTGCAATGCTTAAAATAATTTAGGATTATAAACCATGTGGCATGTTTGTTTCTATGATAAGTAAATAAATTTTTAACTCCTATGTATTGGGACTCAACATCATTTATTTCGGAGATGTTGGTAACAGCATTCAAAAAGGATTCTGAATCTTTCATTTTGTCATTATAGAGGATGAAGTGTTTATAAAAAGAATCAAAAGTATCATAACTAAAAATATTTTCCATAGGTACCGGTATATTATATGAGCCATTTTCAACTATGTCTGGTTTTTTAAAGATTAATTCTTTAATATCTATCCAAAAAATGGTATCTTTTATAGGATTATACACGAAACCAGCAACAGGGAGATTTAAATTACTCCAATATTTTAAGTGTTCCTTGTCAGTTAGGAATAAAAGTTTCCTTATCATTAGCACGAACAAAGGATGTCCCCGATTTTATTTAGGCCGCAATACAAAAGCTTGTCGATTCATTGCCAGAAATAAACTCAATAAAAGCATCATTGCCAATGTCATTTTCCAATTCTATTTATGAAATATGCAATTGGCTTGATTTACTACTATAGAAACTTTAGAAACTCCTATTTTACCCATACTTTTATTTTTAGCTATTTGTTTTGGATTTGGCCAGAATCGTACCAGGATCCAAGATTACCCGGTAAGTTCCTTCCACTGCATCCTTAAACGCAACCTGAACTGCGCCATTGTTGATATGCTGAATAGCAAATTGCGGTAGTATTCTATATTGCTTGTCCTAAACATAATGAGCAACTGGTTGTAAAAATACTTTATAAAGGTTTTCTATCTACTAACTCATCAAATACACCCTTACGATTAAATACATGATAACAAAAATCAGCGGCGGCATTTGCGGCTATCTCTTGATGAGTTTCTTTATCTGGGTCATCTTTCATGTATCCCCAATCACATATTCCTTTAATGATAATCCATTCAGATACACCATGAAGTTTACATATGGAATAAATTCCATATGCCTCCATTTCGCCTCCGATTGGCTCATGCTCTTTGAAGTCATCCAATAATTTTGTTCTATATTCGTAGTTGTTGATAAGTCTTGAACCAGTCAGAACAGATCCAATAAACACTGTTGATTGTTTTGAGTTGTTTAATAAGTAATGCCAATTTTCATAATCATTAAAAGCATTAAGTAACTGAAAGCCAACGTCTTTAGGTGTCTCTTTGTACTGCGTGGTTGTTTCTAAAAATTTTTGAGAATCATATGGTAAGATTCGTTTTGAAATCAATACATCACCGATTTTTTGCTTTTTCTCATCAGATCCAAATGCAATACCTACCATTACAACAGCTGCAGGTTTTATCTCTCGTATTAATTCACCAACCAATGGCGTTGAGGCAGGATTAGTTACACCTTGTTCATCAATATGAATATAGGTTGCTTTATACATACCAAAATGGCCATAATAGTATGTCTTTCCTAGAATGTACTTTTCACCGTCAGATATAAAATGCTTTCTAAATGCAGCTTTTTCATGCGAATTTGCAGTTATAAATAAAAATGTTCCCATCAAATTTCTTTCAGTTGTGACTTCTAACCCTTTTTGCGTCCTGCTCAAATAATATGCATTGCCATCAAAGTACACCTTTTTATCATTTTTTTCGATATTTATATATTCTAGTTTGTGTTTTGATTCTTCGCTAAACGAACCAAATGATATATTTACATGATGGTCAAGCATTTTTCGAATACTATTTTCATCTATTTTAAATGCAGATTGTTTTAACCATAGATTATTGCCATCGTCTTTTACACCAAATAGAATAATACCACCATTCTCATTGGAAAACGCAGAAATATATCTAGCAATATCTTCTTTTGCTAAAAGAGGATGAACATAAATAATATTTGTCCGATCTTTTCGATTTATTTTTTCTTTTATTATGCTAACAATATCCATTCATGTGAGCTCCTTCATCAGATATTAAAAAACTTTCTTTAGTGGGATTGATGTCATACCAGTTGTTTTAATTAAATCACCTAACGTTATCATCCTAACTGTTCCTGTTCCGTCATCCGTCCATAACTCACAAGCCGTATCATCCAATGCTTCCAATTCGGCATCTTCATAAAAAATAATTTTATCATCATCACTCGGTCGTATAACAATATTTATCATTTTATGATCTTTTACTGCTGGAAAAACGGTAGTTGAATGTTTGCTTTGCTGCCATTCGTCCAAGGATGCACTGATTGTATATAAAGGATTTTTTGATAAAGCACTATAAATGTTTTCAATACTTCTTTTTATTAGATAATCTAATCTTTCTTTTGAATAAATTGACTTTAAAGAAATATGTTGAAATAGTTTTTTTGCCTCTTCAGAGAGCATTATTTCGCCATCTTCAAACATTTGCAGCAATCTAGCACTTTCTTTTATAACTATATCTAATTGGGCTAATTCTAAATTGTTTTTATTCATAGTGCTTTCAACGTTAGCGGCTAACTCAAGTCTTCTTATCGTTTCTTCTTGGGTAGAAAGTTGATATTTTTTGTCAAATATATCTTTGAATAATGGCTTCGCTCTATCTGGATTTTTTAAAAACCAGTCAGAAAGTCTGTTAAATATATCTTGTATATCATTTGTTCTTTTAACTGTATTATTGCTTTCATCAGAAAATTGTTTGCGAACATGGTCGTTTATTTTACTAGATACATCTTCGTTATCGAGCGAATTAATTCTAATATCAGTTAATGCAGTTATTCCCTTGTATAGCAACTTCGCTTTGAAATTTGGTTCAAAAAATGTTAAAATTTCTTTTAATTCTTCATCAATGTTATCATCAAAGTTGAGCTTAGATACCCCTACAAATTGCTCATTTTGATTTGGTACAATTCCTTTTGATAAAAATTCTTGATTATTGCTACTTTCAATCCACAAACTATAAAACTTATTGAGCCACGGTATCACATAATCAACACTATCAAACCTCTTAAGGAAATCTGACATCATTTTGTCTTTGAGAAGGTTGTCATACAAATTTTGTAATGTTACTTTATTATAAGGAGAAATTGTTGCCCAGTATTTGCTACTTTCCTTTGTAGGGATTGGTTTTGTTTTTATTAGGCTAATGAGTTCCCACAATTCGTCTGAATGTTCAACCTTGTCCATAAATGGAACAATGATATTAGGGATTAACTTACCATCTATATTGGAAAATAAACTTTCTTTACGCCCAACTTCCATTTTTTCTTGAACATCAACAATTGGTAGAACATTATAAATTGCTTCAATTGAATTAAAAACCTCTTTCTGGAACGGTGTATCCTTTGACTTGCTCATATAACATAAGTTGTAAAGATTGCTCCAATTATTTTTATATGCAAAATTAATAACTTCTTCATACAAGCGTACTGCTGTTTCTACAATATCTTTGTTAGTAGAATTCCCCTCATTTATATCATTTCGTTCTTGCAATACTCTAAATCTGGGTGAGTGCAAAGCAATAGGGAAATAAAAATTTTCAGTACCTATTAATGGGAAAGTACAGTAAAGCTTAGTCATATCTTTCATAGGTAAACACCGAAAAACATTATTATCCCCACATGGCTCTATCAATGTTGCAATTGATACATCTTTTGCTTGATCCGAGCATACTAATATTTTTCTACAATCAGGAGACTTTAGGGGGTCTTCATATCTATTTTCTACATCGATGATACGCATATTTTCATTAATGGTTACTTTATTGCTGTTACGAAAATATGACGTTTTGTTAAAATTTACTCTATTGATTTTGTTTGAAAAAGCCAACACAAACGCTATAGATTTATCTAAATCGCTTTTACCACTTTTTATAGCATCCGTTATATCTTTAGATCGATTATTAGTCAAATCATAGACAAAAGAAGTTGCGGGCGCACCTTTTTCATAACACCATTCAATATTCTGACTAGAATCAATTATTTCTAAGTCATTGAATGACTTTACAATACTCTCCTGAATTTCCGTATCAGTTCTTCCACTGCGATCTATTACCAGTTCTAAGTTTTTATAGTCAGTTGAATTTTTACGATTGCAATAAACACCTTTAATTGTAACAATTTCGGATATTAGGTGAGTAGATATGAACCCAGTACCGAATTTTCCTACATTATCGCCATCATCAGTTCTTTTGGAAGATATTTGGGTTATTAAGTCTACTAGATTATTATAGGTGAAAATATAACCATCATGAGAAAAAATGAGTTCATCATTATTAGTTTCAATCCATATGGTTACACCAGCTTCGGTAGCACAATCATTCGCATTTTGTATTAACTCCCATATCCAACGACGTCTTTTTATTTCTATGTCTACGGTGAGTTCTTCCATTTTAGTTGAGATTGTACTTAGCGCTGCATCAACTGTTTTCTTTTGGTAGATTTCTGTATTTTTGTCCATTGTTTTCTCCTGCCTAATTACTGTTAAACAACATTTTAATTTATTTTTTTTGTAGCGAAATGATATTATCGCATATAAACTTCCCATAATTGCTATAACATTAAGTTACATGAACTACCCATTATTAACCTAACTTAAAGGATCAAACGTGGATAATGGAATAATTTCCAATGGTGCCAATAACACTCCGCCCCTTGCCCACGTTATAATTAATAATATATTTATTAAAAAAACTTATATAAACTAGCGAAAACGCCCGATGATTATTATTTCAGCTGGCTATAATAAAAGATATCTGGGAATTCCGCAATATCTTCAAATAGTTTTGAAAACATCTCGTATGTAAGAATGTCAGAATCCGGATATTTCTCATCCATTATTATTGCATATCTTTCAGAACCAATATCAAATACAAATAACAATTTATTTATTGCTTTAATCTCGCCATAAGCATATCTATATAATGTATGTTCTTGGAGGCCATCGCTAATGTCCTCATACTTCAGTAGAGCCTCGGCTAATTGCCAGTGAAAAATAGGCCACATAGCATTAGTGGTGCCATAACGAACATAATGTCTTAACTCATCAAAACGTTTTTCAAAAATATTCCTGCCATAATTCTTGCACCAATACTCCAATGCTATTTTTCCTAAAAAGCGTCCCATATAGACTAACATTTTGGGAGTCAACACAATGTTAAACCGGCGTTTTTGACCACTTTGTATTCTTTCCAGAAGTGCCATATCACTAACATCAGCGCGAATAACATATTCATTATTGAAGTGAGCTGGATGAATTACAATATTAGAATCACTAAATGGATGATAATTTGAAATTGCACCTTTATCCTTTTTGTCTAAGATTATATTAAAAAATGGTTCTTTTCCTTGTTTTGTTTTTGTCCCGTAAATGGTGCGCCAAAAAGCAAATGGGGTTTTGCTCAAAACGAAACTTTCTACTTCCTTGCCCAAATAGTTTTGACACTTATCGCAAACAGCATCACGAAGAATATCGTCTGTATTTCCGAGAGACTCTGAAACGATGTGTTCAACAGTCTTAAAATTCTCACTTTCTTCAAGGCAAAAGATGCACTTATGTTTTTGTCTATCCATAAACACTCCATCTCAGACACAGGGGACGTTTTTATTGAGTCATTATGCTCTTTTAGGAAACGCAGCAGGGACGGTCTTTTTGCTTCATCTTTTTACTTGCATTGAAATATCATATTAGGATTGAGGCCGGTTATAGTTAAGGTACAATCAATGTTTTCTGAGTATTCCGGAGCAGATTACCACCGACTGTCCGGTGATTGGAAACCGCAATTCCGTTTAAGTGAAAACCGCTCATTAAATGATTGTGGATAGTGACGTTATGTGACAACCTTCTGCTTCGCCGGGTTGACCACATAACTTGGATAAGCGATATGAGGCATTTCTGAAAAGAGCTTATCCACACTCTCCACAACTACGACGGCGAAGGTTCTTGCCGATAATTACTGTGGGTTCCAGTTCCGGATTGGTGGTTTCCATATCTTCGGTTGTGCGGTTTCGCCGCACGATAATTTTCATTTTCCTCAATTATTTACGTTACAAATTTCTATCATGAACAAGGTTAAGGTAGGTAATATGAATAACCCCCGGCCTCTTGTCAGTCCTTTATATCATTAGGTTCAAGGAGAAAGTAAAAAAGAACGTCGCGCTCCCTCTTTCTTAATTCTAAGATAAAAATGAAATTCCATTATTGCTAAACACTGATTTACTCTTTGTTTTGATACAACCATATTAAAATATCTTCCGTCATCCTTAATCCCAAGAAAGCGTCAGTCAAGTCTGTATCCTCTACGTCTACTGTATCATCTACTATATTACCCTCATTTACATGCGCACCTAAGGCTGATAAGTAAGAATACACTTTATATATGATATTGAACCTTGGATAGCGATAACGCCTATTTACATCATAATTATGTGGGTCATGTGGTTTGTCTATAATATCCTTTGGTCTTGCTATATTTACAATGTTTTTATCCCTCTTACAAACTTCTTTCAACCCCATTAACCACTGTGTCTGTTCATCTTTCATATAGGTGCAAAACCCCGTTATTATGTTCCTGCAGTGTGTTAGACAACCTACTGCATCACTTATACCATAAGCCTTTTTAGCATCCTCATAACTCCTGAAAATGTTTGGATAATTGTCTGATAGCCAACTATTTATTAGACTTGTATCCTCATTTATCTGCTCACTTAAATATGTAAACGGCACAGCTACCAATTTTACCCCTTCTTGTATCACTATATCGAAATTCAGCATATTCAGATTGCGTTTTAAATACGAAAAGTCCATACTTGGATAGTTTAATAAGACTTCATTAGCCTTTTTATCTGATTTTAACCGTTTAATATGCTCTACTATATCAAAGTAACTACCATGAGAACTTCTTGCCCGTATTATCTTATAAATATCCTCATCAAAAGCACGATATAAAGATATCTTCTCTAATATGCTATTTAATAGCTTTACTAAGGTTTTAAATTCTTCATATGTATTTTGAAATATCTCTAATAGAGCTGAAAAACACCTGTCATTATGATAATAATGGTCTTCCCAATTAACCTGTTTATGAGTAACCACCAACTTAACATGATAACCCTCATAAATCTCACCAAGTCCAGCATTATAAAATATTTTCTTCCATATATCTGTTTCTGGTAATATAAGTTTTCCGCTTGATAATACATCAGCTATCCTTGATATAGCAATATTTTGATTGGTGTCCATATTATTTACCCCTTAATCGTTATAATAAAAATGCCACCTCATATAAGTCCGATTGAGATTCGCATTTTAGACAAGTTAGCAATTCAAACAACTTGGCATTATTAGCCAAATATAAATTATGGGCGTTCATCTAATGGATTAGCTGGTTTAGTTCCGATATACTCGGCCTGTCCTCCTTTTCGATGGGCTATTGCAACCGAAATGGTTTCCTTATGTACATCTAGTCCAATAAGTGTGGTATACTTCATTTTAAGCCAGCCTCCTTTAGCCTGTGGTATTACTGGATTCTCCAATCTCAGTATAATCCACGTGCATGCTAATTTTGAGTGCTGGCCCTTCCATTATGTAAGGCGACGGCCAAGCCTGCGAAAGCTTTTTTCTTAGATTTGGGCGAGCCAGCCGCTGCTGCGATTAGGTTGGAGGATGTGGCGCGCTTGCCCCAAACCCTTGTCCCACGCGCCCTAGCGGTAATGAGGTGTTATACGATGGAGCACACCATATTTTTTCTTCAATTTTCAAATTGGTCTAATAATTAAAACCCTTTATCGTAATAATCACAAAGTTTTTCAAACGATATATTTATTTTGCATGTTGCTAATCTTTCTTTACGTTGTTTATAAAGTTTTTCAATTATTATTTTTATATCTGTTTGAATACCATGATGTAGCTTTCTGTGACAAACAACACATAACGATACAATATTTGCTTCGACATCTAAGCTAAAATCAAAGTCGTCCTGAAATTCCATGGGTATTAAATGATGACCTTCAACGTAATTTTGCTTAGTAATGTTAGATATAAAATATTTGTGGTCCTTATCATATTCGCAGCAAAAGTCAGCATTTTCAATGGCTTCTTTTTTTATATCCAGATTCCTTGCATAACTCTTCTTTCCATTTTCAATTCTTACCTCCGGCTTTGTAACAGGACAATCCCTATGGGAGCGACCAATTCCTAAATTCTCTTTATCAATACTGTTAATTTTTTGAATCTCCTCAAAGCTGTTATTTTCCATATACCTCTTTGCTACAAAAAACATAAAATTTGCAATTTCATCTATGGAAATTTGGTCAATTTCATTGCTTTCTTCATATGACGAATCAAGAAATTTGATTATCCTTTTAATCTCTTTTACTGATAATTTATTACTGCTTTTAGTCTTAAATAATTTATCAATGGCAAATGGATTATTTTTATATTTATCAAAGTTATTAAGTCTAAAGCATTTTGATTTTTCTAGATTAACAGCCTTCAGTAAAATTTCGAGATTTTCCGCGAGAAATTCGTTTTCGCTTTCACTTTGCCATTTATTTGGTTTGATATAATAGGCTACCTCACCGAATTCATTTTTGGTTCTCTTAATCACACTAATTCTCCCTAATAAATTATTGCTATTATATGCTTAATAATTTTGGCTCCCAAGTGAGCTCTGCATATTTACGACATAAAAGATTACTACGGTTTTATTAAGTGTATCGTGAATATTTCCTATAGTAGTAATAGCTCCTGTTTGACAATTTCAGGTTATTAGCCTTCTCTGAAGTTCAGCAATGTCTTATTCCTCGTCCTCTATTTTGTAATAGCCAATGATATTTGATTTACTTACTGTTATATTGTCTTTCAGCCTCAACATTAAGTTATCAAACCTTGGATTCCATTTACTATGATAATCTTGTATTAGATAGTAGATAACGTTTTTGTATATAAAATAAACCTTAGACTTAATTGTTTTATATCGAGTGTATTCATCAAAAATTATATCTTTTACATCAACTAGGAAGCCTAGCGCATATGGTGTTCTTGTTTCTTCCCATTCCCTTACAATGTCGTACCTTTTAATTTGGTGACATAAATCTGACACTAGCTCTGGACAATCTTTTATGTGCGTTACATTGCTGTCTTTCCAGAAGTGAGCATTTATAAGGAAACCATTTATACAGTTATCAACTCGCCTTCCCTTTTTCTTTAACCTGCCTCTTAACCTAGCCGCATAAGAGCTATCAAACTTATCCCAGTCCAGCAATTCATTATTATAGTAGGCATTTAAACCCTTTGATGTTTCTTTAAATGTTATGCCTTTACTTTCAAGAAAGGTGCTCAGTTCAGTTTTATCCGATAGTACTTTAATTGTATATAATACATCTGATTCGTCAGGAGGGGCAATTCTTGAAGTACTATGGCTCATTACACAAGCTTCAAATTTGATTTTATTGAATAGCTCAGTGTTTCCCCTAAACTTCACTCCTATGCCTCTGAAAAATGAAACCAAATTAATGCTATCAGGGAAAGTGTTTTCCAATGGTTGAGAGCTTTTAATATAATTTTTTATTGTCTTTTGGGTACAACCGCAGGTTTCAGCCATTGACTTTATTATGTTATTGTAGGAAGAGGTATATAATGTTTTCTTATCCATTAAACTCGCACCCTACCCAAATATTTCTACAAGCTTCTGCTGTATAACTACTGGGGTGCTGTATTTGTTTTGACTAAATATAGCACACTCGCTATCGCTTCTTTCTGCAAAATTCAGTTTGTATGAGTTTGATGGGTGTTGACTATTGAAATAATCCTCGACTACTTTTAAGTTTCGCTTAGAATTTGCCTTTTCTTCCTCTGTCTTACTGTTCTCAACACAATTCTTCTCATGCCCACTAAATGTTACCTTTGTTATGAAAGAGTAGTCTTTGCTATGTATTATCCCTGTTCGTCTAAAGGTTAAAAATATGTTTCTGTCGGATTGAAGCTTGTTCAGTATTTCTTCCTCTGTTAATGACTTCATGCCAAAATAAGTTGTGGTCTGAAAATCCAGATTTATAAATTCTTGTCCCATAGTTACACCTCAAATTTAAACATAATTATATACTACATAACCAGCTTCGCATTAGACACAAAATATCCACATTTTGATAACATAAAGGATTTATTAAAAGCTATAAAATTTTTATCTAAACTAGGATAACAAAGGCGAGTATATTGATGCGACCGCGATGATGACTAAAGGATAACATGAGAATTGAGGACAAGTACCTATATATTTTTTATTTTCTTTCCTCTACTTCCTTGTTTTTACCGACTCCCGATAGCAACCCCAGTACCAATCCATTCCTCATTTATGATTCTCCCAAATAAAAAACAAAGCCAACACCCTAAAGATGCTGGCATACAAGTTGATTAATAATATTTCCACCCTAAAATGACAAAATCCTTTATTTGCGCTAATTAACATATTTGTGTTAGCCTAACAGATATGAAGCCACACTTATCTAAGCACATCCTGGATGGAAAGTATCTTTTGCTGTCTCCTGGAATCCCTGTAGATTTGCCGAATTGGCTTCACATTATCACCCCAAATCTATTTACATTTCCCCACTAAACTGTTAATAATTAGGCAGGGAGGACATTCCTATGATTTATATTCTCATTGCCTTGGTATTTATCGCCTCATTGTCTTATCTCTACATAAAGTTAGTTTCCTTGGATGCCATAGGAGAGTAACATCATCAGAGGGTTATATTTATTTGCCATAGTTGTTATAGTAATGGTTACTAGTAGCCAGGTTTATGGGATTTATTAAACGAGGTATATTGGGCCAACAAGGTACCTGTTTCTTTTTGTTACCCGTTGCGCCAGTAGTCGTTTAGCCCCCAAATATTAAAAACAGTCAAAAAAGCAGGGGGTTATTATTCCCCTGCTTCAATTTGGACATATATCGCATCTTCTTTTTCAATATATTCAGCCGGGTAACTACCCTTTTTATCTAGATTGAAATACTTAAAGATCCCCTGGGCACCTATTTTATTCTTGCTAATCTTTATGCCGCCTTCTTTGATGCCTTTGACTCTTAGTTTTCCAGAAGTCTTATCATAAGCAACTTCTACACGATCACTTTTAAGGTAACTAGCCATTCGATTCCCCAGTCTGATGTGGTGTTTTGTTAATGCTACTCTGTTATCACTTGATGACCTGGGCATGTACACTTCAAATGCCATAAGTATTTCCTCCCTATTGTTATTACTTGTGCAAGAAAAAAAGATACGATAATACTACCTTAGATGTATATAGATAGTCAAGTTTACAAATTTTTAACACCATAATTCTATACATCATTAAATCTATTAAAATATTTTCTGATTGAGCTCAAAAAAAAAGTCTGCCCCACCTTACGGCGGAACAGACAGCAACCAAATACTACTTTTGCTTCGAAAATCCTAGAAGCTAATGTATTGCCTATGCCATCATCAATAGAAACTAATCCCATCCAAAGAAAGATCAGCGATATCTTTTTCCATTTCCGCTGTTTTTGAATATTCTTGCCTTTTAGTACCGTGAGTCCGGTACATAGGTACTTTCAACCCGTTTATTGCTTGGCTTAAAACAAAACGAGTTTGCTGAACTGTTAGGAGTTAATCCTTTTTCTATTCGGGATTGGGAACTTGGTACGCGTGAGATTGCAGAAAGATGCTTAAGAGTGCTTGAAATAGTAGAGTTTTTAGTCTATGGGATACTTACATATTCTAAAGGTTAAAACCCTTTAATTACTAATATAAAAAACGACGTGAAGTGCAAATACGTTTACCCCGGACAACGCCAGCTTAATCATATTACTTCTAACCACTGGGAGCAGCAAAGCAGTCATAAAAAAGGATTTTCAATTCATAATTTACTTCATAAAAAGTAAATACTAAGGAACAAAAGGGAAAAAGCACCCTTATTCCGCGTATGACGCGTTGCTTAAGATGGTGTACATGGTCACCCAGGATATCCTTCGAAGTGGACAGACCGTATAAAAAGCTGGGGTCAGATTTTTGTTACAGGAATCCATCTTATTCCCAGATAAGGTAAATCCCACCTAAATAGTGAAAGGACTAAAGAAGGTAAAAGCACATAATATTTGACGCAACCGTATTCCAGGCCGGGTTTGCTTAAATTTTCAAATTTTAAAGAATGGAAACAATGATTTTATAGTAACCCTTAACTTTTTTTTCTAAAAAAATATTGTATTTTATTTATCACAACATTTTTTATATTTCATTGGCTTACCTGTGCTCGGGTTTATCCGACCACACGGGCAAGGATCATTTCGACCTATTTTTTGAAATAATTCTACCATAGTTTTGTCTTTTTCGAGTTCAAGTGTAATAGCAGGGAATTTAAACCTATACCCAGCGTATTCAATTTCTGGTGTGAGTACTCCATAATCTTTACCTTCTTCAGGCAAAAAATCTTTTTGCTCTATAGAATTAATTACGTCTTTTAAATTACCCTTATGTAATGTAAATAGATTTATGAGAATATCCTCTGTTATAACTGGAATAAAATCAGCCAATTCAGAAGTGCCTAAGTTGTTTTTAGAAATAACACAGGTAAACAAATTATCCACTTCTATCCTATTTATACCAAAAGCTCTATTAAGGGTGTCTTCCAAATTTTTTTCAGCATATTCTTTTATTAACTTGGCTTGGTCAATTCCCTTTGCTAAATCTTCGTCTCTGGCACATACTTCTGGAATAGAATCTATTGCAATCAACCATTTCATTTCTCCAATAAATAAGGTTTTAGTTGCTTCTTCATATATAACTAAATCCATATCCGGTAATGGATTTGGCAAGGGCCTTTTTAAAGAGACATGGAGACTTGTAAACTTACTGTTACTAACGCCCTATAACGTCCAGTAATAGACGGTGTTAATTGTCCACGAGTTGACGGACTTAGTGACCAAAACCAGCCCGGGGAAGGGAGAATTATAACAATTCTCCCTGGATAACCAACTTCACCATGTGATCATCAATAATCCGACGGCCATTCTGAGCTCCATAAAGCATGCAATGGGTGCAAACCTTGTTCACAAGCCTGGCCGCACCGCTGGAATAGCGGAAAATCTCATCAATCGCATTGTCTGAAAAGATATCGTGTTCGGCACCGGCATAAGCCAGGTGCCGATTAATATATTCCCCGACCTGGGCCCGATCCAGGTGCGGCAGTTTACATTGTAGGTCGATCCGTTGGCGGATGGCGGCGTACGCTTGAAGCTGGAACTTATCCCACAGTTCGCTCTGGCCCACCAAAATCAGTGCCATAGGGCTTTGGGCATCCATTTTAAAGTTCAATAGGAACCGTACCTCTTCTAGCATTTCTTTGTCCAAAAGATGCGCTTCATCTACGATAACAACCGGTTGCAATTGCTGAATA
>LADP01000021.1 GCA_000961575.1 Peptococcaceae bacterium BRH_c8a
TTTGTCCAGGAATAAACCTGCTGATAGGATACCTGAAATTTCTGGGCTGTTTCAGCATAATTGGATTGATGTTCAATGCAGTATTTAACGATTTCAACTCGTTCATCGAAAGTTGTTGCTCGTCCTTTGGTCATGGCGGCTACTCCTCCTGTCCCTGAGCTTTTCAACGTCTCATGACCAGTATACTTCATCACCCAGTGACGTAGTTGACGAGTTGATTTAATCCCATAGCGCTTGCATATCTCCATGTAAGAGCCAGCGCCAACCAGATAATCTTTGACCGCTGCATCTTTTAATTCTGCGGGATAGGCGCTATTCTTGGATGCACTAAGTAGTCCTTCTGGCCCTAATGATTGATAAGTCTGAAGCCATTGTTGGACAGATGAAATGTGAACATCAAGTACGGTGGCTAAATGATTTAATGAATCTTCTCCACGGAGATATTTTTCAATCGTTGCAATCTTTTCTGATCCTGATATTTTGCCTTTGCGACCCATAAAAAAAGCTCCTCCTCGTGGTAGACAGTTTTTGTTTTTCAAACTGTCTACCACAGGGGGAGCATATCAGATTGCCCCCGGGGTTTGTTCTACCTAGGTGGGTGCTTAACCGAGCAATTAACCGTTGTTGTTGAGAGGCGGGCATTGGGGCGGGAACAGTACCGGCGGGCATACGAAGGGAGGCCCGGGGGCAACTTGTTCGCACACGACGGGCTGACAGAAACCGAAACTGGGTACCAGTAGTTTTACTAGTGCCAAGGACTGAATCACGATGCACAGGTCGAAGGTGCAGCATACTTCTTCACCCATGATTAGGCAGGGCCCACAGGAGGCATTTACAACTGCGCACACCGTCTGGGTGCCTTCGGGGGCGCACAGTACCACTGTCTTGGTGAAGCCGAAAATGCGTTTTTGGTTAAAAATTACGTTACCTTCTGGGTTTGTGATTGTTACCTTGGCCTTAATGGTTACTGAAAAAGTGACATTGGCCCGCCCTTGCTCATTGGGTTCGCCACGCTCAATTTCTTCGCAGGTTGTATCCTTTATCCTGCAGGCGATTGTTGAACCGGGGGGGATAGTTAGGGTACCAAGCGGAAAACAGTTGTTCTCCCGCCGCTCGGACTGGAAGCAAAAATCGTAAACCTTAAATGTTTCGATGCAGACAACTTCCAATTGCCGGTTGTTGAAATTTAGCCCTTGAAGTTCCACAGAATCGAGGTCACTCTTGCCTACCATTAAATAACCCTCCTGTTATTAAAGTGTTAATATGGTTTAATCTTCTTATAATGTATGTAGGTTTTACGAATGATGTGTCATTATTTCCCACATAAAATAAGAAAATTACGAACCATAATCGACCTGCGTTAGTATTATGGATTAAAGAATTTCAATATGGGGTGAATATAATGCCGTGGCTCTGGAGACCCCTGTGGGGAACTGTTTGGATCGATGGTGACCGGGCCGGTAAAGGAAATGATGGGGGCTCGGGAGGCGGAATAGAGGGGAAGGAAAATGCAGCCAGGGAAGGTGAACAACAGGTGAAGAATCGGGGAAGCATGCCTAAATGGGGCGTCTATGTAGGAAGAAGTGCTTTTTATAATCCCTACCAGACCAGTAAAAAGCCGCCGTCAAAAGAACAGGAGTCAGAATTTACCCGGTCTGATGATGCTGCTGATGAAGTCATAGAAGAAAAAGCTCAGTCGGTTGAAGAAGCTGTAGGTGAAGTCATAGAAGAAAAAGCTCAATCGGTTGAAGAAGCTATTGATGAAGTCACAGAAGAAAAAGAAATAGGGCAGCAGGTGCAAAAAACAGGGCATAGCAATCAAATCATCGAATCTATGTCCCGGCAGTTTGAAGAGGTCAGCCCAGGTGTGTTTCAGTTCAAAAGACCAACCGTTCCGACCAGGTGGAGAGCCCAGACGATTACCGGTACGCGGCAATCGATGCAGGCTGACGCAGCTTGGTACCGGTCGGCATTACCGACTGCTATTGCGGACTACCATCAGGTAGGCCAAACCCGGGACGGGTTGCCTATTTACTCTTTTAAATGAGGGAAATAACAAAAGCCGGCAGGTTGCCGGCTTTTATCTTTAGGTGAGGCTTTATGTCATTATGAACGACTGCGGTTTCAGATCATCTGCACGAAGTTTAATTAATTACCTAAAAACAACTGGGTTACATATACTCCACCGGGAGTGCTAACAATACCGATTCCGATGGTGTCGTGCCGTGAATCCAGAATATTGGCCCGGTGTCCCGCGCTGTTCATAAGCAGACCGTGGGCTCTGGTTACCGTAGCGGATTTGGCAATATTTTCGGCACCCATTACCCTGGCGCTGATGCCTGCTTTTTTCTCCATGTCATAAGCGGAACCGTACGTGGGAGAGGTATGGCTAAAATAATTGTTTTGGTACATATCCTGGCTTTTTTGACGGGCCAGGTTGACCAGACGAGAATCCACCTTAAAGGCGGGTAGCCCGGCTTTAATTCTTTCTTGGTTCACCAGATCAAGCATCTGCTTTTCGCCGGCCGCCATTGAACCCACGTCACCAGGGTTGCTGGCTGGTGGAGGAGTAGGTTCCGGTGTAGGTGTCGGTGCTGGTGCCGGTGTAGGTACAGGTTCCGGTACCGGTGCTGGTGTAGGTGTAGGTGCAGGTGTAGGTACAGTCCCAGTGCCGCCCGTGTTTCCGGGGTAAGTGTAAAAATTGCCTCTGTTATTGTTAAAGCGAGAGTAATAATCCGTCCGGCTATTGTATGGGGCGGGTTGACTAATATTCGGTGTTGACGGCGTTGTTGGTTCTGTTGGTGCTGTTGGTGTTGACGGAGTCGCCGGCGTTGTTGGCTCTGTTGGCTCTGTTGGTTCTGTTGGTGCTGTCGGTGTAGACGGTGTCGCCGGAGTCGTCGGTGTAGTTGGCGTAGGGGCGGCGATAGCGGTACCCGTGCCAAGCCTGAACTGATCGCGAAGAGCGTTATACTGGGAAGCTGACAGTAAGGCGTCGGCAGTCCCCACATTAAGCGTTACACCAATAATTAATGCGAATGCCACCATGTAAATTCTCCTGCTGATTTTAGAAACCATGTGCTAACCTCCTTCTGGTTAATAAGTTGTTGGCGTTAGATTCCTTATTGTAATTTAATCTGTTAGTTTGATCAAAACTAGGATTTTTACAATATGGTTAATGAGGACAAGTTGTTGGTTGGAACTAACGAAAGTACAGCCTTATTCTTAAAAGGAGGTCGCCATACCACATTATGCTAACCCGAAACCGGTCGTGAAAGCGAAAATGGGGACATAATTATACTACTAAATTTTGACGCCTAACTACTTGACGTCTTTTTTACCGGTTGTCCGGCCGGTGATTATTGCCGTGAGTAGCAAAAACGCGGGCAGCACAAGTGAAATAAAAAGGAGATAACCGGATATTTGCAGGCTTATGCTTTGATACTCCGCAACACTTTTAAGTATGATTAGCGATAGGCTCAAAATTATTACCGCTAACGGCATGATGAGAAAATTGTGTTTAACCAACTTAAACCACTGGGCAGTGCCGTGGGCTAATATGTAAAGCAAGAAGGAAATCTTGATAAAGGATCCGATGATCCAGATGGTTGTTATCACCACGTCCAGTCGGAGCACCCTTGATATTTCGATCAATAAAACTGCGCTGTAAAAGGGAAAAAAAAGTGTGGGGCTGATATCGCCAAAGGTTGCCACCACCACAAGGGATACCAAGAGTAGTATTAAGCTTGATATCAGAACGCTCACCATCGCAACTGATCGGGAGTGTTTTTGAGGGTACAGGAAAGGGATTACCATGCTCAGCACAATTACTTCCCCCAGCCAGTCGGCCACTTTTGCCGTTCCTGCCAGTAGCGGTTTGGTGCCATTTTCCAGTACGGGCAAGATATGAGCCAAACTAGTTTTGGGCATGGTGAAAACAATTATTGAAGCTAAAAGCACCGAAATGATGATTAATGGCAGGAAAATTTGGTTTACCCGGGCGATAACCTCCAGACCGTACCGGGCGGTATAGGTGGCTACCAGGATACCGATGATGTTTATAGCCATCATGGGGGTGCCGACTAAAAGGGAACTGGAAATAAAAACACCAAAGTCCCATAGTGTTAAGGCGGCCAGGTAACCGAAAAATGTTAAAAACAGCGCGGATACCGTTTTGCCAATATATTTGCCCAGCAAGATTTCGGTGTATTCGATGATCGTTTCCCCGGGGAACCTTTGCCCCAAAAAAGAAATGGTTACCGCCATCACCAGTCCCACGGCCAGCCCCCCCAGGGTAGCCAGCCAGGCGTCGCGCCCGGCTATGGCGCCGGGCAATAGAATAATGGCCGTCGAGGTGATAGTTGTTACCAGCAGCATGGCCCCCTGCAAAGGAGAAATTCTAACTCGTTCCATCTTTCACCCACTCACTTTGGTGTTAACCATTCGGCAAATGGTTTGAAGATCATTTCTATAGGCTCGTTGGGGCTAGGCACCTGCAGGCCTAGTACCTGCGGTATGCTAAGAGCCATGCCGAAAAAGAGCAAAAACGCAAAAGCGGCAAGTTCCCGCCACATTTTTTCTTTGACCAGCCCGGGCACCTCAAGGGCTATGATAACCAGAAAAACCAACATCACTAAAATGATCATATCTTGTGTACACCTCACGGCAGCATTATTCTTCTTGGGAAACCCTGTTGGTGGTAAGGCCGGTGCGCCGTATGTGGGCCTCCACGGATATATGCACATCCGCAGCTGTAAATTCCTCATCCCAGCGGTCTTTTAAAGCCGGCCACTCATTGGGGTATTTCCTATGCCAGGCATCGCCAAACCCGAATATATCAACCCCGTAAACCTGCCGGGCTTTTTCCAGGACGTCGCGGGATTTCTGTTCAATCCTGCGGGCCAGCGATTTTTCCAGGGCGGCAAAAATTTGCGGTTCGGTTATCTTTTCCATAGATTGCTGTTCCCATAGTTCCCCATCCATGCGCATTTTAACGTCAAACCAGATGTTTTGCCCGTCGTAATACGGTTCAACCTCGGTTGTGCCCCGGTCGATGCGGACAGAAAAATGTTTGCCCGGCTCGGTAGGGGAAGGAACGGTTATTTCCCCTTCTTCCATCTCGTCCCTTAGCCAGAGCATACCCCTGGATTCCATCATATCCAGCCACCCCACCAACCGGTCGTCATTAAAGACTCCGGTGCCGGTGATGGTGATTTCGGCGTGCGTTTGGGTCCCGTGTGCCTGGTCGTGTTGGGCCCGGGGTATATTCTCTGCCATCCCCGGACCCTGAGGGCTTCCAGAGGTGGTAAGTTCAATGCGGGGCAGCACGGGGTTGGTGCCTTTGCTGGCCAGCATCATGCTTAAGTCCTTAAGCATGACCGGCACGCCCACCCCGGATCTGACCATCGCCCCCACACCCTGGGCCGAAGTGGTTTCTAACTGGGAATGGCTGTTTAATACCTCTTTGGCTGCACCCCGGGACACCAAAACCCAAATTGTCTCTCGGGTGTCCGGTGAGCGGGAAAAAAAGTTAAGCACTTTGCGGATACCATCCCGGGCCATTTGTTCACCTAAAACCAGGATTACGGTATGTCCCCAGTATAATTCCCGTGATACCTTGGCTTCCAGGTACCTCTGGGCATCATAAACTGTATCCCCGGTCTGGGAAATTACCCACACATTGTTTTGTTGCGCCCCGGTTGCCCGTTGCCCGGTGTCCCCGCCGCCAAAAGCGCTGGGCCTGGCTATCTGTACGGTCAGCAAAATTTGGCCGCCGGGCGCACTGTCAACGCCAGCTGCCAGCACTATGGCCAGATCACCCAGCTCTTTGCGGCTCCAACAGCCGCCCAGCGAGGAAAGTAAGCCCAAAATTAACAGCAAACATAAGATTTTTTTAATCATTTGCCTTTAATTCCTCTGTTTTTTATTAATGCTATCCCCAGCAGCGCCGCCGGGAAACCGAATTCGAAGGTGGACAAGGCGTAAAAGGGCCAGTAGTGGGCGATAAAACCAAACATTTCTAACGTGTTTCCGGCTATATTGATCGAAAGTGCCGTCAAAATGATCCCCACGGGCAGCACCAGCGGGCGGTAACTCTTAAGTTGCAGCAGTTGGGCGCTGCCCAGAACGATAATATAATAAAAAAAGGTTACCTTAAACAGGCCTCCCGCTACCCACACCGTCATGATTAACGGTTCCGGCCGCTCAATAACCCTGGCTAATGCAATTACCCGGGTCACGTTTAAGATGGGATAATTCATATTAGCCAAACCAGGCCCGAACACTGCCAGGCCCACGACCACCAGTAAAAAAAATATTAGCCCTAAAATAATGAATGTAAGGATTACAATTTTTCCGGCCTCCCCCGGTTTGGCCAGGAAGGGGATAACCATGGCAAAAGCAATAATTTCACCATGCCAAGCCCAAGGAGCCAGCGAGCCCTTGAAAATTTCCAATCCGCCGGCCTCCAGCACGGGTTGAAACTTGGTCAGATCCATCTCGGGTATGACTAACAGAAACGTTAGCACCAGGGACACCATAATCCAGGGGAAAAAAATTTGGTTGGATCGGGCCAGCACCTCCAAGCCCAGTTTAATGATATAGGCGCTGATGGACAGGGCTATAGCGTTAACAGCAGTGATGGGAGTGCCGATTAAAAAAACGTCCACTAGAAAACCCCCGTACTCCCTGGTCATGATCGAAGTAATATGCGTAAAATATAGCAGGTACAAAAGCCCCAGGGCTTTACCGGGCCACCGGCCTATAATGTCCTCCAGGTATTGAATGAGTGTTTGGCCCGGATACAGGGAGCTTAGCTTCACCGTAATCCAGGCTATGGGCAGCCCCAGCATGGTGGCCAGCAGTGCTGACAACCAACCGTCATGTCCGGCCTGGGCAGCCATGATGGCCGGGGCGCTTAGTAAGGCCGTGGCGGCAACCATAATCACATTCAGGAATACGGCCTGCCAGGCGTCAATTTTGCCTCCTTCCAGCATCTGCATCACCACCCTTTTGGGTGGTGCTTTGGGGAGGCTTGGGCCTCATCCCGGACACCTCTCGCACCGGGTTATTCTGCCCCACCAGGTGGGGGCGTTTTTTCATGGCCCACCAGGGTGCCCGTACGAACGAATCTTTTAGGTCCCCTGGAACCAGCGGGCCAATGGGGGCCAGGTAGGGCACGCCAAATGAGCGCAGGCTGGTCATGTGTACCACGATAACGATTAGTCCCCCGATCAGCCCGAAGAGCCCGAACGAGGCGGCCAGGAACATTAGGGGAAACCGCAGCAGGCGAAAAGCGAGACTGCCGCTGTAATACACCACAAAGGAGGCCATGGCGGTAAGAGCCACCACAATGATCGTGGCACCTGCCACCAGCCCGGCCTGCACCGCAGCCTGGCCGACAATCAACGCGGCCACAATGCTTATCGCCTGCCCCACTTGCCGGGGCAAACGGATGCCGGCCTCGCGGATGATTTCAAAAGCTATTTCCATCAGCAGGGCTTCGACAAAAACCGGGAAAGGTACGGCTTCCCGCTGGGCTGCTATGCTCAGCAACAGGGGCGTGGGCAGCATTTCCTGGTGAAAAGATATAATGGACACATAAAGTGAAGGCAGTGTCAGCGCGATAATCAAACTGCCGATGCGCAATAACCGCACAAAGGTAGTAAAAATGGACTGTTCGTAGTAATCCTCCGGCGTCTGGATCGCTTCTACAAAAAAGTGAGGCACAGTTAACACCATGGGGGTGCCGTCCACGAAAATAGCCACCCGGCCCTCCAGCAAATTGGCGGCCACCCGGTCGGGCCGGTCGGTATAGCCTACGGTGGGAAACATGCTCATCGGGTTGTCCCGGATCAGTTCTTCAATGTAGCCCGACTCCAGGATGCCGTCAATTTTTATCCGGGCCAGCCTTTGTTTAACTTCTGTCACCAAGCCTTCGTTAACAATCCCCTTGAGATAAGCCACTGCGATATCGGTTCTGGTTACTTCTCCCAAGGTCAAGCTTTCAATTTTTAAATCTTTATTTTTGACTTTTCGTCGCAGAAGCGAGGTATTAGTGCGCAGCGTCTCCACGAAAGATTCCCGGGGCCCCCGAACCACGCCCTGAATTTGGGATTCCTCTATGGAACGGGCCTCCCAGCCCCGGCTGCCGTTAATTACGGCAGTAGCATGCCCGTCCACCAGCAGGATGGAATCACCCGACAGGATTGCGTCCACCGCTTCTTGCAGCTTTTCAGTTTCTTTGACTTGGTGGACGCACAGACCCCTCATTTTCACATAATGCAGGGCGTTGGCCTTGGTAATGGCGGTGTTGTCGGTAGCCGCGGGTACTTCCAGGGACAGGGCGCGCATAATCTGATCGCTTACCTGGGACTTATTGGTCAGCCCGTCGATATACACCAGGGCCAGCTTGATCTGCTCGCGTTGAGCAAAAAGAAATTCCCGGAAAACTACATCGCTGCAATCTGTAAAGATTTTTTTTAGATGACTTAAGTTTTCTTCTAAAGCAGGGCTCAAGAGCAAACTTTGGGTAGTTCGCTCTTTGTTGTCCCGGCTGCTTTCGCGGCTGTTCGGTCTCGCGTCTACCGAGCTGGTGCGTCCGGGCTTTTTGCGTCTTCGAGAGAAGAAAGCCATAAATCTACCCCTTATAATGACAGTCAGGTATTATTCTGCACAGTTTATGGTTATCTATGAATTTAATTCACGTACTGTCAGAAACAGGCCTGACTCGACCGCTACTCGGTTGGCCAGTTAAGTATTACCCTTGTTTAAGACCAAAAAAAAGGCTGTAGACCTTGCTGAGGTCTGCAACCGGTTCGCGATTTTTTAAGAAGTGCATAATTCATATATTATGCACTATAATTAAAGATTTATTGACACTGGTTTCCACAGCCCATTCACCAACTGCTCCAGGTTAATCTTTTTACCCAGGTGCAGGTAGGTCTGCACGTATATTGCGGTTACGCGCCTGGATTGGAGGTGGTACTGGCGGGGCATATCGCCGCCGATGGTAATCCGGTAGGTTGTATTGGTTTGCATTGCTGCCACCTCCATAATTTATATTATGCATATTATACATAGTAAGTGTTTAATCTGTCAATATAAAATGGGCAGACTTTAACAAACTTAGATAAACATGCTATCCATAAAATATTCTAAAGTGTTAATCGTTTCTGGCGCTCCGGATATCACCGGATCGCCGCGAAGGCTGGTTTTTCATTTCCTGCTGGTGCCGCATCAGCGTATGACGGTCTACCCATCAAATATTTTTGAGCGTTATCTGTGGGATGACGTTTTTGTTTTAGGGCACCCCTTGCGGGGGTCCCCTACTTCGCATAGAAACCTTCTATGACTGCGCATTTTGAGGTACAATGTAAATAAATACCGGCAGAGCACAAGCCATATGTTATTTGGGTCTGTTTTTAGCGGGAGGCGTATAAATGAAACAGATATTTGTGGTTGACGATGACGCTAATATAGCCGAGATAATTAAAAAATATTTGGAGCGGGAAGGCTACGGGGTTAGAGTATTCCACGACCCGCAAAACGTGCTGATGGTGATGGAATCCGAAGGTCCGCCGGACATGTTTATTTTGGACATTATGATGCCGGGCATGGATGGGTTGGAATTATGCAGGGCAATCCGGCACCTGGGCAATGTGCCTATCATATTTGTTTCCGCCCGGAGTGGGGAAATGGACCGGGTGATTGGTTTGGAACTGGGCGGAGATGATTACCTGACCAAGCCTTTTAGCCCTCTGGAACTGGTAACCAGGGTGCGCACCGTGTTTCGCCGCACAGATGCTTCGCCAGGCGAAGAAGAGCTGCGGGTGGGTGATCTGGTCGTTTACCCGGGCCGGCGGGAGGCTGTGGGCAATAATCAGACTCTGGAACTGACGGCAAAGGAATTTGAACTGCTGCATTTCTTAGCCGGGCACCCCGGTCAAGCCCTAAGTCGCGACCAAATCCTGAACCGGATCTGGGGTATGGATTACGTTGGTGATACCAGAGCCGTGGATGATGTGGTGAAACGATTGCGGCGCAAAATGAAGGAGAAAGGGACCCGGATCAGGGTAAGCACTGTCTGGGGATACGGTTACAAAATTAATGCTTAACCAAGGGAGTATTGCCAGGCGCATAGCGCTGAGCCACCTGGTGGTGATCCTACTAACCGGTTTATTGATGGGGGCCGCGTTTTGGATACTGCTACACCGACACCTGGAACAGGCCGCCCGGGACAGCCTGCAGCAGGATGCCCTTAACGTGGCCGGGCTGGTCAGCGGGCTGTCCCCGGAAGTGGTTGGCCGCGGCGGGATGATGCGCGGCATGTTCACTTACCACATGCTTGGTCGAGTTATCCAGGGGGAATACCTGTTGGTAAACCGCCGGGGGGTGGTGTTGGAAAGCAGCATTGAGCAGATACCAACCGGTAGTGTTTTGGCTGCCGGAGTGGTGGATAAAATTGTTTCTCCGGGTATTTATGATGGACGGGTTACGCTAGGCAATGAACGTTACGTGGCCGCTGGTCGGCACCTTGATGAACAAGCTAATCGGGGGAGCACTGTTTTGCTTTTAACCAGGATGGCCGGGCTTGAAGAAATCCACAACGAATTACTGATTCTTTTTTTAATCAGCCTGAGCCTGGCTCTGCTGGCCGCCCTTGGTATGACGGTGCTTTTGGCCCGTCATATTTCACGGCCGCTTAAACTTTTGCAAGAAAAAGCTCACCGGGTGGCCGAGCGCAATTTTGGCTGGCGGGTCGAGGTAAATTCCAGGGATGAACTGGGGGAACTGGGACAGGCGATCAACGCCATGGATGAAAAACTGGCTGATTATGACCGGGCCCAAAAGCAGTTTTTCCAAAACGCATCCCACGAACTTAAAAGTCCGTTAATGTCCATCCTAGGTTATTCCGAAGGGGTACGGGACGGTGTTTTTAAGGGCGCAGAAGCCCGGCATGCCCTGGACGTGGTGGCGCGGGAAACTGGGCGGTTGAAAAACATGGTGGATGAACTGGTGTTCCTGGGCAGAAAGGGCGGTCCGTCCCAAATGTACCATTTTGAGGAAACCGATTTGCAGGAAGTGTTGGAACAGGCTGTTGATTCCCAGCAGGTGTTGGCTGCAGAAAGAAGTGTTGTTTTGAACCTGGATGCGCCGCCCGAGGTGATGCTGCGGGCCGACGGTGAAAAACTGGTTCGGGTATTTATCAACCTGGTTGCCAACGCGGTACGCCATGCTGCAAAAGAGGTGCAGATCAAGGCCGGCATACACCCGGGGGCGGTGCACGTTACAGTCCAGGATGACGGGATTGGTTTCACCAGTGAGGACTTGCAGCATCTGTGGGAGCGGTTCTACAAAGGTGCGCGGGGCGGCAGTGGACTAGGCCTGCCAATTGCCCGGGCCATCGTGGAGGAACACGGCGGCACTATCCAGGCCGGCAATGTGCCCGGCGGCGGGGCCGCAATAGAGGTGGTACTGCCCGTTAAAAATTAGGGTTAAATCCGACATTATCTTCCCTAGGCGGTTATTCAGGGTGCTTATACAGCCGTTCAACTATGTCTAATGTTCTTTTAACATAAAAATGTTTGAATTTTTAACAAATTAATTATATAATAAGAAGGAACGACTTTAGAAAGGAGGGATGATAATGACTAAGGAGCTAATTGACCAAATTCTTAAAGACATTGGGCTGGAAAAGATTATTTTCGAGTCGGATGGCGCCAGGCGAGAAAACTTAACCGAAAAAAAGGATTAACCGAAAAAAGTGTAAAGGAGGTAATGGTGTTGAACAAGGATAATAAGTAACCGGGGGTCGGTTTTCTTAAAAACCTGCCCCCGGTTTCGTTTTGTAAAGGCTCTGCAAAAGCCGTCTCATTTCCCCGGCATTGTTCTTTCCCTTTTTCCTCTGATTGGCATCCTATCCAACTAAAGTCCTTAGTTCAATCTTGTGCTGGTTCACCGTCGTTAATTCCTGAAAGTAGTGGCTCTTTCTTTATTTCGGCGGCAGTATCCCGCTGGTAAAGCACCCGCCGTGGGTAAGGGATTTCGATACCTGCCCGGTCCAGGGCATATTTGAAGCGGCGGCGTAGTTCCCGTTCCACTGCCCAGTGCTCACCGGCCTTGGTTGGAGCGATAGTGCGGATATTTACTGCTGAGTCAGCCAGTTCCACTATTCCCTGCACCTGTGGAGTGTCCAGGATGGTATCGATTTCCTTAAAGGCTCTTTCGCTTTCCTGCCCTAAAACGTAAATTGCCTGGTCGATATCCTCCTCGTACGCGATACCAATCACCACCACCGCCATCATTTCACCCCGGTTGTAATTGGTCACCCGGGTGATTTCCCCGTTGGGAATCACATGCAGTTCGCCGGTCCACTGGCGAATCTTGCAAGTGCGCAGTCCCACTTCCTCAACAGTACCGACAACCCCGGCCGCTTCCACAAAATCTCCCACGCTGAACTGGTCTTCAAAAATAATAAAAAAGCCACTGATAACGTCTTTAACCAGGTTTTGGGCACCAAAACCAACCGCCAAACCCAAGATACCGGCACTGGCCAGAATGGCGCTGGTGTTGACGCTAAATATCTGCAGTATGGTCAGGACCGCTAGGAAGAAAACCAAGTAGGTAAGCACGCTGCGTAGCAGTACTTTCAACGTTTCGGACCGGCGGGTTTCGATAATTTCCTCTTTAAACCCGTGTTTCTCAAAAATCTGCTTGATGGCCAGGTTGCCGAAGTTGATAAACAGCCTGGCTCCCACCAGAATGCCAATTACCTTAAGTACTGTAACACCCACAGTCTTAAGGTCTGCTGCTGATATCACTTTGACGTTGAATATTTCCAGGATCAGTATAGTGGCCACGAAATATCCGCCATAGAGGAGGAGAGTCCGTAGCAGCACCTGAACCGAACGCACGAAACTGTCGGACAAAATACCTTTTCCGCCGGGTTCTTCTTGTTCGCCTGTAATGCTGGTATCCCTTACAAATCGATCCAGCAGTCGGGAGATGATTTTAATCAGTAGATAAGTGACCATTAGAACCAGTAACGAAAGAGCCAGCCTAATCACTAGTTTTTCAATGTTATCAGGTGAAAACCATTCTAAAACCCGGTATGTTAAAAACTTAAATTGTTGTCTAATTTCCGGAATTGCAAACACCCCGCAATACAAGTCGAAAGTTTGTTGCATTGCGGGTATTATAACACATTATTTTCCGGTAACCCAAGGGGTTTAGCTTGATAACAGGTTTTAGGAAGTTGTTATCCTGACATAATACTACCCATTTAACCGTCTTCGATGGTCTGCTTGTACTGTGGGGTGTCGCCTTTGAGGTCAATATAAAGAGTACCGTCGGTGTTTAGGGCGGCGTAAAAAACGTCTTCCACCCGGGAAACGTTATGTTTGGCCAGCTCGTTATAAAGCCACTTGAAATCCAGGTTGTTTTGTCCCAGGTTCTGTTCCAGCACGTCTCCATCCTTAATGATTTCTGTGGCCAGCCCCTTGTACCCGGTTGGTTTGCCCAAGTCCTGCGGAGTTGCCGGCAGGTGCTGAGATTTTTTTAGCACACTAAGTTGGCCGTTTGATTCAACCAGGGCAAACTCCACCTCGCTGAAATTAAAGATGTTTTTGGATCTCAGCTGCATTTCCAGGTCGTCCACGTTGTATCGGAGGCGCAGCATATTTTGTTTTAATATCTTGCCGTTTTGAATGATTAGAATTGGTTCGCCTTCAATGATTTTGCGGGCCGCTAAACTTTTCAGGTTCAGGTAGGCGGTCATAATGGCCGCAACTACCAGTATTACCGGGCTGAGCAGCACGTACAGGCCTTTTACTGTGGTTACCACAAAGGCGCCGGAGATGGTGCCCACGGTTACTGCCACCGTAAAGTCGGCAAAGGTCATTTGGGACAGCAGTTTGCGACCCAGGAGTCGGGACAGTCCAATCAACAAGGCAAAAACAACCAGTGATTTCCATAATACTTCCCATATATATTTAACTTCCACTTTTTTCACCCTTTAATTGGGGACATGCCTCCGCATGAAGGTGTGTCCCTGTCTTTGGTATGGAAATATAAATTCAGGATATCCTGTAACCACAAAAGCATGCGGTGCAGGATTAGCCACATAAACCACATAATGCCAGGGTATATTAAACTGGTATATCCGAAGTGAAATTTATGTCCCTGCGGGGAGGTTGCATATTTGTTTTCCTGGTTAAAGACACTGTCTAAATTCATCATGTATCAAAAGCCACAGCCCGCACCGTCTGTGTTTGAGTCCGGCATTGAAGACAGACCGCTGGAAGAGGGGGAAAAGGCCAAGGCCAAGGCCAAGGCTGGTGGTAACGGCGGTAGTGATACAGATAGCAACGATTCCGGCCAAGCTAACCAGGATCAACACCAGTTAAGAGATGGTGAGCAAAACAGCCGGAAAAACGGTAGCCGTAAACGGAACAGTCGGAGGGGAAAACAGCGCAACGCAGCGATACAGGAAAAATATTCAGACAAGGTTGCAGAAAACCAGGATATAGACCAGATATTGAACCAAAAGGTTGAGCTTTCATACCGCCTGGAAGAGAACAAGCAGGTGCTGGAAAAGCTTTTTCGAGTGCCCGAAAACAAAGACGCGGTGTTCCGCAGTTTATCTATCGGTACCGAACCGCCCGCCCAGGCGATGCTGGTGTTTATCGACGGCATCACCAACGCCCAGGTGCAAAACCTGGCGGTGCTGCAGCCCCTGATGCTGCTTTCCGGCGCCCGGGATATTCGTCAAAATAGGAAAGGGGACACACCTGCTGAAGCTGGGGTATTCCTTCAGGGACAGGAATGTCCCCGATTAGGGGCCGACAGCGGGGGTGGCGAGCCAGTAAATAAGGAAACGTCCCCATTTTTAGATTTCTTTGACCGGGTGAAGCAGGCCGTATTGCCCAATAACCAGGTAGCCGAAGGGCGCACCTATGACCAGGTGGTGTATGACGTCTTAAACGGCAACAGTGCGCTGTTCATTGAGGGGTATAACCAGGCGCTGCTGCTGGAAACCAAGGGCTGGCATTTCCGCAGCGTATCTCCTCCCCAGGTGGAAGCGGTGATCCGGGGGCCTCAGGAAGGCTTTACCGAGATGCTCCGGGTGAACACTACCCTGGTGCGCAAGATTATCCACCGTCCCTCGCTGGTGACCGAATTTGTAAAAGTCGGGGATGCTGCTCCCATGCAGTGTGCCGTGATGTATATGGCCGACATTGCCAACCCAGACCTGGTAAAGGAAGTCAAGCGGCGCCTGGAGTCTATCCGGGCCGATTATGCGCATCAGGCCGGCCTGGTGGAACAGATGATCGAAGATAATCCATTGCACATGGTGCCTCAAGTTTTGACCACCGAGCGACCTGACCGGGTGGCCTCCAACGTGCTTGAAGGTAAGGTTGCAGTGCTGGTGGGTGGCAACCCCTTTGTCATGATTATGCCTTGCACCTTTTTTAATCTGATGCAGTCCCCGGAAGATGCCTACGTGCGCTGGCCCTTCGGAGCATTTATGAGGCTGATCAGGTACGCCGGCCTTTTCCTGGCCCTGCTGTTGCCGGCTCACTATGTGGCTATTGTAGCTTACCACCAGGAATTTATCCCCACCGACCTGCTGATGGCTATCACCGGCGCCCGGGAAAAGGTTCCTTTCCCTTCCATCGTCGAGGTACTAATTATGGAGGCGGCTTTTGAGCTAATCCGAGAGGCCGGGGTCAGGATCCCAGGCACCATCGGAACCACCCTGGGTATTGTAGGGGCGCTGATCCTGGGCCAGGCCGCGGTAGCCGCCAACATCGTCAGCCCGATCTTGATTATCGTGGTGGCGGTGACTGCTCTGGGTTCCTTTGCCATACCCAATTACTCCTTTTCCCTATCCATCAGGTTGCTGCGCTTTGTTTATATTCTTCTTGCCTCGTTGTCCGGTCTGCTGGGTATTCTGGTGGGAGTTTTTATCCACGTGGGTGTAATGAGCACTGTGAAATCATTTGGGGTACCCTTTCTGGCCCCCGCTGCGCCGGTCACCAGAAAAGGACGCGATTATTTTCTGCGGGGCCCGGTGTGGCAGCAAGAAACCAGGCCAGATTACCTGGATCCGTTAAAAACAAAGCGCCAACCACAGATTAGCCGTGGTTGGCTTAACGGCGGCGACGGCAAGGGGGGTAAAGAGCGCTTATGAGCCATCTTAAACCCGTGGTGGGAGTTTCAGAAGGAATAACCCTACTGTTTATATTTATTTCTTCCAAGGTATTCCTGGCCCATGTCACTTTTATTCTGCACGACGGCATGAACGCTTCCTGGGTGATCCCCATCATCAATACTCTCATCGGCCTGCTGGGGGTGCTGTTGCTGGTGGCGGTGTTGAACGGGCACCCGGGTAAGGATTTGGTGGAAATTGGGGAAGAGCTGGCCGGACCCTATATCAACACCCTATTCTCCCTGTTCTACCTGGCGGTATTCGTGATCGGTGCCGGGTTCACCCTGCGCTTTATTAGCGAACGGGTGGTGGCGGGGTTCCTACCGGATACCCCCATCAGCATGGTGACCCTCTCTTTCCTGGTGGGTACCGTGACGGTGGCGTACTTGGGGCTGGAGGCGGTGGCCCGCACCGCCCGGTTCCTGGTGGTAGTTCTGGTGGTCAGCACCTTGGCGCTGGTGCTGTTGACCATACCCTTCTGGCAGGGGCATGTGTTTTATCCCCTGCTGGGCGGAGGGGTATGGGAAGTGCTGCGGGGGGCACTGACTACCACCGGGACTTACGTGCAGATATTGTTGCTGGGGATAATTTATCCTTTTTTGCCCCAGGGAAAGGCCAGGCTGGTGGGGGTATGGGGAGTGCTCATTGCCGGGTTTTTCTTCACTATCATGGTGCTGGTGCCGATTTTGATCTTTTCTTTCCCCACGGTTACGGAGATGGCGCTCCCCACCTTTGAGATGGCCAGGATTATTAACATTGGGCGCTTCGGCCAGCGCATGGAAGTGGTTTTCCTGCCCATCTGGGTGTTTGCCAATATGATCTTTATGGCGGTTTCCCTGTATGCAGGCGCCGCGGTGCTGGCCCGCCTCTTTAAACTGGGCGACTACCGGCCCTTTGTACTGGCGGTGACTGTGTTCACTACGGTGACGGCGTTCATTCCCCTGAACTCAGCCCAGGCCTCTTACTGGAACCACGCTTACTTAAGCCGCTACAGCTTTTATGCCCTGGTTTTAATCATGCTGGCCCTGCTGCTGGCCGCCCGGTTAAGGGGTAAGGGAGGCGCCAAAAATGAAAAGGGTGTTTAGTGTTGTGCTGTTGCTCGTTACGGTTTTGATGCTGGGCGGCTGTTATGATTACTCCGAGCCCGATGAAAAGGCCTGGATCCTGGCCTTGGGTTTGGATAAGGGTAGACAGAACGTGTTAACCGTCACCGCTGTGATCGCCATACCTAAGGCTATAGCCGGGGGTGGCGGGGGTGAACCTGCCGCCGGTGGTGCGGGAGGCGGTACTTTTTTTACCGTGTCTATGGAAACGCCCACCCTACTGTCGTTTTTGGAATTGCTGGACGCCGTAGTGGATCGGCGGGCTGACATGAGCCAGACCAAGTGGTTGGTTTTTTCCCGGGAATTGGCTGAAGATATAGGCATAGGGAAGTATTTTGGCCCCATTACAAGGTTTCCCCAATTTAGGCGATCCGTCCACGTCATCATATGCGAGGGGCGGGCTGAGGATTTCCTTGAACAGGGTAAGCCGATACTGGAGGACAATGTGGGCAAATATTACGAACTGTTGATGAGGGGTTGGCGCTATACCGAGTTTATACCTTTTGACACTTTTCACTTTTTGCACCTAAAGTCAAATACTGTCGGAGTGGCGCCAGTTGCCCCCCTAGCCGCCCTGAACCGGAAAGAACCTGTTTATGAGGACAACACCCCCAAGCCCAAGGGGGCATACCAGGCGGGCCGACTCCCCCGCAGGGGAGGTGGTGAGATTGAGCTTATGGGGGGAGCGGCGTTTAAGGAGGGCCGTATGGTGGGCACTCTGGACGGTGACCAAGTGGGGGTGCAGAAAATGTTTTTCGGTACCTTGAAACGCACTATATTGGATGTGCCCGACCCCGAACACCCAGGATTTTTTATCATTGTGGATGTCACACCCCGGTACAACCCCAGGGTGGACGTGCGGATAGGGGAAGATGGCCTGCCCGAAATATCAGTGGAAGTTGGCCTTGAAGGTACCATTATGAGCATTCAGAGTGGCGAGGAGTACGAGACTCCGGATCGTCTGCCCGTACTTGAACAGGCGGTGGAAAGGGCTTACCTGGAGGATATAAACAGAACCGTGGCCAAAAGCCAGGAACTGGGGGCGGATTTTCTGGGTTTGGGCCTGCACGCCAAAAAACTTTTCCACACCTGGCCCCAGTGGGTGGCCTACGACTGGAACGCCAAATACCCCGACGCCACAATAACCGTGAGCGTAGATTACAGGGTACGCCGGGTGGGCTTGATCCACGAGACTGTGCCGCTGAAGTAGCATACACATAAGGATGAAAATTCCCATATTGCGGGAGACATTGAGGTGGGTTTGTGTTCACAGCGTTGATTGTGCTGGTGGTACTCTTGGTGGCGTTGCGCGTGGCCAGTTACGGTTTATATGCCTGGCGGGATGAGAACAACAAACGGGGAGCGGCGGGGGCGTTTGTCACCGCCGTGGTGACGTTGCTGGCCCCGATGCTGCTGATGTGGTATTACGCTTATTTCACCTAAAGGGTCAGGCCCTGCAAACTTGCAAAAAAAAGCGAGTTTAATAAAAAAGTCTAGGTATCCGCTAATTTTAAATGATAAAACTAGGTAAACCAAAGGATCTCTAAAGTCCAAAATACTAAGATTCTTCGCTACGCTCGGAATGACAATCCAATTTGCCATAATGCAAATTTACAAGGCCTGACCCCGTTAGCTAAAGCGGCCGAAATACCGGCAGCCCCAGCGGTAAAAGGCGATAAAGACCCGGGATGCCAAGAATGTGACGGCAAGGCTTAATAAAGTGTCATACCAGTGCCAGTTGGTATACACAATTAAATCGGTGTATAACTCCAGGGGGTATTCCACTGCCGTTATGCCGGCGCTAAACAGGACGGCATAATAAAATATGGGCCACAGGCCTCGTTTTCTGGTGACCTGGTTGTACAGGATACACAAAACGGGAAAAACCCAGAACTCAAATAACAGGCTGGTGTCAAATATCGCCCCGGCAATACGATCGGGGTAACTAATCAAGCCCTTTTTCACAACAATGGAACCTGCTATCAGGTCTAAATTAGATTTAAAAAGAAACACCACCACCCAGTCCCGAAAGTACTGCCAGTCCACGGCGAAAAACAACAGTAACAGAGTTATTACCGCCGCTGCGATCGTAATAATTAGCTCAGCGCTTGGCTGCATCACCTAATCCTCCTTCAGTCCCGGCAGGGCGGCGGACCACCACATGGGAAACCAGGGGCTTTTGGTATGTAATATGGATATGTCTATACCGGACAGGGCCATGCCAGGGATCCTGATCGCGTTGCGCTGCTTCAAGTTAACAACCCCTAATAATAACTGGCATAAATTAGAATAACCAGGGCTGTTTCAGTTTATCCTAAATTTACTTAACTAACGGGAGGCAACATGATACACGTGTATGGCCTTTTTAAACCACGCTGGCACTTGAATTGGGGATTAACGCCCTGGAAAAGGAAGGGTTTGGCCGAGGGGAACTGGTGGTGCGCGAGTACGGATCTATCGCGCTGGGTCGGGCATAAACACTGGTTCAGGCTCTTAACTTATTGACTTATTGGGTAAATACAGCCAATAAGTCAATAAGTTAAGAGCCTGAACCAGTATATCGACCTTTTAAAACAGTTAAAACCAGGAGCATGGTGGGGGCGATGTATTCAAAAACATAGGCAAACAACGGCCAGATTTGGGCTATGTGTTCCACCAGTTCCTTTGAGTTTCCCGCCACGTATATGGACAAGGCAGCTAAAAGCACACCCACGGGAAGCACCAGCGGACGGTAATCTTTTACATTGGCCAGTTGGGCGGCCCCAAGAACGGTGGCGTAGTAAAACAGGGCGATCTTACCAAACATGCCGATAACCCAGATAGCCACTAGCACCGCATCAATGCGCTCAATAAAGTTAGCCACGCTGACCATTCTAACCAGGGAAAAGGTGGGGAAGGTCATCCTTGCCACTACCGGGCCGAAAACTGCGGTATTAATCAAGGCGTCAGCGGTAAGGATGACCCCGATGGCCACCACGGCCATAATCGCGCAGCGCCCCCCTTCCCGGGGCCGGGCCATGAATGGCAAAAACATGGCCAGCAGGATTATTTCTCCCCGCCAGCCAGTGGGGGCCAGGGACGCGCTAATTATAGGCATTATGCCGTTTTCCAGCACCGGGAAAAGCCTTTGTGGTTCAATTTCGTTAGCGGTCAATAAAATGGCGGTCATAAAAAGAATTATAATCAACGGCCAGGTGAACTCCATGACCCTGGCCAGTACCTCCAGCCCGCCCCGGATGGCCCAGGCACAGAGTAGAAGTATTAGCACATGGAAAACCACCAGGGGTGTTTCGGGCATGATGATGGTTATCATTAACTCACCAAATTCCCTAATGATAAAAGCATTAGTATGTACAAAATAAAAAAGATAAAATAATCCGGCAGCTTTTCCCGGCCATGTCCCCAGGGCGGTCTGCAGGTACTGGATCAGGGTTTGACCGGGATACCTTTTGCCTAAAGTGGCAATTACCAGGGCCAAGTAGATGGCCGGCAGCGTGGTTAGCAATGGAACCATCCAGGCGTCCCGCCCGGCGTCCTGGGCGGTAATAGCCGGCAAGAATACCACTGCGGTGGCGCCCACCAGGTTGATTAGCAGATAGACCGTTTGGGTACACGATATTTTTCCCTGTTCCAGCATGGTTGCGAATTTCCCCTTCTGCTTTGTGCACCCTCAGGTAACGGTGCCTGTGTTGGGCTAGCAATGTAATGGTTATAATGCCCGGTGATAACTTTAATATGCCGGGTTGGATTGATGATCCAAGTAACTTAGTTTTATGGTAATGCAGAATATAAATGACAATTTTGAAGGATATTATAAGGAATATTAATCAAGAAAACCAATGAATGTGCATTTATACTTGGGCTGTGTGGGGAGGATTTTTGTGGCATCCCGGCTGATCAAAAAAATATTTGGCAAGGCCCCGCAAAAAAAACCAGCCGGGCCTAAAAAAAACACTGCACAACAACCCGAGCCGGATCGGCGGATATACCGCTCCGAGGAATTAAAGCAGATGGCATTGTACCCCGGTTTGCAAGACAACCTGGAACTGTTTAAGAGCGTTTTAGGTTTAAACAATGATGTAATTTTTCGGAAGTTCCGATTGGGCGTGGCCGAACGAGTCGAGGCCGTTGTGGTTTATGTGGAAGGAATGGTAGATAAGAATCTGCTTAACAATGGCATCACCAGGCCGCTGATGCTTGAGTCCCGCCGGGAAGGATTTCATGGTGCCGGGCAGAACCTACTGGAGTTGGTTAAGGATTTTGCTGTTACCGTGGCCGACATTCACGATGTCGTCACCATGGAAGACCTGGTAAATGGCGTTCTATACGGTGATGTGGCGCTGCTCATTGATGGTCACGACACTGCCCTGCTCATTGGTGTCAGGGGTTGGGAGGCCCGCCAGATTTCCGAGCCGTCGTCCGAGGTGGTGGTGCGGGGTCCCCGGGAGGGTTTTACCGAGACCCTGCGCACCAACACTACCCTAATCCGCCGGCGCCTAAGAAGTCCCAATCTAATATTTGAAGATTATAATATCGGCCGGGTTACTAATACTGGGGTCACCGTTGCCTACATCAGGGGTATTGTTTCCCCCGACATGGTGGCTGAAGTGAAGCGGCGCTTGAAACGAATCAAAATCGACGGTATTCTGGAAAGTGGCTACCTGGAGGAATTTATTGAAGATCAAACATACTCCCCATTTCCCCAGGTGATGCGCACCGAAAGGCCGGACCGGGTGGTCGCGGCACTGCTGGAGGGGCGAGTAGCCATACTCACCGACGGCACCCCTTTTGTTCTGATCGTTCCGGCGGAATTTGTTTCTTTAATGCAGTCCCCCGAGGATTATTACGAACGGTATGTACTGGGTACTGCGATCCGTTGGCTTAGGTACAGCGCTTTATTCATGTCGCTGCTGCTGCCGGCTCTTTATATTGCGATAACTACTTACCACCAGGAGATGATTCCCACCCGGCTTCTAATTAGCATAGCCGCCGCCCGGGAGGGGGTGCCTTTCCCGGCCTTGGTAGAGGCAGTTGTAATGGTGTTCACCTTTGAAGCACTTCGTGAGGCCGGTGTACGTCTGCCCCGGGCGGTGGGTCAGGCCGTTAGTATTGTGGGCGCCCTGGTTATCGGTCAGGCCGCCGTGCAGGCGGGCATGGTATCACCGCTGATGGTGATCGTGGTGGCCGTTACCGGCATCGCCTCCTTTGTGAACCCGGCTTTTAACGTTGGTATCTCCATGCGTTTGCTGAGCTTCCCTTTAATGATGCTGGCCGGCGTCCTTGGATTGTTCGGGGTGATGGTGGGTGTACTGGCCATTCTCATCCACCTGGCGGGGCTGCGTTCCTTCGGGGTGCCCTACCTGGCAACACTGGCACCCCTGCACACCGGAGACCTCAAAGATGTGTTGGTGCGCGCTCCATGGTGGGCTATGGCTCGTCGTCCCGACGAGACTGCCAAGTTGAACCGCCGCCGCCAGGCCCGGGGGCTAAAACCATCCACATCAAAACCGGGTGGGCGCCAGGGGGGGGAGTGAAGATGAACCGCCTTATTATACCGGTGCTGCTGCTGGTGCTTATCTTTACCCCGGCCTGCTGGGACCTGCGGGAAGTGGAGCGGTTGGGTATAATTATGGCCATTGGTCTGGAGCCTGCACCCCAAAATAAAATCCGGGTAACTTTACAGAATGTGATACCTTCTGCTATGACAGGCGGTGGAAGCGGTGGTGGGGGTGGAGGTGGAGGCGGTGGCACAGCAGGGATTGCCGCCAAGCCATACCGCAACCTTAGTGCTGAGGGTGATACCGTTTTTGAAGCACTAAGGAAACTATCCCGGGAATCGCCGCGCCAGCTTTTCTTCGCCCATAACCAGGTAATTATTCTCTCGGAGGAACTGGCCCGGGAGGGGTTGGAGGAAATAATAGATATTTTTGAGCGCAACCCCCAGATCCGGCGCACCACCTGGATGCTGGTGGGCAGAGGAGAAATGGCTCACCTGCTGGACGTGCCCGGACGGATCGAGAGTTCGCCATCCCAGCGGATTTTTGGTATCATCAACGAACGGGATCTTACCTCCCAGTACGCGGTTCAAAGTCTGGGAGATTTCATTGAACAGATGGAAATTGAAGGCACCCAACCATATACAGCGGTGGTTGAAGCCGTGCCCAACCAGGCTGTACCCACGGAAACTCAGCATAGCACGGCTGAAGGACAGGCCATGGAGCCGCGCCACAATCTTGAGCTTAACGGTACGGCGGTTTTCCGGTTGGACAAACTAGCCGGCTTCTTAAATCTGAAGGAAAGCCGGGGTCTGCTGTGGGTGAGGGGCAAGGTGAACGGCGGAGTTATAGAAGTGCCTACGCCGGATGAAAGCGGGAAGCTGGTATCACTAGAAATACTGCGCTCAAAAACAAAACTGCAGCCTGAGATCAGGGACGGGCGTATTCTTATGACGGTTGATGTCGAGGTGGAAAGCAACCTGGGCGAAACTACGGGACCGGTTGATTTAACCAAGCCGGAAGTAATCAATAAATTGGAAGCACTACAAGCAGACGCTGTTAGAGACGAAATTGAATCCGCCCTGGCCAAAGCACAGCAGGAATACGGGGTGGATGTTTTTGGCTTCGGTGAAACAGTGCACCGCAAATATCCTCGGGAATGGAAGGAAATGAAAAAAAAGTGGCCCGAGCTGTTTTCCGGTGTGCAGGTGGAAATGATGGTGGATACCAAAATCCGCCGCACCGGACTGGTTTCCAACCCGGTAGAGTCAAAATAGCACCAGTTTGGGCACCAAAAAAATTGCTCACAGGGAGGCCGCAAATGGTTTATCTGCTCACCTTAATTTTTTTGGGGATTATTGCCTTTGAAGTGCCCGGTTTGGTCAGGAAAAAGATGTGGCGTGAGCTGGCAGCGTTTAGTGTACTGCTGGTCATCGGCATGATTTATAGTTACGGGCAAGTGCTAGATATTCCACTGCCCAATCCCACCAAGGGAATCGAAGCAGTCTTTAAACCGGTCAGTCAATATTTAGATCAAGTTCTATCCTAAAGTCAGTCATTATTGTAGGGGCAGGCCCCCGTGCCTGCCCGGGCAACCACAAGGGGCTGCCCCTAAAAAATTATACCAAAAGTTGCCGCTATGTAGGAAAGGCGCAAATATGAACCCAAACGTTAAGTTAAGCAATTTTCAACTCTGTGTGCTTGTTTATTTCATACTACTGCTTCCCGTTATATGAAGCTTTCCCCTGGTCACTGTAAGTGGCCGAGATGCCTGGGCGGCCGGGTCCTTAGCCATGCCATGGGCTTTAGGCTACACCTGGTTAATTCTAAAAATATCGCATCAAGCCCCAAACCTGACTATTATTGAGCAAGCTAAAGCGTATGCACCGGTTTTGGGAATCATTCTAGGACTTATATTAGTAATATTCTTTATCCTGGTGGCTGCTTATTATTTGTATGACCTGGCAGATTTTTTACAAACCCTGTTACCCAAAACACCAACCATTGTTTTTAGCCTAGTGGTGATTGCCCTGGGGGCGTTTGCAATCAAGTTGGGCTTGGAAACCTTGGCCAGGCTGGCGGTAATACTAATTATTCCGGTGTTCATATTGATTGCAGTGGGGATTGTCCCCAATTTATTTACCCTTGACTTCCCTACAATTCTAATGCCCCTGGACAACTGGAAACACACCGTGAAAGGGGCGATATTTCAATCTGCAGTCTTTGGCGAACTACTTGTTTTAACAATGCTGCTTCCAGCGGTGAACAAACCAGGAAGTATCGGCAAATCTATATTTATAACGATTTTTTTCGGTTGGTTTTTGATTGTGACACTGGTTTTTACATTGTATGGCAACTTCAGTATCTATACCACTCAAATAATATACAAGCTGTTTGAACTTTATAGGGAAGTCGGCCGAATTGAATCCCTGTTTATAATCCTATGGGTTTCTACTTTTTTAATCAAAGTGTCTATCTTTTTATATGCAGCGGTTAAAGGGTTGAGTGATGTCTTTGGCTTAAAAAGCCATGGGCCGTTGGTATGGCCCATGACTGTGTTTATCGCCTTTCTTTCCCTGGTGTCATTTCGTAATTATATTGATTATTTTCGATTTTTTATTGATTTTTACCCGTTGGTGTCATTATCCGTGGAACTGGTGATACCGTTACTCTTTGGGGCCGCTTTATTGCTGGGAACCGGTTTAAAAGGTACCCTACCCAAGGCCTAAAGAATATTCTGTCATTCAAGTTGGGGACGGTTTTTGACTTGAACTGAACTACGTTCAAGTCAAAAACCGTCCCCAACTTGAATTATTTTAATCTCTTAGCAGGTGTTTAGCGATTACAATGCGCTGGATCTGGTTGGTGCCTTCGTAAATCTGGGTAATCTTGGCGTCGCGCATGTAGCGTTCCACCGGGTACTCTTTGCAGTAGCCGTACCCACCCAGTATTTGGACGGCGTTGGTGGTTACTTCCATGGCAGTATCGGTGGCGTACATTTTGGCCATGGAAGCTTCCTTGGCGTAGGGCAGGCCCATGTCGCGCATGCGGGCGGCCCGATAGACCAGCAGGCGGGAGCAGTCGATACGGGTGGCCATTTCTGCCAGCATAAACTGAATGGCCTGTAAGTCGGCAATAGGCTTGCCGAACTGGATCCGCTCTTTGGCGTAGTCTCTGGCCACGTCGAAGGCAGCCTGAGCGATGCCCAGTCCCTGGGCGGCGATGCCGATGCGCCCGCCGTCTAAAAGGGCCATGGCCACTTTAAATCCTTCGCCTTCTTTGCCCAGCAGATTTTCCTTGGGCACTTTGGCATTGTCAAAAACCAACTCGGCGGTAATATCGCCGTGCAAGCCCATTTTTTCTTCGATTTTACCGATTGAAAATCCGGGTGTGTTTTTATCCACCAGCAGGCAAGTGATGCCCTTGTATCCTTTTTCATTGCCGGTGCGGACGAAGGTTACGCAGACTTCGGCTTCACCACCGCTGGAAATAAATATCTTACTCCCGTTGACAATGTAGTGGTCACCTTCCAATTTAGCAGTGGTTCCTAAGTTGGCCGGGTCGGATCCGGCGTTGGGCTCAGTGAGGGCGAAGGCGCCGATGTACTCACCAGAAGCCAGCTTGGGCACGTATTTTTGTTTTTGCTCCTCGGTGCCGAAATAGACGATAGGGAAAGTGCCCACCGAGGTGTGTACCGCCAGAATAACCCCGGTTGAGGCACAAGCCCGGGATATTTCCTCAATGGTGATGATATAGGACAGGTAATCGCATCCGGCGCCGCCGTATTCCTCGGGGATGGGCACGCCCATCAGGCCCAATTCGCCCATTTTCTTGATGTTTTCCCAGGGGAAACGTTGTTCGCGGTCGATTTCAGCCGCCCGGGGAGCAATCTCGTTCTGGGCCAGCTTGCGTACCATATCGCGCATCATCTGTTGTTCTTCATTAAGCATAAAAGGCATCCTTATAACACTCCTTAACCTTCAAATTAAACAAAACCCAGGGGACATTCCTCGACCGCAAAGCTTCGACCCTAAAACTGAGGTGTGTCCCCGTTCATTAAACTAACACACTAAACGCAGGGGACATTCCTCAACCGCAAAGCTGCGACCCTAAACCAGAGGTGTACCTTAACTATGACATTTTTCCAACCTGAATGCTGACATAATTGAGTTCCTTAAAAAAGGTGCTTCCGTTACTCTACTTTAATCATTACAGCATCACCCTGGGCAGCGCCGCTGCAGATAGCAGCAAGACCAATGCCGCCGCCCCGCCGGCGTAGTTCGTAAATCAGGGTCATCAGGATGCGCGCGCCGCTTGCGCCTATGGGGTGACCAAAGGCGATGGCACCACCGTTGACATTGACCAGTTCGGGGTTCCAGCCTGCAATTTTGCCGCTCACCAGCGCCACTGCAGCGAAAGCTTCGTTAACTTCCAGCAGATCCACTTTATCGATGGTCATACCCTTCTGGTGCAGCAACTTGTTAATGGACAGGCCGGGCACGGTGGCAATATATTTGGCTTCCTGCGAAACCGAGGCGTGCCCTAAAATGGTAGCCATTGGTTTTAAGCCCATTTCCCGTGCCTTTTCGTCCGACATCAGCACCATCGCGCCGGCGCCGTCGTTTACGCCTGGGGCGTTGCCGGCGGTGACTGTATTATTGGGGTCGAAAACCGGCGCCAATTTGCGCAGGGCTTCGATACTGGTGTCACGCCGAGGGCCTTCATCGGTATCGACAATAACCGGGTTACCTCTTTTTTGTGGTATGGTAACCGGTACAATTTCCTCTTTCAGTCTGCCTGCATCCATGGCATCCACGGCTAGCTGTTGGCTGCGCAGAGCCCACTGATCCTGCGCCTCCCGACTGATGTCGTATTCATTGGCCACCTCACCGCCGTGAATGGCCATGTGGCGGTCGTAGAAGGAACACCACAGCCCGTCGTTTACCATTAAGTCTGTAAACTTGGTGTCAAACATGCGCAAGCCCCAACGGGCACCTGGTACGAAGTAGGGGGCATTACTCATGCTTTCCATGCCGCCGGCAATCATAATGTCTGCATCACCGGCCCGGATTGCCTGGTCTGCCATGGTGGCGGCCCGCAGGCCCGAGGCGCATACCTTGTTGATGGTTTCCGAAGGTACTTCCCAGGGCAGGCCGGCCTCTCGGGTAGCCTGGCGGGATGGGATCTGTCCGCAGCCGCCTTGGAGCACCTGGCCGAAAATCACGTTTTCCACTATGGCGCCGTCGATCCCGGCGCGTTTAACTGCTTCAGCGATGACGATGCCGCCCAGCTTTACAGCCGGGAGGGATTTAAGCGCGCCGCCCAACCTGCCGAAGGGAGTTCTGGCCGCGCTGACAATAACTGTTTGACGCATTATTTCTACTCCTCTCGTTTAATTTGTTTAAAATTTACAATGAATTCAGTTTTTTTGCTTAATTATAAATATCACTTGCAAAGTTAATGCCAGGTTGGCGTAAGCACCGCCTAGCAGTACACACAGGATTTATAGACGTGTTAGACGGCTTAAAATAACCGACACTGTATTCATTGTAGACACTTGTAGTCAGGCATGTAAAAAGTAATGCTGCTGCCCGGCTTGATTCTGGGCAAAAAAATCTATCGGGCTTAATAACCCGATAGAAGGAAAATGCATCATAAAGTTCCACTAGCAGATAAGTTCCCTAGGTTGGCTATTCCAGAGTCATAATTACTGTGTCGTTATTAACCACATCGCCGGGATTAACTTTGATTTCCTGAACGGTGCCGTCAGAAGGGGCGTAGATTTTAACCATCATTTTCATTGCTTCAATAGTTGCCACTGGATCGTTTGCTTTTACCTGGTCGCCTGCTTTAACATCAATTGATACAAGTTTACCTACCATGGGTGATAATACGTTAGCCATTTTTTGTTCCTCCTCAAGTTCTTTTTTTATTTGCGTCCAAAATTAAATTTTACTTTAAATTAATTCTAAAATTCTAGGACAGTCAGCCTGTGCTTTTTATGCGTTACAGTAACCGTCAGGGTTAGTATGCCTAAAACTAAAAAAACGGATATAATACCTGTAAAGGCAACTACACTGGCTTGTCCAATCTACCAATCGTCCACCCCCTAAAAAGGGTTACTATTTGGCGCGCGGTCCGGTGGTCGAATAAATTGCCCTCCCTTCAAGCCTCCTGTATTCAGTCTGCCCGGACCTTAATCTATGTATGGTTAATTGAAATTATTACATAATTTAAAATTAACGTCAATTGTCAAATCTGAGATTATGTTTATTGTATACAAAAATTATGCTTGGTCACCGGGTTAAAAGCCCTTTCTGGTTGCGATTGCGGATAAATTGTGCTAAAATTAAACGTCAATTACACCTGTTAAGAAGGAATAGGGACACCCTTGCAAATGTCTTAACGTGCGAATGTCCCTAAAAAATGGCTATTACCGGGATTACCGGTTAAAATGAAAAACGGAATTCTATTATTTAGGCAGGAAACATTTGCATGATTACAGAATAACACTGGTAGTATTGTGTTAAAATATTTTTTTAGTGGTTGTAGTAAGGATTAGAATGATTTAAGAGTATCCTTATTAAAAACATTACATATGATTACTCACAAGGGGGAGCATGATGAAGGCTACCGCGGAAAAACTGGAAAACAATGAAGTACTACTTGATGTAGAGGTTGATGCCAGCCAATTGGATCAGGCGATGGAGCAGGCTTACCGCAAATTGGTTAAGACTGTGAACGTACCGGGATTCCGCAAGGGTAAAGTCCCGCGGATGGTATTTGAAAATTTCGTGGGTAAAGCGGCCCTGTATAACGAAGCTGTAGAGATTGTTGTTCCGGAAGCATACATGCAGGCCGTTCAGGAAACCAAAGTGGAACCGGTGGCCCAGCCTAAAGTTGAACTGGTGCAGGTGGAGGAAGGTAAACCGGTAAAGTTTAAGGCTACCATTAAGGTCAAGCCAGAAGTAACTCTGGGGCAGTATGCAGGGTTACAGGTAAGCAAGCCGGTTCTGGAAGTAGCCGACCAGGATGTAGAAAATGAATTGAAAAAGCTGCAGGATAGACATGCTCAGTTGGTGAACCTGGAAGAAGGCTCAGTGGAGCAGGGCGACATTGCCATTATAGATTTCGTCGGTCGTAAAGACGATGTGGAATTTGAGGGCGGCAAAGGGGACGATTACTCCCTGGAAATTGGCTCCGGTACCTTCGTGCCCGGTTTTGAAGACCAGTTGGTGGGGGCGAAAATAGGCGGGAGCACCGAGATAACCGTTACCTTTCCCGAAGAATACCCCAATGAAGATCTTAAGGGCCAGGAAGTAGTATTTTCCGTAACCGTAAAAAGCGTCAAGCGCAAGGAGATTTCCGCTCTGGATGACGAGTTTGCTAAAGACGTCAGCGAGTTTGATACAATCGAAGAGCTAAAGGCCGATATCCTAAACAAGCTAAAGGAAGAAGCTGAGCAGAAGGCCAAACACCAGGTCAATAACGAAGCGGTTAAAAAGGCAGTAGAAAACGCCGAGGTAGATATCCCCGAGGAGATGGTCGACCTGCGGCTGTTGGAAATGATGGACAACATGGAAAATAGGCTGCAGGCCCAAGGACTGGACATGGAAAAATACCTTAAGTACACCAACTCGACTGTGGATGACCTTAAAAACAGCCTGCGGGATGACGCGGCCAGGGGGGTCAAGACCACTCTGGTGCTGGAAACTATCGCTAAAGATGAAGACATTGTCGTTGGTGACGAGGACCTGGATCAGGAAATTGCCAGGATGGCCGGACATTACCAGCAGGAACCCGAGGTTTTGCGTAAAATACTAGAAGGACAGAACCAACTCGATTTTATTCGGGAAAGCCTGATGCAGCAAAAAACCATTGAGTTTATTGCTGAGAAGGCTGAATTGGTGGAAGGCACTAATCAAGAAGACACGAAACAAGCGGACGGGGAATAATTTGTTTGGATGGGGTTATCTTCGCACAGCCTGTAAGACCCCGCCCTCAAAGTAAAGGATACACCTGCTGAAGTTTCGGTATTTCTCTGGGGCCAGGAATGTCCCAACTAATGGGGATTAACAGGCTGTAAGCTCGAAATAAGTGCGACTAAGGTTCAGGTGGGGATAAACACCCACCTGAATCAGTCTTCTTTATTTTTGCCCCTGATAGTGGTATAGTTGTATTAGATGAAGTATAATCTTTTTTAAGGAGGGGATAACCATGTCCTACCTTGTTCCTATAGTGGTTGAGCAGACTAGTCGGGGTGAAAGGTCTTACGATATTTATTCTCGGCTTCTAAAAGACCGGATTATTTTTATCGGCGGCCAGGTTGAAGATCACATGGCCAACCTGGTTATTGCCCAATTATTGTTCCTAGAGGCAGATGACCCGGAAAAAGACATCAATATTTATATTAATTCGCCCGGCGGAGTGATTACAGCCGGGATGGCCATATACGACACCATGCAATATGTCAGGGCCGACGTTTCCACCATCTGCTTGGGGCAGGCGGCCAGTATGGGCGCTTTTCTTCTGGCGGCGGGCACTCCCGGCAAACGTTACGCCCTTCCGTACGCCCGGATAATGGTACACCAACCGGCCGGCGGTTTTCAGGGCCAGGCCACTGACATAGACATCCAGGCCAGGGAAATACTGCGGATGCGGGAAACTATGAACACGTTAATGGCCAAACACACGGGGCAACCCGTGGATAAAATTGCCCGGGATACAGAACGCGACTTCTTTATGTCGGCCAATGAGGCCAAGGAGTACGGGCTTATTGACAAGGTATTTGTGAGGTCCCAGCCAAGCTAAGAGGTCCCTAATGAAAATGTCCCCAACTGATGAGGTGAATTATGTTTAATGAAAAGGGTCAACTGAAATGCTCCTTCTGTGGCAAGCTGCAGGATCAGGTAAAAAAACTTGTGGCCGGACCGGGCGTATATATCTGCGACGAATGTATCGAACTATGCAATGAAATTATTGAAGAAGAACTGAACGAAGACATCGGCCTTGATCTGGGAGATGTTCCCAAGCCCAAGGAAATCAAGGACATTCTGGATCAGTACGTGATCGGGCAGGAAAACGCCAAAAAAGCCCTGGCGGTAGCTGTATACAACCACTATAAGCGCATTAACCTGGGCGGTAAGATTGACGATGTAGAATTGCAAAAAAGCAATATCGTTATGCTTGGGCCCACCGGCAGCGGTAAAACACTGTTGGCCCAGACACTGGCCAGACTGCTTAATGTGCCATTTGCCATTGCCGACGCAACTTCTCTAACCGAGGCCGGTTACGTTGGCGAAGATGTGGAAAACATATTACTGAAGCTAATCCAGGCTGCCGATTACGACGTTGAAAAGGCTGAAAAAGGCATCATTTACATTGACGAAATTGACAAGATTGCCCGCAAGTCGGAAAATCCGTCCATAACTCGCGATGTTTCCGGCGAGGGTGTTCAACAAGCTCTATTAAAAATTCTAGAAGGTACCGTAGCCAGCGTGCCGCCTCAGGGGGGCCGTAAACACCCGCACCAGGAATTTATCCAGCTGGATACCACCAACATCCTATTCATCTGCGGTGGTGCTTTTGATGGCATTGATAAAATCATCCAAAACCGCATTGGTCAAAAAGTTATGGGATTTGGCGCCGATATAAAACCCAAACAAGAGCAGAAAATTGGTGAAATTCTAATCCAAATACTGCCGGAAGACCTGCTGAGATACGGGTTAATTCCCGAGTTCGTAGGCCGTCTGCCCATTATTGTTACTCTAGAGGCTTTAAATGAGGACGCCTTGGTGCGCATCCTTACCGAGCCGCGTAATGCTCTGGTCAAACAATACGAGAAACTGTTCGACCTGGACGGTGTAAACCTGGAATTCCAGGCCGACGGCTTAAAGACCATTGCTCAGGAAGCACTGCGCCGTAAAACCGGTGCCCGGGGTCTGCGTTCCATTCTGGAGGATATTATGCTGGAGATTATGTACGACATTCCCTCCCGGGATGACATCTCCAAGTGTGTAATCACCAGGGACACTATCTTGAAGAAAGAAAAGCCAATGCTGGTGTCCATAGAGCGGAAGAAGAAAAAAGAGGAATCAGCTTAAAGCTCAAAAGCAAAAAGTAAAAAATAAAAGCCATACCTTAGCGGGTGTGGCTTTTCCACGTGCAATTTTTATCGGCAACTGCTTTTGTGCAATTTCTGCCGGTACATGTTGTCGTCCGCCCTTTTAAACAGATCTTCCATTTCAATGGCAGACTTTGCTGTGGCCCAGCCAAGGGATATACTGAGGGGAAGTGCGGGGAATGCGCGGCTGTATTCTTCTAAATTGTTGCGGATGCGCCCGGCCACTTTTTCAGCTGTGGTGGTGTCTGTACCCGGTAAAATGACCACGAATTCGTCGCCGCCCATCCGAGCCGCCACATCCTCGGCACGAATAGAGTTATTGATGGTTGAAGCAGCTGTAATTAGCAGTTCGTCGCCTTGTTTGTGGCCCATGGTGTCGTTAACCTTTTTTAGACCGTCTACATCCCCGCAGATAATGGATACCGGGTAGTGACGTCCTTTACCCAGACGATGCATTTCTTCCTCGAAATAGGCCCGGTTGTATAGGCCGGTCAGGGCGTCGTGCATGCTCAGATAACGCAGGCGATCCTCGGTGCGGATACGCTCAGTGATGTCCCTGGCAGTGCCCCGAAAACCGGTGATGTTGCCGTTAGTATCCCGGATAGGGGAGGCCGATACCTCCAACACCCTCTTTTCACCGTCAGGCCTAATGATAGCCCATGAAAAGCCCCGTTCCGGCACATTTGAGGTGACCACCTTGTTATAGGCTTCATATATTTTGCCGGCATTTTCCTTATCAGTCATGTAACGATAGTTCCTACCGATTAATTCATCACGGGTGAATCCAAATACCCGGGATACGGAATCGTTGACAAAAGTGAAATTGCCGTGCAGGTCTACCTCGTAAAAGACGTCTTCAATGTCTTCCAGAAGTTGCCGGTACTTTTCTTGTGACTCTCGCAGGGCGCGTTCCACCGACTTGCGTTCGGTGATATCGATCATGGAACCAACACTTTGGCCGGTACCTGGGAGCATACCAATAGTGTAAAAAATATCCTTAGTGTTGCCACTGGCGTCAATAAGCCTAAAGTCATAGTGGTTTGGCGCCTGGCCACGTTTTGTTCTTCTTTGTTTGTGGTAGCGGCTCATCAACTCCAGGTCTGCGGGGTGTACAAATTCGGTCCATTTACGTTTACCCAAGATGTCTTCACGGCGGTAACCGGTCATGTTTTCCAGTTCGCGGTTAGCCATGGTGATGGTCTTATCCTCGTCCACAACCAGCATGGCGGTGCCGGTGTGTTCAAAGGTGGCCCGGTACATGGCCTCAATTTTTTTTCGCAGGGCCAGTTCCCGTTCCAGCTGCCTACTGGTGTTGATATTAAGCGACTCAAACTCTCGCAGTTTGGTGACGTCCTGCATTATAACGATACTGCCGATGACTTTGCCCCGGTCTTGGAAGGGTGACGCAGAAACCTGCATATGACGTGTTTGACCGTTGCTGTTCAGGATGGTTCTTTCAAACTTGCTTGAATGATTATCTATCGCACTTGAATCCTTTAAGGGGCACTGGGCAAGACAATTCCCGTCAGGATCACTAAACACCTCATAACATTTTTTACCCAGCGCTTGACGGGCGCCTAAACCGTAATATTGTTTGATGGCCTTATTTACATATAAAAGGTTTTTTTCACGATCGCTGACGTAAATTATTTCATTTAGGCAGTCTAGGATAGTGCCGGCCAATTCCAATTGGTACATAACGAAAGCCCCCAGCTAAGAGATATTAAAGAATTGGCCAGCAAGGAAGGTTTTTCCTGCTTTTTAGGGGTCAGGCCTTGCAAATTTGCAAAAATAATTTTGCAAATTTGCAAGGCCTGACCCCCCGTTTTATTCTGTGGTGACCCATTTTGCTATGATGGCCCAGACATCGTCTTTGCCCTGACCGGTGGTGGATGAAAACAACACCGGCGGTTCATCTTGGGACATTTCCAGTTCGGTTTTAATTACTTTAAGGTTTTGCATGGCCCGGCTGCGGCTTAGCTTATCGGCCTTGGTGGCCACCACAGCCGCAGGGACACCGTAATGCCTCAGCCAACCCAGCATTTGTTTATCGTCGGCGGTGGGCTTGTGCCGGATATCCACCAGCATTATTAACCCGCGCAGTTGGCTGCGCCCGGTTAAATATTTTTCGACCATTTGGCCCCATTGTTCCCGCACCTGCAGCGGTACCTTGGCAAACCCATAGCCGGGCAGATCCACCAGATGAAAAAAATCGTTCACCTGAAAATAGTTAATAAGTCGAGTGCGTCCGGGGGTATTGCTGGTGCGAGCCAGTTTTCTGCGGCCCACCAGAGCGTTAAACAGGCTGGACTTACCCACATTAGAACGACCGGCCAGGGCCACCTCTGGGTGGTCCCCGGCCGGGCAGTTATGCAATCCGGTAGCACTGGTGACAAACTCAACTGTAGTTATTTTCATTGGGCAGTTCAGCGCCTCCCTCGGTTTCTACGACGGGTCCGTAGGTCACCTCGGGTGAAACCTCCGGCGGCGGTTCTATTTCCGCTTTCCGGGGCGCCATTTTGGTTTCCCGCAGGGCGACATTGAGCACTTCGTCCATATGGTCAACCAACACTAGCTCCAGCTGTTTTTTCACATTGGTCGGTATTTCTTCGGTGTCCTTGCGGTTATCCATGGGCAGAATAATAGTCTTGATGCCGGCCCGGTGTGCCGCCAACACTTTTTCTTTTAAACCGCCGATGGGTAGTACCCGGCCCCGGAGGGTGATTTCACCGGTCATGGCCACATCGTGACGAACCTTACGGTTGGTCAGGGCTGACGCCAGGGCTGTTGCCATGGTGATGCCTGCCGACGGGCCGTCCTTGGGTATGGCACCTTCCGGCACATGAATGTGCAGGTCGTATTTTTCAAATACACTTTCATTGATGCCCAGTTCAGCGGCGCGACTGCGCACGTAACTGTAACTGGCCTGGGCGGATTCCTTCATTACGTCGCCCAGCTTGCCGGTCAGGGTAAGTTTACCCTTCCCTTTGTAAATGGTAACTTCCACCTGCAGCGTATCTCCGCCTACCTCGGTCCAGGCCAGTCCGGTGGTAATACCGATTTGGTCTTCCTGCTCGGCGGTGCCGTAACGGAACCTGGGTTTACCTAAGAACTGTTCTAGTTTTTGTACGTTAACCCGCACCCGCTTGGTCTTGCCGGCCACTATTTGTTTGGCTGCTTTGCGGCATAGCGAGGCGATGTTGCGCTCCAGGTTACGCACGCCGCTTTCCCGGGTGTATTCCCGAACCACTCGCCGCACGGCTTTTTCGGAAATCTGAATCATCTTGTCATCCATGCCGTGTTCTTTAATTTGTTTGGGTACTAAGTGGCGCATGGCGATTTGTAATTTTTCTTCTTCGGTATAGCCCGGGATATAAATGATCTCCATGCGATCTTGCAGCGGCCTGGGGATATTGTGCTGCACATTGGCTGTGGTAATAAACATAACGTTGCTCAGGTCGTAAGGTGTTTCAATGTAGTGATCGCTAAAGGTGCTGTTTTGCTCGGGGTCCAAAACTTCCAGCAGTGCAGAAGAAGGGTCGCCCCGAAAGTCCATGCTCATTTTATCCACTTCATCCAGCAGGAAAACCGGGTTTTTGGAACCGGCAGTTTTCATGCCCTGCACAATCCGACCGGGCATTGCGCCCACGTAGGTACGCCGGTGACCGCGGATTTCAGCCTCATCCCGCACGCCGCCCAAGGATAGACGAACGAATTTGCGTTCCAGCGCCCGGGCGATGGAACGGCCCAGCGATGTTTTACCCACGCCGGGTGGTCCCACGAAGCAGATGATGGGACCTTTCATTTTTTTAGCCAGCTTGCGGATGGCCAAATACTCAAGGATGCGCTCCTTGACAATGTCCAGGCCATAATGATCTTCGTCCAGGACAATTTGGGCTTTATTAATATCCAACCGGTCGCGGGTGCCCTTGGTCCAGGGCAGTGCCAGCAGCCAGTCCAAGTAGTTGCGTACCACTGTGGCCTCGGCGGCCATAGGGGGCATTTTCTCCAAACGATCTAATTCTTTAAAAGCTTTTTCCTCTACCTCTTTGGGCAATTTGGCCTTCTCTATTTTATCCCTGAGTTCTTCGCCCTCGGCCATACGGTCGTCTTTGTCGCCCAGTTCACGCTGAATGGCTTTGATTTGCTCCCGCAGGTAGTATTCTTTTTGTGTCTTCTCCATCTGTTTGCGAACCCGGACATTAATCTTGCGTTCCAGTTCTACAATTTCCAGCTCCCTGGCCATGATGGAGCAGAGTTTTTCCAGGCGGGGCACGGTATCCACCGCCTCCAGGATAGCCTGCTTATCTTCAATGCGCAGGGTAAGATGGGAGGCCACGATATCGGCCAGCCGGCCCGGTTCCTCAATGTTTACCACTGCCACCACAGTTTCCGGCGGGATTTTTTTGCTAAGTTTAACGTATTGCTCGAACTGGGTGACCAGGTTGCGCATCAGCGCTTCTACCTGGGCATTTTTCCCCTCTATTTCGTCATATTGCTCTATGTTAACGGTAAAATAGGGGTCCTTGCTGGCGTAATCTTTAATCCTGGCCCTGGCTATACCTTCTACCAGCACCCGAATGGTGCCGCCAGGCAGTTTTAAAAGTTGCTTGACTTCAGCCACGGTGCCAACAGTGTATATGTCTTCTTCACCGGGGTCATCGGTTTGGGCATCTTTTTGGGTGGCCAGAAAAATAGCCCTTTCTTTAAGCATGGCTTCTTCGATGGCCTGCACTGATTTTTCTCTGCCTACGTCCAGGTGGATGACCATGTATGGAAAAACCAGTATCCCTCTTAAAGGTAAGAGGGGTAAAACCCGTTCATGTGTCGGAATCAAAGGGGCACCTCCCTTGGTGATTTTTGAGTGATATTTTTTATGTGCATGGACGGTTTCATTGTAACACACCTGCTAGGGCACTGCTATAGAAATAAGTGGCATGAGGGCGTGAAACCCGGCCTGAGCCGGGTTTGGGCAGGGATAATGGTGTATTGCTCCCATTTTCGACCTTGGTTAATAATCCATTACCTGGTGTTAGGCGTTGAACTAAAGGTCGCCTGGAACCGGTGCTCCCGCAGCGGGAAGAAAGTTTCCGGCAGTTGGTTCCCGCCGGCCGGCCAGAGCCAGTTTCTTCTCCTGGCCGGGTAGCAGTGAGCCCTTAATTACTTCTTCCAGGGTTTCTGTGGGCACTACTTCGATTGTCTTTAAATTACGGAATCGTTCCTGATAATTATCAGCGGGGATAAACACTTTGGTGGCCCCGGCATGAGCCGCTGCCTCCACTTTGGCCACTACGCCGCCGACGGGCATCACCAGTCCCCGGATGGACACCTCGCCGGTCATGGCCACGGTATTATCCACCAAGGCGCCTGAGACTGCCGAATAAACTGCGGTGGCTATGCCCACACCGGCGGAGGGACCGTCAACCGGTGCGCCACCGGGAAAGTTGATGTGCAGGTCGTAATCCCGATAATCCACGCCCATGGTGTATCGCAGCACGGTGAGTACGTTTTCCACTGAACCTCGGGCCATGCTCTTACGCCTGATGGTTCGGCCCCGGTTGCCCAGTTCCTCTTCGTCAACCACCCCGGTAATCACCAGCCGGCCCTGGCCCCGCGGGGCGGGAATGGCGCCAACTTCAATCTCTAGCAGTGCGCCGGTGTTGGGTCCGTATACCGCCAGCCCGTTGACCAGCCCCACCTGCGGTCGGGTCGGGATCCTTTTCTCGGGCCGGGGGACGTACTGGCCGCTGTTGACCACCCACTCCACGTCTGATTTCTTAATTTCCGTGCCTTCCTCGGTAATGACAATACCCGCCGCCAGTTGGATGATGTTTACTGCTTCCCGGCCGTTACGGGCATATTTTTGTACAGTTTCCAACGCATCGGATTCCAGGGGGAACTCAATTTTATTGGCTGCCTTGGCGGCGATGACGCCGATTTCATTTGGGTTAATTTGTCGAAAATAAATCTCCATGCAGCGGGATCGAATTGCCGGGGGGATTTCCTCCGGGGTTCGGGTGGTGGCACCCACCATGCGAAAGTCGGCGGGCAGGCCGTTTTGGAATATATCGTGGATGTGACCGGGGATGCTGGTATCTTCAGAACTGTAATAAGCGCTTTCCAGCAGCACCTTGCGGTCTTCCATTACCTTTAATAGTTTATTCATCTGGATGGGGTGCAGTTCGCCAATTTCATCAATAAACAGCATGCCGCCGTGCGCCTTGGTTACCGCCCCGGATTTGGGCTGTGGGATACCCGCCATACCCATGGGTCCCGCGCCCTGGTAGATGGGGTCGTGTACCGAACCAATCAGGGGATCGGCAATACCTCGTTCGTCAAAACGGGCGGTGGTAGCATCTACTTCAATGAATTTGGCATCTTCTTTAAATGGAGAAGCGGGGTTTTTTCTGGCTTCTTCCAGAATGAGCCTGGCTGCAGCCGTTTTACCCACCCCCGGAGGGCCGTAGATGATTACATGCTGCGGGTTGGGGCCGCACAGGGCAGCTCGCAGTGATTTTAACCCCTCAAACTGGCCGACGATGTCATCAAATGTTAAGGGCCTGGTTTTTTCCGCCAGCGGTTCGGTCAGGGAGATCTGCCGCAGGCGGCGCAGCTTTTCCAACTCCTTGTGAGATTCCCTTTCCACCGCTGTTTTGTTGCCCTGTTGAGCCTTCAACAAGTTCCAGAAGTACATGCCGATAATGACGGCAAAAAACACCTGGATAAAAGTAATGAAACTGCCCACACCGGAAAACTCCACGCATATGCCTCCTTATATACATTGGGGACATTCCGCAACCCCAAAGTTCTAACCTCAAATTTGAGGTGTGTCCCCTTACTATAATGACATTCCTCGGCCCCAAAGTTCTGACCCGAAATTTGAGGTGTGTCCCCATTCTGCATATTCAGCCTCAGTATTTGCAAAACAAGTTATATTTAGCAGTAGCTATATTCAGTATTATTATTGCTAACTTTTGCATAATTTATCCCGTTTTCGGAAATAAAAAACCGCCTTCAGATAGGGTTCCATACGGGTTTGGCATTACCACTTGTTGGTATATAATGTGGTAAGATACCATTTACATGGTAGTGTTCCAAATGAATTATAAAATTTTTTTGATGTTTGAAAGAAAAACTATGCCGGCGTCGTCTAAAGGGATAGAGGCGGCGAAAAGAGGTTATTTAATTGGTTGCGGACGAAATCCTGCTGAAAAGAGCACAGGACGGGGACAAGGCGGCCTACGGGGAACTAGTGCGTAGATACCAGGATAAAGTATATGGCCTGGCGGTGCGCATGCTGGACACCCCCGAGGATGCCCGGGATGCCGGCCAGGAAGCGTTTGTCAAGGCCTACCGGGCTTTGCCCGATTTTGATTTCCGCTCGGGGTTTGCCACTTGGCTGTATCGGATCGCTACCAATACCTGCCTGGACTTGTTGCGCAGGCGCAACCGGGAGCGCTGCCGCAGTGTCCCCATTGAAGCCGGGGCAAACGGGGCAGATAACCTGCGGGACAGCAGCCCCGGACCCGAGGAAACCTGGCTGGAACAGGAAAAAGTAAGGAGTTTGCGCCGGGCGGTGCGGGAACTGCCCGAAAATTACCGGTTGGTGTTGGTACTGCACCACTACCAGGGTTTGGGTTACAGACAGGTGGCGGAAGTCACCGGACTGTCGGAAAAAACCGTGGGTACCCGAATACACCGGGCCAAGAAAATGTTAAAGGAAAGACTTTTGGGAGGTGCAGGCGATGCGCTGTCGGACGGCAAGAAGAATGTTAGCCGCATATCAGAACGGCGAATGCCGGTCATCTGAAGCTGCGGCCCTGGAGAAACACTTGGCTGCCTGCTCCGGCTGTGCCGCTGAACTGGAAGAGTTGCGCGGCCTGGATCGCGTTTTGGATCTCTGGCAGGATGAGCCGGTACCTGTCGGGCTGTGGGAAGCTGTGATGAGCGAAGTGGATGGCATCTCCCATGCAAAAACACCACCCAAACACGCGGGTCGGGTGATGACCATTAAACCGGCCCTGCTCTTACGGGATTTGGCAGTGGCTGCCGCAGTATCCATGATTATATTCTGGGGCAGCGGCGCCTGGTTGGCCGGTGAACGTATGCTGGCCGCAGGTGAGAGTATTAACGGGGCGGTAGCGGTCTATACCAGGGTTACCGGTGCGGCGATGGCACGGGCCACCGGTACGGCCGGGGAATATACGCGCAAGATTTTATTAGAGGAGTGGGAACAAGATGAAATGTACAAATCACCAGGAAGTTGAAGCCCAGGCCCTGTGCGGTATCTGTAATGCGCCGGTCTGCGATGAATGCCTGGTGCGACTACGGGACAAAGAATATTGCCTATCCTGCCTGGAGACCCGGGTGGATACGCTGGATGGCGTGGTAAGCAGTGACAAGAGTACCATGCTGGCCTTCTTGTTTTCCCTGGTACCGGGTGCGGGGTACATGTATCTGGGGCTCATGAACCGGGGCTTGCAGGTGATGATTCTCTTTTTCGGCACTATTTTTGTGGCCGGGATGGCCCACCTGGATCCCATTTTAGCTTTGGTGCTGCCGGTTGTTTTTTTCTATAATGTTTTTGACACCCTGCAGTTGGTGGGGCGTATGCGTGAAGGCGTGCCGGTGGAAGATAAGCCCTTCATTGATTCGCTGGGGGATAACAACTGGACCAATCTGCTGGGTTACGTGCTGGTGGGCCTGGGTATCCTGGCGCTACTTAATAATTTCCTGCCTTATTACACATTTATGAGCCAGATATTCACACCACTGATGATTATCGCTCTGGGCGTGTTCATTTTGTATCGAAACCTGAAGAGGGGGAACGACGATGGCAGTAAAGGGAATCAATAAAGCAGGCCCGGTAACGTTTGCAGTCGGCCTAATCGGCGCCGGTCTGACGCTGCTGTTGTATAACCTGGGGGCGGTAACTACCCTGGGGTGGATGTGGAAACTGTGGCCGCTGCTATTAATCGGCATCGGGGTGGAATACTTTATCAAAAAAGCACTGCATAGGGAAGATGAAGTGCACTTTCATGTGCCCAGCATCATTTTGATTTTAATATTAATTTTAGTTGGTGGAACGGCGTACGCCACTACCAATGTAGGTCCCAATTTGGACAGGATTCTCGACGGGATGCCTTGGTATAATGAAGACAGAATGACATATGCGCGTAGCTGGGAATCAGAGGCCGTGCCGGTAAATGCAGGGGACCGTTTGATGGTGGAAAACAACCTGGGTCTAATCGAATTTTTGCCTGCTGAGGGCGGGGAACTGAGTGTGCGAGCAGTAATCCGGGCGCCGGAATCAGGCCCGGTCAGGAACCAGGCTGAGCAGGTGGAACCCGAAATTATACAGGAGGGCGGCCTGATTACCGTAAAGGTGCCGGACACCAGAAGCGGAGACGGGCCTTTTAACCGTGTGGTCACCGACTTATCGGTCTATGTGCCCACAGAATTGGCCATAGAAGTACTAAGCGGTACTGGCCGGGTGGTTGCCGGTGGTCTGGATAACGATTTGAAGCTGGATGGAAATACGGGAAGTGTTGAATTTAAAAATATGTCCGGCCGGGTTGAGGTGCGGAACAACACTGGCCGGATTGAGATTAAAAATCCCGGTGGCGACGTAAAAGCCCAGACCAATACCGGTAGCATTGAAATGACTTCAGACCGGGCCCTGGGTGCCAATTACGAGTTGACTAGTAACACTGGCCGGGTATATCTACAAATGCCCGGCGATTCTAACCTGAAGATTAATGCGGTTTCCCGCACCGGCAATGTCTCGGTAACCGGTCTGCCTCAGGCGGAGATGCGCCGGGACGGAGCCAGGGCGGAATACAACCACACCATGGGTGAAGGTAAGGGGGTAGCTGATCTTGAGGTAGGTACCGGCTCGGTACAGATAATTGTGCAGTAAATATAAAAAAGAGCCCGCAACCTTTTATCTTTAAAGTAACAGCGCAAGAGCAAGCTTTAAAAAAGCTTGCTCTTCGCTTTTTATGAAGTGGCGCATTTTGGTTTTTTTAACACGAGCACTAACTAAACAGCTTCTGCAGCCAGTTTTTATCCCGTTCCTCCGGGGGAATGTACTGCACGGTTTCCGCCGCCTGGCGGGCGTAATCATTGTTTACGGTGCTGCTAAATTTCACCGGTGCGGGAAGTTGACCGGATACCTCCATGGCCTGCACGAGGGCGCCGAATGTTTTTTCGTCCAATCCTGGAAGGGGTTGCCACATGCCCATGGCTACGTACTGCTCAAGCAATGAATCAGTTTGTTGGCGTTCATTTTTGCTTAAAAATTTATGGGCTGCCTTAAGGCCCAATTCGGGTTCTCTAGCCATGTATAATTGCGCTTTATACAGACCGTTTACAAAGATTTGCACCGCCTGCGGTTGTTTGTTTATTGTTTCCCGGGATACGGCACATAGCACGGCAGGGAACGCATCCTCCCTGTCGCCCACGGGAGTCGCAATGAATCCTGTACCGTCTTGCTCGGCGGTCAAGGCCTGGATGCCAGCCAGTTGAATATAATCAGCAGTGCCAGACTTAAATGCTCCCAGTCGCAGATCCTGGGGAATGCGGTGATAGATCCCGGTATCACGGAAAGGGGTTAGCCCATTGTCCCGTAGTTTTTTATCCAGGGCCAAACCTGGCCCGGTTTCCGGTGGGAAACTGATAACTCTCTTTTCTTTTAGGTTGTTCCAGGAGAAATCCTCTTTTTCCTTAGCTAAAAGAAAAGTTCCGTCGTGACCGGCCACTGTGGTTACAATAACCGGTGCCGCAGGCCGGACGGCTTTGTGGAACAGGAACGCTACGGGGTCGGTAAAAACCACGTCGGCATTGGGAATACCTTCGTCATTGCTGCCGGCGCGGGTTCCTTGGGCCAGCCGCACCCGGATACCCTGGCCCTCGAAATAACCTTGCTGTAGTGCCACGTATAGTGGCAGGTGCAGAAGGGACGGCTCATCTTCTACGACGGTAAGAGTGATGATTGGTTCTTTTTCTTTCAACAATACCTTACTTACCAATAGTGATATGCCCAGAAGAAAACCTATAACAATAACCAGCGTTAAAATAAGCGTGCGTTTACGCACCACAGTCACCTCCGGCGGGGTTAATATCTATTTAAAAATATGGCCATTCAGTATTTTTAATGCCTAAAAAAACCAAAAGTACATAAATTTAAATATTTAGCATATAATTAGTAAAATGATTTCTCGGAGGTGGACCAATGTTCAGGAGGATAACCTTGGTGAGCTGGTCCCGGCGGGGTGGACAGGCAAACCTATTGAAGCCGGGTGCGATAATTGGGGGTCTACTCTGGGCGCTTACCAGTACGGTGTTTATTTGCTCCGCCTTGGTGTTGTGGGCAATTATGACTGCGGGACAGGTTTACCATTTTGGTGCCTTGTTGACTGCAGGTACTATGCTGGGTGCTTTGCTGGGGGGCGTGGTGAGCGGACGAACGGCCGGTAATATGGGTTGGTTGCACGGTGTGGTAGTGGGCCTTTTGTACGGGCTGGTAATGCTTTCTTTTTTGGCCGCCTGGAACGGTACTTTTGCCGCTCTGCCTGGATTGGCCGGTCGCGGACTGGCGCTGGTAGTCATGGGGGTACTGGGTGGCGTGGCCGGTGTGAACATGTCTGCTTATGGCCGGCGCAGGGACAACTTCAGGCCCGGCCTGCGTTGAAACTGAGCTGTGGAATAAAAGATTTAAACAATAACAAGCAATAAATTTGCCGCCCCGGGGCGGCTTTTCAATACGGTATTATGTCATTATTATGCCATTATTATGTCATTCTGAACGAAGTGAAGAATCTTAAGATCCTTCGCTAGTGCTCAGGATGACAGACCCCAAAGTCTATTTTCTATACTATCTATGGTCTTTTTTTTCCGGCACACTGAAAAATTCTTTTTTTTCGGAATCCCGCACATCTTCAAGGCTTGGTAGCGGCAAATTTTCTTCCGTGCTGGGGCGGGGAAAGTTAAACCGCTCCAACGGGGGATTATATTTTTGTTGATTTAAGTCTTTATCACCGGTCAAAGCTGAATTCATCTCCTTATTTGAATTTAGTTTTTAAATACAGCTGGCCTAATCTTAATACTGTCCCGTAAAAGGGTAAAAAAAACTTGTTACCATTCAGGTATTTAAAATTAGTTTTGCGCTTTTTTCATTCCGACTCCTGAATTCTGGCGCCTGACTCCTTTAGTTATTACAAAAACTTAATTAGTTGACAGTACACGCAAAAAAAATTAAAATTATTGGTAATCAAAAATCTGACTGTGATGGGGAGTACGTCCGTTCCAGGCAAACCAAGAGAGGGAAAACCCGCAGGCTGCAAGGTTTCCCGTTTGCTTCGGCCGTTGTCACCCCGGAGTCGCCGGCCTGAAGGGTTAATGCCTGTTAGGGCCTGCCGGGATCAGCCCGTTACAGCTGCAAGAGTGCCGGAGTGTGTTGTGAGGACATAAACCTGGTTAGTGTAGTTTGTTTTTGTCCTGCCCCCGGAATTAAGGTGGTACCGCGAAAAAACCCTTTTCGTCCTTTTAGTGCGAAAGGGGTTTATTATTTTACCTATGGACTTGGATAGCGTAAACAATATGGAGGGGATGAAGATGACCGAAAAGTTTGATATGCCGACAACCTACGACCCTCAAACTGTGGAGGATCGCTGGTATAAACACTGGGAAGAAAACAAATTTTTTCGCTCCGTGGTGGACCCGGAAAAAGAGCCTTTCACCATCGTGATGCCGCCGCCCAATGTAACCGGGCAGCTGCATATGGGCCACGCTTTGGATAATACCCTGCAGGACATCCTGACCCGCTGGAGGCGGATGCAGGGTTACAACGCCCTGTGGCTGCCCGGCACCGATCATGCCGGTATCGCCACTCAGGCCAAGGTGGAAGAACAACTGCGTAAGGATGGTACCAATAAACATGACCTGGGCCGGGAAAAGTTTCTGGAGCGGGTTTGGGAATGGAAGGAACAGTTCGGTGGGCGGATTACCCACCAATTGCGGCGGATAGGCGCATCCTGCGACTGGGATCGGGAGCGGTTCACCATGGACGAGGGCTGCTCGGAAGCCGTGCTGGAAGTATTCATCCGCTTGTATGAGCAGGGCCTGATCTATCGTGATTATTACATCACCAACTGGTGTCCCCACTGCCAGACCACTATTAGTGACATTGAAGTGGAGCACCAGGAAAAACCGGGCCAGTTATACTACATCAAGTACCCGGTCAAAGGATCCGAAGGGGAATTTATCCCCGTGGCCACCACCAGGCCCGAAACCATGCTGGGGGACATTGCCGTCGCGGTGCATCCTGAGGATGACCGGTATCGGCACCTGGTGGGTAAGATGGTAGTTCTGCCTTTGGTGGAGCGGGAAATCCCTGTCATTGCCGACGAGTACGTCGATCCGGCATATGGAACCGGGGCGGTAAAAATTACCCCGGCCCACGACCCCAACGATTTCGAGGTGGGGCGGCGCCACAAATTGCCATCGGTACAAGTTATCGACCGGGAAGCTAAAATGACTGCCGAGGCCGGGGCCAAGTACAAGGGCCTGGATCGCTGGGATTGTCGTAAGCGGGTAGTCAAAGAACTGCAATCACGCGGGCTGTTGTACCAAATTGACGACCTTTCACATGCTGTGGGGCACTGTTACCGCTGCACCTCGGTGATTGAGCCCATGCTTTCCAAGCAGTGGTTTGTGCGCATGAAACCCCTGGCCGAACCCGCCATCGCTGCTGCTAAAGAAGGCCGGGTGCAGTTTGTGCCCGAGCGGTTCACCAAGGTTTATTTGAACTGGATGGAGAACATCCGCGACTGGTGCATCAGCCGCCAGTTATGGTGGGGGCATCGGATACCGGTTTATTACTGCCAGGATTGCGATGAAATTATGGCCAGCAAAACCCGGCCTGCCAAGTGCAAGTGCGGGTCAACCAAACTGGATCAAGATCCTGATGTGCTGGACACCTGGTTCAGCTCCGGGCTGTGGCCCTTTTCTACCCTGGGCTGGCCAGAAAAAACCGTCGACCTGGCTTATTATTACCCCACTTCGGTGCTGGTGACTGGACGGGACATCATCTTCTTCTGGGTGGCCCGGATGATCTTCAGCGGTATTGCCTTTATGGATCAGGCACCTTTCCGACAGGTGTTCATCCATGGGCTGGTGATGGATGCTCTGGGGCGCAAGATGAGTAAGTCTTTGGGTAACGGAGTGGATCCCATTGACGTAATCGAAAGCCACGGGGCAGACAGCCTACGGTTCATGCTGGTGACGGGCAACACCCCGGGCAATGATCTGCGGTTCCACTTCGAGCGGCTGGACGGGGCACGCAATTTCGCTAATAAAATCTGGAATGCCTCTCGTTTCGCCCTGATGAATTTGCAGGACTATGAACCCGAGGAAAATCCAAGCCGGGAGCAGTTTACTCTGGCCGACCGCTGGATTTTGAATAGGTTGGAGCGGGCTTCCCGCCAGTGTACCGAACTGCTGGAGCATTACGAACTGGGTGAGGCCGCCCGGGTGCTTTATGAGTTCACCTGGGATGAATTGTGCGACTGGTATATCGAACTGGTTAAACCGCGGTTGTATGGGAAAACAGACCCGGCCGACCGGGAGACCGCCCAGTATGTGCTGACCACGGTACTGCGGGGCGCGCTGGAACTGTTGCATCCGATTATGCCCTTTATCACCGAGGAAATCTGGCAGCGCCTGCCGCACCGCGGGCGTACTATCATGCAGGCGCGGTGGCCCAGACCGCGGGATGAAAACATGGATCCGCAGGCTGAAGAGCAGATGGAACTGCTGATGGGAGTCATTCGGGGTATTAGGCAAATCCGCAGCGAAATGAATGTCCCACCGGGTAAAAAGGCCGAGGCCATTATTGTTGCCGCGGTGCCGCAAGTTTTGGAGACGTTGAATGCCAATATTGCTTATATTGAAAGCTTGGCCAACTGCCGGGCCGAGGTAACGGCCGAGTTGGCCGAAGAGCCCGAGCAGGCGGCTACAGCCGTAACCAGGGATGTCCAAATATTTGTGCCCCTACGGGGATTGATTGACGTAGACAAGGAACTGGCCAGGCTGAATAAGGAATTGAAAAACCTGGCCAAGGATCTGGAACGGGTTCGGGGCAAACTAAATAACAAAGGTTTCATGGATAAAGCACCTGCCGAGGTAATTGAAAAAGAGCGTGGCAAAGAGGCTGAAATGGCATCCAAAACGGACGCCATAAAAGAGCGGCTTACAGTGCTGCAGGGTAGCTAAGGTCTAGTTTAGTCCTTTCAGAAGTTGGGGACATTCAATTGGGGACATTCCTCCACGGAGGTGTGTCCCCTTTCCTCTACCCTCAACATACACCCAGAAAATACTTTTTTAATGTTGGTTTTAGATGTAAAAAAGCTTAACTTAACTAAGAAACTGGTCGATATAAAAAATATATGCCTTTTTTGCCGGTGAACGCAAAAACGAACATAGCAAGGAGAGTACCCCAAAAGTCAATATGGCAAACAGCCGGGAATGTCATACTGAGCGTAGCGAAGAATCTAATTATTTAAGTGGCTTATGAGATTCTTCATTGTACTACGTTTTGTTAAGAATGACGCGTACCCAGACTTTTTCGTGCTCTTTTAAAAACGGGGGGATGTTTTGTGGCCAGAAACTGCTGGGATTACATGGATTGTCCTGAGGAATCGAGAGAACTTTGTCCCGCTTTCATAGAACAGAAAGGTACCGAGTGCTGGTTGATCGAGGGAACCCGCTGCCGGGGAGAGGTACAGGGGTCTGTGGTGGCTAAACTGGAACACTGTCGGGAATGTCAGGTTTACGGTTATTTTAACCGGGCCAAGTTTGGTTTGCAGAAAAAATTACTGATTGCGCTATTATTAATTACCCTTATACCCATGGCCGCCCTTAGTGGCTTCGCGGTATTACAATTCCGCAGCGCTGCCCTGGTACAGGCCGAGGAAAACATGACTTTTATATCCCAGCAGTTGGCCCGTGAATTAAATCGTACCCTGACCGAAAATGCATATATGGGCGAGAAGGTTCAGCTGGTAAGTGCCAAAGGTTTGGTCAAAGAGATTAACGAAAAATATTTCCTGGATAATGGAATGGATGGTTATGCATTCATCATTGACGGTAAAGGCAAGGCACTGGTTCATCCCACCGAGGATGGCAAGGACTTAAGTAATCTAGAATTTATTCAGGAGATGCTGGCCAACAAAAAAGGAACGCTGGATTACCAGTGGGAAGGCCGTCAAATGTTCTTGAATTACCAGACCATGCAAAATGGCTGGATACTGGCCATGGGCAGTTATTATTCCGATTTTCTCAAGCCGGTCAGCGCCGTGCAAAACGGCTCCCTGGTGCTGGGGCTTGTCTTTATTGGTCTGGTGATTGTGGTGTCCGTAATAATGACCCGTAAAATTGCCGGGCCTCTAAAGCGCCTGGCCGGGGATGCCTCCCGGATTTCGGCCGGTGACCTTACCGGAGAGATTGCCCGGATAAAAAGTAGCGATGAAGTGGGGCTTTTAGCCAACGCTTTTAATGAAATGGCTGCCAGTCTCAGTGATTTGGTGATGCATCTGGTGAAGAAAGCAGAGCAGATTGCGGATTATTCCGGCCGTTTGAACGCCGGTGCCCAGCAGTGTGCCGCCGACGCCAGTGAAACTTCAGGTACTATTGGCGAAATAAGCTCTGCGGTTACCGATATCAATGAAAATACCCGGGCCGTCACCAAAATGGCCGAAACAACCACTGCTAAAGCGCGGGAAGGGCGGCAGGGATTAAAACAAATTGGCTTGCAGATGCAAAATATCACTGGCGCCACAGGTAAAGTAAACCAGGCAATTACCAACCTGAACAATAAGTCAACTGAAATTGCCCGTACCGTGGGGATTATCACGGGTATAGCCGAACAGACTAATTTATTGGCGTTAAATGCTGCCATTGAAGCAGCCCGGGCCGGGGAGCAGGGCCGGGGATTTGCGGTGGTGGCTGATGAGGTGCGCCAACTGGCCGAGCAGTCGGCCCGCGCCGCCAAGGAGATCGAACAGTTAATCCAGGCTAACCGCGAAGAAACGCAACAGGCGGTCGCCAGCATGGAGCAAAGCGCCAGGGAAGTGGAAACGGGAACAGAAACCATCCGGGTTATCAGCGCTTCCATGCAGGAAATTATCGACGGCGTGCAAGGTTTAAGCGAAAGGCTTGGCCAGGTGGCCGTTACCATCGAGCAAGTCGGCACTGGAGTGCGGAACATGGCTTCCCGGGCAGAGGAACAAACCGCCATTATGGAAGAAGTATCTTCCTCGGTAGAGGTGCTTAATAACATGTCCGACGAACTAACTAAGCTATCCCATCGATTTAAAGTTAAATAAAGTTAAAAAGGCCGGCTGTTCAAGTTTGGGACGTTGTTTGGACAAAAAAAATCTACGCCCTGCAAAGTGTATTATGGGGTAGATTTTCTTGTTTCAACATAGACAACCTTTATGTGGCTATATACAGTTTTTATCACGATGCCCGCACCTGTTAATTTATTTTCTCAGGCAGGGTTATTTTATATTGTTCTTTTTACTAAATTTCTTTTCATTGGCTGGCAGGCTTGGTTCTGTAGATTCTTGACGGGCAGCGCAACTACCGCACGAACCCGAGCACCCGCCGCTTTTTAACAAAGGAGTGAAGCAACGCGGGCAGCGCAGGTCGTTTTGCGGTTCAAAACTGTAGCCGCATTGGCAGCATTTAAAAAGAGTTGTGTGGTTTGCCATGAACGGCACCTTCCTTTATGGAACTTTTTCATCCGGCCCGGGCCACGCGGCGGGTAAATACGGTGGCTATTAAAACTGCCACTAGGCTTGCGACAGCTAGGGAAACCGCTGCTATATCACCGCGCTGGGCGGTTAGGTCCAGCAGTCGGGCCAATAGCCCGCCTACCGTAAAAGCGATCACCCAGGTGGCACCCCACATAATGGTAGCTTCACGACGCCCGCGTTCTTTGAATATAACTAAAATGGAGGCGATGCAGGGCACAAACAAAGTTATGGTCACCAGCGCCACCAACGTGGCGGCCGGTGTCAAATCCATACTATATAGCCCGGCGGCGCCGAAATCGCGGCGTACAATGCCCATGATAAAGGCAGTGGCTGTTTCTGACGGCAGACCCAGCCAGCCCACGGTCAGCGGTGACATGGCCCGCTGTAGAAACGGCAAAGTGCCGGTAACCTGTAGGGTGCTGATAATTAATGCCCCCAGGGCGAAGAGCGGTGTCGCTTCCTTGATAAACATCCAAGTTCTGGTGAATGTCTTTTTCACCACGTTTTCGGCCCGGGGCAGACGCAGGGGAGGCAGGTCAATGAGCAATTGGGCCGAATGGCCTGGTAAAAGTCTATTCAGCACCGTGCCAACTATAACCAGTACGGTTAAGATTACCAGAGCATAAAGTAGTACGAACGGTAGCCCAATCCCGGCCAGCAGGCCGGCAATTACACCCAACTGGGCTGAACAGGGGATGGCCAATCCCAATAGGAAAATGGCAATGCGCCTTTCCCGTTCCGAGCTTAACAAACGCGTGGTGATGCTGGCCATGGTAACGCAGCCGAAGCCAAGGATTAGGGGTATGATAGCCCGGCCGTTCAGTCCCAGGTTGGTAAGTGCCCTATCTGTCAGGGTGGCAATGCGGGGTAAGTAACCAGAATCCTCAAACAGAGAAAGGAAGAAGTAAAAACCTGCCACCAGAGGCATTAGAAGCCCTAACACGTAGGTCACGGTCATGGTTAAAACCCCGAATTCGCCAATTAAAATAGTCCCCGGAATACCGGTCTCCGGAGCAGCCCGCCCCACCAAGCCCCGCACAAAGGGTTCGTATTGGCCCAGCATTACGGTCTCTTCGGTGAAGCCCACTACTGTCCCGGCTACAAATACACCTACCGTTTGATACATTAACCACAGGGCACCGAGCAAGATGGGTATCCCGGTCAGGGGCATAATCATCCACCGCCCCAACTTAGCGCCCCAACCGGTACTGCCGCTGGTTGTCCTGGTCACCCGTTCAACAATATTATTGACTTGCTCCCGGCGCGCCAGGTAAATAACCTCCCGTTCTGCGCCAGGTTCAATACCGTGCCGCTTAGAAACCGCGGGATCCCCCTCTAGCACCAGCAGTGCCTCGGCCTGACTGCCCACCCGGTTAAACATCCAGTTCAGTTTTTGCTGTAGTTCCGGGTCGATATGGCCCTGTTTGGCTTTGCCCAGTGACAACGCCAGCATGTCCAGCCCTTCTTTGCGTACTGCCACCGTTGGTATTACCGGCACACCAAGCATTTCGCCCAGCAGTTCATGGTTTATGTCGATACCCTGTCTGCGGGCTTCGTCCATCATGTTCAGGGCTACGATTACCGGCACCCCGGTGTCGATAATCTGCCGGGTCAGAAATAGATCTCTTTCCAGGTGCAAGGCGTTGACCACATTGATCACCAGGTCGGCGGAAAGGATGATGTCCCGGGCCACACGCTCTTCGTCGTTAAATGAAGATATGCCATACACCCCGGGGGTGTCGATAAGCACATCATTGCCCAGTTTGGCGTGGGCTATTTCCAGGGTTGTCCCCGGGTAATTCGATACATCAACGTATAGTCCGGTAAAGTGATTAAAGAAAACTGATTTACCGGCGTTTGGGTTGCCGGCCAAGACGATTTTGCGTGCCCCGGCCGGAATATCCATTTTTAGAGTCATACCATGGCAATGAGCCATGATTTCACCACCTTTTTTTGTTAGACCTTGGTGCCAGAGTTGTTGTTACTGTAAAGCCACTGTTATTTTACCGGCCAAACCGCGGCCGATGGCGATCTCCTGCCTGTCCTTGCGCAATACCACGGGACCCGCCGGCACTGTTTCCGCGCAGGTGGCGGTAGAACCTTCGGTAAACCCGAACCTGATGGCTTGCACCCGGGTAAGTTCGTCGGAAATAGATATAATCTTGAATACCTGACCTCTTTTAATCCGGTCCAATGTCATATTGAGCACCTCCATTAATAGTGGAACATCTGGAAAACTGATAATGAAAATCTTTATCATTAATTAGTTAAAATAAATACCGGTTCCCCCGGTTATGACCCTATGTAATTAAATGATAATGATTATCATTAACATTATATTGCCGAGTATTTATTTAGTCAACCATTTATTTGTGATAGGAAAAAGGATTTAACTGTCGAATTAAAGTGCAGCGAACAAAAGTCCTTACAAAACCGATCGTCATAGCATTTAGGGGTTTAGGGTTTAAACCTCCGAGTTGGGTTTTGCAGTGGGCATAGGATAACTTTGTTTTTATCATAACCAAGGGGATGAGACAATTGCAGTACCAGGAAGCCATGGAATACTTGCAGAACTTGACTAAGTTCGGGATGAATTTCGGTCTGGGACGAGAAACCGAACTGTTGCGCAGGCTTGAAGACCCACACAGAAGAATCCGGGTAATCCACGTTGGCGGTACCAACGGCAAGGGCTCAACCTTGGCTATGCTGGCAGCGGTGCTGCAAAATGCCGGGTACCGGGTAGGGACATTTACGTCGCCGCACCTGCATTCCTACACTGAACGTTACCGCATTAACGGCAGCCAAATTGAACCCGAACAGGTGGCCCGGTTAATCACAATTCTACGTCCGCACCTGGAAGACATGGTGCGGGATGGTTTTGAACACCCCACTGAATTTGAAGTTAGCACCGCCATGGCTTTTTTGTATTTTTGGGAACAGGATGTGGATTTTTTGGTGCTGGAAGTTGGTCTGGGCGGCGCTATTGATTCCACTAATGTTGTCACGCCGTTATTATCGATCATTACCAACGTGGCCATGGATCATATGGATTACCTGGGCCATACCCTGGTGGAGATTGCCCGGGTCAAGGCTGGGATTATTAAGCCGGGGGTGCCGGTGGTTACTGCTGCCGCAAACCCTGAAGTGCTAGAGGTGATTGAATCGGCGTGCCAGGAAAAAGGGTGCCCGCTGGTTAGGGTGGGCACCGGGGTGTCCTGGCAACCCAGTGATCATTCGCTGCGGGGCCAATCATTCGATTATAGCGGAATTAACCGACAACTGCACAATTTGTGGCTTCCGTTAATGGGTGGGCACCAGCTAATAAATGCCGCCACTGCGCTGGTGGCGTTGGAAATGCTGGAAAAGCACAGGCATGTCGTGCTAAACGAGCAAACTTTACGGGATGGCCTGGCTGCCGTGGTCTGGCCGGCGCGGTTGGAACTGATTGGGGAAAATCCACCGGTACTAATTGATGGCGCTCATAATTATGACGGTGCCTGCAGTTTGCGCCGGGCGCTTGATGAATATTTTGCCGACAGCAGTGTGATTATGGTAATGGGGATGCTTGGAGACAAAGAGAGGGCCAAGGTAGTTGCGGAACTGGCACCCCGAGCCCGGCACGTAATAATCACCAGGCCCAACAGCCCCCGGGCGGGTAACTGGGAGCAGATGGCCGATGAGGCGCGCCGCTACGTCACACACGTGGAAACTGTAGAAGACATTAGTATAGCGGTAAAGGCAGGCCTGGCAGTGGCCCGAAAAGGCGACCTGGTTTGTATTACCGGTTCATTGTACATGGTGGCCGATGCCCGGGAAACGGTGCTCCGGTTAAACAACCACCAGTAAGGGGACTATACCCCATGGACACTAAACTTAGCTCTAATGGCAAGCTGTAAACCCGTTGACGGGTCATTTTATTTACGGTAGACTTTAACGAGTAATTGCTAAAAAAGTCTCTAAAGGGATATTCAAAAAGCCCAAGCAAGATTTACGTCGAATCATAAGTGGAACGGTTTATAGTCTCTAATTATTCTGAATTCTGACTCCTGAATTCTGAATACTGACAATCGGAGGTGTATGTTTTTGAAACCCAGCGAAAAAATGGCTGACCTGGGGTTGACCCTTCCTCCGGCGCCGCGCCCGGTGGCGGCATACGTGCCCGGAGTGCTGGTGGACGGCTGGGCTTATATATCCGGCCAACTGCCCTTTGTGGCCGGCGAATTAAAGTATACTGGTCGGGTTGGTGCTGACCGTACCGAAAAAGAAGGTTATGATGCCGCGCGTATCTGTGCTCTTAACTGCCTGGCGGTAGCCGCGGAACTGGCCGGCGGTATTGACCGGATCCAGCGAGTGGTTAAGGTGACCGGCTTTGTAAACAGCGCGCCTGGATTTACCGGTCAACCCGGGGTGATTAATGGTGCCTCCGAATTGTTGGGCAAAATTTTCGGTGACGCAGGCAGGCATGCCCGGGCCGCCGTTGGAGTTAATGAACTGCCATTAGGCGCCGCTGTGGAAGTGGAAATGATCGTTAAAATATAATTTGTCCCAAAGCCTAAACAGGTCGGTAATTATGGTAAAATGTATTGGTAGGGATTTTACAATTAGAGCGAAAAAAGTAAAATGCCGCACCGAAAGGGGTGGTAATCTTGAACAAAGGGTATCGGGGTTCCAAGAGCCCCTGGATTCTGTTTTTGTTGCTATTGGCCGGAGGTTTGGCTGGCAGCGCCCTTACCGGCACTTTGGCCCAAACCTTGCCTGTGTTGGCTACCACCGGTAATATAGGTATGCAACCGGCTACACTGGATTTGCAATTCATGCAATTGACCTTTGGTTTTACTATGAACCTGGGCCCGCTTACCGTACTGGGTATAATATTGGGTTATTTGGTCTACCGCAGGGTATAAGCCCGGGGCGGATTTGGACTATCTGTGGCGACACTGGTTATGGCAAAAAATACAGCTCGATAATGGAGGGTATGTAAGACATTGCCTCACATCTACCTGGCTTCGTCATCACCCCGCAGGCGCGAAATATTGGAATTAATTAAGCTACCGCATACTGTACTGGCGATTGACGTGGATGAGACCCTGCCTCCGGGCATGACTGCGCCTGAACAGGTGGAATCACTGTCCCGGCGCAAAGCGGATTATGCGGCCCGGCAGTTGCCCGGTGGGGTGGTCATTGCTGCCGACACCGTGGTAGTGCTGGACGGCGAGGTGCTGGGCAAACCGGAAGATGAGACCATGGCCATGGATATGTTGGAGCGGCTGCAGGGGCACACTCATGAGGTTTTTACCGGGGCCACGGTGTGGGACATCTCAGGCGGGCGATTCGTCACCGGGCACGACCATACTTTTGTGGATATGCGGCCTGTGGGACGGGACGAATTGTTGAGGTATATTGCGACCGGCGAACCGATGGATAAAGCCGGTGCCTATGGGATTCAAGGACTGGGTTCCGTATTTATTACCGGGATTCGGGGTTGCTATTTCAACGTGATGGGACTGCCAGTTTACAAGCTGACCCGGATGCTCAAGGAGTTGGATATTGATGTCAGTGAGCACTGGGGATAATCTTAGGCAGGGGCGGGAGCAATACCGGGTAGCCATCAAGGATATGCCCGTAGGACTGCGACCCAGGGAAAGGCTTTTAAACGAAGGGCCGCAGTTTTTATCGGATATTGAGCTTTTAGCCATCATGCTGCGCACCGGCAGTGCCGATGCCAGCGCCATGGATTTGGCCACAGGTTTGTTGGGACATTTTGGCGGGCTCAGGCAGTTATTGGACGCATCTACCGAGGAACTAAGCGCGTTTAAAGGTGTCGGGCCAGCCAAAGTAGCTCAGATTAAAGCCGCGCTTGAACTAGGCCGGCGGGTTGCCATAACCACAGCCTGGGACAGGCCTTCCATTAAGTCACCGGAAAATGCCGCTGCCTTGGTGATGGAAGAAATGCGCCATCTGGATCGTGAGCATTTCTGGGCCCTGCTGCTTAACGCCAAAAATCAGGTGCTGGCCCGGGAAGTGATTTCCATTGGGACGCTGAACTTTTCAGCCATTCATCCCAGGGAATTGTTCAAGGCAGCTATCAAGCGCAGTGCCGCCGGGGTTATCCTGGTACATAACCACCCCAGCGGAGATCCCACTCCCAGCCGGCAGGATATTGAGGCCACCACAAGACTGGTGGAAGCCGGAAATATTATCGGGATTGATGTCTTAGATCACCTGGTTGTGGGAGATAATAAGTTCACGAGTTTCAAGGCCCAAGGGCTGTTATAAACAGTGTAAATATCGAGGCCAAAAAAAAAGTCTTAATTCTAGTCATTCTGAATGAAACGAAGTGAAATAAAGAATCTTGGCTTAAAACTCAGATTCTTCGCTACGCTCAGAAATGACAATCGCCTTTAATTGACTTTTTCAGCGTCCTCTAGATATCCTCATTTATATTTAGAAAGAGGTGCCGGATAGATGCGGTTTGGAATTTTCTCCAAAGATATGGGTATTGACCTGGGAACGGCAAATTCTCTGGTTTATGTAAAAGGTAAGGGCATAGTGCTCCGGGAACCTTCGGTGGTGGCTATCCAACGGGACAACGGCCAAGTGTTGGCGGTGGGTGAGGAAGCCAAGCAGATGATTGGCCGCACCCCGGGCAATATCGTGGCTATACGTCCCATGAAAGACGGCGTGATTGCCGATTTTGACGTCACCCAGAGCATGATTAGATATTTTATCAACAAGGCGTTGCGCAAGGGCTCATTCCTGATTAGGCCCCGGGTGGTAGTTTCGGTGCCTTCAGGGGTCACTGCGGTAGAAGAACGGGCGGTGCGCGAAGCAGCCCTGCAGGCAGGCGCCCGTGAAGCTTATCTAATAGAGGAGCCTATGGCGGCTTCCATTGGGGCCGGGTTGCCGGTACATGAACCCACAGGCAACATGATTGTGGATATCGGGGGCGGCACTACCGAAGTGGCCGTTATTTCGCTGGGCGGCATCGTAACCAGCCGATCCATCCGTATTGCCGGCGATGAGATGGACGATGCCATTATCCAGCACGTCAAAAAGGCTTACAACCTAATGATCGGTGAACGTACCTCCGAGGAAATTAAAATTGAACTCGGCACCGCCTACCCGTTTAAAACAATTGAGACCTATGAAATCAGGGGACGGGACTTGGTCAGCGGGCTGCCCAAAACCATTGAGATTACGTCGGAAGAAATACACAAGGCGCTTTCCGAGCCCGTGTCCAGCATCCTGGACGCCATTAAAAACACCCTGGAACTTACCCCGCCGGAATTGGCCGCGGATATTATGGATCGGGGCATTGTGATGGCCGGCGGTGGTTCGTTGCTGCGCGGTTTGGATCGGTTGGTGAGCGAGCAGACCGGAATGCCGGTGCATATGGCCGACGACCCGCTGTTGGCAGTGGCTTACGGAACCGGTCGAGTATTGGAGAATATCGACATCTTGCGTAAAGTATTAATCCACCCCAAAAAACTAGCCTAATACGGGGGTTATGAGTCAGAAGGAAGTTGATATATCGCCTCGAATTATTCTGACTACTGACTACTGACTACTGAATTCTAATTATACGCCCGGCACCGGAGGAAGGTGGGTGTTGCGTGTCCGGCCTATCCCTGGGAAAAAAAATCGTATTATTTGGCCTATTGGTCATCGTGATGATGACTGGCCTGCATTATTCCGCGGGCGGCATTGAAAAATTTACTCCTTTGACATCCTCTGTCCGGGATCTTCTGTCTCCGGTACAGAGGGTAATCATGATTGTCGGACGGGAAGTTAGTGATTTCGTTTCCACACCGGCCAGATTGATTGGGCTGTCTCAAGATTTCAGGCAGCTGGAGAAGAAGAATAGCGAGCTGGAGAGCCAGTTACTGCAATTTAAAGAAATAAGCGAGGAAAACATTAGACTTAAAAAAATGCTTGATTTCAACACAGGTCTGGCGCCCCAAATGGCCACCGAGGCCGCTGCGGTAACCGGACGAGATCATGGCAACTGGTTTGGTAGTATAACAATTAATAAAGGTGAAAATCAGGACATCAAGAGTGATATGACTGTTATCACACCTGCCGGGCTGGTGGGCAGGGTGATCCGGGTGTCTGATAATACCGCCGAAGTGCTTCTGATTACCGACCCCCGAAGCGGGGTTGGCAGTATGGTACAGGAAACCCGTTCACCGGGTATTGTGGAAGGAGTCACCGGGGGACAAGGAAGTTTAATCATGGTGCATATCCCAACGGATTTGACCCCGGACAAGGGCAACCGAGTCATCACCGCGGGGCTGGGCAGTGTCTTTCCCAAGGGTATTCCGATTGGTACCGTGCGTGAAGTGCGCAAGGAAGAGGCGGGATTATTTAAGATGGCCGAAGTCGAGCCCTATGTTGATTTTAACCGGCTGGAGGAAGTCCTAGTGGTTACCTCTTTTAAGCTGGAAACGCCCTAATGCCGGGAGGTGTTCATGTTGCGCACGCTTTATTTCCTGGCTTTGGTGCTGGGGTTCATATTACTTCAATCTACGGCCTTGAATTTTATTGCCATTAACGGTATCAAGCCTGATTTGGTGCTGGTGGTGGTGATACTTAACGGCTTCCTCCGGGGTACCCGGGAGGGGGCTTTTTTGGGTTTTGTAGGCGGGGTAATGCAGGACTTGGTAAGCGGGGGTTATTTCGGATTGTATGCCCTTACCAACATGGCAGCGGGTTATCTGGGCGGTCTGGGTGAGGGCCGGTTATACCGTGATAGCCGTGTTATAGCTGCCGGTCTGGCCTTGTTTTGTACCTTTGGAGCCCAGATGGTGTTCTACCTGCTGCTGGTTCTGGTGGGTGTGCGGGTCTTTGTGCTCACCGCACTAACCGGTATCATTATCCCCGCATCTTTTTACAATGCGTTGGTGGTGCTTTTGTTTTACGGCCTATATTACCGTTCGCACCGTGAAGGTTTGCTTAGCGACGGACAGTATTAGTTTCACATTATTTGCGGCTCATAATCATATCAAACATATCAACCGCCGGACATGAAAGGGCTGTAGCCTATGAAACGCAAACAGGTGGAAAGAAAAATCAAATATATGCTGGCCGGTGTAGCGCTGGTTTTCCTTGTTTTATTGGTTAAAATAAGCTTTCTTCAACTGATCCAGACAGAAGAGTATCGCACCTTAGCCCGCAATAATTATATCCGCATCGTGCCGGTTTTTGCGCCCAGGGGTGAAGTTTTTGACCGCAGCGGTGAAAAAATAGTCACTAACCGGCCTATCTACACCGTTTCAATAAACGATATCAATATCAAGGGCACCACCTACAGTGTTGTGCTGGAGCGGGTCGGGGCCGACACCGTGCAAATGGCCGAACAAATGGCCCGGGTACTGATTACGGATCCTGAGTATCTTCGTCAGGCCGGCGATAAGGTTAAGGTGGATGGTGACCCCGCTGAGAACACGCGCCTGATTGCAGAAAAAATTAAGGAAGATGTGGGCAAGAAAAAGACCGAGCTGGAAAATGGTCAGCCACTGGAACTGGCTGTAATATATGACCCGGCCGCTGTTGCCGGGCTGTCCGGTCAGCAGTGGAATGCCTACGGTATCCGGGTGGATAAGAAGACCGATATGTTAAGCCAACTGGTTGCTTTACTGTTTCCCAAAGGGGTATTTGGAGAAGAGAACGCCTATACTGTGGAACGCCGGATACGAGATGAAATTCGGGGTAAAAAAGCATATGAATCGGTGCTTGTGGCTGAAGATATTCCAATGGAAACGGTTGTGGAACTGCGGGAAAAACAGTTGGAACTGCCCGGAGTGGTGGTGGACATCCAACCAACCCGTGATTACCCCTATGACCAGCTAATGAGCCACGCCCTGGGTTATGTGCAGAATATTAAATCGGAACAGTACGAACAACACAAAGATGAAGGTTATCTAATGAACGACCTGTACGGGCAGAACGGGCTGGAACTGATTTTTGAGAGTTACCTGAGGGGAGAGCACGGGGCCAGACAGGTAGAGGTGGACACCTACAACCGCCCGGTGCGGGATTTAGGCCTAAAGCCGCCTGTCCCCGGCAACGACCTGGTGCTGACTGTGGACCTGGAAGTGCAGAAGGCTGCAGAAAAAGCGCTGGCCGAAGGAGCCCAACGGGCGCGGAACGCGGGCCACGTGAATGCCAATGCCGCCGCTGCGGTAGTGATGGACGTTAATACCGGGGCTGTGCTGGCCATGGCCAGTTACCCGTCTTATAACCCCGGGGTATTTGCTAACTTGACCACCGCCAAGTGGCAGGAACTGCAGGAGAGTGGTGCACTACTAAATAGGGCCATGTCACTATACCCGCCGGGTTCAACTTTTAAGATGGTTACTGCCGCCGCCATCCTGGAAAACAATGTTGTGGATCCCTCGTACAGGATGCCCGACCCGGGCTATTTCATGCTCGGCAGACGTTACAATGACTGGAAACCGGGCGGGCATGGCAACGTTGATATGCTAGCGGCGCTCCAATATTCTTGCGACACCTATTTCTGGCAGTACGGGCGCCTGGCCGGGGTGGAAGCCATAGCTCATTACGCCCGGGAATTCGGGCTGGGGCAACTTACCGGTATCGGTCTACCCGGCGAAATGGCCGGTGCTGTACCCGACCCGGAGCACAAGTATGAATTGGTTAAAAGCATGTTGATTAACTATAATGCCGATTTTGCCGGGGTGCGTGAGTTAAACCGTCAAATAAAGCAGCTTGAATTAGAGCTGGAAGAAACTGATGATAGCGCCGAAAAGCGCCGCCGGCTGGCACAGCAAAAAAAAGAACTGGAAAGCGAGCGGGATCAAGAACTTGCCGAGCAGTTAAAAAAACATGACTGGGATTTAAAGTGGCAGGCTTTTGATACCTTAAATATGGCCATCGGTCAGGGGGATAACTGGTATACCCCGTTGCAGCTGGCGTCTTATGTGGCCGCCATCGCCAACGGAGGCACCCTCTACAAACCTTACCTGGTGGATAAAGTTATTGCACCCGACGGGCAGCAAATTGAGGAATTTGATAAACAGGCTCGCCACAAAGTAGATATTAAACCCGAAAACCTGAGAATTATTCAGGAAGGGATGCATTTGGTAACGGTACCGCCAAGCGGTACGGCTGCAGGCGTTTTTTCCGGATTTAAGCAAACAGCGGCGGCTAAAACAGGTACTGCCGAAGTATTTGACGCTAACGGCAATAAGAAAAGCAACCACGCGCTGTTTGTGGCCTATGCGCCTTATGAGAAACCCGAAATTGCAGTAGCTATAATTCTTGAGAGCGGGCATGCCGGCTCCGGTTTTGCCGGCCCCATCGCCCGTAACATCATGGACGCCTATTTTGGTGAGGAACCTAAAAGTCTGTTGCCGCCCGGGGAAGCAGAACAACTTGAAAACAGTGAACAAGATCAAGAGCCGGATTTCAATAACTGGATCAGCCATTGGCAGCAAATGCCTGATGATATCCCCACTTTGGCCTGGCCGGCCTGGAATAAACAGCCTATCGATTTACAAGGTGAAGATGAGCGTTACCGGTATTATAATGACCGGCTGGAACGCCAGAAAGCCGCGGAGCAGGCTGCTTCCAACCAGCGTACCGTAGTGGTCCAGCATGTGGCACTGCCGCCTGACGAAACGCAGCAACAGACGGAATCGCAACCAGAGGATGAAACGCCGCCGCCATCGAACGACACGACACCGGATGAAGCCGAGCCGGGTGGCCAGCAGTCAGTGCTGCAACCGGGTAACCAGCCGGACCTGGTGCCGGGGGAATCTAATGATAACGTTGCTACAGATTGAAAAATGACAAGAACCAAGGCTTGAAACCGCCCCCCTAAAGAACTGATCAGTATGCTTTTTTTATCCGTCCTAGCAGGATTTGGTTATAGTCTGTAGAATTATTTAACTTTAAATGCAAGAAGCGGTGAATTAAAGGTTAGGAACCTAAGTTTTGCGTATGTTTGGAGCGGAGGGGAATACATTTGGCTACTGATTGGGCTGGTGACAATCTGGTACGTTTCCCCGGCGGGGGAGGAGGGGAACCGGAAGACATGGCAGATGATAATACAATTATGGTTCAGCGCACCCTGCGTTCCGGGCAGTCGCTACAATTTGAAGGTAACGTGGTTATCCTGGGTGACGTTAACCCGGGCGCGGAAGTGGTCGCTACCGGTAATGTGGTGGTGATGGGCTCCTTGCGCGGCGTGGTGCACGCGGGGGCCGAAGGCGACAGCAACGCCGCGGTTTATGCCTTTCGCCTGCAGCCAACCCAACTGCGTATTGCCAACCGAATTACCCGCGCTCCGGACGGGGAGCAGTCTTTTTCCACCACCCCCGAGGTGGCCAGGATTAGAGACGGTATGGTTGTCATCGAGTCTTTCCAGACCGGCCCGGATCGCCAGGGATAAATGCGATATGCTCACATGTAATAGCGCAAAAGGGAGGAAAATTAACAAATGGGAGAAGTAATCGTCATTACTTCGGGCAAGGGTGGTGTGGGTAAAACCACAACCTCTGCCAACCTGGGAGCCGGCCTGGCCTCAGCTGGTAGCCGGGTATGCCTGATTGACGCGGATATTGGACTGCGTAACCTGGATGTAGTTATGGGCCTGGAAAACCGGATTGTTTATGATCTGGTTGATGTAACCAGCGGTAACTGCTCATTCAGAAAGGCGTTAATCAAGGACAAGCGCTTTGATAAGCTGTTTTTGATGCCTGCCGCCCAGACCAAGGACAAAACCGCAGTAAACCCGGCTCAAATGGAAGTTCTCTGTAATGAAATTAAAGATGATTTTGATTATGTGCTGATTGATTGCCCCGCAGGTATTGAACAGGGGTTTCGCAACGCCATTGCCGGTGCCGACCAGGCGATAGTAGTAACCACTCCCGAAGTATCAGCGGTGCGTGACGCCGACCGGATTATTGGCCTTTTGGAAAAAGAAGACCTGCGTGAGCCCAAGTTAATTGTAAACCGCATGCGGCACCAGATGGTCAAACACGGTGACATGATGAGTATTGATGATATTATTGAGATCCTGGCGATAGACCTTTTGGGTGTTGTTCCCGAAGATGAGTTAGTAGTGGTAAGCACTAACCGCGGTGAGATGGTAGTGCTTAATAATAATTCCAAATCCGGCCAGGCTTACCGTAACATAGTACGCCGGATTAGGGGCGAAGACGTGCCCATGATGAGCCTGGAAGACAGCGGGCTGTTTGGCAAATTACGCCGTATTATCGGACTGAAGTGAAACCAAGGGGGGATGCGCGGTGCTGGATTTTATCAACCGGATTTTCGGCCGGGAAAGCTCGTCCAGCAGAAACGTGGCCAAGGAACGGTTGCGCCTAGTACTCGTCCACGACCGGGCTGGTGTTTCGCCGGAACTTTTGGAGTCGTTAAAGGCCGACCTAATCAACGTCATTTCCAATTACATGGAAATAGACGAGGATGGCCTGGATGTTTCCTTGGATAGCTCGGAAAACCAGGTGGCTCTGGTGGCCAACATTCCGGTCAAGAAAATGAAAAGAAAGTTTGAAACCGAGAGCGCCTGATCGCCGAGGACGTTCAACCAATTGGGCCGGTAGTGTTATTTACCGGCTTTTTTTGTGTTCGATCCTGATATATAATAAACACGAGTCAAATGTCGAAAGTCGAAGTCTTATTAGTGACTTTTGACCTTTGACTTTTCACTTTAGGATAAAAATTTGTTAGACACGCGGGCGGTGATTATATTGGGCACCAGGCGCCTGGTGAAAAGCCTCGACCTGACTTTAATTGGAACCACCTTCATCATTGTGATGTTTGGGCTGGTTATTGTGGGCAGTGCCAGCACTGATTTTAGCTGGCTGAAGCAATTGGGGCTGGATTTGGACAAGCTGCAGAACTCAAACGTACTACAGCGCCTGTTATGGATGAAAAAAGAATATCTAAACAAACAGCTTGTCTGGTTCCTGTTGGGTATTGTGGCGGCTGCCGCAGTAATATATATACCCTATGAAGACTGGCGCAACTACACCAAGCACTTGTACGTGATTAACCTGGGTATGCTTGGCGCGGTGCTGGCCCTGGGGCATACCGCCATGGGTGCGGAGCGTTGGATTAACATCGGGCCTTTTGTGTTCCAGCCTTCTGAATTTGCCAAAATTATCATTATCATCACCATGGCTGATTTCCTGGCTAACCGAGAAGGACGCCTGAGAAATTTAAAGGAGTTGGTACCCTGTTTTGTCTTTTTGGGTGTGCCATTACTTTTGATAATGGCGCAGCCCGATTTGGGTACATCGCTGGTGTTTGTAGCGGTTTTGTTCAGTATGCTATTCATGGCCAGTTCGCGGACTCCTTTGGTAGTGGGTATTTTTTCCGCCGGACTGGCTGCCGCAGTGGGTTTGGTGTGGTCACACTTGAAGTTCGGCACTTGGATACCGCTGCATGAGTACCAGCTCAAGCGGTTGATTATTTTTATCGACCCCTGGTCGGACATCCAGGGAGCGGGTTACCACGTGATTCAGTCTCAGATTGCCATCGGATCCAGCGGTTTTTGGGGCAAAGGACTATTATGCGGCACCCAGAGTTTTTTGGAGTTTCTGCCCATCAGGCACACCGATTTTATTTTTTCCGTGCTGGCGGAAGAGTTAGGTTTTCTAGGTGCCTTAGTGCTTTTAACATTGTACGGAGTGTTTTTATACCGGGCCATTCGTATTGCCGCCGAGGCCAAAGATACTTACGGTTCTCTGCTGGCTACCGGGGTAACCGGCATGATTACTTTCCACATCCTGGTTAACATCGGCATGACCGTCTCCATTATGCCCATCACCGGCCTGCCGCTGCCGCTATTTAGCTACGGGGGCAGCAGTATGATCACCAATATGATGGCCATCGGCATATTGCTAAACGTCCATCTGCGCAGGCAAAAGATAATTTTTTAGCATTTGGTAAATAGGGGGTCAGGCCTAAACTAATTAACTAATTGGTTGAAGTACACCAATTAGTTAATTAGTTTAGGCCTGACCCCATCTATGTCCCCCGATGTATTTCCGGCGGCTTTTTAACACAGTATAAACAAGGGTAAAAGCTTTCGCATCAGTGGAGTCGGAGGTTATCTTTTATGGCCAGGGAAAGCGCCATGCGCCAGGTGACAAATAAGGATATTAATTGGTATGGGTCAATGGGAGTGCCTACCGGGATTAACAACGTGAATGTCGTGGCCCGGGTGGAAAAAGTGCGACCAAGTTTATTGGAAAACTCGCTGTTGCGGGTGGACGTGGTGATACGCATGTTTACCATACTGCCTGAAAACAGAACCCAGCAGGGAGCGGTTCAAAAAAGTATCGAGAAGGATATTGATTTGATTTGTTTCGTACAATTAAGGCATGTAGAAGATTTTAAAAACGTTGTTTCTGTGCAGCATGAAATTGTAGTGGATAAGGTTAGCCTTAGGATGGGACGCGTTTCTATTGTGGGCACCCTAAAACTGGAAGTTACTTATCTGGGGTATGTGATCCTGGAAGGACTGGTTAGTGGATTTCCACGCAACGCCCCTGTACCGGGGGCCCTGGTGACGGTAAAAGATGTGCAGCACCAGGATGTCTTATTTTCCACCACCACCGGGCGGGACGGCGGTTATATATTCAGCGAGCTTTCCCCGGGTACCTACCGGGTGGCCGTTGAGGCGGAAGGTTACCGGAGTAATGAACAGATGGCCGTGGTGATGCTGCACGACCGGGTCAATTTTACATTACACAGGTTGTAAAACTGTAATATTTTAACAACTACTCCCATATATATTGATTACACAGCTATGAATACTTATGGGGGGATTGCCGTGTTTAAGTGGGACAAGTTGCCTCGTTTGGGGGCCGGGAAAAAAAAGTATAATGAAGACTGGACCAATTACTACCAGACCGCTGCCGGGCAGGGAAAAACGCCATCCTACAGGCAACGGGGCGGCCGAAACAGGTTTTTTAGAATCTCAGCGGTGCTGGTGGTCCTGGCTGTTCTATTCGTGGCTCGCCAGGTACCCTATCCGGTAGGTGACCAGGTAAGGGATAACCTGCGTTACCTGTTAACTGCGGAATGGAATTTTCAACCGTTGCTGGACAAGTCCGTTCAACTGGCTGCCCAGATGGTTAACTGGGACAACCCTGTGCTGCACGGTACGCCGGGTACCGGCTTAGAACCCGTGGCCGGGCCGGGGCTAAGTAATGATGGTTTGAGTGTACCCGTTTCCGGTCAGGTGGTGCAGCAATACGGCTGGGTGCAATCCCCCGTGGACGGACTGGAAAGATTTCATTCCGGGATTGACATCAGCGCACCGCCAGGCGAAGCGGTAGCCGCCGCCAATGACGGCTGGGTGGAGAAAGTATCCGAAGACACAGTGCTGGGCCGCTATATTTTGATTAGCCATGGTGAAGGCAGTTACACCCTTTACGGGGGGGTAACGGACATAACCGTTGAGGAGGGGCAGGATGTCCGGGCCGGGCAAGTAATAGCGCAGGTGGGTGACGGCGAGGTGCCTGGCGGAGGACTGCACTTTGAAGTACGGGAAAATGGTCAGTTTGTTGACCCCCTGGAACGATTAAGCGTTAAGGGCAATTGATGGGGGTGACACGATGCGGCTGGGGCGCTTTTGGGGCATTGAGTATTCCCTGAATCCTTTTTTCCTTGCTCTGCTAGGTCTGTTTTTTGTTGCTGGTGTGCTAGATCGGGGGCTGATAGCTTTCGGTGTGGTGCTGGTGCACGAAACAGCCCACGCACTGGTGGCCAAACGCCTTGGGGTGCCGGTTGAAGAGGTGGAACTGCTACCCTTTGGGGGAGTGGCCCAGACAGGTGTCGAACTTTCGGTTCACCCGATGCGGGAGATATACGTGGCCGCCGCCGGGCCCGCCAGTAACCTGGCGCTTTTTTCCCTGGGAGTGGCTTTAAAAAATTATGGGATCTGGCATGAAGGGCTGGGTCCGTTTTTTTTACAGTGCAATCTGCTGGTGGCTCTGTTTAACCTGCTGCCCGGGTTGCCATTGGATGGGGGGCATATCTACAGGGCTCTACGTGCCCAGCGGGACGGCATTGCCAGGGCTACATATAAAGCCGCCGGACTGGGGCAGTTTATCGCCTTGGTGGTTATGTTCGCCGGTGCGGCCGGGATATGGGCAGGTTATTGCGGGCTGGATATCCCGGTTACCGCCTTATTTTTGTTTTATGCGGCTACTCGGGAGCGGCAGGAATCACCCCACCTTTTTTTGCGTATGCTCAGGTTTAAGAATGAAGAGTTGGATCGGGAGGGCGTACTGCCTGTAATTCAGATGGCAACGGTTGAAAATGTGCCGCTGGGGATGCTGGTGCGGCCTTTCGTACCCAGGCGGTACCACCTGGTGACTGTGTTAGACAGTCAGCACCGTTACCTTGGAACGGTAACCGAAACCGCGGTGATAGATGCTTTGCTGCAGCGGGGCGCAAGTACCAAGGTGGGGGATTTACTGAACGGGTAAGGCATGAAAATAGTAGTCAGTAGTCAGTAGTCAGTAGTCAGTAGTCAGTATTCAGGAGATACGGCAATATTATTCTTCTGACATTCTGTATTCTGATTCCTGACTCCTGAATACTTAAATAATACCCAGACTTGCTTTTTCCAGCGATTAATGGTATTTATCATGGGAAGCAAAAATATGGAGGCTAAACCATGGACAAGCGGCTGGAAAAGGCTTTGCGCCGGGTACAGAAACCGGGCCGGTACACAGGCGGGGAATGGAACGCGGTGTATAAGGACTGGCCAAATACCGGCGTGAAGATGGTATTTGCGTTTCCCGATGTTTACGAGGTGGGTATGAGCCACCTCGGTTTACAGATTATTTACCACGCGGTGAACAGCCGTGAAGATGCTTTATTGGAGCGGGTTTTTGCTCCCTGGGCGGATATGGAAAAGCAGATGCGCGAAACGGGACTGCCGTTATTCAGCCTGGAATCCCGCCGTCCGGTGCGCGATTTTGATATCTTAGGCTTTACATTACAGTATGAGCTGAGTTTTACCAACATACTAAATATGTTGGATTTGGCCGGGATCCCGGTGCGGCGGGATGACCGGGCTACCGGCGTGTATCCGCTGGTTGTGGCCGGTGGCCCCTGTGCCTTTAATCCAGAACCGTTAGCTGATTTTATTGATGTTTTTATTATCGGTGAGGGGGAGGATGCGGTTAACGACCTGCTGGACGCCTGTCTGGAATCGCAGCGCGGGGGTGAGAACCGCGAGCAGTTCCTGCTCAGGCTGGCCAAAATTGGCGGGTTTTATGTGCCTTCGCTGTACCGAGTGGAGTATAATGACAGGGTAAATCTGGAAAAGGTAGAGCCTGCCGTTGCTGAAGCGCCGGCGGTGGTTAATAAACGGGTTGTAACCAACCTAGGTGAAGCGGCATTCCCCACTCGTCCGCTGGTGCCCGTCATCGAAGCAGTGCATAACCGCGCCATGCTTGAAGTGCAGCGCGGCTGTACCCGCGGCTGCCGGTTCTGCCAGGCCGGCGTAATTTATCGACCAGTGCGCGAAAAAGAACCCCAAACTCTGGTTCGCCAGGCTGAAGAAATAATCCACAACACCGGTTGGAATGAAATCTCTCTTTCCTCACTCAGTACCTCGGATTACTCCCGGATTAAACCCCTGGTCAGTGAACTCACCGGGAGTCAAACTGCAGCGGGCGTAAACATCTCACTACCTTCGCTCCGGGTGGACGCGTTCTCGGTGGATCTAGCCAAGGAAGTACAAAAGGTGCGCCGCTCCAGCCTTACCTTTGCCCCGGAAGCGGGAACCCAAAGGCTGCGGGACGTGATTAACAAAGGCGTCACCGAGGATAATCTGTTGGAAGCGGTGAGCGCTGCATTTGCTGGCGGCTGGCAGGCCGTAAAACTGTACTTTATGATTGGTCTGCCCACTGAAACTGATGCCGACCTGGAGGGAATCGCCGACCTGGCCCGCCGGGTTTTAGAAAGGGGACGCCGCTTGTCCCGTTCACCGGGACGGATTAAAGTGACCGTAAGTGTGTCATCATTCGTGCCCAAATCACATACTCCGTTTCAGTGGGAACCCCAGGATAATATGGATGAACTTAAACGTAAACAGGCATTTTTAAAGCAACGTGTGCGTGGCCGGGGGCTGGTATTTAACTATCATGACCCGGAGGGCAGTTTTTTGGAGGCTGTTTTTTCCCGCGGCGATAGGAGGCTGGCTACTGTTTTGGAAGCTGCCTGGCGGGCAGGCAGCCGTTTTGACGGTTGGTCTGAGTTTTTTAATTTTGAACGCTGGATGACAGCTTTTGAAGCAACCGGCATTGAGCCGGCAGGTTACGCTCACCGCCGGTTTGAATATGACGAAATCCTACCTTGGGATCATATAGGGGCCGGGATGAACAAAAAATACCTGGTGCGGGAACACCGCCGCGCCCTGGACGGGGAAATCACCCCGGATTGCCGCGCCGGCAAGTGCCCGGGCTGCGGGCTGTGCCCCACCCTGGAAATTAAACCAAGTCTGGCAGGGGGTGAAACGGTTGCACCGTTACATGATTCGCTACAGTAAAAAGGATCCGGCCCGTTACACTGCTCATCTGGATCTGATAAGGGAACTGGAACGGAGTATGCGCCGGGCCAAGCTGCCGGTGGCCTTTTCAGAGGGTTTTAACCCCCATCCCCGAATGAGTATTGCGGCACCGCTGCCTGTGGGCACAGAGGGCCTGGCCGAACTGGCCGAGGTTGAAATGACCCGGGAAGTAGAACCCGTCCAGATGGTCGAAAGTCTTAACGCTGTACTACCGCCTGGATTAAAGGTGTTGGAGGTGGCTGCCATCAGCAGTGCTACTCCCGCGCTAATGGCAGCTCTGGAAAGAGCAGATTACATTGTGAGGTTGGACGGGGAAGATTTACCGGCCCCGCTGCCCAATGCTGCCATACAAGAATTCATGACTCGGGACTGCGTGGAAATCCGGCGGCGCGGTAAAGATGGGAAGGAAAAAATTCGGGACATCAGGCCCGGCATAGTGAAAGTAGAGGTGCTGCCGGCTGAAGATGGCCTTTGTCTGCGAATGGAACTAAAAACCGGCAGTGTGATGAATGTTCGGCCTGCCGAAGCGATAACGGCGCTTTTTGAACACGCCGGCATAAAGGTTGATCCCGCTGACCTGCAGATAACCAGAACCGGGCTGTTTTTGGCCGGTTAATAAAAAAAATTAATTTAGAAAAAATATTACCAAAGGTTGGATAAAGGTTTATAATCATAATTAGAAAATAAAAGCTTATTCACCAAGGCAGATGATGATATGTTTAAAGAAATATTGATTAATGTAGGCGAAGAAGAAACCAGAGTAGCCGTATTGGAAAACCGTATCCCGGTGGAGATGAATATAGAACGTTCACCCAATCAGCGGTTGGTGGGCAATATCTACAAAGGCCGGGTGGAAAACGTGTTGCCCGGTATGCAGGCCGCCTTTGTGGATATAGGTCTGGAAAAAAACTCGTTTCTTTACATTGAGGATGCCATCCCGGTTCGTAATGCTGAACCCGGGCACGGGCAGGGCGCGGCCATGGGTACAAATATCTGCGATATACTTAAACAGGGACAAGACCTGATAGTACAGATTGTTAAAGAGCCCATCGGCACCAAGGGGGCTCGGGTGACTACCCATATTACCCTGCCGGGGCGGTACCTGGTGCTCATGCCGACTGTAGATTATATCGGTATATCCAGACGCATTGAAGATGAACATGAAAGAGACCGGCTCAGGGAGATGGCGTCGCGGATTAAAATGCGCGGTATGGGGGTAATTGTACGCACGGTGGCCGAAGGAGTGGCTGAGGAAGAACTGGCCGTTGACGTCAACATGCTTACCAATCTGTGGCGCAAAATTATAAACCGCTCCAGCCACGGGCCGGTACCAAACCTGCTGCACCGTGACCTGGAACTAGTACAGCGCATTCTGCGGGATGCCTTTACCTCTGATGTGGATCGGCTCACCATAGACTCCCGGTTCGAATACGAAAAAATATTGGACTTATTGGATATCGTGGGACCGCAGCTAAAGGTTAAAGTATTTCTAGAAGAGCGGGACAATATTTTTGAAGATCACCATATCGAAGCCGAACTGGAAAAGGCTCTAAAACGCAAGGTCTGGTTGCGTTGTGGCGGTTACATCGTCATCGACCAGGCCGAGGCTCTAAATGCCATTGACGTGAACACCGGCAAGTACGTGGGCAGCACCAACCTGGAGGACACCGTACTAAAAACCAACCTGGAAGCAGCGGTGGAAATTGCGCGCCAGTTACGCCTGCGTAATATTGGTGGCATTATTATTGTAGACTTTATCGATATGACCCTTGAGGAGCACCGCCGGCAGGTGCTGGACGTACTGGAGGAAGAGATACGCAAGGACAAAACCAAAACTAATATCCTGGGTATCACCCAGTTGGGTCTGGTGGAGATGACCAGGAAAAAGGTGCGCCCCAGCCTGGCTGAGGTGTTGCAAAAAGCCTGCCCGTACTGTGAAGGCCGGGGTAAGGTGCTCTCCGAAGAAACGGTGGGTATTAACATTAAGCAGCAAATTTACCAAATGTCCAGGCAAACCGGTGCCGAAACCATTTTGGTGGAGGCCAACCCACTGGTGGCCGCCAGGTTAATTGGCAGCGGTGGCGCCAACCTGCGGGAACTGGAAGGCCGTACCGGTAAAAACCTGTACATTAGAGGCACCGCCGAGCACCATATTGAGGCGGTAGCCGTGCGTCCTCTTTACGACCAGTCCGATATCAATGCCCATGTATTGCCCGTCAAGCCCGGACAGGTACTGGAGGTCAGGGTGGAAGAACCGCATGTAAACAACATTAATGATGGCATCGCTCGGGTGAACGGTTTCATACTGGATATTGAAGGTGCCGGTTCAATGGTGGGTAACACGGTAGCCATCGAGGTAAACAAGGTATTCCGTACTTACGCCAAGGCCAAGCTACTTAAGACGTAAGATTAGGGGTTACTTTTCTTCGAACCATAAACTGTATAAAATATGGAGAAAACAACTTGCAACTTGCAACACCTGGCACCAAGTCTTGACAAGACGCCAGGTTATGATAAAATGTTTTATTGTAGGCAAGTACCGCTCGGAGCGGGTTTTTGACAAGTTTCGGAACATCGAACCTGTGCTAAAGGGTATTACACCCTACCTGGTTCCGGCGAGTCCTATAGAAAAAGGGGGTTAACTATTGTACGCTATTATTGAAACCGGCGGTAAACAATACCGCGTGAACGAAGGAGACACACTGTTCATTGAAAAGCTACCCGCTGATGTTGGGGAAGCTTATACAGTGGATCGGGTGCTGGCCGTGGAAAAAGACGGTCAGCTGCAGGTAGGTACTCCGCTGATAGAGGGTGCCAAGGTTTCATTCAAGGTTGAGAAACACGGCAAGGATAAGAAGATTATCGTTTATAAGTACAAGGCCAAAAAGAATTACCGGCGCAAAAAGGGCCACCGCCAGCCATTTACCAAAGTCGTGGTGGAAAAAATAGAGGTTAATGGAATGGGGACATCCCTCAATTTAAGCAAATAAAATTTAGTTTAAGATTTTACACCAATTGTGGAGGTGAGTTTAGTTGGCACATAAGAAAGGTGTAGGTAGTTCCCGTAACGGTCGTGATTCCAATCCCAAGATGCTGGGAGTAAAACGTGGTGACGGCCAGTTTGTATCTGCCGGCTGTATCCTGGTTAGGCAGCGGGGCACTCGCATCCATCCGGGCCGTAATGTGGGCCGCGGTGGGGATGATACGTTGTTTGCCAAGATTGACGGCATTGTTACCTTCCAGAGCAGGGGTAAAGATAAAAAAATGGTTAGCATCGTAGAAGCGGAAGGTACAGCGGTTTAAATAATTTTTATATCGCGGCCAACAATCATCATTTTAAGCTGGTTAAACCTAAATTTAATTATTAAACGAGACGAACACCACTTAAGGTATTCGTCTTATTTTTTTGTTTGCAAGCCAAATCTAAAAGGAAAATGTAAACATCGATAGAACAATATCTATAGCCAGCAAAATTTACAAATTACTTTCCAAAACACACCAGTAACGACATTTAAAGTACTGGCTAAAGATTGTCATTCAAGTCGTAGCGAAGAATCTTTGTATTTTAAATATAAGGAGAGAAACAATGGGGGACGTGGCCAGGCTAATGGAGTTATTATCTCTGCAGCGGCATGATTTTCTCAATCACTTTCAGGTAATCTCTGGGCTGTTGCAAATGAATCGGGGGGAACAGGCCCGGGAATACATAAACAATGCAGCCAGGGATATCACCCGTTTGAGCAGGGTTGTGCACTTGAAGGTACCTGAAGCAGCGGCGGCGATAATGCTGGCCCATTACAGTGCAACTGAACGCGGTGTTGACGTGGATTACGTGGTCGAAACAGACTTGGGCGGCTGCACTATCCCGGCTGAAAAACTGGGATCAGCTCTGGAAGCGGTACTGCTTTACGGCGCCGAATGGTTGGGCTCACCGGAAAACGGGGATCGGGTCATGCACGTGGGAATACACGCCGCGGACAGGGGGTATCTGTTCAAGGTGCGGTTTAAAACACCGACCGGTATTAAAAACCGGTATGGTAGCGATGGGGCGCTGCGGGACATTGACGTAAATTTGTCTTTGTATGGTGGTTCTGTTAAACAGTCTAGTGTAGCAGGAGAAACTGAGATTATTATTTTTTTAACCGCCGCAGATTAGAACCTTAAGATTAATACGAATAGGCGTGCATTTAGGGATCTGATTTAGGGCGCGCTTTTCTTGTTATAATAGATATAATAGGCGAAGGGATATATAATACTGGTATCTGCTTAAAAATGCAGCTATAATTTAACAATGTAGGTGAAAAAACAATGTTTTACGACAGTGCAAAGATTTACGTCCGCGGTGGTGACGGCGGCAATGGCTGCGTTGCCTTCAGGCGGGAGAAATATGTACCCGAAGGAGGCCCCTGGGGCGGTGACGGAGGCAGGGGCGGCGATGTGATTTTCCGGGGCGACGAGGGTCTGCGCACCCTGGTTGACTTTCGTTACCGGCGCCACTATAAAGCGGATCGGGGTCAACACGGCCGGGGCAAAAATATGCATGGCCGGTCTGCGGACGACCTGGTAATCAGGGTACCTCCGGGCACGATTATTCGTGACGAAGAAACAGGACAGTTGTTGGCGGATATCACAACCGACGGCCAGGATGTTGTCGTGGCTGGCGGTGGGCGCGGCGGCAGGGGCAACTCCCGTTTTGCCAGTGCCCACAACAAGGCTCCCACCATGGCGGAAAAGGGCGAACCAGGCCGGGAACGCTGGGTGTTGCTGGAGCTAAAACTGCTGGCTGACGTAGGCTTGGTAGGCTTCCCCAATGCAGGAAAATCCACATTGATAGCCCAGGTATCCGCGGCCAAGCCTAAAATCGCTGATTATCCATTTACCACTCTGGTGCCCAACCTGGGCGTGGTTAGTATGGGCGAGGGGCAAAGTTTCGTTATCGCTGATATACCAGGGCTAATTGAGGGCGCCCATACCGGTGCCGGCCTTGGTCATGACTTTCTGCGCCATGTGGAGCGAACCAGGGTGCTGATCCATGTGCTGGACACCGCTGGTACCGAAGGGCGCGACCCATTGGAAGACTTTCGGGTAATTAACCAGGAACTTAAGCTTTATAACCAAGCGCTGGCCGGTCGCCCACAGGTAATTGCCGCCAATAAAATAGATCTGCCGGACAGTAATGAACACCTGAAGCGGCTGCAAAATGAATTTGGATCCGCATATGAGATCTTTCCAATATCGGCGGTGGCGGGAACCGGAGTTAAGGAACTTATCGGCCGGATTCATCAATTACTACAAGAACTACCGGAAAATACCGCCATTGAAGAAGAACCTGAGATAGTGCACCGGGTTGTGCCCCGGTTTAACATTCGCCGTGAAGACGGCGAACTGGTGGTGTCGGGACGCGAGATTGAAAAGCATGTGGCCATGACCAACTTGGATAATGAAGAGGCGGTGGATCGTCTGCAGCGGATTATGCAGGTTATGGGATTGGAACAAGCTCTGCGGCACCAAGGAGCTAAAAACGGGGATATGATCCGTATAGGAGAATTTGCATTTGAATTTGTGGACTGATGGGTGAAGAGTTATGGAAAAAAGGAAAATGGGCCCAATCAGGCGACTGGTTCTGAAGGTGGGCTCCAGCTCGCTCACCTATAGTACGGGCAAGCTGAACATAGAACAGATCGAGAAACTGGTGCGCCAGATGGCAGATCTGCACAACCGCGGCCTGGATGTGTTGCTGGTCACTTCGGGCGCCGTGGGTGCAGGCTTGGGCAAGCTGGGCCTGGATAAAAAACGGCGCACCATGCCTGAAAAGCAGGCTGCCGCTGCTATTGGCCAGGGCATGCTTTTACACATGTACGAAAAGATTTTTGCCGAATACGGCGTTGTGGTGGGGCAGGTGCTGCTGACCCGGGAGGATTTTGCCGACCGGCGCCGTTTCCTTAACGCACGCAATACTTTACAGGCCTTGCTTAATTTTAATATTGTCCCGGTAATTAACGAGAATGATACTGTTGCGGTGGACGAAATTAAACTAGGTGATAACGATAACCTGGCCGCTATGGTGGCCGGGCTGGTAGACGCCGACCTATTAATCTTGCTGTCCGATGTGGACGGTCTGTACGATGGCGACCCTGGCATACCGGGTTCTCGCATGCTGGGTGAGATATACGAAATTAACGAAGACATTGAGTCCCTGGCCAAAGGAGCCGGATCCAAGGTAGGCACCGGGGGTATGGTGACCAAAATTCAGGCCGCGCGAATTGCCATGCACTCGGGACTGGTGACGGTAATTGCCCGGGCTTCGGAAAATGATGTGGTTCGCCGGATAGTGATCGGGGAACCGCTGGGTACTTCGTTCTGGCCTTCGGCCAGGCTGGTGCAGAAAAAGAAATGGATTGCTTACGGGGCCACGGTATGCGGGCGAATTCACGTTGACGAGGGTGCGGTTCGGGCATTGCAAAAGGGCGGAAAAAGTCTACTTCCCTCCGGGATAACTGCTGTTTATGGCGGGTTTGACGTGGGCAACACGATTAGCATTGTTGATGCCAACGGTAAAGAGATCGCCCGGGGCATCGTCAACTACTGCGCTACCGATGTGGATAAAATAAAAGGCTGCAAAACCAGCGATATAACCGCTATACTGGGCCACAAAGATTACGACGAAGTCATCCACCGCGACAACTTGGCGTTGGAGTAAAAACCTTGGTGCCAGGTGTTGCAAGTTGGATTTGTTGCAAGTTGGCCAACTTGCAACAAATCCAACTTGCAACACCTGGCACCAAAAATGGGGTATACTAATGGATAAAAGAGCCAACCAAACGCAACGGAAGAAAATTGGCTTAATGGGCGGAACTTTTGATCCCGTTCACCATGGTCACCTGGTAACAGCTGAAGAAGCACGTTTCCAGTTCGGCATGGACAAGGTGGTTTTTATTCCGGCCGGCATACCGCCGCATAAAACCAGAAAAAACATATCCCATCCTTCCCATCGCTTGGAAATGACCAGGCTGGCGGTTGGCTCAAACCCTCATTTTACTGTATTAGACGTGGAAATCAATCGGCATGGTCCATCATACGCCATTGATACTGTGGACTTAATCCGGGAAGAATATGATGGTTGGGAGATTTATTTTATTACCGGCGCCGACGCGGTTTTAGAAATATTAACTTGGAAAAAGGTTGAAGAATTATTACAAAAATGCTGTTTTGTTGCAGCCACCCGGCCGGGCTTTAGATTGGAAAGTCTGGGTGAGAAACTGGTTCACCTGCATCCGGCGTGTTCTTCCAGGATTAAGACTCTGGAGGTGCCCGCCTTGGCTATATCATCCACGGATATCAGACACCGAGTGCAGGAAGGCAGGCCCATCAAGTACCTGCTACCAGAAGCAGCGGAAGAATACCTTTACCGGCACGGATTATATAAGTTTTAACGGGCTGGTAATTATTCTAATCGGTGTTACTTGCATAGGCGTTTTTCTTTTGCAAATAATACTGACAAATTAATGAACAGTAACATTGGAAAAGAGGTGATCTAGTGGCACGTACACTTTACGTGGGCAATCTACCATGGGGAACCAATGCTGAAGATTTGGCCGAGGCGTTTTCCAGGTTCGGCGAAGTCCTGGACAGCCGCATTATTACCGACAGGCAGACGGGGCGCTCCCGCGGTTTTGGTTTTGTTGAGGTTAAAGACGAAGATGCTGACGGAATGATTGAAGGAATGAACGGGACTGAGCTTGCCGGTAGGGTTATTACCGTCAATGAAGCTCAGGCCAGGGATTAAATATTTTGCGTGTAAACCTCCTCTTATACGGGAGGTTTTCTTCTTGCATTCTAAACAGGGGAGAAAGAACTTGAAGCTGGATTTTTACAAGGATCGTTTAAAGGGCATGCTTAATCATAAAAGATATGAGCATTCTCTGGGCGTTATGAATACCGCCATGCAATTAGCCACGGTACACGGGGCGGATGCGGAGCAGGCGGCTTTGGCTGGTCTGCTGCATGATTGTGCCAGGTGTATACCCGAAGACCGCCTGGTGGAAATGGCCAGGGAATTTGACCTGTCCTTGCATGAAGTAGATCTGGCCCTGCCGGTGCTGCTGCATGCACCGGTGGGAGGCCGGTTGGCCCGGCGGGATTTTGGGGTTCAAGATGAAGCGGTACTCCGGGCTATAGCAGTACATACACTGGGTGACAAATACATGACATTATTAGATAAAGTACTATTTATAGCCGACAAGGTCGAACCCGGACGGCATTTCCAAGCTGTTGATAAATTACGCGCTCTGGCGAAGCAGGATCTTGACCGGGCACTGCTGAGTTGCTATGACATGTCTATCAACTATGCACTGCGGCTGGGCGACCAAGTGCATCCACAGATGATAACGGCTCGTAACAAGTTGATCCTTGACAAGCTGAGCCGGAAAATTTAATTGTCTGGAAGGAACTTTGCCCTGCTAGGCGAATAACAATAAAAAAAGGAGTCAGGAATTAGGAGTCAGAATGAAAGGCTGGTTTTAACATATTGTTTTATTCTGAATGCTGACTCCTGAATTCTGAATACCTAAAAAAACAGGGGGTATCGCTTTTTGACCATTAATCCGCAGGTTATGGTACAGGTGACCGTTGAGGCCGCGGAAGCTAAAAAGGCAGCCGCTATTACCGTGCTGAACATTGGCGGAGTTTCCATTGTGGCAGACTACTTTGTTATTTGCAGTAGTCGGTCAGCCGTGCATGCCCGAGCTATTGCCGACGCAATAGAAGAAAGTATGGTGCAGCAGGGCCTCGGCAGGGCACGAAAGGAAGGGTTTAGGGCGGGGCGCTGGATACTGCTTGATTTTGGGGCGGTGGTAACGCACATCTTCCAGGAGGAAGAACGCCGTTTTTATAACCTGGAACACCTGTGGGGTGATGCAGAGGTTGTTAAATACCCGCAAAGCATGTAAAATACGCACTTAGTGCGTTGACTTTGGTTTTACCATATTATATAATTTAGTGCAGTTAAACGAGCAAAGACTATGATGGGGAGCAGTAACCCGCAATGTGTGGCAGAGAGCCGCCGGGTGGTGCGAGGCGGTGACCGGTACGGGTGAACTCGCCCCGAAGTTGCCCGGGTTTACGCGCCGGGACGGTATGAACCGTTATCTCATTAAGTGGTTAAGGTCCCGGGGCTGTGGCGCTAAAGGGAGCGTATCCTACCAGCTCTACCAGACAGACTTTTTCAATTAGGGTGGTATCGCGGGAAAACCTCCCGTCCCTAGCAGGGGCGGGGGGCTTTTGTGTTTTTGTATTATAGGTTTTAGAAGCTGAGACAGGGGATAGGGGTTGACAATTAATGAATAATCATGCGCAAATGACTATCGGTGATTTACTGGACCGCTCGGCGGGCCGGTACCCGCATAACGAGGCGCTTGTATTCCCCGAGGCAGACGCCAGGTACACGTACAGGGAAATGCAGCAGGCCTGTAACCGCACGGCTAAAGGGATGATGGCCATGGGGATTAAGCGGGGTGAGCATATTGCCATCCTGGCCCCCAATATACCAGAATGGGTACAGACCCAGTTTGCCGGCGCTAAAGTGGGTGCGGTGCTGGTAATGGTGAACACCAGTTACCAGCTTGCCGAGTTAGAGTACCTGCTGCGCCATTCGGATGTTACAACCCTAATATTTGTCGGCAAGTTTCGTAATAATGATTACCTGGATATGATTTACCAGTTGTGCCCCGAATTGCAAGACCACATGCCGGGGCGGCTAAATTGCAAGAAGCTGCCCATGCTAAAAAACCTGGTGCTGATCGGCAACGGACAGGCTCCCGGCCTATTTACCTGGAATGAATTGCTGGCCATGGGTGAAGGTATATCAGACCAAGAGCTGGCAGCCCGGCAGGCGTCCCTGCAACCCCGAGACCTGGCTAATTTACAATATACCACCGGTATCACCGGTTTTCCAAAGGGTGTTATGCTGCCCCACGCCAGCCTGGTGCAAAATGCATCAGACATGGGCGGGTGCATGGGTCTGGGCCCCGATGACCGGCTTTGCATACCTGTGCCGCTGTTCCACACCTTCGGCTGCGTTCTAAGTACCCTTACCTGTGTAGCGGCATCTGCCACCATGGTTATTAATGAGTACTTCAATCCCATTAAAGTACTGGAAGCAGTGGAAAAGGAACGGTGCACGGCACTACACGGGGTGCCCACAATGTTTATTACCGAGCTTGAGGTGCTGGAAAAACATCATTTTAATACAGCTTCGCTGCGCACCGGTATTATGTCGGGGGCACCATGTCCGCCCGAACTGATTAATAACGTGGTTCAAAACATGGGTATAAACGACATTGTAATCACCTACGGTCAGGCCGAGGCATCGCCGGGTATTACCATGAGCCGGGCGGATGAACCGCTGGAAATACGCATGCACACAGTAGGTCGCCCGCTTAAAGGGGTGGAAGTCAAAATAGCTGATCCGTCAACCGGCAAAGACATGGCGCCAGGCAGTCAAGGTGAAATCTGCGCCCGGGGATACAATATTATGTCGGGTTATTACAAGATGCCCGAGGCTACTGCCGCTGCTATTGATAAGGAAGGCTGGCTGCATACCGGTGATCTTGGTTTGATGGACAATAAAGGTTATCTACGCGTTACCGGCCGCATCCGGGATGTAATTATCCGGGGTGGGGAAAATATTTATCCCCGGGAAATAGAGGAATTTTTATTGACCCACCCCAGTATCAGAGATGTGCAGGTGGTTGGTGTGCCCAGCGATAAATATGGTGAAGAAGTAACGGCTTTCATCCAGCTAAACGGCGGCGCAGAAGTAACGGCAGAGGAAATTAAAAAATACTGTTCCGGCCGCATCGCTCGTTACAAAATCCCGGCGCACATTCAATTTGTGGACGGTTACCCCACCGCCGCAAGCGGGAAGGTGCAAAAGTCCAAACTGCGAGAACTGGGTAGCCGGAAATTAAATTACCGCGGCAATAATGCTAATTAAATGTACACACTATAAATGAACGGTTATAGCGCATAGGAGGATGACATGATAGAACGCTATGATTTTAAAACCATTGAACCCAAATGGCAGACCAGATGGGCGGATCAGAATCTGTATGCCGTCCCGGACACCGGCGACAAACCCAAGTACTATTGTTTGGAGATGTTCCCCTACCCGTCGGGAAAACTGCACATGGGCCATGTGCGCAATTACTCCATCGGGGATGTGGTGGCCCGGTATAAGACCATGCAGGGCTTTAACGTGCTGCACCCCATGGGCTGGGACGCCTTTGGACTGCCGGCCGAAAATGCCGCCATCAAACATGGCGCCATGCACCCCGCCCAGTGGACTTACGAGAATATAGCCACCATGCGGGAACAGCTTAAACAATTAGGCATTAGCTATGATTGGGATCGTGAGGTGGCCACTTGCCATCCCGGCTATTATAAATGGACCCAGTGGCTGTTTCTGCAACTTTATCACCGGGGCCTGGCTTACAAAAAAAAAGCAGCGGTTAACTGGTGTACGTCCTGTGCCACGGTACTGGCCAATGAGCAAGTTAAGGACGGCGGCTGTGAGCGCTGTAAGGCCGTGGTAGAAAAACGGGAATTGTCACAATGGTTTTTTAAAATCACCGATTACGCCGACCGGCTGTTGGATGACCTGGATAAACTGCCAGGTTGGCCGGATAAAGTCAAAATTATGCAAGATAACTGGATTGGCCGCAGCGAAGGTGCCGAAATTACATTCACCATTGACGGGCTGGATGAAACAATGACTGTCTTCACCACCCGCCCGGATACCGTATTCGGCGTTACCTATATGGTGCTGGCCCCTGAGCATCCCCTGGTGGAAAAACTAATTGCGGGCAAACCCCAGGCCGAGGAAGTCAGAGCCTTGGCCGCCAGCGTGCGCCACCAGAGCGACCTGGCCCGTACTGCGACCGAAACGGAAAAAATCGGCTTGTTCACCGGTGCCTATTGCATCAACCCGGTAAACGGGGAAAAAGTGCCGGTTTTGGTAGCCAACTACGTGCTTATGGAATACGGCACCGGCGCGGTGATGGGCGTTCCCGCCCACGACCAACGTGACTTTGAGTTTGCCCGCAAATACAACCTGCCCATTCGGGTGGTTATCCAGCCCGAGGGCGTGGCCCTTAACCCTGACGAAATGACCGAAGCATATTATGGTGGGGGGGTAATGGTTAATTCCGGGCCTTTCGACGGCACGCCCAACGAAGAAGGCATAACCGCAGTGACCCGGTACCTGGAGGAAAAGGGATTGGGCCGCGGCCTGGTTAATTATCGGCTGCGGGACTGGCTGATTTCACGGCAGCGTTACTGGGGGGCGCCGATTCCCATAGTCTATTGCGAAAAGTGCGGCACTGTGCCGGTGCCGGATCAAGATCTGCCGGTAATGCTGCCCATGGACGTGGCCTTCACACCCACGGGCCGCTCACCGCTGGAGGAACACGCCGCATTCGCCAATGCCGCCTGCCCGGCTTGTGGCGGTAAGGCCCGGCGGGAAACCGACACCATGGACACCTTTATGTGTTCTTCCTGGTACTACTACCGCTACACCAGCCCCCGGGACGAAGACAACGCCTGGGATCCGGCCAGCGTGCGCTACTGGCTGCCGGTGGACCAGTATATCGGCGGGGTGGAGCACGCCATCCTGCACCTTTTATACAGCCGGTTTTTCACCAAGGTGCTTTTCGATGCGGGGTTGGTGGGTAACGAGGAACCTTTCACCAATCTGTTAACCCAGGGGATGGTGTTAAAGGACGGAACTAAAATGAGCAAGTCCAAGGGTAATGTGGTCAGTCCCGAAGACATTGTAGCCTCTTACGGTGCCGACACAGCCCGTTTGTTTATCCTGTTCGCCTCACCCCCGGAACGTGACCTGGAATGGAGCGACCAGGGGGTAGAAGGATGCTACCGGTTTTTAAACCGCGTGTGGCGCTTGGTGGAGCCCCTGAAGGACTCCCTGGCCAATTTACCGCTGCCCGGCCCCGGTAAGCTGTCCGGGGTGAACGGAGAGATGCGTCGAGTGACCCATGTGACCATCAAACGGGTCACCGAAGACGTGGGCAACCGGTTTAACTTCAACACCGCAGTCAGCGCTATCATGGAACTGGTTAACGCGATGTACCAGTTCCGGGAAGTGCCTGAGGTCGACCGGGATCGGGGCGTGATGAAAGAAGCCGTGGAAACGCTGGTGCTGCTGCTGGCGCCTTTCGCCCCTCACATAGCCGAGGAACTGTGGGAGCTTACCGGTCATGCCGGAAGCGTGCACAGCAAGCCCTGGCCAAATTACGAACCCGAGGCCATCCAAGAAGATGAAGTCACCATCGTGGTGCAAATAAACGGTAAGGTACGGGAACGCATGCTGGTGCCCGCCAACATCAAACCCGATGAAATGAAGGAACTGGTAATGCAACAGGAACGGGTACAGGAACTGATTGCCGGCAAGCAGGTAGTCAAGGTAATCCCGGTGCCCGGTAAACTGATCAATATCGTAGTCAAGTAAGGCATAATTCTGGTACTAAAAAATTAGCCTGACATTCTGAACGTAGCGCAGAATCTGGCATTTAAGACAGATTTATGTCACAAGTGAAGGAAGAGACTTGTTAAATTAAAGACAGCATAAAAAAGGAAGACAGACCCCGATGAAAAACAAAAATCGGCATCTGTCTCCTTTTTCTTACCCATGTAAAGTTACCAATCAGGTGCGATTATAAGTCTACGCCATATCAAAACTATCCCCTATGGCGTTAATCCATCCATTAAAAATATACGGATATCCATAACCGCGCAAGTTGTCTGGAAATTGGCATTTTGTCTTGGAGGAGCAAAATAGAAATGATTAGGAAAATATCTGCAATTTATTCATTCGTAATAGGAATATCTATAGTGGGAATGTGGTGTATGATTTTACTGACTGAAGGCACACCAGAGGGACCACTTGAAATTACTTTTCATTTAATTTCTGAATTTTTAATGGCTGGTCTACTAATAGCGAGCGGGTACATATTATTAGGGCTTAAGACTAAAGGAGCAAAAGTTTTCATGGTTGCACATGGTATGTTGATTTATTCTGTTTTAAATGCTGCAGGCTATTATGGACAAAGAGGCAATATTGGTATGACAAGTATGTTTATCTTTATTTTTATTGTCTCATCAGTTCTTATAGTTTTAGGTTTTATTAAAAGAGGAAACTTTATATAGAGTTGATTTAAAAGGTAATTGCCCTGGCCAATATAGATTCATTGTACTGCCGATACCAAAGAAAAGGCGCATGTTGCTAGGATTTAGTGGCAGTTACGATATGATAACTGAATGGAGTTTGCTAAACTATATGCACATCGAATACAGGGTAACAAAGGATAATGATAACCAAAAGGTCTCGCAGATACTTAAAAGCCGGCTTAAATTTTCCCGTGGTGAAATAAGAAGGATTAAACGGTGTGCCGGACTTATGGTGAACGATCAAACTGTGCGTTTGAATGCGCTGGTCAAAGAAGGCGATTTAATACGGGTAAATTTTCAGGATGATGTTGCTCAACCGGTAATACCTCAGGACATACCTTTGAATATTCTCTTTGAGGATGAACACATCCTGGCAGTGAACAAACCTTTCAATATGCTAGTACACCCGCTTTCATATCATGTTCTGAACACCTTGGCTAACGGCGTTATTTATCATTGGCAGCAACAAGGTCATAATAGTAAATTCAGAGCGGTCAGCCGGTTGGATAAAGATACTTCTGGAGCTATCTTAATCGCCAAAAGCAGTTACAGCTGTCATCAACTTTCCGAGCAAATGAAAAATGGCCTATGCCAGAGAGAATACCTGGCAGTGGTGCATAACAGAGTAACTATGGAATCTGGCATCATTGACTTGCCTATCGGTCGGCCTGATGATGATTCCCTTATCTTTGGCGTAACAGACCAGGGTAAAGAAGCGGTCACTCATTTTACCGTAATACAGCGTTTCGCCAGCGGCAGTTTGGTCAAGTTGCGGTTAGGAACAGGCCGTACCCACCAAATAAGAGTTCATATGAAACATCTAGGCCATTCCCTAATGGGAGATGATTTATACGGGGGTAGTTTAGATCTGATCCTTCGTCAGGCTTTACATAGTTGGCGACTGGAGTTTAACCATCCTGTCACCAAGGAAAAAATGCAACTGGAGGCCCCTCTGCCAACCGATATGACATCTCTTATTCATAAGTTAAAAAACGATGGCAGGGAACTTAACTGCTTAGATTCTCAGCTGCGCTTAGAATGACAATCTCGCTATAATTGACTTTTTAGTGCCTCTCTCACAATGCACTTTCCAGCGCAAGAATGATTTACAGCTTGACGATAATAGTTAACATGTTTATTATTTAACATATAAATAAATATTTAATTGTTATATTGATATTGTGCCTGACAGATTTGGGCACCAACGTAATTGGAAAGGGGTAATATTCTCATATGCAGTTGAACAACCCGTTGGACGTATACAAGCATCTGCCTAAAACAAACTGCCGGGAGTGCCAGGAACCAACCTGCCTGGCCTTTGCCGCCGCGGTGATTCAGGGTAAAAAAAAGCTTGCCAAGTGTCCGCATCTAAATGAAAGCGTGCTTGAAAAAGCCAGTGTTATAACTAATGAACCGATTTCCCTGGCCAACCAACAAGAGCAAATCTTAAAGCAACTAAAAAAAGAAATTACCGCTGTAGACTTTGCTTCCTCAACCGAAAGACTGGGTGCGGTTTTAACCGGTGAGAAGTTGGCGATAAAAATTTTAGGCAGGGATTTTGTCGTTGATACCGGGGGAAATATAACCTCAGCTTGCCACGTAATTCACTGGGTGACGATACCGCTTTTAAGTTACATAATTTCAAGCGCGGGTAAGGATGTTGCCGGAACCTGGATGCCATTTAGAGAACTTAAAAAAGGCACGATCTGGCTACCTTTATATGATCAGAGATGTGAAAAACCCTTAAAGCAGATCGCTGACAAACATACCGATCTTTTTGCAGACCTGTTACATATTTTTGGCGGTAAACAGGTGGGTGACAATTCAAAGGAAGAAATTAGTTTCGTTCTGTATCCGCTGCCCAAGGTTCCCATTCTGATTAAATACAAACCTAAAGACGAACTGGATTCCAAGTTAAATATTTTCTTTGACCGGACGGTGGAAGAAAATCTTAACATTGAATCTTTGTATTTTATATGTGCCGGCATGGTGGTTATGTTCGAAAAGATTGCCGTCAGACACGGTATTCATTAGCACCCAGGGCCCCAAGGATTGCTACTGCCGGGTGGTCACTTCTTGCACTGTTTTAGCCCAGACCTCCGGCTTAACCTGACGGTACTTGTAACCGCCGACCCGATAATCGTGGCCTGGAACTGCTTTTTTTTGCAGCAGTTCGGGGCCACAATTTTTTAACAGGCGGTAAAAGTCCAGAATTTGGCCGGGGCCGATATTGGTGTCTACTTGGGTGGCAAAAACCCAAATTACCCGGGGCAGTTTGATCAGCATGTCCGGTGTGGTTACAGCATCGGCCAACTGCCGTATTTCTATCTGCAGGTTGACCGGGCCGTCCACATAACGGCCGTCAAAAATGTCGGCCAAATTGGTTTTTACGCCGGCCATTTGGATGATGCCGATCAGTTTACTGGCATCAACCAGCGATTTTTGATCTACGCTTATATAGGTCTCTATTGACGTACCAAACAACTGCTCCAACCGGCGGATCAGTTTAGCTCTGCCGTGTTTCACATAGTACTCGGCTACCGTCAAACTATTGTTGTCTTCCCCCAGATATGCGTACATGGGCACCGATACAATACCCAGCGGTCCGGCGTGATTTGGGAAAAAAGTCAGGTTAACTGCTTTTAACCTTGGCCCGTCGGTCCAGAATATAATGGTGCTTTGGGGAGTGTTGTAGGATTCACTTTCCTTGGATTGCGCAAAAACACTGGCATGGCATGGCAATATAATTGAAGCTATTAAAATTAGGATTAACAATTTAGCCCGCAACAATTGAACCTCTTTCCAACGACAGACAAGTTAGGCGCACCTGCAGTCCACCGCCTGAGTTTGTTACCAAATTTACTCAGGCATTAGGTATTTTACCCGCTAGGCCAATGTTTATAAAACAAACTTTTGGTTTTAAACAGAAGTCATGAGGAAGGCGTCATTTAGAAATAAAATTCGGTAGGCGGGTTGCTGCTGTAGTTCTTTATGCAGCGGCCTTTGGATGAACGGAACAGATCCCGGAAAAACCGGTCGAAGTCTTCCTTGGGCAGGCAGATGTACCCGTCGGTGTTAGCCAGGCTGCCGTTGACGGACATATTAAAAAAGATGTGGTGGCGAGTTATTTTGATGATCGTGAGTAAGTATTCGTTTTCGTGCATTACTGTCCCGATGCCTCCTATACAAGCAGTCTTGTTTTCTTCAAGTTTACAGCTACTGTCATTTACTAATATTTTATAGTAAAATATCCTCACGATCCAATATCTATTGACAGTGGGGTGTTGGATGTATATACTGTTTATTATGCTTTAATACACTAAACAGATAACGAGATAAAGCAAGGAGGCGCACCAGGTAATGGAACAGAAACTAAAGCTGGGGCTGCCCAAGGGCAGTTTGCAGGAATCCACATTTCAGCTTTTTAAGCGGGCGGGATTCAATATTTCGGTCCGCAGTCGTTCATATTTTCCCAGTATTGATGACCCGGAAATTGAAGTGGTGTTGATGCGGGCCCAGGAAATTCCCAGGTACGTTGACGGCGGAGTACTTGACGCCGGGCTAAGCGGGCTGGACTGGATACTGGAAAACGAAGCAGATGTGATAGAGGTGGCCGACCTATCCTATTCCAAACAAACCACCAATCCCATTCGGGTGGTGCTGGCCGTGGCCGAAAACAGCGGTATCGAAACGGTTCAGGATCTGCAGGGCAAACGTATTGCCACTGAACTGGTGCGGTTGACCAGTAATTACCTGGCCAAATACAATGTTACCGCCAAGGTGGAATTCAGTTACGGGGCCACTGAGGTTAAAGTGCCTCAGTTGGTGGACGCTATTGTGGATATTACCGAGACCGGTAGTTCACTGAAGGCAAATAAACTGCGGGTTATTGATACTATACTGGTTTCCACCACCAGGCTGCACGCCAATAAGACTGCTTGGGAGAACCCGTTCATTAAGGAAAAATTGCAGAACCTGTCGGTGTTGTTGCTGGGCGCACTGCGGGCTGATTCCAAAGTCGGCCTTAAAATGAATGTGCCCGGTGACAAATTGGACGATGTGCTGGCTATTCTGCCGGCTATGAAGCACCCCACAGTTTCCCAGTTAATAAACAGCGATTGGATGGCCATAGAGGTTGTGCTGGACGAGAAGAAGGCGCGTGATTTAATCCCCGCACTGCGTCGGGTGGGCGCCCAGGATATTATCGAGTATCCTTTAAACAAAGTAATACCATAAAGAGAATCGGGGTCAGGCCCTGCATAACTGCATAATTGCTTAATACTTAAGCAATTATGCAGTTATGCAGGGCCTGACCCCGGTCTGGGAATATAAATAATATTGGTTCGGTATGATAATGACAGTCGAAAATGCCGGTGATTAAGATTTTTTTGGTAACGCCTGACATCATAGTATAATATGCTATAATTAGTTTTATCATCGCGCATGGGAGGGGGCAGCAGGTTGATACCGCTCAGGGATAGCGCTAAGTCCAGCACATTCCCCTTTGTGAACATTGCCATTATTGTGTTGAATCTGGTGATTTACGTTAACGAAGTACTAATGGAGCCCTTTGAACTAAATCAGTTTTTTTATACTTACGGTCTGATCCCGGCCGAAGTTTCAAACACCTTTTATACCGGTGCTGCTGTCACGCCGCTGCTGGTAAGTTTTATTACTGCCACCTTTGTACATGGCGGTTGGTTTCATGTGCTGGGTAACATGCTTTTCTTATGGGTGTTTGGTGATAACGTGGAGGATCGGTTGGGTCACGCCAAGTATCTGTTGTTTTATTTGCTGGCTGGTATGGCAGGCGGAGCGGCTCATATTATGACTAACCCTGCTTCCACCGTGCCCGTTATAGGGGCTAGCGGTGCCGTGGCCGGGGTGTTGGGCGCGTATATTATCGCTTTCCCCCGTTCCCGGATCCTGGCCTTGGTGCCATTGTTTGTTATATTCTTCCTGGCTGAAATACCGGCTATCGTTTTTATTGCTATTTGGTTTGTACTACAGTTGTTTAATGGGGTGGCCTCCCTGGGCGGAACTGCCACTACGGTCGCTTATTGGGCTCATATCGGCGGTTTTGTGATTGGCGCGCTGCTGATTAAAATATTGGCTCAACGCCGGGAAAGAAATTACTTCCGCCCGTAGAAAAGTAGCGGTAATAACGTCTTGACAGCCATTAATGACAGTGTTAATGTTTTTACATAATTGACTTGTTAATATTAGTTTTAAAGGAGTCTGGCAGATGGCCAAACAAGTAAAAAAATTGTGCAGGTCAAGCCGCAACCGGATGATTGCCGGGATATGTGGGGGAGTTGCCGAATATTTTGATGTGGATCCCACTGTGGTAAGGATTGGGTATGTGATTATATCGGTTTTTTCGGTGGCTTTTCCGGGTATCTTGGTGTATCTGATCGCCTGGTTGCTGATGCCTCAGGATTTTTAGTATCGAATAATGAAATATTCTAGATCATTGACGCCGAACAGTCGGCGTTTTTTTTTGCCCTTGGTCAGCTTAAAGCTTAGTAAATCGTTATATGACTAAATAGATTATAAACGTTTAATTTTTATTAAAAGGGTAATTAAAGTCGTAAGTGAGCAAAGATAATAATTATAATGCAAATTACAAATAATTTTAATATATAAACTTTTAGTGCTGCGGTTTACACCACTTTGTATAACTTGTATAATCGTTGTTATTATATACCATTTAATTATACCATTTAATCGAAATTGACGAGGTGGATAAATTGGCTGAACTCACAAAGATGGTTCGTCCTGGGTCAGTGGCTGTAGTAGGCGCTTCCGCTGCCGCAGGAAAAATAGGCAACACCATCTTAAACAATATGATCAGCAGCGGTTTTGACGGTAAGATCTATCCGATCAACCCCAAGGAAAAGGAGATTAAGGGTATTAAAGCATATCCGTCGGTCATTGATATCAAGGAACCGGTGGACATGGCTGTTATTGCCGTGCCGGCATCGCGGGTTCCGGATGTGGCCGAAGAATGTGGCAAAGCCGGGGTCAAAAACCTGGTGGTTGTCTCCGCCGGCTTTAAAGAGGTCGGCCCCGCCGGGCTAGAGTTGGAAAAACGCTTGACTAATGTTTGCCGCCAGTATGGGATGCGCATGCTTGGCCCCAACGTAGTGGGGTTAATTGATACCCACACACCGATTAACGCATCATTTTCCGGTACCTTTCCCCAGCAGGGTGAAATAGCTTTTTTCTCCCAGAGCGGCGCTATGCTGGTGGCTATTCTTGACTGGAGTGCCGCCGGCGGGCTTGGTTTTAGTCGGGTGATCAGCTTGGGTAATAAGGCAGACCTTTCTGAAATTGATTTTATTGAAGATGCCGCCGATGACCCGAACACCAAGGTTATTTTATGCTACATCGAGGACATAGTGGACGGGCGCCGTTTTCTAGAAGTGGTTGCCCGGGCAGCCCGTAAAAAACCGGTTATAATCCTTAAGTCTGGCACCAGCCAGGCCGGAGCACAGGCAGCTTCCTCACATACCGGAGCCCTGGCGGGCAGCGACCTGGCCTACGAAGTAGCATTCCGCCAGTGCGGTGTTATCCGGGCTCACAGTATGACCGAGCTTTTTGACCTGGCCGTGGCATTTGCCAGGGCACCGGTGCCCCGGGGCAGCCGGGTGGCTATAGTGACTAACGCCGGCGGGCCCGGGATTATCGCTACTGATAATGTAGAAAACACAGGTTTGCAAATGGCCCGTTTTACCAAGGAAACCATAGAAGAATTAAGGGTGAAACTCCCCTCGGAAGCGGGATTATATAACCCGGTGGACGTGCTGGGGGATGCCAAGGCAGACCGCTACAGGCTGGCGTTGCAAAAAGTTTGTGCCGATCCCAACGTGGACAGTGTGGTGGTGCTGGTATGTCCTGCCGGCGTCACCGAACCGGTTCAGACCGCCGAGGCGATTTTGGAAATGCGGGAGGCTTTCCCCGAAAAACCTATTTTCGCTGCTTACATGGGCGGTGAAAACCTGGCCAAGGGAGCCGGATTGCTGGTTCGGGCGGGAGTACCCTGTTACACTTTTCCCGAACCGGCCATTGCTTCCATTAGGGGGCTGGTTCGTTATAACGAACTTCTTAACACCCCGGAAGAGGGGGGTTCCACCAACCTCAAGGGTCTCGACCGCAACGGGGTTAAGGCCATTTTTTACGATGTCATCAGAGACCAACGTTTGGTGCTGCTGGGCAGCGAGGCGGCAGAGGTAGCCAACTGCTACGGAATACCGGCAACGCCCATCACGTTGGCTACAACACCCCAGGAAGCGGTCTCTGAAGCGGATAAGATGGGCTACCCGGTGGTCATGAAAGTGGCCTCGCCGAAGATTTTGCACAAAACAGACGTAGGCGGGGTGAAGATCGGACTTAAAGACGCCGCCCAAGTCCGGGAAGCTTTTACGGATATAATGGACAACGTGCATGGTTATATGCCCCAGGCAGTGATTTACGGGATTGAGGTGCAGAAAATGATGCCCAAGGGAGACGAGCTAATCGTGGGCATGACCAGGGATGTTCAGTTTGGTCCGCTAATTGCCTTCGGGCTTGGTGGTATCTATGTAAACCTGCTTAAAGACGTTAGTTTCCGGCTGGCTCGCGGCTTGTCGGCTCGGGAAATTGAGATAATGCTTCGGGAAACCAAGGCCTACACCCTGCTGCGGGGATACCGGGGTGAAAAGCCCAGGGATATTGAAGCCGTTGTCGACGTCATCAGGCGCGTGGCGGCCTTGGTTACAGATTTCCCAGAAATAACCGAAATGGATATTAACCCGGTTTTTGCTTACGAAGAAGGTATGGGGCTTTCCGCCCTGGATATAAAAATCACCATATCGTGAGGTGTTTGTTAAAATGAAAAACCTGTTTATAGCTGGTAACCCCGGCAGTGGAAAAACCGCGGTGGCTTTGGGGCTGGCTCTCAAGTTCAAGGAACTGGGCTACCGGGTAGGTTATTTTAAGCCGGTGGACAGCGGCAGGAAATCAGCTTCCGGCAAAATCCCGGGCGGGGATGCCGTATTGATGAGAGAAGTTTTGGGCATGGAGGTTCCGGCGGGTTTAATAAGCCCGATAATGGCCGGCCCGGCCTACCTGAATAAGTTTGGTGGTAAGGCCGGCACTATCGACGAGATAATGGATGCCTACCAAGAAGTTTCCGGCGGGTACGACATTATGTTAATGGAAGGGGCGGTTTATCCTTTTGCCCTGGCCTCAGTGGGTTTAGATTCGGCAATACTGGCGAAAAAGCTGGATTCTTTGCTGGTTAACGTGCTTAAAGTTGAAGATGATTACAGTCTGGATCAGGCCATATTCTATAACAGTTACATGGCCTGCATGCAAACTCCCGTGGCGGGAACGGTTTTCAGCAATGTCACTCGCACACTGCTGGCCAAAGCCGAGGATATATTCCGGATCACCCTGGAAGAAAAGGGCTATAAGACACTGGGTATTATCCCTAGTCGGCCGGAAATTGCTGCTCCCACTGTGGGTGAATACCAGGAGCGCTTGGGCGGTGAAGTGCTGGTGGGACACGAACATATGGATCGGTTGGTGGAAGATGTTATAGTCGGGGCTATGACCATGGACAGCGCGCTGACTTACCTACGCCGGTCGGCCAATAAGGCTGTGGTATTAGGCGGTGACCGGGCAGACTTGGCCCTGGCAGCTCTGGAAACTCATACATCGGTGCTTATTCTTACCGGGGGACTATATCCGGATGTCAAGGTTCTTTCCAGAGCCGGGGAGAAGGGGGTGCCCGTGCTGCTGACGCACCAGGATACTTACACTGTGATTGAAATGCTGGGCCAGGTGTCCAGACATATCAAGCCAACCGATAAGGTGGGCATATCCATTGCTATGGATAATATCAACCGCTACTGTGACTGGCAGTACCTGCTAAAGGCACTGGACAGCTAACCAAAAACTTGTTTACATGAAATGCCGGAGGCCAAACCTCCGGTTTCATTTTAAAGGCTATAAAAAAAGTTAAAAAATTAAGATAACTTAATCTTCGACATAATCTCTGAAGGTAAATTGTCTCCTTATGTCAAAAACTTATACACTTTTCTAATTTTTGGGGGTGGTGTAGTGCGAAAAAAAATAAAAGTAAAACGACGGTTTACTTACCATAAAACACCATCCAACCTCTTCGGCAGTCTGTTTGACAGCTTGCCGAACAGCATTCTGGTTGTTGATTTTAATGGCCGGATTATTTACGCCAACAGAACCAACGAATTGTTGACCGGCTACTTAACCGAGGAAATTATAGGGCATTACCCCACTATTTTTAGCGCTGAATTTAATGCTGAAAATACGGACGAGGAAATACGCTCCAAGCTTGCCCGGGGTGAAAGCTGGCATGGTGAACTAAAACAACGCCGCAAAGACGGCACTACCTTTATTGCGGAATTTGAGGTTTTTCCCGTAACCAATAACGGTACCCCGGTAGCCTGGGCCATCATGCAGCGGGATGCAACCAGGCGGATAACAGCCGAACAGGCGCTTAAAGAACAGGCGCATTTGCACAGGATATTTATGGATGCCATACCCAACCAGGTATTTTTCATGAATAATGATGGTTTTTATGAAGAGTGCAACCAGGCGCTCCAGACAAATATAGGGCTGCCGAAAGAAAGAATCGTGGGCAAATCTGTTTATGATTTGCACCCCAGGGAACTGGCGGAGCTTTATGAGCAAAAAGATAATCAGCTCTTTAAAGAACCAGGGATACAACAATACGAGGTGCCCTGTCTCTATGCGGACGGTTTGCTACACCACGTAATTTGCAACAAGGCTATTATCACGGATACCCATGGACAAATAGCCGGTCTGGTGGGAGTGATTGTGGATATTACTGATCGCAAACTCGCCGAGGAGGCATTACAGGCCGAAAGACATAAACTTTTTGCCCTGCTGGAAATGCTTCCGCTTTTAATTGCCCTAATTGATAGTAGTTGCGTTATCCGTTTTGGTAACCGTTTTTTTAAAGAAAACTTTGGGGTTTGGGAAGGCCGGCATTGCTACAATGTTTTTGAGGGACGCAGTGAGCCATGCACAAAATGTTATGCATTAAAAACGCTGCATACCGGGGAACACAGTAAACGGGAATGGATTATTAATGGTATGGTGTATGAAATACATAATTACCCTTTTGGCGATACGGACGGAACCCCCTTGGTTCTAGTGCTGGGCATTGATATAACAAAGCGCAGCAGGATGGAAAATGACTTGCGGGAAAGCGAGGAACGCTACCGGCAACTGGTAGAACTTTCGCCGGACGGCATTGTTATTCACTGCGGTAGTGAAATTGAATATGCCAATAATGCGGGGGCAAAAATTATAGGTGCAACCGTGCCCGGCGATTTATACGGGAAGCAGGTCATGGATTTTGTGCACTCGAATAGTAAAAAAATGGTGGAGCAGCGGATGCGCAAAATTGCGGCCGGTAATACAACTATACCGTTTGCGGAACACAAGCTTATCCGGCTGGACGGAAGCGACATTGATGTTGAAATAGCCGGTGTTCCTTTGACTTTAAAAGGAAAACCAGCGGTGCAGATTGTAATCCGGGACATAACCGAACGCAAGGAAATAGAAAAAAACCTTTCCCGGTTGGAGGCAATGAACTTGGTGGGGGAAATGGCCGCCAGTATCGGGCACGAAATACGAAACCCGATGACCTCGGTGCGCGGTTTTCTGCAAATATTGCAAGACAAGGAAGAGTGTACCCGGTATCAAGAGTATTTTAGTTTAATGATTGATGAACTGGATAGGGCTAATTCCATTATTTCCGAATACCTGTCACTGGCCAGAAACAGGCCCGTGGCAAAAAAAGAACAAAATCTTAATGCAGTGTTAAAAAGATTGGTGCCGTTAATCGAGGCCGACGCTTCTAAAAAAAATATGCGCATTAAGTTACTGTACAATGTTGTACCCGAACTTGAACTGGATGATAAGGAAATTCGACAACTGATTTTAAACTTGGTACGCAACGGTATGGAGGCCATGTCCACCGGGGGAGAATTAACTATTTACACCAGTCTGGATAGTGACGAGGTGATTTTGGCCGTTCGGGATCAGGGGCAGGGTATTAAGAAGGATGCGCTAGGTAAATTGGGTACCCCGTTTTATACCACCAAAAGCAATGGAACCGGCCTGGGCTTGGCGGTCTGTCACAGTATAGCCGAAAGGCACAATGCGGCGATTAACGTCCAAACCAGTTCCGCCGGTACTACCTTTGAGGTGCGTTTCAAAGTTACGATAAGTTAAAATGACTAGTTTATTTTGCTTTTGGAAGAATAACTTAAAGGAATAAAACGGTACGATAATAGTGGTCATGTTAGTAATTACAGAGGTGAGTAGATGCGTTTTTTAATAATCCACGTTAACAGTTTTAAATCTATCATTACCGAAAAGGGGCGGTCTAAGTTCGCTGAACCTCCGAAACCTGCCGAAACCGCAGTTGAAGAGGCACTGGTGGTGCTGACCAGCGTAGAAAAAGCGGATGAAAATGATCCTGAAACTGTGGCCTACAAGGCAGCGGAGGAAATTGCCGCCAACGCGGAAAATCTGAAAGTGCGCACAGTGGTGATCCATCCCTTTGCTCATTTGTTTGCTGATTTGGGTAAACCATCGGTAGCCATCAGAGTAATGCAGAATGTACAAGAAAGGCTGGCCCAAAAGGGTTACGAGGTTATCCGGACACCATTCGGCTGGTTCAACACCTTGGAGATTAACGCCAAAGGACATCCTTATTCCAGGGTGGCCAGGATTATCACAGCCGACAGCTAGTATTTAATTTTTAAAACTATATAGCGTAAATCAATGCAGGGCTATTTTTGCTAAAAGGATAGCCCTGCTTTATTTTTTAAAAATTGGCTTACCCAGTCGTTAACCCGACATTATATTGTATCAGGAGCGACATATTGCCCGGCGGGGCTTTGTTATGATTATGTATAAAGCCAGTTTATGATCAATATAAAAAATAATGATTTTCGCTTTTTGAAAGCGTAGCTAGGGTAACGGTTTTTTAAATCGATCCGGGCAAAAAAATATGACATGGAAAGGGTTGACTTATGAGCGTATACAGCATCTGTCTGATGTGTACTGTGCGCTGCCCCATCAAGGTCGAGATTGAGAACAACGATGTCCGCTTGATTGAGGGTAACCCGCACGCCCCAGGTATTGAAGGCAGCATTTGCCCCAAGGGAGCGGCGGGTGTGGCGTTGCTTAACGATGACCAGAGGCTTAAAAAACCCCTAATTAGGACGGGCCCCAGGGGAAGCGGCCAGTGGCGCGAGGCCGAATGGGACGAAGCGTTGGATTACGTGGCCGTCAGCCTTAAAGAGGTTACCGAAAAATACGGTAATCGCGCCGTGGCCATGACCGAAAGGGCCAATCTTAATTCCCACATTAGCAAGACCTTTATGAAAGCCATTGGTTCGCCCAATTACTTCACCCATGACAGTTGCTGCAAGGGTTCTTTGAATACCGCTTTTCGGTCATTGACAGGCTATGCTGACGGCAGCGTAAGCGTGGACATACCCAAAACCAAACATATCATTCTGTACGGGCGCAATTACTTCGAATCCATCGAACTAAAAGCAGTTAAGCAGCTTACGGGCGCCCTGGACAGCGGCACCAGGCTGACCTATATAGACCCCAGGATTACTGTTACTGCCGCCAAGTCCGACGATTACCTAATGATTAGACCGGGTACCGACCTGGCGCTAAACTACGCATTGATGCACGTAATTATCAAGGAAGGGCTCTACGACGCAGGATATGTTGACCGTTGGGTGGTGGGCTTCGATGAATTGCAGAAATTTGTTGTGCCGTACACTCCGGAGTGGGCTGAGCAGGAAACCGGCATCCCGGCCCGCCAAATTATCTCGCTGGCGCGCGATGCCGCCGCTGTCAAACCTGCAGTAATCTTCCACTACGGATACCGGTCATCCCATTACACCAACGAGGTGTATTTTAGAAGATCAATGATCATATTGAACGCCCTCATGGGCAGCATTGAGGCCCCCGGAGGCATTGTCTTTAAGAAAGGGGCGGCGGAAGTCGGTAAAAAACCTCTTAACAAGCTAACCGGCCAAGAATTGCCCCGGGTTACCGAAGAAAGATGTGACGGAGTGGGCACACCCAGGTTCCCTACCCCGGATCCCGCTCACGGTGTGGTGCAGTTGCTGCCCCGGGTAATTATGGAACAGGATCCCTACCCGGTAAAGGCGTTGCTGGTCTGGCGGCATGACCCGGTGCTGTCAATTCCCGACTATCAATACAACAAACGTGCCTTTAGTGAGCTGGACTTTCTGGTGACTATCGACATAAACTTCAGCGAAACCGCCTGGCTGGCCGACGTTATACTACCCGAATCTATTTACCTGGAGCGGGGTGATTCCATTCAGGAGATTAATGGTCTGAAGCCGTCATTGTTTATAAGGAATGCGGCCGTGACGCCCAGGCACGATACCAAGCCGGGCTGGGAAATTATGAAAGGCATTGCCGACAGGATGGGCGTTGGAGATTACTTCCCCTATAATTCTCTGGAGGAACTGTGGGCTTACCAGCTTGAGGGTACCGGTATTAGTTTACAGGATTTCGAAGCCAAGGGTTTTGTCACCCTGGCCGGCGAACCCATATACTGGAACAGACAAAATGGAATTAAGTTTAAAACCCCCTCCGGGAAGATAGAGTTTGTATCCAGCCTGCTAGAAAACAATGGTATACCTTCCTTCCCGGCCTATGAGCCGGTAAGACCACCCGCGGAAGGTAGTTTCAGGCTGATGATCGGGCGTAATGTGGCGCACACGCATGTATCCACGCAAAACAACCCGCTTTTAAATGAACTGCTGTCGGAAAACGCGCTGTGGATTAACGGTGCCCAAGCTGAAAAGCTGGGTATCAAAAACGGTGGCTTGGTCGAGGTGGAGTCAACCAGAGGTAAAGAGACGCTACGCGCCTTAGTGACAGATTTAATTCACCCCGAGGCGGTTTTCATGCTGCACGGTTTCGGACGCCGGGTACCCGCGCTGACCAGGTGCTACAATAAGGGAGGCAGCGACACCGCGCTGCAGGAAAATATAACCGATATGGTGGGCGGTAGTCCGGCCCTTCAACACGTTCATGTAACTGTTAAGCCGGTTGTGGAATAAAGACACTTTTAGCACGCGTCATTTTAGGCGGGGAGGTTTATATATTGAGCAAGTATTATCTGTACCAGGACGAAAGAAAATGCATTGCCTGCCGCAGTTGTCAGGTACAGTGCAAGGTAAATAAGGGACTGGGCGTGGGACCCAAATTAAGCCAGATTGTTGAAGTCGGCCAGGTAAACATAGCCGGCATCCCCAAAGCTAATTATGTATATATGTCCTGCTTCCACTGTGCCGACCCGTGGTGCATGGCAGCCTGCCCCAACAAGGCCATCCGCAAACGGCCCCAGGACGGCATAATTTATATTGACCAGGATCGCTGTGCTGGTTGTAAAAGCTGCATTATGGCCTGTCCTTGGAGCGCTCCCCAGTGGGACGCCAGGAAAAATAAAACCATTAAATGTGACTTCTGTATGGATCGCATAGATGAAGGCAAGAAACCTGCCTGTGTATCAGCCTGTCCCACGGGCAGCCTGGAATTTGTATTGACTGACCAGGTACCCGACACCAAAAGGGTCAGGTTCGCGCGGGAAATTCTAGCGGGTAAAGTACGATAACCCGGGAAGTGGGGCAAAAATGGCTGAACAAAAAAAATGCCAGGTTAGTCATTCTGCGAACATTATAAGCGAATTTTTAAAGGCTGGGGATCACTGTGACTTCTGCGGGCGCCATTTAAAAGAGATACTACACTTGCTGAACAGCGTGCGGGCGGGAGACGCCCAAACTGACGCTCTTGACGTCCTGCGTAAAATGGCTTTAAAAGTTATCAACTTGTGCCGGTGCGGCAGGGGGGAAATGGTGGCCCAAGAATTTAGCTTTGCTATGCAGGCCCACAGGGACGATTTCCTGGTGCACCTGGAAAACAAAGTGTGTCCCGCCGGCCAGTGTCCGAAGCTGGTTCCTGCACCCTGCCAGGCTGCGTGCCCGGCGGGGATCGATATTCCCAATTATATAGCGCTGGTGGGACTGGGCCGTTATCAGGAAGCCCTGGCGCTGATTAGGGAGGATGTGGCGTTGCCCGGGGCACTGGGCCGTGTTTGCGAGCACCCCTGTGAAAAGGTATGTCGCCGGGGGCAGGTGGACAGGCCGATTTCCATATGCGCGTTAAAAAGGCTGACCTACGACCGGGCAGAAGAGTGCTCGGGCGGGGCGCTGGTGCCCCCAGAGAGGAAATACGAAGAACGTGTGGCGGTGGTGGGTGCTGGTCCAGCCGGCCTGTCGGCTGCTTATTTCTTGGCCCGCAGGGGTTATGGGGTCACCGTACTTGAAGCCATGCCCGAAGCAGGGGGCATGCTAGCCTACGGTATACCCTCATACAGGCTGCCCCGGGAGGTTCTGCGGGCCGAAGTGGATTATATTAAGGCCATGGGGGTTGAAATCAAGCTCAACACCCCCGTTGCCGGTGAACAGGGCCCGGGCGTGCTCATAAAAGATGGTTACGCCGCAGTGTTCCTGGGCACCGGGGCGTGGCAGGGAGCAATACCCCTGCCCAAAGCGCAGCATTATGATAACGTGCTGGACGGCGTTACTTTTTTGAGGCAGGTTAATCAGGAACTGTTAAATGGCAGCGCCGGGCATGCCCCCGACCTGAGTGGTAAACAGGTTGTGGTGGTAGGCGGCGGTAACGTGGCCATAGACGCGGCACGGGTAGCCCTTCGTTTGGGCGCTGCCGGGGTAAAGATTGTTTACCGGCGGACCAGGGAAGAGATGCCGGCCCTCTCCGAAGAGATTGTTGACGCCGAAAAAGAAGGGGTTGAATTTGATTTTTTGGTCAACCCCACCAGCATTGGCAGCAGCGAAGGAATAGCCACGCAACTCAATTTCTGCGAAACACCTTGAGTGACCCCGATGCGAGCGGAAGGCGCAAGCCTGTACCTCTGAAACACTCAGAGTTTAAACTTGATGCTCAACTGTTTATTTTTGCCACCGGACAGCAGCCCGATTTAGCGTACCTGGGCCTTGAAACCCATAGTTCTAATGTTAACGCCGCGGGTGGTCGGATTGTTGTGGACAGTTTAACTATGGAAACATCGGTGCCCGGCGTTTATGCCGGCGGCGACGCGGTGACCGGGCCGGCCACTGTGATTAAGGCCGTGGCTGCCGGGAAGCGGGCCGCTGCCGCCATTGACGACCTGCTGCGGGGCAGGGCGCCTTCGCCGGGTCTGGCTTATCCGGTTAAGCGGTCGCCCGGGGCACTATTGCAGGCCCACGCCAGTGACCGGGCCAGAGACAGCCTGATAGACGGACATGCTCTTTATATCAAGGAGCGAAAAAACACCTTTGACGAAGCGCTACGGGCCATCAGTGATGAAGAGGCCTTGGCAGAGGCTGCCAGGTGCCTGCGTTGTGATATGTGCATCGCCTGCGGCAAGTGCATGGATACCTGCCGCGATAGCGTAGGGTCCGATGCTATCCGTCTTGGTTACCTGGAGCAAAGCGGGGAGAAGGAGAAGGAAACAGATTTCATGCGCCCGCAAGAAAGGTGTATGGGCTGCGGTGCCTGCGCCGCCAACTGCCCCACCGGTGCTATAACCGTGGAAGATAAGCATGGCTTTCGGGAGACCAGCATGTGCGGCGGACTGATGAGCCGGCTGGAATTGGCTACTTGCCAGGAATGCGGACAGCAGTTTGCCACCACCAGGCACCTGGGTGTCGTTAACGACAGCGTCCGGGGCAAGTTCGGTGCTGACGGGCATAACAAAGAGGTGTGTTCGGAATGTGCAGCCAGGGTATGGTCGCTGAATATTTTTGGGTAGCTTATCAGGTTCAATGTAGTTTAAATAATTTACGCTTTCTGTATTTTGCGTATAGATACCATAGTTATTGAAAAATATAAATATTAAGACAAAGGTGATCTTTTTGCCCTTGATTCTTTACCGCTTACAGTTCAGTAACAGGAGATGATTCTGTGCACGTTGCCATTATGGGGGCGGGTTTGGCCGGTCTTTCATGCTCTGTGCTATTAGAGCAATATGGCATTGTACCTGATATTTATGAAGCGCAGTATAAAATTGGTGCCCGGTTTACCAATGGTGAAGCAATTATGAATATTTTAGATTTCCCGGTAGAAGATTGTTTTAGTTATTTGGAACAAAAATATAATGTCAGGCTTAAACCTTTACACCCGTTAAATAGTCTTGTTATTCACGGCCCTATAAGTTCCGCGCTTATTGAAGGAGAACTGGGATATATAACGACTAGAGGTAACCACCCCTACGCCCTCGAGGTGCAACTGGGTGATATCTCCAAAGCACCGGTATTTACAAATACTTATTACACAATAGACGACTTAAAGGAAAAATATGATGTTGTAGTAGTGGCAACAGGCAACAGTAATGAGTCTAAAAGACAGCAGATTTGGGAGACTGATATTGTTGCCAATATCATAGGTGCCAGCATCAGGGGCTCATTTGATCCCAATCAAGCACAAGTATGGCTAAACGACGACTATGCTCCGCAGGGGTATTGCTTCTTACTGCCTTATGAAAGTAATATAGCCAGCCTGTGTATTGCCGTACCCGGTACCGAGGGTGTTAATCTTGAAATATTGTGGCAGCGGTTCTTAGAAAGCCTGCATTTTGAAATTAATATTAAGGATACATTTACCCTGCATTCGTTTGAAATAGGCAGAAACAAATCTTTAGTGACCGAAAACCTTATTTTTGTAGGTAATGCAGGGGGTTTTGTAATGCCTTTCTTGGGTTTTGGTCAGTTTACCTCTATGCTTAGCGGCTTTGAGGCCGCTATAGCGATAGCTAACAGCAACTTGCAAAGTTATATTGTGGCCATGCAGCCGTTAGTAGATAGTTACTATCCCTCTTTAAAAATGAGAAGAGTATTAGCCGGCATGGATAATGATAAATATGAATTGCTAATCAAAATTTTACAAAACAAAGTTGCCAAAACCACTTTCTCCAAATTTCCCATCCCTATTCTAAAAACAGTGGCTACTGTTTTGGATCCTCTTATCGCCAGAAACAATGAAATTCAATAATTATTCTAGGGCAGGGCGTTCATATTCACGGGTTGCCCGGATAATCGTAGCGGCGACTGATGTAATCCGTTACCGCTCCGATAACGCGTTCTCTTACTTCACTCCGGGCGGCGGGGGGGATGGTGTCGGTGACCGGGATATCGTTGTCCGCGGCCAGCCGGTGATATTGTACAATACCATCTCCCATGGGCTGGCCAGTATTGTCGGTCACCCGGTAATGGACGATATAACTCGGGTCGATAGAGTGGTCTCCATCCACCCGTACCTCAATTTGGTATGTCATTATTTTAGAACCTCCCGGTTTTTACATTTATTGTATCCCGAGCGGTTTTTTTTAATGCTCTCTGAATATCAGCCTGCCTCCTATTTGAAGGAAACATGGCTGAGGTGTTGAAATATATATAGCATCATGGGGGAAGGGGGATTGACATTGCCTCTGTTAAAGGCTGACGGAATGGGTTTTGACTGTAAGGCCGTGCTGTTTGATAAGGATGGCACTTTAATTGATTTCAAATATATGTGGCTGGAGTGGTCCAGGTACATGCTGGATGAAGTTTCAGCGGCCGCCGGGTTAAAGACCGGCGAACGTGACACGCTGGAACGGGCTATGGGTATTGACCTGGCTGCGTGGCATGTGGATCCCGAGGGCCCGCTGGCCGGGGGTAGCATGACTGGGCTGCGGGAGTCCATGCTCCAGATGCTGCAAACCACCGGCCTGGATGAGGTCGAGTCACGCAATCTGTTACAGAACATAATCCGACAAGCTGAGGAAGCTATGAACTGGGAAACCCTGGCGACCCCTGTTCCCGGCTTGTACGAAATGATGGATAAACTGCACGGCAGGGGATTCAAACTGGCCGTGGTAACTGCAGATTATGCCAGCCGGGCCAAAATTTCTTTGGCTGCACTTAAGCTAATTGATTGTTTTGATGTGGTGCTGGGTGCCGATTGCGTGGAGAACAGTAAACCTGCCCCGGATATGGCCTTGTTAGCCTGTCGGCAACTGGGCGTGGAGCCGGGCCTGGCGGTGGTGGTGGGGGATACACCCCGGGACATTTTGATGGCCAAAGATGCCGGCACCTGCAGCATAGGCGTCCTTTCCGGGGTTTGTACCCGGGAGCAACTGGCCGCTGCAGAGGCCGACGCGGTAATCGATTCGGTGGCCGACCTGAGGGTTTAACCGTCTTCCATGGCCAGTTCGCCCTGAAGTTGGTCGATGAACTGGCGGGCGGCCCTGGGTGAGCGCCCATTATGCCATGATGACCAGTGTAGCGCCCGCCGCCTGAGTTCCTCCGGCGCAATAGCCAGCCTGCGCTGCAGGGCTAATCCGGCTACAATTTTAAGAAACAGCTCCTGGTTCGGTGTGGGGAAAATGATAGTAATCCCAAACCGGTCAGCCAAAGAAAGCTTTTCCTGCACCGAATCCATGGCGCGCACCTCAGTACCGGGCGCGCCTTTAGCACGGTCGGCAAAGGTTTCCCGTACCAGGTGCCGTCGGTTGGAGGTGGCGTAAACCAGCACATTTTGGGGCCGTGCCTCCAACCCTCCCTCCAACAGGGCTTTGAAGTCCTTGTACTGAGTTTCGTTTTCCTCAAATGAAAGATCATCCACAAAAATAATATACCGGTGGTTACGATTCCGAAGTTGGGCCGTGATTTGCGGAAAATTAGCCAGTGAGTGTTTGGAGATTTCAACCAGGCGCAAGCCATTATCACTATATTCATGCAGCAGCGCTTTAACTGTGGATGATTTGCCTGTACCGCGGTCACCGTATAGAAGTATATTGTTGGCGGGATGGCCGTGCAGGAACTGCAAGGTGTTGCTAATAATTTCCTCTCTTACATCCCCGTACCCCACCAATTCGGACAGGGTCACCGGGTCGGGGCGGTTTATACCCGCAAGCATTCCGTCTTGCCATTTAAAAGCTTCGTATTGGCCCCAAATGCCACAACCATTTTTAGAATAATATTTAGCCAGAGGCAGGGGAAACTCGTCCCAACTTGCAGCCGCAGCTAGTTGTTCTTTAAACTCCAAACGCCGGGCCTCAATACCACCGGGCTTATCATGTGCCGGGGCGGGGGCTGCCCATATGGGCAGCTCGTCCAACAGACCGGGAAGCAGGGGGTTGGACAGTTGGTGACTGGTGGCTCTCATTATTGTAACGGCACTTGCGTCAAAGGCCAGGCGAAGTATTGCCAGGTCTCTTTTTACTCCGTCCCAAAGGGCTGTAAACGGTCGATGTGGTGTAAACGCCGCCTGACTAAAGGGGTTGTTGTCATTAAGGAGCAGGTTCAGCAAATGGTTTTGCCAGGGATCCGCTCCGGTCATGGGGTTTTCGGTATTTGCCAACAGGTTGTAAATCATACCATAGGTATGGGCCGGGTGAACCGTCCCAGGGATCCCGGCCAAGGCTGCTAGGTGTTCCATGTAACCCCGCACCACGGGATCATCCAGTATGTTCCGGTAAACGGTGAGACTGCGCAATGCGTCATTAATGTAATAGATGTCGTTCAAATCTACACCTCGCAAGCATAAGTTAAAAGTATTAATTTTACTCCGCACCGCGGATTAAATAGCTAGTTCAGAGAGTACCCCTTTTGTTTCTCCAGTAGCTGACATAATCTTCGTAAAGCTTTCCCCCGGGCTGCCATTCCACAGTGGTCTGTGCTTCGGTTTTATACGTATCGGTCCATAGACTCAGCCTTTTTTGGATCAGTTGGCGGGTTTTTTCGTCTCTGGGTGCCTGGGTGTAAACGCATAATACTGAGTTTTCAATATAGGGGCAGGGATCCCAATGGGGGTTTTTGTTGGCGAACTTAGCCATCAAGATCATGCCGTCAGCGGCCAGTTCATCCAGTTGGGGTGAAATTCCTCTGAAGAAATCCGCGCCTGCTTCGTAAATCCACTTGCCGGTAAAATTATTCTTAAAGTCCGGCGCGAATACATAGGTCCATATTGTCCCTACCTGAATCATTTCTGTCTCTCCTTTAATGCACCGGGAAGGTTATTTTTGGTAGTCCCGGTATAATGAATTGATGATTTTCCCCTGGTTATTATGTTGTATTATACATTATTATACTTAACCGGAGGTGCCCGGTGAATAGTAACTTTAAATTTTTTGTCGTTTTTTGATGAAGATGGCAGTTAGGTGGGTAACTTGTTGCGCAGTAAATGAAGCTTTTCCCGGGGGGTAATCAGGAAACTAAAAGCGGGGAGTGCAGGTGCGGGTAAGTGGTAAACTGGTTTGAGGATGAATATGTACTGGTGGTGAAGTGTACAAACTTGCCGTGTGTGATATGGCGGCAGCGATGCATTTTTGAACAGGCAGATTATGCACGCCGCCGCTGTGGATTTATTTTGTTCAATACCAGAAGAATAAAACTACCAGTGTGGTAATTATTCCCGCTAGGGACAGGATGGCCATATAACTGCTGAACCGAAACATTTTTTTCAGGGCGGCAATTTCGGTATCCATGCGGTTGGAGTATTCATTTAGCCATTGGTCCATTTTCTGAGCATCGGTGTCGATATGTTCACGCAAGGCGATTATTTCATTCTCCAGCAGGCTAAATTTACGTTCGGCCGGTAGTATCAGCCCATCTTTAAAAGACCGGGCCAGAGAACCGGTCAGCTCGGGATTAGCATCTTCTCTAGGCATCTCGTAAAGCTTGGCCACCGGTCACGCACCTCCCGACGCCTGGTTGATGGCATCCCTGATGGATGTCAGAACCAGCAGGGGGATTTCATCAACTTTTTGCTCCAACCGGATAACCCGTTCCTTTAAATCCTCTATTCCGGCCCGGTCCACTTTTTTTATTTCTTCCAGCGTTGTTAACAGCCTGCTGTTTTCATTCAATACCGGCCGGACGAATTTATCCTGCAAACCCTGTAAAATGTCGCCCAATATATCCTGTAATTCATCGTTGTGTTCTCTTGGTTGTGCGTTTGCAGACGGCATATTCTTACCTCCCATGTTTTATAATCAGGTAGTCAGGATTCAGAATAATAAAAGACATAAACCGTTAATATATTCTGACTCCTTAATTAAATCTTCTTCAGTGCCCGGTTAAAAGACTCCAGGAATCTGCGCATATCCCTGCTTTGTTTAGCGTCTATCGCCACGGAAAGCTCATCCAGCAGATTACGTTTGATTTCAGTACCGGTACTGTTGCTCACTTCCTTGATAATTCTTCGCAGTTTATCATCCAGCGCCCTGGCATTTTCCATTGGCGTTCCCTCCCGTCGGGGTTGTGATTTCGCTTTCCAGATTCTCCAGTTCGCGTGTATATTGGGTTACGGCTGCAATCAGTGACTTGGATGGGTTGGTAGCCCCCTTTTTAATTGCTGCCTGGGCTTCTTTTTCATGTTTTTGGGCCAGCTGTTGCAATGTCTCCCGGATATTTAAGGTTTCTTCGTCTAGCAGGGTAAGTAGATTACTGCGGGCTTCGCCGGGATTGAGGGTTTTGTCTTCTAACATGCGGTCAAGGATATCCTTTAAGACTTCAGCATTTAATTTGCTGATCGTGATGTCCGCCCCCGGGTACCACTTGGATTGGAAACTTTTAAGAGTTGTGTTAATCTCTGTGGCCAGATCCCGGTACGAAGGGTAGGGCACTGCTTTACGGGCTAGACCCAAAAACCCTTTTCGCACTAGCTTTTTGCCGTCCCGGAAGCCGAGGAAATCTGCCGGGCTGTCCAGAGACTCAATTTTATTTTGCCAGTCTGCCAGGACCTTGGCCGTTGTTTGCTGTATTTGTTCTTGATCCTGTCGGAATTGCTCGTTTTGTTCGGTGTAGGATGGAATAGAAGACGTTTTTTCTTCCAGCAGACCTGCTAATGCTGTTCCAGCTCGCCGGATAATACCAGCATAATTGTCAGCGCAACGGGATAACCAGATGCGCTCTTTTAAATCGCCGGTCAGGTGGCTTAAAGCATGCCCGTCCTTACCTGTCAGCGCGTCCAGTGCGGAAACCAGATAAATCTTGACCGGGTTACGCGTACCCCGGGAGGGTCGAACCAGGTTGGCATGCAGGTAATTGCGTACCCGTTCTTTTTCCCGCTCATTTAGAGTATCGGCGAAGTTTACAATTACAAAAAGCTTACCAGTGCTGTTTCCGACCCGGCTAAGGGCCCCGGATATAATGTTATAGGTACTAAGATCCGGCCTGGTAAGAATGTGTTTACTGTTCAGGAAAAACAAAAAACAATCTGAATCGGGTAGGTAACGGGTGGTAATTTCCCGGTGCCGGTGATAAACAGAGTCCAGACCGGGTGTATCCAGAAAGTCGGCGGTGCGCAGTATATCAGCGGGGTGGCTGATTACTATTTCCTCCACCCGCAGAGCATGGTATGAGCCTGCAGTTTGTTCCAAAGTCTTAATGTCAGTTTCATTGGTCAGGTCAAGCTCAATACTTTCCTGGTGTGGGAAATGCACGACATAGTAGTCAGCCCGCTCACTGCCGTTGAAACTGGACAAGGGAATGCGCTTAAACAGTGATTTCCAAGGCCTTCTGCCTTTTTTAGAACGGTGCCTGACCCGGGCAAAAGTTTCCTTAAGGGTTTCTATTTCCAAGCATAATTCATCCGGCGAAATCCTTGCATTCCGCCCTTTTTTCACCTTCTCTAGCGCGCTGATTCCGGAGCGCAGTTTAGGGCTGGTGAGCCAGCGTTCAAGCACTTCCAATTCATGACGGCAGATGATGGCGTGTTTCTTTTCTACATAATGAGTGGGAATAGTGACCTGGTTGGCAAACCTGACCATAGCTTTTTTCCTGTCACCGTATCGGAGACGGGTGACGGTGAATGTAGTGGGCCGGTTTTCCGCCGGCAGCAGGGCTTCACCCAGCAGGGCATTAAAAAAAGTGGTTTTGCCAGTGGAAAAACCGCCGGCGGCGGTAACCAGATACTGCTCCCGATCCAATTCCCTGGTCAGTGCCCGCATTAACGCCATGGTTTCGTGAGCGGATTGCAGTACCGGGTCATCCGCCGCCCTGGTAAGCACGGACTTGATTCTGCCCTTCACCAAAGCGGGATCGGGTGCCGTTCCCCGGGTCAGGCTGACCGCGGACATATGCGGTAATCCTTTTGCCGGTCTGATTAATTCATCCACGTAAGCGCCAATTTGTTTTGACACCAGAGGCAAGGTTTTAATAATATTGCGGCCTTGAATTACCTTGCTGGCGGCCTGGCTGGCGTCCCAGAAGTGGAGCAAAAACGAAGTGTCGTTGTTTTCTTGTAACGAAGCAGAGGTTAACCCCGGAATTTGACGATCCAGTTCCTTAAGCTGGCGAGTGACACTTTTAATCACCACGTCAGCTGCCCGGTCCTGAATGAATAGACGGAACCGACGCACTGCTTCCGGGTTCATGGTATCGGTAACATGTACCTGAATTTCACGGGCGCAAATTTCCCGCAATACCCGACGGGATTCGGTAAGTGAAGTGCCGTCGTAGTGACCCAGGTTGCGGTTAATCCAGAAAGAGAGCTTTTCTACCCCAGCCGATTCCAGCAATTGGCCGATAAACTTTCGATCCGCCTCACCAGGCCCCCGTTGATGTAGCATATAGACGATGTGGTCTGCTTTGGCAAGCTGATCCGGCAGTCCATCCGTGCCGGTAGCGGCGTCGAATCCAGGGGTGTCCACAAGGCGCATCCTGCGCAGCAGTTCGTGGTTTAAACTTACCTCTACTTCAAGCACCCGCCGGGCAAGGGCATCTTTTACTTTGGGTAGTGACTCAAACTCCGTACTGCTTAGCACTTTAATCCGACCGTCGGCCAAACGGGCAGTAATTGAAAACAGTTCATCGCGGCTGAAAATGACGGGGACGCTGGTGGCGGGGAGTACATCCACAGGCGATACCTGCTGCCCCAAGAGACTGTTGACCATGGTGGATTTGCCGGTGTTATAAGGCCCGGCCAGAGCTACCACCGGCAATTCTCCGGTGGACAGGTACATACTGGTTAAACGGTCGACGCGGCTAAAATAGTCTTTGAATTTGCTCATGGTGAAATCCTCCAGGGACTTTTCCGGACAGTACAAAACAACTATCCGTGTGTCCTGTAGGATTATATTAGAGGCCTGTCTCTATTATGACAGGTATTGCACATTAGAAGTTAGAAGTTGGAAATCGGAGTTATTTGGTAACTTGCATTGACTTTATTTCTTTTTGCACATGTTGTTCGGCCATCCGGAAAAAATCCGCCAGGTCATCTTCAACGCGGCCGGCGGCAACTTCAATCAACTGAGCTACCTTGGGGGTATTAATATTAATCTGGTGCCGGGCGTACATTTGGATGCGGTACTTCCCGGCCAGTGATTGGGCGGTGGCCCGGTAAACTTCTATATAGCCGGGGAAAGAGGCAATACGGCTTTTCAGTCGTTTGCTGTCGCCGGTGACAGCAGACAACACGGTGCTCAGATGGTCTATAAGAGTATGGTTATTGAACGCCCGGCGCAGGATTTGGCCATAGTGATCGCGGCAGCTAATCTTCATCTCAATGCCCATTTCCACAATGTTATGCGCCTTCCATAAACCCATACGTTCGGGGAGGTTGCAGGCTTCAATGGTCTGCGCCACCAGTTCCCGGCCCTTTTCGAAGCAGTACCCCAGCTCACAACCGGGATATTTTTCATCACCGAAATAATCCAGCCCTTGGGGAGAGATGCCATGGGTGACGGCACCGAGGGCAAAGTCGGTGAGTTCTTCGTTGTCGTGGAACATGCTAAGCAACTCAAGTCCCAGGCTGTGCGCCCTTGTATGGTCAACGCCGGCGCCAACCATCATATCGGGAAAAATACTGCCCAGGGTGATAGCATCCGAACGGCGACCCAGTACAGTTTCAGCAAAATAGACGTGGGTTTGCGGAAACACTGATACTCCCCCTCAAAGTTTAAGTATTCAGAATTCAGTAGCCAGAATTTAAAATAATTCGAGACGGTAAACCGTTTTTTCATTCCGACTTCTGACTACTGACTACTGAGTAGTTACAAAATGTGGTATTATAATATGCGGGTATACTAATTTACCGGGAGCACTGCATGTCAAAACAGACTTTGTATAAAGCTTCTTCAATACTATTAGTTCTTTTTGTGGCCAGCCGGGTGCTGGGTTTTGTGCGCGAGCAAATTATCGCCGCGCTGCTGGGCACCTCGGTACAGTCCGACGCGTTCGTGGTGGCGGCTACCATACCGTTTACCTTTTCTTTTATCATCGGCGTTTCCGCAGGAAATGCACTGCTGCCGGTGTATACGGGGCGTTTAAAAAGTGAGGACAGGGCCTGGCTGGCCTCCACGGTTTTTTATGTTACAACTGCTTTTGTGGCCGTGCTGACCGGTCTGGGCATGATGTTCACCCCGGCAGTAATTGATATACTGGCGCCGGGTTTCACCGGCGAAACCCGGCAGTTGGCGGTGCTGTGTACCAGAATAATGCTTCCGTCCATGCTTTTTTTAACCATGGGCTTTGTTGCCAAGGCGGTGCTCAACGCGCACCGGGAATTTGCGGTTCCGGCCTGGGCACCGGTTTGGCAAAATGTAGTATTTATTCTTTTAATCATCCCGCTGGGCAGCTTACTGGGCCCGGGTCTGGCCTGGTGTACCCTGGCCGGGGCGGTGGTGTTTTACCTTTGCAATTTACCCGCCATGGGCCGGATTGGGGTGCCGCTGCGTCCGCTTTTAAATTGGCGGGATCCCGATGTGCGGCTAGTACTGGCGATGACAGTGCCCGTAGTCATGACTACGCTGGTAGCCCGTGGGTTTGTGTTTTTGGACCGCTGGTTCGGCTCGCACCTGGCAGAGGGCAGTATTGCAGCCTTGAACTTTGCCAATCGGGTGCGTGAGCTGCCTTACGGGCTGTTTGTGGCCGTCGTATCCACTGTGCTTTTTCCCGCTCTGGCCTCCGCCGTAAGCCGTAATGACATGGCTGCGCTGCGTGAGCGGACGGCCATGGGGTTGCGCCTGGTTGGACTGGTTACGTATCCCTGTGCGGCGTTGTTGCTGATACTGGCCACACCGGTGGTGCGGTTATTGTTTGAACGAGGTGCTTTTGGATCAGATGCTACTGCTGCCACCGCTAGCGCGCTGTTTTTTTACGCTGTTTCCGTGGCGGCCATGTCGGCCAACTCGGTACTCACCTACACATTTTTAAGCCTCCGAAACGTCTTATTGCCGCTGTGGGTTGGCCTGGCCGGCCTGGCCATTAATATTGTTCTGGACTACCAGTTGGTTGAGCGGATGGGGCATAACGGACTGGCCTTGGGTAATACTGTGGGGTTTACCCTTACCACCCTGCTATTTTTGTTGTTATTACACCGACGAGTGCCTGGTTTTCTCTGGCGTAAACAGGCGATGGAACAGCTTAAAATAATGGCCGGCACCCTGGCTTTTGCTGCTGTGTTGTGGTTGACGGCAAATTATACCGGGCTTTTTAAGCCAGACCTTTCCCTGGCGGGCCAATTGTTCGGGATAGTCACGTCGGTAGGGTTGGCAGGTGCTGTTTATTTATCAATCCTATTATTGTTGAACGTGGAAGATGTTGCTTCAATTAGAAAAAAAATTACAAAAGAATAATAAAAAAGTATTGTCTAAACCATAATATTATAATATATTATTTTTCAAAGGATATCGGGGGTGTTACCAATATTAAGTGAACTGAATAAATACGAAGACCCCGCTAAACTGCTTAAAGCTCTGGCCCATCCCACCCGCCTGTGCATAGTGGCCGGGTTGATAAACGGCCCTTGCAACGTAAATAAAATGAAGGATTGTCTGAATTTGCCCCAATCTACAGTATCTCAACAACTGGCCATACTGCGTTCTCAGGGTATTGTAGACGGGTTACGCAACGGAACCGAAGTGTACTACCGAGTTACCAATGAAAAAGCCAAGCAACTGGTCAAGGTGCTGCTGGGCGAGAATCCCGCGTTATTCGAATAGGGCGCCGGTATTTATTAGTAGTCGGAATTCAGTACTCAGTAATCAGTACTCAGAATTCAGGCTACTACGAGAGTATGCTTTCCAGTAATACTTCTGCCATAGTAAGTTTTCAAATGCTCTTCTGTTTTTATTCTGACTCCTGACTTCTGTCTCCTGACTCCTGAGAAGAACTAAACTGCATGAGCGCTTTCCCGCCAAGGTAGTCAAATTTCCTGCCCTGCCAGGTACCTTCTTGTTCCATCAGCCTTTCCAACTCGGTTTTAACCTTCCACCAACTGGTGTCCCAGTTACAAAAAAGCACTTTTTCCTGCGGCCCCTTTCCCACTAGACGCTGAATTACAATACCCGGATCCAGGTACTCAAGGAAAGTGATGATTCTACGCACGTAATCCTGTAGGGAGATAATCTGAAATTCACCCCGCTGGTACATGTCGCCCAGCACAGTGCCCTGCACCACATAAAGGGAATGTAGTTTAACGTAACGGACATTCAGAGCCGAGAGTATTTTGGCATTTTCAATTACATCGTCCCGGTCGTCCCAGGGTAGATTTAGGATCAGGTGAACGCAAATTTCAAAACCCCGACGGTGAACCCGCTGTACAGAATCTAAAAACTCGGCCAGGGTATGCCCCCGGTTTATTTTTTTTAAAGTATGGTAATTTACAGTTTGCAATCCCAGCTCAACATTAATGTCCAGACTACGCTTTCTTGCTATTTCGGCCAGTATATCCAGATACTGCTCGCTGATGCAGTCAGGCCTGGTGGACACAGAGATACCCACTATATCCTCTTCCTCTGCTGCAGCGCCAATATTGGCGGCAAACCGTTCCGGAGGCAGGTAAGTGTTGGTGAAGGCCTGAAAGTAAGCAATAAACTTGTCGGCGCCAAACCGGCGGCGGAAGCGCTCCCTGTTGCGGGCCAGTTGTTCACGCACGGTAAAAGAGTTGGGCAGGGCGTCAAACCCGGCTCCTTCCTCGTCGCAGAATATACAACCGCCTCGCCCCAGGGTGCCGTCCCGGTTAGGACAGGTGCCGGGTAGGTTAACCGGTAACTTATAAACTTTATGGCCGAACTTTTTAACCAGATGTTCGGAATAAGTATTGTATCTGCATTTATCCATATTTTCACCGCATGAATTTTATGTAAATATTATCACAAATAGTGAAAAAACCACAAGGGCGAAGTCAAAATCTGTAGTCAGTAGTCAGGAGTCAGTAGACAGGAGTCAGTAGACAGGAGTCAGTAGACAGGAGTCAGGAGTCAGCATAAGAGAACGTTTATCTTCTCTAGCATTTTTTCTTCTGACTACTGACTCCTGAATTCTTATCTTTTATATTTGTTTACCGGCCTAGGCTTATGAAACTTTTTGTCGAACACTTACGTCAAAGTATATAAATAAGCTGAATGCCAGGGAGATGGGTCGAAATGTCTAGCAAAAGATTGAAAAATAGCAAAACAAATGTCCGGTTTAAGGTATTATGGTCAATAGTCGTATCTCTGGTTCTGGTCGTCAGTACCCTGGCTTATTATCATTTGGTGCCTGTTGTAACAGCTGAGGCCAGGGAAGTTATGTCCGGGATTAGCGTACAGGGGGTAGACCTGTCTAACCTGGAACGGCGTGAAGGTGTTAAACGATTGGCTGAGTTGGAATCCGGGGTGCGCGATACCACGGTTAATTTATTATTGAATGGTACCGGATACGGGGTTACCCTGGGAGAACTGGGTGTTGCGGTGGATCGGGATAAAACCATGGATCGTGCCCTGGCCATGGGGAACGAGTTGGGGGCTTTTAAACGCTGGTACGCTGAAGTGAGGCCTGTTGACCGCCCGATGGCTCCGGTGCTCAGCCTCAATGAACCGGTTATGCGGGAATATCTACAGAATAAATTCGGACCTCTGGAAAAGGGGGCCCAGGATGCATACCTAAAAATAAGTAATGAGGACCAGGTAGAAGTAGTTCCAGCAGTAGAAGGATATTCCATTGATATAGATTTATTAACTGAAAGTCTGGTCAATCAGTTTGTTCTATCCGATAATAATAGTGTTAATGTACCGGTGAAGATTATCCAACCTGTGGTAACCACCGAACAGGTACGTGAATGGGGTGTTACCGGGCTGGTAGCCGAGTTCTCCACCCGTTTTAACCCCACCCAGGCAAACCGTAACCACAATATCGCTACTGCCGCCGGTAAAATGGACGGATGGATGGTCCAACCCGGCGAGGTGTTCTCATTCAACAAGACGGTGGGTTCACGGGGAGTTGAACAGGGGTATCGGATGGCCAATGTAATTGTAGGCAATAAGTTGGAGGAAGATCTGGGCGGTGGAGTGTGCCAGGTATCCACCACGCTTTATAACGCTGTGCTGCTGGCAAATTTAGCGGTTGAACAACGCAGTAACCACAGTATCCCGATCAGTTATGTGCCTGTAGGTAGGGATGCAGCAGTGGCTTATGATTATCTCGATTTAAAGTTTAAAAACAATTTGGATAGCCATGTGCTGATTAAATCTTTTGTCCGTAACAGTGACTTGACGGTAAAAATATATGGTGCTCCCAACCCCGACCAAAAAGTGCAGATAAAGAGCTGGATTACCAAGACTATGGAACCGGAAACGGTTTACGAGATAGATCCCGCTGTGGAACCAGGCAACCAAAAGGTTGTACAGAAGGGAGCTAGTGGATATAATGCTGCAGCTGAACGGTTGGTGCTGGTTAACGGCCTGGAAGTTAAACGGGAGCTTTTGTTCGGAAGCAAGTATCAGCCGGTAGAGCATATCGTTGCAGTGCACAGCGAGGCAGAAATCCCCCGGGCCGAATTAGACGAGGATAGCACCGGTGGCAATAGTGAAGGCACAGACGTTGAACCTACTGATGATGAGGATGAGGACATGCCCGCTGACGATAACCTTGATAAGAACCCCACCAGCGTGGTGCCAAGGAACAACGAACGGTTTTAAACTGAAAAAGTCCATTTAATATGGCGTCATTCTGAGCAAAACGAAGAATCTGCGTAATACGTTTCATTCAGAATGACCCTAACATAAACTTGTTCAGTGGCTTCCTATCTTTTTTATCATACAACGGGCCCTGAATTTAGCGCATAGGGGGCACGTAAGCAGCGGTAACGCTTTGGTACATAATATCGTCACGCTGGATGCCGGTCCAGGTAATGCCGTTAACGGTGCCCTTTTCACGCTTGGCCATGTAAAGCAATAGGTCCAGCACCCGGCATGAATAACCCCACTCGTTGTCGTACCAAGCCAGCACTTTAATCAGGTTGCCGTCCATTACCATAGTGGACAGGCCATCAACTATAGACGAATGCGGGTCGCCGTAATAGTCCTTGGATACCAGCGGCGCTTCACTGTAGGCCATGATACCTTTTAATTCGCCGTCGGCGGCACTACGCAGAGCCTCGTTGATTTTTTCTGCTGAGGTTGTTTTTTCTACTACACAGACTAGATCAACCACCGACACGTTTGGTGTGGGTACCCGCAGGGCCAATCCGTTGAGCTTACCCTCCAGTTCCGGGAGCACCAGACCTACAGCCTTGGCGGCACCAGTGGTGGTGGGAATTATGGACACCCCGGCGGCTCTGGCCCGGCGCAGATCCTTATGAGGCAGATCCAGAATCTGCTGGTCGTTAGTATAGGAGTGCGCTGTGGTCATCATACCGTGCTTGATAGTAAACTGCCGATGTAGCACTTTGACCACCGGAGCCAGGCAGTTGGTGGTGCAAGAAGCATTAGATACAATATTGTGCCTGCCGGGGTCATAAGTTTCATGATTGACGCCCATAACTATAGTAGCATCTACGTTTTTGCCCGGGGCACTAATGACTACCTTACGGGCCCCGCCCTGCAGGTGCGCGGAGGCCTCGTCGCCCTTGGTGAAGCGCCCGGTGGATTCAATCACCATACTCGCACCCAAATCACCCCATGGCAGGGCTGAAGGTTCACGCTCGGAAAACACCCGCACTTTTTTTCCGTTTACAGTAAAACCGCCCTCATCAGCCCTGATATCAGCGTTAAGAGCGCCGTGAACCGAGTCGTATTTTAAAAGATGGGCCAGCGTTCTGGCGTCGGTCAAGTCATTGACTGCCACCACTTCAACTTCCGGATTGTCATGCGCAGCCCGGAAAACGTTGCGCCCGATGCGACCAAAACCATTGATGCCAATTTTAACAGTCATTTTAATGGCAACCCCTTTCCATGTCAAACAGTGTTATGGAGTTCCCTCTAAGAAACCCGCAAAGCGAACGAGCCAGTTCACTTCGCACTTAGACTTTTCAGGACAACACTAATATGATCTATGTCTAGTTTTGGCCGTTCCCGTTCAAGGTATGACTGTCAAAATATAATCCTTTAAACGTTCAATGCCACGATATCCTGATCCTGGTGCAATTGTAGTGAACTATCTGTAATGATTCTTCACCTTGTCTGGAATCACATAGTATTACCCAAAAAGTTGGATTAGTTTGCGAAAACTTCCGTTTTTATATCCGATGCTGCGTTATAATGTAGTAGCTAAAATAATTTACATCATGGAGATGATTCAATGGTAGAAAAGATAAACGGTATCACTGATAAAGTATTGGAAAAAATGCGCCATGATCCTTTTCCTGAAATTCTGGGAGTGGAATTGATTGAACTGGCCCCCGGTTATGCCAGGGTATCCCTTACGCTGGATGAAAAAATGACCAATATCCACCATATTACCCACGGAGGTGTAGTGTTTACCGTGGCCGATGTCGCCCTAGGTTTGGCCAGCAACTCCCACGGCCCAAGTGCCGTCGCCGTAAACGTAAACATAAATTATATTCGGCCCAGCAAGCCCGGCGATATACTAACTGCCACCGCCAGGGAAGAACATTTGGGCCGGCGCACGGCAAGTTACCGAATAAAGGTGGAAGACCAGCAGGGGAAACTGGTTGCCACTGTCCAGGGACTGGTATACCGAAACGCAGAAAGCTAATGAATATTTGTTATTGGGGTAATCTGTACAGGTTGACTTGACGCAAGATTGGATTATAATAATAAAGTAATTTCCAATATAAAGTTAAAGGAGATTAACTCAAATGGAAAATGGTGAATTAAACAGGGATCCTAAGTACATGCTGGCAGCTTTGATTGAAATTTATCGTGGTATGAACGTCTATTTACCTGAATTTGATCAGCAAATGGAAAGACAAATTTTACGGGATATCTTTTCGGCGGCCATTAGTTTTGCCCGGTTTGACGAAACGCGCCATTTGCTTAGTGAAGAGATTAACCATAATTTAAACCAGGGTTCTTCCGTTAAACAACAGGTCGAATTAACCAGGACTCAATCACCTGATCTATTGAACGCTAAAATGGTGGCGGCAGCCCACCTGATCAAGGTTATGGAAGAAAATCAAACAAAATTTTCCTAAACCGACAAGTTATTTAGGCTAATTTTAACTTTATGTCAGAGAAAAAGTGTGTTATAATTAAGGTAATGAACCATATCATTACTTATTTAAACAGTAATATAACATAATATTTATTACAATTAACCACCAGCACTGTTAACCGAGTGATTGGAATGGAACAAGGAGGTGCAACAGATGGCCGCCGCGAGTAGAAGTCAGGTTTGCGACCAGTGTAGCAAATGCATTTATCATTGGACTAACGGATGCCCTGGATTATCCCGGTTCAATAATGAAAAATGCAAAAATATGAGTACTTAGCACAGCCCCTACCGATATAAGTAGGGGTTTAATTATTGGATGGATAGCTTGGGTGTTTTTTTTCTTTGATTAGTTGGATGAAATTGTGCCGTTAAAGGCCGTATTTACCTGGTTAATTATCAAATATTACAGTTGACTGGTTTTTGGTTAAAATTTAACCGCCTTTGCTTTATGCTAGAATAGAGTATTCCATTTTATAAAAGGCGGTATAATGCGATGATTGATGTGGCCCAATTACTCCTTTCCGTTCCGCCGTTCATGTCACTTCCGGGGACGGAAATTGAAAACCTGGCCACTAGGGTAAGCATAAACACTTATCCATCCGGTACATATATTTTCCGGCAGGGGGACGAAAGCACCAACACCCTGTATTTTATTGTCAATGGATCTGCCGATGTGCTGGTTTCTAATGACGACGGTATTGATACTATTGTCAGTCACCGGGATAAATATGATTATTTCGGAGAAACGGTGCTTTTAACCGGGGAACACTATCCCGGTACGGTTAGGACCAGGGAAGAATTAACCTGCCTGCTGATTCCGTCTTTAGAAGTAGAACGCTTGGTGGGGCAATTTCCAGAATTTTCAGGATATTTTACCACGACATTACTGGACCGGATGCGTTCGCTTTACGAAGAAATCGTCAACGAGCAATCCTTTGATGCATACAGTCATGTGGATACACCGCTATTTAGAAAAAGAATCAGCGAAATTATGTCCACACCTGTGGTTACCTGTCTGTCCACGGATAACGTGATTAAAGCTGCCGGCATTATGTCGGAAAAAAAGATTAGTGCTGTGGTAGTGACTGATGAGCAGTCACGTCCTCTAGGGATGCTTTCTAGTAATGATCTGACCCGGAAAATAATCGCTCAGGGTATATCCAATTATGGAAATGTCAATGTCGGCGCTGTGATGAGCGGTAACCTGGTCAGTATACAGGCAGAATCCTTTTACCACCAGGCGCTGCTTTCGGTGGCCAAGAATCAAATTAAACACCTGGCTGTTACCAGAGGTGACCGCTTGGTTGGCATTGTGACTACGGCGGATTTGATTAAAACCAGGAGCACAGGCTCTTTGCTGGTTACTCACGATATTGAGTCCCAGCGTTCGCTGGAAGGCCTGGCCATGGTAGGGCGGGAAGTGGATAATATTCTAAACGCACTGGTAGCCGAAAAGGCCCCGGTGCCTGAAATACTCAACATTATGTCAGAATTTCACGACCGCCTGACCCGGCGGGTAATTCATCTTTGTGAGGATGAAATGGTTTCGCGGGGGCGTGGAATTCCGCCCGTGGAATATTGCTGGATTAACATGGGCAGTGCCGGGCGCAGGGAGCAGACTCTGCGTACCGACCAGGATAATGCAGTTATTTATGCCGACCCCCAACCTGGTGAAGAGGAACAGGTCAAGCAGTATTTTCATGAACTGACTGCCCTGATTAATGACGGACTGGAAAAATGCGGGTTTGTTAAGTGTCCCGGCAACGTAATGGCTTCAAACCCCATGTGGTGCCGTTCACTTACAGAATGGTTTGCCGCGGTGCGCAAGTGGGGAGAGGGAGCGGGACGTAATACCGATTACGTCAGGACACTTACTATCCTACTGGATTTTAGACCGGTTTACGGAGATTTTGATCTTTCAACCGCCCTGTGGGACGAAGTTTTTGCCATTTGCCGGGAATACGTGGCGATAACACATTTTCTGACCCAGGACGATATGAAAGCCCGGGTGCCCATATCCATGTGGGGTGGTTTACAGGCCAGTAAATCCGGGCCCTATAAAGACCAGATTAACCTTAAGAATGCCGCTAGCGTACATATAGTTAACTGTATGCGCATTTTCGCCCTCAGCAGAGGACTGATCAACACATCGACTTTCGGGCGTCTTAAATCCCTGGCGCGCAACGGGGCCCTCAATAATGATGATATTGATTTTATCCGGGCCGCTTTTGAGACGCTGCTGATGTTTAGGATTAGGGAAAATATCAAGAAGGTTAAAAGAGGAAAAAAGGCTAACGATTACGTTAACGTTTTTAAGTTAACCAAGAGGGAAAGACAAATTCTAAGGGATGCTTTTTCAGCCGTATCCCGATTGCAGAAGCTCACTTCTGCCGAATTTAACATCATGTGGCTGAGGTAGGTGTAAGGATGGAAGCGCTGCTTAAAATTTTCCCCCGGGACTGGTTTAATCGGGGTGCTCTATCGGACACCCCGGAGGGCCGCCGGTTAGAAAAATATCGTGGACTGGTTAAAAAGAATCATTTTCGCCAGAAAGATGAATACCGCATTTCGGATCTGCGGTTTGTGGTGCTGGACACCGAAACCACGGGATTTAAACCCAACGACGGCGATGAATTACTGTCGGTAGGTGCGGTGGTGATAAAAGGAAGTTCAATCAAGGAAGAACAGTTTAACCGGTTGGTGAACCCTCATCGGACAATACCACCCCTAATAACCGACCTAACCGGCATCAGTGATGAAATGGTGGTCGATGCGGATGATTTTTGCGAAGTGATAGAGGATTTTCTTCAATTCCTGGGCGATAGTGTTATCGTTGGCCATTGCGTCGATTTTGATTTGAATTTTCTGAATATTAAGTTAAAACCTTACAATATTGCAATTAATAATTATTTTATGGACGTGGTGATTTTTTCAAAAATTTTTAATACCGACTTACGGTGTCATACTCTGGATGATATGCTTAAATACCTGTGCATGGAACCCAAGGGCAGGCATACTGCTATTGGTGATGCTATCCTTACTGCGGACATATTTATGGGTTTTTTGCAGAGGCTGGAGAAACTCAATATAAACACACTATGGGATTTGCGGTCTTTTATCAGGCACTCAATGCTTTATATTTCGTAACCTTAAAGTTCAGGAGTCAGGAGCCAGAAGTCAGAAGTCAGAAAATGGAGACGTTATACCGTTCTTCTATGCTGACCCCTGACTTCTTTTATTTTACGATTTTTTCATTCTGAGTACTGACTCCTGACTTCTGAGTAATTACATCGTCTTTAAAGATCCAGCCATGTGGATCGGCCGCGCAAGGCCAGGTAAGTAATTACGTACATGGCATGGGACCACTTCAGGGGCACTACCCAGGCCGGCCCGCCATTATCTTTGTGTACCTGCTCGGGAAGCAACAGGTTGTGGTTGGTATGGTTTAAACACCAGGACAATAATTCCTCAGTGCGCTTGGAGTTGCCCTCCCGGAAATAATGTAGTGCCAGCCAAAGAGTGCTGATAATCCAGGGGTTTCCACCGGCATAGTTGTCGCCTTCGTAACGGTGCAATCCGCCCACCCGGTGGTTCCACAGGGTAGATTCAATGACGTTGACAGTGGCCATAAGTTTTTCATCTCCGGGAGGAGCTACGTTGAAAGGAAAGCCCAAGGCCATTAGGGAACTGTCGATGTTGCTGTCGGCAGCGCTCCAAAAAGTGGTGTACAGCCCCAGGGGGTCTTTTTCTTCCCAGGCCTTGAAACCGTTATCGCGCAGGTAATTAAACTCGCACTCATCAATACGCTTGCCAATTCCCCTGTAATAACGTTTTAATTCATGACTCCATTGCAAGCTAATGATTGCCTGGCGCATATGATTAGCAGCTTTGGCCCACTGTCCGGCCAATTTGGGTGCTCCCATATCACGGGCAATTGCAGAGGCGGCCTGCAGACCGGCGTAAACCGCAGCGGCGGAATAAGTTCCCTGGGACAGGCGTTCCTCCCAGGGGTCTATACTGGGCAGGGGTAGGTTGTTGTCAGCCAGGTTGGCCATCAGGTAAGCTGCGGCTGTTTGGACAACCGGCCACACCCGGGCGGCAAAATTTGCATCGCCGCACAGCCGGTGGTGGTGTAGAAACCCCCAAAGGATGCTGCCGGTCTGGTCAATTTGTTTGCCCCATGTGGGGGCCCAGGAACCATCCATAAAATAGCGCTGTTCCCAATCTCCCTGGGGAGTTTGGACGGACGCTGTAAACAAGTAAAACTTTTCCGCTTCTCCCCGGAAACCAGCCTCGTCCAGCGCTACAGCCGAGTACAGCGCGTCCCGCAACCAGCAATAACCATATCCCCCACTGGCCTGGTAATAGGGGTCAAATTCGGGCGCGGCAATAAAAGCGCCACTGTCGTCCTGCAGCAGTCTTATGGTAACCAGTGAACGTTGGTAGATTTCTTCCAGGCGTACGTCTTTTTCCGGTTTAGGATTAGGTTGATATCGGCTTTCCAACCAGCCTTGCCAATGTTTTTGCGCTTTTTCCAGGAGTTGCCCCGGCGGGTTGCTCTGCAAGGATCGTACAGTTTCCAGTACATTTTCCCCGCTATTACCTGCGGCGATATAAGTTGTCACATGTAAAAATGCACCGGGGTTTAAAGGATCGGTTTTCCAGCCTAGACCACCGGCGCTGCGCCCCAAATTAATCTGATTGCCCCAAAATATTCCCCGGGGTGCACATTCCATGGGGTCAGAAGGGGTGTTAATGCGCCCGCAGTGGTAACCGTAGGGTTCCATGGCTTCCAGTGCGCCTACTGTCAGGTAGACATCCCGGCGGTACTGGACGGCGGAAAAAGTGTCAAAATCGATGAACATAGAATCATATAGATCCGACTCAGCAAGCCGGAAGGCAAAATAATGGATGAAAGCGGGATGAAGAACGTCTCCACCGGTATTTTTAATGCGGTAACGGTTGATCATTACGTCTACGTCCGGCAACACAAAGGCCCAGTGTTCTACACCGAACTGGTGATTATCGTCCTGGTAAATGGTGTGGATTATACTGCTGGAGGGAAGATAATGCTGTTCGGTTTGCCAGTTATCGTTATGCAGCCATTGGGTTTGCACATTGCCGTTGTTGCTGTGCGGCACTATGCCGGCATAAAACTTGCCCATGTGCTGGCCGTAGTCGATATGAGGCCAAAATAATTTGGTTAGCAGTCCCCGGGGGGACATGCAGGCCAGCATACGGCCATTACCTGTTACGGCCGCGGTTTGCAGCACCGGATGCAGTTCGCTCACAGTAAAACCTCCGATAAGTACGGGTTCTGATCCAAATTATACATTAACTTAACCACTATCACCAAGGTGTAATTCAAGATGAAACTTTATTTCAGACAGTTTGTGGCATCAGGACAGCCCCATATCATCGGGGTTTTTTAACACCACAAAAATTATTTGCAGGATTAGAAATACAAACATACTCGGCTGTCACCGGTATAAATGTGGCCAGCCAGGGGGTATACTACTGGCAAATTATACAGCTGGAGGAATAATTATGCCCAGAGACATTTGTATTGTAGGGATCCTGGTAGAAGAGAGGGCCTGCCATGCGCCGGAAGTACAGCAAGTTATCACCAGGTATGGCTCGCAGGTGATAAGCCGCTCAGGTATCCCGGACCCATCCAAAAGCAGGGGGATTATCACCCTGACCATGGAAGCTAATGACCATGAGGCCGGGGCGCTGGTGGATGATTTGGAACGGGTGGATGGGGTAACCGCCAAAGCCATGTGTTTGGTGGAAGCACTGGAGTAAAGTCCCTGCATGCAGATTAATAATACATAGTTATTGATATTAAGGTTTATTTGGCCTGGATATTTTTAGATATTCATAAACATCCAGCTGCTTATTTCCGTATCCTTATAGAGGTAACCTTGAGCAACATAACTAGCTGATTAAATAATAATCAATGCTTCTGATACTTCGTTCTATGCCGCAGGCCTAATAAATATTATTATTTAGGGATAACTATTTCGTTGGAGGCATTGACTTTTACCCGTAAAGAAGGTATTTTATTACTAAACAGGAATAATTCTTTTTTGTGTTTTGGACAGGAGGAGAACTCTTGAACGTCCAGGAAATCATAACCAAGTTAAGAGAAAACGGTTATAAGATTACCCCGCAGAGACAGGAGATCATCGGTGTACTAATGCTCGAGAAGAAGCACTTGACCGTGGAAGAAATCCATACCCGGATTGCACACCGTTACCCCAACCTGAGTCCGGATACGGTGTACCGTAACGTTGGTGTATTGGCACAGCTGAACGTGCTGGCCCGGGCTGATTTCGGGGACGGTAAGGCCAGGTACAAATTAATGGAACATGACGGCCACAAGCACCATTTGGTGTGTTTGGGCTGTGGTAATTCAGAGGAAGTAGATTTTTGCCCTTTGGATTACATGGACGGCCGTACTTTCAGGGATAAAAAATTTGATGTTAGAAGACACAGCTTTGAAATCTACGGCTATTGCTGGGCCTGCCGGAAAAAGGAGGCTTAATAAAGTTGTTAAAGAGGTACGTTGAAATAACGGTTAATAATTTTTTAATTAAATATGGACTCGGAGGTCGCTGTAATGGTCATTGAACTAAACAATGTCCGGTTTACCTATGGCTGCCATCCGGTGTTGGATGGCGTTTCTCTGCAAGTTACAGCGGGCGAAATTGTTGGTATCACCGGTCCCAACGGCGCCGGTAAAACCACCCTGCTGCATTTAATAGTGGGACTGGTTCGGCCGCAGTCCGGAGAATTAAAGCTATTCGGTGTGCCTGCGGGAGTATTCAAAGAGCGCCATCAAATCGGCTTTGTCGGCCAACGGGCTTCTCACTTCAACCGCAGCTATCCGGCCACTGTATATGAAGTGGTGCTTTCAGGACGAACGGCGCTGCGCGGGTTTTTCCGGTTTTTTAATCGTGAGGATCGGATTTGTGTCGAAGAAGCCCTGGGCCGGGTAGGCATGTTGGTCTACAGAAATGTTCCAGTGGGTGAATTGTCCGGCGGTCAGCAGCAGCGGGTGATGATTGCCCGCGCCCTAGCGCTGCGGCCACGCTTGCTGGTAATGGACGAACCAACCAACGGTGTGGATAATGCCGGGATTAAGGATTTAAGCCGGTTAATTGGCGGCCTGCGAGACGAGGGTATTACCATACTGGTGGTTTCCCATGAGCCGGGCTGGCTTACGGGATTGACCAGTAAGTGGGTGTGCCTGGATCGCAAAATTTGTTCATGCAATAGTCGTGTGTTTCCCCGGGAGGCCGGGTGGACCGAATGTTTGCCTGCCCGGAGCGAAAAAATTGGGTTGGGCTGTGCCGACAGCCCCGTCGGAGGTTAATCCGAATGGAAATATTACAGTACGATTTCATGCTTCGGGCCCTGGCGGTGGGGTTAATGATTGGCGTGGTTTGCCCGCTGGTGGGACTTTTTATCACCCTGCGCCGGATGTCTATGATTTCCGATGCCCTTTCGCATGTCTGTCTGTCTGGAGTGGCAGCTGGTCTTTTAGTCGGCGTACAGCCTATCCTGTCGGCGTCAGTCTTTGCCCTGGGCGGCGCGCTTTTAATCGAAGTGTTGCGTGAAAAATATCAGCACTATGCCGAATTGTCTATCGCCATCATCCTTTCTGCCGGTGTGGCGGTGGCGGCTATCATTATCGGCCTGGGTAACGGGTTGGGTGGTGGATTTATGAGTTATCTGTTTGGCAGTATTGTGCTCCTGACTACCCGAGACGTCACTTTAATAGCAACTATCGGTACTCCGGTGCTGCTGTTTACGCTGCTGTTTACCAAAGAAATGTTTAATATTACATTCGACGAAGAAGCCGCCCAGGCTTCTGGTCTGCCGGTAAAACTAATCAACTTGGGTTTCATCGTTTTAACCGCGCTGACCATCGCGGTGGCCATGCGTATCGTTGGGATACTGTTAGTATCTTCACTAATGATTTTACCCGTTGCTACAGCCATGCAAATGGCTCGGAGTTTTACCGGCACGCTTTTTTGTTCGGTGCTTATCGGTGAACTGGCAGTTATTACGGGCCTGGTGTTATCATTTTATCTAAACTTGCCGCCTGGAGGTACAATTGTAATCACCCTGGTGCTGGTACTAATCACGACATTGGTGGTTTCGTTTCGCCGGGCCGGTAACCTGGCTCGGGTCCAAAAGAGCGAATTAAGCAGCTAAAATCCAGCTTTGGTATGGATTACGACGCGAAGAGGTGTAAGAACATGAAGAAAATTAAGCAGCGGTTTTTCTTTTGCCCTATGTGCGGCGGTGTATTAAATTACCGTTATTATCAGGGACAGCCACGCCTGACATGCGATTCCTGTACTTATATTATGTATGAAAATCCGGTGGTCGGGGTGGCTGCTATCATTGTCAACGATGAAGATCAGATACTGCTGGGAAGACGGAAAGGCGGTCAGTATGCGGGGTTGTGGTGCATACCGTGCGGTTACGTTGAATACGATGAGGACGTTTACCATGCTGTAAAACGGGAGATTAAGGAAGAAACAAATCTGGATATTGAGGTAATCCGGGTATTTACAGTCCAGTCGAACTTTCACGACCCCGAGCACCAGACCGTGGGTATCTGGTTCCTGTCCCGGGTGACCGGTGGTGAACCCGCCGCCGGGGATGACCTGGATGAAGTAAAGTACTTTAACCTGGATCAATTGCCCATGATGTCCTTTCCCACGGATCTGGTGGTTATTCAGTGCTTGCGCAAGGAATTGCATCGCCGGCGCGCCGGACTGCGTTCAGTGTAGCTTGTAGGGTGCAGGCTTTTCTTTTGAGTTGACAGTTAAGTTTGATTATTATAACATATTGCTAAACAACTATAAGCTTAGCCGGTATGAGATTGAGCAGAGCGGAGCAACTTGAGACGACTCGGAGACCGATGGGGTGAGAACCAGCATTTTTGTGCTGGTTTTTTTGATGTTTATAGAGGATTTAACTCTTAATTGAAAGGGGCGAAAGTGTTGATACTGTTAATCGACAACTACGATTCTTTCGTATACAATCTGTACCAGTACTTGTCAGAACAGGGTAAAGATGTGCGGGTTTACCGCAATAACCGGATTTCGGTGCCGGAGGCTGAGGCAATGGCCCCGGAAGGCATTGTCCTTTCACCCGGCCCGTGTACGCCGGACGAGGCCGGGGTATCGTTGGAAATAATTAGGCAACTGGCCGGTAAAATACCTATCTTTGGTGTTTGTCTTGGTCACCAGGCCATCGGACAAGCCCTGGGCGGCCGGGTGGTACGCGCCGGTCGGCCCATGCACGGCAAGACTGCCCGGGTTTTTCACAACGGCAGGGGAATTTTTACCGGGCTGCCCAATCCTATGCCTGCGGCGCGCTATCATTCCCTGGTTATCGAACGGGAAAGCATCCCAGGTTGCCTGGAAGTGACAGCCCGCACCGAGGATGGAGAAATTATGGGCGTACGGCACCGGAAGTTAGCGGTGGAAGGGGTTCAATTTCACCCCGAGTCCATTTTAACCACCTGGGGTAAAAAGCTTTTGGCCAATTACCTGCACCTAATCGGGGAGGATATGCGTAATGCCGTTTAAACTACCTTTATACCGGCATATCCCCGCCCCAGCAGGTGGTGCGCCGGCGATTTTGGAACGGCTAAAGGCACTGCCGTGCCCGTTTCTGCTGGATACGGGTATGCTTGTTGAAGGACTGGGACATCACTCATTCGTGGGTTCCGACCCTTTTTTGGTGCTCAAGGCCAGGGGGCAGCAAATCACGGTGACCGAGGGGGATAAATCCTCAGTTTATAATGGGGATCCCATGGTTGAACTGGGCAAGTTACTGGCCCGTTATAAATTGCCCGTTGCACCGGGACCATATCCTTTTAACGGCGGGGCGGTCGGTTATTTTAGCTACGACCTGGGGCGCAGGTTTGAAGTAATACCCTCTTTGGCTGTCGACGACCTGGCCACACCAGATTTGTGCCTGGGCTTTTATGATGTTGTAGTGGCAGTTGATGTACGAACCGGGGAAGTCACGGTAATATCCACCGGTCTGCCTGAACGCGGCAGCGCCGCTGTTGTAAGGGCACAGGAAAGACTTGCCACTGTGACCGGGCTTTTAACTGCTCAGCCGTCATCCAGCGGCGGAGCGGTTGTTTTAGTCTGCGATGGTAAAACCGGCGGGCTGGTTTCCAACTTCACTCCGGACGCCTATCGCGAGGCGGTTCAACGGGCCGTGGATTACATTTACGCCGGTGACATATTCCAGGTTAACATTTCCCAGCGGTTTAGCGCACCGCAAGTTGTGGACGCCTGGTCATTGTACACCAGGTTGAGGAAAATCAACCCCGCACCCTTTGCTGCATTTCTATCTTACGATGATCTGGAAGTGATTAGTGCATCGCCGGAGCGATTTTTAAAGCTGGAGGGGAGCAGGGTGGAAACCTGCCCCATCAAGGGTACTAGACCTCGGGGTCGCACGCCGGAGGACGACGAATTTTTGCGGCAGGAACTGCTGGACAGTGAAAAGGATCGGGCTGAATTGATGATGATTGTAGACCTGGAACGCAACGACCTGGGCAGGGTGTGTGAGGTGGGTTCGGTTAAGGTGCCGGAACTATACCGACTGGAAGAATATGCTACGGTGTTTCACTTGGTTTCCACGGTGGAAGGCAGACTGCACCCGGAAAAGGACATTACGGATTTACTGGCTGCGTCTTTCCCTGGCGGTTCCATAACCGGGGCACCCAAAATTAGGGCTATGGAAATTATTGAAGAAATGGAACCAGTGCGCCGGGGGGTATATACCGGATCTATTGGTTATATCAGTTTCGACGGCCGGGTTGATTTAAATATTGTCATCCGCACCATACTGGCTACCAAGGGCAACTTTTATTTCCAGGTGGGCGGTGGTATTACCGCTGACTCAGATCCTCAGCGTGAATACGTGGAGACACTGGACAAGGCCAGGGCCCTGGTTAGGGCACTGGGTTTGGAAAAAAGCGAACATGGTTTTTAAGTGACAGGCAGGGAGGCGGTAGCTTGCCCCATTATTACCTTTGCGACGGTGAAATAAAACCCGTCGAACAGTTAACGTTATCTCCCCGGGATCAGGGACTGCTGTACGGCTTTTCCCTGTTTGAGACCATGCTGGTAAAGCAAGGCCGGGTAATTATGCTGCAGCAACATCTGCAAAGGTTAACCGGTTCCGCTGCTTCAATGGGTATAACCATAGGTGCAGACAGGGATTTATTGGCAGAAAATAGCATTGCCGCGGTGGAAAGCGCCGATGTAACTGATGGGGTATTACGGCTTACCGTCACAGCAGGGTCGGCAGACAGTTGGATGGGATTGATTCTTTTCTCGGTGCAAAAGGGAATTCCCTACCCGCCCGAACGTTATGATCAAGGTTTTTCATTACTGACCCTTGGTTATCCCCGCAATGAAAAGTCGCCCCTAATCCGCCATAAGTCTGCCAATTATATGGAAAACATTTTGGGCCGCCGGGAAGCATTGCAGCTTGGTTATGACGAGGGGCTCTTCCTTAATTCATTGGGCAACGTAGCCGAAGGCACTGTAAGCAATATCTTTGCAGTGCAAAAAGGTGAACTAATTACCCCGCCGCTTGAGGCCGGACTGCTACCGGGCACTGTCAGGCAGTTGGTTATTGAACTTGCGCCATTAATGGGCTATCAATGTCGGGAAGAGGATATAACAACTAAAGATATAAAAAGAGCTGATGAGTGTTTTTTGACAAACTCACTGCTGGGGATTATGCCGGCCACCAGTCTGGACGGCAAGGACATAGGCAGTGGCTTACCGGGGTGGGTAACTTTGGATCTGATGAAGTTGTACCCGCCCGGGTAATCTTTTTAATTAATGGGCTGCACACCGTTGCATTCAGAAAACAAGATTTAATTTTATATGGCCTAAATAAAGTGCAACGCTTTGGCATTAAATTTTTTTCCTTTAATTAGCGGGACGGCCTGGGGCTAAAGGAAAAAATAGTGATTGGACGGACAAAATTTTAACTACTTCCGACAGTATGACCGCATAGTATAAACCATTAACGGTCAACGGAGGTTTTTAAATGCCATATACTGTCACAAGAGTCAATAACCCCGCCGCCATGCAGGCTTTTATGCAGATGCCCCGGGCGGTTTACCGGGAAGGAACAATACCGCCGGCTACTGCCGGCAGCGCAAACTGGATGCGTTTTACGCCCCTGGCGAATCCAACTTTGCAGCATGTCAGGTTTGCCAACTTTGTGGCTCTGGAAGGTGCTCGACCGGTGGGGCGAATAACCGCCTCGTATGACCTGCTTAACCCCCGAACCGGAGAAGGGTTTTGGGGTTGTTTTGAATGTGTGGATCGGCCACAGGTGGCCAAACTTTTGCTTGACGCAGCTGCCGGGTGGTTGCAAGAGCAGGGCAAGACGGTGATGGTTGGGCCGGCCACTTTAAATACCAACCAACAGGTTGGTCTATTGGTAGAAGGTTTCCAGTATGAGCCGCAGGAAGAAATACCGTACAATCCGCCGTACTATAAAGATTTGCTGACTGAAACGGGGCTGGAAAAACTGCACGATCTGGAGTGTTTTGAGTGGCACCTGCCTGAAAAAATGCCTGTTAAACTGCGGGATGCTGCAGCGCCTTCCGGTATGGTAATCCGACCGGTTAACTATCAGGCATTAAATCAGGAAGCCCGAATAGTCATGGAAGTTCATAACAAGTCGATGTCCGGCATATGGGGGTTTATCCCCATGACCATAGAAGAAGCCGGTGGATTTTTGTTCAGCCTGACTGCAAATGTTCCGCCGGAATTATTTCTTATAATTGAAATGAATGGAGAACCGGCGGGCATGCTTCTGTCAATACCAATCAAACGACCGGGCACGAACAAGAATGATGGGTTGATTAGGTTGGCTATTGGTGGCATTGTGCCGAAATTCCATCATAGGGGAATCCACTGGTTTGTTTTAAAAGTGTTCTACGAGCACTGCAGACGGTTGGGCTATACCATGGGCGAAGCATCGCAGGTGGCAGAAAGCAATGATGTAGTCAAAAGGAAAATTATCAAACCTATGTTTGGCGGTAAGGTAATCAAGTTATATCGTGTTTATACACGGGATATTGGCTAAACATACCTTATTTGTAACACTTTTGGGACTGTTGAATATTTTATAAGGGGGAGATCAAATATTTAAAAAGGAGGAATAGTTAATAAGTGGTACCTACTTTGACGGCAGCTTTATTCTGTTCCTGATCTTGATCCTGCTGGTATTTGGCACTATGCCCTATTTATTTGCTGCGGGTAAATAATACTCGCTTGCGGGAGCAGCGAAACCAATATTCCTGCCGGTAATATACCTAAGTTACCGCCTGTTCTGGCACCGTTTTTTTATTACAGGGTGTCCGAATAGGCGGTATGTTATTTTATGTCTAATATCGCCGAAGCGCCCACTACGACCAACGTTTCAGGTAGATGGTTTGTATCTAAAATACGTTGCCAGGCAAAGGGAGGAATAACTTGCCTGGCAGTAGAAGCTAATATGGTGATTCCTTTTAGAAATGTACACACCGCATGCGAATACAGTTACCTCTGGATCCTTTGAAAAGATCCCGGAACAGTTGATCCAGTTCTGATTGTTTAAGGCGAATCAAACCCTCTGGATTGATTAAAATATCATTGACAAAAATACGTATATAAACGTGTTCTTTGGTCTCAACCACGATAACGAGTTTATACTGGTTCAACGATTTAACACCTCCCGGTAGGGATAAATAGCTTTGGCATAAATACAGGAGGAAGAGCGTTGAATATATATGCCATCGGTGATCTACACCTGTCTTTCGAGCGGGTAGTTGATTTAGAGGACTGGGAAAACAATTCCCAGCACAAACCAATGGAGGAAATAGACTCTTTTTGGCGGCAGCATGCCCGTAAAATATATGAGAATTGGAACAAGATAGTAGCGCCGGGCGACGTGGTGCTCGTTCCTGGAGACATATCCTGGGCCATGCGTCTGGATGAGGCCAGTCATGACCTGGACTTTTTAAGCCTGTTTACGGGGTTGATTGTATGCGTGCAGGGTAACCATGATTACTGGTGGCAGAGTGTTTCCCGGGTCAGGTCGTTCGCTCCACCCAACATGAAATTCATTCAAAATGATTATGTAGAGATCGGCGGCTTGAAGTTTTGCGGAAGCAGAGGATGGGTGTGCCCCAACAGCTCGCTTTTTAAGGAAGAGGACGAAAAAATTTACCGCCGAGAATTGATAAGAATGGAAAATTCACTGCGTGCCGCGGGCGAAGGGGAAAAAGTAGTACTAATGCACTATATGCCTACCAGTGAGAAACACGAGTATTCGCAATTCGTTCAGCTTTTTGAAGCCTACGGCGTAGAGACGGTGGTCTACGGGCACTTGCACGCCAGGGCTTGCCGCTACCGACTTCCCGACCAGGCCTGGGGTATAAATTTTCACCTGGTCAGTGCCGATTTTCTTGGTTTTAATCCCAAAATGGTTTGCTCTATTTAGTTCTCGTCGTTCTTGGGTGACAAAAAACAGTCCCGGTGGCCAAATATGAATTCCTTACCCAGAAAGGCGTGTACAGCTTTGTCGCCGGCTGGTATTTCACGCTGGCATACCTGGCAAGGCTTAGTTTCTTTGTTTGGAAGCACAGCGCCGGTTAAAGCTTTTTCTTTCCAGGTAATGTTTGCTGGTTCAAGTTTATTTTTGTGCGGTTGTACAGGTGTACAACCGGGGTGATAGTACCGGCTTTTTTTCTTGCCGTGCTCCCTGTACCTGTATTGCACCATTGGTGTGAAGGGCTGAATTTTTTCTCGGCAGCGTGAGCACTTCCTGACATGCCCGGTATTGGCCCTGAGGATATATTTAAACTGAGCCGGTTTGCAGCGTACGCGCATATCCTTAATGAACTGGTTTCGGGATAAGTCCTCTTTAATCCAGACGTCCACAGAGCGGTAGAACTCTCGGTAATTACGCTCCTCCAACTGAATATCCGAAGGAAACCCTGCTTCCACTAGTTGTTCTTGAAAAGAGCTTTCGGCCACCTCGTGGGCCAGGCCGTCCATTTTAGCCGTTTCCCATTGGTAGCCGTTATCGGTGAGCCATTCATGCAAGTTGTAAAACAGGTTGCTGGAACATACGTAAAGAAAGTCTTCTTTGGTAACTCCCGCTTCATGTAACATTTCCAGTACCTTTTTAAATACCATATCTTCAACGGAAATGCTGCTTTCCCAGGTAAGTGGCAAAACCCTTTGATGAATGCACCTTGGGTCTTCACTGACCAGTACCAAAACCTCGGAAAAAGCTTTACAGCCGCCGCCTGCGTCTTCGATATACCAGTATGTCATCCGCGACCTCCAGTTATGGATGCAACCGCATAAGTTGGGGCGAGTGTGCCCATTACCTTACTTTGGCAGATTGTATTGCTATTATTATTTACTATTAATTAGATTCTAGTTGACTTGCCTGTATTATGATATATTATAACATAAGCAGATGTTAAATGTCTTTGCATGTTTGCAGCCTGGGAGGGGGATAAAATGTCCATTTTCGTTTGCGATGTATGCGGAGAAGAAATTGCCTTGCATGAAGGGATTCTTACCTGGTCCAGGAGCAACAGTACCTTGACAAATTTTAAGCTGACCCATAAGAATGACGACACAGGACGTGTCTGCCGCCCAGAGGAAAATAACCGTTTTAAGGATCTTTATACATTAACCCTGCTTTCCGGCTATCTTGAGTTTACAAATTATCTTTTTGAACGATGGGAAAACGGATTTACCCTTAAAGACGCCGAAATGTTGGAGAGTGTGATGCAGCAATTGAACCTGCACATGCACGAAAAGTTAATCTTGTTAGCAGAAGACGAGGAATAATACTTTCGATACAACCCTGGTTTAGGAACCGGGGTTTTTTATTTTAGCTAAAAAGACAAAGTGCGCAGTTAGAAATGATTTCTGGGCGAACTAATCAGGGTTAAATTGGCTCATGTGTTTTTCGTATTTGAAGTTGACGGTTTACAAACAATAGGTCAAAAAGAAAGGCGGTGTTTTAAATGCAGGATAACAAGAAAACCTTTAAACACGAGCTGGTGCAGGAGGAATCGCCTATTGAATTATGGGACAAGGACGAGAAGGGCGAGGCCTTGCGTCAGAACCCTTACAAGACCCCGCCCAATAACTTAACGACCAAACAGAAAAAGTACGGTTTTTAAAACACGGCCAGTTTGCAACAACGGTGATGCAAACTGGCCGGGTTTAATAATTTAGCAGTCTATTACATATTAAACTCTTTGGCCAGCGTTTCAAAAGCAGGCAGCGAATTACGGATCATCTGCATGTCTACGCAATAAGAAAGCCTGAAGAAACCGGGGCCACCGAAACCGCTGCCTGGAACAAGCAGTAAGTTATATTTCTGGGCCTGTAGTACGAATTCCACGTCATCCGCAATGGGGCTGCGCGGGAATAAATAAAATGCGCCCATTGGTTTAACCAATTTAAAACCAAGTTTTACCAGATGATTATATAGCATGTCACGCTTGGCCATATATTCTCCGATATCCACGCTTTCGCGCTGCAGAGGTGCTACCAGGCGTTGGGCCAGAGCCGGCGCATTAACGAAGCCCAGAGTACGGTTACAAAATACCAGTCCTTCCAGCAAAAGCGAAGCATCCTCTATGGCGGGATTGATGGCTATGTAACCAATGCGTTCTCCCGGCAGGGCCAGGTCCTTGCTGTGGGAAGTCACCACAATTGAATTTTTTATAAATGTAAAGATTTGTGGTACGGTAAATCCATCGTAAACTATTTTGGCGTAGGGTTCATCCGATATCACGTAAATAGTGGTGCCTAGTTCTTGTTCTTTCTCATTAAGCAACCGGGCCAGGGTGACCAGTGACTCGGCGGGATAAACTGCCCCGGTGGGGTTATTGGGTGAATTAAGCAAAACCGCACGGGTTTGGGGGCCTACTGCTGCTGCCACCGCTTCCGGGTCAAGTTGGAAATTTTCACCCGTGGGTACTTCCTTGAAGGTACCGCCGTGGTTATCAATGTAAAAACGGTATTCCACAAAATAAGGGGTTGGTATAATGACCTCTTCGCCAGGGTTTAACAGTGTTTTCAAGACCACATTTAAAGCTCCCCCGGCTCCGCAGGTCATTACCACGTGGTCTGCGGTGACCGGTTGACCCGATTCTTCCGCCAGCACTTGGGCCACTGCCTGCCTAGTTTCAGGGTATCCGGCGTTGCTCATATATCTGTGCATCCCGGGCAGAGGGTTTTGAGCCAGCTTTAGCAGTTCTTCATGAAACGCTTTGGGGGGTTCAACATTGGGGTTACCAAGAGTGAAATCGTACACCTTGTCGGCGCCGTGAATGCGCCTTAGTTTTTCCCCCTCCTCAAACATTTTTCTAATCCATGATGAAGCAGATAAGAATTTTTCAATTTTACCGGCAATTGGCATGAAACAAACCTCCTTTTGGGGTGATGTCGGTATTGTTGGCACTCATTTTATGGTTATTATTTCTGGCTGCCCATAGGAAATACCTGCCTTGGTCTGAAATAACAACAGCCAGGTTCTGGCGTTGGAACTTTTTGGGGCCAATTGTCGTCTATTAATTAGTGCTTTTTTGCAAAATAGGATGCACTAATTAGTGGGGGTGAAATATGAGTCTACCTAGAGATGTTTTAACGGTGGCTTTATTATGTACTGTAATGGTGTTGGGGGTTCCCATGCCGGTTGCCGGAAATGAACCTGACCCAGGGACGACTACTGATGGGACAAGTATTTTTGCAGACGTTGATGCGGAGCACTGGGCTTATGAGCCTATTATAAGCATGGCTGAACGAAATGTTTTAAACGGATATCCAGATGGCAGTTTTAAGCCCCTGCAGCAAGTTTCCCGGGCTGAATTTGCCGCCATGTTGACCTCGGCCGCCGGTTTAAAAGCCAGCGGAACCAACGGGAATCAATTTGTTGATATTCCCGAGCAAATATGGTTTCATCAGGCAGCGTTGGTTGCAGCCCGGTATTTACCGGGTAATTATGAACAGGACGGCAAACGGTACTTTTTACCCTATGAAGATGCCACCAGGGAAGATGTGGTTGTGGCACTGGTTAAAGCGCTGGGGGCCGGCAGTCAGTATGCGGATCCGGGTGTTTTAAACGCCCGGTTTAGCGATTATGAAGAACTTACAGTGGCGGCTAGAATGCCACTGGCCTGGGCATTCCAAAACAACTTGCTTAAGGGGTTCCCGGACGGGACGCTGAAGCCCAGGGAAGGTATTTCCCGCGCTGAGGTGGCGGCATTGCTACACAGAGCTTTCTTTATCGATACTTCTATCGAGGGGTTGCTGGCCGGCCGCCGGATCGAACATTTAAATGGCAGTGACCGGGAATTAAATGACTTGACTACTATTTTACAGAGTAAGTACGGTGAAATTAAACCAGGCTCTTTACAGGCATATGCAATTGCATACTACGCCCGGAAGGTAAATTTTTACGAAGGTGAAGGTACTCAGGTGTTGTATGTTTTTGGTAATATTGATTTCAGGTACCATAGCTGGGAAGCTGAATTTGAGTGTAATGCCGAGGGTGTACGGAAATTTACTGAAAATGTGGCCCGGGAAACCGCCCGCCTGTACCCTCGGGATACAATTCTGGTGATGCTCGGGCACCAAAACAAGTTCCTGTTTGACGTAAGCGGGGTTTATGAAAATAAATATCTGGACAGGACTGCGGATGGTTGGCAATTAAAACGGTTTTATACCGGGGTGATGGTTAACAACGGAGCAATTGTTGATACCTGGACCGAACAAAAAACTTGATTACAAGTGGCCCCCTATATTTTATTCGTCGGCTTCTACTTCGGATTCTGCTTTGTCGTACCGTTTTCTCTCCAGGGTAAAACCCTGATCCGGCCTGATCACTGAGATGGAGTCAGCCGCAACCAGTCGCATTTTCTCGCCTTCCGGTTTAAAGTGCAATAAAACTACCGAGTATGGGATATGCATTGCTTGCAAGCCCCGCAGGCCGGATGCCCCGGATGTGCCCGCATTGACCAGCACACTGCTCGACCTGGTTTCCACTTTCAACTGGTGATTATGACCGAATAAGATAACCGGGGCCGAACCAACCAGTGACTGAGCTATTCTATCGTTGTGCAGCATTAAAACGTCGACTTCTGCCGGGAGTTGTCCCAGTTGGTCCATCACCTGCACCACCAGTCGCGGGATGCTACTAAGGTCGGGCGGCAGTACCGTAGTTAGGGCGGCAGAGGGGTCCGGTACACCGTAGAAAACAAGATTATTGACCTCCAGCATCCCGTTAACCACTGTTACACCAGGAACTGTACCCATTCTATCCACTATAGATGGGGAATCGTGATTGCCCGCGATGAACAGGTAAGGAACATCCAACTGGTGCAGACGGTCAATCAGCAAGGTTTCCAGCGGGCTGCCGAAGTCGCTGATGTCGCCGGTGTCGATAATCATGTCTACCTTGAATAATGCGGCTATCTGCATCACGAAATCCATACCGGCGGGGTTATTATGCAGATCGGAAATATGCAGAATTTTAAAGCTTGCCTCTTCTTCACCCAGGGGCTGTAGTTCGTCCACCTGGGCATATAATTGATTTAAACCGCTGGCTACATCCTCTAGCTGGTCACCAAGAGTTTCAATTTTACCCAAAGTCTCCTGGGCCATACTTACCATCCAGGGTGCCGCCCGAAGCACGCCTGAATACTGCGGGTTGCGGAAGGCACTTTGGTCATAAGTCAGGTAGGTACTTAAAAGAAGCACACTGGTTAGCAGGAAACCGGCCGCTAGGCCGGTAATATATTTACGGGGTTTTTTTGTCCGGGTCAGGTAGACACCCAGGGCACTACCCAACAGGGCCAGGGCCAGTATTTTTAAAATAAAAAGTGCTGCCACTCGCCGTAAGGCCAGCCTGCCCTGGTTGATGAGTTCGTCCCGCTCCAGAGGCCCGGCCAGCAGTTGTTGCAACGGTTGGAGATCAATATTTTCCAGGCGCAGCTTAATTAACACCGGCGTGACGTGGGTGTGTGCCCTGATGGTGCCAAGAGGTGGAATTTCCACTTCGGTATAGCCGGTTTCATGAAATTGTACCCCGATTCGAAATTGCAGTGCCTCAATGTAGAAATTCATATGGCCGAAGAGACTAATAAGAAGTAGCGCGCCAACGATGGCCACTAAGGGGATGTAAAGTCGCTTTGTTTTTTTCAGATCAAATATTTTTTTAAAATCAAATGCCATTTGCGGCTCTCCTGGTCACGATTATTTAAAAGAAAGTCCAAAATCCAAAGTCCAAAATCCAAAGTCCAAAATCCAAAATCCAAAATCCAAAGTCCAAAATCCAAAGTCCAAAATTAGTCAAAAATTCTTAAAGCCACATATATTTTGACCTTTGACTTGAGACTGGGCAATCTAACTTATATCTTGACCGAACAGGGTAATTATTAAAAATTTTTATTTTAACAATATTAAAAGGGGGAAAGGGGCCTGTGTGATGACAAACAAACCGGCAGTGGTCGGGGGGGTGCCGGTTCGCAGCCGGATGCTACCCCTAGCGGCAGCGGAAATGACAACGGATGATATTCAGGCGGTTACCCAGGTACTTAGTGATGGTGTGCTGGGCAGCGGCGACAAAGTAAAGGAATTTGAAACGGCCGTGGCAGATTATGTAGGTGCCAGGTACGCTGTGGCAGTATCGTCCGGAGCTGCCGGTCTCCACGTGGCCCTTATGTCCGCCGCAGTGGGTCACGAGGACGAGGTTATCACCACAGCCTTGACCCACCCCGCAACATCCAACTGTATCCTTTATCAGAACGGCATACACACATTTGTGGATGTAGAGCCAAAAACTTATAACATAGATCCGGTAAAAGTAAAATATCGCATTACCGGACGGACCCAGGCGTTAATTCCGGTCCATTTTGCCGGTAATCCTTGCGAACTTGATTTACTGCATGACCTGGCCCGGGAAAATGATTTATGTGTTATTGAGGACGCTGCCCACGCACTGGGTGGTTACTATAAAGGGAAGAGAATCGGTGCACTAAGCGACTTTACCGTATTCAGTTTCAGCGATCCGCAGCACTGTTTTACGGGAGAAGGCGGCATAGTAACTACCAATTCCGAGGAGTTCTTTGAGTGGATGCTTGTTTTTCGAGAAAACGGGTTGGTGCGTGACCCGCAAAAAATGATTAGTCCAGAACGACCGTGGCGGAAAGAGATGCAGGATCGGGGTTATAACTACCGGCTTACCGATATGCAGGCAGCTCTGGGTATTTCCCAACTGGCCCGGGTGGAAGATTTCATCGGCCGCCGTACGGATATAGCCGATCTTTATAACCGGGCTTTGGCCGGTCACCCCGCTATAACTCTGCCGAAGCAAAATCCCCAGGGACGTTCCACCTGGCATCGTTACATTATAACTCTGTGCATGGAACAGTTGAAGGCCAGCCGGACTGAAATATTTAACGCTTTAAGAGCCGAAAACATTGAGGTAGGAGTGCACTACCTGCCGGTTTTTCTGCACCCTTATTACCTTTGGATCGGGCACCCCGACGTATGTACTATTGAAGGCAGCCTATGTCCCGTTGCTGAGGATCTTTATAACCGGTTTTTAACCCTGCCCCTGTACCCATCCATGACTGACCATGATGTGCAGGATGTTATCAATGCTGTTACGCGGGTAGTGGATTACTATTTGTTGTAATCCACTACTTATTTTTACTAAAAAGCACCGAACCTCAGAACTAAATATTATTACCAGGCGTGCACCCGGAAAGGGGTTAAAGCACGTTTTTTTTTTGCTTGCTCGTGATCTGTGATGAATATCACACCTATAGCGCGAGACACTTAACTTTACAGTTATCTTTGTTGTTTTATAGTAAATAATAGAGGTAGTTAATAATGCCTTAGTAGTAACTAATAAAATCATAAATTCTAAATAAGAGGTGTTAGTTATGGCTGTCAGACAGATTGTCAGTATCGACGAAGAGAAGTGTAACGGTTGTGGTCTTTGTGTGAGCCCTTGTGTTGAGGGTGCCATCACTATAGAAAACGGTAAAGCCAAAGTAAAAAATGAAAAACTTTGCGATGGGGCCGGTTTTTGTATCGGCGTATGCCCCCAGGGTGCACTTTCAGTGGAACACCGTGAAGCACCAGGTTTTGATGAACACGCAGTGGAGGAGCACATAAAACAAAACCCGGGGACGTATATTCCCCAGGTTTGCCATCGGTGCGGCAGGAATGAGGATCAGGTAATCGTACTGCCCTGCCGTAATCGCGGCCAAAGTATATGGGTGTGTACCGGTTGTTTGCCGGCACTTATACACGGGTAATACCTGGTGATACCTGTCCGGAAAAAAGACTTTTAGGATTGTCATCCTGAGCGCAGCGAAGGATCTTAAGATTCTTCACTTCGTTCAGAATGACATTATACTGCATAGCGGTATGGGCATCTACTTGGTTTGGGTGTCTTCAGCGCTTTCAGGTGGTCGTGTAAAAATTGCGCCGGCTGTCTCGAAACTGGCATTCATGGCCTCGACGCCTTCTCTCATTGCTTTCAGGGAACGGGAAGTTTGATCCAGCAGCCCCCTGACATATCCCAGTTTTACATCGGCTTGTTTATCGGTGCTTAATACCAGCAGGATTAGAATTAAAAATAAACTAAAAGGGTTGTTATTCATAATAAGAAATATCCGGCCTCCTTTCACCCCATTCGTTTTTCTATAATATGCATGGGGCTGTAGAAGGTGAAAAGGCCTGGTTTTATAAGGCCTTGGTAACATGTGTAATCTATTGTATTTACTGTTGTTTATACCGGTCGCAGCGGCATGCTGATGACCGTATCTCTGCCGCAGTTGGGGCAGGTGAACAGGTGATGGCAGCAGGGATCCTCAAATTCGGTGTTATAGTACGGGCTATACGGGCCTGAATAATCGTCGACCGGTCCGCTATCCTGCATTGCACCGCCGCAAGCGCACTGCGGGGAGATCGTCCTCAAGGCATTGCACAATTCACAGGCTGTATCCATAATTAAAAAACCTAGTGGTGGATGCTTTTTTCCGGAAGCATCACCGTTTTAAATGTATCAAAACCAATTCGCTCGATAAACCGACCCAGACGCTCGTTGGTATTGGCCTGTTCCCGGTAGTAATCAACTACGCGACCCAGCAGCTCAAGTACCTGTTCCGGAGTTTGGTGTTCAGCCAGCGGCTGGCCAAGGCGTGGTTTTAAACCGCCGTTGCCGCCGATAAAGACATTATAACCCCTGGGCGTGCCAACTGCCCCGAAATCGATCATCATAGAATCCATACATTGGTTGGGACACCCGCTGATACCAATTTTGAACTTGGAAGGCATGGTCATACCGTGGTATTTGTTGTCTATCTCACTACCCAACCCAACGGAATCCTGCTGGCCGCGCTTACAGAAGGTTGTACCGGGGCAAAATTTAACGCTGCGTACGCATAGTCCGATGGCAGCCCCGGGCTTCATATCCAGGTCGGCCCAGGCGGCGTCTATGTCATCCTTTTGCAGTCCTACCAGGGCGATACGCTGGGAAGAAGTGACTTTTAATGCTGCGCAATTATACTTTTTAGCTGTTTCAGCCAGACGAATCAAAAGCTCCGGGTCGGTGATAATGCCACCGGGCAGGTGCGGTGCTATAGCATATGTGCCATCCCGCTGCAAAATGGCACCCTTTTCCAGCATGTCCCGGTCAGTATTATCGTGCTGGAACCGCTCATCCATTCGATTAGGCATTTCCTGGTTATGTTCCATCAGTATCACTCCGTTTTATATCCATTTAACTTTTATTATTTTTCCCAGTCGTTGATATGCAATGCACCCGTTTGGTTAAAATTTTGATAGCAGGCAAAATGAGGATAGTGTTTGGTGAGTATAAAAATAGAACCTGCGTCGAGTAAACGCAGGTTCTATTTTTATAAGATATATAAGTGCGCAAGTCTAATTACGCCTGACGCATCCTTCCAGTAGTTTCATTTTAAGTACCTTGCCACTGGGGGATTTGGGGATGCGTGAGACAAATTTTACTTCACCCGGCAGTTGTTCGGTTTGCAGCAGTCCGCTTTGCTCAAGGTATTTAAAAATTGCCTCTTCAGTCATACCGGGTTCTCTGGGGACGATGAAAGCTACTATATTTTTATTTTCGCTCTCGTCATCGGCAATGCATAAAACCGCCACCTCATCTACCCCGGTGTGCTCATAAAGTATGTTCTCAACCTGGCGCAGGTTAAACCTGCTGGCGGCGACCGGAGTTATTCCACTATCCGGCGGGCTAAATTTGTTCTGTACCAATGTTCACCACTCCCATCCCAAAATTTCATGGGGTTTTGACCGCGAACTCACTGGTAAACGTAGAAACCACGTCCGCTTTTGCGGCCTAGGTGGCCGGCGCGTACCATTTTACGCAACAATGGGCAGGGACGATACTTGGAATCGCCAGTCTCATTGTATAAAGTATCGCATACCATCAGCATGGTGTCCAGCCCTATTAAATCGCATAATGCCAGCGGGCCAATGGGGTGATTGGCACCCAGCATCATGCCTTTGTCGATATCCTCTGCGCTGGCGACCCCTTCCATCAGCACAAACATAGCTTCGTTAAGCATGGGCACTAGGATCCGGTTCACTGCGAAAAGAGGGGCTTCATTAACCATAATGGTTTCTTTGCCCATTGTCTGAACCATATCCCGAGTGACGTTCACGGTTATTTCATCAGTTTCGGCACCTTTGATGACCTCCACCAATTTCATAACCGGCACGGGATTAAAAAAGTGCATGCCGATAAATCTTTGCGGTCTGCCGGTTACGGCGGCCATCTCGGTTACACTAAGACCTGAGGTGTTGCTGGCAAAAAAAGTATCAGGCTTGCATATTTTATCTAATTCCCGGAAAATTTCTTTCTTTAAATCCATTTTTTCAATGGCTGCTTCGATAACAAAATCACAGGATACCAGTTCTGACAGTTCAGTTGTTCCGTTAACCCTTGCCAGGACAGTGTTGGCATTCTCTTGGGTAATTTTCTCTTTTTTTACTTCCCGGGCCAGGTTTTTTTTAATTACTGACATACCCCGTTTGACAAAATCTTCGGTTATGTCCCGCATAATCACATTATAACCCGCTCTGGCGGCCACCTGGGCTATTCCGGCGCCCATTGTGCCCGCACCAACAACCCCAACTGTCTTAATCACCATGACGTTTTTACCATCCTTTCCGCCGACGGGGAACTACTGTCATTTATACAGTCATGCCTGCTGTTAAACCCGCCAGTAACTTATCCGTTGCAAACCGTCGTTGTTTATATACTTTTGTCTATTTTCGCTAATTATAAGCAAATTCCTGCCCCAAATATGTAAAACTACAGACAATAATGTATCGCAAAATGCTAAGCAAAATCCATTACGTTTTCTTGATAAACTGTAATTATATTAACCTTTTAGCCACTTTTTTTGAGCCATAAAGATTGTTCCCAGAGCTATGATTGCACCTAACAAGTCTCTGCCCAGGTCATAAACATCCGGGTATCTGGTAGGTATAAAAATTTGGTGTACCTCGTCGGTGATGCCGTACAAAAGACAAAGCGTAAAGGCTTTTAGGTAAGGGCTACGGTGACCTGTTTTCGAAAGGGCGATATAATAGAACAAGGCCAGTAGATAATAAGCGGCTATGTGCCCCGGGTTAAAATTACTAATAAACGGGAAGAGTGATTGCAGTTCAATATTAAGGTCTAAGGTCTTTCAGGGGAATGCTGAATAATTACCGCCGTTGTTTAACTTGTGGTATTATATCATGGAGCAATTTATATGGGGGTATGGAACTTGCGGTTTGCGGCTATAGTTTTATTGACGCTTATTTTAGACCAGTTTTCCAAATATATAATCACTTCCGGCATGTACCTAGGTGAATCACTGGCTGTTTTTCCGCCTGTTTTTTATATTACTTATGTGCTAAACCCGGGTGCGGCTTTTGGCATGCTAGCCAATCAAACTAACTTTTTTATAGTGGTGTCGCTGCTTTTAATTATTGGTGTTTTGGTTGCTTACCGGTATTTGCCACGGGAAAGGGTGTGGACTTATATCGCCCTGGGTCTGGTGGTAGGCGGTGCCATGGGCAACCTGATTGATCGGATTCGGCTGGGACTAGTAATTGATTTTCTTGATTTCAGGGTCTGGCCGGTGTTCAATTTGGCTGATACCGCCATTGTGACCGGGGCTTTTATATTGGTGTTGGATGTATGGCTGGCAGACAGGAAAGAAACGCGGAAGGTGGATCAAGGTGCCGGGAAGTGATAAATACGTTGTGTCCGGCGACGAAGCGGGCATGCGGTTGGATGTGTTTGTATCCGGAACGAATTTCGATTTAAGCAGATCCTATGCGCAAAAACTTATTGGTGAGGGATTAATCAGGGTAAACGGAGTGGAAGTTAAGTCCAATTACCGTTTACGCGACGGGGACGAGGTAGCGGTTACGGTACCGCCACCCGTTAAACTTGAAGTATTGCCCGAACCTATCCCACTTGACGTTTACTATGAAGACACAGATTTGATAGTGGTTAACAAACCCAGAGGGATGGTGGTACACCCGGCGGAAGGCAATCATGCGGGCACCCTGGTTAATGCGCTGCTTTACCACTGCCGGGATCTTTCAGGTATCAATGGTGTTTTAAGACCCGGTATCGTGCACCGGATTGACAAGGAAACTTCGGGGTTATTAATGGTCGCCAAGAACGACATGATTCACGAAGGGTTGGCTGGACAGCTAAAAGAGCACACTGTGACCCGTGGTTATGTGGCCCTGGCCCACGGCATACTGACGCACAACCGTGGGGTGATTGACGCACCCATTGGCCGTGACCCCTCAGACAGGCAGAGGATGGCGGTTAACTACCGCAACGGTAAAGAGGCTGTTACCCACTACCGGGTGCTGGATCGCAAGAACAACTTTACGCTTTTGGAGCTGCGTCTGGAAACCGGGCGCACGCACCAAATCAGGGTGCACATGTCCTACACCGGCAACCCACTGGCAGGCGATACACGCTACGGCCCCGCACGCCCCCATTTAGGATTAACAGGCCAGTTTTTACACGCGTATTTGTTAGGATTTATTCACCCCAGGACGGAGGAATACTTAGAATTCAAGGCGCCGCTACCGGAAGCACTAAAGATAATCCTGGAACAAGACGTCGGTATGCAATATTCACACACTACTTAGAGTTAAGGGCAAAAGTCAAAAGTCAAAGAGTTCGAAATCAATGATCTTCGACTACTCTTTGACTTTTGATCATGCTTACTTAAACAGGTTAAATACCCCCAGGAACAGGGCGGTTAGCCCAGCTGCCATGAGCGGCCCCACTGGGATGCCGCCCATAAATACAATGCCGAAAACCGAACCCACCAACAGTCCAAAGATTATTTCCGGGTCAATTTGCAGTAACTTTAATCCTTCGCCGTTAAGATGGGTGGCCAGTGCACCGCCGGCGATGGCCAAAATCCCGGAAACAGAGGTAAAGGTGCACAGTAAATCTTTTTCTGAGACCCTGCCCGTGGCCACGGGCACTAAAATGGCAAGCAGCAGAAACAGCAGGCCTATTTCCAAACCCCTTTTTTCCAGCAGGGGAAAAACAAAATTTAGATTGGCAAACTTAATAATCAGCAATACGCAGGCGGCAGTGGCAATGAGGTTGGAGCGGGACACTATTCCAATCAGCAGCAATGCTACCAGTAAGACAACTCCATTCATTACCGAAAACCTCGCTTAAAGATATTCTTAAAAGAGGGCTTGTTCAACCACCTTTCTTCGTAAATATATGCCATTGCTGCCAGCTCTATTACCACAATAAGGTTAATCCTTAATCGCAGACAGGGGTATCGTTCACCATCAGCTGCAGCGTATCGGCCCGCAGTCCCAGTCGCATAGCTTCCAGGGCCAGTACTTCTTGGGGTGGAATGTTGCCCAGATTGACATCGGAACCAAACCGAGTAATCAAGTCCTGCTGCTGAGGTTTTAACGGCGCTTCCCAAATAATCTTAGCCGGGTCGCCGATATGCTCTAAGAGCACCTGCATGTCCCCGTTGTCTATCTTTCCTTTCGCATCGTAAAGGCCTACATTGAGGCCGCATTCCCTGCCTTCCAGGATCACCTTATGCGCACCCATCTCCAGATCCTCTCCGGCTTGCTCGGCAAGCGATATTGCCGGAATACCGGGGCCGGCGTTTTTTTTACCCACTTCCGTGAGGACCATAAAACCCTTATCCGCAGCCATTGATATTGCCCGTGCTCTCACCTCTTTACATATGTTAATGGTGCCGTCGCTCACTTCAATGGCTGTGAATCCCAGCGATTTGCATTTGTCAAGATACTCAATTAACTTATCCTGCCATAACGCTATTTCGAAAAATGTTCCTCCAGGATAAATTTCGATGTTATAAGAACACGCCAGGTGGATTTTTTCTTCTAGTAAACCTTCCGCGTAAAGCATCGATGTGCCAAATCCCAGCTTAATGAAGTCGATATACGGGTGGTTTAACTTCAGTAAATCCTGGGTCTCCCCGGTACCCATCCCCTTATCCATAACCATGGTCAAACCCTGGTGCCTGGGTTTTGCTGCGCGTTCTCCCATCGGGAATGTTATAATTTCCCGCCACCCGTTGATGTTAAAACATCCGGACAAAAAACCAGCTCCCTTCCCTATATAATGCATCCAGCCGATATGACGGATGCCGGCTTTCACCTCCTTTTTCTACTGTGTGGGAAAGGGGCCAAATTGCACCTAATTAAAAATATTCAACCCTGAATGAGATGGTTACCGGGATGGGGCTGCCAAAAAACGGTGAAATGTTAGAAAATATGGATAAGGCATTGACTTATAGCAGGGATTATTTATTCTCTGGTTCATTTATTAAACGTGCGAGGAAGGTGTAACTGGGGCGTTCAGTGACGCGGAGAGTTGTAACCACTTGCTTGTCCCTTGGAGCATTGCTGTCGCGGCACAAAGTAACGGGGGAGGCATTAGCCTCCCCCGTTACTTTGTGTTGGATTAATTATATAGATTACTGGCCAATTGTTTTGGGTATTTTATCCTTATGCTTTTGTCCCCGCTGCGAACGTATAAACTGGTACAGGATGACCAGGGCCAGTAGGCCAAACCCTAACAGATCTGTTGTGATACCCGGGCTAATCATCATTAAACCGCCGCCAAATAACAAAATGCGCTCTAAAATGTTGGTGTGGGTCAGTAGGTAGCCAGATACTGCTGCTCCCACTCCGATCATGCCTGTCAGGGCAGTGAGCGTCACAAATAAGGCCTCGAAAAATGTGGTGTCAATCATCAACAATTGGGGCGAGTAGACAAAAATATAGGGAATTAGGAACGCGGCTATGGAAAGCTTAAAAGCATTGACCCCGGTACGCATGGCGTTACTCCGGGCAATCCCTGAACCCGCAAAGGCCGCCAGGGCCACCGGTGGGGTGACATCGGCCACAATACCAAAGTAAAAAGCAAACATGTGGGCGCATAGAATAGGCACACCCAGTTGCATGATGGCCGGAGCGGCAATAGTGGAGGTAATCACATAGTTGGCGGTTGTGGGTACCCCCATGCCCAGTAGAAGCGAAGAAATCATGGTAAAGAACAGAGTGGGCAGCAGTTGACCCTGGGCCAGGTGAATTAAAGCGGAAGCAAGTTTCAAGCCTAGCCCGGTCTTGGTAACCACCCCGATAATCACCCCCGCCGTGGCGCAGGCAATAATCACACCCAGGGCGGCACGGGCACCTTTTTCCAGGCCATTAATCACGTCCCGCGGTGTAATACGGGTAGAACTGCGCAGCATGGAAGCCATGATGGCCAGCAGTATGGCCCACAGGGCGGCCCGCATGGGTGTGTAACCAGATACCAGCAGGTAAATCACTGCCACCAGCGGTATGGCCAGGTGGCCCCGTTCCATGATAATGCGGCCGATCTTGGGCAACTTATCTCTGGGTATGCCTTTTAAACCAAATTTTTTAGCTTCTAGGTGTACTCCAATCCAGACACCGCTAAAGTAAAGGATAGCCGGTATTGTGGCTGCTTTTACTACATCTACGTAAGGGACACCCACGAATTCGGCCATTAAGAATGCCGCCGCTCCCATGATGGGAGGCATTAACTGCCCGCCGGTGGAAGCTGATGCTTCCACCGCTCCGGCGAACTCGGGTTTATACCCCAGGCTCTTCATCATCGGGATGGTCAGGCTGCCCGTACCGGCCACGTTAGCTACGGAACTGCCGGAAATAGTGCCCATCATGCCACTAGATAGTACCGCCACCTTGGCGGGACCGCCGCTGGCCCAACCGGCTACGGCGTTGGCCAAATCAATAAAAAATTTGCCTAACCCGGTTTTTTCCAGATAAGCGCCGAACAGAATGAAAAGAAAAATGAATGTCGACGATACACCCAGGGGGATGCCGAAGACACCCTCGGTAGTGAAAAACAGGTGGCCGACCAATTGGTCCAGACGAACTCCCCGGTGGGCCATGATGCCCGGAATATAGGGTCCGGCAAATGCGTAAAGCAGGAAACAGCTGGCCACTATCACTATGGGCCAGCCTACAACCCGGCGGGCCGCTTCCATGACGAAGAAAACACCTAGTGTTCCGACGATCATGTCAGAGGTGGTAACTGTACCAGCCCGCAGTACCAGCTCTTGGTAGCAGACCACTATATAAATTGGTGTCGCAGCTGCAGTTAATGCCAGCGACACATCGAACCAGTGCAGACGGTTGCGGGACCAGGAACGCCTGGTCGGGTATAGCAGGTAAACCAGGGCTAGCGCAAATGAAAGGTGGATGGAACGCTGGATATGGGCGTCAAGGGTGCCGAATATCGCCGTGTAAAGCTGGAAAACAGAAAAAGAGATGGCCAGGGCAGCGATTATCCGGGCTATTATCCCAGTCAGGCGCCGGAAGTCTGATTCCTTGTCATATTTGGCCATGAATTCCTGTAAGTTAACTTTTTCTTCCGGTTGATTTGTGCTCCGGTCTGCCAATGGACTGCTCCTTTCATAAAATATTTCTATCAATAGTATCCTTAGTCGTTTGATGCCTTGAGCCCTTTCCGACAGTAATCCGGTGATTATAAGCGGTAGATATTTTATGCCACAACAGCTGCGCTGTTGTGTAATTTACTGCCTTCAGCCGAATTGGTGATCCTGATGCAAAAAAAACGTTAAAAGCGTAAAGCCTGTTCTTGAATGTAATGGATTGTTGGGCCAGGGGCACCGCTCTTAAATTTATTTCTTTAAACTGCCGGTTTATGTCAGTAAGCAGGAAACGATCGTTTTGGTTAACCAGTCGGCCTTCGTTACGGTCAAAAGGTATACCTACCCCCAAATCATCGAAAGAAGTTGACGTCAATACCAGCCGATTTCCAGAACTCACGGTAAAACTCTCTTCCACCGGTGTTTTATGTACCGAATGAACATACCCCAGGCTAAACTTCTTTTCCATTAAAAGAGGGAATATCAAAACAGGGTGATGATCTTGATCCGCCGCAACTAAGAATGGCAGTGGCAGTAGCAGTAGTAAAAAGAAGATGATTGTTATCACAGCCAGCCCAAGATAAAAAGTCGGGACTCGCCTTTGCATATTTTTATTCATTAAAACCGGGCCCCGGTTATCCGGAGCCCGGTCACCTCCCGATGATTAACTAATGATTAAGTACGGATCTCGGAGAGTATACTATTGGAAATACTTTTCAGCCCCCGGGTGCAGGGGTACGGACATGCCATCCTGGGCGGATTCTTTGGTTACCAGAGCACCAACTGAGTGGGCTGCCTTAACAGCGTCAAGGTTGCCGTAGATGGCACTAGCAATTTTATTAACCATTTCTTCGTCCATAGCGTCGGACACAACTAGCATAGCTTGAACCGAAACTGCTTCCACGTCCTGTTCCACATTGGGATATGTGCCGGCAGGAATGATTAGCTTGGTGTAGAACGGGTATTTTTCAATCAGCTTGTCTGCGGTATCACCCGGTACCGGTAATAGAACTACATTGTGCTGGGCAGCGATATCCTGAATGGCGGCAGTGGGGTGGCCTGCGGTAACAAAAGCGGCATCCACGTTTCCGTCTTTCAGATTGCTGGCCGCCTCGGCAAAGGATAGGTACTGAACTTTGATATCTTCATAAGTGATATCGTTTTCTGCTAGAATTTGGCGAGCGTTAGCCTCGGTACCGCTACCGGCGGCTCCCACTGCAACTCGCTTGCCTTTCAGATCAGCAAGAGTCTGGATGCCGGACTTATCCAGGGTAACAATTTGAATGGTTTCCGGGTACAGTGTGCACAGCCCTTTAATGGCGTCTACCTTGTTGTCTTTAAACATTTCGGTGCCGTTGGCTGCATAGTAGGCAATATCATTTTGCACAAAAGCTATCTGAACCGCGTCGTCCTTTAGCATGTTGATGTTGGCTACCGATGCGCCGGTGCTTTCGGCTGTTGCGTTTACCCCTTCAATATTGCTGTTTAGAATTTCGGCCATAGCGCCGCCCAGCGGGTAATATACGCCAGCGGTTCCGCCGGTGGCGATGTTAATGAATATTGTTTCCGCGGGTTGTTCGGTTCCTTCTTTTTCTTCGGCTGGCTGGCTGGTTCCGCCGCAACCGGCAAGTAATAACGCTACCATGGTAATCAGCGCCAGGAACAATAAATTGCGTTTTGAAAACTTCATCTTTTTTCCTCCTGTGTTTGTTATTTTACGTTTTAATTAGACTAGTAGTTTCCCTGAAAAAGTCTTGGTAATGGTTACATTGCATCATCGTTTTCTACCAAACCCCAGCTGTGTTTAGTTTTTTCAGGGGGAACGGCTCTCCTGTGGGCTTTCACCTCCCGTGCGGTTTTTCCCTTGGGTATATCACACTCCTGAATTGCGCAGGGTAGTGAACCCGGTGTGGATTTGACGTACCACCGGACCTGGGACGCCGCTGCCGATGATGTGGTCATCAACCTTGATCACCGGAACTACTTCAGCTACTGAACCTGTGAAAAAGACTTCATTTGCTGCTAAAAGATCCGTGACATTGAATGTCTCCTCACGGGCGTTAATGCCTAGGGAACGGGCTGCTTGTAGTACATACTTCCGGGTAATGCCGTTTAAAATACGGTTGTTGACCGGGTGGGTCAACAGTGTATTATTACTATAAATAAAAATGTTACTTGCCGAACATTCTGTAACAGTGCCGTCATCCATGACGAATACGGCCTCAGCCGCCCCTGCCTTGGCAGCTCTGTTTTTGGCCAGTACACTGGATAGCAATGATATGGATTTAATGTGGCAAAGCTGCCAGCGAAATTCAGGCTGGGTGATGATTTTAACCCCGTCGGTGTACATGGCCGGTGCAATATCCGGAACTTGCCGTACTGTAATGAGCAGGTTGGGTTTAATTTGCGGCGCAAAATGGTGGTCTCTATGCGCGGTACCCCGGCTGATTTGAATATAAATCATGGCTTCCCGGATACCGCTTTGGACCAGTAAATCTTCTGCAAACATGGCCAGTTGTGTTTTGCTCCAGGGCAGGCTCATTTCTATTGCAGCGGCACTGTTTTCCAGGCGTTCCAAGTGATCGGCAACGGCAAAGGGTACGCCGTTGTAAACTCTGATTACCTCGTAAATGCCATCCCCAAAATTGTAACCCCGGTCATTGACTGAAATAAGCGAGTCTTCAAAAGAACCTATCCAACCGTTTAAGTAAACCAGTTCCTGCAAAACAATCCCTCTTTTCAAACTTAATTATTTGTTTCTTTCAGTTATTCACAATTCATTGGTCCAATTCAAAATGCCCCGAGAGTAAAATTTGTTGCCATTAAATTATCTGTTACGTCTTTTTAGTGGCACTATAGTAAATTAAATACAAAATAAAAATTTCCTGCCTGCTAAATTTAATTTGCTATCCTTAAATAAAAAAGTTACTTTTACAAGGGATAAAAACACAAACAGGCCCGGGAATAATCCAGGCCTGCTAAAGAATTACCATGATGCGTTTTTTAGACCGAGCTAATTGATACGGCATGTCAAGCTGGAAGCACCGGCGCCATATTTTTAGCCCGTGCTGCGGAACGGTTAACCGTTATAGCCAGGTCGGGGCAGTGGGATTCACATTTACCACAGGCTGTGCAAGCTGCCGGGTTGGCCACTACCGCTTTACCGCGGTTATCCAGCACCAGTACCTTATTACTGCACAAAGCGCTACAAATACCGCAACCTTTACACCATTGAGATTTAACTATGATTTTGTTATCATCGATATAAGCGGCCGGTTTTGCCATTTATCATCACTCCCGTCCCGGTTTAACAAGCCGGGGATAATATTTTTTGCATTGTTTTTATACTAATGCAATCAGCGTGCCAGATGTTATGATTGGTAGTCAGTTTATAAAAAATACTGCCATAGCCCGTTATATCAGATTTTGCACCGCTTCTTAGCGGGGCAAATGTTTTAAAAAGCAGGTAAAAACTGCCAGTCTAATCTCATAATGACATGGAATATCCCGGAGACCCGCCAAATGGCGCCTACTCTCATAATGACATAAGTATCAAATTGATACAGTTTGGAGTTGCTCTTCAGGTGAAACTTAAATGTATGCACTAAAAAACGGCCGAGTCCGGTATACAGTAGAACGCAGCAATAGAATTTCCGGTTTGAAAATAACCGTTGACGCAGAAAGAGGGGTGGTTGTGACAGCACCACTCAACTGTGGCACAAACGTGTTAGACGGTTTTGTCAAGGAAAAGACTATGTGGATCAGGGAGCGGTTGCAGCATCTGGAAAACTTGGCAGGCTGTCGAGTACCTAGAGAATTTGTAAGCGGTGAAAAACTTTTCTTTATGGGGGATCAGTATACATTATTAGTTAAAGAATCAAACGGTGATCAGAATGTGTTAATTCAGGACCGGGAAATCCATGTGGCCATTAGTGATGTGGAAAACAGCCCGGGTGTGGTGGTTAAAAACATATTAGTTAAGTGGTACAAAGGCCGCGCCCGGCAGTTAATCAATGCCCGGGTGGATCTATTCGCCGCAACGATAGAGCAGAAACCAACCGCGATTAAAATAAAGCAACAAAAAAGCCGCTGGGGCAGTTGTTCGGCCAGGGGCAATTTAAATTTTAACTGGAAACTGGTCATGGCGCCTATCGAAATCATTGATTACGTGGTGGTGCATGAGTTATGCCATTTGATCAGGCTTGATCACTCAGCGGAGTTTTGGCACCTGGTGGCCTCTCTAATGCCCGACTACAAAAAAAAGCGCCAGTGGTTAAGGGAATTCGGCCCAGCGCTGAACTTTTAAAATGAGTCAAAAGTCAAAAGTCAAAAGTCAAAAGTCAAAAGTCAAAAGTCAAAAGTCAAAAGTCAAAAGTCAAAAGTCAAAAGTCAAAAGTCAAGAAACACAACCTTAGACTTTCGACTTTTTACTTTTGACCTTATCGTCTTTTTCGGATAGGGGTTTGCGGGAAGGGCTGAAAACGAATTCCGTTTTAATCGGAGGTGCCCCCGGTTGTTTGTCCTGCCCGGTTTCGTCTGGTTGTTGCATATCCCGTACCCGGATTAAAAAAGCCGCCGCCACCGCACTTATTCCGGCCAGTGCCCCGCCGCCCCAGTACATATAAGCATTACCCTGATCCATCAGGTAACCGAAAAGGGGCGGTCCTGCAGCGACGCCCAGGAAACGGACGCTGCCGTACACAGATGTAACCAAGCCCCTCTCGGCAGAGTCCACTGTGCTCGTGATGATAGTGTTCAGGCAGGGCAACAGTAACCCGGTTCCGGTACCGGTTATTGATATGCCAACAAAGAAGAGGTAAATGTTCTGGAAGAAATTCAGCGACATCAGCGATAGGGCAATAAGACTAAGTCCGGTGACAGCCAGCCACTTCATCAACTTGACCTTTTTTTTCAAAAGCATACCGGTAACGTAGGACGTTACGCTCATAAACAACACGGGAACGGCCAGAGCAAACCCTTTCATGATACCGTATATTCCGACGCTTGTTTCCAGGTAATCGCTAAGAAAGAACAGAATGCCAAACAGAATTAACAAAGCAGTCATGCCGCCTAGGAATGAGGTTAGCAGTATGGCTGATTTTTTATGAAAAACTTTTTTGATGGATTGAGCATATTTAGATACGCTTTGTTTTTCCCGTTCGTTTTTAGGCTCTTTAACCAAAAACCACATCCCTATTACTATGGGCACCACAATAGCGGGAAAAAATATAAACGCTGCGTACCAGGCAATCAAGCCGATGGCTGCTCCCAATACAGGGCTAAGCACCTTACCCATCCCGTTAGCGGCTTCCACAATCCCCAGTGACTTGCTGCGTTGGGGACCCGTAAAAAGGTCGCCGGTGAGGGCCATAGCGATAGGAGTAGTGCCGGCGGCACCGATGCCCTGGATTATGCGACCGCCGATGATCCAGGCAAATGCATTTTCCCGCAAAATTATGGCCGCCGCCCCGGCGGTAACGCCACCAATACCGTACAGTATCAAGCCCGGAATTATTATCTTTTTACGGCCGATGCGGTCGGATAAAAATCCGGCCAACGGTATAAGTAGGCCGGGTATGGAAAATGCCGTGATAATCATGCTTACTTCAAGCTGGCTTAGGTTCATTGCTTGCTTCATGGCCGGCAACACCGGGATGAGCATTGAGTTACCCAGAACCATGATAAACGGCACGCCAGATATAGCCGCTAGCACAGAGGCGCTGTTTTTTGGTTTCATAATTTTTTATCCCTCCTGATGCGACACGGTTATTTTATCTCCGCCCCATCAACGGTATGCATTTATTACCCCCGCCAGGCATATGAAAAAATATCTAATCGGACGGGAGGTATAAAACCTTGTTTTTTACTTTTGATAAAATTGTCTTATCCATGGCCCTGCTGCGTTTTCTGTCGTCCAGCATTGAATTTACCGCAGCTATGCTAATGCTTTATTTCAACCGGGTAGACGTGGCATTCAAGATTAACGCAGTATTGGCCATGGTAGGACCTACGGTTCTTATTTGCGTCACCACTCTGGGTTTGGTTGGATTGGCCGGCAAAGTATCCATACCGGGGATGGTTTCCATAGTCACAGGTGTAGGCCTAATATTTCTGGGTATCAATAGACTGTAAAATGGGGTAAGACTTTAGAATAGTCAGTGAAAGCAAGAAAGGGAAACAAAAAAAGCTCCGGCAAAACTGCCGGAAGAGTAAAAAACATTAAGAATATTAAAAAGGAGGAGTGGGTTGAGTGTGTTAAAAGTATTATAGACAAGTTTTTGAAATAAGATGTTATAGCATTTATGGGTGAGGTGTCTATTTTTAACTGCACTCTATTGGGGGGTATTATTTTATTTCAAAATAAAGTTGACGTCCAAAAGGGTATCTGATAATATTATTTAAGTTTAAATTACCTTGAAATCGGTCCCGTGAGGCTGGTAAGGGTTCATAGATGTTAAACTTGTGCATTTTATATGCCTGTCTATGCCTACTTACCGGTGTGAGACAGGTTTTTTAGTGCGCTTTTTAAGGCCACTTTTTACGGGGGGTGTAAAGCCGTGGCGGAATGGAAACAAAAGGCTCGTATTATGGATAGCGACGGTATCAGGCGCGTGATTACCCGTATTGCTCACGAGATCATCGAGCGCAATAAAGGTACCGGTGACCTGGTGTTGATTGGCATCCGCCGGCGGGGAGTTCCGCTGGCCCGGCGCCTGGCTGATAGAATCAAGGAAATTGAGGGTAGCCTGGTACCGGTGGGAGTGCTGGATATCACCCTTTATCGGGATGACCTAACCACCATGGGGCACCAGCCGATAGTACGACAAACCGAAGTAACCTTTTCTATTAATGGTAAACGGGTTGTTTTGGTGGACGATGTGCTATTCACCGGGCGAACGATCCGAGCGGCCCTGGACGCCATAATTGACCTGGGACGGCCGCGTTACATTCAACTGGCTGCACTGGTGGATCGGGGGCACCGGGAGTTGCCCATCAGGGCTGATTACGTGGGCAAGAACGTTCCCACCTCCCGCCGCGAAGAAGTGGCGGTACGGTTGACGGAAACGGATGAAATAGACGAAGTGGTAATTATGGAAAAAACATAATGCATGGCACATCCTTTTAATGCGGTCCCGTGAGGCCGGCAAGGGAGGGCCAAGTGTAATTTGCCCTGCCGGCCTCTGTCGGGTTTTTTATAAACCCGGGAGGTCTTTTATTATTTAAGGAAGGGGTACCGACAATTGTATAAACACAAAGATTTGTTGGGTATACGGGAGATGTCTGCTGAAGAAATCGGTTTTCTTTTAGACACCGCCGGGCCCATGAAAGAAATTATTAAAAGGCAGATTAAAAAGGTGCCCACCTTGCGCGGCAAGACAGTGGTGACCTTGTTTTACGAGAACAGCACCCGAACTCGCGGTTCGTTTGAGCTGGCGGCCAAGTACCTGAGTGCGGATAGTATTAACATGTCCGGGTCATCCAGCAGTGTGGCCAAGGGAGAAAGCCTGTACGACACCGGTCGCACGCTGCAGTCGCTGGGCGCCGACGTAATCGTATTGCGTCATCCCATGCCCGGCGCGCCGCGACTGCTGGCCCGTTCGGTGAAGGCCGCCGTAATTAATGCCGGTGACGGGGCCCATGAACACCCCTCCCAAGCGCTGCTGGACATGTTCACGGTGCGGGAGAAAAAAGGCGGCCTTGCCGGGCTGCGGGTGGTCATTGTGGGTGATATAATGCATAGCCGGGTGGCCCGTTCAAATATCTGGGGATTCACCAAAATGGGGGCCGAGGTAAGGGTCTGCGGCCCGTCCACAATGATACCGGTCGGGCTGGAAGAAACCGGTGTGCAGGTATTTCATCAAATGGATCAGGCCCTTGACGGGGCTGACGTGATTATCATGCTGCGCATCCAAAAGGAGAGGCAGCAACAGGGATTATTCCCCGGGCTCAGGGAATACTCGAGACTTTACGGACTGAACAGGCGGCGTCTGGAACTGGCTGCCGGGGACGCGCTGGTGCTGCACCCCGGTCCCATGAACCGCGGGGTAGAAATTGCAGCGGATATTGCCGACGGTTCCCAGGCGGTCATAGAAGAACAGGTAACCAACGGGGTGGCGGTGCGCATGGCGTTGCTATACCTGTTGACCGGGGGAGGTGCTCAGTAATGAAGCTAATTATGCAAAATGGGCGGCTTTTGGACCCGGCTGCCGGCCGGGATCTGACCGCAGACCTTTATGTTAATAATGGATTTATTTGTGCGCCATTCCAGCCCGACAGCAACACAAACATCATCGATGCCGGGGGCAAACTGGTGACGCCGGGCCTGGTAGACATGCACGTACATCTACGGGAACCGGGATTTGAGTACAAGGAGACCATTGCCACCGGTACTGCAGCAGCAGCCCGGGGCGGTTTCACCGGTGTGGCCTGCATGCCCAACACCGACCCGGTAACCGATAACCGGGTGGCGGTGGAGTATATTAATAAACGAACCCAAGAGGCCGGACAGGTTAGAGTCTATCCGGTGGGCGCCATCACCCGTGGCAGCCAGGGCAAGGAACTGGCTGAGCTGGCGGACATGCGTGAAGCCGGCGCGGCGGCCTTCTCAGACGACGGCCAGCCCGTGACGGACGCCGGCTTGATGCGCCGGGCCATGCGGTACTGCACCATGCTAGGCGCGGCCATCATCTCCCATTGCGAAGATAAAAGTCTGGCCGGGGGTGGGGTGATGCACGAGGGCGCTTATTCTACAATACTGGGTTTAAAGGGCGTCCCCGCTTCAGCCGAGGAAGCAATGGTGGCTCGGGACATTATTCTGGCTGGGGAAACCGGCTGTCCGCTGCATATAGCCCATATAAGTACTGCCGGTTCGGTGTGCCTGGTACGCGAGGCCAAAAAGCGAGGTGTAAAGGTTACGGCGGAAGTGACGCCACATCACTTTACCCTGACGGATCGGGCGGTGGGGGATTTTAATACCAACGCCAAGGTCAACCCGCCGCTGCGTGGCGAGGCCGACGTACAGGCGGTACGCGAGGGATTGGCCGACGGCACCATTGACGCCATTGCCACCGACCACGCGCCCCATTCCTTTGACGAGAAAAACGTGGAGTTTGACCTGGCCCCCTTCGGGCTGGTGGGTCTGGAGACAGCGGTGGGTTTAGTGTGGACCGAACTGGTACAGACCGGCATTTTAACCCCGCTGCAGGCGGTGCAAAAGCTCTCGTGCAACCCGGCCCGCATCCTTGGCATTGCGGGGGGCACTCTGGCCGAGGGAGCGCCTGCGGACATTACCGTTATTGACCCCCTGTTTGAGGAAACGGTAAACCCGAACAATTTTGCCGGTAAAAGCAGAAACACCCCCTTCACGGGCCACCGGCTCAAAGGCCTGCCGGTTCTCACCATAGTAGCAGGGGAAATTAAATACAGGAGACAGTAGTCAGGAGTCAGGAGTCAAAATGAAGAAAAATGAAAAACTAGCGGAGCGATATCACCGGAGCGCTGCGCCCACTACAACCAACTTTTAAAGTATTTTCAAGGTAGACATCCATGCTGCTGTTCGGTACCCATCAGAAGGATGAAAATCTATTTTCAGATACTATTATGTCATTTTGAACGAAGTAAAGAAATTTCAAAAGATAAGATCCTTCGCTTCGCTCAGGATGACGCTCCCCGAAGTCTATTTACCGGGTATTACGCTTCAATAAATATACAGACAGATCAATCTGCGGAGGTGTTTGCAACTTGAAAGCTGTTTTAGCTCTTGAAGACGGCAAAGTGTTCACCGGCCAATCCTTTGGCGCCGCCACCGAACAATGGGGTGAGGTGGTATTTAACACCGGTATGACCGGTTACCAGGAAGTGCTTACCGACCCCTCTTATGCCGGGCAAATCGTGGTCATGACCTACCCGCTGATTGGCAACTACGGTATTAACCGGGAGGATTACGAATCCAAACGTTCTTTTGTGCGCGGTTTCGTAGTCCGGGAATATTGCGACCACCCCAGTAACTGGCGAGCTAGTTACCGGGTCGGCGAATTTCTAACCCGGGCGGGAGTGCCAAGTATTAGCGGAGTGGATACCAGGGCATTGACCAGACACTTGCGCAGTTACGGAACTATGCGGGGATATCTCGCCACCGGCGACGTGAACCCCGAGGAGATCGTGACCAGGGCACGCACCAGCCCGCAGTTAAGCGGCTTGAATCTAGTAGACGAGGTGGCCACCGGGGAAAATTACACCATTGAGGGTAGTGGGCCGCGGGTGGTACTGGTGGACTTGGGGGCCAAACATAATATTATCCGCAAGTTGCGGGATCGGGACTGTACTGTTATTGTAGTGCCTCCCGGTGCCACCGCGGGTGAAATTAACGCCTTGTCTCCAGATAGCGTGTTTTTTTCCAACGGCCCGGGAGACCCGGTGGATGTAAAAGATACCATTGAGACCAGCCGCAAGCTAATCGGTACCATACCGCTGTTTGGCATTTGCCTGGGGCATCAGGTTTTAAGCCTGGCCTTGGGTGGAAAAACCTATAAGATGAAGTTTGGCCACCGGGGTTCAAACCACCCGGTTAAGGACATGCGCACCGGGCGGGTTTACATCACTTCCCACAACCACGGCTACAGCGTGGATGAATCATCACTGGCGGGGTTGGATGTAGAAGTTTCCCATATTAACTTAAACGATAATACCGTGGAAGGCATCCGGCATAAAAAAATGCCCATATTTGCAGTGCAGTATCACCCCGAGGCATCACCGGGGCCGCACGATTCAGACTATATATTCGACCAGTTTATGGACATGATGCGCGGGGAGGGACAATAAATTGCCGATTAAAGAGGGCATTAAAAAAGTATTGGTGGTTGGCTCGGGCCCCATCATTATCGGCCAGGCGGCGGAGTTTGACTACGCCGGCACCCAGGCCTGCCGGGCACTACGCGAGGAAGGCATGGAAGTAGTGCTGATTAACAGCAACCCGGCTACCATTATGACCGATGTCAACATGGCAGACCGGATTTATATTGAACCAATCACCCCGGATTTTGTCACCCGGGTCATTGAAAAAGAACGACCCGACGGGTTCCTGCCTTCACTGGGCGGCCAGGTAGGCTTGAACATGGCTCTGCAGTTGGCCGAGCTCGGTGTGCTGGACAAATATAATGTCAAGCTGCTGGGCACCCCGCTGGACGCGATCAAGCGGGCTGAGGACCGGGAACAGTTTAAGAACACTATGGAGCGGATTAACGAACCGGTGCCCGAAAGCGCCGTCATCTCCACGATAAATGAAGCCGTGGCCTTTGCCCAGCAAGTCGGGTTTCCACTGGTGGTGCGCCCGGCTTACACCCTGGGCGGTACCGGTGGCGGTATGGTTTACAACATTAATGAACTTATTGACACCTGCACCCGGGGCCTAAAGGCCAGCATTATTCACCAAGCGCTAATTGAGCGTAGCCTGGTAGGCTGGAAAGAAATCGAAATTGAGGTTATGCGGGACGGGGCGGACAATTGTATCACCATCTGCAGCATGGAGAACCTGGACCCCATGGGCATTCACACCGGTGACAGCATCGTGGTGGCCCCCACCCAGACCCTGAGCGACAAGGATTACCAGATGCTGCGCACCGCCGCGCTCAAAATCATCCGAGCCCTGGGCGTGGAGGGCGGCTGCAACATTCAGTACGCTCTGGATCCTAACAGCTACCAGTACTATGTTATCGAAGTCAACCCGCGGGTGTCCCGTTCTTCGGCCCTAGCCTCAAAGGCCACCGGCTACCCAATTGCCAAAGTGGCCACTAAGATCGCCATCGGCCTGAACCTGGATGAAATCAAGAACGCGGTGACAGGCAAGACATACGCCTGTTTCGAGCCGTCCATCGACTACGCGGTAATCAAGTTCCCCCGCTGGCCCTTCGACAAGTTTGCCCTGGCCGACCGTACCCTGGGTACCCAGATGAAGGCCACCGGCGAGGTGATGGCCATAGACCGCACCATTGAAGGGGCGCTTTTAAAAGCCATCCGCTCACTGGAAATCGGTGTCCCCGGTTTGCTATACCCCGGCATGGAGAATCTCACCGAGGAAGAAATTGAGCAAAAGCTAATTACGGCTAACGACGAGCGTCTTTTTGTACTGGCCGAAGCACTGCGCCGGGGTATGCTGGATGAACACATCTGCAACCTGACCAAAATGGATCGTTTTTTCATCCGCAAAATTAAAAACGTAGTGGATTTGGAACAAAAGCTACGCCAGCAGGGACCGGCGGCCCTGACCACGGAAACCCTGCGGCAGTGCAAACAGATGGGCATGGCCGACGCTTATATTGGCCAGGTTACCGGGCTAAAGGCTGATGCAGTGCGGTCGCTGCGCAAGGCCAAAGGTGTCGAACCAGTCTATAAAATGGTGGACACCTGCGCTGCCGAATTCGAGGCCCAAACACCTTATTATTACTCTACCTACGATGATGAGGACGAGGCGCCGCCTACGGACAGGCGCAAGGTGGCGGTGCTGGGCGGCGGGCCCATCCGCATCGGCCAGGGCATCGAGTTTGACTATTGTTCGGTGCATTCGGTATGGGCGCTGAAAGAAATGGATTACGAAACCATTATTATCAACAACAACCCCGAAACCGTCAGCACCGATTTTGACACCGCCGACCGGCTGTACTTTGAACCGCTGTTGCCCGGGGATGTGCTGAACATTTTAGAAAAGGAAAAACCAGAAGGCGTAATCGTGCAGTTCGGCGGCCAGACACCCATTAACCTGGCGGCCCACCTAGTCCGGGCCGGGATTAAGATCCTGGGCACCTCATTAAACGATATCGACCGGGCCGAGGATCGCGAACGGTTTGACGTTCTTTTGGAAGAACTGGATGTTCCCAGGCCGCCGGGCGGTACCGCCTTTTCGGTATCCGAAGCCGTGGAGATAGCTACCCGCATCGGGTACCCGGTGCTGGTGCGCCCCTCTTACGTACTGGGCGGCCGGGCCATGGAAATTGTTTATAATGTTGAAGATCTGACAAACTACATGCAAACTGCTGTAAAAGTTACACCGGAGCACCCGGTACTGGTAGATAAATACTTTCTGGGCGAGGAGATTGAAGTTGACGCCATCGCCGACGGTGAAACGGTGCTCATCCCCGGCATCATGAAACATGTGGAGCGGGCCGGGGTACACTCCGGGGACAGCATCGCAGTTTACCCGGCCAACCACCTGGACCGCCAAGCTCGGGAACAAATTGTGGATTATTCCACTCGAATGGCTCTGGCCATGAATGTGCGGGGGATGATCAACATCCAGTACGTGCTGTACAACGGACAGATTTACGTACTGGAGGTAAACCCCCGGGCCAGCCGTACCGTGCCTTACATGAGTAAGATAACCGGCGTGCCCATGGTCAATCTGGCCACCAAGATTATTATGGGTCATAAACTAAAAGGTATGGGGTATCAAGGCGGGTTGTACCCCGAAACCAAACTGGTAGGTGTGAAGGCACCGGTGTTCAGCTTTGCCAAGCTGCTGCAGGTGGATATCTCGCTGGGTCCGGAAATGAAATCAACCGGTGAGGTGCTGGGGGTGGACGCCAGCTATCCGGTGGCGCTGTACAAGGCTCTGTTAGCCTCAGGTGTGGAATTTCCCCGCCAGGGCAACATCCTTTTTACCGTGGCCGACAAGGACAAAGAGGAAGCGCTGCCTATTGTAAAAGGTTTCTCCGGGCTTGGTTATAATATCCTGGCCACCGCCGGAACGGCCCGTTACCTAGATGAACACAGCGTGCCGGTGCAGCGGGTGAACAAGGTGCGCGAGGGGTCTCCCCATATAGCTGAACTGTTGAGACAAGGGGATATTCACCTGGTGGTGAACACGCTCACCAAGGGTAAGCAGCCCGAACGGGACGGTTTTGCCATCAGGCGGGCCACCGTGGAACTAGCCGTGCCCTGTCTGACTTCTCTGGACACCGCCAGGGCCATCTTGGAGGTGCTAACAGACTTCCAGGAGGGATCCGATGTCGCACTGGTGCCGCTGCAGGAGTACCTGAGTTAAAAAAATCAAACCCTAAGCTTTTCAGGCGATAGTGATAATTATGCTGATAGAATGAAAGCCCCGGACGGTTCAGAACCGTCCGGGGTCTATTTAAACCGGACGCCTGGCCCGGGTTTTTTTAAATTTAAGTTTCAATGAGAAAAAACAAATGAAGAATCTAATCATTAACTATCGTGTCTCACAGGGGTATAATGTTTAAGAATTAAAAAAAGGCAATAAAAAAGCGCTCTCCGGTTTAATGTATGCCGGCTTTGCGCGTTGGTGACTGTTCGTTAACTGGAAAGACTTGCTTCAAGCGCCTTTTTTAAGGGTTTCTACTGCTTTCGAAAGATCCCGGTTCAGGTTGTTGAACCACTCTTTCAGTTCCCGGCACCGGTTAGCTTTACTACTGTTGCTTTGGATCATTTGCGTCAAGGCACTTACCGCATATTCACGGTCGGTCATAGATACACCTCCTTTTAATTATCACTATATCAGGGCTATGTTAAAAGTCAATAAAGCAAATATTAACTTTATAAACAAGGAGTTAGGAGTTAGGAGTCAGGAGTCAGAATAAAGAACGAAAAATGAAGAGCGAATGAAGATTGGTTCATCATTAGTTCTTAAAATTTGTTTTCGTGGCATTCTGACTACTGACTACTGACTACTGACTACTGAATTTTTGAATCGGAGGTTTGAGTTAAAATGTCGCAATTAATACAGGTGGAAATAGCAGGAAATTCAAGTCCTGCTCCTAATATATATGTGTTGGAATTGTTTGCTCCAACCCTGGCGGCAAATGCAAAGCCGGGCCAATTCTTACATATACGCTGTGCCGAGGGCACCGACCCGCTGTTGCGCCGTCCCGTCAGCATTCATGCCGTAAACCGTGGCACCGGGTCGGTGCGGATTATGTTCCAGGTAGTGGGTCAGGGCACTGAGATGCTGGCCCGCAGGCAGGATGGTCTGCTGGACGTCATCGGCCCCCTGGGCCGCGGGTTTACCTGGGGTCAGGGACACCCAAGCCACACAAATACAGGATCCGCGGCAGTTGATGGGAGTACCACTAACCCGGGCGGTATTATCGTTGTCGGCGGCGGTATCGGTGCCGCGCCACTTTTTTTTCTGCTGCAGGAGCTGGCGGTAACCTCGGCGGCCCCGCGGGTGAAGGTGCTGCTGGGGGCCAGGAGTGCCGACCAGCTCTTAACTGTGGAACTGGCGGCGACGTTGGGCTTTAAGGTACAAATCGCTACTGATGACGGCTCGGCCGGGTTTCACGGACTGGTTACCGATCTGCTGGCGGAAGAACTGCGACAGAAAACGGCACATGTTTATGCCTGCGGACCGGCACCCATGCTTAAAGCTGTCTGTACGCTGCTTGGTCAAGCTAAGGTGCCGGGGGAAGTTTCATTGGAAGAAAGGATGGCCTGCGGGGTGGGTGCCTGCCTGTCTTGTGTCTGCCGGGTGCGGGAACCCGGTGGGGAGGAAAACTATCAGCGGGCCTGCGTGGACGGCCCAGTATTTAGTGCGGCGGAGGTGGTCTGGTAATGAACACTACAGTAAACTTGGGCGGCATCATGATGAAGAATCCGGTCACCACTGCCTCGGGCACCTTCGGGTTTGGGTTTGAATACCAGCCCTATGTAGACCTGCAGCGGCTGGGGGCTATAACTGTAAAAGGCACTACCCCGGCGCCCCGGGCGGGCAATTCCACTCCACGGATCGCAGAAACGCCTGCGGGCATGCTTAACGCCATTGGGCTGCAAAACCCGGGTGTGGATCGGGTGGCTTTAGAAATTATGCCTAAGTTGGCGGAACTGGGAGTGCCGGTGATCATTAACATTGCCGGGGACACTGTGGATGATTACGCTTTGGTGGCCCGCAAACTGGACGGGGTAACTGGCGTGGCTGGTCTGGAGATAAATATTTCCTGCCCCAATGTGAAAAAAGGGGGCATCCAGTTTGGCAGCGAGCCCCGCTCGGCGGCCGAGGTAACCAGGGCGGTAAAAGCGGCTACGGGGTTGCCGGTAATCGTAAAGCTATCACCCAATGTCACAGACATAGCGGCCATGGCTGAAGCAGTGGCCGAAGCCGGGGCGGACGCTTTATCGATGATTAATACCCTGGTCGGCATGGTCATTGATATAGACCGTAAAAAACCGCTTTTAGCCAACATAACCGGGGGGTTAAGCGGCCCGGCAATTAGACCGGTGGCGGTGCGGTCGGTATGGCAGGTCTATAGGGCGGTAAAGCTGCCCATTCTGGGCATGGGAGGCATTATGAACGCCAGGGATGCCCTGGAATTTATCTTGGCCGGGGCTACCGCTGTGGCAGTGGGTACAGCTAATTTTGTTAACCCCCGAGCCACCATCGAAGTGATCGAAGGTATTGAGGACTACATGCGGCAAAACGGGTTTGATAATATAGATCAGCTGGTAGGCTTGGCCCATAAATAAATCCTCTAAAATAATACTTTAAACTTTGGCCCGGATAGAATAAAATTTAGCATAGAATAAATTAACATAGGGAAAAGGTAATTGTCCTTGTCCAAGCAATATTATACTGGCGTGAGCCTGGTTTTTGTATCGGCCATCGGTTTTGGCCTGCTTCCTATCTTCGCCCTTTATGCATACCAGGGAGGGGTTAATGTAACCACCCTTCTTTTACTGCGTTTTTCTTTGGCTGCGGTTTGTTACTTTGTACTGGTACTAATTAATAAAGTGAATATCAAATTGGACAAGAACCTGTTGGTACTGCTATTCGTCATGGGCAGTATTTTTTATATGCTGCAGTCTAATTTTTATCTTGCTGCGGTGCAATATATCCCAGCTTCTGTGGCGGTGTTGATTTTTTACACGCATCCCATTTTTGTAGCAGTGCTATCTTTAATATTTTACAAAGAATCTTTGACCGGTAATATTTTAATTTCTATTTTGATATCGATAATCGGGTTAACCATGGTTTTGGGCAGCGACTTCGGTGGATTAAGTGCCAGGGGTTTGATGCTGGCAGGCGGTGCCGCGCTGGTTTATTCTTGTTATATTGTTTTGGGTCAGCGGGTTTTAAAACAACTGCCGGTTATGGTTGCCAGCTTAATGGTGACAATGTTTGCATCGTTTTCCCTACTTGCAATTGGCATTGCCACAGATTCTTTGAACTTTAATATGCAGCCCATGGCCTGGATGGCTTTAGCGGGGATGGTGGCATTTTCAACAGTATTGTCCGTTTTTACATTTTTTAGAGGTATTTCATTGATTGGATCCACTAAAGCATCAATTTTAAGTATGGTGGAACCGCTGACCACCATTGGTTTTTCGGCGTTGCTTTTTGGTGAACGAATGAGCTGGCTGCAATTGGCAGGCGGTCTGGCTGTTTTGGCCGGTTCACTACTGGTCATTACTGCAGAAAAAAAACCTGTAGGGGCACCCCTTGCGGGTGCCCGAATTAATGATGCGAGGTCCTCTGTTACTAAGAAAACAGACTTATAAGGCTGTAATAAGAACAGTTTTTTATCCGCTGTGGTGTTGCGTTAGCGGCATGCGTTGCTACACCAGGTAAGCAATGAAAAAAGTGGCTACGCCAAAATAAACCGACAGGGAAAAAACATCATTTAGAGTTGTAATTAACGGCCCCGAAGCTACGGCGGGGTCGATTTTCATTTTATATACCATAAGCGGTATCACGGTACCTGCCAAGGTACCTATCACCAGGGTTATTAGCAGAGAACTACCCACCACCAGACCAAGTATGGGATTACCCAGCCAGACGTAAGCGATAATGGTAATTAATATACCGCAGGTGGTGCCGATGATTAAACCTACACCCAGTTCCCTCATCACCAGGCGCAGGGCGATGTTTTTATCTATGTCGCGGGAAACAAGACCTCTAACCACCACCGCCAGCGACTGTGTTCCGGTGTTCCCGGTCATACCGGCGATCATGGGCATAAAGAAAGCCAGGGCCACCACTTTTTGTAACGTGTCCTCAAATACACTAATAATACTGCCTGATATTAGTCCGATAAATAATAGTAAAACCAGCCACGGTAAACGGCGGTATGCGGCTACCCAGGCTCGGGTATCGAAATCGATAGAATTGCCCGTAGCAGACATTTTTCCTATATCTTCATTGGCTTCCTTAATAATTACATCCAAAACATCGTCTACGGTAACAATTCCCACCAGTACGTTGTTTTCCTCCACTACCGGCACAGCTAAGAAGTCATAACGTTCGATGATCCGGGCTACGTCTTCCTGGTCTGTATCCACCGGAACCGAAATTACCCGCGTAAACATGATTTCGCTAATTTTTTCTTCGGCACCGGCCAGGATTAAGTCCCGATATGATACCACGCCCACCAGTCTTTTATCGGTATCAATTACATACAGGTAGTTAATAGTTTCTGCTATGCCTGCAAAAGACTTAAGCTTACTTACAGTTTCACCCACGGTATAATCAAGCGGTATCCAAACGTAGCGGTTGGTCATTAACCGACCCGCTGTTTCCGGGGGATGCTCCAGGATATCTTTTACTATCCTGGATTCTTCTTTTTTCATCACGGAAAGGAATGTTTCTATTTCCTGACTAGACAGTCCGCCCAGCAACGTGGCCAGGTCGTCATTGTCCATTAGATCCATGATGCGGCTTGCTTTTTCAAGACCCAGTTTATTTAAAACTTCCAACTGCTGATCCTTATCAAGTTCTTGAATCAAATCTGCCAATTGTTCTGCATTGACCAGCATTAAAAAGCGTGCCTGGTGCTTTTCGGGCAGGTTTAAGTAGAACCGGGCCAGATCGTATGGCTGCAATTCCTCCATCAGGGCATTAAAACCTTTTAAGTTAAGCTCTTTTACGTGCTTAATAATCTCCAAGATGAATTGATCTTCCGATGTTTTGGTAACCATAAGATTCCTCCAGGAAGTGCCCGTCAACGTATGCCTGATTTGTTTATTATCTTTAGTATTTACGGGCCCGGGTATAAAAAGCAAGTTTGGAAGGCAATATTTTTAACTACTTTAATCATTCAATTAACAGACATAGAGCGATTCTAAATAGATGAAAAAACACAGAAATTACTAAGCCCGCAAGCGTCAATTATATTTAATGTTGGTCATCTTTATTAAGCTTGGCATCTATGTGGTACATTTCCTGTAGATCTTCTGCGCTAACGTCCTGGAGTTCCCCTGAGTCGACAGTCCTCAATTTGTCTGCTTTAGTTCTGCGGAAATGCTCACTGTTTATAGTGTCCGTTCTTTTGGTACGGGCAGCATCGGTATCGGTCATCAGTACCCCTCCGTATTGCTATTTCGTTATTAATTATATTTTGACCAGTGTTCTATTTTATATGTGCGGTGCCATGGTTCCTTTATATTTCCAATAATAAAATAAGAGCCTGACCCCGATGGTTGTTCTTTTATGCAGCAGGTGTTCCATAATGGCCACCGGTTTTGCGCTTTAAATAAACATCAGGGGGTTAAAAAATGCTTTTGCCCTCGACCCGCTGCCCAGGGACGAGGGTTTATTTTTGTTCATCAAACTTGTTAGGGCCCGTTTAATGCCGTAATTTAGCCAAACAGTGGCAGTTTGACCAGGCTACCTCTTTTCTGGCATTGTGTTTGCTTAACAGTATATTGTGTGAATTCAGTCGGTTCCGGCATCACTAAAGATTATAACAATTTCAAGCCAAATTGCCCGGAGGTCGTAGAGGGCGATTCTCTTTGGGGTTTAACCTTTCCGGGAGGTGAAAAGAAAACACAGAGAAACTCTTTTATCGAACTTGCAAAGTATAGAAAATTTAATAAGACTTTTTCAATTAAATAACTAGAATTTTAAAAACAGGAGGTTAGTATAAATGAAAGCATTGGCTGATCAAGTTTTTGGTTTTTACATCCCTACAGTGAGTTTAATGGGTGTCGGCGCGGTTAAAGAAGCCGGTCCGCAAGTTAAACTCCTAGGCGGCAGCAAAGCCCTAATCGTAACCGATAAAGGGCTGTCTGCAATGGGCGTGGCGGAGAATATCAAAGGGCTGGTTGAAGAGGCCGGGGTGGAAGCGATTGTCTTTGACGGCGCAGAACCTAACCCGACTGATGTCAATGTTCACGAAGGTCTAAAAGTATACCAGGAAAACAATTGCGACTGCATCATCTCCCTGGGCGGCGGCAGTTCTCACGACTGTGCCAAAGGTGTCGGCATCGTGTCCACCAATGGTGGCCATATCCGTGATTACGAAGGGGTTAACAAGTCATCCCAGGCTATGCCTCCCTTTGTTGCTATCAATACAACAGCCGGTACCGCCAGCGAAATGACCCGCTTTTGTATCATCACCAACACCAGCAACAAAGTAAAAATGGCTATTGTTGATTGGCGCTGCACCCCTAATATTGCCATCAATGACCCCGTCATGATGGTAGGCATGCCACCCGCATTAACTGCCGCCACCGGTATGGATGCCCTGACCCATGCTGTCGAGGCCTATATGTCTACCATTGCCACCCCTATTACCGACGCTTGCGCCCTGATGGCCATTAAACTAATCTCCGAGAACCTGCGCAATGCCGTGGCCAACGGTACTGACATGGAAGCCAGGGATAACATGGCTTATGCCGAGTATCTGGCCGGTATGGCCTTCAACAACGCCAGCCTCGGTTATGTACATGCCATGGCTCACCAGTTGGGCGGCTTTTACAATCTTCCTCATGGTGTTTGCAACGCTATCCTGCTGCCGGCCGTGGAGAGTTTCAACCTAATTGCCAACCCCAAACGCTTCGCCGAAATAGCCGTAGCGATGGGTGAGGTTATCGACGGCCTCTCAGTGCGCGACGCCGCCGACAAGGCTATTGCCTCCATTAAGAAGCTTTCGACCGATGTTGGTATTCCGTCGGGTCTGGTTGAATTAGGGGTTAAAGAAGAAGACCTCGAAATTATGGCTACCAACGCTATGAAAGACGCCTGTGGCTTAACCAACCCCCGTTCCGTTACGCTGCAAGATGTTATCAACATCTACAAGGCGGCTATGTAATTTAGAGGGGTGCTCTTCAATAATCAAATTTAATTAGTTTGCTCTTACGCGGATATTAAAAAACCTTCATGGTATAAAAGTGTTTTGTTAGGACGCCTGACACTTTTATACCGGGAGGTTTTTTATGTTAAAGTCTCATTCGCTTTATTTTTCTAGAATACCAAGTGCGGTCAAAAATAAAGTTGGGAGTAGTGACAAAAAGTACTTTCCGTCAACCTCTTTTTGTTGTAGAATAAATGTAAATTAAATCACAAAGTTCATAACTCTGGTGACAAAAGTATTGCAAAAGAAATAAAAAGGTTAAAATGACACCAACCCAGACTTTCTCAGTGAATTCTATCAAGGTCAACTTTTTAGGTTTTTATAAACATGGATTAGGGAAAGACGTTTTTGACATTCTGTATGTTTTTGGAATGTCAACTATAGTGAAATAACGCACAAATTTGCGGGTCAAGTTTAAATAATAAGGGAGGGGTTGACGCATGGATAAATGCATTATTCCTATAAACGCGGTAGAGGATATTTTTCCAGAATATCTCGGCACTCCGATTGAGCGTCTGTTGAAATATCATAATCTGGAGTTTCCCTATGATACGTACAAACATGCCGAGCTTTTAATTGGTATGTGTATGGATTACCGAAAGCACCTGCGTATACCCGATAATTTTGCCTATATCATGCGTACTGGTGGTGGGAATCTCCGCTACAGCGAATTTAAAGTATCATACGCCATTGCCATCGGTGGTGTTAATTCAATAGCGCTAATAGGACATGATAATTGTGGTATGGTCAACCTGATGTCAAAAAAGGAAAAGTTTGTTCAGGGCATGGTTGAAAAAGCGGGATGGGACAAACAAATGGCTGAAGAGCATTTTACGCATTTCGTTCCCATGTTTGAAATTGGCAACGAATTAGATTTTGTTTTGAGTGAGGCCAAAAGAATTCGTAACCGGTATCCCAAGATCCTTGTTGCCCCTATGTTTTACAGTATGAGCAACAAGACTCTTGCCCTTTTAAAAGAAAGCTAAATTCACCTTACAACTGATTGTCTTGTTAAGTCCCATAAACTTTATTGTTTAAGATTAAGACACTTCCTGTAAAACGCTAACAGGAGGTGTTTTGTTTTGGCAGGGTGCCGGAGTTTTGAGGGAAACTGTTGCAGGACGTAGACTTGCTGGTGGAGAAATTAAGGACTATAGTATAAAAAGAAGGCTGTTGATAAGGGAGCTCCACAATGACCAAAGACGAACTCCGCCATGTGCTGGAGGCTGTAAAAAACAACAACCTGGACGTGGATTCCGCACTTGGCAAGTTAAAAAACCTGCCCTACGAAGATCTTGGTTTCGCCAAGGTCGACCATCACAGAGCTATACGCAAAGGTTTCCCCGAGGTTATATTGTGTCAGGGCAAGACTATTGAACAGATAGTTGAAATATTCAAAAGACTATGCGTAAATAACCGGGCTATTTTGGGCACTCGGGCCGGCCTTGATGTTTACGAGGCGGTCAAGAACGTTTTTCCGGGCGCCGAGTATTCCCACCTTGGCCGCACTATTGTAGTCCGGCAGGGGGATGCGACTCCCGCCAAGGGTAACGTGCTGGTAATGAGCGCCGGTACCGCCGACCTGCCTGTAGCCGAGGAAGCTGCCGTAACTGCCGAGGTTATGGGCAACAACGTACAGAGGTGTTATGACGTGGGAGTGGCCGGTATACACCGGCTGTTTGATAAAATGGATCTGATCAGGTGGGCCCAGGTTTTAATCGTTGTGGCAGGCATGGAAGGCGCACTGGCCAGTGTAGTTGGCGGCCTGGCAGAACAGCCCGTCATAGCCGTACCTACCAGTATCGGTTACGGTGCCAGTTTTAATGGGTTGGCGGCGTTGCTTTGCATGTTAAATAGTTGTGCTTCGGGTGTGAGTGTGGTAAACATAGACAACGGTTTTGGAGCTGCGGCTATGGCCAATTCCATAACTCAAATGATTGTGGAGGCCAAACAATGAAGACAGCTTTTTTTGATTGTTTTTCCGGCATTAGCGGTGATATGTGCCTGGGCGCACTAATTGATGCAGGCGTTGATTTCGGTGCACTGCGGAAAATGCTTGGCGTGCTGCCGGTGGACGGTTATTCTTTACGCTGTGAAAAGGTTATCAGAAGCGGTATTTCTGCTACCAGCGTCCATGTGGAAATAACAACCGAACAGCCGGAACGACACCTGGCTGATATCGAACAAATCATTGACGCCAGTAAACTGCCGGGTCAGGTAAAAGCTGCCAGTAAAGAAGTGTTTTTAAACTTGGCCCGGGCCGAGGCAAAAATCCACGCCACCACCCCGGAAAAGATCCACTTCCACGAAGTGGGAGCGGTAGATGCCATTATTGATGTGGTGGGCACCGTGTTAGGGCTGCACCTGCTGGGCGTGGAGAGGGTACTCGTTTCACCTTTGCCCATGGGACGCGGATTCATCAAGTGCGCACACGGCGTGATACCTTCGCCGGCACCGGCTACCCTGGAAATACTTGTGGACAGGCACATTGCCGTATACGGAACAGACGTGGAAATGGAATTAGTTACCCCCACCGGTGCTGCCTTGGCCGCCACTTTAAACAATGGATGTGGAACGTTACCTGTAATGCAGGTCAAACGGGTTGGTTACGGTGCTGGTAAAAAGGAGTACCAACGCCCAAACCTACTGCGGCTGATTATCGGCGAGGCACAAGTAAGGAGAATTAATTGCCATGGCCACGGTTGCCATTGAAAAACTTTCGCGGTTACAAAACATTATTACTGACTGTCAAAGCGTTGTTGTTGCCTTTTCAGGCGGGGTGGACAGTGCCCTGCTCCTAAAGGTGGCTGTGGACACCCTGGGTGACAAGGTTATGGCTGTCACCCTCAGGTCTATGATTAACCCACCTGGCGAAGTGGATGAAGCTTTGCTTCTGGCAGGGGCTATAGATGTGAAACATGTTATCATTGATTTTGACCCGCTGAAGGACGAGGAGTTTGTTTCCAACCCCTCGCTGCGCTGTTATTACTGTAAAAAGAAAATCATGGGCCTGGTGTTGGAACTGGCCCGGGGACAGGGTTATCGACACGTGCTGGACGGGGTAAACGCCGACGATACCGGTGACTACCGGCCCGGAATGCGGGCAGTCCGGGAATTGGGTGTCAAAAGCCCCTTGCTGGAAGCTGGGCTGACCAAGGCCGAAATTCGAGAACTATCACGGCGGATGGGTCTGCCCACCTCCGAAAAGCCATCAGCGGCTTGTTTAGCGTCTAGATTCCCCTACGGTACGCGTATTACCGTCGAGGCACTGCAAAAAGTGGCCGCAGCGGAAGTGTTCCTGCGCAATAAAGGTTATACCCAGGTGCGGGTGAGAAACCACGGGGATCTGGCCCGGATTGAGGTGCCGGGTGCAGAAATTACAGATTTATTGATGGATAAAGTTATAATTGCCACCAAACTAAAAGAATTAGGATTTATCTACGTTACCATAGATCTGCAGGGATACCGCACCGGCAGCATGAACGAAACCCTCTAAAACCTTGGTGCCAAAACCTTGGTGCCAGGTGTTGCAAGTTGGATATGTTGCAAGTTGATGCTTTGGTGCCTGGTGTTGCAAGTTGGATTTGTTGCAAGTTAAATAGCTTGCCCTCTGTTTTTGGGTGTATCCGCATTCACTGTGATATAATTACCATTAAATAAAACCTCTATGGCGGCATCCTGAACGATAGCGAATGATATTAAATATTTGTTACCAATGATTATATGTACGGTAATATCCAATCTTGTCGTGGGGCATCCCTTGCGGGTGCCCGAATTAATGATGCGGGGTTGGATGAACCGGGCACCCGCGAGGGGTGCCCCTACGATTTGGAATCCTACTTTAAAATGATGTGTTGGAGATGAATCGTATGTCAAAGGAAAAACTGATCGTGGCCCTGGATGTGGATAACCGGGGCCGGGCTATGGAATTGGTAAACAAACTGGCCGGGAATGTCGGTTTATTTAAAGTGGGGCTGGAGCTCTTTTATGCCGAAGGTGCAGGAATGATCCGGGATATCACCGCAACCGGCACCAAAGTGTTTCTAGACCTGAAACTGCATGATATACCCAATACCGTGGGACGAGCCGCCCGGGTGCTGGCGCGTTACGGCGCCGCCATCATCAACGTTCATGCGGCGGGAGGCCGGGACATGATGCGGGCCGCCCGGGAATCGGCGGCGGAAGAAGCCCAAAAACATGGCTTGCCTGTGCCTATGGTAGTGGCGGTGACGGTACTTACCAGCATTGAGCAAAATACTTTTAATAATGAAATGGGCTTGCCGGGAGCAATAAAAGACCGGGTACGCGCATGGGCGCTGCTGTCCAGGGAATCAGGTTTGGATGGGGTAGTTTGCTCCCCGAAAGAAATTGTCCTGGTGCGTGAAGCATGCGGCCCTGATTTTAAAATTATCACCCCCGGTATTAGACCGACCGGCGCTGAACTTGGCGACCAGCGTAGGATAATGACCCCGTCGGATGCTGTACATGCCGGGGCAAGTTACATTGTAGTCGGCCGTCCGATAACAGGCGCACCTGACCCGGTTGCTGCCGCCGGAGTCATTAGTGAGGAACTCGGCAAACCTACTGAAGGCTAAATTCTGTTTGTTTTTAACCCGTCAAAGTTTAAAGAGGTGAACGGAAAATGAAATTAAATTTAATAAAAGATAACATATATTACATCGATGCACCGGTGAATATGGGCCTTATTGTAAACGAACAGCAAGAGGCTATACTGGTGGACACCGGTATTGACGATAGTGTGGCCAGGAAAGTGCGACGTTTGGTGGATGAAAATGGGTTTACCCTGAAATGGATTATCATAACCCATGCCCATGCCGATCACTGTGGCGGTGCGCCGTACCTGGTGAAAAACACCGGCGCGAAGGTTTACGCCAATGCCCTTGAAAAATCTATTCTGGAACATCCGATTCTGGAACCGGTTTATCTCTTTGGCGGTGCCTGCCCGCCTCAGCCATTACATAATAAATTTTTTCTTGCTCCAGGGGTTCAGGTGGACGGAGTGCTGGAAAACGGGCCGCATAACGTGGCCGGGTGCGAGTTGGAAATCGTGGACTTGGCGGGGCACGCTCTGGGGCAGATAGGGGTTGCCGCCGGCGGGGTGCTGTTCTGTGCGGATGCTGTTATAGCGCCTGAAATATTGAACAAGCACGGTATACCCTTAAATGCCAGTATTGACCGGGCAGTAGAGACATTCACACTGCTGGAACAGCGACGGGACAACTACTACCTGCCGGCTCATGGCACCCTAATGGAAGATATCCATATGGTGGTGGCGGCCAACCGGAGGCGGATTGACGATACCGTGGATTATATCCTTTCCCTGCTAACCTGTCAGCGGACTGCTGAAGAGTTGCTGGCAACGACCTGCGCCAGGTTCAACGTGCGCATCAACAACCTGGGCCAGTATTACCTGATGCATCTGACGGTAATGGCTTACCTGGGCCACCTGCTGGATCAAAAACAAATTGCAACTTCGTACCAGGATAACAGACAATATTTTTCCCTTACCACAGCAGGATAGCCACCAATAATTATATTCAAGCGCCGGAGACAGGGCCGGGCAGTCTGCCGCCGTGCGGAAACTGAACCGGTTCTTTATTTTGCTTCAACGGCGACTGTAACAAGGACACTGTAATAATTTTTATTAATAAAGCGTCCTTAATCCGGTACGGCAATCGCGTCCCAATGGTGCATTAATATATTCGGAAAAAAAGTGATCTTATATTTGGTTAGCGAGGAATTGATATGGAAGCAAACAGTCTGTTATGGATGCACCTGCGCTTGGTGGCCGTGGCGCTGATGTGGGGCGGAGCCTTTGTGGCTGCCCGGTTTACCGTGGCCGAGGTGCCGCCTTTTACCGCAGCCTTCCTGCGTTTTGCCCTGGCGGCTTTTTTACTGTTCTTACTTCTAGTTGTGAAGGAGAAATCGGCTGCTCGTCTCCGGAACCATGACTGGCCGCTGCTTATTGTGCTTGGCTTGACCGGAATTTTTGGTTATAACGCCCTTTTTTTTACGGGACTAAAATATACCACTGCCATCAACGGATCCCTAATCGTTGCTATCAACCCTGTGGCTATTACCATTATTGCCGCGATAGTTTTGCGCGAAGCGGTTACAGTACGCCAGGTCGTGGGGATTCTAGTCTCTTTATCCGGAGTGGCGATGGTGGTCACCGGTGGTTCCGCTGATATTCTGCAAAACCTGCGCTTCAACAAAGGGGATCTAATCATGCTGGGGGTGCCTTTGGCCTGGTCGCTGTATTCGGTGTACGGTAAAAAGGCTATGGATAGATACTCCCCGCTGGCCGCCACCACTTACGCCTGCATTATTGGGGCGGTGCTGCTGCTTCCCGGGGCCTTGGTGGAGCGGTTTGACTGGACTTCCATTTCCCCCGCCAGTTGGGGGGCCATAGCCTACATGGCTGTTTTTGCCTCGGTTGTGGCGTTCAACTGGTACTACGGCGGAATCAAGACCATGGGTGCCGGAAAGGCATCCATCTATATCAATCTGGTACCGCTATGGACCATGTTGCTGGCCGGCGTGCTGTTGCGCGAAATGCTGGTTTTGCCCCAACTGCTGGGTGCCGGTCTGATCATCACCGGGGTCTACCTGGCCACGCATCACAGAAGTGCCCGGCAGACTGGCGTAGCAGCAGAAGGAAAACCGGTGACAGGGATCAAGTAAGAACAACAAACCATTATAGTAATGCCTTACAAAATGGACAGGTGGCATTTTCTGTATAGAAAAATTTCACCTGTCTTTGTTATGTTATAGGCAAACCGTCATGACAAAAATTAAAACTAAAAGCAATAGTTATTCTAATCAAGTGTCACTAATTATACGCCAGATGTGTTTATATTTTAGTGCAAATATGTTTAATTGAGTGGATAACTGGAATGTAATAGAACAATTTATTATTAGACTGTTAAAGTATCACGTGGGGGGATTATTATGTCCACGGTCAATGATTTGCTGAGAAAAACAACTTCATTCGAAAGATTGTTTAGTCTGATATATTCTACCGGGTTCAGGTTGACCGGCAATCATCAATCGGCGACGTTGCTGGTGAAAAGGGCCCTGCATAAACATAATAATAACGAAAGGCCGGAACCGGTTGAAGCGATTAAAAACTTATGCCGCATATTTATTGAAGACACAGCGAACTCCCGGCAGCAGCTCAAATCCGACCCTTGTGGTTCCAATACCCCCACCCGCCATAACAACCAGGTGCAGGAGGCACTTTTAAACCTGGAACCGGGGGAAAGAACCGCGGTGGTGCTAAGAGATACCTTGGGTCTTTCTTATGCTGAAATTGCCAGGGTTACCTTGGCAAGCGAAAAAGATGTGGCTACCAGGATTGCATCTGCCAGGTACAAACTTAAGAATTTGTTGGCGGCGGCTGCTGTTTAGGGGTGTAACTTTGATGGTAAAAGGTATGGATATGAATAAGATTAAACCAGTGCTTCTATTTCTGATTATAACTGTTGTTTTAATATCAGGTTGCGGACAAGTAACTGAACAGATCCAAGATCCAAGAAAAAAAACAACTACTAAAAAAACAGAGCAGTTGCCACCGTCTCCGGTGGAACAAATTTCGGCAGAAGAACGCAATAAATATGATCACGTGGTTATTGGCGCCCGGGGTGAAGTCCAGAGGCAGGTCATGTATGATGCCACCTACCGGCAAATTGACTACCCTAATGGCGACGTGCCGCCTGAGGTGGGCGCTTGCACAGATGTGGTGGTACGGGCATACCGCAACGCCGGCATTGACCTGCAGCAGTTAGTGCATGAGGATATGCAGGCCAATTTCCAGCAGTACCCGCAAAACTGGGGACTTAACGGGACAGACTCCAACATAGACCACCGCCGGGTGCCCAATCTGGTCAAGTTTTTTCAGCGGCATGGCCAAACCATTACCACGTCAACCGATGAAGAGCAATTAACCAAGTGGCAGTGGGGCGACGTGGTATTCTGGAGGTTTTCCAACGGCCTGGATCACTGCGGGATTGTAAGTGACCGCACCAGCGATGACGGGTTACCGTTGGTCATCCACAACGCCGGGATGGCCCGGGAAGAAGATTGCCTCAACCGTTGGGAGATCACGGGGCATTATCGGTATCCTTAATAATCTAACCCATTGAAGCATACATGTACATAAAGTGCACCGAAAACCGATGAGTCGAAAGCACATGGGCGTTTAGAAAGGACGAATAATGTGCGAAGTTTGCGACATATTTTCATAGGAGTGGTAATTGGTATCGCTCTTACCCTGGTGATGCAAATGTCAATAAGTTATTTTTTAAAGCCTATAGCTCGGCCTGTTTTGCAGGATGTTCAATTCGTTAATTATAAAGTAAGCCCTTTTGCTTTAGAAATGCAATTGCCCGAGACCACAACCACAACTGAAGATTACATTTACGGTGACGAAGTATTGTATAATTGTTTTTTGCAAGATGCGACCTGGCAATTCTGGGGGTATGTTCAAATTTGGGAGATGTCAAATATTGACGACCTGCTGGCATCTAGTAAAAACCAAAGTGAATGGGACTTTGTCTCTTACGACAAACAGGATATTGTCATTGGCAAGCACAGGGGTTTTATTGTCAGTTGGAGCGCCCAATTCCGTCAAGGACAAACCGTGCTTGCCGAAGAATACTTTTTGCAGAACAATCAGGGCAACAGAGTGTTAAGAGTGACATTGATCACAGACCAAGACGAGTTTCCCGATGAATTGGCAGAAACCCTGATTGCTTCAGTACGCTGGGATTAATAATTTTTATACATCTCCCTCTTCGGGTACGATGCAGATAAAGGAAAGGTCATCGCCGCCGGGGTTGCGGAACTGGTGCTCGGCACCGCCGGGTATGTAAGCTGTGCTGCCGGTTTCGACCTCGTTTTCTTTTTCGCCCAGCAATAGGGTACCATTGCCGCCCAAGATGTAAACAATATGCGGCCAGGGGTGTGCATGTCGCGGCGTATAGCCTTCCGTTCCTAGTGTGAAATGCCGCATTACCCAGCCATCCCAGCCTTGCTGTGGGCTTACCAGAACCCGTTTAAACACGTTGGCTATCCCCGGGGCTTCCAATTTTACGGATTTAATGTTTTTAACCTTGTCCACATACATATTCTGTTACCTCCCTTTTTGAATTCATTTGTTTAATGGTAAAAAATATTTGACCACCCAACGGTTTGATTAACAACTGGACGAGCATTTATGAGTCGCATATTGAGATTAATGTCATAGTGAGAGCGGGCTTGATTTTAAAAAGGCGAGCCCGCCAATTGTGTCAAAGTGAGATATATTATAAGCAAAGCTACCGGCCGGATATGGTTAGCAATCCTGGCTGAAAAAGACCACCGAGCGGGTAAAAATGGCATTCCGCGGGGTAAAATAGTCTTGCGAACTGTACCTCGAAGTTGATGGCACGGCTGTTGCTATAAATAAAGACATATAATTAAACACTTGATTTATAGCACAGTATCGGGAGTGATTAATAATGGCCAAGGCAGCTTCTCAGTTCGATGATAACAAAATAATGGTAAAAAAACAATGGTGCAAAGGTTGCGGAATATGTACCGCACTCTGCAGTAATAAAGTACTAATGCTGGACGGTCGCGGTAAAGTTGCAGTAACAAACCCTGCCGCCTGCTCCGGATGTGGCAAATGCGAGGCTCATTGCCCGGATATGGCAATTATAGTTGACCGACCCTCTCTAAGGGAAAAGTTTAAGGTGCCTGCCGGGTATGCAAATGAGGGTATACCGACCGAATACGGTGAAACTGTACGGTTATAATGATCAGAGTTTAAATAAAAGCTATTAGGGTTTAAATAGAAATCGAACCTTAATATAGAAAGGGAGGATACCGGGAATGAGTCGGGTTGTCGAACTTGCCCGGTTAATGCAGGGAAACGAAGCCGCAGCCGAAGGTGCCCTGGCGGCCGGTGTGCGTTTCTTTGCGGGCTACCCCATAACTCCATCCACCGAAGTAGCCGAGATTATGGCTGAACGACTGCCTCGTTTGGGTGGCAAATTTATTCAAATGGAAGACGAAATAGCCAGTATGGCCGCCATCATCGGCGCGTCACTGACTGGAGTAAAGTCACTGACGGCAACCAGCGGGCCGGGTTTCTCTTTAATGCAGGAAAATATCGGTTTCGCTGCCATGGCGGAAGTGCCCTGCGTGATAGTTAATGTGCAGCGCAGCGGTCCAAGCACTGGAATGCCCACGGCACCGGCCCAAGGAGATGTTATGCAAGCCCGCTGGGGTACGCACGGGGATCATCCCGTTATAGCTTTATGCCCTTCCTCGGTCAGGGAAGCCTATGACCTGGCGATACGCTCGGTCAACTTGGCGGAAAAGTACCGGATGCCGGTGATACTGCTGATGGATGAAGTAATCGGTCACCTTAGGGAACGGGTTGTTCTCCCTCTACCGGATGAAATCGAAATTATTAACCGGCGGGAACCACAAGAGGCGCCTGCCGATTATTATGCCTATCGGGCTGACGAGACCGGGGTTCCGCCAATGGCCAATTTCGGCACGGGATACCGCTATCATGTCACCGGGTTGGCGCACGATGAAAAGGGTAACCCGACAAACGATCCGGCCAGAGCAGAGGGCCTGTTGCTGCGGTTACACGATAAGCTTAACCTAAACCTGGACGATATTCTTATTGAAGATTCCAGGTCGCTGGATGACGCTGAAGTGGTGGTTCTAGCCTACGGAGCCACGGCCCGGCCGGCGAGGCAGGCGGTCAAGGAAGCACGCCAGCAGAATATTAAAGCCGGCCTGTACCGACCGCTGACGTTGTGGCCTTTCCCAACTGCTAGTGTTGATCGTCTTGCCCGGCAGGCCCGAACCATTATTGTACCGGAGATGAACCTGGGTCAGTACCGGATTGAAGTGGAGCGTGTAGTCCGGGGCCGGGCCAATGTAGTGGGTGTGAACAGAGTAAACGGAGAATTAATTGCTCCCGGTGAAATACTACAGGCCATCCTGGAGGTGGTTTAAAATGATGGAGGAACTGGAACGGTATCTGCGGATGGATCGGTTTCCCCATATGTGGTGTCCGGGTTGCGGTAACGGCATTGTACTCGGATGCATGTTAAGGGCCATTAAAAAACTGGATTTAGATCAAGATCGTACCGTAATCGTAGGCGGCATCGGATGTTCGTCCAGGGCTGTGGGTTATTTGGATTTCAATACCTTGCATACCACTCACGGACGGGCGCTGGCTTACGCCACCGGAATTAAACTGGCCCGTCCCGAATTAAACGTGATTGTGGTTTCCGGTGATGGTGATTCTACGGCTATTGGTGGCAACCATTTTATTCACGCTGCCCGGCGAAACATAGATTTGACCCTGGTGCTTTTTAATAATAGTATCTACGGTATGACCGGGGGCCAGTATTCGCCCCTTACCCCGGTGGGTAAAAAAGCTACAACTGCTCCTTACGGTACTATCGAGCCCGGGTTTGACGCGTCTGAACTGGCCCGCGCTGCCGGCGCCACCTTCGTTGGTCGGGGTACCACCTACCATACCGAGTTGCTTGCCAATTTAATAGTAGAAGGGATCCAAAACAAAGGATTCAGCCTGGTAGAAGCCATAACCGCCTGTCCCACCGCTTTCGGCCGGCGGAACAAGATGAAGGGCGGAACGGAAATGCTGCTGTGGCAAAAGGAAAACGCGGTGCATATTAACCGGGCCGGGCGGTTGTCTCCGGAGGAGTTGGATGGCAAAATAGTTATTGGTGAACTGCACAGGCGTGAGGCGCCTGAATACACGGAACTGTATGATAAATTAATACTTAATGTACAACAGGAGACGCAAAGTGCTTCGATTAAGACAATGAAGGTTGAGTGACGGGGGGTGTTTGTCCCATGGGTGATAAAACAGAGTTGCGTCTAAGCGGCACCGGGGGGCAGGGACTTATCTTGGCCGGGATTATCATGGCTGACGCGGCGATAAGGGATGGCAAAAATTCCATCCAGTCCCAGTCTTACGGACCGGAAGCCCGGGGTGGTGCCAGCAGGGCGGAAGTAATTATCGGTGACGAGGAGATTGATTACCCCAAGGTAGCAAATCCGAATGTACTGCTGGTGATGAGCCAGGAGGCCTGCGATAAGTTTGTCCATGACCTGGCCAGTGGTGGAGTAGTCATTGCTGATTCCACTTACGTGCAGGAATTGCCTGCCGTCGACGGCCAGATTTATAAACTGCCTATAAGCCAGACCGCCCGGGAAGAGGTTGGCCGGGAGATGGTAGCCAATGTTGTGGCGCTGGGCGCAGTGGCCAGGATTACCGGCGTTGTATCCAGGGATGCTTTAACAGAGGCCTTAATGGCCAGAATACCCAGGGGTACAGAAGAAATGAACCGCAAGGCCTTAGAATTGGGGTGGCAATTGGCCGAGCAGGTGCTGCATTAAAAAACTGTGTTTAAAATTAAATACAGGCGGCTGTGCTTTAAATAACGTATTGTTGAGCGCGGGCGGTTTATGATAAGATAACGGGGGTTGCAAATTGAGACCTCCGTTTTTAACTTTTTTAAATAATTTTCCGGGAGATGCAGCTTATGGTACTGAGCCTGATGGAAGCCAAGGAAACTGAACAACGCGTCTCTGATGCCATAGCCGCCGCACTGAAGGTGGAGATTGAAATTATTGACTCCAACCTGGTACGGGTGGCGGGAACGGGCAAGGTGCGCGCCGGGGTGGGCAACCGTCTACTGCGCGGATTGGTTAACAAACATGTGCTGCAAACCGGAAAACCGGTGTTCATTAACGAACCAGGTTACCACCCTATCTGTCTTTCCTGTCCCTTAACCGGAACCTGTTTCTACAGGGCTTATATAGTTTATCCCATCAGCGCCGAGGGAAAAGTTATCGGCACTATCAGCCTGGTGGCATTTGATGATGAACAAAAACGTACCTTAACGGCAAACAACGAAACATTGCTTGATTTTATTGGCCGCATGGCGGATTTGATTGCCGGCAAAGTCGTGGAAAGAGAAATGGTCCGCGAAAAGATAGTCATTGCTAATAGGCTGGAAGCAGTGGTTGACTCCGTCTATGAAGGCGTAATGGCTATAGATGAACAGGGATTTGTTACGAATTTCAACCTATCGGCAGAACGTATGTTTGGTATTAAAAGAGAGCATGTGGTAGGGAAAATAGTCCAAGATGTTTTTGGTGACAGCATGTTAATGGATGCCTTAAAAGCAGGTAAGGGCTTTAAAGCCCGGGAATACCTGGTTAATTTCCAGGGTAAGAAACTGCACTTTTGGACCACTGCCAAGCTAATTAAATCAGATCAAAAAGATTCCGTGGGCATAGTCGCCACCTTCAGGGATTTTCGGGAAGCCCAAAAACTAGCTTACCAGATAGTTACCACTCAGGAAATGATGGACTTTAACGATATTATTGGCCATAGTAAAGCGATCCGGGAAGTTATTAACAAGGCCGTCAAAATTGCCACCAGTCATTCCACAGTGTTGATTGTGGGTGAAAGCGGCACCGGTAAAGAGATATTTGCTCGAGCTATTCACAACGCCGGAAGTTCCGGAAGTAAACCGTTTGTACCCATTAATTGTGGTGCCATACCTGAACACTTGCTGGAAAGCGAACTTTTCGGTTATGAGGAAGGTGCATTTACCGGTGCCAGGCGGGGCGGTAAACCAGGCAAATTTGAACTGGCCAACGGTGGTACCATATTCCTTGACGAGATTGGTAACATGTCTCTTTATCTGCAGGCCAAATTGCTGCGAGTGTTGCAGGAAAGGCAAATTGAACGGGTGGGAAGCACCCAGATGGTTCCAGTAAATATTAGGATTATTGCCGCCACCAACAGTGATTTACAGGACATGGTGCGCCGCGGGCGTTTCCGGGAAGACCTTTACTACCGGCTTAGCGTCATACCCCTGGTTATACCTTCCCTGCGCGAGCGTCGTGAGGATATTCCACTGCTGTTGGATCACTTTACCAAACGTTTTGCAGGGTTAATGGATAAAAAGATTGAACGTTGCAGCGAAGAGGCTGTAAAACTGTGCCTGGATTACCCGTGGCCCGGAAACATTCGGGAACTGATAAATGCCGTAGAGTATGCTATCAACCTGGAAGAAAGCCAGATTATTATGCCTGAAAGCCTGCCGCCCCGACTCAGGGAAGGTAAGGAAAAACGGTCTGTGTCCGGGACTTCACACGATGAAATTAGACCACTGGAACAATTGGAGAAAGAAGCCATCAGCCGTGCTTTGGAAGTGTACGGCTGGAGCGAGGAAGGCAAGAAAAAGGCTGCAACAATGCTGGGCATCAGCAGGGCGACAATTTACCGTAAAATCAGTAAATACGACCTGGTACAGGTTAACGAAGGCGATTGAACTCGTTCAGCGATTGTCTTAATTTATTGCAGTATAATATATTTTCATGTCTAAAATAATTTCTTTTCTGGATGGTTATTTACTGCTATAATATAAACAGGTACTAAATTAAAACCCGTTAACAAGCAACTTGCAATCGTATTAGGATGTGTCTGGATATTTAATGTAACAAATAATAGTAAAGAGGTGGCGCCTTTTGGATCGTTTTATGAGTTCGCAAAGTGTTGTAAAACGTTCGGATGAAGAAAAACGTCATGCCGCATTGGAACGGGCAGAGGAACTTAAGCAACATATCAAAGGTTACAGGGAAGCCTCAAAAAACATACCTACCGGTTTTAATCTGAGCCATGAATTTAAAGTTAGAAGGAGTCAGATATTAGAAATATTGGGTGCCACGGAAGAGGAATGGAACGATTGGCACTGGCAAATGCAAAACAGAATTGACGACCTGGATACATTGCGCCAACTAATGCCTATAACCGACGACGAGGCCCGGCATATAGAAATGGTAAGCATGAAGTTTCGATGGGCGGTTTCACCATATTACCTTAGTATTATGGCTACTGACAACTCCAATTGCCCGGTCAGGATGCAGGGTATTCCGATTGGCCGGGAATTACAAGACAGGTGGGGTAAAGAAGACCCGATGGCCGAGGAGTTTACTTCCCCGGCGCCACGTATCACCCGCCGTTATGCCGATCGGTTGATTATTAATGTAACCAATCAGTGTGCCATGTTTTGCCGTCACTGTCAGCGCAGGCGCAATATTGGCGAGGTTGATGCTCCTTCTTCGTTAGATGAAATTAAAGCTGCCATTGAATATATCAAAAAGAGCCCGGAAATCAGGGATGTTTTAATTACCGGCGGCGACCCACTGACTCTTACCGATGCTAAACTAGACTGGATTTTAACCGAGTTGGACAACATTGAACATGTGGAAATAAAACGCATTGGCAGTAGAACACCGGTAACGATGCCCCAGCGGATTACGCAGGAACTGTGCGACATGCTTGAAAAGCACCACCCGCTTTTTATAAACACTCACTTTAATCACCCCAGGGAGGTAACCGAAGAAGCGTTGCGTGCTACCAGGATGCTGGCCAAAGCCGGAATCCCACTGGGCAACCAGGCAGTACTACTTAAGGGCATTAACAACGACCCGCATGTAATGAAGAAACTTAATCATGAACTGCTTAAAATACATGTGCGGCCGTACTACATTTTTCATGCCAAGCCGGTTAAAGGTACCGCTCATTTTGTGCCCACTATCCAGGAGGGCTTGGAAATTATGGAGAATTTACGTGGCTTTACGTCAGGTCTGGCTATTCCCTGGTATATTATCAACGCCCCGGGTGGGGCGGGCAAAACACCAATTTTGCCTCAGTATTTGATATCCATGGGCAAGAATCATGTCATGATCAGAACCTGGGAAGGTAAGGTTTTTCGCTGCGCCAACGGCATCGTGTAAAAACACTATTGAATGGTCTCAAAAGGAGCACCGCAGCGGTTAATAATTAATTATATTACGGTGTGGTGCTTACTTTTTGAACATTCTTACAAAAGGGCTGCAGCTGTTATAATCACTCCCTAAAAATATAAAAAGGAGGATGATAAGACAGTGCGCAGGAAGTTGTTGTTCTTTTTAATCACGCTGCTGGCGGTAACAATGCTGGTGGCCGGATGCGGTGGAACTCAGGTGGCGGAAGATAAAGACCAGGAACAAGCGGGCGAGCAGGGTAGCAGTGAAACTGAAACCCACAGCTATTTAATGGCCACCGGTGGTACGGGCGGTACATATTACCCGTTGGGCGGGTCTATAGCCCAGGTGTGGAATGATAATGTAGAGGGATTGGATGTTACAGTGCAAGCCACCGGAGCTTCGGTAGAAAATTTAAGGCTTCTGGCCAGCGGTGAAGCCCATTTGGCCATGGCTATGAACGGGCCGGCTCAGGCTGCCTGGGACGGTACCGGTGATTTTGACGGCCAAGCGATTAACAATATCCGTGCTGTTGGTGTTATTTATCCCGAAGTAATGCAGATAATCGCACCGGTTGAATCGGGAATTAAGAAAGTGGCCGACCTTAAAGATAAGCGGGTTTCGATCGGGCCCGTGGGCAGTGGTACCGCTTCTGCGGCGATAACCATTTTAAACTCGTTCGGGCTGGATCCCGATCAAGATATCAAACAATTCCAAGAAAATTTTGCTGATGCAGCGCGTAAGCTGAAGGATGGGCAATTAGACGCAGCATTTGCCGTGCTGGCAGTCCCGGCCGGTAATGTGGTGGATATTACCACATCCAAGCCCGTAACCATTGTTGATATTGACGGCGAAGGTCTGCAAAAGCTTCTGGAGTCGGATCCCACCTTCTCGCCGTACGAGATACCCGGCGGAACATACAAAGGCCAGGATGAAACAGCCTTTACTGTTTCACAGTGGGCCGTGCTGTATGTGCAAGAAGATTTACCTGAGGAAGTCATTTACAACATTACCCAGTTGATGTATGAAAAAACAGCTGACATTGCCAAGGGCCATGACCGGGGCAATCAGATTACCATTGAAAATGCTTTGAAAGGAATTGAACCGGTTGAATTCCACCCGGGAGCAATTAAATATTACAAAGAAAAAGGATTGATGTAAGCACTGCGTATGTTAACGGATTACCGAAGTCGAAGAAAAGTGACTATAATGAGTACCCTTAAGGGTGCTCATTATATAGCTTTTTTGGCTATTATTATTTTGCTGGCTGCACTTTTGTATGCCGGCAAAAATTATGCTGTTTTTAAAATTAGTGAGCATTTTACCGGTAACGTAGTTTATTCCAAGCTAATTAGGGTCGGTGATACCTTTACCCTTACTTACATACACTCAGTTACCAAACAACCAGTTTACGAAGTTTTTAAAGTAGAAGCGAAGCAAATATTGTCGCTGGTAGAAATGCGCTACGATTCATTTGGTGCCAACCTACCGGTGGGATCGGAACATATGAGCGAAGAGACTACGAGTTTTACAATTCAGGACGGTTACTACATGATCCGTTACGAAAACCGAAAATTCAAACTAGTCCCATTAATGGTGGGGCAGGTGGTTGCTGATCATACCATTGTCATGAATAACGGTGAAGCTTTAAGACTGCTTGATATAACGAGCGGCGGCACTTATGTTGATATATACGTAAAGCCACTGCTATGGAAATGAAATGAAGAGGGGAATTATGTCTGAGCAAGAAAAAATGATTCTTAAAGATAAGCTAAAACAAAATATCCCCGATGATAATGAGCAGAACCTGGTGGAAGCGGTTTTGGAAAAATACGACCCGGGTAGCGCGCACCGAAAAAAACTACCTCAGCTGTGGACGTATTTTATTATAGCTGTTTCCATAACGCTTAGTTTATTCCAGCTTTATACCGCCATATTTGGCACGTTGCCGTCTAACCAGCAGCGTGGTTTTCATGTGGCGTTAGCCATGGCGTTGATTTTTTTGCTCTTTCCCGCCAATAAACACAAGGATGGTACAATTGAGCCTGCCACCCATATCTGTACACTACTATGGTTGGTAATGGTGGGGTTTTTATATTTTCAGGGGCAGATCGGTTGGGCTGCTGCCCTGGCGGCGGCCTTAATACTACTATTGTTTCACTGGTCTAAGCGCTTCCCCAGGAGCTATGCCGGCGTTCCGTGGAGCGATGTATTATTGGCTGGCATCGGGCTGTCCGCAGGTTTTTACCAGTTTTTATTCTACAAACAGATTATCGCCAGGGTCGGTATGTACAACGATATAGATTACCTAATGGCCGGTGCGGGAGTTTTGATTGTATTGGAAGCAGCCCGGCGTGCTATAGGTGTACCAATTATGGTGGTTGCTACAGCCATGCTGTTTTATTCCTACCTGGGGTCAGTATTGCCGGGGTTTTTACATCATGCCGGTTTTAGTGTGCAGCGAACTATTTCTCATTCGTTTTTAAGTATGGAAGGCGTTTTTGGCATCCCCATTTCCATATCGGCTACCTTTATCTTTCTGTATATGTTGTTTGGTGTGATTCTGCAGAAGACCGGTCTGGAGAAATTTTTCAGTGAACTGGCCATGTCCATGACCGGTTGGATGACCGGGGGTACAGCCAAGGTAGGCGTTTTGACCAGCGTCTTTTCAGGCATGATCACCGGCAGTTCAGTGGCCAACACGGTTGGGAACGGTGCCTTTACCATCCCTATGATGAAGAGGGCGGGATACAAGCCCGAGTACGCGGCGGCGGTTGAGGCGGCCTCGTCTACCGGTGGGCAGATTATGCCACCAATTATGGGTTCAGCCGCCTTTTTAATGATTGAATTTACCGGGCTGCAATACAACGAGATTATTAGGGCTGCATTAATACCCGCCTTGCTTTTCTTTACCGGTCAGTTTATTGCAGTGCACTATGAGTCCAAGAAGATGGGTATAATGGGGGTTCCCCGTAACCAGTTGCCCAGTGTCTGGCAGCTATTAATCAAAAAAGGGTATATGCTAATGCCCATCGTGGCTATTATTGCCGTGCTATCTAGTGGTCAGTCGGCAATGAAGGCTGCGATTTATGGTATTTACACAGCTCTGGGCATGAGTTTGCTGGCTATGTTCATAGCTTACCTTTTGGGTAAACAGAATTTAATCGAAGAAGAGGATAAACTATCGTTAGTTAAAATAATACAAATATTATCCGATGGGGCTCGCTCTGCGCTGCCGGTTATAGCAGCTTGTGCTGCCGCCGGGATTATCGTCGGCGTAGTTACGCTCACCGGCCTGGGGCTCAAAATAGCCGGGGGCATTCTTGACCTGGCCCAGAATAAACTAATCTTAACGATGATATTTACCATGATTGCCAGTATTGTACTGGGCATGGGTCTGCCCACCACTGCTAATTATGTAATTACCGCCACTATGGCAGCCCCGGCCCTGCTGGCCTTTGACCAAGTTCCCGTAATTGCGGCTCACCTGTTTGTGTTTTATTTCGGCATCGTAGCAGATATCACTCCACCGGTGGCCTTGGCGGCTTACGCCGGCTCAGGACTGGCCAACAGCAACCCGTTCAAAACCAGTATTCAGGCGGTAAAAATTGCTGTGGGAGCTTTTATAATTCCCTACATATTTGTATTGTCACCGGTGCTGTTATTGGAAGACGTGGTTTACTGGAAGCTGGCCCTGGTAATTGTGACTGCCATGCTGGGAATGTTTTGCCTTAGCACAGCACTGGCCGGCTATATTGACCAAAAACTGACGATTGTTGAAAGAGTGTTTTTAATTTTGGGTGGTTTAAGCTTGACTTACCCGCATCTGGTCTCTGATTTGTTTGGTTTTGTTGTCTTTGCTGTAATAATTACCTATCAGAAAAGATGTACCAGGCAAAAGTATCGGGCGCATCGAAATAATGCTTTAAACAAAATATTGCAGTAGCGGTTAAACAAGTATTTTAATAGCCGGGGTTTGTAGACTATAATAAGATAATAAAAAAATTGCACTCTAACTGAATTAGTATTGATATGAGAGGAAACTTGTAATGGACATCAATAAGTTTGTAGCCCCGGAAATAATATTTGGACTGGGTGCCATCAGCCAGGCGGGTGAAAGTTTACAGCGGCTTGGAGCACGCAAGGCTTTTGTAGTGACCGACAAAGGTGTAATAAAATCGAGATGGGTTGAAAAGGCACTATTCCATCTTGACCAGGCACGAGTGGAATACGAGGTATGGTCAGACTTGACGACAAACCCCAAAGATGTTGAATTGAAAGCGGGCGTAGAAAGATATCTGTCATCCGGATGTGACGCTGTTATGGCCGTTGGGGGAGGCAGTCCCATAGACGTGGCCAAGGCGATAGCGGTTATTGCCACCAACGGTGGATTAATTCATGATTACGAGGGTATAAATAAAATTACCAAACCACTACCGCCCATGGTAATCTTACCAACCACCGCCGGTTCCGGATCAGAGGTTTCCCAGTTTGCCATTATTGTGGATACCAAAAGAAAAGTAAAAATGACTATCATATCAAAGTCACTGGTGCCGGATATTGCCCTGGTTGATCCGGTAATGCTGCAAACAAAAGACGCCAGGCTGACAGCAGCAACGGGGATGGACGCATTAAGCCACGCTGTTGAATCTTACGTCTCCTTGGCTGCCACCCCACTGACCGATATTTTTGCATTAAACGCCATTAAACTAATTACCGATAACCTGAGCGAATCAGTAGCTTGCAGTACCAATCTTAAGGCCAAGGAGTCTATGGCCATGGCCAGCCTGCAGGCGGGGCTAGCTTTTTCCAATGCCATACTAGGTATCACCCACGCCATGACTCACCAGATTGATGGTTTACTGGATAGCCATCACGGCGAAACGAACGCTATTTTACTACCATACACCATGGAATACAATCTTATTGCCAACGCTGACAGGTTTTGCAACATTGCCCAGGCTCTCGGGGAAGATGTTGCCGGCCTAAGCAAGTGGAAAGCGGCCGAAAAAGCAGTGCAAGGGATGCGCCGCCTGGTTAAAAACATTGGCTTACCCAAGCGTTTGTCTGATATTGGCCTGGATAGCACTGTAATTGAAAAGCTGGCTCAAAACGCGCTTAAGGATTCCTGCCTGATAACCAATCCACGTGATACTAACTTAAAGGATATTATTGCTATCTACCGCAAGGCTCTTTGATTAACAAGTATTAATGGCATGCGAACTTTGGGCCGAATAATTGCAATAAAACCATGGCACTAAATAGATATCTCGGGATGGTGATTTAGTTGTCCGAAAACAAGCATGTAGAGGTAAGAGGGTTTTCATATCTTAAAGTAATATTCGATCAGCGTGGTTGGCCATTTCCGATGCAGGTTCCTCTGGACAAGCAGTGCACCGCAGCAGAACTGGCAGTTAGACTTGAGTTACCGCGGGAAAAAATCGAGACTGTTTTTATTAATGGCATTGCCGGCCCGCTGGAAAGACCGGTAAACCCCGGGGATCGGGTGGGGTTTGTCCCACCGGGCACTCCGGGCCCATACCGGGTAATGCTGGGTCTGGTCAACCAGGGAGATAAAAATAAATAGCGGCACCAGAGCTTACTTTGAGGGCCTGGATATCCTGTGTGATGGGTGGAACAGGCCCACCCGGTATTATATGATTATACAAAAAGTAAATTAGTTTCGTTTTGGGGCAGGTGTTCTAAAAAATAAGCATTCATGTTCCACACTGGAGCAATTAATTAAGTAAATACTAAACTAAAGTTTAAGAATATTTAATAAACTATAAATTAAATCGTAAAGTTTGGGGTTTAATATTATGTTGGTTAAGGCTATATAAGTTTGGGCTTGAAGTTAAAATTATAAATTATTTTCAGGCATAGTTGTTGCATAAATAAATTGACTTAGATAGCTAACCTAGCATATGTGATAATTTAAGCAATGTTTATTAACTAAAAAATCAATTATTCTCCGAGCCCGGGTACCTTCATTGCAATATCGTAGTGGTGGTTGCGGGACGCCAGGGTGTGGCGGGAAACTGCCATGCCTCCCATTGTGGAAAGGGGATTATTTTATTCTAAGGAGGAATATTGATGGCTAAGTTTGTCCGAGTAGACATGGCCACTAAGCAAGTGAAGGTTGAAGATGTTCCCGAACAATATCTTGCTCTTGGCGGTCGCGCACTTACATCCCAGTTGGTAGCAGATGAAGTACCCCCCACCTGTGACCCGCTGGGACCTTTCAACAAGCTGGTTATTGCCCCCGGGCTGCTTTCTGGAACCAGCGCTCCTTCTTCAGGGCGTCTCTCCGTAGGCGCAAAAAGTCCCCTGACCGGCACGATTAAGGAATCCAATGCCGGTGGTGTTACCTCTCAGAAATTGGCCAACATTCATATTAAAGCTATTGTCATCGAAGGAAAACCGGCTGAGCAAGGGTTTTATTTGCTTAAACTAAACGCTAATGGTGCTGAAATGATGCCTGCCGATGATCTGGCCGGCAAGGGCACCTATGAAGTAACAGCAATCTGCAGAGAACGTTTTGGGGCTAAAGTAGGTGTTATCACCATTGGCCCGGCTGGCGAAATGCTGATGCTTTCAGCCGGTGTTACTAACAACGACAGCGAAGGCAGCAGCAGCCGTTATGCCGGTCGTGGTGGTCTGGGTGCCGTTATGGGATCCAAAGGCCTTAAAGCCATCATTGTGGATGCGGCTAAAACTTTTGATGCACCGGTTCAAGATGTCCAACGCTTTAAAGAAGCGGCCAAGAAATTCTCCCAAATGCTTCTGGATCACCCGGTTACCGGCCAGGGGCTGCCCGCTTATGGAACAAACGTATTAATGAATATCATAAACGAAGCCGGCACGCTGCCTACCCGTAACTTTAGGTTTGGCCGCTTTGACAAGGCCAGCGAAGTCAGCGGAGAAAAATTGGCTGAAGTGGCTATCGCCCGAGGGGGCAAGGCAACTCACGCCTGCCATCCCGGTTGCGTTATGCGCTGCTCCAACGCTTACCCGATGCCGGACGGTAAAGTTTGTTCTCCTGTCGAGTACGAAACTGCCTGGGGATTTGGCCCCAACCTGGAAATTAGCGACCTTGACGTGGTGGCCAAATTGAACTACATCTGCAATGATGTGGGTCTGGACACCATTGAAGCCGGCTGTACTCTGGGTGTGCTTATGGAAGCCGGTGTCCTTTCCTTTGGTGACGGTCAAGCCGCTATTGCCGCTCTGGAAGAAGTAGGCCAGGGCACTCCGCTGGGTCGTGTAATCGCCAGCGGCGCTACAAACGCCGGCAAACTTTACGGCGTCACCAGGATTCCTGCAGTTAAGGGCCAGGGTATCCCTGCATACGACCCGCGTTCCTGCAAGGGTAACGGCGTAACTTACGCAACTACCACCATGGGTGCCGACCATACTGCCGGATATGCAGTTACCGCCAACATTTTGAAAGTTGGTGGATTTGTGGATCCCACCAAGGCTGAAGGACAGGTTGAACTGTCCCGTAACTTACAGATTGCTACCGCTGCTGTGGATTCCACCGGTCTGTGCCTGTTTGTGGCCTTTGCTGTATTGGACAACCCCGAAGGGCTGCCCACCATCGTAGAAATGCTTAATGCCCAGTATGGCCTTACCCTGACTACCGATGACGCACTGGCCCTTGGTATGAATGTGCTCAAGGTGGAACGTGAATTTAATAGACAAGCCGGTTTCACTTCGGCTGACGACAGGTTGCCTGAATTTTTCACTATTGAAGAACTGTCGCCCCATAACACCAAGTTTGACGTCAAAAACGAAGATCTGGACAAGGTGTTTGACTTCTAAACAGGCTTATAACCACGTCATTTCAGTTTTTAAAATGAGTCCAATTGCCGTCTGGCTTTTCCATGAAAGCCAGGCGGTTTTTTCTTAACTAATTTCCCTGAAAAACTAAGTATAACTGGGGTTTGGTGTTAATCGGAGGGTTACGAACGAGCTCGCTCAAGCATAACGGCGAGTAGTAACCCGGAGATTAACACCAAACCCCTTACCAAGACTTTTTCAGGAGACACTAACTACTATTAATCGGTGTAGAATAGCGATAACGGTATGGTACATAATAAAAAGGCACCGTGGTTCCTTGTCAAAACCCAAAGGAGGTAGGCTAATTATGGCACGAAGACGCAGTATTATGTCTGACAGGCTTAAAATGGAGTTAGCCGAAGAACTTGGGGTGGCCGATGTTGTGCGCGCGGAAGGCGGTTTCGGCAGTGTCTCTTCCAGAAATTGCGGAAACCTTGTCCGCCTTGCCATCCAGAGGGCCGAAAGCTTAATGATGTAGGAACCGTGGTGGGGGGTGCGTTGTTCAGACGCACCCTTTCAACATAAAATTTCGGGGTTAATGACTGAAATAATCTCATTTTGTATAAATTCTCTTCTATATTTAAGCCCAATTAATATTCGTAAAGAAGTGCAGATCTGATACAATAGAGTTGTATCATTACGGTACAGTTTGTATTATTCTAACCGGCAGTTAATCAGCACCATCCAGAACCCGAAAGGAAAAGAAATATGGATAACAAACATCTGATTAACGATAAGATGAGCCTGATTAAACACTTGACGGGCGTTAACTCATCAAAGCTTAATTACTATTTGGAAGTTAAAAAAATAAATGATGAAATAATCAAGCAAAACAACCGGCTGGAGATTATCCACCAAATTATTAAAGACATTAACATCGATATGTCACTAGCGGATACTATCGACAGGGTTTACCAAAGGCTGCCGCTGGTTATACGCTGTGATTTTCTGGGTCTGGCCCTAATGAGGGAAAATGAGTTGATTATGACGGCCATGGAGCCCGGCTGCGGCTGCACCGGGAATCCCGTGCCCTTTAAATCCTTACTCTGGCACGCCGTCAAGGGCAAAAAAAGCAAGGTCTGCACTTTGAATCAGAATGACGATACGGTTCATATTTGTCCGCCGCTAAAAGAACTAAAACTTAAGTCATTATCCCTGGATCCGCTTTTTGTAAAGGGAAATGTGATTGGCGTTTTAATGATTGGCAGTTGCCGTGAAAACGCCTATTCTGAGGATGAGGTCAAGTTCACCAGGCAACTGGCAGACCAACTGGCCATTTGCATCGAAAACGCCCGACTCTACGAGCAAGTGCTCTCCAGTAAGATTGAATGGGAAGAAACTTTTCGCGCCTTAACTGACCCGATACTACTTATCGACCAGAACCTTAACATTATTCGTTGCAATGACAGGTTGGATGCGCTCCCTGGCCAGTCCACCGGGGAACCGGAAAAAAGCAAATGTTACCGTTATGTGTGGGGAAGGGACAATAAATGTGACGGCTGCCTGCTGGATGAAGTAAATAACAAGCGTGCACCGGCCTACCGCCGGATGCAGACCGAATCTAGCAAGACATTTGATGTATACTATTACCCGGTATTTAATGCCCGGAGAGAGATTTACTCAGTTATTCACCACATTAAGGACGTTACTGAAAGAATAAGGATGGAAGCCCAGCTTATGCAGTCGGCCAAGCTTGCGGCCATAGGTGAAATGGCGGCCGGGGTAGCGCACGAATTAAACAGCCCGATGACTGTAATTATCGGTAACTCCCAGATGATTTTGCGGGACAATAATACCAATGCTAACAATGTGGAATTGATTAGAGATGTGATCAATTGTGGTTTGCGCTGTAAGAAAATAATCCAGAACCTGCTTATTTTTTCTCGTCAGGATCAGCAGCCCATGTCCCCTACCAGTTTGAATAACGTGGTGCAACGGGTATTGAGCTTAATCAAGTATCAGATATCACGCAGCAATATTAACATTGAACTTGACTTGGCCCAGGACTTGCCGGAAGTGCCGGCCAATGAACAACAGCTGGATCAGGTACTAATTAATCTGCTTTTAAATGCCCGGGATGCCCTTGAAAAAAACACCCATGACAAAAAAATCATCATCTCCACAGGAGTTAAAAAAGGGGAGCAGGGTGAACAAGCAGTGGCAACGGTGACCGATAATGGTACAGGTATTGCGGCAGATAATTTGAACAAAATTTTTAACCCCTTCTTTACTAGTAAGGATACCAGTAAAGGCACCGGGCTGGGCCTATCGGTGAGCCTGGGTATTGCCGAGGCACACGAAGGCACCATCGAGGTAGTTAGTAAACCGGGTCGGGGCAGCAGTTTTTCACTGATCATCCCCGCCTGAGTCTGGCGGCGTTTGGAAAGGAGCCATAAACCAATGACCGTAAAACCACACATTTTAGTCATAGATGACGAGGTAGAGGTAGGGAGTTTTCTACGCCGCCTATTGGAAAGGAAAGGCATGGATGTAAGCCTGGCCCATACCGGTGCCCGAGCATTGCAATTAATTGAATGCAAATCATACAATGCCGCTCTGATCGACTTAAAACTACCAGACTCAAGCGGCCTTGATTTGTTGGAACGTCTAAAATTCAAACAGCCTGATTGCGAAGCAGTAATTATGACCGGTTACGGTACCACCAAGTCGGCGGTGCGGGCTATTCAATTAGGAGCCTTTGATTATATAGAAAAACCATTTGAAGATATAACCGAGGTAGAAGGACTGATTGACGGAATTCTTGAACAGGGCCAAAGCAATGGAAGCAAGTCTGGAGGCAGGCCGGGATGGCTGGACATTGCTGAAAAAGCCGGTTTTTACGTAGGTAATACAACTAAAATGCTGCACCTGGTTAATGTGACTGAAAAAATTGCCCGGAAAAATTTAAATGTTCTTATTCAGGGTGAAACAGGAACCGGCAAAGAGGTATTGGCCCGTTTTATACACATCGCCAGTCAGCGCAGTGAACAGCTATTTATACCCGTAAACTGCGGGGCACTGCCGGAAAACTTGCTGGAAAGCGAACTTTTCGGACACGAAAGGGGCGCCTTTACCGGTGCTTCCAGCCTGCGGCGCGGTATTTTTGAAGTGGCCGACAAGGGCACGTTGTTTTTAGATGAGATAGGCGAAGCTAGCCTACCCATTCAAATTAAACTGCTCAGGGTGCTGGAAACAGGTGAGTTTATTCGCCTAGGTGGAGAAAAACCAATAAAAACCGACGTAAGGATCATTGCCGCCACAAACATTGATTTGGAAAAGGCCGTCCGGGACAGGCAGTTTAGGGAAGACCTGTTTTATCGGCTAGACGTGGTCAGGCTTGATCTACCTCCGCTGCGGGAGAGAAAGGAAGACATTTCGGCTCTGGTGAGCCACTTTATCGCCCATAGTAAAATTGGCGATAACCGTACTTTGCAGTTATCTCCGGAAGCTATGCAAATCCTGTTGAATTACAATTGGCCGGGCAACATCAGGGAACTGCTAAATACTGTAGAACAGTCGCTGGCGCTCTGTGAGAGCGAGGCAATCCTGCCATCACACTTGGCACAAAAGTTAACTGCCGGCGGAGAAATTGAACCGGAACAGGATGCCGGCAACGAAGACAATAGCGCTTATGCAAACACCGTTTCCCATGCACCTGTAGAGATGTTGAAGAGATTGATTAATTGTGCCGAGCAACAGGACAGTCTGACCAGCGATAATATCAGGCAGGCTTATCAGCTGACCTTAAATCTGGAACAAAGGCTGTTAAAAAAAATGCAATACCTAGGTATTCAATTCCCTGAACCACTTAGTCTGGAAGAGATTGAGAAACAGGCGGTGGCCAGAACGCTGGCTTATTTTGAAGGCAACATATCCACAGCTGCCCGTTCCTTGGGAATAGGTAGAAATACATTGTATCGAAAAATAAAAGAATACGGGCTGGAATAGTGAAAAAAAGGCCCCCTGTCAAACGTGGCAGGGGGTTTAACTATATATTAATAGGGGATAGCCCGGGGACAGCCTGTCCGGTGAAGTTGTCTGGCTTGCTTCCGGATGATGAATATGTAGCTACTCCCGGGAAGGGGGCTAGTTTAGTGTCTCCTGAAAAAGTCTTTAGGGGTTTGGTATTATCTCCAATATGCGACTCGCCATTATACTTGAATCAGGAGAACTATTAATAACCTTTACAAGGCTTCCTGGTAAATATCTATAACATCCTCCATCGTGGCCTTGCGCGGGTTGGTAAAGCTGCAGGCATCCTTCATAGCGTTTTCAGCCATAATCTTGAAGTCTTCTTCCTTGACATCCAACGCTGCCAACCCTTCGGGGATACCCACATCCCCAGACAGCTGTTGAATTGAATCGATAGCTACGTCTGCCGCGTCTCTGATGCTAAGGCCTTCAATATTTTCGCCCATAGCCACGGCCATTTCAGCAAAGCGCTTAGGCCGGGCTATCAGGTTGAAACTACAAACGTGCGGTAGCAGGATGGCGTTGCATACGCCATGGGGCAGGTTGTAATAACCGCCCAACTGGTGCGCCATGGCGTGTACGTAACCAAGACTGGCATTATTAAAAGCCATGCCAGCCAGGAATTCAGCATAGGCCATCCGGTCACGGGCGTACATGTTTTCACCGTTGGCCACTGCATCACGCAGGTTTTCCGAAATTAGCGTCATGGCCATCAGCGCTGCTGCATCGGTTACCGGGGTGGCAATGGTTGATACGTAAGCTTCCACCGCATGGGTAAGAGCGTCCATGCCGGTGGCGGCAGTAAGCGACGGAGGCATACCGACCATCATCATGGGGTCGTTAATAGCTACGTTTGGCGTCACCCGCCAGTCGACAATAGCCATTTTAATTTTGCGACTGGTATCGGTGATGATACAAAAGCGGGTTATTTCACTGGCTGTTCCGGCTGTGGTGTTGATGGCGATAAAAGGTGGCATTGGTTTGTTTGACTTGTCAACACCCTCGTAGTCTTGTATATTGCCGCCGTTGGTGGCGACAATGCCGATACCCTTGGCGCAGTCGTGTGCACTGCCTCCGCCCAGGGAAATAATCATGTCGCAGTTCTCTTTTTGATAAACAGCCAAACCGTCTTTTACGTTTTTGTCGGTGGGATTGGGTTCGGCTCCGCCCCAGACTATCGCTTTGGCACCGGCCTGCTCAACCATTCTTTTGATGTCGCTGGCCATTTCTGATTTAGCTAGAAATGCGTCGGTGACAATCATTGCGTTGGTGCCGCCAAGTATTTTCACCTGATTGGTGGTTTCCTTGGCTGCCCCAACGCCCATTAAGTTGACGGTGGGAATGTAGAAGCCGAAAACCTGTTCTCCCAGCTTCATTTAGAGTCCTCCTTTATATTACGGGGATATACCCCTTTATTAACTCAATGCATTGGATATGCTTATGTTTGCTGTGCTGCGAGTGTTGTTGTTCCACAATGTATAAGAGCTGTTTTGGGGGAGGACAACATTGTAGAATTTGCTCCGATATTTAACGCATATGTAATGATATAATGCCAGATTTAGAAATTTGTCATGCAAAATAACGTAAAATTAACAAAAAAATTTTTGTGACGTAGTAAAAAGAAAAACCCCGGATGGGGTTTTTCAGTCACATTGTGTTGGTTAATGATTTTTATTGGGATTGCACTGCGTCTGGTTGCATTATCCTGAATCCTGCCCCAGGGCCTCCGTGACGGCCAGTCCCGTCACGGAGGCCCTGGCCCTGGTTACCAAACGAGCCTCTGCCGGCGCCCATCATACCCTGGTTACCGAAGGGACAAACAAAACCATTGGCTTCGTGAAACTTGTACATCTCGTTCATATGTTCTGTATACTGTTCTCCCTGTTCCGCGGTTATACGGCCTTCCTCAACTGCCTTCTGCACAGCTTCTTGCTTGGCGTTGAACCTTTGTTCAAGCCACGTTTTGGCATCTGCTGCGTTATCTGCGAAAGCCGGCATGGCCATGGTAGCTAGCAAAACCACCGCTGCCAAAATGATGATTACCTTTCTGTTCATGTTGGTGCCTCCTTTTTTGTTTCTTTTGATTATCATAACCGTAATTTGTGGCAAAAGTGTGGAACGGTTATGGAAATCATGGGTAATCTTTCATTCCGACTCCTGACTTCTGATTCCTGACTCCTTGATATCAGAGGCGGGGTCGACGTAGAGTGTTTTTTGCTTTTCATAGATTACGTAACCTGGCCGGGAGCCATTTGGTTTTTTTACATGTTTTCGCACGGTGTAATCAACCGGCACGTTGGATGACCCAGTGGCCCGGCTAAAATGCGCCGCCAAGGCAGCGGCCTGGTGCAAAGTCGACAGTGGAACTTCTCGGCCTTCGGTACGGATAATCACATGGGAACCCGGTATTTTACAGGTATGCAACCAGACATCTTGCTCATCGGCAATCTTAAAAGTCAAGGTATCGTTTTGACGGTTGTTTTTGCCCACCAGCACAGTGAATCCATCGCCTGAAAGAAATTTTAAAGGCGTTGAACGAGGCTGAGCCTCTTTTAGTCGCGATTTGCGCGGTATGGATACCGGCTCTTTGAGGTAACCTTGGCCTCGGAGTTCCCGCCTGATTTCCTCCAGGTCATCCGTGGCTTGGGCCATGTCAATCGACGAGACTACACCCTCCAGGTAATGTAATTCTTCTTCGCTCAGGGCGGCCATCCGCAATGAAGCCTCCCGGGTATTTCTGGCCTTGGTATATCTTTTAAAGTAGGCCTGGGAGTTTTCCGGTCCAGTACGCTGAGGGTCCAATAATATGGTGACCTTTTCCCCATCCGGGGCGTAATAGTTATCCAGTTCTATTTCTTGCATGCCTTTTTCTACGAGGTGCATATAACTGGTCAGTAATTCACCGGACAATCTGTACCGGTCAGCCTCTCCAGCGTCGGCCACGCTTTTTTGTTGCAGTTGCAGCTTTTTGCTAATCCGCCGGCTATGTTTTTTAATAACGCTCAGCAACTGGTTCTTTTCTTTGTTCAGTTCCAGCCGGTTTAGTTTATAAGTAAAAAAAGAGTCGGCAATTTCGTTGGCCGCCCCCTTAATCTGCTGTAGTTGTTCCCGGTGTGCCGTCTCCAGCGCAAAAAAATCCACTGGTTTACCACTAGGACGGCATAACAGGGTGGCCCGGACTCCGTCTTCCCGGATATTGGTCATTGTTTTTTGCAACGTCTGCCACAGGGTGCGCATTTCGTGTTCTCCGCAATGCTCCAGAAGCATCTCCGAATCAATGCCGGCTATCCGAACCAGTTCCTTACAGGTGGGGATGCTGAAACCATCCAAAGAACGCTGAACCGCTGCTGCCAGGCTGCCATCCAGTTTGCCGGACAAAACTAACTCCCTGAAATGGTCTTCGGTTAGGGAGAACGGGTCGGTTTTACCCTGGTCCGGAGGGGGAATATAAATTCGGCCGGGAAGCACCTCCCGGTGCCGGCTTACCGAATGGGAATAGCGCCGGATACCGTCCAAAATAACATCACCGGCCCGGGAGATCAGAATAATATTGCTATGCCGGCCCATAATCTCACAGTTTAGTGATTTAACCAGAGGCTGCCCCAGCTCATCGCGGCAATCCACCCGAATGTCCACTACCCTGTCCAGGCCGGATTGTCGGAATTCAATAATGCGGCCTCCTTCCAGGTGTTTGCGCAGCAGCATACAGAACATGGGCGGTGATACCGGGTTGGGCCGGGGTGTACCGGTCAGGTGAACCCTGGCGTTTTCAGCACCGGCATTGAGAACAAGCCGGTATTTTGCCCCGGGTTTACTAATGGCCAGGATTATTTCTTCTCTTGCCGGTTGGTAGATTTTTTCTATGCGTCCCTGTTTAAGTTTGTCGTTTAGTTCGCGGCATATACCGTATAAAAAAAGCCCGTCTAAGGGCATAGTTTTGCCCTCCGTTTTCAAAATTCTGGTACCGTAACAGTATATCACCGGCACAAGTACGGGTCAAAGACTTTTGCCATACCCGGGAAATAGACTTTGAAAATGCCTACCCGAAAAATATTGCATCTACCCAAAAATTAATGTTCTGTAGAGGTACAGCCAGGACAGTGCTCGCCCCATAAATGATCTAAAAAGGTAATCATGGTGTAATTTGAAGCTTCTGCGGGGTCGGCTTTTAGCATTTTGTCCAAGCAGCTTTTGCACACCTTTCTCCCGGCGGAATGGATTAGAGGTTCAGGAACACCCAATCGTGTTAGCCTTAATGTCCTGTCCTCGACATCTATGTTTTCTATATCTACGGCATTGCCGCTTACTACAAGCAACCCGGTATCACCTTTAAAACCGGGCTCGTGGATGATTGAACAGCCCTTTTGTAATTTATGGGCTAATTTTTCGTATTTCCTGGCCTGGCTGTAAGGTATGTCGCCATGGATAACCATTTTTTTTGCATTTTCATCTTCTAATGCACTGGTTATTTCCGGGTAAATTCCAGGTTCGGCAACTTGTTTTTTGGAAAGGCGCTTGATCACCCGCTCCCTAAACTCACCCAGGAACCGGTTTTTTTCTGCTCTTTTTATTTCAGGTTGACCATAAATGCCCGTTAAAATTGTTTTTTCCAGTTCATTATGCCGCTCCCATTCATTCAACGTTTCAGAAGGCATCAATCTTATACTCCTTTCAAATATCAACAATATCAACATAGAATATCTGTTTAAAAGTTCTTTATACATAATAAAACTGTGCAGAACTGACTTAAAGGGAACGAACTATGACACGCTTCTTTGATTGGAAGGAGTAAAACCAATTTTGTCGAAAGTAGCATTGAGCCTTTGGTTATAGATGGTCTAACAAAAGAAAATTACCTGCATGCGGGGTAGTGGGGGTATATTATGGCGCCGCCAAAAGCACTGTTGCCGGGTACCAAGGTACAGCTTTGGCCCAAGGACACTTATTATAAGTACGGTGTTGTCGTGACAGTGGATCGACAGCACGTTACTTTCAAGATCACTATGGTTGAGCCAGGTGAGAAGCATTATTGTGAAGGGGATATAGTAAAAATACCCCGGAGTATGTTGCACGTTTGTTCGAGGTTCGACGTTCGAGGTTCGAGTTTCGATTAAGCACGAATTGCTAGCGAAGCTGCATTCATAAGGCAATTAAGTTTTTTAACTACATTGGCGAGTTAATAATATGGTAATTTTTTCTTGCCCCTCTGAATATGTATTTTTTATTAGCAAACATATTGCACGAGGGGTGAGGACATGCCTGGTATCTGGCAAAAACTGACTGTGGAAGATACGGCAGAGCGGTTGGATGTACACCCGGTAAAAGGGTTAAAGGAACGTGAGGCCAAAGACCGGCTGGAAAAGACCGGGTTGAATGTGTTGGAGCAGGATCAGGGTCCGGCGGCGTGGCAGATGCTCCTGAACCAGTTTAAGGACTTCATGGTTTTAGTTTTGCTTGCAGCTACCGCGGTGAGCGGCCTTTTGGGTGAATGGACCGATGCGGTTACCATTGCGGTAATTGTACTGCTAAATGCAGTGCTGGGAGTGGTTCAGGAATTCAGGGCCGAGCGTTCAATGGAAGCGCTTCGAAGTATGACAGCACCTGAGGCTAGAGTGATCCGTGACGGGCTGGAGCGAAAAATCCCGGCCGCGGAATTGGTACCGGGGGATGTTGTACTATTGGAGGCGGGTGACCGGGTACCGGCGGATATAAGGGTCATTAGTGCTGTGGACATGCAGACGGTGGAAGCTGCCCTTACCGGTGAATCCACACCAGTTACCAAGCATACCAAGCCGCTGGATAGGGAAGTTGAGGCCGCTGATGCCGCAAACATGGCCTTTATGGGCACCATGCTCACCAGGGGCCGGGGACACGGCATTGTTGTGGCCACCGGCATGGAAACTGAAATGGGTCAAATAGCCGGCCTGATCCGGGAAGCAGGGCAGGAGCCCACACCGCTGCAACGGCGGTTAGCGCAGTTGGGCAGGGGGCTAGTGTTTTTCTGTCTGGGTATATGCCTGCTGGTAACGGTAATTGGTATTCTAAGAGGCGAGCCGGTGTACCAGATGTTTATGACCGGTGTGAGTCTGGCGGTGGCGGTTATTCCTGAAGGTTTACCGGCCATTGTTACCGTGGCCCTGGCCATCGGGGTGCAGCGCATGATCAGGCGCAACGCAATCATCAGACGCCTTCCCGCCGTGGAAACCCTGGGCTGCGCCACTTTTATCTGTTCAGACAAAACCGGCACTCTGACCCAAAACGAAATGACGGTGCGCCGGGTTTACGTAGGGGAGCGGGAGTTTGCCGTTACCGGTGAAGGTTACGACCCCAAAGGTAGTTTTATCGGCGAGGGTCAAACCAAGGGTAATCCTGATTTTGAGATTTTAATGAAGGTGGCGGCATTATGTAACAATGCTACCCTGTTTAAAGACAATATTCAAATTGCCGGTCTATTTAGACGGGACAAGAAGAATAGTTCAGCCTGGCAGATTACCGGCGACCCCACCGAGGGCGCCCTGTTGGTCATGGCATCTAAGGCCGGTTTTTGGCGGGAGCACCTGGAAAAGAAAGAGTTACGGTTGGCGGAGATACCTTTCGACTCCGACCGGAAGCGGATGGTCGTTATTTACGGTCGGGGTGGCCAAAGAGAAGCCCTGGTTAAGGGGGCGCCCGACGTGGTGCTGCAGCTGTGCACCCATTACCTGCTTGACGGGACTCCCGTACCGTTGGATAAACGCAGACGTCTTGATATTATGGACAAGTACTCATCTATGGCCGGTGACGCGCTGCGGGTACTTGGCCTGGCCTACCGCCCACTGTCTTCGGAAACGGACACTGAACGTCCCAGCCCCGAAAAAGTGGAACAAAACCTGGTCTTTGTCGGTCTGGCCGGGATGATTGACCCGCCCAGGCCTGCTGCTGTTAGTGCTGTACATACCTGCCGCCGGGCCGGGATCAAGGTAGCCATGATTACAGGTGACCATCAGCTTACGGCAACGGCGGTGGCCAGGGAAATGGGCATTGCCGGTGCGGGTGCCAGGGTGCTAAACGGTGAGGAATTAGAGCATCTCAGTGATGATGACTTGTCACGTATGGCTGAGGATGTGCGGGTATATGCCCGGGTGTCGCCAAGGCACAAACTGCGTATCGTCCGGGCTTTAAAGAAAAATGGGCACGTGGTGGCCATGACCGGTGACGGAGTTAATGACGCCCCGGCGGTAAAAGAAGCAGATATCGGGATATCCATGGGGGTAACTGGCACTGATGTAACCAGGGAGTCCTCGGCTATGGTTTTGGCAGATGATAATTTTAGCTCCATTGTGGCCGCTGTGGAAGAAGGTCGGGGTATCTATGATAATATCCGTAAATTTGTTCGCTATCTGCTTACCTGCAACGTGGGGGAAGTGCTGGTGATGTTGCTGGCGGTAATCGGAGGGCTGCCGCTGCCCCTGTTGCCAATCCAAATTTTGTGGATGAATTTAGTAACAGATGGGCTACCGGCCATGGCGCTGGGGGTGGATCCCATAGATAAAAACGTCATGCGCAGGCCGCCGAGACAACCAGAAGAAAGCATATTTTCGCACGGGCTGGGGATGCGTATCATGGGGGGCGGAGCATTAATTGCGGTTTTGACGCTGGCAGTGTTTGCATATTTTATGTCGGCTGACAAAAATATTGACTTGGCCCGGACCGCAGCTTTTAACACACTGGTATTTTTACAGCTGTTTTATGTATTTTCTTGCCGTTCGGAACACTCCGGAATAATGGAAGTGGGGTTGTTCGGCAACCCGCATCTGCTGGTGGCGGTATCTGTGTCTGCGTGCCTGCAAGTGGCCGCGACCCAGGTAACAGCAATACAGCCGATTTTTAAAACCGTACCCTTGAATGCGTTTCATTGGGCCGTGGTAATTGGTGTGGCGACAGCGCCCACCATCCTTGGTTTGCTGCTGGATCGCCTAAATACCGGCCTAAAACAACGATTAACCTACCTCAGGGTATAGTCCAACACCCTATCCTTATAGCATACGCAAAAACTTAGCTACCAGGTGTGGGTCAAACTGTGTGCCGGCGCATCTTAGAAGCTCATCCAGGGCCTGCTGTTCCGGGAGGGCATTGCGGTAAGGGCGATCGTTGGTCATAGCATCGTAAGCGTCAACAATGGCAATGATTCGGCATTCCAGCGGGATATCCAACATTTTGAGTCTCAACGGGTATCCCTGACCGTTCCACCACTCGTGATGCATGAGGATCAGTCCCGCTATGGGCACCAAATCCGAAGCCGCCATGGCAATGCGGTGTCCAATCTCACAGTGCATCCGCATTAAAGACATTTCATCATTAGTTAACAGGTCGGGCTTAAACAGGATCAAGTCCGGCACGCCAACCTTGCCGATATCGTGGAAACGGGCCAACAATTTAAGTCCGGCGAAGCGGTCATCCGGCAAACATATGACTTTGCCTAGGTCGGTGGCTAGGTCGGAAAGGCGATTACAGTGTCCTTCGGTAACAAAATCACGCGCTTCCAGCGCACTCATAAGTGCCTGCACAACAGTGCTGCGGGCACTTTTACTGTTTAGAAGCTTCTCCCGGTACATTTTGTTGTCGGCTTCCTTAAACAGCTCGTTAATGTCTGTATCAGTGCCTCCTGCTGAGGCCATACCAATGGAGATGCTTAAGGGCACAGTGTTAGTAAGGTTGTGTTTTTCGATCCCTTTTTTAATCCGCTGGCAAACTCTGGTGCCCGTCATGTGGTCGGTACGGGTAAGCAAAATGGCAAACTCGTCACCGCCTATCCTGGCTGCCATATCTGATGAGCGGGTGGATTCTTTGATTACCGCTGCTGCGCTTTGCAGCAATTTGTCACCGGCGGTATGTCCCATGGTATCATTAACAAGTTTTAAGCCGTCCAGGTCACAGGTGATAATGGTAATCGGCAGGTTTTCTATTAAATCCATGTTTTCAGTTTTGTGTTCAAAAAAAGTCCTATTGTAAATACCGGTCAATTGATCGTGCCAGCTTAAAAACTCCAACCGCTGTTCGCGTTCTTTTTGCTCACTGATATCTCGGATTGATTCAATGGCACCGGTAAGGTTGCCATCCCGGTCAAAAAGAGGTGAAGCGGTAATCCACAGGTAAGCACCACGACCTTGGTAAGCCATGGGGGCAAATGTTTCAGCAAAAATCTTATGATCGGTACTTTTAAAATTTTGGTAAATATCGAGAATCTTTTTATCTTCGGATAAAAAATAATCTAATAAAACATGCCTTCTATTTCCGTAAAAGGGTATTGAATAAGCATTATTACCACGGCCGACAATAGCTTCCTTCTTAACCCCGGACATCTTTTCTATCGCCCTGTTCCAGGCGATTACTTTCCCATCCCGGTTTACCACAAAGGTGGGATCCGGCAGGAAGTCAATAATGTCCTGCTGCAGCTTGTGCGCTGCTGTCAGCTTTCTTTCGGCGGTAATGCGATCGGTAATGTCGGTATATATGCCCAGTACACCGGTTATTTGGTTATCCATAATAATTGGCGTACCTCTTACAAGCACGTGGATATTGCTACCGTCCTTGCGCCTGCGGAGGGCTTCCACAGTAATGCTTTGTCCTTTCATGACATCGGTGGATATTACACGGCACTCCTCCGGGCTCTTCTGCGGGTGTATAAAATCATCTATATTGCGCCCTGCCAGGTCTGCCAGTGTGTATCCGAAAAGTTCCTCGAAACGGTGGTTTATATCCACCGTCAAGTGATTATGGTCAAGCGAAATAATGGCATCGGATGAACTGCGAAATAAAGCTTCAAAATATTCCTTCTGGTGCGCCAGTTTGCTCTCCGCGTGCTTGCGGTCAGTGATGTCCCTGGCGGTAGTGACTATTACCTCATTTCCGTTACAAGTGGCCCGACCTGCCGTTAACTCCACGTTGATAGTTTGTCCATCTTTACATAACATGGTGCATTCAAAAGTTTGCGGATATTGTTTTTTTACCAGTGCGAATTTGGGGGCTGCAAGATCGGCACACCCCGGGCCACCAAGTTCTGTTGTCGACATACGCAGCAGTTCTTGCCGGTTGTATCCCACCAACCGGCAGGCGGCCTCGTTTACATTAATGCACCTGCCATCCAGATCCATAATAAATACCGGGTCGCAAATGGCGTTCAGCACTATTTGAAAACTCGTATGGTTGTGTTCGGTTCCGCATTGACGGTTTAAAAAAACATCTAATTTATTATAGTCATCTTTTGGCATAGATTTAATCACCCGGCTGCATAAATTCTCTAATTAAACTAAGATGACAAATTATTCTGCTTGCTTTGACAAAATCCTCTTTTCAATAGGTAAATATATCATAATCTGCACAACAGAGGTTTTAGACATTAGTAAACAAATATCCTGTATACATGACGCTGATGAGCCAGGAAACATTGAACAGTCAGTGAAAAATAGTGTAGAATATACGGGACACTAAAAACGCGCTTAAAAATTACGCCGCGCGCGCTTTTTAGTGATACTAATTTAATTGGTATTTGCTTTTCCGGGTTGGTAAAAAGGAGGAAATTTTTTTGCGTTTTACAAAAGTTCATGGATTAGGCAATGACTTTGTACTGGTAAACACTTTAAATAAGGAGAACCTGCCCCCAGACCTGGCCGATCTGGCTGTAAAGGTTTGCCACCGGCACTTTGGTGTAGGTGCGGATGGATTGGTACTAATTAAACCGAGCATTGAGGCCGATTTTGCAATGCAGATTTTTAACTCTGACGGCAGCGAAGCCGAAATGTGCGGCAATGCCATCCGCTGCGTGGCCAAATACGCTTACGAGCAGGGCTTGGTAAATGGCAGGGTCATGCGGGTGCAAACAGCGGCAGGGATAATGGTACCTGAACTGGTCATGGAGAACGGTTCCGTGCAGGCAGTCAGGGTGGATATGGGTGAACCGCAGCTGGAGCGGGAACAAATACCGATGCAAGGTCCCCCTGGGCGGGTGGTCAATGAACCGCTTCAGGCAGGTGCAGAAACTTTTAACATCACCACCGTTTCCATGGGCAACCCACACTGTATCATCTTTGTCACCAATTCGTCGGCGGTGGCATTGGAAACCCTGGGCCCACAGCTAGAGAATCACCCTTCGTTTCCGCGCAAGACTAACGTGGAGTTTGTCCAGGTTCTAAACGGCGGTGAAGTACAAATGCGGGTGTGGGAACGGGGAGCGGGTTCAACAATGGCCTGCGGAACCGGTGCCTGTGCCGTGGCAGTGGCATCACACCTTAACGGGCATACCGGCAGAAAAGTACGGGTGCACCTGAATGCAGGTGCGCTTGATATAGAGTGGGCTGAAAACGGACACGTATATATGACCGGCCCGGCAAAAGAAGTGTTCACCGGTGTATATCCCCTATGAACCTAACTGCATTACAAAAGCCGGGGTTGGAAAAGTATAAGAGTTAATAATAAGGATTATTTTTGCTATTAATATGAAACATTAGTTACAAGGAGGGTTATTATTGAGTTTAAAATTTGAAGAAGCGCAGAGAATAAAAAACCTGCCGGCCTATTTATTTGAACGGATTGAGAAACTGATAATGGAAAAACGTGCAGCAGGGGTGGATGTAATTAGTCTTGGTATCGGGGATCCTGATTTGCCGACCCCGGATTATATTATCGAAGAACTTAAAAAAGAGGCTGAAAACCCTGTTAATCACCAGTACCCGTCGTCGGTGGGGATGCTCTCCTACCGTAAGGCTGTGGCCGACTGGTATCAGGAACGTTTTGGAGTGCAACTGGATCCCGCCCGGGAAGTGGTGTCTGTTATTGGTTCAAAGGAAGGCATTGCTCACATTTCTTGGTGTTACCTGGATCCGGGTGATACTGTGCTGGTGCCGGATCCGGGTTACCCTGTATACGCCGGTGGTTCCATTTTAGCCGGGGCTGAACCATATTACATGACATTGAAAAAGGAAAACGGTTTTCTGCCCGACCTGGATGAAATACCCGTTGAGATTGCCCAACGGGCCAAGATGATGTTTATCAATTATCCCAACAACCCAACAGGGGCAGTGGCTGGCGATGACTTTTACAACCGGGTTATCGAATTTGCCAGGGTATACAATATCTTAATTATTCATGATGCCGCTTACTCTGAAGTGACCTATGACGGTTATATGCCCCCAAGTTTCCTGCAATATCCAGGCGCCAGGGAAGTAGGTATCGAGTTCCACTCGGTGTCCAAATCTTACAACATGACAGGCTGGCGTATAGGCTGGGCCGCAGGACATCCGGACGTTGTGGAGTCCCTGGGACGGCTCAAATCTAACATTGATTCAGGTCAGTTTCAGGCGATCCAGTATGCTGCCATCAAAGGTCTAACCGGCCCCAAGGACGCAGTGCATAAAATGAATAAGATTTACCAGGAACGCCGGGACATAATGGTGGATGCTCTCAACAGCATGGGCTGGAACCTAGAAAAATTTAAAGCCACATTTTACGTATGGGCACCGGTGCCGAACGGATACACTTCGGAATCATTTGCTGAATTGGTATTGGAAAAGGCTGGCGTGGTAATTACCCCGGGTACGGGTTACGGTGAAAACGGGGCCGGATATTTCCGTATCACCCTGACGGTATCCAAAGACCGGATGCTGGAAGCACTGGAACGGATGAAAAAGAATATCGGGCAGGTGAAATTTTAATTTATCAGGAGTCAGGAGCCAGATTGAGGAAACGGTTTATCGCCTTGATTTTATGATTCCGACTACTGACCCCTGAATTCTGAGTACCTTAAAGATATGTTATAGAGATACAGGAGGAGAGAGATAGATTATGCAACTGGCAAAAAGAGCAAAGAATATCAGTTCGTCACCTACCCTAACGATTGACGCTCAAGCTAAAAAAATGATTGCCGATGGTATCAAGGTAATCAATTTCGGCGCCGGCGAACCCGATTTTGATACTCCCGATAATATTAAACAGGCGGCTATAAAAGCCATCAACAGCGGGATGACCAAGTATACACCGGTGGCCGGCACCGAAGCGCTACGCCAGGTGATAGTTGACAAACTAGCCCGGGACAACGACCTGGAATATAAGCCCGGACAAATAGTTGTTTCCGCCGGTGCTAAACATTCACTGTACAACGCTTTCCAGGTATTGTGCCAGGCAGGTGACGAGGTAATTCTACCCGCACCTTACTGGGTCAGTTATATGGAACAGGTTAAACTGGCCGGTGCCGCTCCCATAGTGGTAGCCGCCAGGGTGGAAAACGGTTTCAAAATCACCGGGCATGACTTGGAAGCCGCCATCACTCCGCGCACCAGGGCCATAGTAATTAACAGCCCCAGTAACCCTACCGGTGCTGTATATACCAGGGATGAACTGGCTGCACTGGGAGAGGTACTGGAAAAGCATGGTGTGACTATTATTTCCGACGAAATTTATGAAAAACTCATCTATGACGGTCTGGAACACGTCAGCATTGCCTGTTTAAGCCCGGCACTGAAAGAACAGACCATAGTAATTAACGGTGTTTCCAAGACGTACGCCATGACAGGTTGGCGTATCGGTTACGCCGCCGCTCCGGCCAAAGTGGCCAAGGCTATGGCTGACCTGCAAAGTCACTCTACATCAAACCCCACATCTATTGCTCAGGCTGCAACAGTGGAAGCTATCCAGGGGGATCAGTCGGCAGTTATAACAATGGTGGGTGAATTCGTTAAGCGGCGCGACTATATGGTGGATAGGCTAAACGCTATGCCGGGGGTACAATGCAATCGACCGGGTGGTGCCTTTTACGTTTTCCCGGACATTAAGGGACTGTTTGGCAAGAAGTATAATGGTACAGAGATAAAAAATGCCAGTGATTTGGCTGCAATTATGCTTGAGCAAGCGCATGTAGCCACAGTGCCGGGAGTGGCCTTCGGTGACGACACTTGTTTCAGGCTTTCATACGCTACATCCATGGCAAATATTCAAGATGGCCTTAATCGGATTGAAAAGTTGCTAGGTGATTTAAGCTAATCATTAACAGGTCATCACAATTGCTTTTGATTTTATAACCGGCTAAAAGCCGGTTCCCTTATTATTAAAGCATCTTATAAGTAATCAGGAGTCAGAATGAAAGAACGGTTTATAGAAACAGCATCATTAAATCAAAAAAAAGCGTGTGGCAGGGGAATGCAAATTCAGGGTTTTTTTAAAATTTTGATTCAATAATAAAGATTATCATTGTTTTTCTTTTTTTTTAGAGGAGTTTCATTTTTTAGGTAGAAAAAATTATTTTATGGTTTTAGCGTTAATACTAGTACCATAAACGGAACAGGTGGTGAGAGATTGATCAATAGTATGACCGGGTTCGGCCGCGGTGAGGTATGCACAGATAACTTAAAAGCGGTCATTGAAATGAAATCCGTCAATCATCGCTACTGCGAAATCGTATTACGTATGCCCCGGTCGATGAATGTTCTAGAAGACCGCATGAGGCGAGTAATTCAGGAAAAAATTGCCCGTGGCAGAGTAGACGTTTTCGTGAACATTGAATTGCGCGGTGAAAACAAACCGCTGGTCAAGGTAGATGAAGACCTGGCCGGTGACTACGTCCGGGCGGCAAATGATATCAGGGCACGGCTGATGCTGGATGGCAATGTAACAGTTAACGACCTGTTGCACCTGCCCGGAGTGGTATCACTGGAAGAGCCGGAAAACGACGTGGAACAATGGTGGCCTGTTGTGCAAGGAGCCTTGGTTAAAGCCACGGAAGGTCAGTTAGAAATGCGCTGCCGCGAGGGGCGCCGTCTGCAAAGCGACATTAAGAAACGCTCCGAGCAAATTGCGGTAATGGTAAAAACTATTGAAAACCGCTCGCCGGTGGTGGTGGAAGAATACCGGGAGAGACTTAGCCAAAGAATAAATGAACTTTTAGAACCCGGGAAACTGGATCAGGCCCGGCTGGATACTGAAGTTGTTATTATCGCCGAACGCGCCGGTATTACCGAAGAAATAGTGAGGCTGAACAGTCACTTGGCGCAACTTAACGCCTGCATAGAAAGTGATGTTCCGGTAGGACGTAAACTTGACTTCCTGATGCAGGAGATGAACCGTGAGATTAATACTATTGCCTCAAAGTCTGCCGATTTGGTGATTAATCGCACTGTAGTGGAAATTAAAAGCGAACTGGAGAAGATTAGGGAGCAAGTGCAAAATATTGAATAAAGAAGACTTGGTCGAGCTTACAGACTGTTAATCCCATTAGTTGGGGACATTCCTGTCCCCAAAGAAATACCCAAGCTTTAGCAGGTGTGTCCCCTTTCCTTATGCGGGGCGGGGACTTACAGGCTGTGCGAAGATAATTAGTTTGAGGGAGGATTAAAATGGATATCAAGCTCATTAACATCGGGTTTGGAAACATTGTCTCGGCGAACAGGATTATTGCCATTGTCAGCCCCGAGTCGGCGCCGATTAAAAGGATTATTACCGAAGCCAGGGATCGAGGCATGCTGGTCGACGCCACATACGGCCGGCGTACCAGGGCTGTCATCATCACCGACAGCGACCACGTTATCTTATCCGCGGTACAACCGGAAACCGTAGCCCACCGGCTGGTAAGCAAGGAAAGTTCCTCCGGGAATGATGAAGAGTAGCGGGGAAATGACTAAATGAGAATAAAGGGTAACCTGATTGTAATTTCCGGGCCGTCCGGATCCGGCAAAGGCACCGTATGTAAAGCAATGTTTGCCAGTATGACGGATTTGCACTTGTCTACCTCGGCAACCACAAGAAAGCAAAGGGTTGGAGAACAGGATGGTGTGGATTATTATTTTTTGTCCAGGCCCGAATTTGAATCCATGATTGCGGAAGAACAATTGCTTGAATGGGCTAACGTTTACGGCCAGTATTACGGGACACCGGTTGAACCGGTTCTCAATGCTGTTAACCGGGGGCAAGACGTAATTTTAGAAATTGATGTGCAGGGTGCTTTTAAAGTAAGAAAGAAATTTCCCACCTGCGTGCTGATTTTTTTAATCCCCCCATCCCGTTCCGCACTGGAAAAGCGGTTAAAAAACAGGGCCACAGACAGCGACGAGGAAATTGAGCGGCGTTTAAAGTGGGCGGAAAGTGAAATACAACAGGTGGAATATTACGATTACCTGATTATTAATGACGAGGTAGAAAAAGCGGCCGATAAGGTAGTCAACATCATCAATGCTGAAAGATGTCGTCCTGCACTCCTGGATATTGAGTCATTAATGCAAAAATATCGGTAGACAAAAACAAAGGGGACACACCTCATACATTAGAAGTTAGAGGTTGGACGCAACGTATGAATGTCCTCAAATATAATTTATATAAATATTTTATGACTGAACGGGGGGATGTGGGGATGGCTATGAACAGACCTTCCCTTGATGAGCTCTTAGAACATGTAGACGATAGGTATACGCTGGTGGTGGTATCAGCCAAGCGGGCTCGTCAAATTACTGAAAAAGCGCTGCTTCAGGATACAGGTATGGATTCGGAAACGGTTAGCAAGCCGGTTTCAGCAGCGTTGCAAGAGACAGTACAGGGAAATATCAAATACAGAAGAACCAAACAGGGAATTAAGTAACGGGGGGGCCCCTATGCTTGTAGGAAAGTACATTGTCGTCGGGGTTTCCGGCGGCATAGCCGCCCACAGGGCACTGGATTTGACAAGCAACCTAGTAAAGGCCGGAGCAGAGGTACATGTCATCATGACCGGTGCAGCCCGTGAATTTATCAGACCGCTGGCCTTTGAAGCAATTTCTGGTCACCGGGTGCATTATGATATTTTTGCCGCACCGCCTGGTTGGCGTTACCCCCACCTTGAACTGGCCAGGAAGGCGGATCTGGCTGTGGTTGCTCCGGCGACAGCTAATATTATTGCCAAGTTAGCCTGCGGGTTGGCCGACGACCTGGTTACTACAGCGGCACTGGCTATGATCTGTCCGTTGGTAATCTGCCCGGCTATGAATCTTTACATGTACAGAAACCCTGTGGTGCAGGAGAACCTGGAACGGTTGCGACGGCGAGGGGTAAGTATAATAGACCCTGCTTCCGGTAGACAGGCTTGCGGAGATGAAGGCCCGGGGAGGCTGGCCGAAGTGTCGGTAATTGTGCAGCAAATAGAGCACCTGTTGGGAACCAATCAGGATCTGGCAGGGTTAAAGGTGCTGGTTACCGCCGGCGGTACCTGCGAACCAATTGACCCGGTACGGTATATAACCAATCGCAGTTCCGGCAAAATGGGATATGCGCTGGCCAAAACAGCCGCTGTAAGAGGGGCCAAGGTTTATTTGGTGTCAGCTCCAACTAGATTAGTCCCTCCCACCGGTATAGAAATGGTCAATGTGGAAACAGCAGAGCAAATGTACCGGGCGGTAATGGACTTGTACCCTCAAATGGACGCGGTGGTAAAAGCTGCCGCTGTTTCCGATTATCGTCCCGGGAAATACCAGGATCAGAAAATTAAAAAGGGTGGCGGACTGGTACTGGAGTTGGAAAGAACTAGGGACATACTGTCTGAACTGGGTAACCAGAAAAAAAACCAGGTTCTGGTGGGATTTGCAGCCGAAACCCAAGACCTGGTGCAAAACGCTACAGACAAACTGGTAAAAAAGAATCTTGACCTGCTGGTGGCAAATGACGTAACTCAAACGGGGGCGGGTTTTGGAACCGATACAAACATAGTTAAACTGTTATACCCCAACGGGCGAGTAGAATCGCTGCCCATTATGGACAAGCTTGAAATAAGTCACCGGATCTGGGATGAGGTAATTAAAATTAGGGGATAAGTAAGCAAAGTGGATGGAATGTTAAAACCGATGTTTACGAACATTGTTGGAATTCGATATATCCGAATTCCTTTTTAATCTGATCTTTATCCTGAGAATAATTTTTAGCGTTCATTAATCATTAAACCGGGCACCCCAAAGGGGTGCCCCTACGATTCAGAATACAATTTAACTGTAGATTTTCATCGATTGCTGGTGCAGCGTTTAAAAACTTACATAGTTTTATGTATATATGTTAACAACAAGCTTCGTTGATGTTACTTTTCTTGTAAGCTGCTGCTAAGTTTCTGCAGTAAGTTGATTAAGATTTCTTTTTCTTCGCCGGTTAATCCGGACATAGCTTCGCGGGTAAATACTCCATGCAGGGGAAGTATATGTTTGAGCAGGTGCATAGACTTATTGGTCAACCTGGCTCTAAAAACACGACGGTCACAGGAGTCCACTTCCCTGGTCACTAGGTCGTCTTTTTCCAACCTGTCGATAAGGCCGGTGATATTAGCTCGGCTTACTAACATCCGCTCACCCAATTCAGACAAAGAGAGCCCGCATTCACCGGCGTTTCGTAATTGCATGAGAGCATTAAATTTTGGTCGCGAGAGACCAAAACGGGCGAAATGGCAGCTCATCACGTCATCCAATAAGTCATAACACCTGGTCAGTTCAATAATGGTTCTTATGGCTAAGTAAGCCTCTTTAGAACTTGACTGATCCAAATTTTTATCCTCCATTTTTTTAATTGTAAATGCTCTTAATAACAACTGTCAATAATGCACCAATACAACATAGAAATTTATATTTGTATGAAGGGGCGACAGGTAACGTGAGTAAGGTCAAAAACAACATCCTGGAATTGATAGGCAACACTCCGGTAGTCAAGTTGGATAAAATCAGGGATGACTGCCCGGCAAATGTGCTGGCCAAGCTGGAGATGGTTAACCCCAGCGGCAGTGCCAAAGCAAGGGCAGCACTAGGCATGCTGATGGCGGCGGAACAAGCGGGTAAAATAAGCCCGGGAAGCGTTATCGTGGAACCTACCAGTGGGAATCAGGGCATTGCCCTGGCCATGGTGGGTGCGGTAAAAGGATACAAGATAATAGTTGTAATGCCTGACTCCATGAGCAATGAAAGAAGACAGCTGGCGCGTGCCTATGGGGCAGAAGTGGTACTTACCCCAGCCGCTGCGGATGTGGGAGGGGCGGTAAGCAAAGCGAGAGAGTTGGCGGAACAAATTCCAAACGCTTGGATGCCGGATCAGTTTGCCAACCCGAATAACCCTGCCTACCATGAACGAACCACTGCATTGGAAATATTGGCCCAGGTAGACAGCAAAATAGATGCTTACGTGTCCGGAGTCGGTACCGGCGGCACCCTGACCGGAGTGGCCAGGGTGCTGAAGAAGGAATTTCCAGATTTAAGGGTCTATGCCGTGGAACCCCAAAAATCTGCAGTTCTATCCGGTGGCAAACCGGGGCGGCACGGTATTCAGGGTATAGGTGACGGTTTTATTCCCGATAACCTTGACCTCGGGCTGGTGGACTCACCTTTTGCAGTAACCGATGAAGATGCTTTTGCCATGACCAGACGGTTGGCCCGGGAAGAAGGTATCCTGGTAGGTATTTCAGGCGGTGCTGCTGTTTTTGCCGCCCTTGCCGTAGGACGTGAACTGGGGCCCGGTAAAACAGTGCTTACAATCCTGCCAGATACCGGAGAGCGTTATCTGAGTACCGCTGTTTTTGGGGAGTAAGAAATGACTACATTTCCGTCTGGTTCAGGTTTTTGTCCTTTTTAACCGAAACGCCCGGTAATGTAGTCTTCGGTTTGTTTTTTGCCTGGAGCGGTAAAGATATTGTTGGTGATACCATATTCAATTAAACTGCCGTTTAAAAAGAAACCGGTGTAATCCGAAACCCTGGCCGCTTGTTGCATGTTATGAGTAACGATGACTATGGTATAGTTCTTCTTTAGCTGGTCAATCAAATCTTCCAGTTTGGCGGTGGAAATGGGGTCAAGTGCCGACGCCGGTTCGTCCATTAAGATTACTTCGGGTTCCACGGCCAAAACTCGGGCAATTACCAGTCTTTGTTGTTGACCGCCGGAAAGACCCAATGCCGATTTGTTTAGCCTGTCTTTGACCTCGTCCCACAAAACAGCGGAACGCAGGCTTTTCTCCACAATATCTTCCAGTATCATTTTGTTTTTTATGCCATGAATCCGTGGACCGTACGCTACATTGTCAAATATGGACATGGGAAAAGGGTTTGGTTTTTGAAAAACCATACCAACTTTTTTACGCAGGTCAACGGGGTTAACGCAGGAGTCATAAATGCTCTTGCCGTCCAATAGAACCTGCCCCTGAATGCTGGTACCTTCAATAAGATCGTTCATACGGTTAAGGGTACGCAGGAAAGTGGACTTGCCACAACCAGACGGGCCGATTAATGCTGTCACAGCGTTTTTTATAACTGGCAAACTAACGTCAGTAAGTGCTTGAAGGCTCCTATAATATACATTGAGTGCATGTGTTTCAATTTTATTATCCATTTAATCACCTTCAGGAAGTACGTTATTTAAAAGAACAGCCTATCAGAATGTAACAAATTTTATTTAACTAAAGGTAAAGTAAATGTTATGCTTTGTAAAGGAAATATTTTTTTTTTGTAAACTTGGGTAGCTGCTCCCCCTTAAAAAAAGCATACCGGTGGGATTTGGTGTTATCGGGTTCGAAATGATTTGAGAGTGTTTTCTATTTTAAGCTATAATAAGGTGAATAATTCTAATCAACAGGGAATACGGGGGAATACCATGCCGGAAGAACTGTTTGCCGATGTTTTGGTTGAGGTGCCTGGCATAATGCCGGAGCGGACTTTTCAATACCGGGTGCCAAAAAACCTAATGGCATTGCTTGGGTTCGGGCACCGCGTCATAGTACCTTTCGGCGGACGCCGGGTGACTGGTTTTATTGTCGGGCAGGGTAACACGCCTCAAACAGAAGATGTCAAAGATATTATCGAACCGGTTAGTGAGAAGCCATTATTTAATGGTGAACAACTGACCCTGGCCAGATGGATAGGTAGATATTACTTTTGTGATACCGTGAGGGCGCTACAAATTATAATTGCCCCGGCGCTGCATAAAACGAAGTCTAAAAGAACAACTCGCTATTATATTAATCATGGTTTGGACATGGAAGCCCTGCGGGTGGAATTGCCTCGGCGCGCGCCTAAAAGCATGGCGGTGTTGGAAGCGGTTTTAAAGAATCCCGGTATGACCAGACCTGGTTTGGCTGCAGCTGCCGGGGCATCAGAATCGGTGGTGGACAAGCTGGTTTCCAAACAGATGCTTAGGGTGGAGTATCAGGTATTGCGTAGAGCACCATATCCCGAACAAGTTCAAGAAGATACGCCCTCACTAACGTTGTCCGGGGAACAAAGAAGCGCCGTCGATGAAATAGTGGCCGGGTTAACGGAAGCCAAACACAGGGTATTTATGCTGCACGGCGTTACCGGCAGCGGTAAGACCGAGGTATACATCCACTGCATTGAAGAGACGCTGAAGAAAGGCAGGCAGGCCATTACGCTGGTGCCGGAAATATCGCTCACCCCGCAGATGGTTAAACTATACCGGGAGCGTTTTGGCGACCGCGTGGCCGTGCTGCATAGCCGCATGTCTGATGGCGAAAGATACGATGAATGGACGAGGATTTTAAAAGGTTTAGCCCCTGTTGTTCTTGGAGCCCGGTCAGCGGTGCTGGCACCGGTGCCCGACCCTGGTTTAATCATCATGGACGAGGAGCACGAGTGGTCATATAAACAGGAAGAAACGCCTCGTTACCATGCCAGGGCAGTGGCCCTTTACCGGGCACAAAAAAAGAACGGCATCCTGCTGCTGGGCAGCGCCACCCCTTCCCTGGAATCATACTGTCGAGCTTTACCCGGTGGTGTTTATAAACTGGTTAATCTGGAAAATAGAATAGCAAGCCGCATCATGCCGGCGGTGCAGGTAGTGGATATGCGCGCTGAGACAAGGGCCGGCAACGGTGGCATATTCAGCCGGGTACTGTTGCAAAAGTTGCAGCATACGCTGAGCAATAAGGAACAAACCATTATTTTTTTAAACCGCCGGGGCTTAAATACCCTGGTGGTATGCAGGGAATGCGGCTATGTCGTGAAGTGTCCGCGATGTGATGTTTCGCTTACCTATCACGCAGACGGCAAACTGCGCTGTCATTATTGCAATTACATGGCCCGGGCGCCCCGGTTATGCCCGGAGTGCAGCAGCAAGCAGGTGGGTTATTTCGGCACCGGAACACAACGGGTGGAAAGGGAGTTAAAAATTGTTCTGCCCGAGGCCCGAGTGTTGCGCATGGACGCTGATACAACCACCCGCAAGGGTTCCCACCAGAAAATACTGGAGACTTTTTCTGCTGGAGGAGCCGATATCCTGGTGGGAACCCAGATGATTGCTAAAGGACTTGATATACCGGGTGTAACCCTGGTTGGTGTAATCAACGCCGATATCACCCTGCACATGCCTGATTTCCGGGCAGCGGAACGTACATTTCAATTACTGGCCCAGGTGGCGGGGCGAACCGGTCGAGGAAACCTGCCGGGGGAAGTCTTCATCCAGACCTATACACCCGAGCATTACGCAGTGCAAACTGCTGCGAGACACGATTTCCTTCAGTTCTTCGACCATGAGTTTGATTTACGCCGTAACATGGGTTACCCGCCATTCTCCAAAATGGTCAGGTTGCTGGTGTATGGTAAGGACGAAAAAATGGTGCAGGAAGCCGCGGAAAAAATGCGCACTCGGCTTGATGACTTTACCCGCAACCATGATGGGGGTAAAATATTAATTACCGGCCCGGCGCCGGCACCTCTGGGCCGGTTAAAAGAAAATTACCGCTGGCACGTAGTGGCATGGAGTTGCGATTACCGTAGATTGCGCCTGGTGCTGGAAGACATGTGGCAGCAGAATGGTTTTACTCAGCCTGGCAAAGGATTACATTTGAGTGTTGATTTTGATCCCATGTCATTAATGTGATTAATATTTTAATGTGAACCAAATCCTTGTTTTGTTACTACATTATTATTAAGCATTTAACATTAAGGAGGAAAATAAGGTTGGCCGTCTACAAAGTAGTTGAAGTTGGGGACGATGTCCTGCGGGAAAGTGCCCAAAAAGTCACCAAGCTTGGGCGTACGATAGAAAAACTATTGGATAACATGCGCGATACCATGTATGCCTATAAGGGCGTTGGACTGGCCGCACCACAAATTGGTGTTTCCAAGCAGGTTATAGTTGTTGATGTGGGTGAAGGGCCGGTGGAATTAATTAACCCGGAAATAACAGATATGGATGGTTCGGAAACCGACACCGAGGGATGCCTCAGTGTGCCGGGAATGATAGGCGAGGTTACGAGGGCGGTTAAAGTCAGGGTTAAGGGTTTGGATCGTGCCGGTAACAAGGTAGATTTACAAGCCGAAGGTTATTTTGCCCGTGCTCTGCAGCATGAAATTGACCACTTGAGTGGAATTTTATTTTTGGATAAAGCGCAAAATTTAAAAAAGATAGAATAAAAGTTGACCTTGGATCTGTCTTTGCATGGAGGTTTTTATGAAAGTTGTTTTTATGGGCACGCCCGATTTTGCATTGCCGCCGTTGCACGCTTTGGTGGAAAACGGTTACCGGGTAGAGGCTGTGGTTACCCAGCCGGATCGGCCGGGCGGACGGGGTAAAAAATTGCGTCCGCCGCCGGTGAAGACCTATGCTCTGCAAGAGAACATACAGGTTTTACAACCGGAAAAGCTTCTCGAGCCCAGCTTTTATCAGCTGCTAAGGGACATCAAGCCCGACGCAATTGTAGTGGCCGCATACGGCCGCATTCTGCCCGCCAGGATTCTGGAATTACCCCGCTACGGCTGCATCAATGTACACGCATCAATGCTGCCGGCGTACCGCGGAGCAGCGCCCATTCACCGGGCTGTGATTAACGGGGAAAAGGAAACAGGCATTACCATTATGCAAATGGATGCCGGCCTGGATACCGGAGATATAATCATTCAGGATAAGGTGCCCATCGGTTTGGACGACACCACCGGTGATGTTCATGACCGGTTGGCGGAAATTGGCGGTGGGCTGCTGGTAACGGCCCTTGAACTTATTGCAAACGGCCGGATCAGCCCGGTAAAACAGGACGATAACAAATCAACCTACGCGCATATGCTTTCCGCGGCAGATGAAATAATCAACTGGGAGCGAGACGCGCTCTCGATTAAAAACCAGGTGCGGGGATTAAATCCCTGGCCGGTGGCCCGAACGCGTCTGAAGGACAAGCTACTTAAGGTCTGGCGTGTTGATATACAAACTACGGAGCGCAGGGTTGCCGGAAAACCCGGGCAGGTGCTGCACGCCAGTGCCAACAGGGGCATAATTGTAAAAACGGGCAGCGGAATGGTAATCATCAAGGAACTGCAACTGCAGGGGAAAAAGCGCATGGGCGTTGGAGACTTCCTAAAAGGAAATCCAATATCCGACGGAACAGAATTAGCATAAGGTAATTGACGGTTTTCGGGGAGTTGATGCTGGTGGAAAATCTGGTTCAGGTACATGAGAGGAAGCGGCTGTTTATTGGACTGCTGGGGATTTCCCTGGCGGTGGTCGGACTTTTGGCGGTGGCCATTTGGTACCTGATATTTAGCCCGGAACAGTCAATTTTTTATAAAATTGTTTTATTGCTACTGGCCGTTGGATTATTTGCGGTTATATTACTAGCGGGGTTCGGACTGGCCGGTATAGTTTTGACCATTGTGCGTTCACGGCCTTTTGCACCTTTTCAAGGCCCCATGCGGGTAGCGCTGAACACATTTTTTCCTCTGGTGTTGGTACTGGGTAGAATATTTCGCATCGATCTCGACAAAATTAAACGTTCGTTTATCGAAGTTAACAATAATCTTGTACAGGCCAGGGAAATTCATATCCAGCCGCATCAGCTCCTGTTACTGGCGCCCCACTGCCTGCAGAACAGTGCATGCACACACAAGGTAACCGGTAACATAGACAACTGTCAACGTTGCGGCCAGTGCAGCGTCAACAGCATCCTTGAGTTGCGGGAACGTTACGGCATCAGGGTGGGTATGGCCACCGGAGGCACGCTGGCCCGTAAGTACATTGTGGACTACCGCCCCCGGGCGATAGTGGCCATTGCCTGTGAAAGAGATCTTACCAGCGGCATACTGGATGCAAACCCCATCCCCGTATTGGGCGTAACCAATCTCAGGCCCAACGGACCCTGCCATAACACCGATTTTTCATTAGAGCACCTGGAACAGGCAATACACTTTTTCATCGGGTAGATAAAATTTAAAAAAAACGAAATATAAATTCTAAGTCAAATAAAAGTCGAAAATGACCTTCGCCTTCGACTAATCAGGTACAGGATGTGATCAATTGTCTGGTGTTAAAAACCCCAGGGAGACGGCACTGCGTATCCTAATGGACGTTGAGAGCAAAAAAGCTTATGCTAATTTAGCTTTAAGCGCTGCACTGGGGGCAAATGAAACCGGCAAACTGGACAGGGCCTTTATAACCGAACTTGTTTACGGTACCCTGCGCACCTTGAACACACTGGATTGGGCGCTAGGCAAACACCTGCGACGGCCGTTGTCCGGTGTGACCGTACCGGTGCGCAATATTTTACGCCTTGGAGCTTACCAGGTATTATTTATGAACCGCATACCCGAATCTGCCGCTGTTAACGAAGCGGTAAAACTAGCTCGCCGTTACGGTCACGCCGGCACGGTTAAATTTGTTAACGGTGTGCTGCGCAACCTGGTTCGCAGCGGCACTGAACTTGATTACCCCGACCCGGGTAAGGAACCGGTGGAGTACATATCCTTACGTCACTCACATCCCCAGTGGCTGGTTCGCCGCTGGCTAAAAGAATACGGTTTTGAGGCCACAGAAGCCCTGTGCCGGGTAAATAACCATCCGGCACCAAACACAGTACGGGTGAACACATTAAAAACCGATACCATTTCACTGCAGAATTTATTGCACGAGCAGGGTATTGCGACAGTAAAGGGTGCATACGCTGATAATTGTCTACACCTGGATGGCTTTGTTTCCTTGGGAGAGATAACACAGTTTAAAGCAGGGCTCTTTCAGGCGCAGGATGAAAGCTCCATCCTGGTGGGACAGGCATTATGTCCCGAACCGGGTACGCGGGTAATTGACGTAGCTGCTGCGCCCGGCGGTAAATCGACCCACTTGGCCCAATTGATGCAAAACCGGGGAGAAATAATTGCCCTGGATATACATGAACATAAAATAAAATTAATTAAAGAAAATTGCCGGCGTCTGGGAGTTAAAATTGTACACCCTATCCTGGCTGACGCACGAAAACTACCTGACCAGTATTTAAGGAAAGGGGAGTTAAAGGAAAGGGGACACACCTCTGCTTGTGGGTCAGACTCATTGGTCGAGGAATGTCCCCAACGTATGGCCGATTATGTGCTGGTGGATGCCCCCTGCTCGGGGCTTGGAGTGTTGCGACGCCGCCCGGATGCCCGGTGGCGCAAAGAAGAGACCCAAATCAAGGAACTGGCGGAACTACAGGCACAAATACTAAACGCAGCTGATCGGGTGCTTAAGCCGGGCGGGGTGCTGTTATACAGCACGTGCACTATTACCCGGGAAGAAAACCTGGGGCAGGTTGAGGCCTTCCTTGCCAAACACAGCGAATATGAGCCCGAGCCGCTTATCGGTCTGTTGCCCGGAGAATTGAACCGCGACAACACCATGCAAAAGGGGTATCTGCAAATACTACCTTATGTCCATGATGGCCTGGACGGTTTTTTTATGGCCAGGTTGCGCAAGAAAGGGAATAAGGAAAAAGGGACACATTAAGGCCTTATAAACAGGATTATTTTGCTAGACGGAACATCGGGATACATAACGTCGTCAACCGTTCCAAAGGGATAAACGCCACTATTATGCCATGTTCGAAGTAGGGGCACCCCTTCGGGTGCCTGGCTCACCCATACCCATTAATTCGGCACCCCCAAGGGGTGCCCCCTAAAAATTTAGCATGACACTATAAAGTCTAATTTCCGGGTGGGGGACAGACAGCATGCCTTCAATGTATAGCATGGAATATAAAAAGGAATTGCTTCATGTAGCGTAGAAAATACACCCAATATGTTCGGAGGAGGTTTCTATATGTCCGGATTGCCAGGTATCAGGGATTTGAGCCTGGCCGAACTGGAAAGAAATGTGGCACTGTTCGGTATGCCAAAATATAGGGCCAAACAAATCGCCCACTGGGTTCATGGTAAGGGAGTAAATAATTTTTCGGAAATGACCAACCTGCCTGAAGAGGCGCGCAATAAACTGTTAGGCAGCTATGAAGTAACCCTTCCGATTGTGTTGGAGAAAAAGATATCCCGTGACGGAGATACAGCCAAGTACTTGCTGGGTCTTACAGACGGCCAAGCGGTAGAAAGTGTGCTGATGAAATACCGGCACGGGTATTCCGCTTGTTTGTCCACCCAGGCAGGCTGCCGCATGGGTTGTCGCATGTGCGCTTCGGGGATCGGGGGGTTGGTGCGCAATTTGGCTCCGGGGGAAATAATTGGTCAGATTTGGTCTATGCAACATGATTCCGGTCAGCGTATCGGCAGTATTGTACTAATGGGATCTGGTGAACCACTGGATAATTATGATGCTGTGGTCAAGTTTATTGAGCTGGTCAGTGCCCCCTGGGGGCTAAATATTGGTCAAAGACACATTACACTATCCACCTGCGGCATTGTACCCCGGATAAAGGATTTAATGCTGTTAGGCTTGTCCATTACACTAGCTGTTTCTCTGCATGCACCGAATAACGAATTGCGCGACAAACTGCTACCGGTAAATAAAAAGTATCCCCTGGAGTTGCTTTTACCGGCCTGCCGCAATTATGCCGAAAAAACCGGCCGCCGGGTTTCGTTTGAATACGCGCTCCTAAGTGGTATTAATGACGAGGTGGAACATGCTAAGGAACTGGCCGGCATTTTGCGTGGCATTCACTGTCATATCAATTTGATACCGGCCAACCCGGTCACTGGACGTGCTTTTAACCGGGCCGGCAAGGAGAGTACCCAATCCTTTCGTTCCTTATTGGAAAAGGCAGGATACCCGGTCACGGTACGCAGGGAACTTGGTTTGGATATTGACGCCGCCTGCGGGCAGCTAAAAAGAAGAGTATTAGTGCCTTGACGAAACGAGGTGCACTAAATGGGTTTCTTTAGCGAGTTGGAAGAAAACCTGGAAAAGTATATTGACAAATTTTTTCTTAAACCCAGGCCCGGGGAACAACTGCAACCGGTTGATATTGCCAGGCAAATGGCCCGGGAAATGCGACGAAAGCGCCGGGCTGGTCTGACCGGTGTTTTTGTGCCCAATCGTTATGAGATTACCCTGGGTGAAAATGACTATACCGCACTGGAACCTTTATTGGAACGCCTGGCAAGTGAATTAAAGGATTTCATTACCGAAAAAGCGGCAGAAAAGAGATACGATCTAACGGGTTCTGTGATTGTTGAATTTAAGGTTGATCGGGAACGTAATACTTTAAATGAACGATTATATATAACAGGGTATTACGATTTATTACCCGCTGAAGAACCGGAGGCGCAGTCTAAAACGCAGCGTGAAGATACGCAGAGGTTCATTCCGGTACGGGTTCCACAGCAGCCAAGCCCCGCTCCCATCCGTAAAAGCAGGGTACTGCTGCAAAATTTACCTAGTGGTCTGGAACAATATGAGATAAACCAAGAGTTGACCGTTATTGGACGCAGGGAAATCTGTGACATATACCTATCGGATGTCGGTATCTCCAGGAAACACGCCGTGATTACCCGTTCAGGCAACCATTTTGTGATTAGCGACCAGGCCAGTTCCAACGGCACTTATGTAAACGGAATCAGGATTACCAGTCAGGTGTTGGAACCGGGTGACGTCATAAAAATGGGGAGCACAGTGTTGACCTTTAAATGAGTGCTCGAAGAGGAGCACGAGAGACGCGAGAAGTTCAAGGCGGCGAAGGCTTTGAGGAGCGGAGCGACTAGTGCCTGCGGCACTAGTATCATTGAAAGTGTGCAGCTTTGACATAAAAGTCCAATGCAAGCTTAGAAATTACCCACATGTTATGAATCGGACTTTTATATCGCTGCACTAAACAATACGTGAGCACCGCAAAAGTCGAGCCAACGTAGAAATTTGAAGTGGATCTCGCGCGGACTTTTCGAGCATCAATATAAGGTGGTTTGATTATTTGGATATTATTATATTCGTCATGCGGACAATTTTTTTGGTCTTAATATATGTCTTTATATATGTAATTTTTATTCACCTAATAAGAGACCTGCGTGATTTTGGTACGCAGCCCGTCGGGGAAACCGCTATTGCGTATAATGCCGGCAAACCGGGTGTATCTAAAGCATTTGTGCGCAGCAGCAGTGATTCCGCCGTACTTTCAGTTGAGGCTGCCCCGGATGAGTATGGCATGGACGGGACGATGTTTGAATTACCCGGCAACACCAGGCTGGGCAGAGGGGCGGAAAATGACGTGGTATTGCCTGACCGGTTTGCTTCGAACAGTCACGCTGTCATTCATCTCCGCAACGGACAATACTGGCTAGAAGACCTAGGCAGCAGGAACGGTACGTTCCTCAACAGTATGCCGCTAAACAGTCCGGCAGTGTTGGCGAATAGTGACCTAATCAGAATAGGTGACATCACATTCAGGTTTGTGAGGTGGGACAATGCAGTGGAGCAAGATTACCGAACGCGGACCGGTTCGATTGAGGAATGAGGATTCGCTTTGCGTGTGCCCGGAACTGGGGCTATTTGCCGTAGCCGACGGCATGGGCGGGCATAAGGCCGGAGAAATAGCCAGTATGCTGGCTTTAGAAGTGCTGGAAAACCACTGCAGGCAACACCAAACCGGTAGTAGAGTGCTAAAGGAACTGCTGGCGGAAGCGGTTGCAGCGGGTAACCAGGCTGTTTATCAAAACTCCCGGCAAAACCCGGAGCGGAGCGGCATGGGAACCACTATCACCGCGTGCTTATTGGGTGGACAAAATCTGTGGGTGGCCAACGTGGGTGACAGCAGAGCTTTACTTTTGCGAGACGGTAAGATCAGTAAACTGACCAGCGACCATTCACTGGTTCAGGAGCTAATCAACGGAGGAGGCATTACTGAAGCAGATGCCTTTAAACACCCCAGGCGTAATGTACTGACCCGAGCTTTGGGGATTGCCCCGCTAGTGGAAGTCGATATTTTTGAATACAACGTAATTGCAGGCGACAGGATATTAATTTGTACCGATGGGTTATCTGCTTTTGTAGAAGAAAGCCGCATCGGTGAGTTGATGAGTTTTTCCGGAGATCCGGCAGCCGTGGTAAGGTTGCTTTTGAATGAAGCCATCACAGCGGGCAGTAACGACAATATAACCATTATTTACATGGCGGTGGACTAACTTGCGCGACCACAAGCGCGGCCTGGAAAGAAAGCTAATTTTTATCGCATTTATTTATATCATAACCGGAACTCTGGTGTTGTATCTGCGTCAACCAGGCCCAGCAGGACTATGGGCTCTGGCGGCGGCGGTAATCATGTTCGCCGGCTTTATGTTTCTCAGCCTAATCTGGCAACGTAAAAAGGCGCAGTATGACGTTTACATAGCCCCGGTAGTATTTTTTCTTGCCGGTACTGGAATGGTATTTCTGTTTCGACTGGAACCTGCCTACGGCTACAGGCAGCTGGCCTGGGTGATTATAAGCCTAGCAGCCCTGTTTGTTACTACAGCATTTGGTCACCGATACCGCCTGCTGTCTGACTACAAATACCTGTTTGCTGTTGCCGGTATTGTAGCTTTGCTTTTGCCCATATTTTTTGGCATTGAATTGGGTGGGGCCAAAAGTTGGCTGGATCTGGGAATGTTTCACTTGCAGCCATCCGAATTTGTTAAATTATTGCTGGTTCTTTTCCTGGGGAGTTACCTGGTGGAAAATAGAATCCGCATGTCTCCAACTTATCCAAATGGTGTTGATGGGGGTAAACAGTATATCCTACCCGGTGTACAAGAATGGGGCCCGCTGCTGGGCATGTGGCTGACGGCTCTGCTGGTGCTTATTTTTCAACGGGACCTGGGTACTGCCTTGATTTATTTTGGTACCTTTTTAGCTATGGTTTACGTGGCTACTGCCAGGTGGACTTATATTGTAATGGGTGGTATTTTATTTTTGGCCGGTGCAGCAGCAGCATTTTTTAAAGTCGGCCATGTGCATACCCGGGTAGAGATCTGGATTAACCCTTGGGCTTCACCGGAAGGGGCAGGTTACCAAATTATTCAATCTTTGTATGCTATTGTTGCCGGAGGCATATTTGGTTCCGGCCTGGGTGCCGGCTTTCCGGGCTATATACCCGCTGTACATACCGACTTTATTTTCGCCGCCATATGTGAGGAAACCGGTTTGCTTGGCGGGGTTGGAATTCTGCTTTTGTATATGATTCTGGTTTACAGAGGTTTTAAAATCGCCCTTGCATCTCGGGACGATTATTCCAGTCTTATGGCTGCCGGTTTTACTGCCCTTTTGGGTTTGCAAGTATTAATCATTATTGCCGGGGTGACCAAACTGCTGCCCATGACCGGTATCACGCTCCCTTTTATCAGCTACGGGGGCAGTTCACTGGTAGCCAACTTTATTCTGGCCGGCATGCTGCTCAATATTTCCGGTGAGGGCGAAAAAACATGAAAAATAATGTGCGCAAATTAGCATACATCATACTTGCGGGGCTGGTGGCACTATGCGTTTATTTGGGCCTAATCCCCTTTTATGTTGAACACGTGGCCGGCGACGGCAAAGGACCGTTAGACCCGCGCCTGTTTGCCAGGGAGAAAATGATTCAACGGGGTGATATCCTGGACCGTGATGGGCAATTGCTAGCCTATTCGGAAAGTGTACACACCGAACTAGGTGTAGAAAACAATTATGTCAGAAAGTACCCCTTAGGCAGCGCTGCTGCCCATATAACAGGTTATTATTCAAGCCGTTATGGTTCCGCCGGTCTGGAAAAATCCCAGGCTAGAGTACTGTTGGGGCTGGATGGCGGCAACCCCTTGACCGGATTACTAGATCGGGTGTTAAACAGGCCGGGAATAGGAAACGATGTTACCCTAACCGTGGATGCCGACCTGCAGCAGTATATCTATCAATCGCTGCGCGGCAGAACCGGTGCCGTGGTTGTGTTTGAACCAACCACCGGTGCAGTGTTGGCCATGGTCGCAAGCCCGTCATATGAACCGGAAGACGTCAGTAAGTACATTGATCAGGCTGGTGCGCCCATGCTGAACCGGGCCACCCAGGGCGCTTACCCACCGGGATCGGTGTTTAAAATAGTTACCGCGGCCGGCGTCCTAACCGGCCAATCTTTCCCAAATATACTGGAGCAAAAAATTAACTGTACCGGCAGCTTGGAAGTTAACGGTTTTGAGCTTCGGGATAACGCCGTGCATGGCGAGGTAGACTTTCATCAAGCATTTGCCAGATCCTGTAATGTGGCTTTCGCCAGTTACGGGCTTACCCAGGGAGCGCAGGTATTTTATCAACAGGCCCTTGCTTTAGGTCTAACCAAAGAATTTGATTTTCCGCTGCCCGTTTATCGGGGTAATATAGCAAAGCCCAACGAAATGACAAGCCCGGAGCTGGCTTCCAGTGCCATTGGCCAAGGCGAATTATTGATTAGTCCGCTGCAGGCCGCTTTGCTGGCCTGCGCCGTGGCAAATGAAGGTTTGATTATGAAACCGTATATTGTTTCCGGGTACAGTACCGCAGCCGATGGTTCCAGTATTTTTGACCCACAAGGCTGGCAGCAGGCCATGGATCCGGCTGTGGCTGCGCTAATTAAGCAAGAAATGGTGGATGTTGTGCGTAATGGAACCGGAAAATCCGCTGCGCTGCCCGGGGTAACAGTAGCCGGCAAAACCGGAACAGCTGAAAACCCGCATGGCAAAGCCCATGCCTGGTTTGTTGGTTTCGCTCCGGCGGAAGAACCCCGGGTGGCCATAGCGGTACTAATTGAAAACGCAGGTGCCGGGAGCGGCAGCGCCGCACCGTTGGCCCGGGATATTATACACCGGGCCTTGGATTAAGGGTTTTCCACTTTTGAAACCCGAGGTGAAGACGATATGATAGGCAAAATGCTTGGGAATAGGTACGAAATACAGGAAAAACTAGGTGGCGGTGGCATGGCCATCGTTTATAAAGCGCGGGATACATTTTTAAACCGTCTGGTAACGATAAAAATCCTCCGTCCTGAATTCACCTCGGACGATGATTTTGTCGCCCGCTTCCGTCGTGAGGCCCAAGCCGTGGCCAGCCTTTCCCATCCCAACATAGTCAATATACACGACGTAGGACAGGAAGACGCCATTCATTACCTGGTGATGGAATACGTCCGGGGGGACAATTTAAAGAACGTTATCAAACAAAAAGGATACCTTGAGCCTATTGAAGCTGTGCGGATTGCGGTACAAGTGAGTGAGGCGTTGGAACATGCCCATCAGAATAACATCGTGCACCGGGATGTCAAGCCGCATAATATCCTGATTACTACCGAGGGACGCGCCAAACTGACGGATTTCGGTATCGCCATGGAAGCAACTTCATCCACTATTACCCGCACAGATACCATTATGGGTTCGGTGCATTACTTGAGCCCTGAACAGGCCAGAGGCGAAACTGCCACACCCAAATCAGACATCTATGCTGTGGGCATATTGCTTTATGAAATGCTCACCGGTAAACAGCCTTACAGCGGCGACAGCCCGATAGCCGTGGCTTTAAAACATATCCAGGAAACTCCACTACCTGTAGACGAGGTTAACCCGGATGTGCCCACGGAACTGGCCAACGTGGTCAGGCGGGCCATGGATAAGAAACCTGAATTGCGCTACCGCAACGCGGGAGATTTGGCCCGGCACTTGGAATCGGCCCTGGAGGATACGGGGCAAAATACAGTTATACTGCCCGTCGTTGGAACCGAACTTGCTGCTGCCCCGGGGGCAAAAACAAGCGACCCTTATCAAGCAGAATCCGCAGAGACCGCTGATCATCAAAAGGAGGCTGCGATTCCCAAGACCTGGACCTGGATTGCTGTTGCCGTGCTGGTAATCGGCCTCATGGTGGGCGGAGTGTATGGTTTCTTCAACTACATGGACGTGCCCGATATTACGGTGAAGAACGTAGTGGGGATGACCGAGGCAGAAGCACGTGCAGAGCTGGAAGCTTTAGATTTGGGGGTAAAGGTGCAAGAGAAGTACGACGATGAAAAAGAAGGCATTGTTATAGCCCAGGATCACGGACCCGATGATCCCAAGGTTAAACCGCAGCGGGTAATTACCATCACAGTCAGCAAAGGACAGGAAATGATGGAAGTGCCGGAACTGCTAAACCGCTCTGTAAGCGAGGCAGTAGTGTTGCTGGACCAAGCGAAACTGACCCTGACCCAACCGCCGGCTTACCAATATAGTGATGATACAGAAAAGGACAGCATTATAGAACAGTCTCCTGCCGCCCATGAAAAGGCACCCCGGGGTTTCGCGGTCAGGATTACAGTAAGTAAAGGGCCTGAACCCAAGATGCAGACGATACCGGACTTGCGGGGTAAAACATTAAGAGATGCCGCTTCTATATTATCAGCTAAAAACCTGGTGCTTAATGAAGCCGAAGCTGGCTACGAGGATAGCACGGATTACCCGGCTAACCGAATTACCAGTCATACGCCCGGCCCCAACACCGAGGTTGAGGAAGGAACTGAAATCAGTGTAGTACTCAGCAGAGGTCCCGGACCCGTGGAAAAAAAGGTCAATGTTGAGGTTAAGGACGTTATTCCCGACGACGGTCGGGTACACAGCTTGGAAATAGTGGTTGAAGACCTGGAAGGTAGAAAATTACGCTATGCTGATAGCCATGATGCAAATGACAAGGTAAGGAAAAAGATTACCTACCTGGGGAGAGGCGTACTGCAGGTGTTTGTGGATGGGGAATTAGTTCAAGAAGAAGAACTACCATAGGGAGACGAAGGAGTCAGAAGTCAGGAGTCAATCTAATTTTTAATACTAAATCTAATAACCTAAAGATATAGGGAGTGCTTTATGGATGGTGTGATTATCAAGGCGGTAGGTGGTTTTTATTTTGTCCGGGCCGGTGACCGGGTTTTCCGGTGCTCCATCCGAGGCAAAATTAGGCTTCAGAAAAGTCAAGCTATGGTAGGCGACATGGTTAGCGTTATATTAATGGGGGACGACGATGGTGTGGTGGAAAAAATATTACCGCGCCGTAATGAATTGGTTCGACCTCTTATCGCCAACGTAGACCAGGCCGTGGTTATTTTTGCCACCAAACAGCCAGATCCAAGTGCGCTTCTGCTGGATCGGTTTCTGGTTCAGGTTCGGGCGGCCGAAATTACTCCTGTCATATGTTTCAATAAGTTTGACTTGGCCGAAAATGAAGAACCCGAACTTATCGCGCATTACGATCGAACTGGATACCCGGTCATCAGGGTCAGTGCTAAAACGGGTCAGGGTATTGAGTCATTGCGCAATTGCCTTAAAGATCGCATCAATGTTCTGGCCGGCCCCTCCGGAGTGGGCAAATCAAGCTTGCTAAACACACTGCAGCCGGGTCTTGAACTGCAGACTGGTGATATTAGCCTTAAACTGCGACGTGGTAAACATACCACCAGGCACGTTGAATTGATACCATTAGAGCATGGCGGGCTGGTGGCGGATACACCGGGCTTCTCCAACGTTGATCTCCCAGCACTAAAGAGGGAAGTACTGCCCGGCTACTACCCTGAATTCAATAGTTATGCCGGCCAGTGCAGGTTTAACGGCTGTCTCCATTACCGGGAGCCGGAGTGCGCCGTAAAAGAGGCGGTACGCAAAGGGCACGTTTCCATGCTGCGATACCAAAATTACCTAAACTTACTAGAAGAAGTCATCGAATCTGAGAGGAGATACTAATGGTCAAAATAGCCCCTTCAATACTTTCAGCAGATTTTTCCCGCCTTGGCGAACAGGTGCGTTTAGTGGAACAGGCTGGTGCCGAGTTCCTGCATATTGACGTAATGGATGGCCATTTTGTGCCTAATATAACCATCGGGCCACTAATAGTGCAATCACTGCGCTCTCATTCCGGACTTGTGTTCGATGTCCACTTGATGATCGAAAACCCGGATCGTTACATAGCCGAATTTGCTGCCGCCGGAGCGGATATAATAACTGTGCACGCTGAAACATGTCCTCACCTGCATCGTACCCTGCAGATGATTAAACAGTGCGGAAAAAAAGCCGGACTGGCCTATAACCCGGCCACTGCACCGCAGGGACTGGAATATGTACTGCCCATGCTGGATATGATCCTGGTCATGACTGTTAACCCTGGTTTTGGCGGCCAAGATTTTATTCCCCAAATGCTCCCCAAGATAAGGGAAATTGGGTCTCTATTAGATATGGAAAAATCAGAAGTGCTGCTTCAAGTAGACGGCGGGGTCAACGTGTCTACTGCCGCTGCATTGGTAAGGGCCGGAGCACGGGTGCTGGTGGCAGGATCTGCTGTTTTCGGTGCCGCCGATCCAACCCTGGCCGTAAAGGAATTGAAAAAGGCTGCCAGTGTAGGATAAGAGGATAATGGCTATTCATCAGCCATCCATCAGTAAGATAAATAAAGGTGACGCTTAATTATATAAAACAAGGAGGGGTATTCATGGCAGTATGGAAATGTCAGTCCTGCGGTACAGAACTGGAAGGCCGATGCAAACCGGGCAAATGTAAATCTTGCGGGGCACCCAAGGACAGCCTGGAAAAACAAGAACAAGATAAAAAGAAAAAGTAAAATTTTAGTTAGATTTTTTATTAGGGCGATTTTTAAAGGATAATGTAAAATAGTGTCTAATAGTTATGTTAAAATATGCCTCAAGAAGGTGATTCGGTGCAAAATGAAGGACAACTGGTGATATTTGAATTATCTAATCAATTATATGCATTGCCGATCCAGGAAACCCAGGAAATCATTCGTATGACTGATATTACCACAGTGCCCAATAGTAAAGGGTACGTAGAAGGAATCATTAATCTACGGGGAAGTGTTGTGCCGGTGATTAACCTAAACCGGCGACTTGGGCTACTGGAAAGGAGTCACGATGATTCGACCCGTATCATTGTTGTTGAATACAACGGCCAAAAAGTAGGGATGATTGTTGATAATGTCCAGGAGGTAGGTAGATACACCGAGGATGAGATTGAGCCTCCCACCGTGGCTGGAGACGGTGTGGAATACCTCAGCGGGGTAGTAAAAAAAGGTGAAGAGCTGTGGTTGCTGCTTAATCTTGGTAAAGTGCTGTGATTTTAGCCTAAAAAACTAAGTTTAAAATATCCAAAGCGGAAGGGGGTATTCAAATTGTTTGTTAAAGACTTTATGTCCACATCACCAATCAGCATTCCCATTGAAACACCAATTCTAGAAGCCCTTAGCATAATGCGTAAACGCAAGGTACACCAACTACCGGTAATGAACAAAGGTAAACTGGTGGGCCTGGTTGCCGAAAGGGAACTACTGAAGGTATCGCCATCACCGGCTTCCACCTTAAGTATTTTCGAAATGAATCACCTCTTGTCCAAGATGACCGTAAAGGACGTCCTGGTTAAAGACCCCATTTCTGTCGAGTCCAACTGTACCATTGAGGAATCCGCACTGCAGATGCGCGAGCACAGAATTCGATCTCTGCTGGTGGTTGATAACGGCGTGTTAAAGGGCATCATCACCCAATCTGACGTGTTTGAGGCTTTAATCCGCATTTTCGGGCTGCGCAAACCCGGCATTAGACTGGTACTGGAGATGGAAAATAAAGTAGGAGCCCTGGCAGACGTGCTTATTTTGGTTAAGAACCGGGAGATTAATGTACATGCTGTTGCCTGCCGTGAAAAAGACGACCAGTTGGTGCATGTTATGATCAGACTGGCTTCTACCAATGTGGAAGATTTACTTAATGATTTTGCCAACAACGGAATTCGTGTAATTTATAATAACAGTTAACATAATAAAGGAAAGGGGACACACCTCAGCTAATAGGTCAGGCTTTGAGGTCGAGGAATGTCCCCAACGTATGAAAGGGGACACACCCCTGTGTCCCTAATTTATCAGAGGGAAGTGCACCGATGCAAGAAAGTCAATCTCAGGTTCACTTAGCCAGATACATTACCATTGCTGTGGATATCGCCACCCGCATAGTGCGGGGCGAATACAGGATTGGACAAAAAGTTTTCGGTAGATCCACCCTGGCCGGCAAATACAATGTTTCTCCGGAGACCATTAGGCGGGCATTGACACTGCTGCAAGAGCGGGAAATTGTAGACGTCATGCCAGGCATAGGTGTAGTTGTTAAGTCAGACCGGGCCGCCCGCGAATACCTGGCGGATTACAACCAAAAAAAGGTGCTCCTAGAGATTCAGGAGCGCCTGGAAGTGTTGCTGAAGGATAGGGAGAAATTGAACCTGGAAATAGACCGGCTTACAAATCAGTTGCTGGATTACACGTTCAAAATGGCAGGGCGTTTGCAAAAATTAGAAGAAGTATCCGTTCCGGCAGACTCCCCCCTCCTGGGCACTTCATTGTCCGAAGCGGGATTCAGGGCCCGTACCGGGGCGACGGTTTTATCAATATACCGCAACGGCCACGAGATAGTATCACCTGAAGCCAATACCACGCTTAAAACAGGCGATGTACTGCTGGTGGTAGGTACTCGTGAATCGGCCGAAATGGTTCGCCAGATGATCATGGGTGAAATGGTGTATTTTAAAAATACAGAAAGCAAAGAGAACAACCAATAAATAAGTACTTTATAAGGCCTGCCAAATCAAATTAAATAGCCGCCGCATAGACCATCCACTGGTTTTCGCCTTTTGCCCAAAGTTGTAAAAAAAGGTTGCATAATCCTCTCAAAAAAAATATTGACCATTGGGAGGTCTTTTTTTGCATTCCAGCAGTAAAGTATTTATGTGGCCTAAAGTATCATAATATAATGAAAAGAGTGTCAATTTAGAAAATTGGAACAGGGAGGGCTGATTAAAGACTGGTTATGCGCCGTAATTAATCTCTTATGATCAATAAAATTTATGACATGTTAACTTGTTAACGTGTTAGTAATTTTTTTTAAGAGGGGGGGCTAATTGTTATGTCGGATGCGAAAAAAACGGTAGGTACCGGACTAATTCCACCACACGTTAAAAAATTTATTGATTGGGCAGCTGAAGATACAGAAGGTTTTTGGGGGCACGCAGCCGAGCAGGCTATGAGTGAAATTAATTGGTTTAAAAAGTGGGATAAGGTTTTTAACTGGGAATACCCCACCTTTCAGTGGTTTGTGGGTGGACAAACTAACATCAGTTACAACTGCCTGGATTATAATATTGAAAAGGGCCGAGCCGGCCGGGCAGCCATTGTAACAGAATCGGGTGAAACAGGTGAAGTACGCACAGTGACCTACGCCCAGCTGTTTGAACTAGTCAAGCAGTATGCCAGGGCATTACGTGGCATGGGAGTCCAAAAAGGTGACCGTGTTTCTATTTATATGCCTAGTAGTGTTGAATCAGTAGCAGCTATGCTGGCCTGTGCCCGGGTGGGAGCCATCCATGTAGTGATATTTGCCGGATTTTCTTCCAGCGCGGTGGCGGATCGCCTGCAAATTTCAGGCGCCCAGTACGTCCTGGCCCAGGACGAAGGTTCACGGCGAGGCAAACCTGTTCCGTTAAAACCAATTGTTGACGATGGTATTGCCATGTGCCCGCCTGACCTGGTGAAAAAAGTGGTGGTGCTAAGGAAAAACCCCAGTCATGATACGCCTATGACTCCAGGCAGAGATATTTATTGGGATGAGTTTCTAGCCTATGGTGAAGGACAGAGCGACGCCTGCGAGATAATGGATGCCAACGAAACGTTGTTCTTGCTGCCAACTTCAGGTACTACCGCCAAGCCCAAAGTAACGGTACAAAAGCACGGTGGTTACCAGATGTGGGTATACTGTATGGGCAAGTGGATTTATGGGTTGCGTGAAACAGACGTTTGGTTCTGTACCTCTGACATCGGGTGGATAGTAGGCCATAGCTACAATGTGTACTGCCCGCTGCTCACTGGATGCACCACCGTACTGTATGAGGGCACTCCCGATTACCCAACCAAAGACATGTGGTGGAGTGTGGCTTCTCGTAACAAGGCTACAGCGCTTTGGCTTTCACCTACCGGAGTGCGGGGGATGATGCGTCTGGGCACTGAAGAGGCCCGTAAACACGACCTTAGCACTGTGGAAAGAATTTTCTGCGCCGGCGAAGTGTTAAACCCGCCCGCCTGGTCCTGGCTGCAGGAAGAAGTGTTTGAAAACAAAATCCCCGTCATGGATCACATGTGGCAAACCGAAACATCCGGTCCCATTTTTGCAAATCCATACGGTTTGGGTATGATTCCCATCAAACCCGGCTCAGCGCACATCCCGGTGCCCGGGGTTGTAGCGGAAGTGCTGCATGAAAGTGACGGCACGCCCGTGGAACGTGGCGAAAAAGGCGTGGTAGTAATCACGAAGCCCTTCCCGGGGTTGGTATCCACCCTGTGGGGCGACACTGAGGGGTACCTGTATAACTATTGGGAGCGCACGCCTGCCACTAAAGGCAAGTACCTCTGTGGAGACGCTGCTGCTATGGATGAAGATGGCTATGTTTGGTTTGCCGGGCGTTCTGACGAGGTAATCAAGATTGCCTCTCACCGTATCGGTACCGTGGAAGTTGAAAGCGCACTGATTTCCCACCCGGCGGTAGTTGAAGCCGGTGTTTCAGGGGTACCTGACGAACTCAGGGGTGAAGTAGCTTGCGCATTCGTGGTGCTAAAAGCGGGATATGAGCCATCCCCAGAAATGCAAAAAGAACTAAAAACTCATATACGTAATACCATGGGCGCCATCGTGGTGATGAGGGACATCCATTTCGTCAATACCCTGCCTAAAACACGTAGCGGCAAAATAATGCGGCGGGTGATGAAAACATTGATGCTGGGCAATGAGTTGGGCGATCTTTCCACCATTGAAGAAGCCGCATCAATTGATGAGATAAAAGATGCCATATCCAAAATGAAATAATCAGCAGTTTTTAAACATTCCTCAAAAGGGTTGCGATAAATTCCGCAACCCTTTTAATATTTGGGGAATAACAACATATCACACCACCAACTCGGTAATTGCGATAAAAATGGCGGTTTGTTCCCTTATACATATAAAGAAGGTGTTTGATTGGCTAATATGCCTCATTTCAAAGCAAATGGGAAAGTTTACAATAACTCTATAGTATAATATAATAGTGGATGTACGTGTGGCATCACGCCTTTCTAACTAAAACCTCAAAAAGTTTTTTAGATGTTGCCAGACAACTTGTAATAGTTAACCCAGTTGCTAGTCAACCAAATAACTTTTTATATAACAAAAATTTAAATAAAAATCCAGGAGGTGAAATTAGGAAACTGTAACTGGTTTTACGATTAATTATAAAAACTCAAGGAGGAGACAAATTTTGAAGAACAGAACCTGGATACTAAAACTGGCCCTAGTGATGTTGGTGGGCCTAGCCCTGGTGCTGGGCGGCTGCGGCGGTCAGAGCGCTGGCGACAAACAAGAACCGGCCCAGGAAGAGCAAGGCGCCGCAGAAGACACCGGCAGCGAAAAGTTTAGCTACGCCATGAGCGGCCTATACAAACCGTTCAACTACAAAGAAGGCGGCCAGTTAACCGGCTTCGACGTGGAGATCGGCGCCGAAATCGCCAAACGTATGGGCATGGAAGCCGACCCCGTAACCAACCCCTGGGAGACTATCATCCAGGGCCTTAAAGCCGGCAAATACGACGCCATCATCGGCAGCATGGCCATCACCGAAGAGCGCAAGGAACAGGTTAACTTTACACGGCCCTACTACCGCTCAGGCGCTCAGGTATTCGTAGCCGCCGACAATGAAGAAATTACCACCGCCGACGACCTGAAAGGCAAAAAGATCGGCGTGGTTAAAGCCAGCACCTTCCGTGACGTAGCCCTGGAATACACCGACGAAAAAAACGTCACCGGCTATGACAGCGACGTCATCGCACTGCAGGAACTGCCCACCGGCCGTATCGACGCCGTAATCACCGACCAGATGGTAGGCTTTGAAGCCATTAAGAACGAGCTTAAGATTAAAGACGTGGGCGAGCCGCTGTGGGTAGACGAAATGGCTATCCCGATCATGAAAGACAACACCGAGCTGCTAGAGAAAGTTAACGCCGCCCTGGAAGAAATGATCGCCGACGGCACCTACGACACCATCAGCGAAAAATGGTTCGGACGCAGCATCCTGGGCGAATAATTCACCCCAACAACATGACCACACCCCGGGGCGCGTTTAAACCAAACGCGCCCCACCACTTTAAGCAGCTCCACACCACAAAGAGGTGACAAAATGACAGCTATCATCGAAATTTTTATCGAAAACTGGGAAGCCTTCCTATTTGCCACCGGCATGACCTTAAAACTCACCGCCGTGTCACTGGTACTGGCCATGGTCATCGGGCTGGTGTTTGCCTTCTTCAAAATCTCCGGCAGCAAAATCCTTTACAGTATCGCCCAGCTGTACATCACCGTTATCCGCGGCACGCCGCTAATCGTCCAGCTGATGTTCTTATACTTTGGGATCATCCAACTGGTCGTACTGCCCGCCTTCTGGGCGGGCGCGCTGGCCCTGGCCATCCACTCCGGCGCGTATATCGCCGAGATATTCCGCGGCAGCATCCAATCCATCAACCGCGGTCAGATGGAAGCCGCCCGCTCACTGGGCATGACCTACCCGCTGGCCATGCGCCGCATCATCCTGCCCCAGGCGTTCAAGCGGGCCATCCCGGCGCTGGGCAACCAATTCATCATCGGGCTTAAAGACTCCTCGCTGGTGGCCTACCTGGGCGTGTCCGAGATCTACGGTACCGCGCTGTACGCCCAGGCCGCCAACTTCCAGCCCTTTGAAACCTACATGGTGGCCGGTTGCTATTACCTGGTACTGGTAATCATATTCACCTGGCTGGTAAACAAACTGGAACAACGGCTGAGCGTGGAGCAAAGCGAGGTGACTAAATAGATGATCCGCATTAAAAAGCTGAACAAATCATTCGGTTCACTGCACGTGTTAAAGGACGTGGATCTTAGCGTATCCGAACGCGAGGTGGTGGTGCTAATCGGGGCCAGCGGGTCGGGAAAGAGCACGCTGCTAAGGTGCATCAACTTTTTGGAGATTCCCGACAGCGGCAGCGACGAGATTTCGATTATGGGCCAGACGGTGGATCCCCAAAAGGATAACCTGAACCAAATTCGCTCCGAGGTGGGGATGGTGTTTCAGCATTTCAACCTGTTCCCGCACCGGTCGGTGCTGGAGAACGTAACCGAAGCACCGATTTTTGTGCGCAAGCTAAAAAAGAGCGCGGCGGTTGATATGGCGATGCAGCTTTTAAAGAAGGTCGGGCTGGCGGATAAGGCCAAAAGTTATCCGGATCAACTCTCTGGCGGGCAGAAACAGCGGGTGGCCATTGCCCGGGCACTGGCCATGAGCCCGAAGATCATGCTATTTGACGAGCCCACCTCGGCGCTGGATCCGGAACTGGTGGGTGAGGTGCTGCAGGTGATGAAAGAGCTGGCCAAAGAGGGAATGACGATGGTGGTGGTAACCCACGAGATGGGGTTTGCCAGGGAGGTGGGTGACCGGGTAATGGTTATGGACGAGGGCCGGATTATCGAGGAAGGCGAACCCGTGGAACTATTTCAAAATCCCAAGTTGGAGCGTACTCAAAAATTTCTCTCACAAATTCTATAATTAATTTTAAAACATTAATTGCCAGGCAACACTTGTTACGTCATTGCTATGAAACAACCGATAAGGTGCCAGGTGTTGCAAGTTGAAAGTTGCGTATTTTGCAGCTTTCAACTTGCAACACCTGGCACCAAAGCCCAACCAGAAAGTTGTATTCGTTTATCGTGGTGCGTTTACGCGTGTCAATCTGAGCGCAGCGAGGAACCTTAAAGATTAGATCCTTCGCTGCGCTCAGGATGACAACCCTAAAGTCTATTTTCAGGGTAGACCACCATGCCGCTAAACGCGGCACCAGCAGAAGGAAGAAAAACCAGCTTACGCGGCGATCCGGTGATATCCGGAGCGAACGGTGCACCTGGATGCGTTGATTAGCCTGTCATAGCCCCGAATTCAGGCTGCTTAGGGCGTAGCCAAACGGTTAAGCAGTTTATGCCATGCGGTAACAATAACCCGATCCGATCATAACAATAAGAATTGCAAGAGAGAGCGGAGCGATATCACCGGAGCGC